>NZ_JBEZFG010000010.1:9671-213423 GCF_040649315.1 Micromonospora sp. NPDC049004
GTTGGGGGGTGGGGGCGACGGGGCTGGGGTTGGCGGGGGGTTGGGGGTGGGGCGGGGGGCGCCGGTGCCCGGCTCCGGGCGGTCAGGCTTGATCCCTGCGCCGGGCACGGTCGCCCCCAGCCCGCGATGGTCGCCGTCCGTGCCTTCGGGGGCTGGCGCGGCCGGTTCGTGGCCTGTGCTGGGCGACGGTGGCCCTCCTTGATCGACTCGGGTTTCCGGAAGTCGGGGTGTCATGGGTGCCGGCACAGGCCGACTTCCTGGATGCCGAGTTGATCAGGTCGTGCTTCCCGGTCAAGGCATCCGGAAGCGGCGAGAGTCGCGAGCATTCACCCTTTTTGTCCGCCGTGTTGGGTGAAGCGGCACGTACACCGGGGGTGCACCGGCATGATCGACTCCATTTCGCCGATGCGGCGGTATTCGAGCGCCTCGGACACCGCCACATCGGCGATATCGAGTGGATCATGCGCTCGGGCCAGGCCAAGGTCCCGGCCGGGGGCGGGGCCCGGGCTGGATCGGTCGCTGCGTCGGCGGGCGTCGACCGTACGCCGGACCGCCGTGCCCGAGGTTCGGGGCACGGCGGTCCGGGGTGGCCAGGAGTGGCCGGGGCCGTGGTCAGGAGCCGGGGGTGTTGCCGGCGCCCTTCGTGGTGGCCGCGAGGTAGTCGCGGTTGAGCCGGCCGATCGTGTTCAGCGGGATGCCCTTCGGGCAGGCCACCGTGCACTCGCCGGCGTTCGTGCAGCCACCGAAGCCTGCCTCGTCGTGCGCGTCGACCATGCCGATCACCCGGGTGTAGCGCTCCGGCTGGCCCTGCGGCAGCAGCGAGAGCTGGGTGAGCTTGGCGGCGGTGAAGAGCATGCCCGAGCCGTTCGGGCAGGCCGCCACGCACGCGCCGCAGCCGATGCAGGCCGCCGACTCGAAGGCGGCGTCCGCGTTGGCCTTGGCGACCGGGGTGGAGTGCGCCTCGGGCGCGCTGCCGGTCGGCGCGGTGATGTAGCCGCCGGCGGCGATGATCTTGTCGAAGGCGCCCCGGTTGACCACCAGGTCCTTGATGACCGGGAAGGCGCTGGCCCGCCACGGTTCGATGTCGATCGTCTCGCCGTCGGTGAACTGCCGCATGTGCAGCTGGCAGGCCGTGGTGCCGCGCTGCGGCCCGTGCGCGTCACCGTTGATCATCAGGCCGCACATGCCGCAGATGCCTTCGCGGCAGTCGTGGTCGAACGCCACCGGGTCCTCGCCGTCGAGGATCAGCCGCTCGTTGAGTACGTCGAGCATCTCCAGGAACGACATGTCCGGGGACACGTCGTTGACCGGGTAGGTCACCATCCGACCCTTGTCCTCAGGGCCCTTCTGGCGCCAGATGCGCAGGGTCAGGTTCACTTGTAGCTCCGCTGCGTGGGGTGGACGTATTCGAACTTCAGGTCTTCCTTGTGCAGCACCGAGGGCTCACCGGTGGCGGTGAACTCCCAGGCCGCCACGTACGCGAACCGGTCGTCGTCGCGCTGCGCCTCGCCGTCGGGGGTCTGGTGCTCGGCCCGGAAGTGCCCTCCGCAGGACTCCTCGCGGTGCAGGGCGTCGATGCACATCAGCTCGGCCAGCTCGAAGAAGTCGGCCACCCGGCCGGCCTTCTCCAGCGACTGGTTCAGCTCCTCGCCCGTGCCGGACACCTTGACCCGCTGCCAGAACGCGTCGCGCAGGTCGCGGATCTCGCCGATCGCCTTGCGCAACCCGGCCTCACTGCGCTCCATGCCGCAGTGCTCCCACATGATCTGGCCCAGCTCGCGGTGGAACGAGTCGACGGTCCGGTCGCCGTTGACCGCCAGCAGCCGCTGGATGCGGTCCTCGACGTCGGTACGCGCCTCGACCGCCGCCGGGTGGCTGGCGTCGACCTTGTCGAGGGGGCCCGAGGCCAGGTAGTTGGCGATCGTGGTCGGCAGCACGAAGTAGCCGTCGGCGAGGCCCTGCATCAGCGCCGAGGCGCCGAGGCGGTTCGCGCCGTGGTCGGAGAAGTTCGCCTCGCCGATCACGAACAGGCCCGGGATGCTCGACTGGAGGTCGTAGTCGACCCACAGGCCGCCCATCGTGTAGTGCACGGCGGGGTAGATCCGCATCGGCACCTCGTACGGGTCCTCGCCGGTGATCCGCTCGTACATCTCGAAGAGGTTGCCGTACTTGGCCTCGATGGCCTTGCGGCCCAGCCGGTCGATCGCGTCGGCGAAGTCGAGGTAGACACCGAGCTTGGTGGGCCCGACGCCCCGGCCCTCGTCGCACACGTTCTTCGCGGCGCGGGAGGCGATGTCGCGGGGGACCAGGTTGCCGAAGGAGGGGTAGATCCGCTCCAGGTAGTAGTCCCGCTCGTCCTCGGGAATGTCGCGCGGGTTGCGGTCGTCGCCCTTGTTCTTCGGCACCCAGACCCGGCCGTCGTTGCGCAGCGACTCGCTCATCAGGGTCAGCTTCGACTGGTGGTCGCCGGAGACGGGGATGCAGGTCGGGTGGATCTGCGTGTAGCAGGGGTTGGCGAAGTACGCGCCCTTGCGGTGCGCCCGCCAGGTGGCGGTGACGTTGCAGCCCTTGGCGTTGGTGGAGAGGTAGAAGACGTTGCCGTAGCCGCCGGAGGCGAGCACCACCGCGTCGGCCATCTCCGTGCTGATCTCGCCGGTGACCAGGTCGCGGACGACGATGCCGCGGGCCTTGCCGTCGACGAGGACCAGCTCCAGCATCTCGTGCCGGGCGTTCATCTCGACGTTGCCCAGGCCGATCTGCCGCTCCAGGGCCTGGTACGCGCCGAGCAGCAGCTGCTGGCCCGTCTGCCCCCGGGCGTAGAAGGTGCGCTGCACCTGGGCGCCGCCGAAGGAGCGGGTGTCCAGCAGGCCGCCGTACTCGCGGGCGAACGGCACGCCCTGGGCGACGCACTGGTCGATGATGTTGACCGACACCTCGGCCAGGCGGTGCACGTTCGACTCCCGGGAGCGGAAGTCGCCGCCCTTGACGGTGTCGTAGAACAGCCGGTGCACCGAGTCGCCGTCGTTGCGGTAGTTCTTCGCGGCGTTGATGCCGCCCTGCGCGGCGATCGAGTGCGCCCGGCGCGGGCTGTCCTGGTAGCAGTAGGACTTGACGTGGTAGCCCTGCTCGGCCAGCGTCGCCGCGGCCGAACCGCCGGCCAGGCCGGTGCCGACCACGATCACCGTCATCTTGCGGCGGTTGGCCGGGTTGACCAGCTTGGCCTCGAAGCGCCGGGTCTCCCAGCGCTTCTCGATCGGGCCGGCGGGAGCCTTCGTGTCGGCGATCGGGTCGCCCTCGGTGAAGAGTTCCATGTCAGGACACCAATCCGGTGAGAACGGCGAACGGGACCACCAGGTATCCGGCGCAGAGCACCACGGCGAAGACGAGCGCGGCGTTGCGCGCCCGGCGCTCGCCCCGGGGTGTCTGCTGGCCGAGGCTGCGGAACGCGCTGAACGCGCCGTGGCGCAGGTGGAAGCCGAGCGTGACGATCGCCAGGGTGTAGAAGAGCGTGACGTACCAGCGCTCCGGCGCGAAGTCGGCGACGACGTTGCCGTACGGCTTGCCCTCGGTCCCGACCGGGTTGAGCGTGCCGGTGGTCAGGTCCAGGAGGTGGTAGATCACGAACAGCAGGATGATCACGCCGCCCCAGCGCATGGTGCGGGCCGCGTAGCTGCCCCGAACCTTCTTGCGGTGGGCGTACTTGACCGGGCGGGCGGCGCGGGCGCGCATCGCCAGCACGGTGGCGGCCCAGATGTGGGCGACGACGGCCACCACGAGGACGGTGCGCAGGATCCACAGAAACCAGACACCGGGCAGCAGCGGCTTACCGATGTCGCGCAGCCAGTGCGCGTAGTGGTCGAACGAGGTCTCCCCCGTGAACACCTTCAGGTTCCCGAGCATGTGGGCGATCAGGAACAGCACCAGCAGGATGCCCGTCACCGCCATGACGGCCTTGAGGCCGACGTTCGAGCGGATGGGCGACCGAGTTTTCGTCATTACCACGGGACCGACGCTAGGAGCACTTCGATCAGTCGTCCAATGCATCAAACTCGTAGTGTTAATAGCCTTAGGCTATGTAGATGCAGCTCCATCAGCTCCGGTACTTCGTTGCGGTGGCCGAAGTACGACATTTCACCCAAGCCGCCGACATCGTCGGCATCACTCAGCCTTCTCTCAGTAAGCAAATTCACGCTCTGGAGACCGACCTCGGGGCACCGCTGTTCGAGCGGGTAAGGGGCAACATCGCCCTCACCGCGGCGGGTGAGGTGCTCCTGCCGCTGGCCACCCGGATCCTCGCCGACGTGGAGACCGCGACCCGGGAGGTGCAGGAGCTGGTCGGGCTCCGGCGGGGTCGCGTCCGGCTCGGTGCGACCCCGAGCCTTGCCACCTCGCTCGCACCGCCGGTGCTGCGTCGGTTCCGCGACGCGCATCCCACCGTCGACCTGCGCGTCGAGGAGGGCGGCTCCCAGGATCTCGTGCGGGACCTGCTGCGCGGCGACCTCGACCTGGCCCTGATCATCATGCCGGCCCAGGGCGCGGACCCGGGTCTGCGGGTCGACCCGATCCTGCGGGAGAGCCTGGTGGTGGCCTCGGTGGGGGAGGTGCCCACCGCGTCGACGACCGGCGAGCTGCGCATCACCGACCTGCGCGACCAGCCGATGGTGATGTTCCGGGAGGGCTACGACCTGCGCGACGCCACCATCCAGGCGTGCCGCGAGGCGGGCTTCGAACCGAGCTTCGCGGTGGACGGCGGCGAGATGGACGCGGTGCTCAGCTTCGTCGAGGCAGGACTGGGCATCGCGCTGGTGCCGGGCATCGTGCTGGCCCGCCGCCCCGGGGTGCGGATCACCCCCCTCGCCCCGCCCGGGGTGCGGCGGACCATCGCGGTGGCCCGCCGCCGCGACATCGTGCCGACCCACGCCGGTCGGGAACTGCGGCGGATCCTGCTCGACTACATCCAGTCGGCGATCGACCGTGGCGAGCTGCCGCCCGGCGTGGAACCGCTGACCTGACGGGCCCGGCCAGGGCCAGAGCCGCGCCGGCCGGGTCAGCGGCCCTCGGCCTCGTCCATGGCCCGGTAGATCCGCTGCTCGGAGACGGGATACGGGGTGCCCAGCGCCTGCGCGAACACGTTCACCCGCAACTCCTCGATCATCCAGCGGATCTGCCGGACGGCCGTCTCCTGGCGGCGGGCCGGGGGCAGGTTGGTGAGCAGGTCGTCGTACTCCTTCTGCACCACAGCGATCCGGTCCTGCTGCTGGCGGTCCCGCTGGGGGTTGCCGCCCAGGCGGTCCAGCCGGCGCTCGATGGCGGTCAGGTAGCGCAGCAGGTCGGGCAGGCGGGCGTACCCGGTCTCGGTGATGAAACCGGCGTGCACCAGCCCGGCGAGCTGCTTGCGGATGTCGGCCAGCGCCGCCACCACGGCGAGGTTGCGGGTGGCGCCGAGCCGCTGCTCGACCGCGTAGGCTGCGGCGAGCACCTTGCGCACCCGGTCCATCACCTCGACCACCGTGTCGACCAGGTCGGCGCGGACCTTCTCCCGCAGCGCGGCGAAGCCCTCGGCGTCCCACGCCGGCCCACCGGCTTCGCCGATCAGCCGGTCGATGGCCGCGCCCGCCGCGTCCTCGATCAGTTGCTGCACACCGCCGTGCGGGTTGCGACTCAGCGCCAGCTTCGCCTCGTTGCTCAGCCGGCCCTGCAGGAACCGGGCCGGGGACGGCACGGTGAGCCGCAGCAGTCGACGGGTGCCCGCCCAGTGCGCCGCCTCCGCCTCGGCGGGGGAGTCGAACACCTTCACCCCGACCGTCGCGCCCTCGTCGACGAGCGCCGGGTACGCGGTCACCGCGTAGCCGGCGCGCACCTGCTCGATCGTCCGGGGCAGGGTGCCGACGCTCCACTCGCGCAGCCCCGTCCGGGCGACCTCCGGTGCGGCGGCCGCCACCACCTGGCGGACCTCCTGACGGAGCTGACGTTGCAGGGCCGGCAGGTCCTTGCCCTCGGCGACCGGCTTCTCGTCGGCGTCGAGCACCCGGAAGGTGACCCGCAGGTGGGCCGGCAGCTTGCCCGGCTCCCAGGCGTCGCGGGGCACTGTGACGCCTGTCATCCGCCGCAGTTGGCGGGTGAGCGCGTCCAGCAACGGTTCCTCGCCGGGCCTGATCGCGGCGAGCGCGGCCCGCGCGTAGTCCGGCACCGGGACGAAGTTGCGGCGGATCGCCTTGGGCAGCGTCCGGATCAGCGCGATCACCGTCTCCTCGCGCAGCCCCGGCACCTGCCAGTCGAAGCTCTCGGCCGGCACCTGGTTGAGCAGCGGCAGCGGGATGTCCACGGTGACGCCGTCGGTCGGCGTGCCCGGCTCGAAGCGGTACGTCAGCGGCAGGCTCACCCCCTGGGTCAGCCACTCGTCCGGGTAGTCGTCCTCGTCCACCCCCGCGCGGCCGTCGTTGACCAGCACGTCGCGGGTGAAGGTGAGCAGGTCGGGCTGCTCGCGGCGGGTCTTCTTCCACCAGGTGTCGAAGTGCCGGCCGGAGACCACGTCGGCGGGGATCCGCTGGTCGTAGAAACCGAAGATGGTCTCGTCGTCGACCAGGATGTCGCGGCGTCGGGCGCGGCTCTCCAGCTCCTCGATCTCGGCGAGCAGGCGCTTGTTGTCCGCCCAGAACCGGTGGTGGGTCTGCCAGTCGCCCTCGACGAGGGCGTGCCGGATGAACAGCTCCCGGCTCAGCGCCGGGTCGATCCGCCCGAAGTTGACCTTGCGGGAGGTGACCAGGGGAACGCCGTACAGGGTGACCTTCTCGTAGGCCATCACCGCGGCCTGCTTCTTCTCCCAGTGCGGCTCGCTGTAGCTGCGCTTGACCAGGTGCTGCGCGAGCGGCTCGACCCACTCCGGCTCGACCCGGCCGGCGATGCGGCCCCACAGCCGGGAGGTCTCCACCAGCTCGGCGGCCATCACCCAGCGCGGCGGCTTCTTGAACAACGCCGAGCCGGGAAAGAGCGCGAACTTCGCGCCCCGCGCGCCCAGGTACTCGTGCTTCTGGGCGTCCTTCAGGCCGATGTGCGACAGCAGGCCCGGCAGCAGCGACTGGTGCACCTTCGGGGTGTCGATCTCCTCCGGCAGGTCCGCGCCGCCGCGCCGGCCCGCACCCCGGCCGGCGTCCGCGTCGTCCGAGGTGTCGCGCGCCGGTCGCCCACCCCGCCGGTCGCCTTCGGAAGGGGTACGCAGGACCTGGCGCAACTGGCTGACGATGTCCTGCCACTCGCGGATCCGCAGGTAGTTCAGGTACTCCGCCTTGCACATCCGCCGGAACGCGCTGGAGGACAGTTCACGCTGCTGCTCGCGCAGGTAGCGCCACAGGTTGAGGTACGCGACGAAGTCCGACTCCTTGTCGGCGAACCGCGCGTGCGCCTGGTCGGCCTGGGCCTGCTTCTCCGCCGGCCGCTCGCGCGGGTCCTGGATGGACAGCGCGGCGGCGATCACCAGCACCTCGGTGGCGCAACCGTTTCGTTCGCCCTCGACCACCATCCGGGCCAGCCGCGGGTCGACCGGCAACTGGGCCAGCCGCCGGCCCAGCGCGGTGAGCCGCTTGCCCGGGTCGGCCTCGGTCGGGTCCAGCGCGCCCAGCTCGTGCAGCAGGTTGACGCCGTCGGTGATGTTGCGCCTGTCCGGCGGGTCGATGAACGGGAACGCGGCCAGGTCGCCGAGCCCGATCGCGGTCATCTGGAGGATGACCGACGCCAGGTTGGTGCGCAGGATCTCCGGGTCGGTGAACTCGGGGCGGGACAGGAAGTCCTGCTCGTCGTAGAGGCGGATGCAGATGCCGTCGGACGTACGCCCGCAGCGGCCCTTGCGCTGGTTTGCCGACGCCTGGGAGACCGGCTCGATGGGCAGCCGCTGCACCTTGAGCCGGCTGGAGTAGCGGGAGATCCGGGCGGTGCCCGGGTCCACCACGTACTTGATGCCGGGCACGGTCAGCGAGGTCTCCGCCACGTTGGTGGCGAGCACCACCCGGCGCGAGCTGTGCGCGGCGAAGACCCGGTGCTGCTCGGCGCTGGACAGCCGGGCGTACAGCGGCAGGATCTCGGTGCCGAGCAGGGACCGCTTGGACTGCACCAGCTTGCCCAGCGCGTCGGCGGTGTCCCGGATCTCTCGCTCGCCGCTGAGGAAGACCAGGATGTCGCCGGGCCCCTCGGCGGCCAACTCCTCGACGGCGTCGCCGATCGCCTGGATCTGGTCGCGGACGTTGTCCTCGTCGCCGTCACCGTCCTCGTCGCCCTCGGCCACCTCGACCAGCGGCCGGTAGCGCACCTCCACCGGGTAGGTGCGCCCGGAGACCTCGACCACCGGCGCGGGTACGCCCTGCGGCTCGTCGGCGGTGGGCGGGCCGGCGAAGTGCCGGGCGAAGCGGTCGGTCTCGATGGTCGCCGAGGTGATGATCACCTTGAGGTCGGGTCGGCGGGGCAGCAGCTCCCGCAGATACCCGAGGATGAAGTCGATGTTGAGGCTGCGCTCGTGCGCCTCGTCGATGATCAACGTGTCGTACTGGCGCAGCATCCGGTCGGTCTGCAACTCGGCCAGCAGGATGCCGTCGGTCATCAGCTTGACCAGGCTGCGGTCGCTGACCTGGTCGGTGAAGCGCACCTTGTAGCCGACCACGTCGCCCAGCTCAGTGCCCAGCTCGTCGGCGATCCGGTCGGCCACCGTGCGGGCGGCCAGCCGCCGGGGCTGGGTGTGCCCGATCAGGCCGTTGACGCCGCGCCCCAGCTCCAGGCAGATCTTGGGGATCTGGGTGGTCTTGCCGGAGCCGGTCTCGCCGGCCACGATCACCACCTGATGATCACGGATGGCGGCCGCGATGTCGTCCTTGCGGTCACTGACCGGCAACCCGGCCGGGTACGTGATCACCGGCACCGCCGCCCGCCGGGCGGCCAGCCGTTGCTCGGCCCGGGTCAGCTCGGCGGTGATCTCGGTAAGCGCCGCCTCCCGGCGCTGCGGGTCGCGCAGCTTGCGGGCACCGTCGAGGCGCCGCTGGAGCCGGCGTTGGTCGCGGAACATCAGGGGAGTGAGGCGGCGGTGCAGCTCGCGGACGGGATCGGTCGCGGCGGAGGCGGCTGGATTCTGCATGTCGTGCCCAAGGATAGGCAGCGCGGCGGCGGATCGCCCCTGGGTTACCGCCTCAAGCGGTGCGGCAGCGCGTCCACGGCCGTCTAGAGTTGCGGCCGACGTCGAGCGCTGGGGGGCCGGGATGGAGCTGCGGGACACCGACCGGGCGTTGGTGCAGGCCGCCACGGCGGTCGCCAAGCTGCGGTGCCGCAGCCAGCGCCACACCGGTGCGTCGGCCGCCCGGACCGCCGACGGGCGGGTGTTCTCCGGCGTGAACATCCAGCACGACAGCGGCGACACCTGCGCGGAACTGGTCGTGATCGGCACCGCCGCCACGCAGGGCGTGACCGAGCTGGAGACGATCGTCACGGTCACCGACCGGGGCCGCGCCGTCATCGAGCCGTGCGACAGGTGCGCTCAGGTGCTCGGTGCCTACTTTCCGTCGCTGCGGGTGATCGTCGGCGAGGTGGACGACCTGCGGGTGGTCCCGATCGAGGGCCTGCCCGGCTGACCGTCAAGAGCCCGCTCGGCCGACCGTCGAGGGTTCCGATTCGCCGGCCTCAGTCGCCGGAGGCCGCCTCCAGCATCGACCGGGGCATCGGCACGCTCTCGAACCGCACGTTGCCCTCGGGCACCATCCAACTCGTCACCCGTGCGACGAGCAGGCCGGCGCGGACGGCCGGATCGTCGGCGTAGAGCGCGCGTACCTCCTCCGGCGAGATCGAGAACACGACGAAGCCCCGCAGTTGCCCGTCGTCGGCGTCCAGGAACGGCCCGGCCGCCAGCACCAGCCCCTGCTCCACGAACCCCGCCTGATGGGCGAGGTGGGCGCTCTGCACCCGGTCGATCGCCTCCAGTGGCAGGTCCGGCGGATCCGACGGCCGGATCAGGAGGACGACCGTGTGCCTGTCGAATCGCATGCTCACACCCTATGGCGCGATCGGGGCCGGATGTCCCTCTTACGGGTGGCATCGGTGTTCTGTCGCACTTGTCCCCTTCCGCGAAACTCATTCTCTTATCGGGGAATGGGATGCGAATGGGAGGTGTGGCATGGTCACCAGACGAGGGCTGCTTGCCGCCGGTGCCGCCGGTGGCGCGGCGGTACTGGTCCCGGCGGGCTCCACGGCCGCGGGCCGCGCGCTCGCCGGAGTGGCGTCGTTGGACGCCGCCGACATCCCGAAGTACGTCGCGCCGTTGCGGATCCCACCGGCGATGCCGGCCGTGGCGACCGGTCCGGAGCGGGACACGTACGTCATCGGCGTACGACAGTTCCGCCAGCAGATCCTGCCGCCTTCGTGGCCGCGTACGACGGTGTGGGGTTACGGCTCGACGGCCCACCCCGGCAGCTTCGGCTCTCCGGCGCCCAGCATCGTGGCGCGGGTGAACCACCCGGTGCGCGTGACCTGGGTCAATCAACTCGTCGACGGGCGGGGCGACTTTCTGCCGCACCTGCTGCCGGTCGATCCCACCCTGCACTGGGCCAACCCCGCCGGCGGAAACGCCAACCGGGACCAGCACGGCCGTCGCGACGGCGACCCGCGCGGATACCGCGGGCCGGTGCCCCAGGTGGTGCATCTGCACGGTGCACACAGCCCGCAGGAGAGCGACGGGCACGCCGAGGCGTGGTACCTGCCGGTGGCGCGCGATCTGCCGTCCGACTTCGCCGTCTGCGGAAGCGTGTACGACGAGTTCCGGTCCCGCTTCGCCGAGCGTTCCGGTCTGCGCTGGGCGCCGGGCTCGGCCACCTTCGAGTACGCCAACGACCAGGCGCCGGGCACCCTCTGGTACCACGACCACACGTTGGGGGTGACCGCCCAGAACGTCTACGCCGGACCGGCCGGCTTCTACCTGCTCGGCGGCGACGACCTGCCGGACGGGGTCCTACCCGGCCCGGGGCCGGCCCACGACGACCCTCCGGACGTCCGCTACCGCGATATTCCGCTGATGATCCAGGATCGGAGCTTCACCGCCGACGGCGAGTTGCTCTACCCGGGGGAGCGCTCGTGGCACGGCGCCGGCTCCACAATCGTGGTCAACGGTCGCACCTGGCCCAGCCTCACGGTGCAGCGGCGGCGCTACCGGTTCCGCCTGCTCAACGCCTCGAACAATCGTTTTCTGCTGCTGAGCGTGGCTGCCCACGCCACGGCGCGGCCGGCCCGCCCGGTGCTGCCGATCTGGCAGATCGGCAGCGACGGCGGGTTCCTGCCCGAGCCGGTGTCGCACGAACGCGTGGGCCTCGGCCCCGCCCAGCGGGTCGACGCCATCGTCGACTTCACCGACGTGCCCGCCGGTACCGAGCTGTACCTCGTCAACGAGGGACCCGACTGGGCGTACCGCGGTGGCCGGCCCGGGGTCGACTTCCCGCCGGCCGATCCGCGAACCACCGGGCAGGTGCTGCGCTTCGTGGTCACCGAGGCGACCGGCCCGGACCCGAGCGTGCCGCCGGAGCAGCTGCGGCTGCCGGCACATCCTGGGCTGCCGGCGGCCCAGCGGGTTCGGCGGTTGTCGCTCAACGAGCGCATGTCCGGCTCGTCGGGGTCGATGACGATGCTGCTCGGCACCCTCGACGAGCGGGGCCGTCCTCGGCCCATGCGCTGGAGTGATCCGGCGACCGAGCAGCCGACCCTCGGCGCCACCGAGGTGTGGGAACTGCGCAACTTCACCCGACTGGTCCATCCGATCCACCTGCACCAGGCCCAGTTCGAGGTGCTCGGCCGCGGGCATTCGGGCCGGGTGCCGCCGGCTCCGGGGGAACGGGGGCGGATGGACACGGTGCTCGCGTACCCGTGGGAGGTGACCCGGATCAAGGCGCGCTTCGACCTGCCCGGCCGCTACGCCTGGCACTGTCACCTCCTGGAGCACGAGGACAACGAGATGATGCGGCCACTGGACGTGCTGCCGGGCGGCGGTGCGGCGACCGGGGACGGCAGCACGGCACGCGACCCGGACACGTCCGGGTCGGCATCGACCGACGCCGGTTAGGTCACTTTCTGCAGGTCGGCTAAGGTTAGGCGAACCTAAGCTCGAACGTGCAGGAGACTCGTGACCACCCTCGTCGACCGGCCGACGCCGGCCCGCAACCGGTCCGGTACCCGTACCGGCCGGCGGGTGGCCGTCACCGTCGGGGCGGCACTGGTGCTGCTGCTCGCCGTGCTGGCGAGCTTCGCGCTGGGCAGCCGGCCACTCGGTGTCGGTGCCGTGTGGCACGCCCTCGTCGCGCCGGACGGCAGCGACGCGAGCACGATCGTCCGGGAACTGCGCATTCCGCGTACCGCCCTGGGCCTCGCTGTCGGGCTCGCCCTCGCCGTGGCCGGGGTGCTGTTCCAGGCGCTCACCCGCAACCCCCTCGCCGAGCCCCGCATCCTCGGCATCAGCGCCGGCGCGTCGTTCGGCGTGGTGCTCGCCATCTCCGTCTTCGGCGTCGGCACGCTCGCCGGCTACGTCTGGTTCGGCATCGCCGGGGCGCTGGTCGCCGGGCTGCTGGTCTTCGCCATCGCCAGCCGGGCCCGCGAGGGCGCGAGTCCGGTCACCCTCGCGCTGGTCGGCGCGGCGCTCGACGCCAGCCTCGCCTCCGGGGTGTACGCGCTGCTCAGCATCGACGCCCGCACCTTCGAGGAGTACCGGTTCTGGGTCGTCGGCGGGTTGGCCGGCCGGGACCTCGGCGTCACCGCCCAGGTGCTGCCCTTCGTTCTCGTCGGGTTGCTGCTGGCGGTCCTGGTGGCCCGCGGCCTGGACGCGCTGGCCCTCGGCGACGACGTGGCCCGCGGCCTGGGCCACCGCATCGGGCTGGTCCGCCTCACCGGTGGCCTCGCCGCGGTGCTGCTGACCGGCGCCGCGGTGGCCGCCGCCGGGCCGGTCGCCTTCGTCGGACTGGCCGTGCCGCACCTGGCCCGTGCCCTGGTCGGCGCGGACCACCGCTGGACCCTCGCCGTCTCCGCCCTGCTCGGGCCCGCACTGCTGCTCGGCGCCGACGTCGTCGGCCGGCTCGTCGCCCCGCCCGGCGAGATACCGGCCGGGATCATCACCGCCCTGATCGGTGCGCCGCTGCTGGCCGTGCTGGTCCGCCGCGCCCGGGTGGTGACCGCGTGACGACCGCCCAGCGCCCGGTCCCCGGCCCGGCAGGCCCCGCCGCCTCGCCCGGTGGCGGCTCTGCCCGACTGCCGGGACGGTCGCTGCTGCGGCTCGGCCCGGTCAGCCTGCAGATCCGCCGCCGGGCGGTGCTGGTCGCCGCCGTGCTGACCGTGCTGCTCCTGCTCGCGATGCTGCTCAGCCTGTCCCTCGGCACCCCGTACGTCGCCCCGGCCGACGTGCTGCGGGCGCTCTCCGGCGCGGGCACCCCGTACGACCTCGTCGTCTTTGATCTGCGGTTGCCCCGGATCGTGCTGGCCGCGGTGGCCGGGGCGGCCTTCGGCGTGGCCGGCACGCTGATCCAGAGCGTGGCGCGCAACCCCCTCGCCAGCCCGGACGTCATCGGCATCACCCAGGGCGCCGGCCTCGCCGCGACAGTGGCGCTGACCAGCGGTGCGGCGGCGGTGCTGGTGGCGCCGAGCGCGCTGGTCGGCGGCCTGCTGGCGGCGGTGCTGCTGTTCGCCCTCGGCGCCCGGCACGGACTGGCCGCGCAGCGGTTCGTCCTCGCCGGCGTGGCTGTCGCGTTCGCCTTCCGGGCGCTCACCGAGGTGGTCATGCTCACCGCCGACCCGATCGACGGGCTGCGGGCGCAGATCTGGCTGATCGGCACCCTCGCCGGCAAGGGCTGGACCGAGGCCGCCTGGATCGCCGGCACAATGCTGGTGCTGCTGCCGGTGCTGGCCTGGGCCGGCTGGGCGCTGAACAGCACCGCCCTGGACGACGACACCGCGCGGGGCGTCGGGCTGCGTCCCGTGGCCCGCCGGATCGGGCTCGCCGGCACCGGCGTGCTCGTCGCCGCGATGGTCACCGCCCAGGTCGGCGCCGTCGACTTCGTGGCGCTCGTCGCACCCCAACTGGCCCGCCGGCTGGTCCGCGCCGAACGGCCCCCGCTGGTCTGCGCCGCGCTGCTCGGCGCGCTGCTGCTGGTGCTGGCCGACCTGGCCGGCCGGCGGCTGTTCGCACCCACCCAACTGCCGGCCGGTGTGCTGACCGCCGCGATCGGCGGCCCGTACCTGATCTTCCTGTTGCTTCGTGGACGGCGGCGGTCGTCGTGACGCCCTCAAGGAGTCGTGTGATGCTCTCCACCCGCGACCTGGTCGTCGGCTACGACGAGAGGACCGTGCTCGACGGGCTCACCCTGGACCTGCCGACCGACGCGTTCACCGTCATCGTCGGCCCCAACGCCTGCGGCAAGTCCACCCTGCTGCGCACGATGGCCCGCCTGCTCACCCCGCGACGCGGCACGGTCCTGCTGGACGGCACCGCCATCCGTGACCTGCCCACCCGCGACGTGGCCCGCCGGCTCGGCGTCCTGCCGCAGAGCCCGCTCGTACCCGAGGGCGTCACGGTGGCCGACCTGGTCGGGCGCGGCCGGCAGCCGTACCAGCGGTGGTGGCGGCAGTGGTCGTCCACCGACGCCGCGGCGGTAGACGAGGCGATGAGCCTGGCCGACGTGGCCGACCTGGCCGACCGGCCCGTGGATAGCCTCTCCGGCGGCCAGCGGCAACGCGTGTGGATCGCCATGACCCTCGCCCAGGACACCGACGCCCTGCTGCTGGACGAACCGACCACCTTCCTCGACCTGGCCCACCAGGTGGAGGTGCTGGATCTGCTGCACCGGTTGCGCGTCGAGCGGGGCCGCACCGTGGTCGCCGTGCTGCACGACCTCAACCAGGCTGCCCGCTACGCCGACCACCTGATCGCGATGCGCGCCGGCGCGGTGGTGGCCGCCGGGCCGCCCCGGGAGATCCTCACCGCGGACCTGGTCCGGGATGTCTTCGGGCTGGCCTGCGTCGTCGTCCCCTGCCCGGTGACCGGAGCCCCGCTGGTGGTGCCCGCCCACACCGGCGGCCACGCCGCCCCGGCCGCTGCTCCCGCCGCCGATCCGGCCACGCCTGCTGCCGGCGCGGATTCTCCGGCCGGCGGCTCCGCTAGCCCGGCCACCGGGTCAGCTGCGGTGGGCGACCCCGAATCGTTGACGGCGTCCGTACCGGACGCCCGACCCGCCACCGGCGACGCGGCGACCCCGCTCGCCGGCACCTACCCCTCGAAAGGACTCTGATGCGTCGTCTCGTCGCCGCTCTCGCCGCGGCCGTCGCCCTCGGGGCCGGCCTCACCGCCTGCGGTGAGAGCGACCCGGTCGCCGGCTCCGCCACCGGGGAGACCCGGGAGATCACCCACGCCATGGGCACCACCAAGGTCCCGGCCGACCCCAAGCGCGTCGTCGTGCTCGACACCGACAAGATCGACACGGCGCTCTCGCTGGGCATCACACCCGTCGGCGCGGCCACCGCAGGTGAGGCGAAGAGCTGGCCGACGTACTTCGGTGCGGACAAGCTCACCGGCATCAAGGAGGTCGGGGTGCTCACCGAGCCCGACCTGGAGGCGATCAACGCGCTCAAGCCGGACCTCATCCTCGGCAGCAAGTTCCGCCAGGAGAAGTTCTACGACGAGCTGGCCGCCATCGCGCCCACCGTGTTCACCGACAAGGTGGGCATCACCTGGAAGGACAACTTCCTGCTCGACGGCAAGGCGCTCGGCCGCGAACAGCAGGCCAAGGACCTGCTCGGCGCGTACGAGAAGCGGGCCAAGGACTTCGGCGCCACCCTCGGTGACCCCGCCGCCCGCAAGGTGTCGATCGTGCGCTTCATCCCGGGCAACATCCGGGTGTACGGCCCGGACTCCTTCTCCGGCATCGTCGTCGGCGACACCGGCCTCGGCCGCCCCGAGCGGCAGATGCTGGCCAACAAGGAGGACAAGCGCTTCGACCTGGTCAGCCCCGAGCGGATCAACGAGGTCGACGGCGACGTCATCTTCGTGACCGCGTACGGCGACAAGGCCGCCGCCGAGCAGGCCAAGGTGGCGGGCGGCACCCTCTGGAAGGGCCTCGGCGCGGTCAAGGCCGGCAAGGCGTACCCGGTCTCCGACGAGGTCTGGATGACCGGCATCGGCGTCGGCGCCGCCAACAAGATCCTCGACGACCTGGCCAAGTACCTCCCGGCCGCCTGACCAGCCGCGCACCCCGCGCGCCGGCCATGATCGTGCTCGATCCATGAAGTAGTGGCCTCCCTCGACGGGGAGGCCACTACTTCCATGTTCGAGCGCGATCACCGTCACCGAGGAAAGCGCGAGCGGGTTCGCAACGCGGCTCGGACCTCGGCGAGGAACCCGTCGAAGTCGTCCCGGAGGCGTTTGGCGGTCAGGTGGAGCACGATCCAGTCGCTGCCGAGCAGTCGGTTGAGGCGTCGGCGGTCCCGGTGAAACTGCTCGGGATCGTCGTGCCAGAGTCCGTCGTACTCCACGGCGACCTTGAACTGCGGCCAGGCCAGGTCCAGTCGGGCCACGAACCGGTCCTGCTCGGCCACGACCCACTGCGTCTCCGGTCGCGGCAGGCCGGCGAGCACCAGCCGTACCCGGGTGCGCGACTCCTGAGGGGACTCCGCGCCCGCGTCGGCCAGGTCGACGGCGCGTAGCAGCGACCGCCAGCCGCGTCGTCCGGCCCGGCTCAGCGCGTACTCGCGCAGGGTTGGCGTGGTCGTCAGCCGGCTCGCCAGCATGGCGTCGATGACGACCACCGCCTCGATCACGTCGAGCCAACGGGCCAGGTCCCAGCAGGTACGCGCCGGGCTGGTCACCGTGATCCCGGCCCGGTCCACGGTGTCGCCGGAGTCGATCTCCGCGTGGTGGACCCGGATGCCGGCGCTCGGGCCGATTCGGGTGGCGGCGGGAACGAGGACGTCGACCGGCTCGTTCGCGATCGGCTGTGTGCAGCCGTAGAGGGCGGCGGCAGCACGCCCCGCGATGGCGGCGCCGGGCGGGACCAACCAGCGTCCGACAGCGGCGCATCTGATGGTGTGGGTGACGGTGACCTGGGCATCGGCGTAGACGTCCCGAAAGAGCGGTCGCCACGCCGAGCTGCGGAGGTCGTTGCGGGTCAGCAGGCCTCGCGAGACGGCGGTCGAGCCACGGAAGACCCGACCCCGCAACTGCGGCGGCCGACGAGGAGCTTTCGGCATGGCTTCAGGCTGGTCGAATCCGCGCGCACCACGCTGCCCCTGTGGATAACCACCGTCGCCGGGCCGGCGTCGGTGCGCATCGTTGTCCCCATGATCGCGCTCGAACATGGATGTAGTGGCCTCCCCGTCGGAGGAGGCCACTACATCCTGGATCGAGCGCGATCTTGCGAGGCGGACGCGGGCGTGGGGTGGTGGTTAGGCGGCGGTGGACCAGATGGCGCGGAAGGCGGCGGCTTCGCCGGAGAGCCATCGCTCGATCTGGTCGGGCTTGGCGTCGGCGGGTGTGCGGTGGGCCTGGCCCCGGCGGACGTCGACCAGGACCGGCTCGGCGTGCGGGAGGACCGCGTCCATGTGACGGGCCATCAGGTGCAGGGTGGCGAGCACCGACTCCTCGCTCGGTGGGGCCTCGTCGAAGTGCAGGCGGACCGCTTCGGCGCGGCCGTCGGCGTGGCGTACCCCGAAATGGGGGTTGATCTTGACGGGCAGGTCACCCAGCATGGCCAGGGCGTCGCGGGTCTGGGCGAGGTCGATGGCGGCCGGATCGCCGAGGGAGTGCAGCCAGGCCGTGGCACCGGGCACCAGGGCCTGGTAGAGCGGGCGCCACCGTGGCTTGACGATGTCGGCCACCCCGGCCAGGTGGGTGCCGCCGGTGTGGAAGGCGATGTCGGCCTTGAGCGCCTTGACGAACTGGCCGTGCGGGTTGAAGCCGGACCGGCTGGCGCGCTGCTTGCGCAGCCCGCCCACGAAGGTCGCCTTGGTGGGGCCGGTGCGGTCGACGTAGCGGGTGAAACCGAGCAACGTGGCGTACGGCGTGAGGGGCGTGGAGGCGGGCGCGGTCACGGGCGTCCTCCCAGTTCAGGAGCGGTATTAGTACATACATTCTAATCGACACCCCTGACATCGCCCAGTGAAAACGGAGGTGCGGAAGACGCGACAAAGGGGGCCGCCCGGCGTGCGGACGACCCCCTGTCGAAACGGTGGCTAGAGCTGGCCGACGTCCGTGATCCGGACGACCGCCGCCCCGACCTCGTCCGAGGCGACGAGGTCGATCTCCGCGCTGATACCCCAGTCGTGGTCGCCGTCCGGGTCGTCGAAGATCTGCCGGACGGTCCACCGCTCCCGGCCCTGCTCGATCATCAGCAGCGCCGGGCCGCGGGCGTCCGGCCCGACGCCTATCGAGTCGTACGCCTCGAAGTACGGCGCGAGGGCGTCGGCCCACGCGTCGTAGTCCCAGCCGTCCTCGGCGTCCAGCTCGGCGAGCAGGTCCCAGCGGCGCAGCGCGGCCAGCTCGACGCGGCGGAACAGCGCGTTGCGCACCAGCACCCGGAACGCCCGCGCGTTGCGGGTCACCGCGGGTGGCCGGTCGCTCAGCGAGGCGTGCGCCTGGGCCACCTCGGCCACGTCGGACGGGTTGCGCAGCCGCTCCCACTCGTCGATGAGGCTGGAGTCGACCTGGCGGACCAGCTCGCCCAACCACTCGATGAGGTCGATCAGCTCCTCGGTCTTGGCGTCCTCGGGCACGGTCTGGCGCAGCGTCTTGTACGCGTCGGCCAGATAGCGCAGGACCAGCCCCTCGGAACGGGTCAGCCCGTAGAACTGCACGTACTCGGTGAAGGTCATGGCCCGCTCGTACATGTCGCGGACCACGGCCTTGGGGGAGAGCTGGTGGTCGGCGACCCACGGGTGGCCCTGCCGGTACATCTCGTACGCGGCCTCCAGCAGCTCGGCCAGGGGCTTCGGGTGGGTCACCTCGTCGAGCAGTTCGAGGCGTGCCTCGTACTCGATTCCCTCGGCCTTCATCGCGGCGACGGCCTCGCCGCGGGCCTTGAACTGCTGTGCGGAGAGGATCTGCCGGGGGTCGTCGAGGATCGACTCGATCACGCTGAGCACGTCGAGCGCGTACGACGGGGACTCGGCGTCGAGCAGCTCGATGGTGGCCAGGGCGAGGGGGGAGAGCGGCTGGTTGAGGGCGAAGTCGAGCTGGAGGTCGACGGTGAGGCGGATCCGCCGGCCCGTCTCGTCCGGCTCGGGCAGCTCCTCGACCACCCCGCCGGCGCGCAGCGCCCGGTAGATGGCGATGGCCCGGCGGATGTGCCGGCGCTGGGCGGCCGGCTCCTCGTGGTTGTCGGTGAGCAGGTGCCGCATCGCCGTGAACGCGTCCCCGGGGCGGCCGATGACGTTGAGCAGCATCGAGTGGCTGACCTGGAAACTGGAGGTCAGCGGCTCCGGCTCGGCGTCGACGAGGCGGTCGAAGGTGGGCTGACCCCAGCCGATCGAGCCCTCCGGCGGCTTCTTGCGGACCACCTTGCGGCGCTTCTTGGGGTCGTCGCCGGCCTTGGCGAGGGCCTTCTCGTTGTCGATGACGTGCTCGGGGGCCTGCACCACGACCCGGCCGATGGTGTCGTAGCCGGCCCGGCCGGCCCGCCCGGCGATCTGGTGGAACTCGCGGTTCTTGAGCAGCCGGGTGCGCACCCCGTCGTACTTGGACAGGCCGGTGAAGAGCACGGTGCGGATCGGCACGTTGATGCCGACGCCGAGGGTGTCGGTGCCGCAGATGACCTTGAGCAGGCCGGCCTGGGCGAGGGTCTCCACGAGCCTGCGGTACTTGGGCAGCATGCCGGCGTGGTGCACGCCGATGCCGTGCCGGACCAACCGGGACAGCGTCTTGCCGAAGCCGGAGGTGAACCGGAAGCCGCCGATCGCCTGGGCGATCATGTCCTTCTCGGCGCGGGTGCAGACGTTCACGCTCATCAGCGCCTGGGCGCGTTCCAGCGCGGCGGCCTGGGTGAAGTGCACGACGTACACCGGGGCCTGCTTGGTCTCCAGCAGCTCTTCGAGCGTCTCGTGCAGCGGCGTCATCGCGTACGAGAAGATCAGCGGGACCGGCCGCTCCGCCGAGCGCACGACGGCTGTCGGCCGCCCGGTGCGTCGGGTCAGGTCGTCGACGAACCGGGTGGTGTCCCCGAGGGTGGCGGACATCAGGACGAACTGGGCCTGCGGCAGCTCGATGATCGGTACCTGCCAGGCCCAGCCCCGGTCGGGCTCGGCGTAGAAGTGGAACTCATCCATGATCACCTGGCCGACGTCGGCCTTGGCGCCCTCGCGTAGCGCCAGGTTGGCCAGGATCTCCGCGGTGCAGCAGATGATCGGGGCGTCGGCGTTGACGCTGGCGTCGCCGGTGAGCATGCCGACGTTCTCGGCGCCGAAGACCTCGCAGAGCGCGAAGAACTTCTCCGACACCAGGGCCTTGATCGGCGCGGTGTAGAAGGTCGTCCGGCTGTCCGCGAGCGCCGCGAAGTGCGCCGCGATCGCCACCAGGCTCTTGCCCGAGCCGGTGGGCGTGTTCATGATCAGGTTGGCGCCGGAGACGATCTCGATGACCGCCTCCTCCTGATGGGGGTAGAGGTCGAGGCCGCGCTCCTTCGCCCAACTGGCGAACGCGTCGAAGAGGGTGTCGGGGTCGGCGCTTGTCGGCAGCGCGGCGGTGAGCGTCATATCCCGTCCATGGTGCCTGGATCATGCCCCCGCGCGCCAACCCGACCTCCGGCGGGCACCCGTCCGGGCCGGCTCGTCACCGTCGGCGGTAGATCAGGTCGGCGACCGGCCGCCCCGCGGTGATCGCCCGCCGCTCGAACTTCGTCACCGGGCGGTGCGCCGGACGCGGCGCGAAGCCGCCGTACGCGTCGACCAGCTCCGGGTCGGCGTCCAGGGTCTCCCGCATCGCCTGGGCGTACTCGGCCCAGTCGGTCGCGCAGTGCAGCGTCCCGCCGGGAACCAGCCGGGAGCGCAGCAGCGCCACGTGCGTCGGCTGGATGATCCGCCGCTTGCGGTGGCGGGCCTTGGGCCAGGGGTCGGGAAAGAAGATGTGTACGGCGTCCAGGACACCCTCGGGCAGGCCGCTGACCAGCTCCAACGCGTCGCCCTCGGCCACCCGTACGTTGCCGAGGCCACCGCGGTCCACCAGGTCGAGCAGGTTCGCGATTCCCGGCGTGTGCACCTCGACCGCCAGATAATCTCGATCCGGGTCGGCGGCGGCCATCGCGGCGGTGCTGTCGCCCATCCCCGAGCCGATCTCCAGCACCACCGGGGCCCGGCGGCCGAACAGGGCGGTCAGGTCGACGGGCTCGCCCGACACGTCCCGGCCGTAGGTCGACCAGAGCCGCTCCAGCGCGTCGGTCTGGCGGCCGCTCATCCGGCCCCGTCGGGGGTGGAAGGTGCGGATCGTCCGGCCCGCGGGCGGGGCGGCGGCGGGGTCAGGGTCGGTGGTGGTCACAGCGACCCGAGCGTACGCGACGTCGTCCGCGGATCGGATGTGATGTGCGACAGGTAATGAGAGGATCGATCTGGTACGGCAGGCCGGGCGGTCCGCTGCCCGGCGCGGTCCTACGGCGTCGAGAGGGGGCATCGTGGCAGTGACCGGCGGCGGCGTGACCCTGTCGGTGGTGACCGTGCTCGCCGGCCCCCTGCTGGCCGCCGCCCCCGCACACGCCGCACCCGCTGCCGGCGGTCCCGTGGCCGCCGCGTCGGTGCTCGCCGCGCCGGCGCCCGGGGGTCAGCCCGAGAGTCAACCCGGAGGCGCACCGCAGCCCGGCCCGGTGGACGTCTTCGTCGAGGTGAGCCCCAGCACGGTGCAGCCCGGTTACCTGGTCGGCATCCGGGCCAGCTGTCGGGACAACTCGGTGGGCGCCACAGTCGTCTCCGACGCGTTCGGCGCCGTCGGCGTGCAACCGCAGCGCGGCGTGCTCACCGCCGCGCCGATGGTGCGCGAGCGGACCCGTCCCGGCAACTACCGGGTCAAGTTGGAGTGCCGCGACGGCGAGACCGCGTCGACGATGCTCCAGGTGGTCAAGAAGGTGCCGTCCCCCCAGCCCAGCCGGGGCCCGGCCACCGGCTTCGGCGGCACCTCCGGGGGGATGACCGGCAAGCTGCTGTTGCCCGGCGGTGCGGCGCTCACCATCACCGGGCTGATCCTCGCCGTGGTGGCCCTGCGTCGGCCGCGCACCGTCCGTGGCGTCGCGCGCCACTGAGCCCGCCATGGAGATCTTCCGCCCCACGCCACCCCCCGCCGGCTCCCGCCCGCCCACGGGCTCGGGCCCGCCCGCCGGTTCGTGGGCACCCGACGGCGCGGCGCCGACCGCTGGCTCGCGTCCGCCCGCTGGCTCGCGTCCGGCGCGCGATTCGCGAGTCGCTGCCGAGCGGCCGCCGGTCGCCGAAAGACCACCGGCCTCCGAAAGACCACCGGTCGCGAGCCGGCCGCCGACCGCCGTCGCTCCTCGGCGCAGCCGTCCGTCGGGCCGTAGCCCCTGGTCGGTGCCGCTGGCTGTGGTGCTGGTGCTGGCGGGGGTCTTCGCCACCGGGGCGGGGCTGGGCCGCTCGGTCGGCCCGCTCGACTGGACCCCGGCGGGCGGTGACCGCCCACCGCGCAGCGAGACGGTCGGGTTGTCGGCCAGTCGCCCGGTGCGGCTCACCGTCCCGGCGATCAAGGTGGAGGCGCCGGTGGCGCCCGTCGGGCAGGCGCGAGACGGCACGATCGCCGTACCGCCGTTGGAACGGCACAACGAGACCGGCTGGTACGACCGTGGGCCGACGCCCGGCGAGCCCGGTCCGGCGGTCATCGTCGGGCACGTGGACACCAAGAGCGGCCCGTCGGTCTTCTACGACCTGGGCAAGCTCAAGCCCGGTGACCTGATCGAGGTGGTCCGGGCGGACCGGTCGACTGTGGTGTTCAAGGTCGACACCGTCGAGCACTTCCCGAAGGACCGGCTGCCCGCCGAGCGGATCTACGGCCACGACGGCCCCGCCGGTCTGCGGCTGATCACCTGCGGCGGCCAGTTCATCGGCGGTCGCACCGGCTACGCCGACAACGTGATCGCGTTCGCCACCCTCCAGTCGTCGCGCAAGCCGTGAGACGGACCCGGCCCGCCCGCCCGCCTGCTCGGACGAACCCTGGCGCTTGATCGACTCGGAATCCTTGAAGTCGCGGTGTCCGGCCGACCCGGACAGACCGGTTTCGCCGAACCCGAGTGGATCAAGCAGTACGGCCGGGCCGCGTCAGCGCAGGAAGTCCAGGAGCTGGCGAACCGTCTCGTCGGGGGCCTCCTCCGGGATGAAGTGCCCGACCGGCACCGGCCCGCCGCGTACGTCGTCGGCCCACTCCCGCCAGATCGCGATCGGGTCGTCGTAGAGCTTCGCGACCTGACCCTCCTGGCTCCAGAGAAACAGCAGCGGGCAGAGGATCTTCCGGTTGCCGCGGTCCGCCTCGTCCTGCTGGTAGTCCAGGGTCGCGGCCGCGCGAAACTCCTCGCAGATCGCGTGGACGGTGTCAGGGTCGCTGAACTGCCTGACGTACGCCGCCCGCACCTCGGCCGGGAAGGCGTCCTTCACCTTGGGCCAGGTGCCGAGCATGTAGTCGACGAGCACGGCGGGCGCCGCGCCGATGAACTGCTCGGGCACCGGCGCCGGCGCCGCCAGGAAGGACCAGACCCAGTAGGAGAGGCTGAACGCCTTGTCGGCGCGGTTGTAGACGTCCCCGACCGGCACGACGTCCATGACCGCCAGCCGGGTGACGGCGTCCGGTTCGTCCAGCGCGAGACGGTACGCGCACCGGGCCCCGCGATCATGGCCGACCAGGTGGAACCGGTCATGACCCAGGTGCCGCATCACCTCGATCTGGTCACGGGCGATGGCGCGCATGCTGTACGGCTCGTGATCGGCGGTGCTCGGCGGTGTGCCGCTGTCTCCCCAGCCGCGCAGGTCGGTGGCGACGACCGTGAAGTGCTCGGCGAGCCGGGGCGCCACCGTGTGCCACATGAGGTGCGTCTCCGGGATGCCGTGCAGGAGCAGCACGGGTGGCCCGCTGCCGCCCCGGCGTCCGTGGATCGTCGCGCCGGACGTGGGGATGTCGAACTCTTCGAACCCGTCGAACATGGCCGGACGCTATCAGCGCAGGTCACCGCCCGGGCGGGGTTCCGACGAGCCCAGGATCGTCGGCAGGTGGGTCAGGGCGCAGGGACGTGCAGGGCGACCTCGAATTCCAGGAGGCTGGCGCCGCTGGACACCGGCGGGCGGGGCTTGTCGCCGGGGGCGGCGGCGTGGGCCTCGCGGGAGGGGCCGGAGGCCCAGGCCTGGTACGCCTCCTCGCTCTCCCACCTCGTGTAGACGAAGTAGCGGGTCTCCCCAGCCACCGGGCGGAGCAGTTCGAAGCCGAGGAAGCCGGGGGAGTTCTCCACCGCGCCCGCCCGAGCCGCGAACCGCTTCTCCAACTCGGCGCCCGCGCCCGGCGGAACCTCGATTGCGTTGATCTTCACGACTGCCATCTGCCCACCCTAGCCAGCGCCGGCGCCCTCCCGCGGGAGCGCCGGCGCTCAGAACGCCTCGACGGCGGGGACCAGATCGGCGTCGACCACGATCGGGGCGTGATCGGAGGGGCCCTTACCCTTGCGGGCCTCCCGGTCCACGTACGCCGAGCGGACCGCCCGCGTGAACGGGGCCGAGGCGTACACCAGGTCGATCCGCATGCCCTTGTTCTGGTGGAACATACCGGCGCGGTAGTCCCAGTAGGTGAACGGGTGTGGCCCCTTCATCGGGGTCGGCACCACGTCGCTGAGCCCGAGGTCGCGCAGCGCGGCCAGGGCGGCCCGCTCGGCCGGGGTGACATGCGTGGAGTGGGTGAACACTGCCGGGTCCCAGACGTCGGCGTCGGTCGGTGCGACGTTGAAGTCGCCGCAGACGGCCAGCGGCGGGCCGCCGGCCAGCTCCGCCTCCAACGCGTCGCGCAGCGCCGCGAACCAGGCCAACTTGTACGCGTAGTGCGGGTCGTCCGGCGTGCGGCCGTTGGGCACGTACACCGACCAGACCCGCAGCCCGTCGCAGGTGGCGGAGATCGCGCGGGCCTCCGGTGCGGGAAAGCCCGGCTCACCCGCGAAGCCGACGCGGACGTCGTCCAGGCCGACCCGGGACAGGATCGCCACCCCGTTCCAGCGGCCGTCGCTGTGGCTGGCCACGGTATAGCCCAGCTCGCCCACCTCGGCCACCGGGAAGGCGCCGTCCGGGCACTTCGTCTCCTGCAGGCAGACGACATCGGGCCCGGTGCCGGCCAGCCACTCCAACAGCCGGGGCAGCCGGGCCTTCACCGAGTTCACGTTCCAGGTCGCCAGGCGCATGTCTCCACCCTGCCGCATCCGCTGCCGTGTCGCCGGGTCAGCTGCCCGGGGTGTCGCCGGGACGGGTCTGTTCGGCCAGGAACCGTTCCAGCTCCGCGCCGAGCTCGTCGGCGGTGGGCAGCGGACCGGCGTCGGGGGCGAGCAGGTTCCGCTCGCCGCGACCGCGGGCGAACGCGTCGTACTGCTCCTCCAGGGCCTGGACGAGGGCTGCGGCGTCCTCGGTCTGGGCGACCTGCCGGTCGATCTCCACCCGGACCACCTCGGCGGCCGAGCGCAGCCCGTCGCCGGGCAGCAGCAGCCCCGTGCTGCGCGACACCGCGCTCAGGAGCACCTCGGCAGCGGCCGGGTACTCGGTCTGCGCCACGTAGTGCGGCACGTGCGCGGCGAACCCGAGCGCGTCGCGGCCCTGCTGGCCGAGGCGGAACTCCAGCAGGTGACCGACGCTGCCGGGCACCTGGACCCGTTGCAGCCAGGGCTCGTACCCGCTGATCAACTCCGGACGGGTGGCGTGGGCGGTCACGCCGGTCGGCCGGGTGTGCGGCACCGCCATCGGGATCGAGTTGAGCCCGACGGTGAGGCGTACGTCCAAGCGGGCGGCGAGCCCCGCGACGGCGGCGGTGAACCGCTCCCACTGCAGGTCCGGCTCGGGGCCGGTGAGCAGCAGAAAGGGTGTCTCGTCGTCGTCGTTCAGCAGGTGCAGCTCCAGCTTGGGGGCGTCGAAGCTCTCCCAGTGGTCCTCGACGAAGGTCATCACCGGTCGCCGGGAGCGGTAGTCGAAGAGCTGGTCCACGTCGAAGGTGGCGATCGGCCGGCCCTCGAGCGACGTGAGCAGCTGCTCGCGGGCCAGCCGGCTGGCGTTGCCGGCGTCCACGAACCCGGTCAGGGCCTGGACCAGGACCGGTTGCCCGAGGTCGGGCAGATCGTCGGTGAGCTGATAGAGCTCGTGTGGGTCGAGCACCGGTGCGGACCTCCCTGAAATGTGCCTACGCGGATGCCGACACGGTGGACGGCACCCGATTCGGGCAACGTACCCGCCATCCTGGCGCATTCCTGCGTCGGGCGATCCGTCGACCGTCGGCTGGCGTGATCGGACGAACCACCCGATTACGTCGTTCGGCCGATGGGCGGTTCGGCCCAAAGGCCGAGTTTGTCGATCATGTCGGTCCTCGCGGCCCGATGTCCGTCCCTGTCGCCGTCCGTGCCGGCCCACGTGCCGCGCCGGTTTTCTCCGGTACGCGAGGTCCGTTCCCCGGGCGGGTCGAGCCGCCCCGCTCGTCCACCCGGAGACCCTGATTCTGTGGCGAGGGCCACGTGATCACTGTGCGTGATCGGGGTTTCCGCCTGCCTAGCCTCGGTTGATGCGTGACGACGGCACCCTCGACGACCCGTACGCCCCGAGCAGCCCCACTACCGAAACGGAGGAAGGCACCTCAGCCGAACGGACAACCGCCGCGAGTCGGCTTCGGGCGTACGCCCGCGACCTGACCGGTCGGCGCCGCGCCCAGGTGGCCCTCGCCGCCGGCGTGGTCTGCTGCCTCGGTCTGGCCGCTGTCGCACAGGTCCGCGACGAGACCGCCGGCGCGGCGACGCGTGCCGACAGCAGCACCGAGCTGGCGCAGCGCGCCGAGCAGCAGAGCGCTTCCCGCTCTCTCGACCGTGCCGCCACCCCCTCTGCCACCCCGTCCGCCTCGGCTACCTCCGCCGACCCGGACACCACCGCGCGTGCCCGCAAGGTCGCCTCGGCTCAGCCGACCGACCCGGCGCCGGTCGTCGGCCTGAGCGACGACCAGATGGAGAACGCCGAGGCGATCGTCCGCACCGGACGCAAGATGGGCGTCCCGCGCCGTGGCCTGGTCATCGCGGTGGCGACAGCCATGCAGGAGAGCAACCTCTACAACGTCGCCAGCGGCGTGCTGCCGGAGTCGCAGAACTACCCGCACCAGGGCGTCGGCTGGGACCACGACTCGGTCGGTCTGTTCCAGCAGCGCTCCAGCAGCGGCTGGGGCCCGGTCGGCCGGCTGATGGACCCCGAGTTCGCCACTCGGCAGTTCCTCAGCGCGCTGGAGCAGGTGCCCGGCTGGCAGCAGATGCGGCTCACCGACGCCGCGCAGGCGGTGCAGGTCTCCGCGTACCCCGAGCACTACCAGCAGCACGAGTGGCGGGCCACCCGGGTCGTCGACGCCATCGTGCCGGCCGGGCGGTAGCCTACCGACCACTGTGGACGGTGAGGGTTGAGCCTGTCGCGTCCCGGGTACATCCGTTGCGGGTTCGGGGTACACATGACTGAGGGATCACCGACAGGAGGACGTTATGTCTTTGATGCAGCGGATCAGCACCTTCCTGAGATCGCCCAAGGGTCAGCAGCTGGTGGACCGGGGTCGGCGCGAGCTGGCCAAGCCCGACAACCAGCAGAAGCTCAAGGGGTTGGCGGCGCGACTGTCCAACCGCCGCCGCTGACCGCGCCACCGGCCATCCTGCCCGTACCCACCCCTGGGGAGACCCGGTGACCGACACCCCGCCCGCCGGCGGTCAGCCCGCCGCGTCCACGCCCGAGCCATCGGCCGGCCTGCCGGCCGTGCCGGTGGCCGCGCCCGAGGGGCCGCCGGCCCGACTCTGGGACCGGATGCGCGACGATCCGCAGTACGCCCCGGAGCACCTCGCCCTGGAGGCGGTGCGCCGGCTCGGGCCGGAGGCCGCGCAGTGGGCCGCCCGCGCCCGCAGCGAGCACCCCGGTGTCTCGTCCGACGTCCTTGCCGACCAGGCGGCCCGCAAGTTCGTCAACCTGGCTCGCCTGTCCGGGGCGGTCTCCGGAGCGGCCGGGCTGCCCGGAGCCGTCCTCGACGTCGGCGTGCTGGCCTGGACCCAGGCGCGCATGGTCCTGCACATCGCCGCCGCGTACGACGTCGACCCGCTGCACAGCGACCGGGCCACCGACCTGCTCGTGCTCCAGCGGGTGCACAAGGTCGCCGAGAGCGCCCGCCTGGCGCTCGGGGTGGCCGCCGGCCGCGAACGCGCCGACGCGCTCTTCGGCCTGGGCGGCCAGCGCCCGCTCGGGCGGGTCATGTTGCAGCTCGGCGTCCGGCTGGCCCAGATGGCCGGCGTCCGGGCGGCCAAGCGACTCGTCGCCAAGATCGTCCCGGGTGCGGCGATAGTGCTCGGCACGTGGGCCAACTCGTCCGCCACCAAGGACCTCGCCGAGCGCTCCCGGGCGCTCTACGGCCGGCGCGGCACCGCCGTCCCGGAGCCTCGCCGCTCCTGAACCACCCTCGGGTGGTTCAGTCGGCCAGGCCGGACGAGCGCCACGTCACCTCGGCCAGCCGACCCTGACCGGTGGCGTTGGGGTGGAACCAGTCCAGCGGGTTGAGCAGGTCCAGGGTGAAGCGGACCTTGTGCGCCGCGCCCCCGTCGTGCCGGCAGCGCGAGCCGTACGCCCGGCAGGCCGCCACCAACTGCGCGTTGTACGCGTCGATCCGGGCCCGCACGGCGGCCCGGCGGGCCTTGTCGGCGGGCGCCGTCGACGTCGCGTTGGCCAGCAGCGCCGGGCAGATGCCCCGCCGCCACGCGCGTGCCGCCCGCGCGTCGCCGTGCCCCACCTCCCAGAGCCGGTAGAGGTCGGGGATGCTCACCACCAGCACCCGGGCCTTCGGCCGGCCGGTCCGCAGCACCCGCAGACCCCTGTCGACGTCGGCCCGGAACTGCGTCACCGGGGTCATCGCGTCCACCCCGCCCCGGCAGATGTCGTTGGCGCCGATCAGCACGGTGATGTAGTCGGCCCGGTCGCGTACGGCCGCCTGGGCCTGGCCTTCGAGGGCGTCGGCGCGCGCGCCGGGCCGGGCGTGGTTGTACGCCTTGCCGCGGATCGCGGAATTCTGGTCGAGCAGCCGCCGGTAGTGGCTCTGCACCCGCAGGCCGTCCCCGGTCGACCAGGAGTTGCGCTCGCAGGAGGTGAGCACCAGGCAGGAGGCGAAGCCGGTGCTGATCGAGTCGCCGAGCGCGGCGATGCCGCCAGGCCCGCCGGACGACGGTGCGCTCTTCGTCGGACGGGGGGAGGCCGACGTGCCTCCCTCGCAGGCCAGCGCCACAAGCGCGGCGAGACAGGCCAGGGCGGCAACCCAGCGTCGAGGCATGACATCCCCCGTCTAGCAGCACAGAGCGACAGCGCGGTAACTGTATGCGCTGGACGTGGTCGGGCGGGAAGTTGCTGTCGGGTATGTGGCCGAGTGCCGTCGAACGAGCTGCGGGAGTGCTATAAGCGCCACCAGCGCGGGCGATGGCTGCCGGTTAACGGCGCCGATCGGGGGTAGGTCAGGAGGTATGACGAGATCGCAGCCCCGGCGTGCCCGTGGCACGGTCGGCCACGCGTACAGCGCGCTGAACCTCCGGCTCACCCTCGCCGGCTTCGGGTTGGTGATCATGGTGCTGTTCGCGGTGCTGGCGTTCTGGGCGGGGCTCGCCTGGCTCGGCGTGCTCTGCGCGATCTTCGCAGTCGTCGCCGTGGTCGACCTGGTCGTGATCCAGCGCCGCCGCGCCGCTCGCCGCCGCGAGGAGCCAGGCGTACGACACTCGCTGTTCGAGTGACAGGAGGACGAGATGCCCCACATCGCCACCACCAACCCCGCCACCGGACAGGTGCTCAAGACCTACGAGGCGATGTCCACCGAACAGCTCGACGCCGCCATCGAGCGCACCGACCTCGCGTACCAGCAGCTGCGCGGCACAGGCGTCGACCAGCGCGCCCGGTGGATGAACGCCGCCGCCGACCTGCTGGACGCCGAGCGCGACGAGATCGCCCGGATCATGACCACGGAGATGGGCAAGACGTACGTCGCGGCGCAGGCCGAGGTGACCAAGTGCGCCACCGCCGCCCGCTTCTACGCCGACAAGGCGCCCGCGTTCCTCGCCGACCAGCCGGCCGACGCCGCCGCCGTGAAGGCGACCCGGGCGTTCATCCGTTACCAGCCGATCGGCGTGGTGCTCGCGGTGATGCCGTGGAACTTCCCGCTGTGGCAGGTGATGCGCTTCGCCGCGCCGGCGCTGATGGCCGGCAACACCGGCCTGCTCAAGCACGCCTCGAACGTGCCGCAGACGGCGCTGCTGCTGGAGGACGTGTTCCGTCGCGCCGGCTTTCCCGAGGGGGCGTTCACCACAGTGCTGGTGGGCTCGGACGCCGTCGAGCGGATCCTCGCCGACCCCCGGGTCCGCGCCGCCACCCTCACCGGCAGCGAGGCGGCCGGGCGTTCCATCGCCCAGATCGCCGGCCGGGAGCTGAAGAAGACAGTGCTGGAGCTGGGCGGCAGCGACCCGTTCGTGGTGATGCCCTCGGCCGACATCGACGCTGCCGCCGAGGTGGCCACCACGGCCCGCTGCCAGAACAACGGCCAGTCCTGCATCGCCGCCAAGCGGTTCATCGTGCACACCGACGTCTTCGACGCGTTCGCCGAGAAGTTCGCCGCCAACATGGCCGCGCTGCGCGTCGGCGACCCCATGGAGCCGGGCACCGACGTGGGTCCGCTGGCCAGCGAACGCGGTCGCGACGAGGTGCACGCACAGGTGCGCGACGCGGCGGACAACGGCGCCACGGTGCTCTGCGGCGGCGAGCTGCCCGCCGGCGACGGGTGGTTCTACCCGCCGACGGTGGTCACCGACCTCACCCCGCAGATGCGGATGTGGTCCGAGGAGGTCTTCGGGCCGGTCGCCGGCCTGTACCGGGTGTCCTCGTACGCCGAGGCGATCGAGGTGGCCAACGGCACCAGCTTCGGCCTCGGGTCGAACGCCTGGACGCGGGACGCGGCCGAGCAGGAGCGCTTCGCCACCGACCTGGACGCCGGCAACGTCTTCATCAACGGGATGACCACCTCCTACCCGGAGCTGCCGTTCGGCGGCGTGAAGAACTCCGGCTACGGCCGGGAGCTGTCCGAGCTGGGCATGCGGGAGTTCTGCAACATCAAGACGGTCTGGGTGGGTGAGGGAGCCGCGTCGGCCGGTGCCGGCGCGCACGCCGAGTAGCTTCCCGCGCGGTACGCATCACCTGACGGCGTCATGGGTAGGAAGTGCGCCCATGACGTCGTTCGGATTCCACGCCTCCCACGAGCAGATCCCACCCCGCGCCCTGCTGGAGGCGGTGATGCACGCCGAGCGGGCCGGCTTCGACGCCGCCATGTGCTCCGACCACTTCTCCCCGTGGAGCACCCGGCAGGGTGAGTCCGGCTTCGCCTGGTCCTGGCTGGGCGCCGCGTTGCAGGCCACCGGCATGTCGTTCGGCGTGGTCAACGCCCCCGGTCAGCGCTACCACCCGGCGATCATCGCGCAGGCGATCGGCACCCTCGGCGCGATGTACCCGGGCCGGTTCTGGGCGGCCCTCGGCACCGGCGAGGCCAGCAACGAGCACATCACCGGCGACCCGTGGCCGCGCAAGGATGTCCGCGCCGCCCGGCTGCGCGAGTGCGTGGACGTGATCCGGGCACTGCTGGCCGGCGAGGAGGTCAGCCACGACGGTCTGGTCCGGGTGGACCGGGCCCGCCTGTGGACCCGCCCCGAAGAGCCGCCCGCGCTGGTCGGCGCGGCCGTCAGCGTGGCCACCGCCCGCTGGTGCGCCGAGTGGGCCGACGGACTGATCACCGTGAACGCGCCGGTGGAGCACCTGCGCGAGATGATCGACGCGTACCGGGACGCCGGCGGGCGCGGTCCACTGCACCTGCAGGTGCATGTTTCCTGGGCGCCGGAGCAGGCGCAGGCCGAGGCGCTCGCGTACGACCAGTGGCGCAGCAACGTCTTCACTCCTCCGGTCTGCTGGGACCTGGAGACCGTCGAACACTTCGACGTGGTCTCGGCCGACGTGCCGCCCGAGCGGATCGCCCAGGTGGTGAACATCTCCGCCGACCTGGGCCGGCACGTGGGCTGGCTCCAGGAGTACGCGGCGCTCGGCTTCGACCAGATCGCCCTGCACCACGTGGGGCAGGAGCAGCGCGGGTTCATCGACGCGTTCGGCGCGGAGGTGCTGCCCAAGCTGCGCTCGGCGGGCTGATCGGGCGTCGCTCGCCCGACCCCTAGGCTCGTACCCCATGGAAAGCCTGTTTCCGGTCGTCGTCTTTCTGGCGATCGCCACCCTCGGCGCGGCGCTGGCCCGCCGGCTCGGCCTGCTCGCGCCGATCGTGCTGGTCGTGCTCGGCCTGGCGCTCTCGTTCGTGCCGGGCTTCCCGCACATCGAGCTCGAACCGGAGCTGGTGCTGATCGGCATCCTGCCGCCGCTGCTGTACGTCGCCGCGCTGGACACGTCGGTGCCGGCGTTCAAGAACAACATCCGGCCGATCCTGCTGCTCGCCGTGGGCCTGGTGCTGTTCACCGCGTTCGCGGTGGGCGTCGTGCTGCACCTGCTGCTGCCGCAGGTCCCGTTCGCGATCTGCCTGGCCCTCGGCGCGGTGGTCGCACCGCCGGACGCCGTGGCCGCCACGGCCGTCGCCCGCCGCGTCGGCCTGCCCCGCCGGGTGGTCACGATCCTGGAGGGGGAGAGCCTGGTCAACGACGCCACCGCACTGGTGCTGCTGCGGGTCGCGACAATGGCCTCCATCGGCACGGCCGTCGGCACCGACCGGATCGCCCTCGAAGTGCTGCGGTCCACCGGCGGCGGCATCCTGATCGGGGCGCTCGGGGCGCTGGTGTTCGGCTTCCTGCACCGGCGGATCAGCGACCCGCTGCTGGACAACGCCCTGTCGTTGATCATCCCGTTCGCTGTGGTGTTCACCGCCGAGCACCTGCACGCCTCCGGCGTGGTCGCGGTGGTCGTCACCGGTCTGGTGCTCGGGCACAAACTGCCGCAACTGCTGTCGGCGGCGTCCCGGTTGCAGGTCGGCGCGTTCTGGCGGCTGGTCCGGTTCCTGCTGGAAGGACTGGTCTTCCTCCTGGTCGGGCTGCAACTGCGGGAGGTGCTGCGCGAGCTCGACGAGCCCACCGGCTCACTCGTCCTGATCACCTTCGGGGTGCTCGCCACCGTCTTCCTGACCCGCTTCGTCTGGCTCTTCCCCGCCACCTACCTGGCCCGGTTGGTCCCCCGGATCCGCCGCCGGGACGCGGCCCCGTCACCGAAGGTCCCGATCATCATCGGCTGGGCCGGAATGCGGGGCGTGGTGACGCTCGCCGCCGCCCTGGCCCTCCCGCTGACCCTGGCCGACGACGAGGCGTACCCCCGGGCCCTGTTCATCTGGTTGGCCTTCGCGGTGATCGTGGTCACCCTGGTCGGTCAGGGCGCGACGCTGCCGCTGGTCGCCCGACGGTTGAAGCTCCCCCAGGACGACCCGGTGCAGGACGCGTTGTCGGCAGCCGGAGTGCAGCAGCAGGCCAGCCGGGCCGCACGGGACCGGTTGGAGGAGCTGGCCGAGAGCGCGCCGGGATCCGTGGTGGATCGGCTGCGCCGGGTGCAGGAGGACCGCACCAACATGGCCTGGGAACGGCTCGGCGGCGACGAGCGGGAAACCCCGTCGCAGGCGTACGGTCGGCTGCGACAAGAGATGATCGACGCCGAGCGGGACGTGTTCCGGGCCGCCCGGGACGCCGGTCGAATTCCTGAGGAGGTGCTGGTGCGGGCCTATCGTGACCTGGACCTGGAAGAGTCGTTGCTGCGGCAGGAGGTCGAGCAGTGAGTTGTCAGCACCTGACCGAGGCCGGCACTGCCGAACCGCGCACCCCCGACGAGTGCGCCGACTGCGTCGCCAGCGGCGACACCTACTGGGTGCACCTGCGTACCTGCCTGAGCTGCGGCCAGGTCGGCTGCTGCGACTCGTCGCCGAACCAGCACGCGAGCAAGCACTTCGCGTCCACCGGCCACCCGGTGATCCGCTCGGCGCAGCCGGGCGAGGCCTGGCGCTGGTGCTTCGTCGACGAGGAGATCGGCTGACCGGTCCCGAACGCCGCTGACCGGCCGGTCCTGCCCATCGCAGGATCGGCCGGTCACCGTTCACCGGCCGGTCCGGGGCGGCGTCGCGAGGCGGCCGGCATCGTTCACCGGCTGGTCCGGCACGGCGTCGCGGCGGCCGGGAGGCTGGCCACCGCTTACCCGGCCAGCGCCGCCCGGCGTTGCCGGGGGCGGCGTCGCGAGGCGGCCGGCGAGGGCCCAGCGGGTGAGCGCGGGGCTGGCCAGACCCACCGCGGCGAAGAGCGCACCGACGGCCACCCAGCCGGGCATCCCGCCGTCGAGCACCACGAGCGTCAACAGGGCCGGGCCGACGGCACGGGCCAGACCGGCCAGCATGCCGTCCGCTCCCTGGTAGGCGCCCACCGCGTCCGGCGGAGCGAGATCGTAGGCGAGTCCCGCTCCGCCAGCGGAGTGCCACAGGTCACCGGCGGTGTAGACGACGGTGGCGACCAGCAGCAGTGCGACGGCCGCAGTGGTGGGCAGGCGGGCCGTGGCCGCGTACAGCAGCATCGCGGCGGCCAGCACCAGGCCGGCCCGGCGCATCGTCCGCGCCGCGGGAGCGGCGGTGTCCGCGCCCCGGCTCAACCGCACCGCCAGCAGGACGGTGAGCACCGTGTTCGTCAGCAGTACCGCCGACACGACCGGCGGGGACGCTCCGACCACTGTCACCGCCCAGAGCGGCACCACCAGTGTGAGCATCGTCTGATGCAGGGCGAGCACCGCCGACGCGCCGCTCACCGCGAGGAAGCGGCCGTCACGCAGCGGCCGCCCACGGTGGGCAGCGGCCGTCGGGGCCAGCGCGGTCGGGGCTGGCATGGTCGGGGCCGGCGCGGTCGGGGCTGGCATGGTCGGGGCCGGCGCGGTCGGGGCTGGCATGGTCGGAGCCGGCGCGGTCGATGCCGGCATGGTCGGGGCCGGCACCGAGGGCCGCGCGGACGAGGGTTGCGCGGTGGGGGCCGGCGCGGTCGATGGCTGCTTGGTGGGGGCCGGCGCGGCCCGGCGCTGCGCGGTTGGGGGACAGGCCGGCAGCCGCAACAGCAGCGCCGCCGACACCAGATAGGTGGCCGCGTTGCCGGCCACCAGGATCTGGTACGCCAGGTGCGTGTCGGCGGCCAGCGCGAACCCGGCCAGACCCGCCCCGACCCCGATGCCCAGGTTCGCCACCGCCCGTAGCGTGGCGAAGGCGTGCACCCGGCCCTGCGGGCCGGCGACGGCGGCGACCAGCGCGGCGCGGACCGCGAGGTTGCCCGAGGCCAGCAGCAGGTCGAGCACCGCGACGACCAGGAACACCGCAAACGAGCCGACCAGCAGGTACGTTGCCGCGACGATCGCCTGCAGCACCTGGAGGACGGCCCGCAGCGTACGCGGGTCACGTCGGTCGGCCAGACCGCCGAGTGGCACGCTCGCGGTCAGACCGACCAGCCCCGCGACGCTGAGCCCGACGCCCACCTGCGCGGCCGAGAGCCCCACGTCCCGGGTGAGATAGATGGCGGCGCCGGTCAGCCACAGTCCCGAGCCGACGGTGTTCGCCAACGTCGCGAGGGAGAGCGTGCGCAGCCGCCCGGACGGCGGCAGCGGCGAGACGCCCCGCATCAGCGGGCGATGACCACGGCCGAGGCGAAGTCGATGACCCGGTCGCCGGGGGTGGCGAGATCGCCGTCGGTGACCTGGGCGCGGTGCGTGGCCCGGTTGCTCCCGGTGGCCCGTTCGAACGTGTCGCTGTTGACAGTCACGGTGGCGACGCTAGGCAGGCCGGGCGGAGTTGGCGGTCCCGAACGACGCGACGCCCGTTACACCGCACGCCGCGGTGGCAGGAGCTCCGGGGTCGGGCTCTTCGTGCCTGGTCGGGGTGGGCTCTGGTCACGTCCGCTGGTGGTAGACGTTGCGGCGGGGGATCTGTTCGGGGTCGAGCCAGGCGGGTGGGATGAAGTCGGGGTGGCCGTCGTTGCCGGGGCGGATGGTCCAGTCGCCGTGGTGGATGTGTCGGTGGTGGTGGCCGCAGAGGAGCACGGCGTTGGTCAGGCTGGTGTTGCCGCCGTCGGCCCAGTGGTGGATGTGGTGGGCGTCGCACCAGCGGGGTGGGCGGTCGCAGCCGGGGAAGGCGCAGCCGCGGTCGCGCAGGACGAGTGCTCGGCGGAGTGGGCCGGTGATGAGGCGGCGTTGCCGGCCGACGTCGAGGGTCTGGCTGGTGCTGCTGAGGACGGCGGGCAGGATGGCGGCGTCGCAGGCGAGGCGGCGGACCGTCTCCGGGGTGAGACGGGGGCAGGTGTCGAGGGTGCCGGCGTCGAGCTGCCGGGCCAGCGTGTCGAAGCTGGTGGTGACGACGATCTGTGCGGGCTCGCCGCCGTGTTCGGGTAGCTCGCCGGTGCGCAGGGTGAGGCGGCAGAGGTCGGCGAGCGCGTCGTGGCGGCGTTGCCCGGGAGTGCGCGCGTCGTCCGGGCCGGATGGCGCGGTCAGCGGGTCGATCGCGGCGCGGAGCAGGCCGCCGGCCTCGGCGTCCAGGGTGCCGCTGAGCCGCAGTCGGCCGTCCGACAACTCGGACAGTGTGACGTGCCGGTCCCGGTCGCAGCGGCGGGCCTCGGCCTCCAACGCGGCCCGGGCGGCGGCGTCGGCGACTTCCGGGGCGACGTGGTCGAGGATCCGGGTGCCCAGCTTGCGCAGGACGGTCGGCTCGAACTGCCCGGCCCACCCGACCAGCACGCCGACGGCCTTGTCGGCGGCCTCGGCGCCTGCGGCGTTGTGCACGGTGCGGACCGTGTCGCCGATGACGCGGGCCTGCTCCACGCTGATGTCGCCGCTGGCCAGAGCGGCGCGCACCCCCGGCGCTCCGGCGTCCAGCGCGCCGGCGAGGTCGACCAGCCGGCGGGCGGCGGAGACGGTGAGTCGTAGCCGGTCACGCAACCAGACGGCCGTCGAGGACGCGCCCTGGGCCTGGGCCGTGCCGCGACCGTCCAGCTCACGCACCAGGGCCAGCTGCACGGCCGCCAGGCGCTGCTCGAGCCGGTGGGCGGTGTCGAGTGCCGCGACGAGGTCGGGCTCGGTGAGTGCCCAGGCCGGGGCGTCGACGCACGCGGCGACCGCCGCCTCGGCCTGCGTCAACTCCTCCACCATGGATCGAGAATAGAACAGGTGTACGACAACCTTCGTGCCACGATCCGCAGCGCGTCCGGCAGCTCGACCTGCGCGATCCGCAGCGCCTGGCTGCAGCGCCCCGGTTGTGCCGTGGGTCAGCGCGCCCGTGCCGCGCAGTCGTCTGCGGCCGGGTGGCCGTGAGCACCGACCGCACCGGGCGCGAGACGCAGACCCTGAGGCACGCTGAAACGGCCCGCACCTGCCGGGTGCGGGCCGTTCTGCCGTCCGATGCCGCTGCCCGTCACATCGACTGTGGAAGCGGGTGTCAGGGGGTGCCGCCGGAGTCGCTGGCGACGCCGCTGTTGTAGGCCTGGTTGTCGTCGCCGCCGTACCCCTTGCCGCGCAGACTGCCACGGCGCTGGCGGCGCTGCTCGTACCCGCTGGCCCGGATCGCCTGGCGCGCTCGGCGCATCGTCTCCTCGGGTCCGTCGGTCCGGGCCCGGCGACTGCGCCGCAGTGCGAAGAGCGCCAGGACGGCCAGCACCACGGCTGCCGCCGCCCCGGTCAGGAGCCACGTTCGTCCATCCATGTTCGTGATGGTAGGTACGCGGGGCCAGCCGAGCTGGTGGCCGCCCGGGGGGAGGGCGGCCACCAGCCGTGCCTGCTCAGGACAGCGAGCAGGGGTTTCCGTTGACGGTGACCAGACCCGGCTTGGGGTTGGCGCCGCCGTTGGTCGTGGCGTTGAAGCCGAACGTCACAGTGCCGCCGGGCGCGATCTTGGCGTTGTACGACTCGTTGCGTGCCGTCACCGTCGCCCCGGCCTGGGTGACCTTCGCCAGCCATGCCTCCCGGACGCGCTGGTCACCGGTGAACGCGAACCGTACGGTCCAGCCGTTGACGGCGGTGGCGCCGGTGTTGCGCACGGTCAGCTGCCCCGTGAAGCCGGTGCCACCCTCCCAGGCGCCGTAGTTGGCGTAGCTCACCGAGCAGGTGGAGGCCGGCACCGCGCCGGCCTCGTCCTGGTCGGCCAGGAACGAGGAGATCCAGGCCAACGCCGAGTTCCAGTTGATCGCGACCTCGTTGGTCGAGTACGAGTTGATGTCGTCGACGTAGCAGAACATCGGCTTGCAGCCGGCGAGCAGCTGCGCCGCGAACGGATCCTGCAGGGCCGCGTTCGCGCCACCGGCGAGGGAGCCGTCGGGCGGGCGGGGCAGGTCGGGGTTGAGCTGGTGGCCGAAGATCCGGCTGTGCTGGTTCTGGGCGTTGTGCTCGCCCCAGCCGGTGACGTACGAGATGTTCAGGGCGTTGCGGCCGAGGATGTAGTCCATCGCCTGGACGGCGCCGTCGCGGTAGGTGGCGTTGCGGGTCAGGTCGAAGGCGGTGGCCAGCACGATGGCGTTGTTGATGATGCTGCTGTTGCCGCCCCAGAAGTAGCTGGCGGCGTCACCGGGCATCGGCAGTCCGTACGCCTGCCGGCGCAGCTCGGCCAGGTACGCGTCGGCGGCACCGGTGACCGAGGCGCGGACCCGGGTCAGTTCGGCGGCCGGCAGGCCGTTCGGCACGGTGGCCAGGTCGAGGCGGCCGAGCGCCGCGACGCTCTGCCAACCGAAGCCCCGAGGGTCGAACACGTCGCCGGTGTGGTGCGAGGAGGCGCTCAGGTCGGTCAGGTAGGACTGCTCCCCGGTGCTCAGGTACAGCTCGACGGCTGCCCAGTAGAACTCGTCGGTGACGTTGCCGTCGTCGTACGCGCCGCCGCCGGTGCCGTCGTTGGGGCTGGCGTACACCGCGGGATGGGCCTTGGCAGCGGCGTAGGCCGTCTTCGCGGCAGTGGCGCACCGGCCGGCGAACGCCGCGTCGTAGCTGGCGAACAGCCGCGCGCACTGGGCGGCGGTGGCGGCCAGGTTGAGGGTGGCCGCGGTCGACGGCGGGTGCAGCTCACGTGGCTGCGGGTCGTCCTGCGGGGCGAGCGGCAGGCCGGTCCAGTTCTGGTCGTGGATCTTGTGATGGACCATGCCGGCGAGGGGCTTGCCGGCCGGCACCTGCATGCGCAGCAGGAACTCCAGCTCCCAGCGGGCCTCGTCGAGGATGTCCGGCACGCCGTTGCCGCGCTCGGGCACCCGCAGCGAGCCGTCGGCCAGCCCCGCGCCGCCGTCGGCGGTGGCCGCCGTCTTGGTCCGCTCGAACGTGTTGAGCAGCTGGTAGGTGGCGATGCCGCCGTTGACCACGTACTTGCCGTGGTCGCCGGCGTCGTACCAGCCGCCGCGCACGTCGAGCGAGTAGTCGCAGACGCCGGGCTGGCAGGGCACGTTGGTGTCGCCCTTGTTGGGGGCCACGCCGAGGTGACCGGCGGGGCGGGCGTACTCGTCGCCGATCAGGTCACCGTCGATGGCGATGCCGCTGCGCTGGGCGTAGAAGAACTGCAGCGAGTCGGCGCGCAGCCGGTCGTAGAGGGTGCCGGAGATGTCGAACGGGTGGCTGGTCTCGCCGTCGACGGTCAGGGTCAGCCCGCTGCCGGGCGTGCGGTAGCTGGAGAAGTCGACGGTCTGCACGTTCTGCCCGGAGGCGGCGTCGACGCCGCGCGTGGTGGTCGTGCCGCTGGCCAGGACAGCGCCGGCGGCCGAGCGCAGCTGCCAGGGCAGCGCCGCGGTGGACTCGGTGACCACTGTGGCGTTCTTCGGGCCGCCGGGCAGGTAGCCGACCTGGTTGACCCGCACCCGCGGCCCGGTGTCCGGCTCGTACGGCGCGGGCGGCTCGCCGCCGCGCAGCGAGACGTCGTCCAGGCAGATGGTCTGCGCCTGCGCGCTGCCGCCGACCTGGAAGATCAGCTGGGCGTTCGGGTTGTCGTCCGGGACGGTGAAGGTCTGCTCGACCCGCTGGGCAGTGCCGGTCGCGGTGGCGTCCACGGCGGCGTACGTCGTGTACGGGGCGCTGCCGAGCTGCAGCACGGCCTTGACCGCCGCGCCGGGGGTGGCGGAGACGGCGAAGCCGAGGGTGTATTCGGCGCCCGCGATCAGCGGCACCCCGTCCTGGCCGATGCCGGCGTCCCAGGGGTTGGCCAGCCCGCCGGGGACTGTGGTGCAGAGCCGGCCGTCGGTGACCGCGAGGGCGCCGGTGCCGAAGGAGAACCAGGGGCTCACACCGGCGCTGAAGTCGCCGTTGTCGATCTGCTCGGGGGCGTCCGGTGGAGGGTCGGCGTGGGCCGCGCCGGCGCCCGCGCCGGTGAGGGCCAGGGTGGTCGCCGCGGCCAGGAGGAGGCGGCGTCGGGATGGCGTCACGGGGAGTCCTTCCGGGACGGGAAGAGGAACGGTGATGGTGTGCGGTGGTGCGGCAAAACCTGGGAGCGCTCCCAAGTATCGGCTCGATGTTTCCAGTGGCGGATCGCCGTGTCAATTGATCTGACTGGATGGGTTCTGGCGCGCGACGAGGGCGGCCGGTCCGGTCGCGCACCGTCGTCGCGTCGGCCGGGCAACGTGAGATTGACCGCGCCACGCCCCGTCGTCCTGATCTCCTAGAGACAACTGCGCCCTTCGCCTGGCAGGCTGCCTCCCATGACCCTGAAGCTGCGTTCCGTGGGAACGAGCGACCGTGGGCTGATCCGCAGCGGAAACCAGGACGCCCTGCACGCCGGCACCTGGCTCGTCGCCGTCGCCGACGGCATGGGCGGAATGGCCGCCGGTGACCTGGCCAGCTCGCTCACCATCGACGCGGTCGCTCCGCTGGACGTGGAGACACCCGAGGACGCTCTGGTGGCGGCCCTGCAGGACGGCATCGCGCTGGCCACCGCCCGCATCCGGCAGGCGGTCGCCGACGACCCCGAGCGCCAGGGCATGGGCACCACGCTGACCGCCCTGCTCTTCGCGCGTACCGGCAGCTGCCTGGCCCTCGCCCACGTCGGTGACTCGCGGGCCTACCTGTTCCGCGAGGGTGTGCTCAAGCAGGTCACCCGCGACGACACCTTCGTCCAGATGCTCGTCGACCAGGGCGTCATCACCGCGGACCAGGCGAGCAGCCACCCGCGCCGGGCTGTCGTCACCCAGGCGTTGCAGGGCGAGGACGTCTCACCGTCGTACGCGACGATGGTGCCCCGGGCCGGCGACCGCTGGCTGCTGTGCAGCGACGGCCTCTCCAACGTCGTCCGCCCGGACACCCTGGCGGAGGTGCTCACCGGCTACCCGGACCGGTCCGCCTGCGCCGGCAAGCTGATCGACCTGGCGCTGCACGCCGGCGGGCCGGACAACGTCACAGTGGTGGTGGCCGACGTCGTCGAGGAGTAGCCCTCCTCAGCGCCGACGCGGCGCGGCACGCCGGGTGGGCGTCGCCGTGCCCGGGTCCTCCGGCCACGGATGGCGGGGATAGCGACCGCGCAGCTCCGAGCGGACCTGCGCATAGCCGGTACGCCAGAACGAGGCGAGATCCGCGGTGACCGCCACCGGTCGGCCGGCGGGGGAGAGCAGGTGCAGCAGCACCGGCACCCGGCCGCCTCCGATGCGCGGGGCGGCCGGCCAGCCGAACGTCTCCTGGAGCTTGACCGCCAGCACCGGTGCCGCCGGGTCGGCGTAGTCCACCCGGATCCGCGAGCCGCTGGGCACCTCGATGCGTTCCGGCGCGAGCTCGTCGAGGCGCGCGGCCTGCGCCCATGGCAGCAGCCGGCGTAGCGCCGACGTCACGTCCACCCGGCTCAGGTCGGCGCGTCGGCGGGCGGCGGCCAGTTCCGGCCCCAGCCACGTCGGCGCGGCCGCGAGCAGCGCCTCGTCGCCGACGTCGGGCCACTCGTCGCCGAGGTGGTGCCGGCAGAACGCCATCCGCTCGCGCAGCCCCCGTGCCGCAGGCGTCCACGGCAGCAGCCCCAGCCCCTCCTGGCGCAGGCCGGTCAGCAGCGCCGCCGCCACCTCCGCCCGGTCCGGGCGGTCCAGCCGCCGCGCCACCAGCTCGATCGCGCCCAGCCGGGTCACCTCACGGGCGACCACGTCCCCGTCGGACCAGCCCACCTCGCGGCGCGTGGACAGCAGCGGGCCGGCGGCCTCCCGGGCGGTCGCCTCGTCCAGGGGGGTGGCCCGGCGGATCCGCGCCGACGGCGTGCCGGGGCGGCGGTCCGCGACGGCCACCGCGAGCCAGTCGGACCCGGCCAGCCCCGACCCGACCGCCAGCTCCGCGGCGGTCCCGCCCGTCATGAGGTACGCGGACCCGCCCGCGCTGCGCACCCGGGCCAGCCGCTCCGGGTACGCGAGGCCGACCAGCAGCCCCGCGGCGAGATCGTCGGTGAGTCCGCCCGAGGCGGCCCGCCCACCGGCGGGCAGCGCGGCGCGTAACCGGCGTACCTCGGTGCGCCAGCGGGCTGTGGCGCCCGCGTCGGTCCCGGCGCGTAGCCGACGCCAGCCGGCCACCAGGTCGTCGCCCGGGCCGGCCGCGCTCTCCTCGGCGAGCAGGGCCACCACCTCGGCGGCGCGGTCCGCGCCGACCCGACCGGCGCCGTCGAGCAGCGCACGGGCCAGTCGCGGGTGCGCCCCGGCCGAGGCGATCACCCGGCCCCGCCCGGTGATCCGGCCCGTCGGATCGACCGCGCCCAGCGTCTCGAGGGTGTCCCGGGCCACCGCCATCGCCGCGGCCGGCGGCGGATCGGGCAGCGCCAGCCCGACGCCGTCCGGGCGTCCCCAGGCGGCCAGCTCCAACGCGAACCCGGTCAGGTCCGCCGTCGCGATCTCCGGCTCCGGCCGGGCGGGCAGCCGCTCGTGGGTCGCCTCGGACCAGCAGCGGTAGACGTACCCCGGGGCCTCCCGGCCGGCCCGGCCGGCCCGCTGGGTGGCGGCGGCCCGCGAGACCGGCACGGTGATCAGCGCGCCCAGCCCACGGGCCAGATCGATGCGGGGCACCCGGGAGAGTCCGGCGTCCACCACCACCCGTACGCCCGGCATGGTGAGGCTCGTCTCGGCCAGCGCGGTGGACAGCACCACGCGCCGCCGGCCGTCCGGGCCGCGGGGTCGCAGGGCCGCGTCCTGCTCGGCGGCGCGCTGGCGACCGTGCAACGGCAGGAGGTCGACGGTGTCCCGCAGGTCGCCGAGCCGGCCGGCGACCGCGGCGATCTCACCGGCCCCGGGGAGGAACACCAGCACGTCGCCGTCGTGCTCGCGCAGCGCCCGCCGGACCGTGGCGGCCACGTGGTCGAGCAGGGCACGGTCCACCGGCCCGGCCCCCGACGGCGCGACCGGCCGCGCCGGCGGCGCCCAGATCCGCCGTACCGGGTGCAGCGCCGACTCGGCCCGGACCACCGGTGCGGCGGTGGTCCCGCCCAGCAGCGCGGCGAACCGGTCGGTGTCCGGCGTGGCGGACATCGCGAGCAGCCACAGGTCCGGCCGGAGGGTGGCTCGGGCCTCCACCGTGAACGCCAGTGCGAGATCGGCGTCGAGCTGCCGCTCGTGACACTCGTCGAGCAGCACCGCACCCGTGCCGGGCAGCTCCGGGTCGTGGTGCAGCCGGCGGACCAGCAGGCCGGTGGTGACCACCTCGATCCGGGTGGCCGGACCGACCCGACGCTCGCCGCGTACCGCGTAGCCGACCCGGTCGCCGACGCGCTCGCCGAGCAGTTCGGCCATCCGCCGGGCCGCGGCACGCGCCGCCACCCGTCGGGGTTGGGCGATCACCACCCGGCCGTCGACCCGGTCGGCCACCGCCAACGGCGCGAGAGTGGTCTTGCCGGTGCCCGGCGGGGCCACCAGGACCGCGGCGCCGGCCGCGTCGAGCGCGGTCAGCAGCGCCGGCAACGCCGGACGGACCGGCAGGTCCACTGTTACGTCGGAGAGCACGGCCCAGTCTCGCACCGGTGCCGGAGACTCAGCCCCGGCGGACCTCGCCGAGACCGTGCAGGAACGACCGCCAGGCGGCCGAGCCGAACGCGAGCACCGGGCCGGAGCGGTCCTTGCTGTCCCGGACGGCGATCCGACCGTCGACTGTCGCGACCTCCACGCAGTTGCCGTTGCCACTGCTGCGCGTGCTGGTGCGCCAGTCCGCCCGGGTCAGGTCGAGCGCCGTCATCCGTGGTACCTCTCGTCTGCGTCGGCGTGCCGCAGACGCGGTCACGCAAAGTTACGAGAAGCCTCCTTGAGGTGGGTCAGCGACGCCCCCGGATCGAGTGCCATCCGGCACAGCTCCTCGTGCAGAAGGCTATACCCGAGCACATGATCGGCATCCTCCAGAGCCAGGCCCATCGTCAGGTTATCCAGGTAAACCACTGACGCGTCGGCGGCGTCGGCGAAGTTGAGGATCACGTACGGGGTGGTCATCGCCGGATGCTCGCCGGCCGCGAACGGCAGTACCTGAATTGTCACATTGGGTAACTGTGCGATGTGGCTCATGTGGGCCAGTTGCTCGGCCATCACGGCGGGGCCACCGACCGGGCGCAACAGCACGGCCTCGTTGAGGACCACCGACAATTCGACCGGGTCGTCGCAGTGCAGCACCTCCTGGCGGCGCAGCCGGGCCGCGACCTTGCGCTCCAGGCCGTCCTCGCCGGCGGTGCGGCGAAAGATCGCCCGGGCATACGCCTCGGTCTGCAGCAGCCCGGGCACCGACTCGGCCTCGTACGTGCGCAGCGTCGCCGCCTCGGCCTCCAGTCCGACGTAGAACTCGAACCACTCCGGCAGCACGTCGCTGTAGTTCTGCCACCAGCCGCGTTGCTGCGCGCCCCGGGCGATCTCGATCAGTGCCTCGGCGTCCGCGCCGGTGACCTGGTACAGGGCGAGCGCCGCCCGCACGTCGCGGGGCTTGATGCCGATCTGCGCGTTCTCGATCCGGGACAGGTTGCTCTTGGACATGTCGAGTTGACGGGCCGCCACGTCGAGGGTCATGCCCGCCCGTTCCCGGAGCTGGCGGAGCTCGCGAGCGATGCGCCGACGGCGCACGGTGGGGCTGGCGGTGGGCCGGATGGTGGAAGCGGCGGTCACCGTCCGAGTCTGTCACGACAAGATCCGCAGGTCGCGCCAGCACGGAGTGCAACTTTCAAATCTGGGAGTTGCGTTGCAGTAGCTGTCGGTGCATCCTTTTCCGGGCGCAGACACTGTGGACACAGCTGAGCGGGAGGACCGTTTGCTCATCGCCGACGAGTTCTTCCTCATCGCCCACAACGACACCCGCGGCAAGGCCAAGCTCCACCCCGCGGCGACCGGCCTCGGCCTCGCCGCCGGCCTCCTCGGTGAGCTGACCCTCTACGGGCACATCACCGTCTCCGGTGGACAGGTCACCGTCATCGACCGGCGCCCACCCGCCGACGCGCTGGCGCACACCGTGCTCGACCAGTTGATCGGTGAGTCGCAGCACCGGGAGGTCAACGTCTGGCTCAGCTTTCTGGCGCAGAGCGCGACGACCTCGGTGGGCGAGCGACTCGCCCGCGCCGGGGTGCTGCGCCGCCAGGAGAGCCGGCGGCTGCTGCGCACCTCGGTCAGCTACCTGCCGATCGACCTCAACGCCGTGGCCTGGCCGGCCACCCGGCTGCGGGCCCTGCTGGAACGCCCCGACCCGCCGAGCGTGCCGGACGCGCTGCTGCTCGGCCTGGTCGTGGCCGCCGGACTGACCCGCGAGGTGCTGTGGAGCGCCGGCCCCCGCGCCCACCACCGGCTCAGCGTTCTCATCCCCGCGCTGCCGGCGCCCCTGAAGGAGCTTGTCGGGCACACCGAGGCCGCCGTCGGCGCAGCCGTGCTGCGCGGCATCCCCTGATCCCCCCGGTAACCCCAACCCCTCCCCTCGACAACCGGAGTAGTCGTATGCCATCGACATCGACAGTCGACCGACCCAGCAACGTCTCCGAAGCCCTCGCGAGGGGACGCCTCGGCGTCCCCTCGGTCATCTTCTTCGTCCTGTCCGCAGCCGCGCCGCTGACCGTGGTGGCCGGCGTCGTCACCACCGGCTACGGCGTCATCGGCGTGACCGGCATCCCGCTGGCCTTCCTCGTGGTCGCCGCGGTGCTCGCCCTGTTCTCGGTCGGCTACGTGGCGATGTCCCGCCGGGTCGAGAACGCCGGCGCCTTCTACGCCTACATCTCCCGGGGCCTCGGCCGACCGGCAGGTGTCGGCGCCGCCTGGGTGGCGCTGATCGCGTACAACGCGCTCCAGGTCGGGCTCTACGGCACCATCGGCGTCGCGGCCGAGCCGGTGCTCGACCGGATCTTCGGCGGGCACCCGCACTGGTCGATCGTCGCCCTGGTGGCTTGGGCGCTGGTCGGCCTGCTCGGCCTGCTCCGCGTGGACATCAACGGCCTGGTGCTGGCGGCGCTGCTGGTCGCCGAGATCGTCGTGGTCCTGATCTTCGACCTGGGCCAGCTCGGCAACCCGGCCGGCGGCGAGGTCAGCTTCGCCGGGTTCTCGCCGGACAACCTCTTCGTGCCCGGGGTGGGCGCGGTGCTGGTGCTGGCCATCCTCGGCTTCGTCGGCTTCGAGTCCGCCGTCGTGTTCAGCGAGGAGAGCAAGGACCCGAAGCGGACGGTGCCACTCGCCACCTACCTCTCGGTGGCGATCGTCGCCGCGCTGTACGCGCTCTCCTCCTGGACCATGACCGTCGCGGTCGGCCCGGACAAGATCGTCGCCGAGGCCGGTGAGCAGAGCGTCGGGCTGATCTTCAACCTGGCCGGCGCCCAGCTCGGGGACACCGCCGTCACCATCGGCCAGGTGCTCTTCCTGACCTCGCTGCTGGCCGCGATGATCTCCTTCCACAACACCACGGCCCGCTACACGTTCGCGTTGGGCCGGGAGCGGGTGCTGCCGGCGGTGTTCGGGCAGACCTCGCCGCGGACCGGCTCGCCGCGGGCCGCGTCGCTGGCACAGAGCGCCCTCGGCCTGCTGGTCATCCTGCTCTACACCGTCAACGGCTGGGACCCGGTGGTCAAGCTGTTCTTCTGGGTCGGCACCAGCGGCGGCTTCGGCGTGTTGCTGTTGATCGCCACCACCTCGGTGGCGGTGATCGCCTACTTCGCCCGCTTCGGCGGTGACGAGACGCTCTGGCGGCGGGCCATCGCGCCCGGCCTGGCCACCATCGCGCTCGTCGTGATCATCTGGTTGGCCGTGTCGAACTTCGCCAACCTGCTCGGCGTCGCACCCGACTCCAACCTGCGCTGGGCACTGCCCGCCGTCTACCCGGTGGCGGCCGCGCTGGGCGTCGCCTGGGCGTTGCTGCTGCGTAACAACCGCCCGGACACGTACGCCCGGATCGGTCTCGGCGCGGCGAGCGCCGCGGCGGCCGTGCGGTCGGGGGAGCAGCAGGCGACGACGCCGACCGCCGCGGAGGTGTCCCGATGAGCCTGCCCATCGAACGGCTCGGGCCGCAGGACACGGAGCTGGTCGCCAACCGGATCGCCGAGGCGTTCATCGCCCTGGAGGTGACCTCCTGGCTGGTCCCCGACGCGAGCAAGCGCGAGGCCGTGCTGGCCGGGGACTTCGAGATCCTGGTCGACCACGCGATGCGGCACGGGTTCGTGCACGCCACCGCGGACCGGGCCGGTGTCGCGGTCTGGTTGCCGTCGGTCGGTGAGCCGGCCCCGCCGCCGCCGGACTACGACGCCCGGCTCGCCGCGGCCTGCGGCGAGTGGACCGACCGGTTCCAGCATCTCGACGAGTTGTTCGCGGCGAACCACCCGCACCCGGACCATCACCACATGGCCTTCCTGGCCGTGCAGTTGGGACGGCAGGGACAGGGGTTGGGCACCGCGCTGATGAGGCACCACCACGCCTGGCTGGACGCCAACGCCATGCCGGCCTACCTGGAGGCGAGCAGCCCGCGCAGCCGGGACCTGTACGCGCGGCACGGTTACCGGGCCGGCGAGCCCTTCCGGGTGCCCGACGGCACGCCGTTCTGGCCGATGTGGCGGGAGCCCGCAGGCCGCTGACGGGGCCGGCCGGGCCGCTGCCCCTCGGGGGGAGCGGCCCGGCCGGTGCGCCGGTCCCGACGCACGACGAAGGGCCGGGTCCACGCTGACCCGGCCCTTCGTCGTGTGGTGCCTAGTACGTGCCGTCGAGCTGGCCGCGCAGCTTGGTCAGCGCCCGGGCCAGCAGCCGGGAGACGTGCATCTGCGAAACGCCGATCTGGTCGGCGATCTGCGACTGGGTCAGGTTGCCGTAGAACCGCAGGGTGAGGATCTTCTGCTCACGCTCGTCGAGCGTGGCCAGCGCGGGGCCGAGGGCGACCCGCAGCTCGGCCAGCTCGAACTCGTTGTCCTCGCCGCCGAGCATGTCACCCAGCTCGGTGGCCCGGTCGCCGTCGCCGGTCGGGGTGGACAGCGACACCGCGTTGTACGCGCGGGCGCCCTCCAGGCCTTCCAGGACCTCTTCCTCGGTGAGCTTGAGGTGGGCGGCGATGTCGGCGACCGTCGGCGAGCGGCCGAGGGTCTGCAGCAGCGAGCTGTTGGCGTCGGAGATGGCCAGTCGCAGCTCCTGGAGGCGACGCGGCACCCGGATGTCCCAGGTGCGGTCGCGGAAGTGCCGCTTGAGCTCGCCGATGATGGTGGGGATCGCGTAGCCGGCGAAGTCGACACCGCGGGACGGGTCGAACTTGTCGATGGCCTTGATGAGGCCGACGGCGGCGGTCTGCGCCAGGTCGTCGGTCGGCTCGCCCCGCCCGCTGTAGCGGTGGGCGAGGTGGTTGGCCAGCGGCAGCCAGGCCTCGATCGCGCGGTCCCGCAGAGCGGCGCGCGACGGGTGGTTGGCGGGCAGTGCGGCCATGGCGTTGAGCAGGTCGGCGGCGCTGTCGGTGAGCGCCCGCGGGTCCAGCTTGGTGGTGCTCGTCTGCTCGGCAGCGGTGGTGCTCGCCTGCTCGGTGATCGTTGGCGCGGTCATGGGTGGTCCTCCCTGCACCTCGTCCGCGGACAAAAAGACGTGACGCTTTGGTTTAGCTTCGAATGGGCCGTTCGGGACTCACCTTAGCCTGATCGGCTCCCGGAAATCTAGCCGAAAGGTTGATGTACTTAAGGCGCGTCGGACCACAAAACGCCCAAAAGTGGCGGCTGGCGAAGAGTTTGTGAGGTCTCTTACCCGTTTAACGGGCGATCCTGCGGCACCCGGTCATCCCATCCGGCCCGACCGGTCGGTGTCGCATCCCCCGCCGACCGGTCAACATGAAATCCGACAACTGGGCAGCACTGTCGACTATCCGTCGTTGTCCCGTCGGCGGGACCGGCCGTAGCGTCGCTGGTAGACACCCGGTTCGGAGGCACCATGCTCGATCCAGCCGCTCCCCAGCTCGTCGTGAACAGTCGCACCCTGTACTTCAGCTGGTTGCCGGCGGATCCCGACGCGGTCGCCGCCCTCGTCCCCGCCGGGCTGCGCCCCCGCGCGGATCGGCAGGTGTTCCTCAACCAGTACGTCGTCGAGGACGAGACGCAGACCTCCGGCTTCGGCGCCTACTCGTTGACGTACCTCGGCGTCTCACTCGCGGGCGTGGACGCGCCCGGCGGGCTCAACCCGGGCGGCTGGTGGACCCACTACGTGGCCTCCAGCCGACTGGTCCGCGAGTACGCCGCGGCGCGGGGCGCCCCGGTGCTCGCCGGCCGGACCAGGATCGAGGTGAGCGGCGAGGCGCTGCTCTCCGAGACCGAGGCGGAGGGTGCGCCGCTGATCCGCGCCCGGTGTCGGGTGGGGGAGACCGGCCACGTGATCAGCAGCGGCCACCACCGCTACTTCACGTGCCGCGACGGCCAACTGCTCAGCTCGGTCTACCCGTTCGTGGCCGAGCCGGTCGCGCCGTTCGAGATCGAGTCGGTGGAGTTCCTGCAACCCCGACACCCGATGTACGCGCTGCGCCCCGCCAACCCGCTGACCATCGGCTTCGGCTACTTCTCGCCGCGCTCCTCGTTCGCCTACCCCGGCGGACTGACCGTGCACCCCGGCGCGGCCGGCCCTCCCGAGCCGGCCCGGCAGACTCACCAGGTGCCGGCCAGCCTGGCTCGCAGCGGCCTGCCGTCGGGGTCGTAGACCAGCCGGTACACCGGCAGCGCCCACGTGCGGGTGTACCAGGGCAGCCGCTCGGGGCGGTGCGGGCGCAGCCGGCCGGGTGGACGATCGCCGACCTGGCCGCCGTCGTACCACAGTTGCAGTTCGTCGGCCGCGGCCGTGATGGCCGCCACGGCGTCGGCCGGGTCGAGCAGGTCGGCGTCGTCCGCGCCGTCCGGGTCCCGGTCCAGGTGCTCGCGCCAGAGCCGCAGCCGCAGGTCCCGGGCGTAGACGCGGGCTCCGTCGCCGAGACCCGCCGGGTCGGTGGGGGTCCGCTCGTCGCGCGTGTCGTCGAGCACCGCGCAGGACAACTCGCTGTCGTGCGTCCAGGAACGGCGGTTGAAGTTGTCGCTGCCGACGCTGGCCCAGACGTCGTCGACCACGCAGACCTTCGCGTGCACGTACACCGGGGTGCCGGCGTGGTTCTCCACGTCGAACACGTGCACCCGGTCCGGCGCGGCGCGCTCGCACAGCGACAGCGCCTGCTCCCGGCCGACCATGTTGGGTGGCAGGGCCAGCCGGCCGTCCACGTCCGGGTGCCGGGGCACCACGGCGACCAGGTGCAGCTCGGGATTCTCCCGCAGCGCCTGGGCGAACAGGTTGGCCACCTCGGTCGACCAGAGGTACTGGTCCTCCAGGTAGATGAGCCGTCGCGCGCGGTGGACCGCCTTGGTGTAGCCCCGGGCCACAGTCCGCTCGCCGTCGGGCGCGAAGGAGTAGCGCGGCCGGACGGCGGGGTAGGTGCGCAGCACCTGGATCTGGTGCGGCCCGCACTCGGGCGGGTCGGCGGGCTGCTCCGGCAGCGGGTCCGGTCGCAGGTCCGCGCCGCGCAGCCGGTCCCGCGCGTACGCCATCGGATTCTCCGAGTCCAGCGGCATCGGGTCGGTCCAGCGCTCCCGGAACAGGGTGTCCAGCGCGCCGACCACCGGGCCGCGCACCGCGAGCTGCACGTCGTGCCAGGGCGGGTTCGACCCGTACCGGGAGGACATCTGCACCGCCTGCGGGTCGCCGCCGTGCGCGGCGTCGTCGCGCCGGCTGTGGCACAGGTCGATCCCGCCGGCGAACGCGATGTCCCGCTCCGGGGCGTTCGGGTGCCGCAACACCACCAGCTTCTGGTGGTGCGAGCCGCCGCGGCGGACCCGCTGGTCGAGCAGCACCTCGCCGCCGGCCGCGGAGACCGTCTCACTGAGGTTGCGGTTCTCCGCCTCGCTGTAGGCCATCGCGTCGAGGTGTGAGCGCCAGATCAGCCCCTTGACCACCACGCCGCGCTGCGCGGCCTGGGCGAAGAGCTGGGCCACGGTGGGGCCGTCGGGGCGCAACCGCTGGTCCGGGTCGCCCCGCCAGTCGGTGAAGAAGAGGTGGTCACCGGCGGTCAGCGCCTCCACCTCCTCGACCAGCCGGTCGAAGTACGCCGCGCCGTGAATCAACGGCTCGGCGAGGTTTCCCCTGGTCCAGACGGGTAACCCAGAGACCGGGTTGGCGCGTTCCTGTGCGGTGAGGAACCAGTCCTGTAACGGCAACGTCCAGCCCCCCGGAGGTCGACAACGTCCTCACGGTAGGACCCCCGACGCGGGTCCGCATGCCAGGCCGACCGACCGGTGACCTGGATGACGCCCAACGCGAGCACGTGACAACAGCCGAGGAGGCCACACCATGCCCCGCGAGACGACGAACCCCGTGACCGAGTACCGCGAGCCGGCGGTGGAGAGCGAACGGGGTGCGCTGGTAGCGGTGTTGCTGATGGTGATTCTGGGCGTCGCGGGGATTTTCGCGGTCTCGTGAGGCGGCGCCGGCGCCCCGGGGACCGGGGGCGCCGGCGCCGGGTTCAGCGGTCGGTCCGGGTCAGGGACGCGGGCCCTGGCCGTCGGTGTGCGGCACCCGCTCGGTGGGGATGACGCCGAGCCGGCCGGCCTTGAAGTCCTCGAACGCCTGGAGCAGCTCGTCGCGGGTGTTCATGACGAACGGGCCGTACTGGGCCACCGGCTCCCGGATGGGCTGACCGCCCATGATGTAGAGGTCCAGCGCCGGCGTGTTGCTGTCCTGCGTGGGGTCCGCGCTGATGCGCAGCGCGTCGCCCGGACCGTGCACCGCGAGCTGACCGGTGCGGACCGGCCGGCGCTCGGCGCCGACGGTGCCGCGCCCGCCGAGCACGTACACCAGCGCGTTGAAGTCGGGGTTCCAGGGCAGGTCGACCTGCGCGCCCGGCTGCACGGTGACGTGGGTGATGGTGATCGGCGTGAACGTCGACCCCGGGCCCCGGTGCCCGGCCACCTCACCGGCGATGACCCGGATCAGCGCGCCGCCGTCGGGCGTGGTGAGCAGGGCCGACTCCCGGCCCCGGATGTCCTGGTAGCGGGGCGGGTTCATCTTCGCCGCGCGGGGCAGGTTGACCCAGAGCTGCGTGCCGTGGAAGAGCCCGCCGCTGAGCACCAGGTGCTCCGGCGGCGCCTCGATGTGCAGCAGGCCGCTGCCGGCCGTCATCCACTGGGTGTCGCCGTCGGTGATGGTGCCGCCGCCGCCCTGCGAGTCCTGGTGGTCGAAGACGCCGTCGATGATGTAGGTGACGGTCTCGAAGCCGCGGTGCGGGTGCCACGGGGTGCCCTTGGGCTCGCCCGGCGCGTAGTCCACCTCGCCCATCTGGTCGAGGTGGATGAACGGGTCAAGGTCGGTCGTCGACACCCCGGCGAAGGCCCGGCGGACCGGGAAGCCCTCGCCCTCGAAGCCGCTGGGCGCGGTGGTCACCGTGCGGACCTTGCGGAAGCTGGTGGACTCGTCGAGCTGGGGCAGGCGGGGCAGGACGAGGACGTTGTCAACGGTGATCGCGGGCATCGGGGGGCTCCTTAACGTGTGGCGTGGGTGCTCGACGTGGTCCGGGTCGCCCGCAGGCGGCGGCCGAGCCGGTCGAAGACCCGGGTGAGGCAGGCGACCTCGGCGTCGTCGAGGTCATCCATCAGGTGGGTGCGCACCGACGCCAGGTGGTGGGGTGCGGCTTCGGACAGGGTGAGCAGCCCGGCGGCGGTGAGGACGGCTTCGCTGCCGCGCCGGTCGTCCGGGCAGGCCTCCTTGCTGACCAGGCCGCGCCGCTGCATGGAGGAGATCTGGTACGTCAGTCGGCTGGGGGAGAAGACCAGCCGGCCGGCCAGCTCGCCCATCCGCAGTCGTTGCCCCGGTGCCTCGGAGAGCAGGACCAGCACGTGGTAGTCGGCGAAGGTGAGGTCGCTGTCGGTGCGCAGGTCGTCTTCCAACTGGGTGAACAGGCGCTGGCTGGCCTCGATGTAGGCACGCCAGGCGGCCGCTCGGGTGCTGTCCAGGCTCTCTGTCACGTCCACTACGGTAGCACTAGTTCAAAATTTAACTAGTGGAGTTGAGCGTTGCCTGCGTCACGTCTGTCCGGTTGGTGGCGCCCTTGGTGCAGTTTTGAAGAAAGCGCGGGTCAATCGGGCGGCGGTGCCGGGGCGTTCTGTGCCAGACTCCGGCATCGTGGAACACGTGGAACTCACCGCCGCCGACCTGTTGCTGCGCCCGTGGCGGGAGACGGACGCCCCGGCGGTGCGCGACGCCCTGCGCGACCCCGACATTGCCCAGTGGAACCCGCAGGGCGGCGGCCCGGTCGACGACCACGCCGCCCTGCTCTGGGTGCGTCGCCGGGCCGACTGGTCCGGCGGCGACCACGCCTCCATGGCGGTGACCGACGCCGCCGACGGCCAGCTGCTCGGCTCGGTGTCGCTGCACCACATCCACCACGGCGACGCCTCCGTCGGCTACTGGACGATGCCGGCGGCGCGCGGGCGTCAGGTGGCGACGCGAGCCGTCGTCCGGCTCACCGAGTGGGCGTTCGACGACCTTCGGCTGCACCGGGTCGAGCTGTGCCACGCGGTGGCCAACGCGGCGTCCTGCCGGGTCGCCGAGCGGGCCGGCTATCTCGCCGAGGGGACGCTGCGCGAGTCGTACCAGTACGGCGACGGCCGCCGCTACGACGAGCACCTGCACGCCCGCCTGGCCACCGACCGCTAGCCGGCCGACGCCCGTCGGAAAGCGGCCCAGGTCGGGCGGCGGCCGGGGTCAGGGGGTTGGCACCTTCACCTCGCTGCCTGTCGAGCTGCCCCAGACATGGGGCGGGCATCTCCGGGCGGGGCTGTGCGGCGGCGTCTTCGACGGCCGGCCCAGATATGGGGCAGCTCGACAGGAGCGCACCCACCCGGGCGGCCCCGGCTCGGGACCGGCCGGCCGAGCCAACCCGCTCAGGCAGGCCGGCCGAGCCAACCGGCTCAGGCAGGCAGGCAGGCGGGCCGGCCGGCCGTCACTCGGTGACCCGGCGCAGGAACGCCGTGAGGTGACCGGTGGTGCGGTCGATCTTCTCGGCCAGGGTGATGGTCTCTTCGATCCGCCGCCCGGCGTCCCTCTTCTTGCCGCGCAGGTAGAGCGAGCAGGCCAGGTCGGAGCAGACGTACGCGCCCACGGAGTTGCCCTGCCGGCCGTCCCGGCCGGCCTTGCGGGCCGTCATCAACGACACGCCGTCGCCGGTGTGGGTGGTCAGGCAGAAGGAACACATGCTGCGCCGGACCCGCCCGGCCTGCTGGGGCGCCACCCGCAGCGCGACCCCGACGAGGCCCTCGTCGGCCTCGGCGATCAGGTAGGCCCGCTGCGGCGCGGCGACGTCCCGCCAGCCGAGGAAGTCCAGGTCGTCCCAGGGGCGCATTTCAAGATCGTTCGGTATGGCCAGCCGCTTCGCCTCGCCCTGAGTGCAGTTGACGAAGGAGGCGCGGATGGCGGATTCGGTGAGGGCTAACATAGGTAGTAGCCTAGCTCTCCTAGGCAAGCGATTAACGAGACTAGTTTTGGGGTGTGGTGCGTGGCACGTGCCGGAGTGACCGCCGAGCGGCTGGCCCTGGCGGCGGCCGACCTGGCCGACGAGGTGGGCGTCGAGAACGTGACAGTGGCCGCGCTCGCGCGGCACTTCGGCGTGAAGGACGCGAGCCTGTACTTCCACATCAGGAGCGCACACGACCTGCGGGTCAGGATCGCGCTGCTGGCGCTCGCCGAGCTGGCCGACCGGGTCGCCGACGCGCTCGCCGGCCGGGCCGGCAAGGACGCGCTGGTCGCCTTCGCCAACGCGTACCGGGACTACGCGACGCGGCACCCGGGTCGCTACGCCGCGATGCAGATCGACCTCGACCCCGAGACGGCCGCCGCGAGCGCGGGCGTCCGGCACGCCGAGATGACCCGGGCGATCCTGCGCGGCTACCGGCTCTCCGAGCCGGACCAGACCGACGCCGTCCGGATGATGCACAGCACGTTCCACGGCTTCGTGAGCCTGGAGCGGACCGGCGGGTTCCGCCACACCCCGCGCTCGACGGACGAGTCCTGGGCTCGCGCCCTCGACGCCCTCGACGCCGTCCTGAGCAACTGGCCGCGGGGATGACGATCGGGTGGGCGCACGTCGTCCGCCCACCCGATCGTCTTCAGCCGGATCAGGGTGTCGCGGGCGCGTCCGCACGGGACGCCAGCGGGCGTCGCTGCGCGGTCCGCTGTCGGAGCAGGACGAAGCCCAGGCCGGCCAGGAACCAGGTGGCGAGGACGGCCAGGGGCACCAGCGTGTGCGAGCCGTTGAAGTAACCGAAGTTGTTGACCGCCCGCACTGCCGCGCCCGGGGGGAGCTTCGCCGAGATTGACTGCGCCCATCCCGGCAGCAGGTCGATCCCGATCGTCGCTCCGCTCGTCGCGTTGCCGATGGTGGTCAGGGTGAGCACCGCAAGCGCGATCCCGATCGGGCCGAGCCAGGCCCCGAGAGCCTTGGTCGTGAAGGCGCTGGCGGCCGACAACAGGATGAGCGACAGGGCGAGCAGCGGGAACGGCGCCGTCAGCGACCCGTAGACCGGGCCCGCGACCGTCGCCGCGATCACGCCGATCGCTACGGCGAATCCGCCCATGGCGTAGAGCCGGTGACGCAGGCGCACCTTCGCGGTGGCCGCGGTGAGCCCCTGCGCGAGGACGAACGACGACAGGGTGACCCCGAACACCACGTAGAAGGCGGACAGCCCCCGGCTGTCGTAGCTCGCCAGCGGCACGATGTCGTTCTCCTGGACTGTCGCGCCGGCCTGCCGGGCGAGACCCGCGACGAGTTGCCGGGCCGCGCCGCTCTCACTGAATCCGCTCGCGCCGGCGTAGTCGAGCGTCAGCCTGCCGGGGGCGGTCGCGCCGAGCACCGCGACGGCGTCGCCGTCGCGGACCAGGGCCGTTCCGTCCTCGACGGTGCTCACCGGGGTGACGGCGACGGCGTCGCCGAACCCGGCGTGCGCGGTGGTGGCCAGCTGCTCGCCGACCACCGCGATCGGCAGGTGGCGCGGCTCGGGACCGCGTTGCAGCCCGACGTAGACGGCGATGAAGGCCGTACCGATGATCAGCCCGGTGAGCACGAGGGAGAGCCAGGCTCGGCGGTGGGTGACGACTGGCGTTTCCCGCTCGGTACGTGGTTCGGGTGGCGACGTCATGGGTGCTTCCTCGGGTAGTGTGGTTTGAATGTCCAACCAGACGAACCGTAGCACCACCGGTTTGAATTCCAAACCGGCTCGGGACACGCTCGCTGTGGCGCTCGACGCGGTCAACGACAGGTGGTCGCTGCACATCGTGCGGGCGCTCGCCTTCGGGGCCTCCCGGTACACGGAGATCCTCCGGGCGGTCGGCGCACCCCGGGACGTGCTCGCCGCCCGGCTGCGAAAGCTCGCCGAAACCGGCATCCTGCAGGCGCGATCGACCGAGGACGGCAAGGTCGCGGGGTACGAGCTCACCCAGAAGGGCAAGGACCTCGGGCAGGTCATCCTCGTGCTCAAGCGCTGGGGCGACACCTACAGCGACGCCGAGGTGCCCAAGGTCGACTTCATCCACGACGTGTGCGGTGAGGTGTTCGTCGCCGAGGTCCGCTGCCAGGCGTGCGGCAGGCCCCTGCGGTCCGGCGAGTTGTCCCTCGATCAGGAGTCCGCCGCATGCTGACCGATCTGGAACTGGCCGACTGGCGGGAGCGGGTGGCCCGGCTGTACCTGTCCGACGTCGACCTCGCCGGCTTCCGCGCCGGCCGCGACGAGCTCTTCGCCACCCACCCGCAGAGCCCGATCCCGCCTGCCGAGCGGCAGGGCTTCACCGGTGTGCGCTACTTCGCACCGAACCCGGAGGCCGTGGTGGAAGCGCCCCTTCGGCCGGCCAGCGGCGAGCTGCGGGTGGACACCGGCGGCCCGGACGGGGTCGTCGCGTACCGGCGGGTGGCGGTTGCCGTGACGCCGTGGGGGCCGCTCACGCTGTGGTGGATCGAGGCGTACGGGGGTGGGCTCTTCGTGCCGCTGCGCGACGGCACCTGCGGCCAGGAGACCTACGGCGGAGGGCGGTACCTCACCGACACGGTGAAGGGCACCTTCGGCCGGGGCGTCGAGCTGCTGCCCGGCGACCGGGTCCGGCTGGACGCCAACTACCTCTACAACCCCAGCTGCGCGTACGACGACCGCTGGGCCTGCCCGCTCGCCCCGCCGGAGAACCGCGTCGACGTGCCACTGCGGGCCGGCGAGCTGGCGTACCACGACTGACCGGCCGCCCCGGCGAACTGCCGGGAACGGCCGGTCGTGCCGATGCGTCAGCGGGTGTTCGCCGGCGTCGAGCCGGGCACCTGCATCCGGCCCAGCAGTTGCCGGGCCTGATCGGCGAGCTGTGCGTCGACGGTCACCGCGTACTGGCCGGCGCGCAGTGAGCTGGCCGAGGTGAAGTCGCGCTGCCCGCCGGTCATCGCGTGCGCCACGGCGCCGAACACGGCGCCCCAGATCGCGCCGATGACCAGGCCGACCAGGATCACCGCCAGCCAGTTGCCGACGGTGAAGATGCCGAACAGCAGGCCGATGAAGAGTCCGAACCAGGCGCCGGTGCCGGCGCCGAGCAGCGCCGCGCGACCGGTGGTCATCCGCCCGAGCACCGTCTCCACCAGCGTGAGGTTCGTGCCGACGATGGCGCTGTGCTCCACCGGGAAGCGGTTGTCGGCCAGGTAGTCGACCACCTTCTGGGCGGACGGATAGTCCGGATACGAACCGATCGTCACGGTGGGCGGGCCGCCCTGCGGCCCGTGCCCGTCCCCGGCCGGTGCCGACAGGCGGCCTGCCGGGCCGGACGGAAGCACGTCACCACTGTGTGCGCCGGGCCGCCACGCGGCGGCCGGCCCCGAAGCTGAGGTCATGAGCATCCTCCCTCGTCAGCCGACCGCGTTCCCGCCAGCGCCGGGCGGTAACACCCGCCGCCGGAGTGGGGCCCGTGTCGCCGGTGAGGCATGTGCGGGAACGGTCCGGGTAGGCAGGCGGGTGCAGAGCGGACAGATCAGCGACCACGGGTTCCTCGCCGACGGCCGCACGGCCGCGTTGGTGGACCGCTCGGGCTCGGTGAACTGGTGGTGCCCGGGCCGGTTCGACGCGCCGTCGGTGTTCGCGCGGCTGATCGGCGAGCACGCCGGACACTGGTCGATCCGTCCGGAGGCCGACTTCACCGTCGAACGCTGCTACCTCGACGGCACCCTCGTGCTGCGGACCGTCTTTCGTACCGCGCAGGGCGAGGTGGAGCTGAGCGACGCGCTCGCCCTGGAGCCCGGGGCGCGCGAGCACGACATCGGTCTGCGCTCGCCGCAGGTGCTGGTCCGCAGTGTGCGGGGCCTCTCCGGCGAGGTGCCGATGCGGGTGCACTACCGACCCCGATTCGAGTACGGCCGGACCACGCCGTTCCTCGTCGAGCGCGACGGCGCCCTGGAGGCCGTCGGCGGGGCGAGCCGGCTCGTCCTGGTCACCGATCTGCGGCTGACCTGCGGGGACGGTGAGGCCTCCGGGACGTTCACCGTCCGCCCCGGCACGATCCACAACTTCACCCTCGGGTACGCCCCGACCTACGACGCGCCGCAGCCGCAGGTGCCCGCGGCCGACCGGACCATCGCCGACACGGCCGAAGGATGGCGCTCCTGGGTCCGGCAGCACGAGTACAACGGGATCTACGCCGAGCACGTGCGGCGCAGCGCGTTGGTGGTGCAGGGCATGACGTACCGGCCCAGCGGCGCAGTGGTGGCGTCGGTGACCACGTCGCTGCCGGAGAAGCTCGGCGGGGACCGGAACTACGACTACCGCTACGTGTGGGTGCGCGACTTCAGCCTGACACTGCGGGCGCTGTGGCGGACGGCGTGTTACGACGAGGTGCAGCGGCAGTTCGCCTGGTTGGGCCGCGCCATGGGCCGGATCGACGAGGAGCCGGTGCCCATCATGTACGGGGTGCTGGGGGAGCGGGACCTCACCGAGCACCGCCTCGACCAGCTCGCCGGCTACCGGGACAGCCCGCCGGTGATGATCGGCAACGACGCGTGGCGGCAGCGGCAGACCGACATCTTCGGTGAGGCGTTGGACGCGGCCTGGCTGATGCGCGACCGGCTGGAGCCGTTGGAACCCGACGTCTACCACCTGCTCCGGTCGCTCGCCGACAAGGCGGAGCGGGACTGGAAGCTGCCGGACGCGGGGATGTGGGAGGAGCGCGGAATCGAACGCCACCACGTGTCCTCGAAGGTGCAGTGCTGGTCGGCCCTGGACCGGGCGGTCCGCTTCGGCGCACGGCTCGGTGAGCCGCCGGACGTGGCCCGCTGGGCGGCCGCCCGCGACGAGGTGCGCGCGGAGGTGCTGCACCGGGGGTGGAACGACCGGCTCGGGGCGTACACCGGGAGTTTCGAATCCGACGACCTGGACGCGTCGGTGCTGGTGATGCCGCTGGTGGGTTTCCTCCCGGCCGACGATGAGCGGATGCGCTCGACGATCCGCGCGGTGGAGGAGCAGTTGTCGCACGACGGCCTGCTGCGGCGCTGGAACGGCGACCCGGCGGGGTTCCTCATCTGCTCGTTCTGGCTGGTGTGCTGCCTGGCGCTGGCCGGTGAGCGGGACCGGGCGCACGAGTTGTTCGACGCGCTGGCCGGGCGGCTCAACGACCTGGGACTGTTCGCCGAGCAGATCGACCCGTCGACCGGGGAACAGTTGGGCAACTTTCCCCAGGCGTTCTCGCACATCGGCCTGATCAACGCCGCAGGTGTGCTCAGTGACGTCGAGCAGAACCCGGCGCTGCGCCGGCGTGGCATGCCGGCCGGGTACTTCACACCCACGTCGCGCTGAACGGCCGGGAGCTGACCGCCCCCGTGAGCGTCCCCGGGTGGACGGCGCCCGCACCGGGGATGATGCCGGCATGAGGCTGGTGCTCACGGCGGACACGCATCTCCCCAAGCGGGCCCGGGACCTCCCGGGGCCGCTGTGGACGGCGATCGAGGCGGCGGACGTGGTGCTGCACGCCGGCGACTGGGTCGACGAGTCGCTGCTGGACGCCATGACCGCCCGGGCGCGGCGACTCGTCGGCGTGTACGGCAACAACGACGGCCCCGCGCTGCGCGCCCGGCTGCCGGAGGTGGCCCGCGTCGACCTCGACGGGCTACGGGTCGCCGTGGTGCACGAGACAGGCCCCCGCACCGGCCGGGAACAGCGGTGCGCGGCCCGCTTTCCCGACGTCGACCTGCTGGTCTTCGGGCACTCGCACATCCCCTGGGACACCGTGGCGCCCAACGGGTTGCGCCTGCTCAACCCCGGGTCGCCCACCGACCGCCGATCCCAGCCGCACGCCACCTACCTGGAGGCCGAGACAACCGGAGCCCGCCTGACGCGGGTCCGGCTGCACACCCTGCCCCGACCCTGAGTGTCGAGCTACTGGCCGCGACCCGTCTCGGCCTGCAGCTCGTCGATCCGCTTGGACGCCTCGGCCTTGGTCAGGTCGTCCGGCAGCGTCGCGTCCGCCTCCCGGGCCAGCGTGGCCAGGTACGACTCCTGGGCCGCCGTGGGTGGCTCGTCGCCGGTGACCCACTCGTCCGGGTCCTTGATCGCGCCGCGCGGGTCGGCCTGGTCGTTGCTGCGGTCCGTCATCATCATCACCCTTTCTTCGAACAGGTGTGCCAGTACCCCGATCACCGCCGGTTCATGCCCGTCCACCGCGACAGTCGGCGCCTAGGATCACCGGATGAGCGTGAACTCCTCGGGCGTGGTGGTGGTCGGGGCGGGCATCGCCGGAGTGGCCTGCGCGGTGGAGCTGACCCGGGCCGGGGTGCCGGTGCAGGTCCGGGAACGGGGACACGTCCGCGGCGGCCGGATGGCCAGCAAACGCTTCGACGGCCGCCCCGCCGACATCGGCGCCGCGTACTTCACCGTCAGCGACCCGGACTTCGCCGCCGTGGTCGACGAGTGGCGTGCCGCCGGTCTGGTCCGGGAGTGGACCGACACCTTCTGGTCGTACGACACGAACGGCCGCCACGACGCGCCCGGTCCGCTGCGCTACGCCGCGCCACGCGGGCTGCGGTCGCTCGTCGAACACCTGGCCGGCGCGGTGCCGGTGACCGTCGACCGGCTGGTGCTGGCCGTGGAGCCCGGTCCGACCGTCGACGGCGAGCCGTACGCGGCGGTCGCCCTGGCCATGCCCGGACCGCAGGCCGCCCTGCTGCTCGATCCCGCCCTGGCCGACGCCACCCGGGTCGTGCAGGCGCAGACCTGGTCGCCGACCCTGGCCGCGGTGCTGCGTTTCCCGTCCCGACGCTGGCCGCACTTTCACGGCGCGTTCGTCAACGACCACCCGGTGCTCTCGCTCATCTGCGACGACGGGGACCGGCGCGGTGACGACGCGCCGGTGCTGGTGGCGCACACCGTGCCGGAGTTCGCCGCCGGCCACCTGGCCCAACCCTCCGGCGCCGGACCGGCTATCGAACAGGCCGTCCGGGACGTGCTGGGGCTGGCCGCAGAGGCCACCGACGTGCACGTGCACCGCTGGACGTACGCCAAGCCCGCCGGCGACGGCACCGGGAACACCCACCACCTGGACGCCGACGGGATCGGCCTGGCCGGCGACGCGTTCGGCAAGCCCCGCGTGCAGAGCGCCTGGCGCTCCGGCCGCGACCTCGGCCGCGCGCTGGCCGACCGCCTCGGCTGAGCGCCGCTGCCCGGCGCTCAGCCGTGCCCGGCGGCGGCGACCGGCTGGGCCTCGCGTTCGGACGGGTCCTTCGTCCGCTCGCCCTCGCGGTCCAGCAACTGCATGACCGGGGTCGCCGCGACGCCGTGCACCACCACCGAGACGAGCACCACCAGCCCGACCGTCGCCCACAACAGCTCCGCCTGCGGAAAGTCCGCCTTCGTGGTGGCGTACGCCAGGTAGTAGAACGAGCCCACCCCGCGGATGCCGAACAGCGAGATCACCCAGTGCTCCGCTGGCCGGCCCGGTGCGCCGCGCAGCGACAACCAGCCGACAGCCGGCCGGATCAGGAAGACCAGCGCCAGCCCCACGGCCGCCGCCGGCCAGGTCAGCGGGGCGAGCAGACCGCCCACGATCGCGCCGCCGAGCAGCAGCAGCAACACCAGGGTGAGCAACCGCTCGACCTGCTCGGCGAAGTCGTGCAGCACCGAGTGGAACTCGTGGGTCCGCTCGGCGGCCCGGATGGCCCGCGCGGCCACGAACACCGCCAGGAAGCCGTACCCGCCGGCAACCTCCACCAGCCCGTACGCCAGGAAGGTGGCGGCCAGCGCCAGGAACCCCTCCGCGTGCCGGGCCAGCCGCAGCTCGCTGGGGGCCCGGAAGAACAGCTTGCCGAGCAGCCAGCCGATGAGCAGGCCGCCGCCCACGCCGACGCCCACCTTCCAGAGCACGTCGACGGTGAACCACTCGGCCATCCACTCCCGCGGGGCGAGGCTGGTCGAGGCGATCGCGATGGCCGCGTAGACGAACGGGAACGCCAGCCCGTCGTTGAGGCCCGCCTCCGAGGTCAGAGCGAAACGGACCTCGTCCTCGGAGTCCTCCACATCGGTCGGCTCGCCGACCTGCACGTCGGCGGCGAGCACCGGATCGGTAGGCGCCAGCGCGGCGCCCAGCAGCAGCGCCGCCGCCGGCACCAGGCCGGCCCACCACCACCCGAGCAGCGCCACCGCCGCGATGCACAACGGCATCGCGATGACCAGCAGACGCCACGTGGAGGACCACCGGGACCAGCTCAACGGCCGGTCGATCTTCAACCCGGCGCCCATCAGGGCGACGATCACCCCGATCTCGGTCAGGTGGGTGGTCAGCTCGGGGTGGGCCAGTGGATCCGGTGTCGGCAGCCCGACCGGCAAAAGGAAGACCAGCATGCCGAGGGCGAGGAACGCGATCGGCATGGACAGTGGACGGTGCTCCAACACCCGGGGCAGGATGCCCGCGAGCAGCGCGCCCAGGCCCACCAGCGCGAACGCGACATCTACCGGTTCCACGGACACCACCCTTTCGCCGCACCCGCGCGGTGCGGGCAGGTGGCCACAGACCATGCCCCGCACGATGTGCGGCTATGCGCGTGCGCAGCGGTGAACCGGAGTGAGTCTCACCTCGGCCGGGTGAGCGGGGAATCCGCCAGCTCGGCCAACAGCGCGGCCGGGTCGTCGTACACCGCCACCGCGCCGGCGCCGGCGAGTTCCCCACGGCTGGTGCCGCCGCAGGTCAACCCGACGCAGGGAATGTTGAGCTTGCCGGCCGCGGCGACGTCCCAGACCGAGTCGCCGACGAAGACGACGCGCTCGGCGGTCAGCCCGGACTGCTCCAGCGCCGCCTCGAGAATGTCCGGTGCCGGCTTGCTCTCCTGCGCGTCCGCCGAGGAGGTGACGGTGTCCACCACGTCGTCGGCGTTCAGGGCCCGACGCAGCGCACCCACCTCGTGCTCCGCGGCGGAGGTGGCGAGCACCACCCGCAGCCCCCGCTCGGCGCACGCCCGCAGCAGGTCCGCCGCACCGGGCAGCGGCGTCAGCCGCTCCCAGTACTCGGTATACAGGGTGTTGTGCGCCTCGCGCAGCTTGGGGTCGTCGTCGCGGTCGCGTTCGGGGCCGAGCAGGTGGTCCAGCAGCTTGTCCGAGCCCATGCCGATCGAGCGGTGCACGGTCGCCATCGGGACCGGGTGGTCGGCCTGGCGCAGCGCCTCCCACCAGCTCACGGTGTGCAGGTAAGTGGTGTCGACGAGCGTCCCGTCGATGTCGAAGAGCACCCCGTGGGGTTGTTCGGTGGCCATGGGCGCACTCCTACCCGTTCGGCGGTCGGCTGATTCGTCCGGGAGCGCCGACGCCGGCCGGACTCAGCGCGGCTCGGCCGGCGGGACGAGGATCTCGAACCAGACAGTGGACCCGCGCACCGACGGGTCGGTGCCCCAGGCGTCACTCAGCTCCTCGATCAGGCCCAACCCGCGACCGCGACTGCTCAACGTGTCGGTGCGGGCCCGGGTCACGGTGCCGCGGGTGCCGGAATCGGCGACCGAGACCAACAGCCGCTCCGGACTGAGGTCGATCTCCACGCGGGCGGCCGTGCCGGCGTGCAGCAGCGCGTTGGTGGTCAGTTCGCTGGTGCACAGCACCGCCGCGCCGATCACCGACTCGGGCACCTGCCACTCGGTGAGCTGGCCGGTCATCCAGTGCCGGACCCGGCTGGGCGCGGTCGGCTCGGCCGGCACCTCCATCGCCGCCGACCGGCTCGGCTTGAGCGCGTGCTCGACCGCCAGCACGGCCACGTCGTCCTCCGTGCCGCCGGACACGGCGGCGGTGGCCACCGCGCAGAGGGCGCGAGGGTCACTGGTGCCGGCCTTGGCCACGGCGTCGCCGAGGGTGTCCAGCCCGGCCGTGAGGCTCTGCCGGCGGCGCTCCACCACGCCGTCGCTGAACAACAGCAGGGTGTCGCCGGGAGGGAACGCGACGGTGACGGTGCCCGGGCGCCCACCCAACCCCAGCGGGGGACCGGCCGGCAGGTCCACGTACTCGGCGTGCGACCGGCCGTCCGGGTCGCAGCGGCGGATCAGCGGAGCGGGATGACCGGCGCTGGCCAGGGTCAGCTCCCGGCGCTCGGCGTCGATGACCCCGAACGCCACAGTCACGAACAGCTCATGGGTGCCGGCCTCCACACCGAGGCTGGTCACCAGCCGGTCCAGCCCGGCCAGCACCGCGTCCGGCGCGGGATCGGCCAGGGCTAACGCCCGCAACGCCGCCCGCACCTGACCCATCCGCGCCGCGGCCTGCACGTCGTGCCCGGCGACGTCGCCCAGCACCACACCGAGCGCGCCGGTGGGCAGCAGGAACGCGTCGTAGAAATCACCGCCGGCCGCGTTGCCGTCCACCCCCGGGTCGTAGCGGGCCGCGATCCGCAGCCGGGGCAGGTCGGGAAGGTGCTCCGGCAGCATGCTGCGCTGCAGCAACTGGGCGGTGCCGTGCTGGGTCTCGAACCGCCGGGCCCGCTCCGCCGCCTGCCCGATCAGCTCCGCCGAGGCCGCCAGCAGCGCCCTCTCGGCCGCCGACCACGAATGCGGCACCTGGTAGCCGACCGTCAACCCACCCCGGATCACCGACGTGCCCAGCGGCAGCACGGCCATCGAGCGGATCTTCTGATCGTGGCGGTCCACCGCGGTGTCACGCAGCGGCTGCCCGTCGTGCGTGAACGACGACTCGCCCGAGCGGGCCGCGGTTGCGACCGGGCCCAGCCAGTCCGCAGGCGTCCGCCGCCACAGCGGCGGCAGACGCTCGTCGGCCTCGTCCATCAGCTCACCGCGGACCCGGCGCACCATCCGCCAGCCACCGCCACCCTCGTCCACCACGAAGGCGACCCGGTCGGCGTCGAACGTGGTGATGGTGTGGCGCAGCGCGACCCGGGCCACGTCGTCGAGGGTGAGGGTGCCGGCGAGCGCGGCGGCGACCTCGCTGAGACTCTGCAACTGCTCGGTCACGTGGGTGGTTTCGGCGGCCACCGTCAGGGTTCCCACGATCTGCCCGGCGCTGTCGCGTACGGCCGAGTGACCTCTGGTGAAGACCACCTGCTCGACCACCCCGGAGGTGTCCCGGATCAGGGGGAGCGTGGACTCCTTCTCCAGAAAGGGCACACCCTGCCGGTAGGCGCGCTCGATCACGTCACCGAAGCCGGGCAGCGTCCAGACCTCCGCGTACACCTCGGCGGCCGGTCGACCGAGGGCGGCGGGGTGTTTGCTCCCCAACAACTCGGCGTAGCCGTCGTTGTAGAGCAGGACGAGGTCGTCGCCGTACGCCAGTGCCATCGGCATCGGCGAGGCGAGGACCAGCTCGACCACGGCCCGGACCGCCGGATCCCAGCTCTCGCGCGGGCCGAGGGCGGTGGCGGACCAGTCATGGGCGAGCACGGCGGCCGCACCGGGCCCGGTGGATGCGCCGGGGACCGGAATTGCTGGCGTGGGGACTCGCCCGACCGTTCCTGGCATGTTCGCAGCCTAGCCGGCCGTCGGTCAGCCGCATCCGATCATGTGCGCGGGTCGCGGCTGACCCTGGCGGAGTGACTGTTAGGGCAGGTCAGGGCCCCTGTCTGGCGACTTGTCGGAAAAATGGCAGCGAGCCGCGCGGACTGCCGCACCGGTGGCCGGGTATGCGCCCGGCGCAGTCCATGCGACAGGAGGGACATCATGCTGAAAACCCTCGCGGTTCGGCAGGCCGACATCGGCGATGCCATCGCCGACACCTGGAGGTCGGTGCTGCTCTTCATCCCGAAGGCAGTGGCCTTCATCGTCATCCTCGTGGTCGGCTGGCTCATCGCCAGAGCGGTCCTCAAGATCGTGGATGCGGTGCTGGAACGGGTGCGCTTCGACGAGGCCGTCGAACGCGGAGGCATCAAACGGGCACTGGAGAGAACGAAGTACGACGCCAGCGACATCCTGGCCAGGTTGGCGTACTACGCCGTCCTGCTGTTCACCCTGCAGTTCGCCTTCGGAGTCTGGGGGCCCAACGCGATCAGTGACCTGATCAGCGGTGTGGTGGCCTGGCTGCCGCGCGCGTTCATCGCGATCGTCATCGTCGTGATCGCGGCCGCGATCGCCAACGCCGCCCGTGATCTGGTCACCGGGGCGCTGGGCGGGCTCTCGTACGGCAAGGTTCTGGCCGACCTGACGGCGATCTTCATCATCGCGCTCGGCGTGATCGCCGCGCTGAACCAGGTGGGTATCGCCACCACGGTCACCACTCCGGTGCTGATCGCGGTGCTCGCCACTGTCGCCGGCATCCTGATCGTCGGCGTCGGCGGTGGTCTGGTGAAGCCGATGCAGAACCGCTGGGACGGCTGGCTCGACCGGGCCGCCCAGGAAGCCCGGGCGGTGCAGGAGCACCGGCGGGCCAACACGGCCGGGCGCGGCGACATGGAGCGGCAGATGGCCGACCGTGGCGGCGACCGGACCCAGGCCATGCCCCGGGTCGACGAGCAGTCGACGATGTCCGGTGGGCGCGGCACGTACCAGTCCGGTGCGGCCGACGAGACCCAGCAGTACCGCCCGTAGCGGGGCGATCGTGAGGGGGAGGGCGTCCGCGTCACGCGGGCGCCCTTCCCGCGTCCCGGTGTCGTACGGGTGACCGGGCCGGTCAGGAACGGTCGAGCGAACGGGCCAGCGCGCAGACGGCGACGAGCCGGGTGAGCGGCCACTCCGGCTCGCTCCAGTCCACCGGACCCCGCGGCGGCGTCCACCCGTGCTCCAGGGCGGCCTCGCGTACCCCCTCGGCGTAGCCGGCGAGCGTCGCGGCGGTCAACGGCCGCCGGTCGCCGTCCAGGCTGTCCCGCACGGCGGCGGCGTGCTGGTCGACAAGCGCCAGCAGTCCGGGACGCGCGGCGGCGGCGGCGAGACCGGCGGTGCCCACGGAGACGGTGAGGGCGGCCAGGGAGGACCGCGCCGAATCGACGGCGGTCCGGGAGGCGACCCGGTTGAACGACACACGCATGGTGACCGAGGCTAACCGACCGGTCACCGGGTCGGCCTCGGCCGCTCGGCGGGTGTCGGCTGTGCCACCGGACGAGTCGGTGCTGGCCGCGGGGGTCGATCCGGCACAGACGGGGCAGCAGGAGAGGGACGGCGCAGCGCGGCACAGAGCGCGGGCGGCGCCGGGTCAGGTGGCGGACAGCGTGGAGGCACCAATGGGGAACCCGACGGACGGGCCGGACGAGCGGCACCGGCGGCCGGCAGGGGTGAGCGACGAGACGGTTGCGGCGCTGGGCAAGCTCAGCGAGGCGCTGGAGTGCGTGGAACGGGCCCGTGGCCACCTGTACTCGCTGCACCAGCTGATCGGGCACGCCGACCTGATGCTCGACGACGCGGTGGAGCAGTTCCGCGCCGCCGGACATCCCCACATCGCCGAACGGATCGACGCTGAACTGCTCGGCCGCAACGTGATCGCCGGCCGGTGGACGTTCCAGATCGTCGAGGACTTCGACGACGGCTACCACGCGCTGTTCCGCGAGCTGGACCGGCAGGCCCGTGACGAGTTGGTGGGCGGGCGGCGTCATCTGTACGAGGCGGAGATGAAGGAACGCCGCCGCACCCGGGGTCGACCGGGACACGAGGCCCGGCCGGCCGGCGAGGGCTAGTCGGTCGCGTTGGCCGGCCGACGGCGAGCGGCGTCGTCGGCGATGATCACGGTCGCCACCATGAGCGCGACGCAGAGGCTGAACAGCCAGGACTCGTCCGAGACGAGCCAGGCCGACACGGGCGCCTGCAGCGCGGCGAGCAGGAAGCCGAGCCAGGCGAGGCGGCGCTGACGCGTGGAGAGGATTCCGGAGCCTTGATGCATCCCGAAATTCTTACGCGAACTGACCCGTTTGCCGTCCTCCGATCGGTCGATTCTGACTGAGCTGTCCGCTTTCTCGACCGTCCGGACACGAGTTCTTGTCGCGACGGACGGGCGGCTCCCGCCGCCGGTAAGGTGCGCTGCGGCAGGATGGTGTCCCGTGTCCACCTCGCCCGCGCCGCCCCGCGCCACGCTGCTCCTGCTGGCCTATCTCGCGTTCGTCAGCCTCGGCCTGCCCGACGGCCTGCTCGGCGTGGGCTGGCCGTCGATCCGCGCGGACTTCGGCGTACCCACCGAGGCGGTCGGACTGCTGCTCACCGCCGGCACGGTCGGTTATCTCACCTCCAGCGTGCTGGCCGGGTTCACGCTGGCCCGCCTCGGGGTGGGCGCGCTGCTCGCCGGCAGCACCCTGCTGGCCAGCCTGGCGCTCACCGGCTACGCCGTGAGCCCCGGGCTGGCCGTGCTCGTGGGTTGCGCGCTGGTGCTCGGGCTGGGCTCCGGTGCGATCGACTCCGGGCTCAACGCGTACGCCGCCGGGGCCTTCGGCCCGCGACACATGAACTGGATGCACGCCTTCTTCGGCCTCGGGGTGGCGATCGGTCCACTGATCATGACGGCGGCGCTCAGCGCCGGGCTGGCCTGGCGGTGGGGGTACGGCATCGTGGCCGGCGCCCAACTCGTCCTCGCCACCGCGTTCGCGCTCACCGTCCGCGCGTGGCGGCGCCGCGCTCCCGAGCCGGGCGTGGGGACCACCGACGCCGCGCCGGCGGTCCGGGTGCCGATCCTGACCACACTGCGGCTGCCGGCGGTCTGGTCGGGAACGCTGGCGTTCGCGCTGTACGTGGCCATCGAGGTGTCCGCCGGACTCTGGGCGTTCCTGCTGCTCACCCAGGGGCGCGGCCTGAGCGCCGCCGTGGCGGGCGGCTGCGTCTCCGCGTACTGGGGCAGTCTCTTCGTCGGTCGGGTGGTGCAGGGCGTGGTGGCCGAACGGCTCGGGCCCCGGTTGGTGTTGCGGGCCAGCCTCGCCGGCATGGCCGTCGGTGCGGGACTGATCGCGGTGCCCGGGTCGGCAGCGCTGGCAGTGCTCGGCCTGGTCGTACTCGGGTTCGCCGCCGCGCCGGTGTTTCCGCTGCTCACCCTCACCACCGCCGACCGGGTCGGCGCTGCGCACGCGGACCGGGCCATCGGGTTGCAGATCGGTGCCGCCGGTCTGGGCGCGGCGCTCGTCCCGACGGGCCTCGGCGTGCTGATCAGCACCGTGTCCGTGCAGGTGCTCGGCTCGGCCCTGCTGGGGCTCGCGCTGGCGCTGATCGTGCTCCACGAGCTGGGCACCCGCCGGCCCGCCGCCGGAAGTGGACCGGAGCAGGCCGGGCCCGGCTCCGACGCGTCCGGGCCCGGTCTTGACGCGTCCGGGCCTTCAGTGGCCGGGTCGGTCGCGTCCGGGACGCCGTCCCGGTCCCGGACCGCTCGGCCCGATGACGCGGACTATCCGTTGTCCGGTCCGGTCCGGCCGGTCGTCGACGGGCGGTAGGCGCGCTCCGGGTCGGTCGGCTCCCGCCCCGCGCCCTCGGCCTGTCCGCCCCGGTCGGCCGCCGCGGGCCCGTGCCCGAAGGCGGCCTCCTCACCGGCGTCGTTGCCGGTCACGTCGTCGGCCTGCCCGTCGATGCTGGAGCCCGCCACGGCGCGCTCCAACTCCTCCAGCGGAAGCCGTTCCTCGTCGCGCCACACCCTGTCGTCCGTCATGACCTCAGCCGTACCCGGGCGCGATGATCGCAAACGGGTACCGGCCGGCCCGAGAGACGGCGATGGCCGCCGGGAACTCCGGCGGCCATCCTCGGTCGGTACGCGGGATCACGGCTGGGGGCGGTCCACCGAGCCACGCCAGGCGCCGGTCTCCTGACCGCGCCGCTCGATGAACGTCTTGAAGCGCTCCAGATCGCCCTTGGCCCGACGGTCGACGATGCCGAGCTTGTCGCCGGCCTGCTCGACCACCCCGTGCGGCTCGAACTCGAGCTGGAGGGTGACCCGGGTCTTGCTCTCGTCCAGGCGGTGGAAGGTCACCACGCCGGCCTGCTGGGTGCCGCCGGTGGAGCGCCAGGCGACCCGCTCGTCGGGCAGCTGCTCGGTGATCTCGGCGTCGAACTCGCGCTTCACGCCGGCGATGTCGACGGTCCAGTGGGTCATCGTCTCGGAGAGCTGCCGCACCTCCTGCACGCCCTCCATGAACTGGGGGAACTCCTCGAACTGCGTCCACTGGTCGTACGCGGTGCGAACGGGTACGGAAACCTCGACGTGTTCGGTAACGCCACTCATCAGGAACCCTCCTCTGGTCGCTGGTGATGGCCGGATCGGGGGACGATCCTGCTCACCAGCGCGTTGTCTCGTTCTTGTGGCCGAGCGCGGCCCACACCTCGGAGACCGTCTGGTATTCGGTGCCCTCGGGCAGCCGCTCCAGCGCCGCCACGATGTCGTCGGGCGCCTCGTTCTCCCGGGCGCTGGCGATGAGCACCAGTCGGTCGCCGGGCAGCGCGCTCATGGAGATGAACCGGCCGAGCCGGCTGCGCTGCTCGACGTCGGTGGAACTCATCCCCTGCGGCGTGCCGGTGCGCAGGTCGCCCGCCGGGGCCGTGGTGGTTTCCGGCTGGTCCTCGCCGGCCGGTTCCGGCACCCGGGATTCCTCGACCCGGGAGCCACCGGTCCCCGGCCCCTGCACGAGGCCGCTGACCTCCTGGCTCATCTGGTCGTCGATCCTCGGTCCGTGCTTGCTGTTGCCACGCTCCATGCCTTCTGCGCTACCCGGCACCCCGCCCGGTAAACCGGCACCGCGTCACGAACCGGCTCCCGGGCCGGACATCCGGGCGGACAACAGACCTTAGGAGTCGGCGGCCTTTCGTGGTGGCAGCACGGGATCCTCCGGGTCCTTCTCGCCCGCCTGCAACTGCCGGCCGCGCTGCACCTCGGCGTTGATCTGCACCCCGAGCATGAGGGCGGAGTTGGACAGGTAGAGCCAGACCAGGAACGCGATGGCCGCGCCCAGGCTGCCGTAGGTCGACTTGTACGAGGCGAAGGTCGCCACGTAGAAGCCGAAGCCGAAGGAGACCGCCGCCCAGGAGACCAGGGCCACCGCGCCGCCGGGGGTGAGCCAGCGGAACCGGGGCTGGCGGACGTTCGGGGCGATCCAGAACAGCAGCGACAGCAACGCCATCATGATCATGGCAAGCACCGGCCACTTCGCCACGCTCCACAGCGTGCGGGCGAGGCCACCGGCGTTGATCAGGTCGCCGACCGCGTCGGTGACCGGCCCGCTGACGATCAACCCGAGGGCGACCACCGCGAGCAGCACCAGGGTGATCGCGGCCAGGCCGATCTGCAACGGCCGCAGCTTCCAGACCGGCCGGCCCTCGGTCACCCCGTAGATCGCGTTGGAGGCCCGGGTGAACGCCCCGATGAAGCCCGACGCGGACCACAGCGCGCCGAGCAGACCGAAGCTCAGCAGCAGCTTGGGGTTGCTCTGCTGGAGCACCACGGCCCGGATCACCCCGATCACGCCGTTCTCGTCGTCGGTCAGCACCGCGCCGGCGCCCACCTGCTTGGCGAGGTCGACGACCGTGTCGACGGTCCGCTCGCCGGTCGAGACCAGACCGACCAGAGCCACCACCACGATGGCGGACGGAAAGAGCGCCAGCACCCCGTAGTAGGTCAGCGCGGCGGCCCAGTCCGAGCAGTTGTCGTTGACGAAGTTCCGCACGCTGCGCACCAGCACTCCACGCCACGTCCGCCAGCTCAGCTGCCGCACCCGGCGCGGAACACCTGTGTCGTCCGCGCCGTCGCGCGTCGTACCGGGCTCCGTGGTCGTCATGCCCGCTCCCTGCGCCCCGGCCACCGGATGACCGGTCGTCCGGTCGGGCCTGGCGGGCCGATACCCGGAGTGGGAAATCGACAAACCCGTGCCGACATCGCCGTGTTTGCCGTGCCGCCCGCGGGGAACGGTCATCGATGACCCTGTCGAGGATCCAGGAGGACGAGATGCCCGGGCGCGAGGACATGCCCAGCACGCTGCGACGCTCCCCGGACAAGGCGCAGCGCACCTGGGAGAAGACACACGACTCGGCGGTGGAGACCTACGGCGAGGGCGAGCGGTCGCACCGCACCGCCTTCGCCGCGGTGAAGCACCAGTTCGAGAAGGTGGGCGACCACTGGGAGCCGAAGGGCCGCAAGGGCCCGAGCGACCGCCAGGCCGCCGGCGGCGGCCCGGAGCGGCGCGCACCCACCGCCGGTGGGGTGGACGCCAACGCCAGCAAGGACCACCTCATGTCGGTGGCCCGCAAGCTGGACGTACCCGGCCGGTCGAGCATGACCAAGCCGGAGCTGGTCACGGCCATCGAGAAGGCCAACGACCGGGCCACCCGCAAGGCTCGCGGCGACTGACCCACACACAGCACGGTACGGGCGGACGCGCCACCCCTGCGTCCGCCCGTACCGTTCACCAGTGCCCGCCGCCGGGCGCCTCGATGTGCACCGCCTTCGTGGCGCTGAACTCGTCCAGCAGCTCCGGGCCGTACCCGAAGCCCTGCCCGCTGGCCCGGCGGGGATGCGCGGCACCGCCGGGCGCCCCGCCGAACACCGAATTGATCTTCACGGTGCCCACCGGCAGCTCCCGCCAGGCCCGCTGCGCATTGCTCATCGACGCGGTCAGCACCGTCGCGGCCAACCCGTACTCCGAGTCCGCGGCGCAGGTCAGCGCCTCGTCGAAGGAGTCGACCACCACCACCGGGGCGACCGGCCCGAACGTCTCCTCCCGCACCAGCACCATGTCGTGCCGGCAGTCGGTCACGACCGTCGCCGGGTAGTACGCCCCGGGCCCGTCCGGCACCTCCCCGCCGGTACGCGCCCGCGCGCCGGCCGCCAGCGCCGCGCTCACCTGCCCGTGCACGTGGTCGCGGTGCCGCCGGTCGACGAGCGGGCCCAGCTCGGTGTCCGGGTCCCGACCCGGCCCGACCCGCAGCGCGCCGGCCCGCCGCACCAGCGCCGCCACGAAGTCGTCGGCCACCTCCCGGTGCACGTAGATCCGTTCCACCGCGACGCAGATCTGCCCGGCGTTCGCGAACGCTCCGAGCGCGGCCTGCTCCGCAGCCCATTCGGGGTCGACACCCGCGTCGACGACCAACGGGTCGCTGCCGCCGTTCTCCAGCAGCACCTTCGCGCCCGTGCGGGCCGCGGCGGCGGCGATCTGACGCCCGGTGGCTGTGGAACCGACGTGCGCGACCACGTCCACGTCCTGTGCGGCCAGTGCCGCGCCGACCTCCGGACCACCGGTGAGCAGCGACAGCACCCCGGCGGGCAGCGCCTCGTCCAGGGCCCGCGCCAGCAGCCAGCCGGTGGCCGGCGTCCGCTCGCTGGGTTTGTAGAGCACCACGTTGCCGGTGACCACTGCCGCGCCGAGCAGTCCGCAGGAGACCGCCACCGGGTCGTTCCAGGGGGTGATCGCGGCGACCACGCCCCGCGGCTGGGGCGTCATGAAATCCACCGCGTCCGCCGCGCCGTTCAACGTCCGCCCGCCGCGCAGCGGGGCCAGCTCCGCGTACTGTCGCAGGGTGCCGATGCCCGCCTCGACGCCGCCGCGGGCGTCCGCGAGCGGCTTGCCCATCTCCGCGGTGACCGCCGCCGCCAGCTCGTCGGTGACGGCCGCGACCGCGTCCGCCGCCCGGTGCAGCGCCGCCGCCCGCTCCGCCGGCGCGGTAGCCGCCCACGACGCCGCCGCCTCCCGCGCCGCCTGGGCCGCCTTGCCGACCTCGTCGGCGGTGGCCACCGGCACGGAGCTGACCGGTTCGCCGTCCGCCGGATCGTGGACGACCAGCTCGCCGCCGGCCCCGCCCGCGCCCCACACCCCGCCCACCAGCTGCGCAACCGTGTACATGCGGCGCTGGATGCCCCGGCCCCGGCGAGACAAACGCGTTTCGCCCGGTTGCGCGCCGGGTAGGCGGATCGGGTGACTACCACCGGCGCGCAGAGCGCGGACGCCGTCGTCGTCGGAGCCGGGCACAACGGCCTGGTCGCGGCGAACCTGCTGGCCGACGCCGGGTGGGACGTGGTGGTGCTGGAGGCGACCGCCGTACCGGGCGGCGCGGTCCAGTCCGCCGAGGTGACCGCCCCGGGCTACCTGAGCGACCTCTACAGCTCGTTCTACCCCCTGGGGTACGCCTCGCCCGTGCTCGACGGTCTCGACCTGGGCCGGTACGGGCTGTCCTGGCGGCACGCCCCGGACGTGCTGGCGCACCTGCTGCCCGACGGCCGAGCGGCGGTGATCAACCGGGATCCCGACGTCACGGCCGCCTCGCTGGAGCAGTTCGCCCCCGGCGACGGCAAGCGCTGGCTGAACGCGTACACCGACTGGCTCGACGTGGCCGAGCCGATGCTGACCACCATCACCACGCCGTTCCCGCCGGTGCGCGGTGGCCTGGGCCTGCTGCGCCGGCTACGGGTCGCGGGCGCCCTGCGACTGGCCCGCCGACTCGTGGTGCCCGTGCGCAAGCTCGGCGACGAGCTGTTCGACGGTCCGGGCGGGCCGGCGCTGCTCGCCGGCTGCGCCCTGCACACCGACCTGTCCCCGGAAGAGGCCGGCTCCGGCGTGTACGGCTGGCTGCTGGCCATGCTCGGCCAGCAGGTCGGCTGGCCGGTGCCCGACGGCGGCGCGCGGCAGATCACCAACGCGCTGGTGGCCCGCCTGTCCGAGCGCGGTGGCCGCATCCTCTACGGCGCGCGGGTCGACCGGGTGCTCACCGCGCGCGGCCGGGCGATGGGCGTGCGCACCTCAGGTGGCGCGCTGTGGCGGGCCCGCCGGGCCGTCCTCGCCGACGTGCCGGCCCCGGCCCTCTACCTCGACCTCGTCGGGCCGGCGGCGCTGCCGTCGCGGCTGGTCGAGGACCTGGCGCACTTCCGGTGGGACGGCTCGACGCTGAAGGTGGACTGGGCGCTCTCCGCCCCGGTGCCGTGGACCAACCGGGAGGTCGCCGGCGCCGGCACCGTGCACCTCGGCGCGGACCTGAACGGACTGACCCGCTATGCCGGCGAGCTCGCCCGCGGCGAACTGCCCCGCGACCCGTTCCTGCTGGTCGGGCAGATGTCCGTGGCCGACCCGAGCCACTCGCCGCCGGGCACCGAGTCGCTCTGGTCGTACACCCACCTGCCGTTCCGGCAGGACTGGCGGGCCGAGGAGATCGCCGGGCACGTGCAGCGCATGGAGGACGTGCTGGAGGCGGCGGCCCCGGGCTTCCGGCAGCTCATCGTGGGACGGCACGTGGCCGGGCCCGCCGAGCTGGAAAAGGGCGACCCGAGCCTGGTCGGGGGCGCGCTCGGCGGGGGCACCGCCGCCGCGTACCAGCAGCTGTTCCTACGCCCGATCCCCGGCCTGGGAAGGGCGGACACCCCGGTCGACCGGCTCTTTCTGGCCAGCTCGTCGGCGCACCCGGGCGGCGGGGTGCACGGCGCACCGGGCGCGAACGCGGCCCGCGCGGCCCTGGCCCGCGACCGCGCGCTGACCGGCACCGCCTACGCGGCGGCGATCGCCACCGCGCACCGAGCCGTCTACCCCCCGACCTGATCCGTCGACCGGGAGGTCCGCGACGCGAACCTCCCGGTCGACGAGGTGCGTCAGTTGGTGATGTTGCGGTGCTTGCTGCGGAGGCGGAACGGCATCAGGGCGCTCTCGACCTTGGTCGCAGTGGTCATCTTGGAGACGCCGTCGCGCCGCTCCTCGAAGCGGATCGGCACCTCCAGGATCGTGTGGCCCAGCTTGGTCGCCAGGTAGTGCATCTCGACCTGGAAGCTGTAGCCGTTGGACTGCACGCGGTGCAGACCGATGTCCTTCAGCGCGTCGGCCTGCCAGATCTTGAAGCCGGCGGTCAGGTCACGGATGCGCACCCGCAGCAGCGTGTGCACGTAGAGGTTCGCCCATCCGCTGAGCGCGCGCCGGTACAGCGGCCAGTTCTCGTCCAGCTCGCCACCGGGCACGTACCGGGAGCCGATCACCACGCCGGCCTGGGTGGAGAGCAGCGCGCCCAGCATCCCCGGCAGCGCCTCCGGCGGGTGCGACAGGTCGGCGTCCATCTGTGCCACGAACTCGGCGCCGCCCTCGAGAGCCCGGCTCATCCCGTCCACGTACGCCCGACCCAGGCCCTCCTTGCCGGCCCGGTGCATCACCTCGATCCGCTCCGGATACTCGATGGCCAGCTTGTCGGCCACCTCTCCGGTGCCGTCGGGGGAGTTGTCGTCGGCGACGAGGATGCGCAGGCCCGGCAGCGGCAGCGCGAGCAGCCGCTCGACCAGCGCCGGGAGGTTGCCCGCCTCGTTGTAGGTGGGCACGACGACGGTCAGCTGTGCGTCTCGCCACGGCGACGGCAGTTGGACGGGCTCGATCATGTCGGACATCCTCGGTTTGCGGACTGGGCTACCTCAGAGGGTAGCCAGTTGCCCGACCCGGATTGAAAAGGCTCCCCGTCGATCGGGCGGCCGCAGGTGGCGGCCCGCTCAGCGCAGGCGACGGGCCATCGCCGTGAGGGCCATCGCGACGCCGGCGAGGGCGAGGCCGGACAACGCCGGTTTGTGGGTGCCCACCCAGAGCGCCGCCGAGCGCCGCCGAGCCTGCTCGCCGAAGATGCCCGCCGCGCCCCGGTCCCGGTCGTCGTCGCCGGGGTGGTCCAGGTTGTCCCGCCAGGTCGCCGGGTCGATCTCGTCGCCGGTCTGCTGGCTGTCGTACCCGTCGCGGGCCAGCTTGCGATCCAGCAGGCCGGGGATCAGGATGTCGCCGAGGCGGGCCTGCCACGTCGGGCCGCCCACGTTCAACTCCCGGGTGCCCCGGTCGGCGGCCCAGACGATGGCCCGCGCCGCGACCTCGGGCGCGAAGATCGGCGGCACCGGCTGTGGGTGCCGGGGCAGCCGGGTACGCACCCAGGAGAACTGCGGCGTGTTCACGGCGGGCAGTTGCACCATCGACAGCTTCACGCCCGGGCAGTCGTGCAGCAGCTCGGCCCGCAGCGAGTCGTTGAACCCCTGCACGGCGTGCTTGCTCGCGCAGTACGCCGACTGCAGCGGAATCCCCCGGTAGGCCAGCGCGGAGCCCACCTGCACGATCGCGCCCCGACCACGGGCGCGCATGTGCCGCAGCGCCGCCAGGGTGCCGTGCACCGTGCCCAGGTACGTCACCTCGGTGACCCGGCGGAACTCGCGGGCCGGGATCTCCCAGGCCGGCGCGAACACCGACACCATGGCGTTGTTGATCCACACGTCGATGGCGTCCCAGTGGTGCACCACGTCGTCGGCGGCCTGCTGCACGGCGCCCGCGTCAGCGACGTCCACCTGGTACACCCGTACGTCCGCGGCGCCCAGCGAACGGCACTCCCGCTCGGCGGCGGCCAGCCCGGCCGCGCCCCGGGCCAGCAGCGCCAGCCGGGCGCCCCGGGCCGCGTACGCGCAGGCCACCGCGCGGCCCACGCCGGCGCTCGCGCCGGTCACCACCACCGTCTGCGTCACCGGGCGCCCTTCTGTCGGGTGGCGATGTCCGAGAGCCGGTCCAGCGTCTCCCGGTTACGCAGGTGCAGGACCAGGTCGTTGGCCTTGTTGCGCACCCAGCGCAGCGGACCGGCCGCGAAGTCCTCGCCGAGGCGGACGCGGGTGGCGCCGCCGTCGACCGGTTCCAGGGTGAACGCCACGATCGCCTCGCCGGCCGGCCACAGGCCGGCGCGCAGCACCAGCCGGTGCGGCGGCTCGCAGGCCAGCACCGTCGAGGCGTCCTGCAACGAGAACGGCCACGGCCCGGCCCGGTGGTGCAGTTGGCTGCCCACCCGCGGCCAGGCGTCGTCCACGTCGCGCACGTGCGCGGTCCCGACCACCCAGTCGCTGTACGTCCACCCGTCGGCCAGCACGTCGAACACCTGCTGCGGGGCAGCGTCGATCACTTTCTCCACTATCGCCACTGGGCTCCCATACCCGCCTCCCGGCGGAGGCTAACGGACCTGCGGGTTAGCTTCTCGGAAGTGGCGGGTAAGGCCGACCCGGGGCACCGCCGGCGGCGTTGGCCCACGGCGCCGACGACGACGTTTACTCCTCGGGGCGCCGGGAACCCGCCGGCTGTGCGACAGGACCAGGAGGATCCGTATCAGTGCAGGTCAGCCCGGGTTTACGCCGGTGTTGGCCGGGCTGGTCGCGGGCCTGTCGCACCCACCGGGGGAGTCCTGTACGACGCGGTCCTGCTCGACCGCGACGGCACCCTGATCGAGGATGTGCCGTACAACGGTGACCCGGAGAAGGTCCGTCCGGTCCCCGGGGCGCGGGCCGCGTTGGACCGGCTGCGGGCCGCCGGGTTGCGCCTGGCGGTGGTGACCAACCAGTCGGGCCTGGCCCGGGGCTACTTCAGCGAAGAGCAGATGCGGGCGGTGCACGCCCGCGTGGAGGAGCTGCTGGGCGGCTTCGACGCCTGGCTGGTCTGCCCGCACGACGACTCCGACCGGTGCGACTGCCGTAAGCCCGCGCCCGGTCTGGTGCACGCCGCCGCCCGCGAGCTCGGCACGAGCGCGTCGCGCTGTGTCCTGGTGGGCGACATCGGCCGCGACGTGGGCGCCGCACTGGCCGCCGGGGCGACCGGGGTGCTGGTGCCGACCCCGGTGACCCGACCGGAGGAGATCGCCGCCGCCGGCTGGGTGGCCGCGGACCTGCCCTGCGCGGTCGACGAGATCCTGCGCCGCCAGCGGGCCGTGCAACCCGCCGAGGTCGGCGAACGGGTGGGCACGGCGTTGGTGGTGCGGTCGGACTCGGCCGGGGACGTGCTGGTCACCGGGCCGGCGATCCGCGCCGTCGCGGCCGGCGCGCGGCGGGTGGTGCTGCTGTGCGGCCCCCGGGGACGCGCCGCCGCCGAGCTGCTGCCCGGCATCGACGAGATCATCGAGCACCCGCTGCCGTGGATCGACCCCGCGCCGGCGCCTGTCGACCCGGACGCCATGCGGGACCTGACCGCCCGTCTCGCCGCTGTCGGCGCGGACGAGGCGGTGGTGTTCACGTCGTTCCACCAGTCCGCCCTGCCGCTCGCGTTGCTGTTGCGGATGGCCGGGATCACCCGGATCGCCGCGATCAGCGACGACTACCCGGGCTCCCTGGTGGACATCCGCCACCGGGTGCCGGTGGGCGTCCCCGAACCCGAGCGGGCGCTCTCCCTCGCCGCGGCGGCCGGCTACCGGCTGCCGGTCGGCGACGAACCAGTGCTCCGGCTCCGGGCCGACGCCGTGGCGCCGCGCCCGGCCGCTGCCGGTGACCCCGGTTACGTGGTGCTGCACCCCGGGTCGGCCGCGTCGAGCCGGGCCTGCCCGACCGAGCTGGCGGCGCGGATCGCCGCCGCGTTGACCGCCGCCGGGCACCGGGTGCTGGTCACCGGCGGGCCCGACGAGCGTACGGTCACCGCCCGGGTCGCGGCGGCCGGCGGCACCGACCTGGGCGGCCGGACCGACCTGGCCGCTCTGGCCGCGCTCGTCGCGGACGCCGCCGCCGTGGTGGTCGGCAACACCGGACCCGCGCACCTGGCCGCCGCGGCCGGGGTGCCGGTCGTGAGCCTGTTCGCGCCGACAGTCCCGTTCGGGCAGTGGGGGCCGTACCGGGTGCCCACCGTCCGGCTCGGCGACGCGAGCGCGCCCTGCCGGGACACCCGGGCGGCCACCTGCCCGGTCCCGGGGCACCCGTGCCTGAGCGGCGTCGACCCGGCCGAGGTGGTCGAGGCGGTACGCACGCTCGTGCCCAGCGGTGGTGGCAACCGATGAACATCCTGCTCTGGCACGTGCACGGCTCCTGGACCACGTCCTTCGTGCACGGCAGCCACCGCTACCTGATCCCCACCACACCCGACCGTGGCCCGTACGGCCTCGGCCGGGCCCGCACCTACCCGTGGCCGGACAGCGCCGTCGAGGTCGCCCCCGACGACCTGCCCGGCAGCGACGTCGACCTGGTCATCCTGCAACGTCCGGAGGAGATCGACCTGGCCGAGCAGTGGCTCGGGCGACGCCCCGGGCGCGACGTGCCCGCCATCTACGTCGAGCACAACACCCCCAAGGGCGACGTGCCGAACACCCGCCACCCGATGGCCGACCGCGCCGACCTGCTCGTCGCCCACGTCACCGGGTTCAACCAGATCTTCTGGGACACCGGCGCGACCCGCACCACGGTGGTCGACCACGGCATCGTCGCGCCGGCCGTGTCGTACACGGGTGAACTGGACCGGCTCGCCGTGGTGATCAACGAGCCGGTGCGGCGGGGCCGGGTCACCGGCACGGACCTGCTGCCCGAGTTCGCCGCGATCGCGCCGCTGGACGTGTTCGGCATGGGCGTCGCGGGACTCGCCGACCATCTCGGGCTGCCCGCCGACCGGCTCACCAGCCACGACGACGTGCCCCAGGACCGGATGCACGCCGAGTTGGCCCGTCGGCGGGCGTACCTGCACCTGTGCCGCTGGACCTCCCTCGGGCTCAGCCTCATCGAGGCGATGGCGATCGGCATGCCTGTCGTCGCGCTCGCCACCACCGAGGCCGTGACCGCGGTGCCACCGGAGGCGGGGGCGCTCGCCACCCGGATGGACACCCTGCTCGACGCCGCCCGCCGGTTCATCGCCGAGCCGGCGGCCGCACGTCAGGCCGGCGTGGCGGCACGGGCCGCCGCGCGGGACAGGTACGGCCTCGACCGTTTCCTCGCTGACTGGGACCGGCTGCTGGAGGAGGAAGTATGCGGATCGCGATGATCTCGGAGCACGCCAGCCCGCTCGCCATCCTCGGAGGCGAGGACGCCGGCGGCCAGAACACGCACGTCGCCGAGCTGTCCGCCGCGCTCGTCGCCGCCGGGCACGAGGTGCGGGTCTACACCCGCCGCGACGCCCTCGACCTGCCGGTGACCGTGCGCGCCCCGGACGGGTACGACGTGGTGCACGTGCCGGCCGGTCCGGCCGAGCCGGTAGCGAAGGACGCGCTGCTGCCGCACATGCGGGAGTTCAGCCGCTGGCTGGTCGAGCGGTGGCGCGGCGGGGACTGGACGCCCGAGGTGATCCACGCGCACTTCTGGATGAGTGGCCTGGCCGCGTTGAACGCCGGTCGGCAGACCGGGGTGCCGGTGGTGCAGACGTACCACGCGCTGGGCACGGTCAAGCGCCGCTACCAGGGCGTTCAGGACACCAGCCCGGCCCGGCGCATCTCCTACGAGCGGGAGCTGGGCCGCTCGGTGGACCGGGTGGTCGCCCAGTGCCGCGACGAGGTCGGAGAGCTGGTCCGGATGGGCGTGCCCCGGTCCCGGATGACGGTCGTGCCCTCCGGGGTGAACCTCGCCTCGTTCTCCCCGCTCGGGCCGGTCGCCGACCGTGCGCCGGGCCGGGCCCGGATCCTGACCGTCGGCCGGCTGGTCGAGCGCAAGGGTTTCCAGACGGTGGTCCGTGCGATGGCGCTGGTGCCCGACGCCGAGTGTGTGGTGGTCGGCGGCCCGCCCGAGGGGCTGCTGGAGACCGACCCGTACGCCCGCAGGCTGCGCGCCCTGGCCGAGTCGTGCGGGGTCGCCGACCGGGTGCACCTCGTCGGCGCGGTGCCCCGGGAGGAGATGGGCCGCTGGTACCGCTCGGCGGACCTGCTGGTCGCCGCGCCCTGGTACGAGCCGTTCGGGCTGACCCCGCTGGAGGCGATGGCGTGCGGCGTACCGGTGGTCGGCACCGCCGTGGGCGGCATCCGCGACACAGTCGTCGACGGCACGACCGGCGACCTCGTACCGGCCCGGGACCCCAACGCCCTCGCCGCCGCGATCCAGCGGCTGCTCGACGACCGGATCCGCCGCTTCCGGTACGCCACGGCGGCGCGCGAGCGGGTCCGGTCGCGCTACTCCTGGGCGGTCACCGCGGAACGCCTGGCCGAGGTGTACGGCGAGGTCGTCGCCGTGCGGCGGCCGAGCCGGGTGGTGGCCTGATGCCGGCGGGCAGCCCGCTCGACGTGCACCTGACCAACCTCGCCGCGGCACTGGCGCCGTACCGCAGGTGTGAACCGCAGCTGGCGCGCTGGGGCGCGGCCCTGGCGCACCGGCTGGCCGGCGGCGGACGGCTGCTCGTCGCCGGCAACGGTGGCAGCGCCGCCGAGGCCCAGCACCTCACCGCGGAGCTGGTGGGCAAGCTGCGCGACGACCGCCAGCCCCTGTCGGCCATCGCCCTGCACGCCGAGACCAGCGCGGTCACCGCCATCGCCAACGACTACGGCTACGCCGATGTCTACGCCCGCCAGGTCCGCGCCCACGGCCGGCCCGGCGACGTGCTGTTGCTGCTCAGCACCAGCGGCACCAGCGGCAACCTGCTCGCCGCCGTGCAAGCGGCGCGCGACGCCGGCCTCACCACCTGGGCGCTCACCGGGCCCGCCCCCAACCCGCTCGCCGACGCCTGCGACGAGGTGCTGGCGGTGCCGTCGGCCGACAGTCAGGTCGTCCAGGAGCTGCATCTCGTGACCAGCCATCTGCTCTGCGAGTACCTCGAACAGGAACTGCCCGCAGCGCTTGCCGTGACAGGTGCCGCCGCGGGCGTGCCCGCCGAGCCGGCGCCGGCCGGTCGGCTCGCGTCCGGGCCGGTGCGGACCGGGGTCGAGGTGGTGCTCGACGGCGGGGCCGGACAGCAGGTCGACGCGTGAGGATGAGGAGGAAAGCGTGAGGGGACCCGTGGTGGTGGTCGGGGACACCCTGCTCGATCGGGACGTGGAAGGGGTGGTGAACCGCCTCTGCCCGGACTCCCCGGTCCCGGTGCTCGACGAGACGTCGGCCGTCGACCGGCCCGGCGGCGCCGGCCTCGCGGCGGTCTTCGCGGCCGCGCAGGGCGCCGAGGTGGTGCTGGTCACCGCGCTCGCCGACGACGCCGGTGGCGCGCGGCTCAGCGCGCTGCTCGCCGCGGCCGGCGTGCAGGTGTACCCGCTGAGCCTGGCCGGGGCGACGCCCGAGAAGATCCGGTTGCGGGCCCGGGGCCGGGTGCTGCTGCGTCACGACCGGGGCGGCGCCTCCGGTGAGCCGGGCCAGCCGTCCGACGAGGTGCTGCGGGTGCTCGCTGCCGCGTCGGCGGTGCTGGTCAGCGACTACGGCCGGGGAGTGGCCCGCCAGCCCGCGCTGCGTGCCGCGCTGGCCGCCACCCGCGCGCCGGTGGTGTGGGACCCGCACCCGCGCGGTCCGGCGGCGGTGCCCGGGGTGCACCTGGCCACCCCGAACGAGTCGGAGGTACGCGAGCTGGTCCCCGCGCTGCCCGGCGCGTCCCGGCTGGCCGCCGCGTCCCGGGGCGCGCAGGGGCTGCGGCGGCGGTGGCGGGCCGGCGCGGTCGCGGTGACGTTGGGCGGGGACGGCGCGTTGCTCTGCCACGCCGGATCGACGCCGCTGGTGGTGCCCACCCCGGGCAGCGCCGAGGGCGACACCTGCGGGGCCGGCGACCGGTTCGCCGCCGCCGCCAGTCTCGCCCTGGCCGAGGGCGCGCTGGTCTCCGAGGCGGTGCAGGCGGCGGTCGCCGAGGCGTCCGCGTACGTGGCGGGCGGGGGAGTGGCCACGGCCCTGCCGCCACCGGAACAGCCGCTTTCGCGCATCCTGCGAGCGGGCCGCGCACCGGCGAGCGGGCACGCGATCGCCGGCCCGGGTGGCGAGCGGGTGGGCATCGCTGCGGTCGCCACGCTGCTCGCCGAGGTGCGGGGTGCCGGCGGCACCGTGGTGGCCACCGGAGGCTGCTTCGACCTGCTGCACGCCGGGCACGTGGCCACCCTGCAGGCCGCCCGCCAGCTCGGCGACTGCCTGATCGTCTGCGTGAACTCCGACACCAGCGTGGCCGGCTTGAAGGGGCCGGACCGGCCGGTCATGTCCGAGGGTGACCGTGCCCGGCTGCTGGCCGCGCTGAGCTGCGTCGACGCGGTCCTCGTCTTCGACGAGCCGACGCCCGAGGCGGTGCTGTCCTGGCTGCGCCCCGATGTCTGGGTCAAGGGCGGCGACTACGCCACCGGCGGCGGCGACGAGGCCGGGCTCCCCGAGGCCGAGGTCCTGCGCCGCTGGGGCGGGAACACCGTGGTGGTGCCGTACCTCGACGGTCGTTCCACAAGTGACCTGATCGCCCGTTCGGCCGGCGATCCGGCGCCCGGCCTGGGCGGACGACCGCAGCAGCCGGTGTCGACGACGCGGGAGCGCGCCCGATGACCGCCACGAGGCCCGGCGCCGGGCCCACCGTCCTGGTCACCGGCGGCTCCAGCGGGCTCGGCGCGGCGGTGGTCGCGGCGGTGGCCGCCTCCGGTGGCCGCCCGCTCGTGCTGGACCGGCAGGCGCCGGCCGACGGCGTGTCGTGGACCGAGTGCGACCTCGCCGACACCCGCGCCGCCGAGGTGGCCACCGTGCACCTCGCCGAGCAGGCCGGTGGCCTGGACGCGGTGGTCACGGCGGCCGGCATGGACGTGCCGGGTCGGCTCGCCGACGTGCCGGGGGAGACCTGGGACCGGATCGTCGCCGTGGACCTGCTGGCCACCGCCGCGGTGATCCGGGCCGCGCTGCCGTTCCTGCAGACCTCCCGCGGTCGCATCGTCACCGTCGCCTCGACCCTGGGGGTCAAGGCGGTCAGCGACGCCACCGCGTACTGCGCGGCGAAGTTCGGCGTGGTCGGGTTCACCCGCGCCCTGGCCGCCGAGCTCGCCGGCGAGGTCGGGGTCACCCTGCTCATTCCGGGCGGGATGCGGACCGCGTTCTTCGACGAGCGCGACCCGCAGTACAAGCCGGGGCCGGACGCCATCCTCAACGACCCCGTGGACACCGCCGCGGCGGTCATGTTCGCGCTCAACCAGCCGCCCGGCTGCGCGGTGCGCGAGCTGGTGGTCTGCGCCGAGCAGGAGACGTCGTACCCGTGATCCTCGTGCTGCGCGCCCTCGGCGTCGGCGACCTGGTCACCGCGGTGCCGGCGCTGCGGGCGTTGCGGGCCGCGTACCCCGACCGGGAGCTGGTGCTCGCCGCGCCCGGCGGCCTGGCCCCGCTTGTCGACCTGGTCGGGGGCGTCGACCGGCTGGTGGACACCGCCGGGCTGGACGGGCCGTCCTGGCCCGGCCCCGCCCCGGAGGTCGCGGTGAATCTGCACGGGCGCGGACCACAGTCGCATCGACTGCTGGCCGCCGCCCGTCCGGGGCGGCTGCTCGCCTTCGCGAACGCCGACGCCGGGTTCGGCGACGGGCCGCGGTGGGTCGCCGACGAGCACGAGGTGGACCGCTGGTGCCGGCTGCTGTCCTGGTACGACATTCCGACCGACCGCCGGAATCTCGGCCTGCGCCGGCCCGCGACGGCTGGCCGGCCGACCGGCGCCACAGTCCTGCATCCGGGCAGCAAGGTCCCCGCCAAGCGGTGGCCCGCCGAACGGTTCGCGGCCCTGGCCCGGGCTCTCGACGAACGGGGGCACCGGGTGCTGGTCACCGGTTCGGCCGACGAACGCGCGCTGGCCGCCCGGGTGGCCGACGAGGCCGGCCTGGCGCCGGACGCTGTGCTGGCCGGCCGGACCGATCTCGGCGCGCTGGCCGCGCTGGTCGCCGACGCCCGCCTGGTGGTCAGCGGGGACACCGGCGTGGCCCACCTGGCCACCGCGTACGGGACCGCGTCGGTGGTGCTCTTCGGGCCGGTGCCCCCGGCGGCGTGGGGGCCGCCGCCGGACCGGCCCCGACACCGGGCGCTGTGGGTCGGCGACGGGGATTTGCACCTGTGGGACGGGGTAGGAAGCCACCCGACACTGACGGCCCTGCGCCTCGACGAGGTGCTGGCCGCCGTGGACGAGGTGGAGAGGGCGGTGCGGGTCTCCGGTGCGGTTGCGGCGTAGCGACCCGGGTCGGCCCGGTTACGGGCGACGCCGGCGCGGCAAGGGCTGGAGCTTCGTCGATCCGGGCGGCGCGGTCGTGCGGGATCCCGCCGTCCTGGCGCGGCTGCGGGACCTGGTGATCCCGCCGGCCTGGGAGAACGTGTGGATCGCGCCGCACGCGAACGGGCACATCCAGGCGACCGGCGTCGACGCGGCCGGACGCAAGCAGTACGTCTACCACCCGGTGTGGCGGGAGAAGCAGGACGCGGCGAAGTTCGACCACATGCTGGAGGTGGCCCGGCGGCTGCCGGAGCTGCGGGATCGGGTGGGTCAGGACCTCAGCGGGCGAGGGTTGGGCCGGGACCGGGTGCTGGCGACCGTGGCCCGCCTGCTCGACATGGGGATGTTCCGGGTCGGCAGCGACCAGTACGCGGCCGGCGACGACCCGACGTTCGGGGTGTCCACCCTGCGTCCGGAGCACGCCCGTAGGCGCGGCGACTGCGTGGTCTTCGAGTTTCCCGCCAAGGGCGGCATCGAGCAGGTGCGCCGGATCGAGGACCCGGAGCTGTGCGAGGTGCTGGTCAACCTGCGCCGGCGTCGTCGACGGGCGGAGCGGCTGTTCGGCTACTGGGACGGTCGGGAGTGGCGCGACGTGCGCAGCGACGAGGTCAACGGCTACCTGCGCGATGCCAGCGGCGGCGAGATGACCGCCAAGGACTTCCGCACCTGGCATGCCACGGTGCTCGCCGCCGCGGAGTTGGCCGCGGCCGACCCGGCCCGCTCGACCACCGCCCGGCGCAGGGCGGTGGCGGCGGTGATGCGTGCGGTGGCCGAGCTGCTGGGCAACACCCCGACGGTGGCGCGGACGTCCTACGTGGACCCCCGGGTCGTCGACCTCTACCACGACGGAGTGGTGGCACCTGTGGATCCGGGTGCGCCTCGTGCGGAGATCGAGCGGATCGTGTTGGAGTTGTTGGAGAAGGCCTGACCGGCCCCGCCGACGATCCTGGGGGGGAAGCGACGGGGCCGGAGCCTCGGCCCGGGGGCGGCACCGGGCGGCCGCCCGCCGCATCCCGCGGCGGGCGCCTCGCCACGGCCCCCGTTCGTGGCCGCTGTCGAGCCCGGGTGCGCGGGCATTGCCTCGGCCACGTCGGTCGTCAGTCTGCCCGGGACGAGTTGACTCTGGACGCCAGGCGGTTGACGGGCCGCGCCGGAAGCGCCATGCCGTCGCGACACTCCTGCGGGCTCATCCCGTACTCCGCCCGGAACACGCGACTGAAGTGGGCCTTGTCGCCGAAGCCCCAGTGCGCGGCGATGACCTGCACGGGCTGGGTCCGCAGCGTCGGGTCGGTCAGGTCACGCCGGCACCGGGCCAGCCGAAGGTCCCGGATGTACGACGCGACGGTGGCGTTCTCGGCCTCGAAGAGGCGGTGCAGGGTGCGCAGCGAGATGTGCTGGGCGTCCGCGACGACCTGCGGGCTGAGCGTCGCGTCGCCCAGGTGGCGGTGGATGTACGCCTGCACCTGGGCGACCAGCGCCCGGCGGCGGACCTCCGTCGGCACCGCGTCCTCGGCGACGAGATGCCGGCCGAGCATTGTGGTGACCAGGTCCAGCCCCACCGCGCCGAGCCGGTCGGCGTCGGCGGCGTGGTACTGCTCCCGATGGCCGGTCACCTGGAGCAGGAACTGCGCCAGCAGCGCCCCGAGCCCCTCGCTGCCGGACATCCGGCCGCCGTAGAGGGCGACCATCCGCTGGCGTGGCAGCGGCAGTGCGTCGTGCGGGATCAGCGTGATGATCGAGGTGGCCGGGGTCCGTTGCGGATCGGTCGAGTGGTGACAGACGTCGTGTTCGCGGGAGGCGTCGTAGAAGGTGAACTCGCCGGCCAGGATCTCGCTGCGACGACCGTCCTGACTGGACGTGCCGACGCCTCCGGTGGTGAGGGCGAGCACGTAGAGTTCCGGGTCCGACCGGCGGACCAGCTTGCGGGTGCGGGTGGCGTCCAGCGACGGGTACTGGTACTCGACCAGTTGGATCGCGCCGAGGTCGACGAAGTCGGCCCGGGCGGCGAAGTCGGCCGTGTGTTCGGATCGGATCCGCAGCGGCGCGGAGGTGCGCGCCACCAGGTCCAGCCACATGCCGAACCGTTCACCGGGTGGCAGGACCGTGGTGTCGACGGTCTCGACGGGCAGCATCGGGGCCGCCTCAGGCCGCTCGGCGGGCGATCAGCGCCTCGATGCCGTCGAGGATCCGGTCCAGGCCGAACGTGAACTCGTCGTCCGGGTCGTCGTCCTGGTCGAGGACGCCGGCGTTGAGCACCCGCAGCAGCGCCGGGAAACGGGCCGGGTCGATCAGGCGGCCCACCATCCGGCCGTACGCCGGCATCAGCTCGCCCGGCTCGATGCCGGCGGCCCGGCTGCCCTCGGCGATCTGGTTGGTGAGTGTCGCCTCGTTGCGGACGTACCCGGTGATCAGCAGGATCACCGACATCTTCTCGGCCTCGGCCAGGACGGTGGCGTCCATGCAGCGCAGCCCGTCCTCCATCCAGTCGAGCTGCTGGGGCGTGACAGGTGGGCCGGTGATCGGCACGTGCAGCAGCCAGGGGCGCTGTCGCAGCACGTCGTGTTCGGCCCAGGCCCAGCGGGTCAGGCGGGCACGCCAGTCGTCGTCCGGCGCGGCCGGGCCGGGCGACGGGCCGTAACCGGCGTCCACCATGAGCATCAGCAGCTCGTCCTTGGAGCCGACGTGCCGGTAGAGGGCCATGGTGGCCGCGCCCAACTCCTTGGCCACCCGGCTCATCGAGACGGCCGTCAGCCCGTCGGCGTCGGCGACCCGCACGGCGGCGTCGACGATGGCGGGCACGCTGAGGCCGGGTCGGGGGCCCCGCGGCGGCCGCTCGCGCAGGCCCCAGGCGCTCTCGATGGCCGGCGGGAGCGCCGGGCCGGTGTCGTCTTGCGTCTCCGCCACATTTCCTCCTTGCCCCGCCATCCTAGTTCTGCGTATGGTCTACGCATAACAGCGTACGTCATACGCAGAAGGAGTCCTCCCATGACAGCGACGACCTCACCGGCACCCCGCGCGGGCCGGCGGGAGTGGATCGGGTTCGCGGTGCTGATGCTGCCGCTGCTCCTGGTCTCGATGGACGTGTCGGTGCTCTACTTCGCCGTCCCGTTCATCAGCGAGGAGCTGCGGCCCACCGCCACCCAGCAGCTCTGGATCTTCGACATCTACGGTTTCGTGCTCGCCGGACTGCTGATCACCATGGGCGCGCTCGGCGACCGGATCGGCAGGCGTCGGCTCCTGCTGCTGGGCGCCACCGCGTTCGGCGCCGCGTCCCTGCTGGCCGCGTACGCCGACAGCGCCGCGACGCTGATCGCCGCGCGCGCCGTGCTCGGCGTCGGCGGGGCCACCCTGATGCCGTCCACGCTCGCCCTGGTGCGCAACATGTTCCACGACGCCAAGCAGCGGGGCACCGCGATCGGCATCTGGACCGCCACGCTCACCGGCGGCATCGCCGTCGGTCCGGTGCTCAGCGGCGTCCTGCTGGAGCACTTCTGGTGGGGCTCCATCTTCCTGATCAACATTCCGGCGATGGTGCTGCTGCTCCTGCTCGCCCCGGTCCTGGTGCCCGAGTTCCGCAACCCGGTGCGCGGGCGGTTCGACCTGCTCAGCGCGGCGCTGTCGCTCGGCGCGCTGCTGCCGGTGATCTACGGCATCAAGGAGATGGCCCGCGACGGCGTCAGCGCGGTCCGGGTGCTGGCGGTCGTCGCCGGTCTGCTCGTCGGGGCGCTCTTCCTGCACCGGCAGCGGACCCGGGCTCACCCGATGGTCGACCTGGCGCTGTTTCGCCGCCACGGCTTCGCCGGGTCGCTCGCGGTCAACCTGCTGGCGATGTTCGCCCTCGTCGGGTTCGCCATCTTCACCACCCAGCACCTGCAACTGGTGCTCGGCCTGAGCCCGCTGCGGGCGGCGCTGTGGAGCCTGGTGCCGTCCCTCGCCGTGGGCGGCGTCGCCCCGGCCGCCGCCGCGCTCGCCCAGCGTGTCGAGCGGGCGTACCTGATCGGCGCCGGCTTCGCGATCGCCGTGCTCGGCTTCGCGGTGCTGACCCGGGTCACCCCCGAGACGCCGCTCTGGCTGCTGCTGGTCGGCGCCAGCGTGTACGCGGGCGGCCTGGTGATGGTGATGTCGCTGGTCACCGAGCTGGTCCTCGGTGCGGCGCCGCCGGAGCAGGCAGGTGTCGCCTCCGCGCTGACCGAGTCCAGCAGCGAGCTGGGCGGCGCGCTGGGGATGGCCATCCTGGGCAGCGTGGGCGCCGCGATCTACCGCCGCGAGGTCCTGGACGAGCTGCCGGCCGGGCTGCCGGCCGACGCCCGCGACGCGGCCGGGGAGACGCTGGGCGGCGCTCTCGCCGTGACCCGGGGACTGCCGGCGGAGGTGGGAGACGCGGTGCTGCACGCGGCCCGGTTCGCCTTCACCGACGGGCTGCACCTCGCCGCGATCGCCGCCATGGTGGCGATGGTTCTGGGCGCGGTGGTCGCGCTGGTGACGCTGCGTGGCGTCCGGCCGGCCGACCCGGCGGCACTGGCCGCCGAGCCGACCGAACCGGGCGGTACGCCGCTGTCGGAAACGTCGTCGGTCAGTCGTTGAGCACGTGGGCGAGCCGGTCGCGGAACCGCCGCTCGGAGTCGCTCACCGACTCGCCGCCGAGGCCGAGCAGCCCGCCGCTGGACGCGGCGCCGACCACCTGGTCCGCGATCTTCACGAGCCAGTGCTTGTACGCCCCGGCCTCGCCCTCGTCGACGCGGGCGGCCAGCAACGCGGACGCCTCACCGGCCCGCACCAGCACGTCGTCGATGTACCCCTGCGGGTCGGCGGGCGCGATGACCGGCAGCTCCTCGCCGGCCTCGGGGTCGCCGACCTGGGTCACGATCTCGCCGGCCACGGCGGCGACCAGCGGGCTGGCCGACTCCCGGCCCGCGCCGATGGTCTCCAACCCGGCCGCGTTCTCCGCCATGGTCCGGCGGGTGCCGTCGGACTCGGCGGCGCTCGCCGCGGTCAGCACCGACTGCGGAAGACCGACCAGCAGCCCCCACTCCCCGTCGGAGAAACCGAAACCGGTGTACGCCGGCTGCTCGATCACGGCAATGCCCCTTCCGCCCTGCTCAGTGTGGTCAATCCACGGGCCCCGCACCGGTGCCCGGGTCAGGCTAGTCCAGGGTCAGCAGACCCTGCTCGGACACCACGCGCACCGACAGGGTCTTGTACCCGACCTCATCGAAGAGAACCGTCATCTTGTCGTCCTCGTGGGAGAGCACCAGGCCGTGCCCCCACTCCGCGTGGCGCACCTGGCTGTGCACCGGAAACGGCCCGACCGCGCCCTGGTCGGCCACGCTGGTGCCCCGGTGGCAGTTGTCGCAGTGCGCGCAGACCTCGGTCATCTGCTCGCCGAAGTAGGCCAGGAGGGTCTGCCCGCGACAGGCCGTGGTCTCGGCGAAGGCCCGCATCATGTCGGTGCGGGAGCGGGTCACGGTCTGCTGGCGTTCCGCCTCGGCCAGCGCCGCCGCCGCCGCGTCGGTCGGGGTGGGCGAGTAGCGGGGAGCCCCGATGCGCTGGCGGGCGCGCGGCTCGGCGGCGCCGACCTGCTCCAGCAGCGACAGGTACTGGCCCAGTTTGCGCGGGCCGAGACCGGTGGTCTCGCGCAGCTCGGTCTTGGTGGCCGCCTTGCGGCGCAGCAGCGCGGCCAGGTCCCGCAGCTCCTCGGAGTCCGGCAGGCCGCCGCTGAAGAATCGTTGCAGGCCGACGTCCTCGGCCTGCCAGAGCAGCAGCACCCGGGCCGGCTGCCCGTCGCGCCCGGCGCGGCCGATCTCCTGGAAGTAGCTGTCCGGCGAGTCGGGCAGCGCCATGTGCACCACCCAGGCGATGTTCGGCTTGTCGATACCCATGCCGAACGCCGAGGTGGCCACCATGATCGGCACCTCATCGGCGAGGAACGCCTCGTGCAGCTCGTTGCGCGCGCCGGTCGCCATCCCACCGTGGTAGAACTGCGCCGGGAAGCCAGCCCCGGTCAACCGCTCGGCCAGCTCCTCGGCCGACCGGCGGGTCGGCACGTAGATGATCCCCGGTCGCTCGTCGTCGCGCAGCAGCGCGATCAGCCGCCGCCACCGGTAGTCCTCGGTGGGGCAGTGCGCCACCTCCAGGAACAGGTTGGGCCGGTCCAGCCCGGACACCACCACCTCCGGCTCGCGCAGCCGCAGGCGGGCGATGATGTCGTCGCGTACGGGCGGCGAGGCGGTGGCGGTCAGCGCGACCACCGGCGGCCGGCCGATGCCCTCGATGAGGTGGCCCAGCGCCAGGTAGTCGGGCCGGAAGTCGTGCCCCCAGGCGGAGATGCAGTGCGCCTCGTCGATCGCCACCAGCGCCGGCTTCAGCGCGGCGACCTCGGCCATCCGGTCCGGGTTGCTCAACTGCTCCGGCGTGATGAACAGGAACTCCGCGCGGCCCGACTCGATCTCGGCGATCGCCTCGGCCTGCTGCGCGGCCGACTCGTTCGAACTGATCCGCACCGCCCGCAGCTCCGGACGCTGCCGCTCGTTGAGCGCCGCGATCTGGTCCTGCTGGAGCGCCAGCAGCGGAGAGATCACCACGGTGGGGCCGGGGATCAGGCTGGCCGGGATCTGGTAGATCGCCGACTTGCCGGCGCCGGTGGGCAGCACCACCAGGGCGTCACGGCGCTTCATCACCGCACGCATGGCGGCGAGCTGGTTGGGCCGCAGCGCGTTCCAGCCGAAGAGGCTCCGCGCCGCGCGGCGCAACGTCATCGAGTGCGTGGACAGTTTCATCGAGGGCCGGAGGTACCCGAGCCCATGACCGCCGAAACGCGTTCGGCGATCATGGGCTCGGCGGATCCGTGGCTCAGCGCAGGCGGGGGAGCACCTCGCGCTGATAGAGGTCGAACAGCCCCTGGTAGTGCGGGCCCGTGTTGGCCACGTACACCTCGTCGAAGCCGGCCTTGGCGTACTTGTCGATCATCTCCAGGTGTGCCTCGGCGCTGTTGCCGCAGACGAACGCGTCGCGCACCATCTCCGGCGTGACCAGCTCGGCGGCCTGCTCGAAATGCCGCGGCGAGGGCAGCACCTGGGACAGCTCGCCCGGCACCCCGGCGTTGGGCCAGCGCTCGTACGCGATCCGCGCGCCCTCGGATTCGCTGGCCGCGTACGCCGCCTTGAAGCCGGCCTGGCACGGCTTGTCACCGCCGCCGTTCTCGCGGAAGCGCCGGACCATGTCGCCGTCGGGCATGGTGCTCACGTAGCCGTCGCCGATGCGGGCGGCCAGGTCGATGGCCTTCGGCCCGAACCCGGAGATGTAGATCGGCGGCGGCGTGTCGGGCAGGGTGTAGATCCGGGCGTGCTCGACCGTGTAGTGCTTGCCGTGGTGGTTGACGAAGCCGCCCTCCCACAGCTCGCGCAGCACCTCGACGGCCTCCTCCAACATCTCCAGTCGGACGTCGGCCTGCGGCCAGGCGTCGCCGAAGATGTGCTCGTTGAGCGCCTCGCCGGTGCCGACGCCGAGCATGAACCGCCCGCCGTGCAGCACCGCGCTGGTCGCCGCCGCCTGGGCGATCACGGCCGGGTGGATCCGTACGGTCGGGCACGTCACCGCAGTGGTCACCGGCAGCGAGCAGACCTGGCTGAGCGCGCCGATCATCGACCAGACGAACGGGCTCTGACCCTGCGCGTCCACCCAGGGGTGATAGTGGTCGGAGATCCACAGCGCCTCGAAGCCGGCCCGTTCGGCGCCGCGTGCCTGCTCCACCAGCTCGGCCGGCGTGAACTCCTCACTGGACAGAAAATAACCGATCTTCATCGTGCCCCCTCGGCGCGCGTGTCCTGCTCGATGCCGAAGCCGTACCCCGGCGGCGGCGGGTCACACACCGGTTCGGGCGCGGCGACGCCAGGTCACCGTCGGCCGAACATCGCCCGGATCGCCGCGAGCAGGAGCAGGGCGCCGACCACCAGGCCGAGCAGGCGTACGCCGGGGATGTCGGCCGGGCTCGTGGCGTCGGCCAGCAGGGCGGGATCCATCCCCGCACTCTCCCCGGGAACGGTGCCGCCGGGCAACTGTAAGGTTTATTGACTATTGAATCGCTCGGTGTGACCATGGCAGCACCGCCTGCCGGTGGCGGTGCGCCGAGGGCGCGCGAGAGATGGGGTACGGGGGCCGCATGAGCGAGCGCAACCAGCGGGTCGGCGCCACGGCGTCCGCGACCGACGTCGAGCGTTTCGGGACCACGGCGTGACCGCGCCCGCCGGGCACCTTCCGGCACTGGCCGCCGCCGTCCTGCAACCCGGGTTCGTCGGCACCACGCCGCCACCCTGGGTGTGCCGCTGGCTCGGCGAGGGGCTCGGCTCGGTGGTGCTCTTCGCCCGCAACGTCGTCGACACCGCCCAGGTGGCGGCGCTGACCGCCACGCTGCGCGCCGAGCGGCCGGACGTCATCGTGGCGATCGACGAGGAGGCCGGCGACGTCACCCGCATCGAGTCCGGCCGGGGCAGCTCCCGACCGGGCAACTTCGCCCTCGGCGCGGTCGACGACCCGGCGCTGACCGAGGCGGTCGCCCTCGACCTCGGCATCGAGCTGGCGGCGGCCGGGGTGACCCTCGACTACGCGCCCGACGCCGACGTCAACTCCAACCCGGCCAACCCGGTGATCGGCGTCCGGTCGTTCGGGGCCGACCCGGCGCTCGTCGCCCGGCACACCGCCGCCTGGATCAGCGGGTTGCAGCGCGGTGGCGTGGCCGCCTGCGCCAAGCACTTCCCCGGGCACGGTGACACCCGCGTCGACTCCCACCACGACCTGCCCCGGATCACCGCCGACCGGGCCCGTCTGGACGCCTGCGAGCTGGCGCCGTTCCGCGCCGCCGTGGCGGCCGGCGTGCAGGCGGTGATGACCGGTCACCTGCTGGTGCCCGCGCTCGACGAGCGGCTGCCGGCCACGCTGAGCCAGCGCATCCTGGGCGGGCTGCTCCGCGACGAGATGGGCTTCTCCGGCGTGGTGGTGACCGACGCGGTGGAGATGCGCGCGGTCGCCGACCGGTACGGCTTCGCCGGCGCGGCGGTGCGGGCGCTCGCCGCCGGGGCCGACGCGATCTGCGTCGGTGGTGAGCGGGCCGACGAAGGGGCGGCCCGGGAGCTGCGCGACGCCATCGTGGCCGCCGTCGTCGCCGGTGAACTGCCCGAGGAACGCCTCGCCGAGGCCGCCAAACGGGTCGGTCAGCTCGCCGCCTGGACGGTGGCCGCCCGCGCCGCCCGCTCGGGCGCCGTCCACGGGGCCTCGGATGTCGGGCTGGTCGCGGCCCGTCGTGCCGTGCGGATCACCACCGGCCCGGCCGCGCCGAGCGCGCTGCCGCTGACCCGCGCCGCGTACGTGGTCGAGTTCGAGCCGCCACGCAACATCGCCATCGGCGCGGAGACCCCGTGGGGCATCGGGGAACCGCTGGGCGAGCTGCTGCCCGGCACGACGACGGTCCGCCACGCCGAGCCCGACGTGCCCGCCGACCCGGGCGCCGCAGCCGGGGACCGCCCCCTCGTCCTGGTGGTGCGTGACCTGCACCGGCACGAGTGGATGCGCGCGGCGGTGCGGCGTGCGCTCAGCGCCCGGCCCGACGCGGTGGTGGTCGAGCTGGGCGTGCCCGAGCTGGTCACCGGGGCGGTGCACCTGGCCACCCACGGCGCCACCCGGGCCAGCGGGCAGGCCGCCGCCGAGGCGCTGACCGGCCGGGCCCGCTGACCCCGGGTGACCGGTCGGGTTACGGCTGCTCGGCGACCAGGTCGGCGTACTCGGGGTGCTTGTCGATGAACGCCGCCACGAACGGGCACTGCGGCACCACCCGGCCGCCGCGGGTACGCACCTGATCCAGGGTGCCCCGGATCAACGCGCCGCCGACGCCCTTGCCCTGGAAGGCGCGGTCCACCTCGGTGTGGGTGAAGACCAGCACCTCCCCGCGGGGCACGTACGCGGTGAAGCCGGCCAGCGCGTCGTCGACCAGGATCTCGAAGCGGTTCTTGGCGGGGTTGTCCTCGACGAGGGTGCTCACCGGGCCATTGTCCCCGTCCGGTCGGCCACCGCGTCGAGTTCGGCCAGCAACCGGTCCACCTCGTCCGCCGTGTTGTAGTGGTAGATGCTGGCCCGCACCGCGCCGCCGCTGTCGCGCAGACCCAGCGTCTGGAAGTACTCGTAGGCGTAGTAGTCACCGGACGACAGGCAGAACCCGGCCTCGCCCAGCGCCTGCTGGGTCGCCACCGGCGACATCCCGGCGACCCGGAAGGAGACCGTCGGGCAGCGCCGCGCCGGCGAGCCGTAGACGGTGATCGCGGGCCGCGCGGCGAGACCGGCGAGCAGCCGGTCCAGCAGCGCCTCCTCGTGCGCCTGCGCGGCGGCCAGTCCGGCCCGCAGCCGCGCCCGGCGGTCACCTACCGCGTCCGGGTCCAGCCCGGCGAGGTGGTCCACCGCGGCGGTCACGCCGGCCAGCAGCGCGAAGCTCGGCGTGCCGTACTCGAAGCGGTCCGGCACCGCGTCCGAGGACGGCACCAGCTTCGCCGGGCGCAGCGCCGCCCACCGGGCCGGGTCGGCCACCATCGCGGCCAGGTGCGGCCCGGACCACTTGTACGCGCTGGTGACCAGCACGTCCGCGCCGAGCGACGCCAGGTCGGTCGGCCCGTGCGGCACCGAGTGGACTCCGTCGACGCAGACCAGTGCCCCCACGGAGTGCGCGATCTTGGCGATCGCCGGCACGTCCGGCACGGTGCCGATGGCGTTGCTGCCGGCGGTCACCGCGACCAGCCGGGTCCGCTCGCCGACCAGGTCGGTGTACTGACCGGTGGGCAGCTCGCCGGTGTGCCTGTCGAACTCGGCCCAGCGCACCGTCGCGCCGGCCGCCTCGGCGGCCTGCACCCACGGGCGCACGTTGGCGTCGTGGTCGAGCCGGGACACCACCACCTCGTCGCCGGGCCGCCAACCAGCGCCGAGCGTGCGGGCCAGGGTGTACGTCAGCGCGGTCGCGCTCGGGCCCAGCACCACTCCGTCCGGCTCGGCGCCGAGCAGGTCGGCGACCGCCTGACGGGCCGCCGCCACCACCTCCAGCGAGCGGCGGCCCGGCTCGAACGCGGCGCTGCGGTTGCCGACGGCCGTACGCATCACGTCGGTGACCGCGTCGATCACACCGGCCGCGGTCTGGGTGCCCCCGGCGCCGTCGAAGTGGGTGAAGCCCTCGGTCAGGGCGGGATAGGCGGCCCGGGTACGGGCGATGTCGAAGGCCATGTCGGGACCCTAGCCGGGGTGCGTTGCGCGCTCGCTCCCGGCTGGGCGTCGCAGACGTCTCGTACCCTTGGCGAGGTGACGAACCGACCCACCACCATCGGCCTGCCCCCCGTCCGCCGCGCCGCCGGCCTGTTCGCCGGTCTCGCGCTCGGCCTCGCCGTGCTCGCCGGTTGCAGCTCCCAGGGCGCCTCCACCGACTGTGGGCTGGACGCCTGCACCGTCACCTTCGAGCGGGGTGTCGACGCGAGCGCCACGATCCTGGGCGTCGAGGCCAAGCTCGTCGGGGCCGAGGGCGACCAGGTGACCGTCGAGGTCGCCGGCGAGCAGCTCACCCTCACCACCGGCCAGCAGGCCACCGAGGCCGGCGGCTTCGCGGTCACCGTCGACAGCGTCACCGACCAGCAGGTCAAGATCCGCGTTTCCCGCAACCCGGGCAACTGACCTGGCGGGCGGCGGTGGCCGACGTTTGGGAATCGTCGAAATCGGAGATTGTGGCGGCATGTCACTCACCCGTAGCGCCGAAGCCACCGCCTCCCGCACGGCGGACAGCCGGTGGCTGGAACTCCTCGCCCGGGCCGGCTTCATCGGCTACGGCATCGTTCACCTGCTCTTCGCCTGGTTGGCCCTGCAGATCGCGTTCGGCACGTCGTCCGACGACGGCGACCAGTCCGGCGCGCTGCGGACGCTCGCCGCGCAGCCACTGGGCAAGTTCCTGGTCATCGCCACCGCGGTCGGCCTGCTCGCCATGGCGATCTGGCAGGGGCTGGAGGCGGCGGTCGGGCACCGCGCCGAGCGGGGCCGGGAGCGGGTCACCGAACGGCTCGCCTCGGCCGGCCGGACCATCGTCTACCTCTACTTCGCCTGGACCGCGTTCAAGGTCTTCTCCGACGCCGGCTCCAACAGCGCCGACAGCCAGGAGGCGCTGACCGGCAAGCTGATGACCTCCACCGGGGGCCGCTGGCTGGTCGGCCTGGCCGGACTGGTGGTCGCCGCGATCGGTGTCGGCCTGGTGATCTACGGGCTGAAGAAGACGTTCGAGAAGCACCTGAAGACCGGTGAGATGAGCCCGCAGACCCGCAAGCTGGCCCGTCGCCTCGGGATCGCCGGCTACGTCGCCAAGGGCGTCGCGTACGGTATCGCCGGCCTGCTGGTCATCGTGGCCGCGGTCAACTACGACCCGGAGAAGGCCCGCGGCCTGGACGCTGCCCTGCGCACGCTGCGCGAGCAGTCGTACGGCACGGCCCTGCTGACCCTGGTCGCCCTGGGCATCGCCTGCTTCGGCGTCTACTGCTTCCTCCAGTCCCGGTACCGCAAGGTCTGAGCTGGTCGATACCGGGGACGTGCGGCACTATTGGGCTTTTGCCCGAAGTACCGCCCCCCGGGTCGAAGGGAAGCGCCCCACTCGTGCAGAGCTATCTCGAAACGGCCGTCGCCGCGCTCGCCGCGGCGGCGGTCGCCCTTTTCCTGGTCGAGGTCATCCACCGGCTCACCCGACGGTTCGGTCGGCGCTCGCTGTTGATGACCGAGTTGACCGACCACGCGCACCGCCCGTTCCAGGTCGCCGCCACGGTGCTCGCGGTGCAGTTCGCCGTCCGCTTCAGCACCGGGTACGCCGTCGGTGAGAGCTGGCGGCGGCTGCTGCTGCACCTGCTGGTGCTCTGCGTGATCGCCAGCGCGGCCTGGCTGGTGGCGGCGTTGCTCGTCGTCGTGGAGGACACCGCGCTCGCCCGGTTCCGCGTCGACGTGCCGAACAACCGGCACGCCCGACGGGTGCGGACCCAGGTGGTGATGCTGCGGCGGCTGACCATCGCGGTGATCGTCATCCTGACCGTCGGCGTGATGCTGATGACGTTCCCGAGCGTGCGCGGCATCGGCGCCGGCGTGCTGACCTCCGCCGGTGTGGTCGGTGTGGTGGCCGCGCTGGCCGCCCAGAGCCTGCTCGGCAACGTCTTCGCCGGGCTGCAACTCGCCTTCAGCGACGCGGTCCGCCTCGACGACGTGGTGGTCGTCGAGGGGGAGTGGGGCCGGATCGAGGAGCTGACCCTGAGCTACGTGGTGGTCCAGATCTGGGACGACCGGCGGCTGATCCTGCCCACCTCGTACTTCACCAGCAAGCCCTTCCAGAACTGGACCCGGACCGAGGCGGCAGTGCTCGGCACCGCCGAGTTCGACGTCGACTGGGCCGTGCCGGTGCAGACCATGCGGGAGGAGCTGCGCCGGCTGGTCGAGGGCACCGAGCTGTGGGACGGCCGGGTCTGCGTCCTGCAGGTCACCGACGCCACCGGCGGGACGGTAAGGGTGCGCGCGCTGGTCAGCGCCGCCGACGCGGGCAGCCTGTGGGACCTGCGCTGCCTCGTCCGCGAGCACCTGGTTGCCTGGATCCGGGACAACCGGCCCACCGCGATGCCGCGGATGCGTACCGAGCTGGGCGACGCCAGCAGCAACCTGCCGTGGCAGTGGGTGCAGCCCCGGCGGCCGACCCGACGTCCGGGCGGCACCGAGGCCCCCGACGACGCGCGCGTCTTCGGCGGAAGCGACGACGGCGACGCCCGCAGCGAAGCCTTCGTCGGCCCCGACGAGACCCCCACCCCCAGTCCCACTCCCGCCACCCCGTCCCGCTGACCCCCCACCCGCTGCCCGCCCACCGCTGACCCCTTCCGGTGATCAAGAGGTTTGCGTCAGTAAAGGTGCCACTCCTGACGCAAACCTCTTGATCACCGTCAAAGGGGGGTGGGTGGGGAGGTTTGGGTTGGCGTTGGCGGGGGACCTGCTGCCGGGCATCTCTGTCGGCGATCGGCGCGGCAACCGGACAACAGGAACTGTCGCCGACCCGGGGCGCTCTAGGATTGACGGGCGGCAACTCCGGGCATACAGCGCGGTGATGAGGAAAGGAGGACAGCATGGCTGACGTGGCAAATGCCCGCACATCCCGCAATGGGAGCGAGCCCTCCACCGCCGAGCTGGTGCAGCGGGCCACCGAACAGGTCTCCCGTCTGGTACGGGACGAACTGGCGCTGGCCCGGGCGGAGTTGACCCAGAAGGGCAAGCACGCCGGCATCGGGATCGGCCTGTTCGGCGGCGGCGGCGCGCTGGCGTTCTACGGCCTGGGCGCGCTGGTCGTCACGGCGATCCTGCTGCTCGACCTGGTGCTGCCCGCCTGGGCCGCCGCCCTGATCGTCGCGGTGGCTCTCTTCCTGGTTGCCGGCATTCTCGCGCTGGTGGGAAAGAATCAGGTCAGTCGTGCGGTCCCGCCGATGCCGGCGGCAGCGGTCCGCAGCCTCCGGGCTGATGTGGACACCGTCGCCGCCGCGGTGAAGGACAGGGGTCGGGCATGACGGGCAACGGGACGGGCGACACCGAGGCCCTGCGCGAGGAGATCCGCCGCACCCGGGTCGAGCTGGGCGAGACGATGGAGGCGCTGGCCGCCAAGGCGGACGTCAAGGCCCGCCTGAAGGAGTCCGCCGACCAGGCGCGGGAGCGGATGCGCGAGCAGGCGGCGCAGACCATGGCCCGGGTCCGCGGGCAGGCCGCCCGCGGCGCGGGGATGGCACGCGCCCAGGCGTACGACAAGGGCGGCCTGGTCCGCGAGAAGAGCGAGCTGGTACGACGCAACCCGGTGCCGTGGGCGGCGATCGCCGCCGGCGCGGTGGCCACCGTGGTGGTTCTGATGATCGTGCGGGGGAGGCGTAGGTGAGCAAGAGCATCGGCAGGGTCGCGTACCGGCCGGTCGGCGTGTTGTTGGGTATCGCCGCGGGTACGGTGGCCGGCGCGATCTTCCGGCAGGTCTGGAAGGTCACGGCGGGCGACGGCGAGGCGCCCAACGCCACCGACGAGGACCGCCGTTGGGGCGAGATCCTGGCCGCCGCGGCGTTGCAGGGGGCCATCTTCGCGGTGGTCCGGGCCGCAGTGGACCGGGGTGGAGCGGTTGGCGTCCGCCGGATGACCGGCCACTGGCCGGACTGACCGACATCGACGTCGGGCCCCCTTCCCCATCGACGGGAAGGGGGCCTTTCGCATGGCTCCGCACGCCGCCCAGCGATCTCGGGCATCCGTCAGGTCACATGTCGGAGAAATTCGTCGGACAGGTCGTGCAGACTTTTTGCGTACGTGATTTGCTGTTCCACGCTGTTGCGAGATGGCGTGGGTTGAGAGAAGTTCCCTTCGTGGGGGCCGCCTCAGACGCCGCTGCTCGAAAACGGCCAATCGGCCGCACGGCGTGCACGGCCGCCAGTTTTAGAAGGAGATACACATGGCGCAGGGAACCGTGAAGTGGTTCAACGCTGACAAGGGCTTCGGCTTCATCACCGTCGACGGCGGGGGTGCTGACGTGTTCGTCCACTTCTCGGCCATCCAGTCCAGCGGCTACCGCACGCTGGAGGAGAACCAGCGAGTGGAGTTCGAGATCGCCCAGGGTCAGAAGGGCCCGCAGGCCGAGCAGGTCCGTCCCCTCTGACGAGGGTGGCCGGCCCCCGCCGGTCAGTGGACGACCCGGCCAGGGGTCGTTGCGATGAAGCCCCGTATCCCTTCCGGGATGCGGGGCTTCCCACATTCAGTCGTCAGAGTCGACGGCGCGAGCGCAGGCCCAGCCAGAGCACGACCAACCCGGCCAGGGCCACGATCGGGCCGATCACCGCCCAGAGCCGCTCGTCGGTCATCGCGCTGCCGCCGACGTAGCCGAGGCCCTGCACCGTCCACACCGCACCGATCACCACGGCCAGCAGGCCGAGGGTGAGCGTCAGCCAACCCCTCATCGCGCGCCCTCCTTCGGAGATCGGGCGGCACACCGCCCGAGGCCCCCAGCATCGCCGTCGCGGCGGTGCGACGCGAGCACCAGGGGTGGGCGGTTCACCACCGGTCGTGCACCTGCGGGCGGATCAGCTCGTCGTAGACCTCGCGTACCCCGGCGAGCTGCGCGGCCGTGAGGGGCGGCAGGTCGGCCGCCGCGGCGTTGCGCCGGGCCTGCTCGGCGTCGCGGGCGCCGGGGATGACGACTGTGACACCGGCCTGGTCCAGCACCCACCGCAGCGCGAACTGCGCCATCGTGCGGTCGGCGTCGACGAGCGGCGCGAGCCGGCGCACGGCCGCGAGCCCCTGCGCGTAGTCGACGCCGGAGAACGTCTCGCCGACGTCGAACGCCGCGCCCTGGCGGTTGAAGTTGCGGTGGTCGTCGGCCGGGAACTGGGTGTTCTCGTCGTAGCGGCCGGAGAGCAGACCGCTGGCCAGCGGCACCCGGGCGATGATGCCGACCCCGGCCTGCGCGGCCGCCGGCAGCACCTGCTCCAACGGCTTGTGCCGGACGGCGTTGAGGATGATCTGGACGCTGGCCACGCCGGGCCGGGCGATGGCAGTGAGCGCCTGGTCGCAGGTCTCCACGCTGACCCCGTACCCCGCGATGGCCTTCTCGGCGACGAGGGTGTCCAGGGCGTCGAAGACGGTGTCGTCGGCGAAGACGGCGGTCGGCGGGCAGTGCAGCTGGACCAGGTCCAGGGTGTCCAGGCCGAGGTTGGCCCGGGACCTGTCGGTCCACTGCCGGAAGTTGGCCAGGGTGTACGCCTCCGGCCGCTGCTCGACGCGCCGCCCCATCTTGGTGGCGACGGTCAGGCCGGCGTCGGGCCGGGAGCGCAGGAAGCGGCCGATCAACTGCTCGCTGCGGCCGTCGCCGTACACGTCGGCGGTGTCCAGAAGGGTGACTCCGGCGTCCACGGCGGCGTCGAGCACGCCCATGGCGTCGGCCTCGCTGACCGTGCCCCAGTCGGCGCCGAGCTGCCAGGCGCCCAGGCCAACCACTCCGACGGTCCGGCCGAGCCGGTTGAAGCTGCGCTGTTCCATACCCCCGAGCCTAGTGATCGGGTTGCCGGCCTGCCACGCGAGCCGTACCGTAAACAAGACGGACGTACGGTTTGGAGGCGGAGATGTGGGATCCGACGACGTACCTGCGCTACGGCGACGAGCGCTCCCGGCCGTTCTACGACCTGCTGGCCCGGGTCCCGGCCGTCCGGCCCCGCACGGTGGTCGACCTCGGCTGCGGCCCCGGCCAACTCACCGCGACCCTCGCCGAGCGCTGGCCGGACGCCCGGGTCGTCGGCCTCGACTCCGCGCCGGAGATGATCGACCGGGCGCGGGCCCTGCCGACACCTGTCGAGTTCGCCGTCGCCGACCTGCGGAACTGGCGCCCGGCCGGCGACGAGGACGTGGTGGTCACCAACGCGGCCCTGCAGTGGGTGCCCGGCCACCAGGAGCTGCTGCGCCACTGGGCCGCCGACCTACCCGCCGGCGCCTGGCTCGCCATGCAGGTCCCCGGCAACTTCGACGCCCCGTCGCACCGGGCGCTGCGCGAGGTCGCCGGCCGCCCCGCCTGGCGTGCCGAGCTGGCGTCGCTACTGCGCGCCCACCCGGTCGACGACCCGGCCGACTACGCTGAGCTGCTGACCGCCGCCGGCTGCGCGGTGGACGCCTGGGAGACTACGTACGTGCATCTGCTGCCGGCCGAACCCGCCGCCGACCACCCGGTGCTGGCCTGGATGGAGGGCACCGCGCTGCGCCCCGTCCGGGCCGCCCTGGACGCGGCCGGCTGGTCGGCCTTCCGGGCCGAGCTGGGCGTACGGCTCGCCGCCGCGTACCCGGTGCGGCACGGCCAGGTGTCCTTCCCGTTCCGCCGCGTCTTCGTCGTCGCCCGCACCGGCGCTCATGCCCAGGAGAACTCGTGACCGACCTGACCACCTTCATCGCCGGCCTGCCCAAGGTGGAGCTGCACGTGCACCACGTCGGCTCCGCCTCCCCCCACATCGTCGCCGAGCTGGCCGCCCGGCACGAGGGTCGCTCGCCCGTCCCGGCCGACCCGGCGGCCCTCGCCAGCTACTTCGAGTTCCGCGACTTCGCCCACTTCGTCGAGGTCTACCTGAGCGTCGTCGACCTCATCCGCGACCCGGAGGACGTCTGGCTCCTCACCCACGAGGTGGCCCGGGAGCTGGCCCGCCAGCAGGTCCGCTACGCGGAGCTGACCATCACCCCGTACTCGCACGTACGCCGGGGCATCCCCGCGCCGGCGTTCTGCGAGGCGATCGAGGACGCCCGCAAGCGCGCCGCCGCCGACTTCGGCCTCGAACTGCGCTGGTGTTTCGACATCCCCGGCGAGGCCGGCCTGCCGGCGGCCGAGGAGACGCTGCGCATCGCGCTCGACGAGCGCCCCGACGGGCTCATCAGCTTCGGTCTGGGCGGCCCCGAGATCGGCGTGCCCCGGCCGCAGTTCCGGCCCTTCTTCGACCAGGCCCGCGCCGCCGGGCTCCACTCGGTGCCGCACGCGGGCGAGACCACCGGCCCGCAGACCGTCTGGGACGCGCTGAACGAGCTGGGCGCCGAGCGGATCGGCCACGGCATCTCCGCAGCCCAGGACCCGGAGCTGCTCGCGCACCTGGCCGAGCGGCAGATCGGCATGGAGATCTGCCCGACGTCCAACGTACGGACCCGGGCCGTGGCCAACCTCGACGAGCACCCGCTGCCCCGGCTGGTCGAGGCCGGGCTGCTCGTCACCATCAACTCCGACGACCCGCCGATGTTCGGCACCACACTCAACGACGAGTACGCGGTGGCCGCCCGGCTGCTCGGGGCGGACCCGGGGGAGCTTGCCGCACTGGCCCGCAACGCGGTGACCGCGTCCTTCCTGGACCCGGCCGGCAAGCAGCGGATCACCGCCGAGATCGACGCGTACCTCGCCAGCGCCGGCTGACGCCGATCGGGCCGGGCCGCTCGGGTGAGCGGGGCGCGCGGCGGGAGCGTGGGTGTGGGGGGACCTGAGACTCCCGCCGCGCGCGCGGCTCCACCGGCCGGTGTGGGTGCGCGGTGCGCTGGCCGGTGGAACTGGTGGGTTCGTGCTCTGATCCTGTCAGCCCGCAAGCCTCTGACCGCAGTCGTTAACCGCGATCTAAGGAAGACTTGCGCCACCGCACAGCCCCGGTCCGCTCAGCCGATCGGAGCGCCCCCGTCGGCCGATCGGTCGACGATGGACAGTCGCCCGGCACGGGGGCGCTCAGTCGTCGGTGGGGCGCTGCCGGGGCCAGCGACGGCCGGTCGTCTTCTGGTCCCGGGCGTCCCGCGCCATCCGACCCACGAGGCCGAACCGGTTGACCTGCCGGGGCGTCGCCTCCGGATCGGCGAGCAGCATCACCACGCTGGCGCCGCCCAGCCGGGCCCGGTCGATGCTGACCGAACCGTTGGCCTGCAACGCCACCCGCTTGGCGATGTCCAGGCCGAGCCCGGTGGAGCCCTGGTCGCTGGTGCCCCTCCGCAGCGCCCGGTCCGGGTTGGCAATGCCCGGGCCGGCGTCGTCGATCCGGATCGCGACATACCCGTCGCGGCGGGACACCGCCACCTCGAACGCCGTTCCCTGCGGGGTGTAGCGGAAGACGTTGCCGATCACCGCGTCCAGCGCGGCGGCCAGCTCGGCGCGCGGCACGGGCGCGGGGATGCGCAGCTGGGCGCCGTTGACCCGGTGGGGCCGGTTCTGGTCACCGGCGAGCGCCGCCCAGAACACCATCCGGTCCCGGACGACCTCGCTGACGTCGCACATGGCCGGGCCGGCCTCGTGGGCCACCGCCTTGCGGGTGGTCTTGATCAGCACGTCGATCTCACCTTCGAGGGTGACGATCGCCTGCCGGATCCGCCGGATGCCCCGCAGCCGGTCCAGCTCCGCCGGGCTGAACGAGCCCACGCTGGTGTCGTCGGACTCCAGCGCCTCCGCGTCCAGCCGGAGCACTGTCAACGGCGTCCGCAGCCGGTGTGACAGGTCGGCCACCAGCTCCCGCTCATCGGTGCGCGCCGCGTCCAGCCGGTCCGCCATCCGGTTGAAGGCGTACCCGGCCTCCGCCAGCTCACGGGGGCCGGTCGGCTCCACGCGTACGCCCAAGTCGCCGTCGCCGATCGACAGGGCGGCCTTGACCAGACCTCGGGTGGCGTCCACCGCGCGGGCGGCCACCCGGTCGACCACCAGCACCGCCGCGCCGGCCATCGCCGCGCCCACCCCGAACAGCAACAGCCAGGTGCCGCCGGCGCCCTCGCCCAACGTCGAGTCCGGCACGAACACCTCGACCACTGCCGTCCGGTCGCCGAGGAGCACCGGGTCGAGCCGGACCACCCCGCCGTCGACGTCGGTGACCAGCGAGCGCCGCTCGGCGCGGGCCCGGTCCAGGTCGCTGCCACTCGCGCGGCCGGCGGACTCGTCCAACCCCAGCCCGTGCACCACCGGCCGGGTCGACGCGCCCTCACCGCTGGCCACGACGGCGCGTTCCACCACCGCCGGGTCCGTGCTCACCGCCAGCGCCCCGGTGACCAGCGCGCTGCGTCGAGCCGCGTCGGCGATCGCCTCCTCGCGCGTCTGCCCGCGCAGGCTCAACCCGAGAGGGATCAGGAACGCGAGCGCGACGAGGCTGCACATGCCGGCCGTGAGCAGGGCCAGCGCCGTCCTCAGTCCGGTGCCACCAGCCGGAACCCGACCCCCCGCACGGTGCGCAGGTAGCGCGGCTTCGCCGCGGACTCGCCCATCTTTCGGCGGAGCCAGTACAGGTGTACGTCGATGGTCTGATCCTCGCCGACCGATGGCTGCCGCCATACCTCCTCCAAGAGTTCCCGGCGGGACACTACCCGCCCGGGTCGTGCGGCGAGATACGCCAGCAGGTCGAATTCCTTACGGGTCAGCGCCAGCGGCTCGCCGTCGAGCTGGGCGCTGCGCTCACCGACGTCGACCCGCAGGCCGCCGACTGTGTGCACCGCGGGCTGCACCGTCCGGCTGGCCCGCCCGGCACGCCGCAGCACCGTGGTGATGCGGGCGTCCAGGTGCGCGCCCGTGAACGGCTTGACCATGTAGTCGTCCGCCCCGGCGCGCAGCAGCTTGACCACCGACTGCTCGTCGTCGCGGGCCGTGGCGATGATGATCGGGACGTCGGTGATGCCGCGCAGCATCCGCAGGGCGTCGGAACCGTCCAGATCGGGCAGGCCGAGGTCCAGCACCACCAGATCGGGTGTCTCCGCGGCGACTCGGCGCAACGCGTCCAGGGCGGTGCCCACGGCGTGCACGGCATGCCCCCGGTCAGCGAGGGACCGCAGCATCGCGCCGCGTACGACGTGATCGTCTTCGACCAGGAGCACGGAGGCCACGACAAGACCGTACTTGGCCTGGCAAGTTGATCGCGTTGCGACGTGCCTGGGAACCGGGCAAGCTGGTACGACGATGTCCTTCACCCTGTTCGCCGACGCCCGCCTGGCGCTCGCCCGGGACAGCCTCGCCGGCCTCTCCACCGGCGACGCGCTCGGGGCGCGGTTCTTCCTGCCGGGGCCGCCGGAGGACCTTGCCGACGGCACGCTGCCGCCCGCGCCCTGGGAGTGGACCGACGACACCGAGATGGCCTGTTCGGTGGTCGCGGAGCTGGTCGCGACGGGCGGCATCGACCGCGACCGGCTGGCACTGGCGTTCGCGCAGCGCTGCGACGCCCGGCGCGGGTACGGTCCCGGCGCGATGCTGATCCTGCGGCTGATCCGCACCGGCACCCCGTGGCCGGTGGCCGCCGCCTCCGCATTCGACGGGCAGGGCTCCTGCGGCAACGGCGCGGCGATGCGGGTGGGTCCGCTGGGCGCGTACTTCGCCGACTCCACCGCCCGCGCCGCCGCGCAGGCCCGCGCCTCGGCCGAGGTGACCCACGCGCATCCCGAGGGAATCGCCGGGGCGGTCGCGGTGGCGGTCGCCGCCGGGCTCGCCGCCCGGGCCCGCCTCGACGGACACCGACCGGCGCCGGCCCGACTGCTGGCCGGGATCGCCGCCGCGGTCGACCCGGGCACCGAGGTGCACCGCGGCGTGCACCGCGCCGTCGGGCTGCTCGGCCGGCCACTGTCGCGGGTGGTGGCGGCGCTCGGCAACGGCACCCGCGTCACGGCCCAGGACACCGTCGCGTTCACGCTCTGGGTGGCCGCCACCCACCTCGACGACTACCCGGAGGCCATCCGCGTCTGCGTGCGGGCCGGCGGTGACGTGGACACCACGGCCGCCATCACCGGGGCGGTGGTGGCCGCGTACACGGGCGTCGGCACGCCGGGTGGGGTGCCCGAGGCGTGGCTGGCCGCCCGCGAACCGCTACCCGCCTGGCTGCCCTGACCGCTGCCCGGTCCTGGCCGGGTGTCCTGGCTGCGTGGTGTCCCTGACTGCCCGGGGTCCGGTGTCCTGAGGCTCGGCTGTACTGCCTCACGGGCTGTCCTGCCACGGGCTGTCCTGCCTCACGGGCTGTCCTGCCTCACGGGCTGTCCTGCCTCACGGGCTGTCCTGCCTCACGGGCTGTCCTGCCTCACGGGCTGTCCTGCCTCACGGGCTGCGCTCAGAGCCCGCCGGGAGGGGGTGTCACGTCACCTTTGCTCTGCTTCAACCCACGCAACAGTTCGGGGGCGTGGGTGTTGCGTGGGTTGAAGCAGAGCAAAGGACGCATGGAGGGCCCTGGGCGCGGGCTGGGGCATGGCCCGCCTGCGGGGCAGTGCTGCCGCCCGTGCCCCTGCGATGATCTTGACGTTGGCGAGGACTGACCGCAGCCGGCTGCGGGAGGTGTGGCTGCCTCAGCCGGTGCGGGCCGGAGTCGCTGCCGAGGCCAGTTCCGCGGCGGGTGTCGTCGCCGTGGACGCGTCCGTGCCGTCCGGCGGCGACGCTGGCGTCACCGTCTCGGTCCCCGTCGCGCCGGTCACCTCGGCCAGCGCTGCATCCTCGGCCGGGTCGCGCCGACGTAACCGGCTCACCAGCCAGCCGATCGCCGCGCCGCCGCCCAGCCCCGCCAACAGGCCGGCAGCCAACATGGCGTCGGCGCTGCCGGACTTCTCGCCCGCCCCGTCCGCTCCGGCCACCGCGGCGCCGTCACGACCAGCACCGCCGACGCCGTCCGCACCGGCTCCGGGGTCGGTCGCCGCGCCGGCTGCCGGGGCGCCGTGGCCGCCGTGCCCCGCCGGTCCAGCCGCGCCCGCCGCCGCCGGCAGCAGGTTGAGCACCGGGGCCGGGTGTGCACCGTCGGCGCCCGCCCAGCGGACCACCGTGCCGTCGGCGTAGGTCTGGACGACCTCGAAGGTGAGCCGCTCGGCCTGCGGCAGCGGGCCCATCGACAGGGCCAGTTGTGCCGGGCCGGACGTGCCCGCGCCGACGCGGACCCAGGTCACCGCAGTCGTCACGGTGCTCACTCCGGAGGAGTGGATGCCGGTCACCGGCTTGTCGAGCGTACGGGAGCTGATCTTGGGCGCCCAGCCGTCGACAGACATCGGGTAGACCTCGGCCACCGGCGCGTCGGCCGGCAACCGGACCTCGATCCGGGTGGTCTTCGTGCCGGCGCGCTCCTCGGGCACGCTGAACTCCAGCCGTACGGCGTCGCCCTGCCGTGCCTCGGTCGGGGTGGTCGTCACATCCGCGGCGTGCGCCGCCGTACCGGGCCAGAGCAGCAGCCCCGCGGCGGTCAGCGCGGTCACCGCCGCGATTCGCCGCGGGCGGCCTCCGCCGTGCGTGCTCGCCATCTCGTGCCCCCATCCGTCTCGACGCGACCGGCTCCGGTTTCCGGCCACACCTTCTAGTTCGGCTGGCAGGCGCGAAAGGTTCAACGCTTTACGCGAGGAAGGTGCCCTTCCCGAGCCGGAGGGGGTGGACCGATAGCATCGGCAGGAGCCGAGGACCGGCACCGTTTCGTACTGCTTGGAGGAGTCACCGTGTCCGCACCCCGTACCCCCGCCGTGGCCGACCCTGTCGTCGTCGCCGCCGGGACGACGGCGGCCGACGCGGTGGCCGCGGCCGGACTGCCCGCGAACGGCCCCAAGGCGATCGTCGTGGTCCGCGACCCGCAGGGTCAGCTGCGCGACCTGGACTGGGCGCCAACCGAGGAGACGACGGTCGAGCCGGTCAGCCTGGATTCGCCCGACGGGCTCAACGTGCTGCGCCACTCCACCGCGCACGTGCTCGCCCAGGCCGTGCAGGACGTCTTCCCCGAGGCGAAGCTGGGCATCGGCCCGCCCATCGAGAACGGCTTCTACTACGACTTCGACGTCGCCAAGCCGTTCCAGCCCGATGACCTCAGCAAGCTCGAGAAGCGCATGCAGGAGATCATCAAGTCCGGGCAGCGGTTCCGTCGCCGCCGCTTCGGCAGCCTCGACGAGGCGCGCGCCGAACTGGCCGACGAGCCGTTCAAGCTGGAGTTGATCGAGGTCAAGGGCGAGGGCCTGGACACCGACGAGGTGATGGAGGTCGGCGGCGGCGAGCTGACGATCTACGACAACCTCGACGCCAAGGAGGACAAGGTCTGCTGGTCGGACCTGTGCCGCGGCCCGCACCTGCCGACCACCCGACTGATCGGCGCGTTCAAGCTGATGCGCTCCGCCGCCGCGTACTGGCGCGGGTCGGAGAAGAACCCCCAACTGCAGCGGGTGTACGGCACCGCGTGGCCGACCCGCGACGAGCTCAAGGCGTACCTGAAGCTGTTGGAGGAGGCCGCCCGGCGCGACCACCGCAAGCTCGGTGCGGACCTGGACCTGTTCAGCTTCCCCGACGAGATCGGCTCGGGCCTGGCGGTCTTCCACCCCAAGGGCGGGATCATCCGCCGAGAGATGGAGCAGTACTCGCGGCGGCGGCACGAGGAGGCGGGGTACGAGTTCGTCAACACCCCGCACATCACCAAGGCGCAGCTGTTCCAGACCTCCGGTCACCTGCCGTACTACGCGGACACCATGTTCCCGCCCATGCAGTTGGAGGGCGCGGACTACTACCTCAAGGCGATGAACTGCCCGATGCACAACCTGATCTTCAGGGCGCGCGGGCGGTCGTACCGTGAGCTGCCGCTGCGGATGTTCGAGTTCGGCACCGTCTACCGGTACGAGAAGTCCGGCGTCGTGCACGGCCTGACCCGGGTCCGCGGCCTGACCCAGGACGACTCGCACATCTACTGCACCCGTGAGCAGATGGCCGGCGAGCTGACCACGCTGCTCAGCTTCGTGCTGGACCTGCTGCGCGACTACGGCCTGGACGACTTCTACCTGGAGCTGTCGACCCGGGACGACTCGCCCAAGTTCATCGGAGCCGAGGAGGACTGGGCCGAGGCCACCGAGGCGCTGCGGACCGCCGCCGAGACCTCCGGCCTCGACCTGGTGCCCGACCCGGGTGGCGCGGCGTTCTACGGGCCGAAGATCTCGGTGCAGGCGCGGGACGCGATCGGCCGGACCTGGCAGTTGTCCACCCTCCAGGTCGACTTCAACCAGCCGGAGCGGTTCGGGTTGGAGTACCAGGCCGCCGACGGCACCCGCCAGCGGCCCGTGATGATCCACCGGGCGCTGTTCGGGTCGATCGAGCGGTTCTTCGGGGTGCTCACCGAGCACTACGCGGGCGCGTTCCCGGCCTGGCTGGCGCCGGTGCAGGTGATCGGCATCCCGATCCGTGAGGATCACACCGACTACCTGCACGGCTTCGTCGCCGCGCTGCGGGCCGAGGGCATCCGGGCCCAGGTGGACGCGGGTGACGACCGGATGCAGAAGAAAATCCGGACGGCGCAGCAGCAGAAGATCCCGTTCATGGTGATCGCCGGCGACGACGACGTGGCCGCCGGCACGGTGTCCTTCCGCTACCGCGACGGCTCCCAGCGCAACGGCGTGCCGATCGCCGAGGCGGTCACCCACGTCCTGGACGTGGTGACCTCCCGGACGAACATCGGCCCGTCGGCAGCGGCGGAGTAGCCGCCGCCTGCGCCTGGCGCAGCATGATCGCGCTCGATCCAGGATGTAGTGGCCTCCCCGCAGCAGGGAGGCCACTACATCCATGTTCGAGCACGATCATGAGCGGCGCGGACGCTCGATGCCTCGCCCGCAGGGCGACCTGCGGCACTGGCCGTCAGGCAGAACCGTGGCGCGGTGGCTGTCAGATGCCGCAGGTGGGTGCCGACCAGCCGCCTACCGCCGCGACGTGGGTGTGGTCGTTGTGGTCGGGGTAGCCGGGGCCGAGGATCTGGCCGAAGCCGTGGTTGCGGGCCTGCTGGGCCAGCCGGCAGAACGACGGTGAGCCGACCAGGTCCACCGCGTCGCCGTACAGGTGGCGGCTGTTCGACGCCCCGCCGACCGCGCTGTTGCAGGTGTAGCTGCGAAAGCTGCTGCTGATCGCGATGGGCACATCACCGAGGGCGTGCCGCAGGGCCTGGAGCTTCCACATCGAGACGAGGGCGTTGGCGCGGGCGGTGCTCGCCGCGACCGCACCGCCGGACCAGGTGCTGTTGCAGTTGTTCAGTTCGGCGTAGCTGAAGTTGACGGGTGTGCAGTCGTCGTCCTGGAGGGCGTACAGACGGTTGAAGGTCTGCGGGCCGGCGACCCCGTCCGCGCCCAGCCCGTACGCCTGCTGGAAGCGGATCACCGCGGACCGGGTGGCGGGGCCGTAGGCGCCGTCGATGGTGAGCACGGCGCCGTAGCCGGGGTAGCCGGCGACGCGGATCTGGAGTTGGCGGACGTCCTCGCCGGACATCCCCTGGGACAGGGTGCGACCCCAGGTGTAGCAGCCGTCCGCGTGCGCCGCGCTGGCGGTGAGGGTGACCCCGGTCACCGTGGTGGCGGCGGCCAGCGCGAGCGCAGCGATGATCCTGCCGAGTCGTCGGATCATGAAGCTCTCCATCCATTGATTCAAGTGCCTGAATGCATGGAAGTTTCAGGTCTGGGCGGCAATCCGTCAACAACTTGCAGCAAGGAGTTTCCCGGTGACGGGTGTCGCGGCCCGCCCACGCGGCTCCGTAGGATCGGCTCGTGACAGGGGCGGAGCGGCACACGGACAGCGACGGCATGGCGGACGGCCTGGATCGGCTCTGGACGCCGCACCGGATGACCTACATTTCCGGCGAGGACCGCCCCGCTGAGGGCTACGAGAAGCCGACCGGCTGCCCGTTCTGTCTGGCTCCCGGGCTGCCCACCGAGGAGAGCCTGGTGGTCGCCCGCGGCGAGCGCGTCTTCGTCGTGCTCAACCTCTACCCGTACAACCCGGGGCACCTGCTGGTCTGCCCCTACCGGCACGTCGCCGACTACACCGACCTCGACGAGCCGGAGACTGTCGAGCTGGCCTCGTACACCCAGACCGCGATGCGGGTGATCCGCAAGGTCAGCAACGCGCACGGCTTCAACCTCGGCATGAACCAGGGCGGCGTGGCCGGCGCCGGCATCGCCGCCCACCTGCACCAGCACGTGGTGCCCCGCTGGGGCGGCGACGCGAACTTCATGCCGGTGATCGGCCGCACCAAGGTGCTGCCCCAGCTGCTCGGCGACACCCGCGACCTGCTCGCCCGGGCCTGGCCGTCCTGACCGCGCCGTCCGCGCGGGGTCCGCGCCGGTCCGGCTAGTCGGCGCGCAGCAGCGGGACGAGCTCCGGCCAGCTCTCCACCCGGTGTACGAGCGGCAGCAACGCGGCGTGCGCGGCGACCTCCGCCCGGCGGGGCCGGAACAGGTAGCGGTGCGGCACCGAGTCGAGGTAGCCGAGCACCTCCAGCCTGTCGTCCACGAAGTGGGTCAGTTCGAGCTGCCGGGCGATCGGCGCCTTGTCGGGCCGGGTCCGGCAGAAGTGCACCCGCTCGACGGGGATCCCGGTGCGCGCCGTGAAGTCGTGGTGGGCCAGCCACTCCCAGGTCCGCCGCTCGGTGGACTCGCCGCACTTGGAGACGAGACGCACCTCGTCGAACGCCGGCCCGAGAGCCGCGAGCGCGTCGAACGCCCCGTCGACCATGGGTGTGCGCAGGTAGTGCGCGCCGAAGAAGGAGGTGTCGGCGTCGTCGTCGGCCGGCTCGATGAGCACACCGCCGATGTCCACGCCCAGCCGTCGCATGGCGTCGATCATGCCGTACGGCCCCGACGCGCGCGTAACGCGTTTCCGCGTGCGGAGTTGCTACGCCCCGGCCCGGTGAAGGTGGCACGATCGGCCGATGGCAGTGACGACACGGATGTTGGGGCGCAGCGGCATCGAGGTCAGCGCCCTCGGCATGGGGTGCTGGGCGATCGCCGGTCCCTGGGCGGAGGGCACCCAGCCGCTGGGCTGGGGCGCGGTCGACGACGACGAGTCCGTGCGGGCGGTACGCCGCGCGCTCGACGAGGGCATCACCCTCTTCGACACCGCCGACACGTACGGCGCGGGGCACGGCGAGCGGGTGCTGGGGCGGGCCCTCGCCGGCCGTCGGGACGAGGCCGTGATCGCCACCAAGTGGGGCTACACGTTCGACGAGGCGACCCGGCAGGCGACCGGGGAGGACGCGTCACCGGCATACCTGCGGCGGGCCGTGACCGCGTCGCTGCGCCGGTTGGGCACCGACCGGATCGACCTCTACCAGCTGCACCTGGCCGACCTGTCGGTGCCTCGCGCGCAGGCGCTGATCGGCGTCTGCGAGGACCTGGTCGCCGAGGGCCTGATCCGCGCGTACGGGTGGAGCACCGACCGCCCGGACCGGGCCGCCGCGTTCGGACAGGCGGCCTCCGGCGCCACCGCCGTGCAGCACGCCCTGTCGGTGCTGCGCGACGCACCCGAGCTGCTCGCCGTCTGCGACAAGTACGACCTGGCCAGCGTCAACCAGGGGCCGCTGGGGATGGGCCTGCTCACCGGCAAGTACACGGCCGCGTCGACGTTGCCCCGCGACGACGTGCGCGGGTTGGCGCCGGGCTGGCTGGAGTGGTTCCGGGGCGGCCGTCCCGCCCCCGAGTGGCTGCGCCGGGTCGGGGCGGTCCGCGCCGCGCTGACCGCCGACGGGCGCACCCTCGCCCAGGGCGCGCTGGGCTGGATCTGGGCGCGCAGCGGTCGCACCATCCCGATTCCCGGCTGCCGTACGGTCGCCCAGGTCGAGGAGAACGCCGCCGCGCTGCGCCGGGGGCCGCTGGCGCCGGACCAGTTCGTCGAGGTGGAACGCCAACTCGCCGCCCTGCGCACCGCCGCTCTGCGCGACGCCGACCGCCCGCACTGGCCCCGCCCCGCCCACCCCACGACCCACCCCTGACCCGCGCTCGGCCCGCAGAGGGCACACCGTCCCCGGAGCTGGAGCTGGAGCTGGAGCTGGAGCTGGAGCTGGAGCTGGAGCTGGAGCTGGAGCTGGAGCCGGAGCTGGAGCTGGAGCCGGAGCCGTTCCGAGCGGGGGTCCGTGGCGTTGGTGGGGTGGCCGTGTCGTGGCGTCCCGCGCGGTGTCGTGCGGGGCGGCGGTGCCGCCTCCCGTGCTGCTGTCGCGTCCTGTCGAGCTGCCCCAGATCTGGGGCAGCGTCGGCGCGGATGCGGGATCAAGGCGTATTCGACCCGGGTCCTGCGAGTGGCTGGAGCCGGCCGGCTGGGAACGGTCCGCTCCGGCAGCGGTGCCCCGAATGTGGGGCAGCTCGACAGGACACGACGGGGAGGAACCGCATCGGCGGTTCCTCCCCGTCCCTGCGTAGCAGGCGGGGTTACGGGGTGTGTTCCTTGCGTGCCTGGTCGGCCAGGTGGGTGGGCATCGGGTCGTGGCGGACGAAGTGACGGCGGAAGGTGCCCGTGCCGGCGGTCATCGAGCGCAGCTCGACGGCGTAGCGGAGCAGTTCGGTGGCCGGGACCTCGGCGCGCACGAGGGTACGGCCCTCGGCGTCCTCGTCGGGTTCGGTGCCGAGCACCCGGCCGCGCCGGCTGGACAGGTCGCCCATAACCGCGCCCACCGAGCCGTCGGGCACCCGGATGGTGACCTCGTCGATCGGTTCCAGCAGCGTCGGCTGGGCCCGCTCGGCGGCGTCGCGCAGCGCGAGCGCGCCGGCGGTCTGGAAGGCCGCGTCGGAGGAGTCGACGCTGTGCGCCTTGCCGTCGACGAGGGTGACCCGCAGGTCCACCACCGGGTGACCGGCGACCAGTCCGCGTTCCAGTTGGGCGCGGACGCCCTTCTCGACGGACGGGATGTAGTTGTGCGGCACCGCGCCGCCGACGATCCGGTCGACGAACTCGAAGCCGGCGCCGCGGGGCAGCGGCTCCACCTCGATGTCGCAGACGGCGTACTGGCCGTGGCCGCCGGACTGCTTGACGTGCCGGCCGTGCCCCCGTGCCGGCGCGGTCAGCGTCTCGCGCAGCGACACCTTGACGGGTTCGGTGTCCAGCTCGACGCCTCCGGCGCGCAGCCGGTCCAACACGACGTCGGCGTGCGCCTCGCCCATGCACCAGAGCACCAGCTGGTGGGTCTCCGGGTTGCGCTCCAGCCGCAGGGTGGGGTCGCCGGCGACCAGCCGGGCGAGGTTGCGGGCCAGCGCGTCCTCGTCGGCGCGGCTGCGGGCGACGATCGCCACCGGCAGCAGCGGCTCCGGCATCTCCCACGGCGCGATCAGCAGCGGGTCGTCCTTTGCCGAGACGGTGTCGCCGGTCTCCGCGCTGCCCGACTTGGTGATCGCGCAGATGTCGCCGGCCACGCAGTGCGGCACCTCGCGCAGGGTCGCGCCCAGCGGGGTGTAGATGTGCCCGACCCGCTCGTCGGCGTCGTGGTCGGGGTGCCCGCGCTCGGCCATGCCGTGCCCGCAGATGTGCACGGTCTGCTCGGGGCGCAGCGTGCCGGAGAAGACCCGGACCAGCGAGACCCGACCGACGTGGCGGTCGACTGTGGTCTTGACGACCTCGGCGACCAGCGGGCCGTCCGGGTCGCAGGTCAGCGGCGGGCGGGGCGAGCCGTCCACGCCGGTGACCGCCGGCAGCTCATGCTCCAGCGGCGACGGGAACGCCGCGGTCAGCACCTCCAGCAGGGTGTCCAGACCGACGCCGGTCTCGGCGCAGACCGGCACCACCGGGTAGAAGTGGCCCCGGGCGACGGCCTTCTCCAGGTCCTCGATGAGCACCTCGGTGCTGATCTCCTCGCCGTCGAGGTAGCGGTCCATGAGGGTTTCGTCCTCGCTCTCGGCGATGATCCCCTCGATCAGCTCGTTGCGGGACTCGTCGATGGCCCGCTGGTGCTCCGGGTCCGGGTCGCGTACGTCGGCGGGCAGCCCGGCGGAGTAGTCGAAGACCCGTCGGGTGATCAGCCCGAGCAGGCCCTCGGTGGAGACACCGTCGTCGCCGAGCATCGGCAGGTACAGGGGCATCACGTTGTCGCCGAAGACCCGCTGGCAGAGCGCCACCGCCTCGTCGAAGTCGGCGCGGGGCTGGTCCAGTCGGGCCACCGCGACGGCGCGCGGCATGTCGACCGCCGCGCACTCCTCCCACAGCGCCACGGTTGCGGCGTCCATCCCACCGGCCGCGGAGACGACGAACAGCGCGGCGTCGGCGGCCCGCAGGCCGGCCCGCAGCTCGCCGACGAAGTCGGCGTACCCGGGCGTGTCCAGCAGATTGACCTTGATGCCGTCGTGCAGCAGCGGTGCGCAGGACAGGCTCACCGAGCGCTGCTGGCGTACGGCGGCGGGGTCGTGGTCGCCCACGGTCGTGCCGTCGACGACGCTGCCGGCCCGACCGATGGTGCCGGTAGCGGCGAGCAGCGCCTCGACGAGCGTGGTCTTGCCCGATCCGGAGTGCCCGACGAGCACCACGTTGCGAACCCGCGCGGGGTCGGTCACCACCGGCGTGCCGCCGGTGGCCCCCTTTTCCTGATTTTTCTGCGCCATGGGGCGCACCTCCCTCAGCCGGTGGTGGGTGGCGACCGCCGCGCGACGGGTAGCGGCCCGGGGCGAGTGCGCGGCGATATCCTCCGGTGGTCTGCTGCACAGCGGGAACTCAACGGGCGGGCGGGTGAGCTGGCTCACCCTTTGGCTCGATCTCACACCCGTTGCCGGACAGGCACAAGCCTGCCCCGGGCGGGTCGGAGGGACCGGCCGTATCGCCGGACCTGGGCGGACCGTTATCGTGGGGACCGCCATGGCGAAGATCTTCCAAGTGTCGGCCCGCGCGGGGATGACCCGCGTCGTCGAGCCGATCGCACGTGCCCTCCTGCGCGCGGGCGTCACTCCCAATGCCGTCACCGTCGCGGGCACCGTTGGTGTGCTCATCGGCGCGCTCGGCTTCGGTGCCCGCGGCCACCTGGTCGCGGGCGCGTTGATCGTGACCGTGTTCGCGCTCACCGACCTGCTCGACGGGACGATGGCCCGGATGAGCGGCGGCTCCACCCGCTTCGGCGCGTTCCTCGACTCAAGCATGGACCGGGTCGCCGACAGTGCCGTCTTCGGCGCGGTCGCGTACTGGCTGGCCACCCGGGGCGACCACTCCGGGGTGGCCGCCGCCCTGCTGTGCCTGGCCGCCGGTGGGCTCGTCTCCTACGTGAAGGCGCGCGCCGAAGGGCTGGGCATGACCTGCAACGTGGGCATCGCCGAGCGCACCGAGCGGCTGCTGATCGTCGGGGTCGGCGGCATCCTCACCGGCGTCGGCGTGAAGCCGGCGCTGGAGATAGCGCTCTGGCTGCTCGCCGCCATCTCGATCTTCACGGTGGGGCAGCGGATGGCGCACGTCTACCGCCAGGCCCAGCAGCTCCAGCCGGACGGCCAGGCGTGAGCGCGGCCGGCACGTCGGCGACCCGGCGTCGGACGACCGGCGGCCGAGCCGCGTGAACCTCACCGAGCTGGGCTACGTCGCCGGCTGGCGGCTGGTCCGCGCGCTTCCCCGGCCGGTGGTGGCGGCGGCGTTCCAGGCGGGCGCGGACCGCGCCCATCGCAGCGGCGGCGGGGGTACGGCCCGACTGCGCGCGAACCTGCGCCGGGTGGTCGGCCCGGAGCTGCCCGAGGCCGAGCTGGACGATCTCGTCAAGCGCGGGCTGCGCTCGTACGCCCGCTACTGGATGGAGGCGTTCCGGCTGCCCGCGTTGAGCAGGGCGCAGATCCTGTCCGGGTTCCGCCTCGACGGCGCCGAGCTGTTGGCGGCCGACGTGGCCGCCGGCCGGGGCGCAGTGGTGGCGCTGCCGCACGCCGGCAACTGGGACGCGGCGGGCGCCTGGGTCGCGGCCACCGGCTGGCCGATCAGCACCGTCATGGAGCGGCTCAAACCGGAGAGCGTGTACCGGCGTTTCATGGCCTTCCGGGCTGAGCTGGGCATGGAGATCCTGCCCACCCACGGTGGGCCGCGTCCGGCGTTCGACGTGCTGCTGGACCGCCTCCGCGCCGGCGCGGTGGTGCCGCTGCTGGCCGACCGGGACCTCTCCGCCCGGGGGGTCGAGGTGGACTTCTTCGGTGGGAAGACCCGCATGCCCGCCGGGCCGGCGCTGCTCGCGCTGCACACCGGAGCGCCGCTGTACGTGGCCTCGATGTGGTACGAGCAGGACGCGGCGTGCGCCTCGCTCGCCGGCCCGCTGCCGGTGCCCGGCCCCGAGGCGGGGCCACTGGACCAGCGGGTCCGGTCGCTGACCCAGCTGATCGCCGACGGTCTGGCGGCGGGCATCGCCCGCCATCCGCAAGACTGGCACATGTTGCAGCGGATGTGGCTGGACCAGACGAGGGCGGGGGAGGGCACGGCGCTGCCCTCCTCGGCCCCCGGCCAGGGCTGAGAGGGTGGGCTGACGCATGCGGATCGGCATCGTGTGCCCGTACTCGTTCGACGTCCCCGGCGGGGTGCAGAACCACGTCATGGATCTCGCCGAGGCGCTGATCGTGCTCGGTCACGAGGTGAGCGTGCTCGCTCCGGCGGATGAGGATTCGCCGCTGCCGGCGTACGTGGTGTCCGCCGGCCGGGCGGTGCCGCTGCCGTACAACGGGTCGGTGGCGCGGATCGCGTTCGGTCCGGTCTCCACGGCCCGGGTCCGGCGCTGGCTCACCAACGGTGACTTCGACGTGCTGCACGTGCACGAGCCGCTGACGTTGAGCCTGTCGCTGCTGGCGGTGCTCTCCGCGCGCGGCCCGGTGGTGGCCACGTTCCACACGGCGATGACCCGTTCGCGGGTGCTGGCCGCCGCGCAGGGCGTGCTGCAGATCGTGTTGGAGCGGATCACCGCCCGGATCGCGGTGAGCGCGCTGGCCCGCAAGGTGCAGGTCGAGCACATGGACGGCGGCGCGGTGGAGATCCCCAACGGGGTGGCGGTGGCGAAGTTCGCCGACGCCGAGCCGCTGCCGGGCTGGCCGGGGGAGTGCGGGCCGGGCACCGGCGGCACGGTGGGTTTCCTGGGGCGGTTCACGGAGGCGCGCAAGGGCTTCCCGGTGCTGCGCGACGCTTTCGTGGCGCTGGCGGCGACCCGCCCGGGGTTGCGGCTGCTGGTCGCCGGCCCGGGTGACCCCGACGACCTGTACGACCAGTTCCCGGCCGCGCTGCGGGAGCAGGTGACGTTCCTCGGGCTGGTCTCCGAGGCGGACAAGGCCCGGATGCTGCGCAGCGTGCACCTGTACGTGGCGCCGAACACCGGCGGCGAGTCGTTCGGGATGATCCTCACCGAGGCGCTGGCCGCCGGCACCACTGTGGTGGCGAGTGACCTGGACGCGTTCCGCCGGGTGCTCGACGGTGGGCGGGCGGGACGGCTGTTTCCGACCGGAGACGCGGTGGGGTTGCGCGAGGCCCTGTCCGAGCTGCTCGACGAGCCGGCCGGGCGGGCCACGCTGAGCGCCTGCGGCGATCAGGTAGTGGCGAATTTCGACTGGCCGGTGGTTGCCCGGCGTGTTCTTGAGGTATACGCAGCGGCGATCGAGGCGACGGACGGACGGGTCATCGACCAGGAATGGGTGGGGCTGGGCTGAGCCGTGTGACGGATGGTGCGGCTGGTGACGCCGGTGACCGGCGCGGGCGCGCGCAACGGAGGAGAAACGGAGCAGCACTACGATGCCGCACATGTGGTGGGTGGTGGCCGCGAGCGTGCTCGTGGGGGTGCTTGCGGCGTACCTCATCTGGACCGCCGGCCGGGTCGAGCGGCTGCAGGGCCGCGCGGAGCTGGCGGCGCGGGCCCTCGACGCCCACCTGCTGCGCCGGGCGGCGGCCGCCGCGGTGTTGGCGGAGCGGCGTTTCGGCGTCGAGTTGTACGCGGCGGCCCGGGTCGCGCTGGACGCTCCGCCGCAGGAGCGGGAGGCGGCCGAGAACGACCTGACCCGGCAGTTGCGCGCGGTGCGGCTGGATCCGGCCGATCCGGACTGCACGGCGGTCATCGCGGCGAGCCGCCGTTTGGCGTTGTCCCGGCAGGTGCACACCGACCTGGTTCGCGACGCCCGCTCGGCGCGCAGTCGTCCGCTGGTGCGGTTGTTGCGGATGGGGCGGGGCCACCAGTGGCCGCGCTACTTCGACATCGACGACCCGACGCTCGTGGTGCCGGCGGACGTTCCCGCCGGCTGATCCGGGCGGGCGCGGGCTGATCGGGGCGGCGGCCCGGCGCGGCGGTGAGCAGGGCCACAGTGCAGGCCACCGGGGGTCTGATTGGCTGTCGGCGCGGCGTTGACCAGTGCGTAGCATTTTCGCTGCCACCCCCACCGCACGTCCAAGGAGCGTTGACCCGTGCCCGAAAACACCGCCTCGACCACCGGCACCGCCCCCGTCGTCGGCACGGCCCGCGTGAAGCGGGGCATGGCCGAGATGCTCAAGGGCGGCGTGATCATGGACGTCGTCAACGCCGAGCAGGCCAAGATCGCCGAGGACGCCGGCGCGGTCGCCGTGATGGCCCTGGAGCGGGTCCCCGCCGACATCCGCGCACAGGGCGGGGTCTCCCGGATGAGCGACCCCGACATGATCGACGGGATCATCGAGGCGGTGTCCATCCCGGTGATGGCCAAGGCCCGCATCGGTCACTTCGTCGAGGCGCGGATCCTCCAGTCGCTCGGCGTCGACTACGTCGACGAGTCCGAGGTGCTGACCCCGGCCGACTACGCGAACCACATCGACAAGTGGGCCTTCACGGTTCCGTTCGTGTGCGGGGCGACCAACCTGGGCGAGGCGCTGCGGCGGATCACCGAGGGCGCGGCCATGATCCGCTCCAAGGGTGAGGCCGGCACCGGTGACGTCTCCAACGCCACCACCCACATGCGGAAGATCCGCCAGGAGATCGCCCGGCTGTCCTCGCTGCCGGCCGACGAGCTGTATGTCGCGGCCAAGGAGCTGCAGGCCCCGTACGAGCTGGTCAAGGAGGTCGCCGAGAGCGGCAAGCTGCCGGTGGTGCTGTTCACCGCCGGCGGGATCGCCACGCCGGCCGACGCGGCGATGATGATGCAGCTCGGCGCGGAGGGCGTGTTCGTCGGCTCCGGCATCTTCAAGGCCGGCAACCCGGCCCAGCGGGCCGCCGCGATCGTCAAGGCCACCACCTTCCACGACGACCCGGACGTGCTGGCGAAGGTCTCCCGCGGTCTGGGCGAGGCGATGGTCGGCATCAACGTCGACGAGATCCCGCAGCCGCACCGCCTGGCCGAGCGCGGCTGGTGACGGTCGGCGTCCCATCCGGGCGGCGTGATGCGGGGAGGAACGGTATGACGGCACCCGTGATCGGCGTGCTCGCGCTGCAGGGTGACGTCCGTGAGCACGTCGCGGCGCTGGCCGCGGCGGGCGCGGACGCCCGCCCGGTCCGGCGTCCGGGCGAGTTGGACGCGGTCGACGGGCTGGTGATCCCCGGCGGTGAGTCCACCACCATCAGCAAGCTCGCCGACATCTTCGAGATGCGCGAGCCGATCGACAAGCGGATCGCCGGGGGCATGCCCGTCTACGGCTCCTGCGCCGGCATGATCATGCTGGCCGCCGAGGTGCTGGACGGCCGCGCCGACCAGCGCGGTTTCGCGGGCATCGACATGACGGTACGGCGTAACGCGTTCGGCAGGCAGGTCGACTCGTTCGAGGCGCCGGTGGAGGTCGACGGTGTGCCGGGGGAGCCGTTCCACGCGGTGTTCATCCGCGCGCCGTGGGTCGAGCGGGTCGGCGCGGCCGTCCAGGTGATCGGCAAGGTCACCGGCGGCCCGGCCGCCGAGCGGATCGTGGCGGTGCGGCAGGGCAACCTGCTGGCCACCTCGTTCCACCCTGAGCTGACGGGTGACCTGCGCATACACGCGTACTTCGTCGAGCTGGTGCGGGCCGCCTGAGCGGCCGGCCGGCGCGGGCGCACGGGCATGGATCCCGGCCCCCGGTCGTTGGTCCTGGACGGGCTCGACGCCGTGCCGGCACTCCGGGCAGGTCCCGGGTGTGACATGGCGGGGTGTGACCTCGGTAAGATTGCCGCGGTTCGGCAGGGCCGTCGCCCGGCGCGGCACTTCCCGCGGGGCCGACCGGCCGCCGGATCGCCGAATGCGGCGCGGAGTCGGTGCGGCAGTCGACGCAGGCGTGCAATGACAGACGGAGGTAGAAGATGTCCGGCCACTCAAAGTGGGCGACGACCAAGCACAAGAAGGCCGTCATCGACGCCAAGCGCGGCAAGATGTTCGCCAAGCTGATCAAGAACGTCGAGGTGGCCGCGCGCACCGGCGGTGGCGACCCCTCCGGTAACCCGACGCTCTTCGACGCGATCCAGAAGGCGAAGAAGAGCTCGGTGCCGAACGACAACATCGACCGCGCCGTCAAGCGCGGCTCCGGCCTGGAAGCCGGCGGCGCCGACTGGCAGACGATCATGTACGAGGGGTACGGCCCGAACGGCGTGGCCATGCTCATCGAGTGCCTCACCGACAACCGCAACCGGGCGGCCACCGAGGTGCGCACCGCGCTGACCCGCAACGGCGGCTCGCTCGCCGACGCCGGCTCGGTGTCGTACATGTTCTCCCGCAAGGGCGTGGTGATCGTGCCCAAGGAGGGCACCAGCGAGGACGACGTGATGATGGCCGTCCTCGACGCCGGCGCCGAGGAGGTCAACGACCTCGGTGAGGCGTTCGAGGTGGTCTCCGAGCCGACCGATCTGATCCCGGTACGGACGGCGTTGCAGGACGCCGGCATCGAGTACGAGTCGGCGGAGTCCTCCCTGATCCCCAGCATGAACGTCCCGCTGGACGAAGAGGGCGCTCGCAAGATCTTCAAGCTGATCGACGTCCTGGAGGACTGCGACGACGTGCAGAACGTCTACGCGAACTTCGACGTCAGCGACGACGTGATGGCGGCCGTCGACGCCTGAGGTCCGGCTCGTCCGGCCCGTCCGGCGTTCCCGGCGTGATCCACACCAGGTCGCCGAGGTGGGGGTGTCCGCGCGAGCGGTTGCCCCCACGTCGGCGACCTGACGTGTCTCAGCGCCCCCGCACGTGCGATCGACTCGATGTCGTGGACGTCGGGGCGAACGAGGAGGTTCGCAAGGTGATGGTGGAACGCCGATTCGCGCCGGGTGACGTGGTCGTCCGGCGGGAGATCCTGCGGGGCGAGGTCTGGTTCGGCTGCCCGACGATCTGCGTCGAGGACTCGCCCGACCTGCTCGCCCTCTACCTGCCGTCGGGGGCGGAGTTCGGCTTCCCGACCGACGGCGTCTTCCCCTGCGGCCGGCACCCGTGGGAGACGGCCGGGCACCGCTCCTGGTCGGGGCACGGCAAGCTGATGCTGCACCGGCCGGGCGAGGCGCACTCGGTCGACGTGTTCTGGACGGGCCCGCAGCGCGACTTCGCCGGCTGGTACTTCAACCTGCAGGATCCGCTGCGGCGTACCCCGATCGGGGTGGACACTCTCGACCACGAGCTGGACCTGTGGTGGGGCGCGGACGACGACCGGTACGTCTGGAAGGACGTCGAGATCTTCGCGCAGCGTCTCGTCGAGGGGCGCTACCCGGGCATGGCGGACGCGATCCGCGGCGAGGGCGACCGGATCGCCGCCCTGCTCGACGCGGGTGAGCGTTGGTGGGATCCGGCGTGGGCACGATGGCAACCCGATCCGGCCTGGTTGGTGCCCCGGTTGCCGGCCGGCTGGGCCACGGTGCCCACTCACTGACGACGAACGGCCACCGTGCGGGCGGCGTGGGCCGTGCGGGGCGTCAGCCTTCCGGCACCCGATCGACGAGGAACACCTGGTCGGGTTGGCCGGTGCACGGCTCGGCCACCGCCTCGGCCGGCACCTCGCTGGCGTCGTCCCGGATGCCCACGCACAGGTCGCTGTCCGATGGGCGGAGACGGTACGCGTCCGGTGCCGTCCCGGTCGGTTCGAAGCGGAACAGCTGCGCACCGTTGTCGGAGCTGCACTTGTCATAGGGCTCGATGAGGTTGCGGCCGGGATCGTCGCGCCGGACGGTGAGGCAGCCCAACCCGTTCACCGGATGGTCCCACTTGACGTAGTAGAGGTCGTCGGCGACCGGCACCAGGTAGGTCTCCGGCGGGGTGGCCCCGGCGCAGGGGCGCTGGACCGCGACCGCGTGGTCGTAGGCGCCGCTGCGGTCGCGCCCCTCGCTGATGCAGAGCTGCGGGGCGGAGGCGGGACGGATCCGGCTCCGGCCGCTGGCCGGCGGCGTGCCGTTACCGGCGACCGAGGCGCTGCCGCCCGGCGTGGCCGACGAGGTGGCGGCCGGCTTCTCCGCCGTCCGTTGTTCGTCGTCGTCGGGCCACAGCAACCAGGCGCCGAACGCGGCAAGCACGGCGACGGCGGCGAGCGCCGCCAGCGGCGCGGGTCGCGTGAACCACGACCGCGCCCCGTCGGGGCCGCCGGTCAACACGTCGCCCGGGTCTTCGAGCGACGGCGTCGCCCCGGTAGCCAGCGCAGCGGGCGACGTGAACGCGCCGGCCGCCAGGCGGTCCCGTGCCCGCAGCCACTCGTCCACCTGGTCGCCAGCGCCGCACGCACGCACGAACGCCGCCAGCACCTCGGGTCGCGGCAGCGTGGACCGGCGCAGGACGTCGGCGGCGGTGCTGCGGGCCAGCACGTCGCCGGCCGTGGCCGCGTGCTGTTCCAGTTGCCGGAACGTCAGCCGGGACCGGTCCTTGAGGCGGCGCAGCAGATCGACGAACTCGGCCGGGTCGGCCGCCTCGTCCGGTCGGAGGTCCCCCATGGTCATCGCCTGATTCTCCTGACCCCACGCGCCCCGGGGCAAGGCGCCGTGCGGCGTCTGTCCGAGATGGTCGGACAAGACCCGGACAGAAGGCCCTGAGCTGGTCGGACACCGCCGCGCCCCGACCAGGGCATTGTCTCGGACGACCCGGCTGTCTAGCGTTTTCCCCGACGGCCGCGCCGCTGACCGGCGTACGGACCGACGGCCCCGACCGGCACCGGTCCGGGTCCGACCACATCAACGACGCGGGGAGATCCGATGATTGACGCTGCCCGGGATCCGGTGCCGCAGGTGGCCACGGCGGGGGAGTACGTGGTGGCGCTTCGGGACGTGCGGCGACGCTCCGGCCTGACGTACCGGGAGATCTCGCGCCGGGCCTCGGCGGCCGGGCACTGGCTTCCTCCGAGCACCCTCGCCACGATGCTCGGGCGGAACACTCTGCCCCGCGAGCGGACCGTCGTGGCGTTGCTCGCTGCCTGCGGCACTCCGGCGGCGGACGTCGAGCGGTGGGTCGGCCTGCGCCGCGACATCGAGGCCCGGCTCAGCGAGCCCATGCGCCGGGAGGAGGAGTCGACGCCACCCGACCCGACGTCTCCCGACGCTGACAGCCCTCAGCGGACACCTGGTGACCCGCGTCGGGCCACCGGACCGGCACGTCGGCGGCTGCGGATGGGAGCGCTGGCCCTGGTGGGCGCGCTGACCGTCGGGGCGCTGCTGCCGCGCGGCGAGGGCACCACCACCCCGTCGGCCGCCGTCTGTCCGATCGTCCTCCGCCAGGGCATGTACGGCCCCTGCGTGCTGGATCTACAGGAACGCCTGGTCGCCGTCGGGCTGCGCGTACCCGTGGACGGCTGGTTCGGCCCGGACACCACCAGCCGGGTGATCGCCTTCCAGGCGTTGGCCGGTCTGTCGGTCAGCGGCACTGTGGACCAGCCGCTCCTGGACGCCCTGTCGGGTGATCCGGTGCTGCCGGTCCCCTGGCCGGAGAACCGCGTCAGCACCCACCTGCGGAAGACCTTCGCCCCGGACGCGGCCGAGGCGGTGCGGCTGGCGCGGTGCCTGTCCGGGTTGGACCCGCTGCGGGTGGAGGTGACCGCCGACGGGTCGCGGCGCTGGGGTCTGTTCCAGTTCAGCGACATGGAGCTGTCGCGGCGCGGCGTCGACCGTCGGACGGCCCTGGATCCGGGCTGGAACATCGCCGCCGCGTGGGACGTCTGGTCGCGTACCGGCGATTTCAGCCACTGGCGCTGCCTCCCGACACCCTGATCGACCGCCGCTCCCCGCCCGGTCGACAGACCGGGCGGGGAGCCCCCCGTCACACCGGCGGACGACTCACGGTCGCAGCCGGTTCGCGTAGACGTACGCGCCCACGGAGGTGCCGGTGGCGATCCCCGCGTCCGCGTCGAAGGGGTAGTGCACGCCCAGGTAGATCCGACTGAGCGCGTTCTCCCGGGCGGCCTCGTCGAAGCCGCTCATCCGGCGGACGACTCCGGTGGCGTGCGGGTCGTCGGTGGTGGCGTCGAAGGCGATGGCGTTGGTGCCGAAGAAGCCCTTCAGCACCGCCGCCCACGCCCCGGCGAAGGTGGCGTGACCGGAGATGTACGCCGGGAAGGACGGCGAGAACGAGACACCGTCGCGGTCCTGCGACAGCGGTTGCCAGCCGTTGCCGATGGCGCTCTCCGGTCGCCACAGGTCGATGTCGGTCAGGTACTTGGCGTCCCAGGCGGCGATGGCGGCGTCGGCGAGGGCCAGGGCGACGAGCCCGAACAGGCGGGCGTTGGCCAGGATGCCGAGTTTCCGCTGTTCCGCGACGATCCGGGTGTGGGCGAAGAGCTGGCCCGGCGGCTTGTAGGTGCCCGCCAGGTCGTTGGCCCAGAAGAACGCGATCTGCGTCTGGTCGGCGGTGCGCAGTGCCGACGTCCGGCCACCGAGGTCGCGGACCTCCTGGACCTGGTCGCGGTACTCCTGCCTGCCCAGCAGGTCCGCGTAGTCGGTCGCGCCGGCCGGCGGGCCGGGCCGGAACTGGTCGCCGGAGGTCAGCGCGAACGGGGTGACGTGCCCCCAGTTCGGGCTGACGGCCGGCTTACCGTCGGTCGGTCGCCACGACCCGTCCACCCCGTCCAACCGGTACGCGGTGGTGACGTCGGCGCCGTCGTTGGCGCGGGCCTGGAGGTTGGCGGCGGCGGCCGCGGCGCCGACGGTGTCGCCCCGCGCGGCCTCGGCGGCGTTCACACCGGACGGTCGCCGGGTGACGGCGATGCCGTGGGCGGTCTCGAAGGACGTGCGTCGCGTCGGGTACAGCGCGGTCAGCACGTCCACCGCAGCCCTGTCGATGGCCGCGTGCAGGGACGGCGCCACGACGTTGTCCATGGTGCCCGGATAGCTGACCGGCACCCGCACCCGGTAGGGGTTGCCGACGCCGGTGACCGAGACCGCGGCGTCGTGCATCGCCGCGTGCAGGATGGCCGCCTGCCGGGACGATGCGGTGGGTGGCAGGTCCAACGCCCGGTAGGTGTCCAGCAGGACACCGTTCCAGTACAGGATCGGATCGGTGCTCGGGTCGATGGCCAGCGGCGTGAGCGAGATGTTGTCCAGCCGCACGGTGGAGGCCGCCTGAGCGCCCAGGTGGAACAGGAGCACCGCCTTGGGATCACCGAACGGCGACGTGAAGTCGAACGTGAAGCGGCGCATCGTGGAGGTCAGCGCGACGGTCTGGTCGACGGCGGAGGTGAAGGGCGTGTCCACCCGGGAGACCGAGACGCGCAGGGTGCGGCCGACGTCGGCGTTGGCGTCGAACTGCAACCGGTACGGCTGCCCCGCCGTCACCCCGAACTCAAAGTGACCGACCAGGTCGTCCCAGGTGGGCTTGGTGGCCGGCCCGCTGGTGCGGATGCGCAGCTGGCCGGCGTTGACAGTGGTGCTGGTGGAGGCGAGGCGGGTCCACCAGGGGTCGGTGCTGCCGTTGTCGAAGCTGCCGTTGAGGATCAGGTTGCCCGCCGCGGCGGAGGCCGGCGCGGAACGGACGAGGGCGGGGAGTGTGCTGGCGAGCACGACCGCCAGGACCACGCTGAGCAGACGCCGCAGGCGTGGTGCTGCGCCGGAGCGTCGCGTGTCGATCGGTGGGGTCATGGAGAGCCTTTCCGGTCCGGGATCGGCGACGACCAGGTCGTTGCCGGGAGGATCGGCTCACCGTAGGAACGCCAGTGGCGTTCGCAGCCACCGAACGGGTGTGCGGACCGGTGCCGTACGGGCAGGGGAACGGCGACGGGCGCCGGTGTCCGCTCGGGACACCGACGCCCGTGTGGGCCGTCGCCGGTCAGCCGATGCTCTCGCGCTCCCGCCAGGCGGCGCGCAGCGAGGTCCGGCCGTTGGTCCGCAGCAGCGAACCCTCGTAGACGCGGGCACCGGCGACCAGGAAGGCGCCGGCGGCGACCAGCAGGATGGCCAGCGACACGATCGGCTCCCAGCCGGCAGCGTCGCCGGTGAACAGCCGCAGGGGCATCGCCGTGGGCGACGAGAACGGCAGGTACGACAGCACCCGCATCGCTGTCGCGTTGTCGTTCAGGAAGATCACCGCGAAGAACGGCAGCATGACGGCGAGCTGCACCGGCGTCGACACACCGGCGATGTCCTCCTGGCGGTTGACCAGGGCGCCGGCCGCCGCCCACATCGCGGCCAGCAGCACGAAGCCGAGCAGGAAGAACGGCACGAACCAGCCGATCGCCGGAGCGAGCAGGGTGAGCAGGTCCCCGCTGTCGCCGATCCGCATGCCGAGGACGGCCACGAGACCGATCAGCGCGATCTGCCCGAGCGCCAGGATGCCCCCGGCGATCACCTTGCCGGCCAGCAGCGCCCGTACCGGCACGGCCGCGACCAGGATCTCCACGATCCGGGTCTGCTTCTCCTCGGTGACGCTCTGCGCGATCTGCAGGCCGAAGGTCTGCGAGGTGATGAAGAAGACGAACGCGAAGACGAACGGCACCAGGAACGCCACCACCGGATCGACCGCGTCGGGGTCGAGGAGGCGCACCGGCGGCGCGGTGCTCAGCGCCCGGACCACCTCGTCGGGGGCCTCGTCCATGGCGAGCACCTCCGGACCGCTGACGACCGCGGCGTCCACGTCCCCGTCGCGGACGGCCTGCTCGGCGGCGCCGTCGTCGGCCACCACCCGGACGTCGAGCCCGGCGGCGCGCAGCGGGCCGGCCGCGTCCTGGGTGACGGCCACGCTCTTCGGGCCGCCGGAGAGCAACGGCGGCAGGATGGTGCCGGCGGCCGCGATCACGAGGAAGAAGAGCGTGCCGAACAGGAAGGTGCGGTCGCGCAGCTTGACCCGGATCTCGCGTTCGGCTACCAGCCGGGTGGCCTGGGTGACGTTCACTGGGTGACCTCTCGGAAGATCTCGGTGAGCGAGGGGCTGACCGGGCGGAAGGCGCGGACCGGGCCGCGGGCGAGGGCCGCGTGCAGGATGGGCTGCTCGTCGGCGCCGACCGGCAGGTCGAAGACCGCCCGCGCGCCGTCCAGCTCGACAAGGGTGACGCCGGGCTGGTCGCGGATCCAGCCGGCGTCGGTCGCCACCACCAGCTCGAAGCGGGGCGAGGTGTACGAGTCGCGCAGCTGCGTACGACTGCCGGCGGCCCGGATCACCCCGTCATTGATGATCACCAGGTCGTCGCAGAGGCGCTCGACCACGTCGAGTTGGTGACTGGAGAACAGCACCGGCGCCCCGGCCGCGGCGCGTTCGCGCAACACGGCGACGACCGTGTCGACGGCGAGGGGGTCGAGGCCGGAGAACGGCTCGTCGAGCACCAGCACCTCGGGGTCGTGCACCAGTGCGGCGGCGATCTGGGCCCGCTGCTGGTTGCCCAGCGACAGCGTCTCCAGCAGGTCGTCGCCGCGTTCGCCGAGCCCGACCCGCTCCAGCAGGGCATCCGTGGCGCGGCGGGCGGCGGGGGCGTCCAGACCGTGCAACCGGCCCAGGTAGGTCACCTGCTCCCGTGCGGTCATCTTGGGATACAGGCCCCGTTCCTCCGGCATGTAGCCGAAGCGGCGGCGGTCCTGCCGGGTGAGCTTCGCGCCACCCCAGCTCACCTCGCCGGCGTCGGGGGCGAGCACACCCAGGATGATCCGCATGGTGGTGGTCTTGCCGGCGCCGTTGGCGCCGACGAAGCCGGTCATCCGGCCGGCGGCCACCTCGAAGGACACGTTCTTGAGCACCTGCCGGTCGCCGAAGCTGCGGTCGACGCCGTCGAGTTGGAGCGTTCTCGTCACGCGTCCACGCTAGATCGAACGCGTCGGTCCGCCGTCCGTCCGAGGGCTGAGCCGCGAGGTCCGTCGTGCGACGGACACCGGTCACCCGCCGGGGCGGACCACCCCGTTCTCGTACGCGAACACCACCGCCTGGACCCGGTCGCGCAGCCCCAGTTTCGCCAGCACCCGACTCACGTGTGTCTTCACCGTCGCCTCGCCCAGGCACATGGTCGTGGCGATCTCGGCGTTGCTCGACCCGGCGGCGAGCAGCACCAGCACCTCCCGCTCCCGTGGGGTCAGCTCGCCCAGCGCGGCCTCGGCGTCGGCCCCCCGGTGCGCGGTGCCCGCCGGATCACCGGGACGGGCGAACGTGGAGATCACCCGGCGGGTGATCTCCGGGGCGAGCAGACCGTCGCCCCGGGCCAGCACCCGGATCGCCTCGATCAGCTCCTCGGGTGTGCCGTTCTTGAGCAGGAAACCGCTGGCCCCGGCCCGCAGCGCGGTGAAGAGGTAGTCGTCGCGGTCGAAGGTCGTGAGGATCAGCACCGCCGGAGCGCCGGGCCCGTCGTCGGTGATCCGCCGAGTGGCCTCCAGCCCGTCCATGCCGGGCATCTCCACGTCCATCAACACGACGTCGGGGCGCGTGGCGCGGGCCATGGTGACGGCCCGCGCGCCGTCGGCGGCCTCACCGACCACGGTGATGTCGTCCTCCACCTCCAGGATGATCCGGAAGCCGGTGCGCACGAGATGCTGGTCGTCGGCGAGCAGCACCCGGATCGGTGCGGCGCTCACGACGACCGCCCCGCCCCGGCCGTCAACGACCGCCCGTCTCCGGTCTCGCGCTGCCGGCCGATCGCCGGATCCGCGAGCGGGAATCGGGCGCGGACCCGCCAGCCTCCACCGACCCGGGGGCCAGCCTCCAGCTCGCCGTCGTGCGCGGTGACCCGCTCGCGCATCCCGATCAGGCCGAGCCCGGCGGCACCGGCCCGGCGGCCGGTCCGTCCGTCGTCGGTCACGTCGACCTCCACCTCCCGGGCCAGGTAGCGGACCCGCACATCCAGCAGATCCGCCCCGGCGTGCTTCAGGGTGTTGGTCACCGCCTCCTGCGTCACCCGGTAGGCCGCCTGCGACACCGACTCGGGCAGTGCGACGGGCTCGCCGTACACCCCGAGGGTTGCCGTCAGGCCCGCGGCCCGCGCCCGTTCGACCAGCTCGTCGATCCGCTCGACGTCGCCGGGCGCGGGCCGCTCGACGTCGCTGTCGCCGGAGGCGCGCAGCACGCCGAGCATCCGGCGCAGCTCGTCGACGGCGATGCGGGCGCTCTGCTCGATGGCGGCGAGCGCCGTGCGGGCCTTGCCCGGGTCACGGTCGAACACCCGGCGGCAGGCGGACGCCTGCACCCCCATCACCGACACGTGGTGGGCGACGACGTCGTGCAGCTCCCGGGCGATCCGGACCCGTTCGCCGAGCACGGCCCGTTCCCGGCCCTCGGCCTGGGACCGGCGCAGCTCCTCGGCCTGTTCGCACAGCTCGTGCTCACGTCGCGCGGCCACCCAGGCGGTCTCGCCGAAGAAGTACGCGAACCCGAAGACCAGCATGTTGACCAGGACGCCGCTGACCATCGCGGCGAGCACCGGCGGCACCGGACCTACCGCGCCGTCGAAGGCGCCGGGCGGGATGTGGTCGATCGTCACCGCGTAGTAGACGCCCAGCCAGGCGAACATCGTGGCGATCACGCCGATCCGCAGCCGGCGGGCCGTCTGGTGGTTCGGTCCCCAGGCGCCCATCGTGTAGAGGGCGCAGAACAGGGCCCACGCGGAGAACTGGGTCTCCGGCGCCGACCGGGCCTGCGCGGCGATGAACGCCACCGCGACGACCAGCAGGGTGGCGGCCGGCCAGCGCCGCCGCCCGACCAGCGGAAGCGTCACCGCGACGGTCCAGAACAGCTGCTCCGGCCCGGACGGCGGTGGCCCCAGCAGGAACGCCCCGGTGCTGCGGGCCAGGGTGAGGCTGACCAGCGCCAGCCCGGTCACCGCGAGCCCGATCCACAGGTCTATCCGCCGCTGCTCGGCCGTCGGGCCCGGACGGCGCCACTCGTCGCGCTGTGCCTCGGTCATCCGGGAACGATGCCACGTCGCCGGCCGCGTCCGCTATCCGGACGGAGCGGCGGTGACAGCGCCGACGTGCGGCGGCCCGGCGCGGTGTCCGCGTCGGGCCGCCGTGTCCGTTGTCGCTCAGATTGTCTGGCGGCGGGACTTGAGGGCCGTGTCGACCAGGTCCCACACCAGCACCAGGGCGGCGCCGAGCGCGATGAGAGCGTTGAGGAGGCTGCGGTTGTCCGCGTCCGCCAGCCAGCTCAGCCGCTCACCGAGGGCCGGGTTGAGCAGCGCGTCGGAGAGCGCCAGCCCGACCAGCGACGCCGTGAACGCCAGGTTGAGCAGCGCCTTCACCGCGAACAGCGTCCAGTTCCAGCGTCCGATCCGGTACTTGACGATTTCGAACACCGCGATGGCGACCAGCACGACGATCAGCGCCGGCAGCCAGAACGACCAGAGCGCCGGGTCGAGGACGGGGATGTTGTCGCCGTTGCCGGCGCGTACCCACGAGTGGTAGTGCTGCAGGGGCAGGTAGCCGATGGTCAGCCCCAGCATGGCCACCGACGCGATGGTGTCGACGAGCGAGACGTGGCGGTGCGCGGGGACGTCGGGCAGCTCGTCGACGGTCCAGTCGGGCAGGTCGACGGTGGGCTGGGACCTCTCGATGAGGACGAAGGTCAGGGTGAGCCAGAAGCTGATGTGCACGGCGACATGCAGGGCGACGACGATGCCAGGCCCGATGGCGCCGAAGCCGTTGCCCTCGACCACCTTGACGACCGCGACCACCGTGCCGGCGAGCGCCGGGATGAAGCTGAGCAGCAGCTTCAGCAGCCGCAGCCAGACCAGGTAGTAGGTGGGGCCGATGAGCTGGAGCCGGCGATCGGCGTAGCGGGCGGCCAACCGGTCGGGGTTGCCCAGTTCGGTGAGCACCTCCCGCTCGGCGGCTGCCGCCTCCTCGCCGCCCCCGGTCCGATCCTCGATCATGTCCTCGATCGAGGCGCGCAGCTCGGTCGCGATCTCGTCGCGACGCTGGGCGGGCACCGAGCGCAGGGTGGCGGCCAGATAGCGGTCGGTCAGGGTGTTCATCGGTCCACTCCTTGGATCAGCCCGGTGATGGAGGTCTGTACGGCGGCGAGGTCGTCGAGGAGGCGGCTCAGCATCGACTCGCCCTCGTCGCTGGTCCGGTAGAACTTGCGCGGCCGGCTCTCCTCGGTGTTCCACTCGCTGGTCAGCAGGCCCTGGTCCTCCAGGCGTCGCAGCAGCGGGTAGAGCGTGTTGGCGTCGACCGGAAAGCCGTGGTCGGTGAGCCGTTGCAGCAGTGCGTAGCCGTAGTCCGGCCGGCGGAGCGCGACCAGGCTGGCCACCACGACGGTGCCCCGACGCAACTCCTGTAGGTGCGTCTTCAGAACGTCCTCGCTAACCATGTGTCACACCATACTGTGTGGCACACAGTGTTGTCCATCCCGATATTGATGTGACTGCCGACAACGGTGTGACGGAGGCTGGCTGGGCGCGGCCTGACGCCCGGGCGCCGTCCGGGCTGGATCAGCGCTGCGGGCAGCAGCAGGGGGCGCCGACCGGGTGCTGTCGGCCCTTTGCTCTGCTTCAACCCAGGCAACACCTGCGGCCCTTCGCTGTTGCCTGGGTTGAAGCAGAGCAAAGGAGGCATGGCGATGCCGCCGGGCCGGCCTGGCTGCGGGGACGGCCACCGCCCGGTCAGGCAGCAGGGTGGGGCGCCCGGTACGGACCGGACGCCCCGAGATCTGACCCGGATCAGCAGGCCGAGCCCTGCCGGAAGTTCCGCTCGACGAAGCTGGCCGGGCCGACCTGGAAGTAGCCCACGCCCGGCCGGATCGGGTGCCCGGTGAACAGCTCCACCCGCGACCCGACCCGGACCAGGTACGCCTCGGCGTCCCCCGCGTCGTTGCGGATCAGCGACCCGCGCGGGCCGTAGATCGCCTCCAACTCCGCGAAGGACATGCCGACCCGGGCCCCGGCAGGCGACTGCGGCGGTGCGGTGGCCGTACCGATCTCCACCAGCCGACCGGCACGGAAGGCGAGCAGCAGGACACCCGCCCAGGAACCCGTCACGCCGGTGTGCACCACCCCGTCGCAGCCCGGCGCGGTCCAGTCGATGCGGCCGGCCGCGGTGAGCGCGGCCAGGCTGGCGCCGATCCGGTACACGCCGGCGCCGCCGACGCTGAGCACCTGCGGGTGGTCGTGTCCGACGGTGGCGGCGAGCGGACCGCGCGCCGAGCCGGGCGCGGCGCCACCGGCCGGCGGCGCCGCCGAGGCCGGGCCCGCGGCGATCACCGCGACGAGCGTGCTGAGCGCCAGCGCGGCGGTGGTGCGAAGGATCGAGGGACGGTTCATGGTGTGCTCCTTCGGTGATGGGTCTCCTGCCCTGTTAGTCACCGCGCCGGCGTCAGCGGTTCGTCGGGTTTCCGACCGGCCCGGTCTACTGTGAAGAGACCGTGCTGGCCGGGGGTGACACCGTGACGGCTCCGCAGCGGATCGGGCCGTACGCCGTCGAGCGACTGCTGGGCGTCGGCTCGTTCGCGACGGTCTGGTTGGGCTACGACGCGGTGCTCGACGCGCGTGTGGCGATCAAGGTGCTGGCCGAGAACTGGAGCCACGACCTGCGGGTCCGGGAACGCTTCCTCGACGAGGCCCGGCTGTTGCGCCGCCTGGAGCACGAGCGGCTGGTCCGGGTGCACACCGTCGGTGAGTTGCCCGACGGCCGGCCGTACGCGGTCCTGGCCTGGGCGGACCGGGGGAGCCTGCGGGACCGCCTCGCCACCGGCGAGATCCCCGCGCCGACCGCGCTGCGGCTGCTCGGCGAGGTCTGCGCCGGGGTCGCCGTGCTGCACCGGCACGGGGTCGTGCACCGGGACCTCACCCCGGGCAACGTCCTGTTCCGCTCCACCGGGCCGGACGCGCCCGAAGCGGTGCTGATCGCCGACCTCGGCCTGGCCAAGGCGCTCGCCACCGCCTCGGGACTGACCGCCCGGGCCGGCACCCCCGGTTACATGGCCCCCGAGCAGGACGACCCGGGCGCGGTGGTCGACACGCGCGCCGACGTGTACGGGCTCGGCCGGCTTGGCGTCCGGCTGCTGGCCGCCGACCCGTCCGGCACGCACCCGGCCCGACCCGACTCGCCACACGCCCCGCGGATCCGACTCCGCGACGGCCTGCCACCGGGCATCGCGGCGGTGCTCGCCCGGGCCACCGCGTACGACCCGGCCGACCGTTACTCCGACGCCGCGGCCCTGCACGCCGCGTTGGCCCGCGCGAGCGACCCGGTGCGGGAAGCGGCCGACCTGGTCGCCGCGAGCGCACGGCGGCGACCAGCACCGCGCCGTGCACGCCGGTCCCTGCTGACCGGGGTGGCCGTCGTGACCGCCGTCGCGGTGGGCCAGGTGGCCGCCGAACCGGGTGGCACCGGATCGGTTCGGTCGGTCGGTGGCACGTACACGACCGGGCCGCTGACCGTGGCGCTGCCACCCGGCTGGTCCGCCACGGGGACGACCTGGGCCGGCCAGTACAGCGCCGACGGCGAACCCGAACCGGGCCTGGTGATGTCGCCGCGACCCCGCCGCTGGGCCGCCGACGCCCGACTGCCCGGCGCGTTCGTCGGCCTCTCCGCCGCCACGGCGGCACGCACCACACCGGCCGGATTCCTGGCCGAGCGGACACACGGGGACTGCGCGCCCGCGCCGGCCCGCACCACCCGACAGGCGGGCTTCGAATGGACGGTGGTCCGCTACGTCTGCGACCAGGGCCGGCCGCAGATCGTCGAGTCGGCCGCCCTGCACCCCGGCGGTCCCGCCCTGGTGTACGTGCAGATCGCCCCACCGCCGGGCAGCGGTCCCGACTTCGTGGACACCCTGCTCGCCGGCGTACGCCTGCGGTAGGTGCGGCGGAACGCGCCCGGCGGCAGCCCGTCGGGTGTGAAGCTGTCACCGTGGCGGAGAAGCGCGAGCCGGTGGGCGCCGGCGCGCGTCGCGCGCCGATCCGAGCGCCGGACGGGTCGCAGCGTACGGATCTGCTGGAGCTGTTCTTCGATCTCGCCCTCGTCGCCGGTCTGACGATGACCTCGCGCAAGATGGCAGCCGACCAGAGCTGGACCGGCATCGTCCAGGCGCTGGTCCTGCTGTCGACGCTGTTCGCGGTGTGGGTGACCACCACGTTGATCACCGACAGCTACAGCCCGCGGAGGCGGCCGGTCCCGCTGCTGATCCTGGGCAGCATGTTCGGGCTGATGCTGATGTCCGCCGCGCTGCCCACGGCGTTCGGCGACCACGGGTTGGTCTTCGGCGGCACCTGGGTCGTGATCTTCCTGGTCCGGGGGCTGGCGCTCGTCTGGTCCCTGCGGGGGCGGCGGGAGCAGGAGCGTCCCGTACGCGCCCTGATCTGGGACGTCGGCTCGGGGAGCCTCTGGGTGGCGGGCGCTCTGGTGGCCGATCGCGACTGGCGGCTCGGACTGTGGCTGGCCGCGCTGACGGCGGACTACACCGCGTACGGGTTGCGCTTTCCGATTCCCGGTCGGCCGCCGCTGCCGCGCTACCAGGTGGTGCCGGAACACCTCGCCGAGCGCTACCAGCAGATCTACATCCTGTCGCTGGGTGAACTGGTCCTGGTCAGCGTCCTGAGCCTGGGCCACCAGCCGTTCACCGCGGATCGGGTGGCCGCCTTCGGCGCCGCGTTCCTCACGGCCGCGGTGCTCTGGTGGAGCTACGCCCGGGGTGCCGGCGCGACCCTGCGGGCCGCGATCGAGTCGTCGCCCCACCCGACCCGGCTGGTGCAGACCAACCCGTACGCCCACTGGCTCATGATCGCCGGTGTGGTCGGCACGGCCGCCGGTGTCGAACGGATCATCGAGCAGCCCGGTGAGCGACCGGGCGGCCCGATGACCGCGCTCATCCTGGGCGGCGCCGGACTGGTGCTGTGCGGTCGGGCGGTGCTCGAGTACGAGGTCTACGAGCGGCTGTCGATGTTCCACGTCGTCGGCGTCGTCGTGACGATCGCGCTGGCCCTGGTCGCGCCGCACCTGCCCGGTCTGGCGGTGGGCGTCGCCGCCGGTCTGGTGCTGGCGGGGGTCGCCGCCGCCGAGTTCCTCCGGGTCCGGCGCCGGTCCACCGGCTAGCGGACCACAACGGTGATGGTGTGGTCCCGGCCCTCCTTCGGGATCGTCACGGCGACGGTGCCGGTGCGGACGAAGCGGACGTCCACCACGCCCGCCTCGTACTGCTGGGAGACCAGCTCCGGGCGGTCCACGGTGACGAGCCCCGGCCCGATGCCCTGGATCCGCAGCACCGCGCCGGTGGCGAAGCAGAGCGACCGCAGCAGCTCGATCTCGGTCTCGGCGAGCGGCAGGTCGTAGCGGACCGCGCCCTGACAGGCCGGGGTCGCGGCGGCGGTCGGCGGGGGAGTCGTCCGGGGCGTACCCCTTGTCCTGCTGGGTGCGGGCGGTGCGGCGGGCGGGCGCCCGCTGGTCGGCGGCGGCCGGGACGGCGAAGCGGTGGGCGCGGCGATCGCGGAGGTCGCCGCGGGTGCCGGCGTCGAACGGGTCGGACCGGGCGGTTGGACGGGCAGCGGCGAGACGGCGTCGGCGCCGCAGGCCGCGACCCCGACGGTGGCGGCGAGGACGACGGCGAGCCGGCGGAACGACGCCCGGCTCATCCGGCGCCGAGCCGTTGCCGGACCTGCCGCCGGGCCAGGTGCAACCGGGACTTCACGGTGCCCACCGGCACGTCGAGCAGGGCGGCGATCTCGGGGTAGCTCAGCCCGAGGACGTCGCGCAGGGCCACCACCTCGGCGTGGTCGGGGTGGACCGAGTCGAACGCGTCGAGCAGGTCGAGGCGGGTGCCCGCGACCACGCTGGTCCGTCGGGGATCGGCCTGGTCGGGCACCGGAACGCCGCCGGCCTCCAGTCGACAGCGGCGGAGCAGCGTGCGGTACGTGGAGCGGGCCCGGTTGGCGGCCATCCGGTGCAGCCAGGTACGGAACGAGGAGCGACCCTCGAACCGGGTGATGCCGCCGGCCAGCGCCAGGAGCGTGTCCTGGCAGGCTTCCTCGGCGTCCTGGCGGTTGGGCAGGAACCGGGCGCACAGCCGCAGCACCTCCGGACGTGCCGCGACCAGCAGGGCGTCCAACGCCGCGGAGTCACCCTGCGCGGCGTCGCGTGCCAGGGCGTCGAGGTCGTCCGGAGCAGGCATGCCGGGTGTCCAATGCTCGCCGGTGCCGATCCTCAATCGTACGGCCGTCGACCCGCGGCTGCGCTCCTCCGGTCCGCCAACCGACCCGCGCTACTCGAACCGGGACACGTCCCCCGCGCCCCGGCGCAGGATCTCCGGCTCGGGCCCGGACAGGTCGATCACCGTCGTCGGTTCCTTGCCGCAGTCGCCGGCGTCGAGCACCGCGTCGAGCTGGTGGTCGAGCCGTTCCTTGATCTCCCAGCCCTGGGTCATCGGCTCGTCCTCACCGGGCAGCGCCAGCGTGCTCGACACCAGCGGCTCGCCCAACTCGGCCAGCAGCGCCTGGGTCACGGTGTGCCGGGGCACCCGCACGCCGACGGTGCGCTTGCGCGGGTGCAGCATCCGGCGCGGCACCTCCTTGGTGGCCGGCAGGATGAACGTGTAGCTGCCCGGCGTGGACGCCTTCACCAGCCGGAAGACCGCGTTGTTGATCTGCACGAACTGGCCGAGCTGCGCGAAGTCCCGGCAGACCAGGGTGAAGTGGTGCCGGTCGTCGAGGTGGCGGATCTGGCGGATCCGGTCCAGGCCGTCCTGGTTGCCCAACTGGATGCCGAGCGCGTAGCAGGAGTCCGTCGGGTACGCGACCAGCCCACCGCCGCGGATCAGGTCGGCAACCTGGCCGATGATCCGGGGCTGCGGGTTTTCCGGGTGTACGTCGTAGTACCTCGCCATGTGCACGAGCCTAGGCTCTCGCCCGTCGGCATGTCCCGTCGCTCAGCCGACGAGACGCGGGCCACGGCCGTCGGCGCGGACGGTGGAGCCACCGAGATCACCTCGGTAGGGTAGGTGCCGGTCGGCTCCGACCACCGAGATCCACACCGCCGGGGGGCGCCAGGCATGGCTGATTCGTTCGCGCATCTGCACGTGCACACCGAGTACTCGATGCTCGACGGAGCGGCCCGGTTGAAGGACCTGTTCGCCGAGGCCAACCGGCTGGGCATGCCGGCGGTGGCGATCACGGACCACGGCAACATGCACGGCGCGAACGACTTCTACAACCAGGCGATGGCCGCCGGGATCACCCCGATCCTGGGCGTCGAGGCGTACGTGGCGCCGGAGTCGCGCTATCACAAGGCGCGGGTCAAGTGGGGTCGGCCGGAGCAGAAGAGCGACGACATCTCCGGTAACGGCGCGATCACCCACAAGACGATGTGGGCGAAGAACGCGCAGGGCCTGAAGAACCTGTTCACCCTCAACTCGCGCGCGTCCATGGAGGGGCACTACGTCAAGTGGCCCCGGATGGACATGGAGCTGATCGCCGAGCACGCCGAGGGCATCATGGCGACCACCGGCTGCCCGTCCGGCGCGGTGCAGACCCGGCTGCGGCTGGGGCAGTTCGACGAGGCGCTCAAGGTCGCCGCGAGCTACCAGGACATCTTCGGCAAGGACAACTACTTCCTGGAGATCATGGATCACGGCCTCTCCATCGAGAGCCGGGTCCGCGAGGGGCTCACCGAGATCGCCCGCAAGCTGGATATCCCGCCGGTCGTCACCAACGACTCGCACTACACGCACGAGGCCCAGGCGACCGCCCACGACGTGCTGCTGTGCGTGCAGACCGGCAGCAACATCGACGACCCGAACCGGTTCCGCTTCGAGGGCGGCGGCTACTTCGTCAAGAGCGCCGACCAGATGCGGGCGGTCGACTCGTCCGAGCTGTGGCAGCAGGGCTGCCGCAACACCCTGCTGGTGGCCGAGAAGGTCGACCCGAAGGGCATGTTCGAGTTCCACAACCTGATGCCGCGCTTCCCGGTGCCCGAGGGCGAGACGGAGGAGTCCTGGTTCCGCAAGGAGACCTTCGCCGGGCTGGCCCGCCGCTACCCGAACGGCATCCCCGAGGGGCACGTCGTCCAGGCCGAGTACGAGCTGGGCGTCATCAACCAGATGGGCTTCCCGTCGTACTTCCTCGTGGTCGCCGACTTCATCCAGTGGGCGAAGAAGCAGGGCATCGCGGTGGGTCCGGGCCGTGGTTCGGCCGCCGGCTCCCTCGTGGCGTACGCGCTGGGCATCACCGACCTCGACCCGATCCAGCACGGCCTGATCTTCGAGCGGTTCCTCAACCCCGAGCGGGTCTCGATGCCGGATGTCGACATCGACTTCGACGAGCGTCGGCGCGGTGAGGTGATCAAGTACGTCACCGACAAGTGGGGTGAGGACAAGGTCGCCCAGATCGCCACGTTCGGCACGATCAAGGCGAAGGCCGCGATCAAGGACTCGGCGCGGGTGCTGGGTTTCCCGTACGCCGTCGGTGACCGGATCACCAAGGCGATGCCACCGGCAGTGATGGGCAAGGACATCCCGCTGACCGGCATCTTCGACCCGAAGCACCCGCGCTACGCCGAGGCCGGCGAGATCCGGGGCCTGTACGACTCCGACCCGGACGTCCGCAAGGTGATCGACACGGCCAAGGGCATCGAGGGGCTGATCCGGCAGACAGGTGTGCACGCCGCAGGCGTCATCATGTCCGCCGAGCCGATCATCGAGCACATCCCGTTGATGCGCCGCGACGCCGACGGGGCGATCATCACGCAGTTCGACTACCCGACCTGCGAGTCGCTCGGGCTGCTGAAGATGGACTTCCTCGGCCTGCGCAACCTGACGATCATCGACGACGCCGTCAAGAACATCGAGCTGAACCACGGCCTCAAGCTCGATCTGCTGGGTCTGCCGCTGGACGACAAGGCCGCGTACGAGCTGCTGGCCCGGGGTGACACCCTGGGCGTCTTCCAGCTCGACGGTGGGCCGATGCGGTCGCTGCTGCGGTTGATGAAGCCGGACAACTTCGAGGACATCTCCGCCGTCCTGGCGTTGTACCGGCCGGGCCCGATGGGCGTCGACTCGCACACCAACTACGCGCTGCGTAAGAACGGCCTCCAGGAGATCACGCCGATCCACCCGGAGCTGGAGGAGCCGCTGCGGGAGATCCTGGCGCCCACCCACGGCCTGATCGTGTACCAGGAGCAGGTGCAGCGCGCCGCGCAGATCCTCGCCGGCTACACCCTCGGTCAGGCGGACCTGCTGCGCCGGGCGATGGGTAAGAAGAAGAAGGAGATCCTCGACAAGGAGTTCATCCCGTTCCGGGACGGCTGCCGCGAGCGCGGCTACTCCGACGAGGCGATCCAGGCCGTGTGGGACGTGCTGGTGCCGTTCGCCGGGTACGCCTTCAACAAGGCGCACTCCGCCGCGTACGGCCTGGTGTCCTACTGGACCGCGTACCTGAAGGCGCACTACCCGGCCGAGTACATGGCCGGGCTGCTCACGTCCGTCGGTGACGACAAGGACAAGATGGCGCTGTACCTGTCCGAGTGCCGCCGGATGCGCATCCAGGTGCTGCCGCCGGACGTGAACACGTCGGCCGGGCCGTTCACGCCGGTCGGCAAGGACATCCGCTTCGGCCTGGCCGCGGTCCGCAACGTCGGCGCGAACGTCGTCGCCTCGATCATGCGGTGCCGCCAGGAGAAGGGCGACTACACCGACTTCTACGACTTCCTGTCCAAGGTGGACGCGGTGGTCTGCAACAAGAAGACAATCGAATCGCTGATCAAGGCGGGCGCGTTCGACTCGATGCAGCACCCCCGCAAGGGCCTGCTCGCGGTGCACGCCGACGCCATCGACGCGTACGCCGACGTCAAGCGCAAGGAGGCCGTCGGCCAGTACGACCTGTTCGGCGCCGGCTTCGGCGACGCCGACACCGGCAGCACGACGGTGATGCCGGTCATCGGCGACAGCGAGTGGGACAAGCGCGACAAGCTGGCCTTCGAGCGGGAGATGCTCGGCCTGTACGTCTCCGACCACCCCCTGTTCGGCCTGGAACACATCCTCGGCGCGGCGGCCGACACCACAATCGCGTCCCTCGCCGAGGACGGCGCGGTGCCCGACGGGGCGGTCGTCACCCTCGCCGGCATCCTCTCCGGCGTGCAGCGAAGGGTCACCAAGCAGGGCCGCGCCTGGGCGTCGGCCACCCTCGAAGACCTGGCCGGTGGGGTGGAGACGCTGTTCTTCCCCAACACGTACGAGGTGATCGGGCAGTACATCGCCGAGGACGCGATCGTGGTGGTCAAGGGCCGGGTGGACCGGCGCGACGACACCCCACGGATCATGGCGATGGACATGTCCATGCCGGACGTCAGCACCAGCGCCACCAACAAGCCCGTCACCCTCACCATCCCGGTGCACCGCTGCACGCCGCCGCTTGTGGAACGGCTCAAGGAGACCCTGGTCCTGCACCCCGGCGACACCGAGGTGCACGTCAAGCTGCTCAACGGCGGTCGCACCACCACCCTGCGGCTGGGCCCGTTCCGGGTGGCGGCGACGACCGCGCTGATGGGTGACCTGAAGAGCGTCCTCGGCCCGGCCAACGTGAGCTGAGCCGGCGTCGGTCCGGCCGGCAGGCGCCGGCCGGACCGTTGGGCTCAGCCGCGGTCGGGGGCCGCGATCTCACGCAGCTGGCCGTCGGCCAGCCGCAACCAGCGCTGCACGCCGATCTCGGCGAGGAACCGTTCGTCGTGGCTGACCACCACAAAGGCCCCCTGGTACGCGGTCAGCGCGCTCTCCAGTTGGGCGACGCTGACCAGGTCCAGGTTGTTGGTCGGCTCGTCGAGCAGCAGCAGCTGCGGTGCCGGTTCGGCGCAGAGCACACAGGCGAGGGTGGCGCGCAGCCGCTCGCCGCCCGAGAGCACCCCGACGGGTAGGTTCACCCGCGCGCCCCGGAACAGGAACCGGGCCAGCAGGTTCATCCGCCTGGCGTCCGGCAGGCTCGGCGCGTACGCGGCGAAGTTCTCCGCTACCGTGCGGTCGAGGTCCAGCAGGTCCAGGCGCTGCGACAGGTACGCGATCCGCCCGTCGGCCCGTTTGATCTCGCCGCCGGCCGGTTCGAGATCGCCGTCGACGAGGCGCAGCAGGGTCGACTTGCCGGCGCCGTTCGCCCCGGTGAGCGCGATCCGCTCCGGCCCCCGGATCACCAGGTCGGCGCCGTCGCCGCCGAACAGCTCCCGATCGTCGAAGCGCGCCCGCATCCCGTGGCCGGAGAAGACCGTCCGTCCGGACGGGACTGTGGTGTCCGGCAGGTCGACGGTGATGGTGTCCTCGTCGCGTACCGCCCGACCGGCCTCGTCGAGACGGGCCCTGGCCTCGCCGAGCCGGGCCGAGTGCGTCCCCTGCGCCTTGCCCGCCGACTCCTGCGCGCTGCGCTTGAGCCCACCGGCGACGATCCGGGCCAGACCGGCGTTCTTCAGATTCTTGGAGGCGTTGCTGGCCCGCCGGTCGGCCCGCTCCCGAGCCTGCTGCATCTCCCGCTTCTCCCGCTTGACCTCCTGCTCGGCGTTGCGCAGGTTGCTCTCGGCCACCTCCCGCGCCGCCTGCACCGCCTCGGTGTACGCGGTGAAGTTGCCCCCGTACCAGGTGATCTCGCCTCGTTCCAGCTCGGCGATGCGGTCCATCCGGTCCAGCAGCTCCCGGTCGTGGCTGACCAGCAGCAGGCACCCGGACCAGTCGGACAGCACGTCGTAGAGCTTGTGCCGAGCCGCCAGGTCCAGGTTGTTGGTCGGCTCGTCGAGCAGCAGGACGTCGGGCCGTCGCAGCAGTTGCGCGGCCAGGCCGAGGGAGATCACCTGACCGCCGCTGAGGGTGTGCAGCCGCCGGTCGAGCGCCAGGTCACCCAGGCCGAGGCGGTCGAGTTCGGCGCGGGTGCGCTCCTCGATGTCCCAGTCGTCACCGATGGTGGCGAAGTGCGCCTCGCTGGCGTCGCCGGCCTCGATGGCGTGCAGGGCCGCGATCCGCTCGGCGACGCCGAGCACCTGGGCCACGGTCAGGTCGCCGACCAGTGGCAGCGTCTGCGGGAGGTACCCGAGTACGCCGTCGACGGTGACGCTCCCGTCGCTGGGCGTCAGCTCCCCGGCGATCAGCCGCAGCAGCGTGCTCTTGCCGGCGCCGTTGGGCGCGACCAGCCCGGTGCGACCACCCGGGACGGTGAAGGACAGCTCCGAGAAGACCGGGGTGTCGTCCGGCCAGGAGAAGGACAGGTTCGAGCAGACGATGTACGCATCAGACATGCGAGTGACCTCAAAGGGTGGGGTGGGCGCGTCCAAGCCGCCCGACGACCAACGGGGACCGGTGAAACGACGTCATGGCCACGGCGGCTGCGTGATTACGCGCCGAGCCGTCGCCGAACATGTCCGGTCTCACCCGGAGATGTCGTCGTCACCCACCATGTCTGGTCTCCCCAGTCGTACCGCTGACCCAACTCCGCAGAGTCTAACAACGGATCTTTCGTCCGCCACCGTAATAGGACGCAGCGCTGGGTGTATAGGCCGGGCTATAGTTGGTCCATGTCTCATGAGCCGCCACGTCGCTGGGCGATCAGGACGACAAGGATGTCCGCGACTGGTTGCGATCTCTGCGGCAGACCGATCCGGCGACGTACCGGTCGGTCAACGTGGCGATCGACATGCTTGCGGAGGCGGGCCCTGGCCTGGGGCGTCCGCTGGTCGACACCCTCAGAGGTTCGACCGTCAGCAATCTCAAGGAACTCCGACCGCGGTCCGGAAGGGACGTTGCCGTACGGGTGCTGTTCGTCTTCGACCCCTGGTCCCAGGCCGTGCTGCTGGTGGCCGGCAACAAGGCGGGAGATTGGAATCGGTGGTACGAGAAAGCGATCCCGGTCGCTGAGATCGCGTACGAGGGTTGGTTGGCCTTCGAGAGGAAACGGAGGGAGGGCTGATGAGCGACTTCCAGGACTGGGACGACGTTCGGGCTGAGCTGCACGATGGAGACGATGAAGCGCTCGACGCCGAACGTGCCCGCACCGAGGCGTGGATCAGCGCGTTCCATCTCGCCGAAGAGCGGAAGCGGCTGGGCCTGACTCAGCGGCAGGTGGCCGAGCTGATGGGTGTCACGCCCGGTCGAGTCAGCCAGATCGAGAACGGCGACCTGGAGGCCAATGAGGTCGCGACGCTGAGCCGATACGCACGGGCGCTCGGGGCCCGCATGCGGATCATCTTCGACTACGGCGATGACCTCCGCCAGATCGCTTGATCCGGCGGTGGTCTCGCGGTGCCGACCTGCCGACCCGGGAAAATGACCTCAAGCAGGGAAACCACCCCGGGTAGGGCGCCAGCCCTCTGGCCGTGACGGCGAGGAAGGTCAGCGCATAGTTGCGCATCATCCAGTTCGTAGCCGGGGCCTGCTCAGCGGGGGCGGTATTCGACCTCGGGGCGGCCGGGGGTGCCGTAGCGGGGGCTGCGGACCGCGCGGTCGATCGTCACCAGGTATTCGAGGTAGCGCCGGGCGGTCACCCGGGAGATCCCGGTCGCCGCGCTCACCTCGGTCGCCGACAGTCCCGCCTGCGGGCCGGTCCCGTCGGCCAGCGCCCCGCGTACCCGATTGAGGGTCTGCGCGTCCAGGCCCTTGGGCAGGCTGTGCCCGGCGGTGCCGCGCAGGGTGGCGAACATCCGGTCCACGTCGTGCTGGGCGGTCACCTCACCGTCGGCGAGCGCCTGGGCGCGGTAGTCGGCGTAGCGCTCCAGCTTGTCGCGGAACGCCGCGAACGTGAACGGTTTGAGCAGGTAGTGGGTCACCCCGAGGGACACCGCGGTGCGCACCACCGCCAGGTCCCGCGCGGACGTCACCGCGAGCACGTCGACGCTGCTGCCGGCCGCGCGCAGCGCCCGGCAGACGTCCAGGCCGTGCAGGTCGGGCAGCCGAAAATCCAGGAGTACGAGGTCCACGTCACCGCCGCCACCCGCGCGCAGGGCCGCCATCGCGGCCCGCGCGGTGTGCGCCACCCCGACGACCACGAAACCCGGAACCCGTTCGGTGTACGCGGCGTGCGCCTCGGCCAGCAGCGGCTCGTCCTCGACGACAAGCACCCGGATGTCGCTCATCGCGGGCCGCCGATCGGCAGTCGGACCGTGAACAGGCTGCCGCCGTCGCGCGAGCGGCCCACCTCGTGACGGCCACCGTGGCGGCGGACCACCTGCCCGATCAGTGCCAGACCGAGGCCCCGGCCGCTGCTCTTGGTGGACCAGCCGCGCCGGAACGCGTCCGCCACCCGGTCCTCGGCCAGCCCCGGCCCGCTGTCGGCGACCCGGACCATCAGCTCGTCGTCGAGCGCGCCGACGAAGACCCGTACGGTGCGCGGCGCCGGCGTGCCGGCGACCGCCTCCAGGGCGTTGTCGATCAGGTTGCCGACGACGGTGAGCAGGTCGTTGGTCGGTAGCGGGCTGTCGTCGAGGCGGCAGTCCGGCTCGATGACGAGGTCCACGCCGCGCTCGCCAGCCTGGGCGGACTTGCCGAGCAGCAGCGCGGCCAGGGCCGGCTCGGTGACCGCGTCGACCACCCGGTCGGTGAGCTGTTGCGCGAGGGCCAGGTCCCGGGTGCCGAGCCGGACCGCCTCGTCGGCGCGGCCCAGCTCCACAAGGGTGAGGACGGTGTGCAGGCGGTTGGCCGACTCGTGGGTCTGCGCCTGCAACGCCTCGGTCAGCGCGCGGACCGAGTCCAGCTCGCTGGCGAGCGTGCGCAGCTCGGTCTGGTCGCGCAGGGTCAGTACGGTGCCGAGCGCCGCGCCCTCGAAGCGGGCGGTCCGCTGGTTGGCCACCAGCACCCGGTCGCCGGCCAGCATGGGCTCGTCGAGGGCGTCGCGCCCGGAGTCGAGCAGCTCGGCCACGGCGGGCGGCAGGTCGATCCCGACCACCGGCTGGTCGGTGACCGGTTCGTCGGCGTCGAGACCGAGCAACCGGCGGCCCTCGTCGTTGATCAGCGCCACCCGCCGATCGGTGGTCAGCACCACGAGGCCTTCGCGCACCGAGTGCAGGACCGCGTCGTAGTACTCGTACATCCGGGTCATCTGCGCCGGTCCCAGGCCGTGGGTCTGGCGGCGCAGCCGGCGGCTGAGCAGCCAGGACCCGGTCGCCGCGAGCGCGAGCGCCGGCGCGGCGACGCCGAGCAGCACGGGGAGCTGGCGCAGCAGTTTGCGGTTGATGGCCCGGGTGGTGATGCCCACCGAGACCAGGCCGACGATGCGCCGCTGCTCGTCGTACACCGGCACGACCGCGCGCACTGACTCGCCGAGCGTCCCGACGTTCGTGGTGGTGAACGGGTGACCCGCCAGGGCGGGCCCGATGTCGCCGACGAACGGCTCGCCGATGAGCTCCCGGGTCGGGTGCGAGAAACGGGTGCGGTCGGGGGCCATCACGACAACGAAGTCGGTGCCCGTGGCCTTGCGGGTCGATTCGGCGTACGGCTGCAGGATGCGGGCCGGGTCGGCGGTCGTGAGGGCCGCGCGGACGTCGGGGGAGCCGGCCACGGTCTGCGCCACGGCGAGCACCTCCTCCTGCGCGGCCTGGCGGGAGTCGACGCGGGCCAGCCAGACGGCGCCCGCCGCGCCGGCCAGCACGAGCAGCGTCACCACCACCGCCTGGAGGGCGAACAGCTGCCCCGCGATGCTCCACTGCCGTCGGGCCACCTCCATCACCTCCGTGTGGTTTTCGCGGTGAACAGAATGACCGCAAGGATGTCAACGGGTGAGACGCGCTTCACATTGTCGACATGGACACCACCGCATCCACCACCACGGCGGAGCCGTCGGCCCGCCGGGACCGTACCCGTTACCTGTACCTGGCCGTCATCGTGGCCGTGCTCGCCGGCATCGTGGTCGGCCTGGTCGCCCCCGATTTCGGCAAGGAACTCAAGCCGATCGGCACGGGCTTCGTCAACCTGATCAAGATGATGATCAGCCCGGTCATCTTCTGCACGATCGTGCTGGGCGTCGGCTCCGTCCGGCAGGCCGCGAAGGTCGGCAAGGTCGGCGGCCTGGCGCTGGGCTACTTCCTGACCATGTCGACCGTCGCGCTCGCCATCGGTCTGGTCGTCGGCAACCTCATCCACCCCGGCTCCGGCCTGGACCTCGGCCAGGACCTCGCAGGCGCGGGCAAGGCCGCCGCCGGAGACGAGGCCGGCGGTACGACGGAGTTCCTGCTCGGGATCATCCCGACCACGCTCTTCTCCGCGCTCACCGAGGGGGAGGTGCTCCAGACGCTGCTGGTGGCCCTGCTCGTCGGCTTCGCCGTGCAGGCGATGGGCCGGCGCGGTGAGCCCGTGCTCGGCGCGATCGCCGTCATCCAGCGGGTCGTCTTCAAGGTCCTTGCCATGATCATGTGGCTGGCGCCGGTCGGCGCGTTCGGCGCGATGGCCGCCGTCGTCGGCGCGACAGGCGTGGACGCCCTCAAGAGCCTCGCCCAGATCATGCTCGGCTTCTACGCGACCTGTCTGATCTTCGTGCTGGTCGTCCTGGGCGCGCTGCTGTGGTTCGTGGCCCGGATCTCGATCTTCTCGCTGCTGCGGTACCTGGGCCGGGAGTTCCTGCTGATCCTGTCGACGTCCTCGTCGGAGTCGGCGCTGCCGCGGCTGATCGCCAAGATGGAGCACTTCGGCGTGAGCAAGCCGGTCGTGGGCATCACGGTGCCGACCGGGTACTCGTTCAACCTCGACGGCACGGCGATCTACCTGACGATGGCGTCGCTGTTCATCGCCGACGCGCTCGGCAACCCGCTCTCCATCGGCGAGCAGATCTCGCTGCTGCTGTTCATGATCATCGCCTCGAAGGGCGCGGCGGGCGTTACCGGCGCGGGCATCGCGACCCTGGCCGGCGGGCTCCAGTCGCACCGCCCGGACCTGGTGGACGGCGTCGGCCTGATCGTGGGCATCGACCGGTTCATGTCGGAGGCCCGTGCGCTGACCAACTTCGCCGGCAACGCGGTGGCGACAGTCCTGGTGGGCACCTGGACCGGTGAGTTCGACCGGGACCGGGCGGCCGGAGTGCTGCGCGGCGACGACCCGTTCGACGAGGCCACGATGCTCGACGACCACGACGAGGACGAGTCGCCGGCACGCCCCGACGAGGCGTCCGCGCCTGCCGGCGTCCCCGCCTGACCCGGTCACGAGCGTGATCGACACGGGATCGGCGCCTTGATCGACACGAGTTCGGCGAAACCGGGGTATCCGAACGCGGCGGACCCCCCGATTTCGCTGAACTCGTGTCGATCACCGCCGAGAGGCGCCGGCAGCGCGCCGGCCCGATCACCCTCGATCACGTGCCGCCTGCAACGCCGCCGCGACCTGGATGACATCCAGATCGACGACGACTTCCTCGCCGTCAGGAACACCGCGAGAGTTGATCGCCAGGCCGATCAGAGCCAACTCTGCGGCATCGTTGCGCAGGTCGTGCTCTTCGCATGTCTCCTCACTGATCCCACCCAGTTCCTCGCGCTCCCAGGCGCTGACCGCGGAATCAGCCACAGGCTGGGGTAACCGCACGCTGATCCGACTGGTCTGAGTTTCGAGATGAGCTCCGATCGCCGCCAGCACGATTCGGTCCTCTTGGTACCGCACGTACTGCTCATGATCCTTCACGTCCGCAGAGAGTACTCAGGCTCGGTGCACGGTTATGGGTTGCCGGTGAAGCGCGAGAACTCGTGACGTGAGGCGAGATCGTTGGGGCCAAAACGGTGATTGCGGTGCTTCGGTTGATTGCCCGACAAGCACGCGGGAGTTGTGGGCGGGCGCCCAGGACCATGGTGCCTCTATGGCTGCGGTGGGGGAGGGGCGAGCCAGGCGAGCGGTTGCCCTGCGAGAGCGGCGTCGGCGAGGCGTTGAGCGGAGGTCGTCTTGAGGGCCCCACGCGAGCTGTCGATCCAGCGTTGGACGTTGTCGATGCCCTGATGGCGATACTCGACAGCTTGAACAAGGCATTCCAGCTTGTCGGCGTCGCGGGCGACGATGGCTTCCAGAGTTTCCTGGGCCTCGTACTCGGTGACCGCAGCCGTGATCGTGTCGGCGACGGCGGGCGGGCAGTCGGCGACCTGGTCGGCGGTGACAGCGGTGTTCGGCGCTGCGCTGAGGTAGCGCTTCGCGATGTGGGGTATGTCAGTGATTCGGGTTTCCTGGGTGTCGTGCAGGACGCACATCATCGACACCCGGGCTGGGTCGGCCCCTTCCATCGCAGCAAGCATCATGCCGATGAGGGCCGTGCGAAACGAATGCTCGGCAATGGACTCGGGGTGCCTGACGCCAGCGAACCACCAGCCGGTGCGAGCTGCACGCTTGAGGACGCCTGCCTCGAAGATGAAGTTCATGGCGCCGGTGGCGTCGTCGTGGTCGTCGCTCATCTGCCCGTCCCTGTGCCGGTAAGTCCGTCGGTGCGCAGGCTGTAGACGATAGACGTTAATTCTCTTCGGGACTGCTCTGAGATCGAGCGGCCGTCGAGGAGGGCAGCACTCCGTTCGATGAGTGATCGGCCGACTGCGGGGTGGTCGAGCGCGAGTTGGCGTCGGGCGGTCAGCAGTGCCCAGGTGTTGTGAATGTTGAGGTCCACGAAGGCGCGGCTGCCGTCCAGGCGTTCGACCAGGTGTCGCAGGAGTCGAAAGCCCCGCCAGTCGGAGAGCGCTGTCGGCATGAAGGAATCGTCGCGCTGGCGGTACGGGATCTCGCCGACCCAGTAGGCCGAGTAGTTCAGGGCGGCGCGTTCGCAGGCGTCGTCGGGGTGTGCGCGGGCGATGAAGTGTCGTAGCGGCTCGGGATCGCCCTGATTCGCAAGAGACGTCGCCAATGAGCGGGCATCGGGCCACAGCGGTGTCCACGTGTGAAACCTGGTGGGTGGACGGCTGTTCTTCGCGTTGTGCTGCGTCAGCCAGGCCGCAGACGTGCCCGTGGGGTCCGTGCCGGCCAGGAAGCACGCCTGCCGATGGAGTACGACGTTGGGGTCGCGACGGCTGACGGCGCGCTCAGCGAGGACGCGGAGGTGCGTGAAGAAGGCGGCGCGTTCTTCCACGGGTATCAGCGGGCCGGCGGCCACCGGTCCACGCCGACAGCCGCGGAGCGCGAGGTCTCGCAGAAACGGCGGTGGTTGCCCGATCACCGCCCAGAGGACGAGGTCGGTCAGGCGCTGGGTAAGTACTGACCAGCCCAGCGGCTGCTGGTTGACGTCGCTCCGTTCGGCGTGGGTATCGAGCACCGCAGCCAGGATGAAGTCGGCCTCGGCGGCATCGTCGAGAGCGTCCAACAGGACGGCGTTGGCACCGAGCGTGGTCAGTTTCTGGCGGATCGCGATTGCCTGGCCGAACGCGACTGAGGTGAAGGGCCGCCGTCCCGATTCCCAACTCTGGACTGTTGCCCTCTCCACACCCAACTCGACCGCAAGGTGCTCCTGAGTCGCGGGGATGGATTCGCGGATCAGCTTCAGCAGATATCCGGTTACGCCGCCGCGTCGGCAGTGCGCGTGCCCCTGGGTCGCCATCCCGACATCCCTACGTTGACCGTTGGTCGACGTTCCAGTCCCGGCGTCTGCGTGGACCGACATGGCCTGGCCTGCTCACTCGTACTGCTGGTGAGTCCAGCCGACGCCCTAGTGATCGTAGCGTCATAGGTACCGGACGTTCCGTAACCGGCCCCGCCTCAGTGGGTCGGTCATGTCGTGCTGCCCGACCCGGCCAACGGAGACATCGATGAAGAACACCTCACTACCAAGGCAACGAGTTTCCTACGACCAGTACCTGTCAGCGGTTGCGATGACCCTGGCCCGGCGGCACCGCCCGGTGTGGTCCTGGCGTAGATGGCGATGGACATGCCGGTGCGGCGCAAACCTCCCCTGCCGGAATCGGCACCGCATCCCGATCAGCCGAGGCCACTGGCCGAGGGAGCAACAGTGAACGGCGACCGGGAGCGCCGGAACACCAGCACGTCGCGGCAGGATCAGATGCGGAGGTCAACGCCGAGCATGCACGGGCCGGTGCTACCGATCTGGAGTTGCGGGGCGTGCGATGCGCCGTGGCCGTGTCCGCCCCGACGGCGTGAACTGAGCGCCGAGTTCGATGGGGCTTCGCTGTCGCTTGCCATCTACATGGGAGCGCAACTGGTCCGCGCCTCAGCCGACCTGACCTGGGCACCGGTAGAGGCACTGCACCGGCGCTTTCTGGGCTGGGTGCGGTGAGCATCCTTCGGCCCGGAGACGAGATGTACCACTACAGCGACGGGTCGCACAGGTGGATCCCGCCCGATCCCGGCTACGACCAGGCGGTCTGGGACGAGCAGGTCCGCCAGCACAAGCAGGGCCACCTGCGCAACGAGCGCCCGAAGGTCCGCATCCGACGGCTCGTGTGACGCGTCGATGCGTCAGCTCGTTGCTCCCAGCGCCGCCGTGCAGAACTCGGCTGGTGGCAGGTATTCGTGGGCGGCGACGTAGTGGAGCAGGAGCTGGGGTGCGGCGTACACGACGCCGTCGCCCCGGACCTCGAATTCGGCGCTCTCGCGGGCGATCACGCCCTGCCGGATGGCTTCCCTGGCGTCCCCGCCCAGGTCCCGGATGCAGATTTCGCAGTAGTGGTACCCGCGTGTCTGGCGGACCCGCGCCTTGGCCAGTGCCGTCAGAGCGGGCATCAACCAGTCCGGGGCAGCGCCGGTCGGGTACGGATGCGCGGCATCCAGCCAACCGACGTTGAGCCGCGGCAGGTCTGGCCACGGCTCGTCGGCTGCCCCTGGCTCGTCCTCGTGCCGCTCCAGGTACGTGTACGGCGTCAGGTCCGCGAAGTAGGTCACGCGCCATACGTACCATCGGCATGCCTGGATCGGGTCGGCGACCCTTGAGGATCGGTTGCGGTTGCGCCGGTCGTGTCGTGACAGTGACCTGCTCCCACTGGCTGGGGCGGTGGGCGCCGCCGGCGGTCACCGTCGGTCATCCCCGGTGGGGGGGATTCGGTAGTGAGCGGTATACCGCAGAGTCATATTCATACCTCTGCGGTATACCGCTCACCAGCACGTCGACATGGCGTGCAGCCGACGCGGTAGTCCCTTGATCAAGGCCGTCAGGTGTTCTCGGCGGACTTGACAGGTAATGTGTGAGCGTTAACATCGACAACCACCACTGTCTGTCGGGAGGTCCGATGACGCTCGTCCTCGCGCGTTCCACCACTTGGCGGATGGCCGGGCTCACGGTCCTGGTCGTGCTGGTCGCCGTCGGCCTCACCGTCATCTCCCCGAAGCCCGCCGTGGCGTGGGACAACGGCACGGCGAACACCCCGCCGATGGGCTGGAACAGCTACGACTCGTTCAACTGGAGCGTCACCGAGGCGGACGTGCGGGCCAACGCCGACTACATGCGCGACAACCTGCGCCAGCACGGCTGGCAGTACGTCGTCATCGACTGGGCCTGGTACTACCCGGGGCAGCACAACAACAGCCCCAACCAGGACGCCAACCTCAATCCCCGGCTGCGGATGGACGCCAACGGACGGCTGCTGCCGGACACCACCCGGTTTCCCTCGGCGGCGGGCGGCAACGGGTTCAAGCCTCTCGCCGACTACGTGCACGACCAGGGACTGAAGTTCGGCGTCCACTTGATGCGCGGCATCCCTCGGCAGGCGGTCGCGGACAACGTGCCCATCCTCGGCACCACCTGCCGCGCCAACCAGATCAACAACAGCACCACCGCGGCCTGGCTCAACCTGATGTGGGGTCTGAACATGTCCAACGCCTGCGCGCAGGCGTACCTCGACTCGGTCTTCCAGCTCCTGGCCAGCTGGGGTGTCGACTACGTGAAGGTGGACGACATCGCGGCCCCGACGTACCGGCAGGCCGAGGTCGAGGGCTACCGGACGGCGATCCAGCACAGCGGACGGCCGATGGTGCTGAGCCTCTCGCCCGGCGCGACACCGCTGGCCAGTGGCGGCCACGTCCGGGACAACGCGCACATGTGGCGCATCGTCAACGACCTGTGGGACAACTGGTCGTCGCTCGACGCGCTGTTCGACCAGCTGCGCAACTGGACACCGTACCGGACGACAGGCGCCTGGCCCGACCCGGACATGATCCCGATCGGGCGGCTGTCGAAGTACGGCCCGGTTGGCGCCCCCCGCTACTCCGGGCTCACCGCCGACGAGCAGCGCACGCTGATGACCCTGTGGGCGATCAACCGGGCGCCGCTGATGTGGGGCGGCAACCTGGTCGAGAACCGTGCCGCCGAGCTGGCGTTGATGACCAACGCGGCGGTGCTCGCCGTCGACCAGAACAGCGCCAACAACCGGCAGCTCGTCGGCGGCACCCGGCAGGTGTGGACCGCCGACGTTCCCGGCACCGACCACCGGTACGTGGCGCTGTTCAACCGCGAGAGCGCGACCGCCAACGTCTCGGTGAACCTGGCCGATCTGGGCATCGGCTCGGCCACCGTCACCGACCTGTGGACCGGCGCCGGTCTCGGCACCGTCACCGGCACCCTCACCCGCTCCATCCCCGCCCACGGCAGCGGCCTGTACCGCGTGGCACCGCTGACCACCGCCCCCACGCCGACCACCTACACGGTGGCCGCGCGGCACAGCGGCAAGCTCCTGGACGTCTTCAACGCGTCCACCGCCGACGGCGCGAACGTCGTCCAGTGGGGCGCGAACGGGCAGGCCAACCAGCGGTGGCGGTTCTCCGACGCCGGCGGCGGCTACGCGACGGTGACAAGCGTCAGCAGCGGCAAGTGTCTCGACGTGTACGGCGGCGCGGGTGCGACAGCCGACGGCGTCCGCGTGATCCAGTGGACCTGCAACGGCGGCACCAACCAGCAGTGGCGTGTCGAGGACCTCGGAACCGGCTACGTCAGGCTCGTGGCCCGCCACAGCGGGAAGTGCCTCGACGTGCTGAACGCCGCCACCGCGGATGGTGCCCAGGCCGTGCAGTGGACGTGCGGCACCGGCGCCAGCCAGCAATGGCGACGCACCGCCGTGTAGCGCTGTCGGCTGGCGGCCCTCGCAGCGGTGATGAAGTCGCGAAACGCGCCGCCCCCGGGCGGCCCGGAGAACAATGGTGGGTCGGGAAGGGGTGCCGCGACGAACCGGGGGAGCAGGCGTGCTCGCAACCAGCCTCCTTGGCCGGCTGCGCCGCCGTGACCCGGGCGACGCCGTCCTGCGGCGCGCGGTGCGCCTGACGCTCATCGCGTCAGTCGTCTTCTACGCCTGCCGGTACGGGGCGGGCAGCCCGGTGCTCGCCACGTACGGGCTGTTCGGCACGATCGCCGCCGGGTCGTTCGCGCAGTTGCCCGGTCCGGCGGCGCAGCGGGCGCGGATCCTCGTCATGTCGCTGCCGGCGGTCTGGGCGCTGATCGCGGCCGGCACGCTGTTGGCGTGGAGCACGTGGGCGGCGGCCGGCGGGATGCTTGTCATCGGGTTCGTCGTGGCGTTCGCGGGGGTCGGTAATCCGCGCCTGGTGGGTCTGGCCAGCGCGTTCCAGCTCTTCTACATCCTGGCGTCCTTTCCGCCGTACCAACCGGACACCCTGCCGCAGCGCCTGGGCGGGGTCACGCTCGCGGTCCTGCTGCTCGCCGCGGCCGAGGTGCTGCTCTGGCCCGATCCGGTGCCGGTCACCTTCCGGCAGATGCTCACCCGGGCGGCCGACGGTGTCGGGGCGTTCCTCGACGACGCCGCCGACGCGCTGACCGACCCGCACGCCGGTCCCGGTGGTCGGGACCGCCGGCGTGCACGGGCGTACGACCTGGTGGCCCCGCTCGGTCTGGGCCGCAACCCGCCGGAGCGGGCGCCGACGGCGGCGGGCGCCCAGGACCGGGCGCTGCGGATCTCGGCGACCGCGCTGCGGGAGGTGCTCGTCGAGGCGGACCGGCTCGCGGGGGACGCCCCGCCGGAGCCGATCGGGGATCTGGCGGCGGCGCGGCTGCTGCGCACCTGCGCCGACACGATCCGGGCCGCCGGCCGGAGCCTGTCGCCGGGTGCGCCGCCGGTCGACCTCACCGGTCTGGACGTCGCGATCCGCGCGGCCGAGGCCGCGTACCCGGTCGGACGAGGCGGTGGCGCCGACGCGCCGGACGTACCCCGGATGTGCCGGGACGCGACGGCGCTGGCCCTCGCCGACCACGTGCGGGTCTTCGCCGTCGGCGCCCGGGTCGCCGTCGGGGCCCGGCCCGCCGGGGGCGAGGCGTACCCCAAGCTCTTCGAGTACGCGCGACACAGCCCGTGGACGCTGTACTGGTGGCAGTTCCGCTCCCACCTGGCCCCCCGCTCGGCCCACCTGCACAGCGCACTGCGGCTGGCCGTGGCGCTGTCGGTCGCCCGGGTGGCCGCCGGGGTGTTGCAGCTCAACCACGGTTTCTGGGTGCTCCTGGCAACTCTCACGGTCCTGCGGACCTCGGCCGCCGACACCCGCACCGCCCTGCGGCCCGCCGTGTTCGGCACGATCGCGGGCGTCGTCGTCAGCGGCCTGCTGGTGCTGCTCATCGAGCAGCCCATCGTGTACGCCGTCGTGCTGCCGGTCACGCTGCTGCTGGCGTTCGGTGTCGGTCGCCTGTTGGGCCCGGTGTGGCAGCAGGCGCTGTTCACCCTGCTGCTGACGGTCGTGTTCAGCCAGCTCAGCCCCGAGGGCTGGCGGCTCGCCGAGGCGCGGCTTGTCGACGTCGGGCTCGGCGCGGTGATCGGTGTGCTCGCCGGCGTCGCCATGTGGCCGCGCGGCGCGAGCCACGACCTGCGCCACAACGCCGCGCGTTACCTGACGGCCAGCGGGGACGCGGTCGAGCGGACCGTGGAGGCGGTGCTCGGCAATGCGCCGCCGCCCGAGGACGACCTCGATCGGGTCCGCCAGCGGATGGTCCTGGTCGACTCGTCCTACTGCCAGTACCACTCGGAGCGCCACGACCCGCGGCGCGCACGCGTGGACTGGGACGCCGCCCTGGGCGCCGGGCAGCACGTGGTGCCCGGCGCCGAGTCGCTGCTGCGCCGCAACCCGCCCGGCTGCCTCGCCGGCTGGCCGGCGGCGGCGGTGCTGCTGCGGGACGCGGCCGGGCACCTGCGGTCGGCGTACGACGAACTGGCCGGCGAGGTGGCGCAGGGCCGCGCCGCGGGTCCGGTGCCGACCCCGGGCGACTGTGTCGACGAGGTGGACCGGGTCCGTCCGCTGCTCGGCACGGCCGACGCCTCGGCGGTGCGGCACCTGGTGGAGGTCGACCGATGGCTGGCCGGCCTCGCCGACAGCCTCATCCGGATCCACCCACCGGGCGCGGATCAGCGTCGGTGACGTCGCTCCGGGTGGCGAGCGCCGGGTGCCGGGCACAGCCCGCAGATCCCCGCCGGGCGCCCACAGGCCGCAGGACTCCGATTGGCCGTGCCCCTGCGTGACGAGCCCGTCTAACGTCGCCGGCATGGAGATCGCGCAGGCACAGCAGTTGTGGAAGCCGGAGCCCGGCTGGTTGAACACGGCCTCCTACGGGTTGCCGCCCGAGCCGGCCTGGACGGCGTTGCAGGACGCCCTGGCCGCCTGGCGGGTGGGCAGCACGTCGTGGGAGGGCTGGGGCGAGTCGGTGCAGCGCTCCCGCAGCGCGTTCGCCGGCCTGATCGGCGTGCCGGCCACCGACGTGGCGGTCGGCGCGACAGTCTCCCAGATGCTCGCGCCGGTGGCGGCGTCCCTGCCGGCCGGCGCCACAGTTGTCGTTCCGGAGGAAGAGTTCACCTCGAACCTGTTTCCCTGGCTGGTGCAGGAGGAGCGCGGTGTCACGGTCCGCACGGTGCCGGCGGACCGGCTGGTCGACGCGATCGACGCCGACACCTACCTCGTCGCGTTCAGCCTGGTGCAGTCGGCCGACGGCTCCGTCGCCGCGTACGACGAGATCGTGGCCGCGGCCCGCGCGCACGACGCGCTGGTGGTGGTGGACGCGACCCAGGCGTGCGGATGGCTGCCGTTCGACGGCAGCCGGGCCGACGTGGTGTCGGTCGGCGGCTACAAGTGGCTGATGAACCCGCGCGGCACCGCGTACACCTATCTCGCCCCCGCGCTGCGCGAGCGGCTGCGCCCGGACGCGGCCGGTTGGTACGCGGGCCGCGACCCGTACGCCTCCTACTACGGCCCGCCGCTGCGGCTGGCCGATGACGCCCGCCGGTTCGACATCTCTCCGGCCTGGTTCAGCTGGGTCGGCGCCGCGCCGGCGATGGAGCTGATCGCCGAGATCGGCGTGCCGGCGATCCAGGAGCACGACGTGGCGCTGGCCAACCGGTTCCTGACCGGCCTGGGCCGGCCACCGGGGGACAGCGCCATCGTCGCCGTCGACGTGGCCGGCGCGGAGCAGCGTCTCGCGGCGGCCGGCATCCGGGCGGCGGTGCGCGCCGGGCGGGTCCGCGCCTCGTTCCACCTCTACTCCACAGAGGCCGATGTGGACGCCGCCCTGGAGGCGCTGGCGGGGTGACGCGGCTCAGGCCAGGTGGCCGCCGATCTTCGTGTACCCGCGCAGCAGGTCACGGGAGATGATCAGCCGCTGCATCTCGTCGGTGCCCTCGAAGATGCGGTAGAGCCGGACCTGCCGGTACCAGCGTTCGATGGGCAGCTCCCGGGTGTAGCCCATGCCGCCGTGGATCTGGAGCACCCGGTCGACGACCCGGTTGACCATCCCGGCGCCGTAGAGCTTGCCCATCGACGAGGCGTGCCGGGGGTCCAGGCCCTGATCGACGGTCCACGCCGAGCGCAGCACCAGCCAGCGGGCCGCCTCCAGCTCGGTCTCCGAGTCGGCGATCATCCACTGGATGGCCTGGTTGGTGCCGATCTTCGCGCCGAACGTCTCGCGGGTGTTGGCGTGGTCGATCGCCATCTGCAGCACCCGCTCGGCGATGCCGATGGCGTGCGACGGGATGGTGTAGCGGCCCTTGCCGATCCACTCCATGCCGAGCGTGAAGCCCTGCCCGATCTCGCCGAGGATGTTGCGGTGCGGCACGCGTACGCCGTCGAAGATCAGCGACGCGGGCCCGCCCTCGCCCATGGTCTGGATGAACTCCGAGCGCCAGCCCATCGACCGGTCCACCAGGAACGCTGTCGCGCCGCCGTTGCGGGCGCCCTTCTCCCGGTCGGTCACCGCGACGACGATGGCGAAGTCGGCGTCGTGGCCGCCGGTGATGAAGGTCTTCTCGCCGTCGAGGATCCAGTCGTCGCCGTCGCGGCGCGCGGAGAGCCGGATGTTGGCGGCGTCCGAGCCGGCGCCCGGTTCGGTGATCGCGAAGCAGGACCGCCGCTCACCCTCGATCGTCGGGATGAGGAATTCCTGCTTCTGCTCCTCGGTGGCGTGGAACAGGATGTTGTCCGCCTCGCCGCCGAAGCGGAACGGCACGAACGTGTGGCCCAGCTCCGTCCAGATCAACGACTGCAGAACGGCCGGCAGGTTCATCCCGCCGTACTCCTCGGGGGTCGCCAGGCCCCAGAAGCCGAACTTGCGCGCCTTGAGTTGCAGCTCGCGCACCTCGGAGTGGTCCAGGCCCGGCTGGTGCGCCCGCTCGCGGCGCAGCACCTCCGCCTCCAGGGGCATCACCTCGCGGCGGATGAACGACCGGACGGTGTCCCGCACCGCCCGCTCCTCGTCGGTGAGCGAAAAGTCCACGGTGGTCCTCCTGGCGTCGGCGCGGCCGGTCACCCCTAAACTAGCGGTGTAAGTTTTGATGCGTCCAGACCCCTGTGCCGCCGACTCGCGAGGAGCGCAGTGCCCCGACCCCGCCAGCCCCGGCTCACCCGGCAGCTGATCGTCGACACCGCCACGGCGCTCATCGACGCCGAGGGTCTGCCCGCGCTCTCCACCCGTCGACTCGCCGCCGCGCTGGGCGTGCAGGGCCCGTCGCTGTACAACCACTTCGCCACCAAGGACGAGATCCTCGACGCGGTCGCCGACGCGGTCACCGGCGCCGTCGACACCAGCGGCTTCACCGGCCGGGACTGGGCCGGCGCGCTGCGCGACTGGGCCTGGTCGTACCGGCGGGCGCTCACCGCGCACCCGAACATCGTGCCGTACCTCGCGCAGGGTCCGGGCCGCCGGCCGGCCGCCCTCGCCATGGCCGACGCGGTCTACGGCGGCCTGGTCCGCGCCGGGTGGCCACCGGCCCGCGCCACCCACATCGGCGCGGCGCTGCGCTACTTCGTGGCCGGCTCGGCGCTCGGCTCGTTCGCCCGCGGCTTCGTCGAGGACCCCGAGCTGTACGCCGCGCACTACCCGCACCTGCGTCAGGCGCACCGGCTCGCCGAGCACCAGCAGAGCGTGGACGAGGGCGCCTTCGCCCTCGGCCTGGACGCGCTGCTGCACGGGCTGGCCGCCGAGTACGCCCGCACCGTCGGGGCGGTGGAGTCCGGGCGGCCCAGCGGGTAGCGTCCAAACTCCCAGCGCTAGTTTCACCGCCCGCCGCGACCCCTGTCGCCTCCGCCCGTCGCCCACCCCGGAAGGGACGCCATGGACCTCGCCGCCCCGCCGTCGCTGCTGCCCGACGCCCTGCGCCTCCGGCGCCACCTGCACATCGGCGGCGAGTGGACGTCTCCCGCCGGCACCGACGTGATCGACGTGGAGAACCCGAGCACCGGCAAGCTGATCGGTCAGGTGCCCGCCGGCACCGCGGCCGATGTGGACGCCGCCGTCGCCGCCGCCCGCGCCGCCTTTCCCGGTTGGGCGGCCACCGCGCCCGCCGAACGCTCCGCGTACCTCGACCGGCTGCACGCCGCGCTCGCGACGCGCGCCGACGACCTCGCCCGCACCATCGCCGTCGAGCTGGGCGCCCCGCTCAAGCTCGCCACCCGCGTGCAGGTCGCGCTGCCGCTGATCGTGCTGCGCGACCACGTGGCGCTCGCCGCCCGCCCGCCGGTCGAGGAGACCATCGGCAACTCCCTGGTCGTACGCGAGCCGATCGGCGTGGTCGGCGCGATCACCCCGTGGAACTACCCCCTGCACCAGGTGATGGCGAAGGTCGCGCCCGCGCTCGCCGCCGGCTGCACGGTAGTGCTCAAGCCCAGCGAGCTGACCCCGCTGACCGCGTACCTGCTCTTCGACGCGGTCACCGAGGCCGGTCTGCCGCCGGGGGTGCTCAACCTGGTCCCCGGCACCGGCGCGACGGTCGGCGAGGCGCTCGCCGGGCACCCCGACGTCGACCTGGTCTCGTTCACCGGCTCCACTGCCACCGGCACCCGGATCATGCGACTCGCCGCCGACCGCATCGCCCGGGTCGCGCTGGAGCTGGGCGGCAAGTCCGCGAACGTGATCCTCGACGACGCCGATCTGGCCACCGCGGTCAAGGTCGGCGTCGGCAACGCCCTGATGAACTCCGGCCAGACCTGCACGGCGTGGACCCGGATGCTGGTGCACCGCGACCGGTACGCCGAGGCGCTCGACCTGGTCGCGACGACTGTGGCCGGCTACCGCGTCGGCGATCCGTTCGACCCGGCCATCCGCCTCGGCCCCCTGGTCTCCGCCGCCCAGGCGACGCGGGTGCGCGGCCACGTCGAGCGGGCCCTCGCCGACGGCGCCCGCCTGGTCGCCGGTGGCCCGGACGCCCCGGTGCCGGCTCGGGGGCACTTCGTCGCCCCGACCGTCTTCGCCGACGTGCACCCGGACAGCGCGCTCGCCCAGGAGGAGGTCTTCGGCCCGGTGCTCGCCGTTCTCCCGTTCGACGACACCGACGAGGCCGTCGCCATCGCCAACAACTCGCGCTACGGGCTGGCCGGCGCGGTGTGGTCCGCCGACCCGGAGGCGGCGCTCGCGGTGGCGCGGCGGCTGCGCACCGGGGCGGTCGACATCAACGGCGCGGCGTTCAACCCACTCGCGCCCTTCGGCGGCTACAAGCAGTCCGGCCTGGGCCGGGAGCTGGGCGTGCACGGGCTCGCCGAGTTCTGCGAGCTGAAGGCGATCCAGCGATGAGCGGCACCGAGCCGGCGAGCGGGCCGGGAGTGGGTGCCGAGCTGGCGGGCGGGTCGGCGGTGGGTGCCGAGCAGGCCGGCGGGTCGGTCACCGTCCGCGCGCTTGTCGCGCGCGGGCGCGGGGCCGAACTGCGGGTCGAGCGGGTACGCCTGCCCGCGCCCGGCCCCGGCGAGGTGCGGGTGACGATCCGGGCGGCCGGCGTCTGCCACTCCGACCTGTCCATGGTCAACGGCACCCTGGCCGCGACGTTCCCGCTGGTGCTCGGGCACGAGGCGACCGGCGTGGTGGCCGAGGCAGGGCCGGGCACCCGGCTGCCCGTCGGCACGCCTGTGGTGCTCAACTGGGCGCCCGCCTGCCGGGCCTGCTGGTGGTGCCGGCACGACGAACCCTGGCTCTGCGCCGCCAACACCGCCCCGACCGTGGCGCGCGGCGAGACCGAGGACGGTGTCCCGCTGCACCTCACGCTGGGTCTCGGCGCGCTTGCCGAGGCGGTGGTGGTGCCCGAGAGCGCCGTCGTGCCGATCCCGGCCGGGTTGCCCGCCGAGCAGGCGGCGCTGCTCGGCTGCGCGGTGCTCACGGGCGTCGGCGCGGTCGGCAACACCGCTCGGGTCGCGCCCGGCGAGTCGGTCGCCGTCATCGGGCTCGGTGGGGTCGGGCTCGCCGTTCTCGCCGCCGCCCGCCGGGCCGGCGCGACGACGATCCTCGCCGTCGACGTGGCCGAGGCGAAGCGGGACCTGGCCCTCGCCGCCGGAGCCACCGACTTCCTGCTCTCCGACGACCGGCTCTCCAAGGAGGTGCGGGCGCGCACCGAGGGCCGCGGCGTCGACCACGCCTTCGAGTGCGTCGGGCGGGCCGCCACGATCCGGGCGGCGTGGCGTCTCACCCGGCGCGGGGGAGCGGTCACCGTGGTCGGCATGGGCGCGAAGGACGACATGGTCAGCCTCGGCGCGCTCGACATCTTCCACTCCGCCCGGACGCTGCGCTCCTCGGTGTACGGCTCGTCCGACCCGGACCGTGAGGTGCCGGTGCTGGCCACCGAGCTGGCCGAGGGCGCACTGGATCTGGGCGTGCTGGTCAGTGGCACGGTCGGGCTGGACGAGGCGCCCGCCGCGTTCGACCGGTTGGCGCGGGGCGAGGGCGCCCGCTGGGTGGTAACACTCGACTGAGCCGAGCAGGCTCACCCGGCGGCGATCTCCGACCGGCGGCCGGCCGGAGATCAGTTTCGCTCAGAAGGGTGGTGTGTCCTCGCCCATCAGCGCCAGTACGACGCCACCCCTTCCGCTCTTGAGGCTCTGGACCACGACCTTGCCGGTGCTGCCGTCGGGCAGCTCCAACGTGAAGGTCTTGCCGACCGCGTTCTTGGGGCCATTGCCGGCGCTGTTGGCGGGCCGGAAGTCGCCTGCCCACGGCCGGGTCCCACCTTTGCGGGCGGGCTCGGCGAAGAGGGCGGCGGTGCCAGGGGTCCTGGTGCCGTCCGAGGAGAGAAGCACTGAGGCGCTGCGATAGGTAGCCATATGCGCCAAGGCTATCCCGGAGTGCCGTTCGCGGCAGATGACGGCGCGTGCCCATGTCGATCGCCACCGGCCCGGACGCCTTTGTCGCTGGCCTGCGCCACAGGGGTCACGCGGCGGCGCCGAGCACCCACTGTCTGGTCTCGGCGATGAAGTCGGCCGGGAAGCCGAGACTGAACCCGGTCGCCGTCTCCAGCCGCAGGGCCAGTTCCGGTGGCAGCGTGACCGCGGTGCAGCCCAGGTTGTCCCGGAGTTGTTCCACGGTCCGCGCACCGATGATCGGCAGCACGCCGCTGCGTTGGCGGGTCCAGGCGAGGGCCACCTGCGCCGGGGTGACGCCCAGCTCACCGGCGACCTCCTGCACGACCCGCGCCACAGTGAGGTCGCGGTCGCCGATCGTGTCCCGGCTCAGCCGCGTCCTCTCCTGCGGTGCGCCGGCGTTGTACTTGCCAGAGAGCACGCCGCCGCCGAGCGGGCTCCAGGCCGTCACTGTCATGCCGTACGCCTCGGCCATCGGCAACAGTTCCCGCTCGGCGTCGCGGTTGATGAGGCTGTACGGCACCTGCAGGCCGGCGAACGGGGTCCAGCCGCGCCACTCGGCCAACGTGTTCGCGCGGGAGACCACCCAGGCAGGGGTGTCCGACACCCCGACATGAAGAACCTTGCCGGCGGTGACCGCGTCGTCGAGCGCCCGGATGGTCTCGTCGATGGGCGTGCGCTGGTCCCAGATGTGCACCCAGTAGACGTCGATGTGGTCGGTGCGCAGCCGGCGCAGGCTTGTCTCCAGCGACAGCCTGAGGTTCTTGCGGTGACTGCCGCCGCCGTTGGGGTCGGCCGGATCACGGGTCACCGTGTACTTCGTGGCCACGACGAACCTGTCGCGTCGCCCGGCGAGCAGCTCGCCCAGCATCTCCTCGCTGGCGCCACCGCGGTAGTTGATGGCGGTGTCCACGATGTTGCCGCCGGCCTCGGCGTAGATGTCGAGGATGCGTCGGCACTCCTCGACCGGCGCACCGACGCCACCCTGTTCACCGAACGTCATCGCGCCGAGTACCAACTCGGACACTCGCAGCCCGGTCCGCCCGAACGTCGTGTACTTCACGCGAACACCTCCGCCGGCTGCCCGGCCAGCTCGTCGCCGGAGACGTCGTGCAGGTGTCGGTGGGGTGCCCAGCGGTGCCCGGGCGGGTCAAGGAACTGCGCGGTGCGGTCCGCAACCTCGGTCATCGCCCGACCATACGCCGTGTCTGGTCAGCGTGTCCAGACGTACCACGCGGTACGCTGCGACACGTGATGGCCCGACGTGACGAACCTCAGCAGAGCCGCGCCGAGCTGCGGGAACGTGTCTTGACCGCCCTTCGCGAACTGCTCCGCGAGCGCACCTTCGACACGCTGAGCGTGGCCGACATCATCACCGCCGCAGGCGTCTCGCGGGCCAGCTTCTACTTCTACTTCGCCGGCAAGCAGGCGGTGCTGGCCGAGCTCGTACGTCGGGCGGTCGGTGCCGGCCACGAGGCCGCCCAACCGTGGGTGCAGGCGACGGCCGACCCGCGCGAGACGCTGCGAGCGGGTATCGACGCCGGTGCCGAACTCTGGCTCGCCAATGCCGCCGTGCTGCGCGCGATCGTGGAGACCTGGGCGTCCGACCCGCAGCTGCGCGAGCTGTGGCTGGGCCAGATGGAGACGTTCACCGACGCCACGATCGCGCGGATCGAGGCCGATCGGCGGGCAAACCCCGCCGTCGCGGCCCGGCTCGACGGTGTCGACGTGCAGGCGCTCGCCGCATCGCTGACCTGGACCGGCGAGCGGCTCTACTACCTGGCCGCGTGCGGGGTGCCGCCGTTCGACGACCGGGCGGTGCTGGTCGACACGCTCACCCACCTGTGGGTGTCGGCGCTGTACGACTGACGCGTACCGGCGACCGGGAACCCCTCTCGTGCATCTGCCGGTCGCGTGGTTTGATCACGACGTCGATGCGGAAGGGGCACGATGGGGCGCAGCGCGATCATCTTCCACGGGACCGGCGGCAACCCGGACGTGGTGTGGTACCGCTGGTTGGCGCAGCGGCTGGAGGCTCGGGGCTACTCCGTCGAGATCCCGCACCTTCCGGGCATCAACGTCGAGCCGATCGCGACGTTCCTGCCGACAGTGCTCGACGGGCACCGCTTCGACGAGGACACCGTCCTGGTGGGCCACTCCGGCGGCGCGGCCCTGCTGCTGGCGCTCCTGGAGCATGTCGAGGTGACCGTCGCCCAGGCGATCCTGGTCGCCGGCTACTGCACCCGGCCCAACACCAGCGAGGAACCGGTGCTCCAGGAGAGCTACGACTGGGCCGCGATCCGGTCGCACGTGCGGGACATCTTCTTCATCAACTCCCGCGAGGATCCGTACGGCTGCGACGACTGCCAGGGACGCGCCATGTTCGAACGGCTCGGCGGCACCCAGATCGTGCGCGACGACGGGCACTTCGGGGACTACAACCAGCCGTACGAGCGGTTCGAGCTGCTGGACCGACTCATCCCCTGACGCTCGTCACATCCGCGCCCGCAGCACGTCGACCTCGCAGCCGGGCGCCGACGGGTCGAAGCCGTGCTCGGCCAGCCAGCGGATCACCACCAGGCTGCGCCACGACCACCACGCCCGGATCACGTCGAGGTCGACGTCGGTGCCGTAGCCGGCCACGACGTCAACCAGGTGCTCCTCGTGGCCGAGAGTCAACGTGGCGAGGTCGAACAGGGCGTCGCCCCGGCCCGCCTCGGACCAGTCGAGCACGCCGGTGACCTCGTCACCGTCGACGAACACGTGGGCGACCTGCAGGTCGCCGTGCGTGAACACGGGTGTCCACTGCCGCAGCGCCGCCTCGGCGACGTGGCGGTTGCGGGTGACCAGGTCGGTGGGGAGAACTCCGTTCGCGACGAGCCACGCGCACTCGCGGTCGAGCCGCGTGGCCAGCTCGTCGAGGCTCCGACCGGGCCAGGGCGGCAGCGGCGCGTCGTGCAGCGCCCGTACGGTGGCGCCCGCCGCGGCCCACGCCGTCGACGGTGCGGTCGACGGCTCGCCGAGGCGGCCGAGCGCCCTGCCGCGCAGGGCGGCGAGCGCGAGCACTGGCGGGTTGTGCCACAGGACCTCCGGGGTCGGCACGGGCGCCATCGCCATCGCCGCCACCTCGACGTCGGCGTGATCCGGATCGGCGTCGATCTTGAGGAAGACGTCGCCGACGCGCACGGTCGCCCGCTCCTGGTGGGCGACGACGACCTCGATCTCCTGCACGCCGGCAATTGTCGCGGGTTCGACCACCGACGCCCCAGCGGTTTTCCGCCTGCCCCGGCGGGGCCGTGGAGTCGTTGCGTTCGCGAAATACCTAGCAGTACTATGCATCGTACTTCTAGGGTTGGGTGGGAGGTCTCGTGAAGGTCGCTAAGGATCTGGTGGCCGCTTCGGCGACACCGATGGTGCTCGGCATCCTGGCCGAGGGGGAGAGCTACGGCTACGCCATCCTCCGGCGGATCAACGAGCTGTCCGGCGGTCAGCTGGACTGGACCGAGGGGCTGTTGTACCCGCTGCTGCACCGGCTCGAGCGTCTGGCCTACGTGGAGGCGAGCTGGCAGTCGGTCGCCGGTGAGCGCAAACGCAAGTACTACCGGATCACCGACCGGGGCCTGGCCGAGCTGGCCGAGCAGCGCCGACAGTGGGACACCGTCGTGGGCGCGCTCAAGGAGATCTGGCACGACCGTACGCCGCTGACCGTGCGTCCGCTGGAGGGCCTGGCATGACGGCGCACGACGGGCCCGAGGAGCTGGAAGCGCAGTTCGCGCAGTGGCGTCGCTACGTGCTCCGGCGTCGGGAGCTGCAGTCGGTGGACGCCGACGAGTTGGAAGACCACCTCCGTGGCTCGGTCGACGAACTCGTCGCGGCGGGTCTGAGCTCGGACGAGGCGTTCCTGGTCGCGGTCAAGCGCATGGGCAGTCTCGACGAGCTGTCCCGCGAGTTCGCCCGCGAGCATTCGGAACGGCTCTGGAAGCAGCTCGTGCTGACCGGCGACTCCGGTGCTCCGGCCGCCGGGGCGCGTTCCCGGCGGGACCTGTGGGTGATGCTCGGCGCGGCGGCCGGCGCGGTGGCGTCGGTCAAGGTGCCGGAGCTGTTCGGGCTGACCTTCGACGATGACGGCTCGTTCTACACGCGCAACTTCACCCTGTTCGCGCTGCCCTGGCTGGCGGCGTTCCTCGCCTGGCGTCGCAGAGCCCGGCCGGCGGTGATCGTGGCGCTGGTGGCGCTGTTCGTGCTCGGCGCGGTGGCCGCCAACGTCTACCCGCTGGCGGGCGACTCGCAGTCCTTTGTCGTCACCAGCGTCCACCTGCCGATCGCGCTGTGGCTCGTGGTCGGTCTTGCCTACGTCGCCGACGACTGGCGCTCATCGCGTCGACGGATGGACTTCATCCGCTTCACCGGCGAGTGGTTCATCTACTTCGTGCTGATGGCCCTCGGCGGTGGCGTGCTCGCCGCGTTCCTGTTCAACACCTTCGCGGCCATCGGGATCGTCCCGGAGGCTTTCGTCTCGCAGTGGCTCCTGCCCTGCGGCGCGGCGGCCGCGGTCGTGGTGGCCGGGTGGCTCGTCGAGGCCAAGCAGAGCGTCGTCGAGAACATCGCGCCGGTCCTCACGCGACTGTTCACCCCGCTCTTCACCGCCGCCCTGCTCGCCTTCCTCGTCGCCGTCGTCTGGACCAGCCACGGCATCGACGTCGAGCGCGAGGCGCTGATCCTGTTCGACCTCCTGCTCGTCGTGGTGCTGGGGCTGCTGCTCTACTCGCTCTCGGCCCGCGATCCGCTGGCCCCGCCCGGCGCGTTCGACAAGCTCCAGCTCGCGCTCGTGGTCAGCGCGCTCGCCATCGACGTGCTGGTGCTGGTGGAGATCACCGGGCGCATCACCGACAACTACGGCGGCACCCCCAACCGGGCGGCGGCGCTCGGCGAGAACGTGATCCTGCTGGTCAACCTCGCGTGGTCGGCGTGGCTCCTGCTGAGCTTCCTCCGTCGGCGTACGCCCTTCGCTGCCCTGGAGCGGTGGCAGACCGGCTACCTGCCGGTGTACGCCGCGTGGGCCTGGATCGTGGTCCTCGTCTTCCCGCCGCTGTTCAGCTACGCCTAGGGGATCAGCCAGGTCGTCAACGGGATCTGGTGGAAGCTGTGGACGGGCGTGCCGTGGCGTGACCTGGCCGCCCGTCCCGGCGAACACCCAGCCCGATCCTCGTCGCCGCTGTCAGCCGGCTCAGCTGAGCGGGACCGGCCTTCATCCGGCGTCGATGAGGGACCAGTCTTGAGGAAATACGGCGTGCAGCAGGTCGGTGATACTGGCCGGTGGGAAGTCCGGCCAGGAGCGCTGCGGGTCGTGCCGTCGGTTGAGACGTCGATCAAGGAAACGCTGCGTACGGACGAGTCCCTCGGTCGCCTCACCGACGCTGAGCGAGCCGTCCTGCACTGCCGTGGCGTACTCGTCGAGATCCAGGACCCGGTAGGGGTGGTCGCCGGGTCCGACGATCACGTCGATCCACAGGTCGTCGACAGTGACCACGTCCCCATGATCGATGACTCGGACCAGGTCGCAGTACCACCAGCCCCGCTGCTCGGGTGGGAACAGGACCGGCTGATTGATCTGGAACCCATCATCGAGCAGTACGAAGCTGCGCTGCTCGTACGGTCGATTGTCGAGGTGAAATCCCCAGTCGTAGACGATGGCGTCGCCAAGACGCAGCCCCGCCGCGCGCAGCTTTCCGTCACGCACCACGGTCACCGGCGTCGCTGCACGCTCGGAAGCATCAGTCACACGCAGCAGCTTCGCTGGTCGACGACCCGACGCTCAACCGTTTTCGGGACCGACCAGCCCTGATCGCTGCGCCGGGCGATGTGCGGCTCGTCCGACCCGGACGGGAAGGGTCTCCATCAACCACGTGGTTGACAGCGTGACACACAGATGCTGGACTATCAACCAACCGCTTGGTTGGGGGGATGGTGGAAGGATGACCGAACGGCTCGATCGCCGGCAGGCGCTCATTCACGCGGCGTTCTCGGCGATCGCCGAGGAGGGCTTCGAGGGGTTCCGGTTGCGGCCGATCGCCGCCGCGGCCGGCATCGACCACTCCACCCTGCACCACTACTTCCGGACCAAGGCCGACCTGATCGCCGCAGTGCTCGAGCACGTGACCAGCCAATTCGAGGCGACGATGCACAACGACCTGGAACCCGCAGCCCGCTTACGGCAACACCTCAGCGAGATCGCCACCGCTGTCGCGCAACGGCCCGAGTTGTTCATCGTGCTGGACGAGCTCGATCTTCGGGCTCGACGTGACGAGTCCACCGGGGCCGACATCGAACGCGACGAACAGGGTTGGCGGGACGCGCTCGCGGCGATCTTCACCGAGGGCGTCGCGCGACACGTCTGGTCGGTGAACCTCGACGTCGCCGTCAGCGTCGAGCTGGTGATCGCCACCGTCAAAGGCATTCGTCTGCGGCCCGACAAGGCCGAGTCGGTAGTCAACCAACTCTGCGACCTCTTCGCACCAGAGAGCCGCACCCATGACTGACGTGCTGATCGTCGGCGGGGGCATTGGCGGCCTCGCCCTCGCCCAGGGTCTGCGTAGACACGGCATCAGCGTCGCCGTGTACGAGCGGGACCGACGCCGCGACGACCGGGTGGACCGCTACCGGCTCGCGATCAACCCGGCGGGCAGCCGGTCGCTGCGTGCCTGCCTGCCCGACCCGCACTGGCAGGCGTTCACCGACACCGCGGGCCGGCCCGGCGGCGGTTTCGGCTTCCTGGGCACGGACCTGCGCACGCTGGTGCTCGTGGAGGACTCGGTCATGTATCCCGACGATCCCGACCCCGCCGAACGGGCCTATCCGGTCGACCGTCACACGCTGCGTGGGGTTCTCCTCGACGGACTCGACGACGTCGTCCACTACGACAAGGCATTCGAGCGGTACGAGCTCGCCGCTGACGGTCGCCCCACCGCGCGCTTCGCCGACGGGACGGCCGCCACCTGCGACGTCCTGGTCGGTGCCGACGGGATCAACTCCCGGGTGCGGGCGCAGTACCTGCCGACCGCCACTGCGCGAGACGCCGGCGCGGTCGGCGTCGGGCTCAAGCTGCCGCTGAACGACGACACCCGGGCCTGGTTGCCCGCCCGGCTGGCCGAGGGCATGAACCTCATCGTGACCGGTGCGCCGTACTTTTTGTTCACGTCGGTGTTCGAACGCCAAAAGCCGGTGGGGGACGACTACCTGCTGTGCGCGTTCGTCGCCCGCAACGACCTGTTCCCGTCGCGTCCGGAGCGCCTCGATGGCCCCCAGTTGAAGGCGTACGTCGCCGGGCTCATCACCCACTGGCATCCAGCGCTCCGCCACCTGATCGACAGGTGCCCACCGGGCGATGTGAGCGCGTTCCCCTTCCAGGCGTCCGACCGTCCGGCGCCCTGGGCGCCCTCGCGGGTCACCGTGCTCGGCGACGCCGTGCACGGGATGCCGCCGGCCGGCGGAAACGGCGCCAACACCGCGCTGCGCGACGCCGCCCTGCTCACCCGCCAGTTGTCGCTGGCCGACGGCGGCCACCTGCCGCTGCTGGACGCGATCGGCGGATACGAGGCCGAGATGCGCGAGTACGGATTCCACAGCGTCGACCTGGCCATGAGGACCCTGCGCCAGGGCATGATGAGCAACCCGGTCGCCGTGGGTCTGACCCGTGGCTGGTTCAGCCTCTGCGGCGTCGCGTCACCGCTGCGCCGGATGACGTTCGGCGCGAGCTGGGCCACGATCAGCGCTCCCCGCCAGTGGGAGCGCGCCGGCGCCAGCCGGCCGGGCTGACCCGCTCGACCGGCCCGGGGCGAGGGCGGCCGTCCGATGGTCACCCCGCACAGGCGATCCTGTCGGTGCGGGTCGGCAGGATGGCGTCATGGGTTCACGTCTGGGCACTGTCGTCGTCACGGGTGCCGCCGGTCGCATTGGTTCGGCGGTCTGCCGTCACCTGCGCGACGAGGTGCGCCGCCTCGTCCTGGTCGATCGGGTGCCCGTTCTGGGACACCACGGCCGAGGCGCGGCTCGGCTATCTGCCGGTGGACGACGCGGAGGTTTTCGCCGACGGAGTGCCCGGTTCGCGCGACCCGGTCGACCCCGCCGCCCGGCAGGGCGGCGCCTTCACCGACGCCGCGTACTCGCTGCGGCACGTCCGGGCGGACGAGCCGTCCTGGTGAGCCGAGCATCCACCAGCGTGCCGCCGGCCCACCCGCCACGGGTGGGCCGGCTTCTTCTCACTTGCCGGTGACGATGCCCGGGTTGATGCACAGACCCGGGTTGGCGCCGTTCTTCTCGGCGATCTCCAGGCAGCGGGTGACCTTGTCGACCTTCGCGTTGGTCTCGGTGATCTGCTTGGAGATCTCGGCGTTCTTGCGGTCCTGCTCCAGGTTGCGGGTCTGGGCGAGCTTGTCCTGGAACGCCTTGATGTTGCCCTCGGTCTTGTCGTCGTGGTTCACCCGCGTGATGGTCACCGAGAGGATGTCCACGTCACTGGCGAGGCGGGTGTCCGCGCTGGTCTTGATGTTCGCCGCGAACGGCTTCAGGTCGACGTTGAGGTCACCGGTCCGCGCGTCGATCTTCTCCAGCGGGTTGTACGCGGCGAAGGCGTCGTTGACCGCGCTGTCGAGCTGCACACCCACCCGCTGGCCCCGGAAGCTGTCGAAGTCTCCCTTGTAGTCCATGAACTGCTTCGGCGCGTTCTCCGGCCTGACCTGCCACTCGATGAGCACCTCGACGCAGGCGTCGGCGAGCGTGCCGGTGCGGACGCGCACGCAGTTGTTGCCACCGATGTGGTCGTACTTCTGCCGGCCGGCGTCCCACTCGCCGACCTTCTGCCAGGGGGCGACCCACTTCAGGCCGGAGCCGGTCACCTTGCCGGTGGGCTTGCCGAAGCTGGTGACGATGCCGACCGAGCGGATGGGCACCGAGTGGGCGCTGGAGGTGACACCGACCAGCAGGGTGAGGGCGAGAAAGACGAGCGTCGCGAGGGCGGCCATCCGCTTCAGGGGCCGCGCGGGGGCGACGAGTGCCAGGACGGCGCTGACCGCCAGGGCGACGGCGAAGACGATCGCCATGGTGAAGCCGACGGGCATGGAGTGGGGACCTTCCGCTGGGCTGTGTGGATCATCAACCTAGGAGGTTGGGTCAAGTCGGCCGGACAGGGGAGTGGGGTTCGCGTACGTCCCCTGCTCGCCGAATGTGGAGTCCATCGACATGGTTCGACTCGCGGGGCCGGTCGTAGGTTTCCTCCACGCGACGGCCCTGTGACCACGGTCACCGAATCGACCGTCGCCGCGACCGTGCGGAGGATGAGGCGATGGCCGGGCAAGCGCTCCTGTCGGCCCGCGGGCTGACCCGGGACTTCCGGGGCTTCCGGGCGGTCGACGAGGTCGACCTGGACGTCGCCCCGGAGAGCGTGCACGCGCTCGTCGGCCCCAACGGCGCCGGCAAGACCACTCTGTTCAACCTGCTCACCGGGTTCCTCACGCCCAGCGGCGGGCGGATCGAGTTGGCCGGGCGGGACATCACGGGGCTGCCGCCGGAGCGGGTCGCCCGGCTCGGCATGGCCCGTTCGTTCCAGATCACCAGCCTCTTTCCGCAACTGTCCGCCCGCGAGCACGTCGCGCTGGCGTTGCAGTCCTCCAGCGGGCTGGGCTGGCGGTTCTGGCGTTCGGCGAAGCTGCTGGACCGCTACACCGAACGGGCCGACGAGCTGCTGGCCGAGGTGAGGTTGGCCGAGCTGGCGCAGGCGCCGTCGGCGGCGCTGGCGTACGGCCGAAAGCGGGCCCTGGAGCTGGCCATCGCTCTCGCGCTGGACCCGAAGGTGCTCCTGCTCGACGAGCCGACCGCGGGGATGGGCCTGGAGGACGTCGACCGCACCGTCGAGCTGATCAGCCGGATCCGCGCGGGCCGGACCGTGGTGCTGGTCGAGCACAACATGAGCGTGGTCGGCCGGCTCGCCGACACCGTCACCGTCCTACAGGCCGGCACGGTCCTCGTCGAGGGCCCGTACGAGCAGGTCCGCGCCGACGAGCGCGTGATCACCGCCTATCTGGGAGCCGCCGATGCTGCGCATTGACAACCTCTCCGCGTTCTACGGCGAGGCGCAGGTGCTGCGGGAGGTCGGCCTGGAGGTCGCCGCCGGCGAGGTGGTCACCCTGGTGGGCCGCAACGGCGCCGGCAAGTCCACCCTGCTGCGCTGTGTGATGGGGCTACACGCCGGCCAGCGCGGCACGGTGGAGCTGGACGGGCGGGACATCACCAGGCTGCCCGCGCACCGGCGGGCCCGCCTCGGGCTGGGCTGGGTGCCCGACGACCGGGGCAGCTACGCCACCCTGACCGTCACCGAGAACCTCACCCTGCCCCCGACCGTCGGCCCCGACCCGTGGCCGCTGGAACGGGTGTACGAGGCGTTCCCCGCCCTGTACACCCGGCGCGACTCGGCGGCCACCATGCTCTCCGGCGGCGAGCAGCAGATGCTCGCGCTGGCCCGGGTGCTGCGCATGGGCGCCCGGCTGCTGCTCTGCGACGAGCCCACCGAGGGGTTGTCACCGCTGCTGGTGCGGCAGGTCGGCGACCTGCTGCGCGAGGCCAAGCGGCACGGGGTGACCGTGCTGCTCGTCGAGCAGAACCTGCACTTCGCCACCGGCGTCGCCGACCGGCACTACCTGCTGGCCGAGGGACGTGTCGCCGAGGCGATGGACAACTCCGAGGTGCGCTCGCGCGAACGCGAGCTGCTCGCGTACCTCGGGATCTGATTCTTTCCAACGACGAGCCGCGCGACGGTGCGCGGCATGGATGGAGTGGGCATGCGCAGGACGGTGGGTGTGGCCGCGGCGTCGGCCGCGGTGCTGCTGGTCGCCGGTTGCGGCGGCGGTGGACCCCAGGCGGGCGGCGATCAGAAGCTGACCGGCGACAAGATCGTGCTGGGCGTGCTCAACGACCAGTCCGGGGCGTACTCGGAGTTGTCCGGCAAGAACTCGGTGACGGCTGTGGAGATGGCCATCGCCGACTTCACCGCGAAGTACGGCGACAAGGCGGTGACCAGGAACATCACCGTGGAGACCGCCGACCACCAGAACAAGCCGGACGTGGCCAACTCCAAGGCCCAGGAGATGTACGACCGCAAGGGCGTCGACCTCATCCTGGACGTGCCCACCTCGTCGGCCGCGCTGAAGGTCGCCGACGTGGCCAAGGAGAAGAAGAAGCTCTACTTCAACATCGGCGCGGCGACGACCGACCTGACCGGCAAGAGCTGCAACAGGTACACCTTCCACTACGCCTACGACACGTACATGCTGGCCAACGGCACCGGGAAGACCACCACCGAGCAGATCGGCAAGAACTGGTACATCCTCTACCCGAACTACGCCTTCGGTCAGGACATGGAGAAGAGCTTCTCCACCGCGATCACGGCGGCCGGTGGGACTGTCGTCGGCAGGGACGGCGCACCGTTCCCGAACACCAGCGGCGACTTCTCCACCTTCCTGCTCAAGGCGCCGACGCTGAACCCGAAGCCGGACGTGCTCGGCACCATGCAGGCCGGCGCTGAGCTGGTCAACGTGGTGAAGCAGTACAACGAGTTCAAGCTGCGCGACAAGGGCGTCGGCCTCGCGGTGGGGCTGATGTTCCTCACCGACATCCACTCGCTCACCCCGGCCGCGCTGGCCGGCACCACGTACACCGACGCCTGGTACTGGAACTTCGACGCGAAGAACCGGGAGTTCGCCGACCGGTTCCAGCAGAAGGCCGGCACGCGGCCCACCTTCGCGCACGCCGCCAACTACTCGGCGGCGTTGCAGTACCTGGAGGCGGTGCAGGCCGCCGGCACCGACGACGCGGACGCCGTGGTCAAGGGCCTGGAGGGTAAGACCATCGAGGACGTCTTCCTGCGCAACGGCAAGATCCGCGCCGAGGACCACCGGGTGGTGCACGACGCGTACCTGGCCCAGGTCAAGCCGCAGGCCGAGGTCACCGAGCCGTGGGACTACGTCAAGGTGCTCAAGACGATCCCCGCCGCGGAGGCGTTCCGCGCGCCCTCGGCGGACTGCAAGCTGTGAGCGGCTGGCTGTGAGCGGCTTCGCGCAGAACACGTTCAACGGGCTGGTGAGCGGGGCGTTCTACGCCCTGCTCGCCCTCGGGCTCGCCGTCATCTTCGGCATGCTGCGGGTGGTCAACTTCGCGCACGGCGCGTTCTACATGCTCGGCGCGTTCGGCGCGTACGTGCTGCTCACCGAGGTGGGAGTGCCGTTCTGGGCGGCCCTGGTGATCATGCCGGTGGGGCTGGGTCTGCTCGGCATGGCGTTGGAGCGCGCCGTTATCCACCGGCTGACGAAGCTCGACCCGCTCTACAACTTCCTGCTCACCTTCGGCCTGACGCTGATCCTGCAGGATCTGGTGAAGTTGCGCTACGGCGTGCAGTCCAGCCCGTACGAGACCCCGTCGCTGTTGAGCGGGTCGGTCAACTTCGGGCTCTTCGACTTCCCGACCTACCGGGTGTTCATCCTCGGCTTCGCGGTGCTGCTCTGCGTCGCGGTGTGGTGGGTGCTCACCCGCACCCGGATCGGGATGGTGGTCCGGGCGTCCACCGAGCGGCCCGACCTGACCCGCGCCTTCGGCATCGACGTCGGGCGGTGGGTGACACCGGTCTTCGGCTTCGGGATCGGGCTGGCCGGTCTCGCCGGCGTGCTGGCCGCTCCGATGCGCGCGGTCAACCCGCTGATGGGGGCCGACCTGATCATCGTGGTCTTCGCGGTGGTCGTGATCGGCGGGCTGGGCTCGATCTTCGGTTCGGTCGCCGCCGGTTTCGGTATCGGCCTCGTGCAGGCGTGGGGTGAGGCGTACCTGTCCGCCTTCCCGATCGTCTCGCAGACCATCGTCTTCGTCGTGATGGCCGGCGTGCTGCTCTGGCGCCCGGCCGGCCTGTTCGGTCGTGAGGAGGCTCCCGCATGACCAGCACCGTGGACACTGCCGCCGACGCGTCCCGTACGACGCCGCCGTCCGGGTTGATCGCCGTGGCCCGGGCTCCCGGCTGGGTGCGGTACGCGCTGCTCGCCGTCGGACTGGCCGTCGCGGCGTGGCTGCCCAACGGCCTCTATCCGGCGGTCGCGGTGGACATCCTCTGCTGGGCGCTGTTCGCCGTCGCGGTGGACCTGCTGCTGGGCTTCACCGGGCTGATGTCCTTCGGGCACGCCGCGTTCTGGGGCACCTCGGCGTACGTCACGGGGTTGGTGGCCATCCACGCCGGCCTGCCGTTCCCCCTCGCCGTGCTGGCCGGTGCGCTCGCCGCGGCTCTGCTGGCCGTGCCGATCGGCTACCTGGCGGTCAAGCGCACCGGCATCTACTTCGCGATGGTGACCTTGGCCTTCGCGCAGATGGTCTACTACGTGGCCAACGAGTGGCGCTCGGTGACCCAGGGGGAGAACGGCCTGCAGGGCGTGCCCCGTTCGTTCTTCGGGCTGGACCTGACCGACGACTACTACTTCTACTACGCGATCCTGCCGATCGTGCTGCTCGGCCTGGCCGCCGCCTGGCGGATCGTGCACTCGCCGTTCGGCCGGGTGCTCGTCGGCATCCGGGACAACCCGGCCCGCGCCCGTGCGCTGGGCTACCCCGTGCACCGCTACAAGCTCACCGCGTTCGTGCTCTCCGGGTTCATCGCCGGGCTGGGCGGCGGGCTGTTCGCGGTCGGCCACCGGTTCGTCTCGCTGGACGTGCTGCACTGGACCACCTCCGGCAAGGCGGTCATCGTGGTGGTGCTCGGCGGGATCGGCACGCTCTGGGGCGGGGTGCTCGGCGCCGGCATCGTGGTCCGGCTGGAGGACTGGTTGTCGTTCTCCGGGTTCGAGGCGATCGGCCTGGTGACCGGCGGGATCTTCGTCCTTGTCGTGGTGCTGTTCCGGCGCGGCATCTGGGGGACCGTGGCCGACCTGGCCCGGCGCCTGGCCGTCACCCGCCGCGGATAGCTCTGGCGTGCGTCGGTGGCCTGGGCGACGAGCCCGGGTCGCCGGCTCGGCCTCTTCGCCGCCAGGCCGGTCATGCGCTCCTGCCAGGGAGTTTGCAGCCCTCTCGGCCAGCGGTGCAACCGATCGTAACTTTTTGGACACGGTGGTCGTCGAAGGCGCGAGGGGTCGTTACCCACGGGGGCGGCGACCCGACTACCATCCAGCCCACTATGACCATAGAGCGCATCCGTCGGCTCGCCACCGACGTACCGGCCGATCACGCCGCGCCCCCGCGGACCCCCCTGCCGAACTGGCTCCTCCTCCCGGGCCTGGCCCTGCTGGCCATCTCGCTCGCGGCGTACGGCGCTTTCGTGCGCGACCGCCCGTTCCGGGGGACGGACTTCAACATGTACCTCGGGGCCGCCCACGCGTTCCTCGATGGGCAGCCCGTCTACCAGCTCGGGTACACGACGCTCGCCCTTCCGTACACCTATCCGCCGATCACCCTGCCGTTCCTGACGCCGCTGACGCTGCTCGATCCGCGGACCGCGCTCACCGTCATGAACATCGTGGGTATCGCAGCGATGTTCCTCGCCCTGTGGTTCACCACCAGGATGCTCGGCTACGAGGGCACCCGGGGCCGGCTCGGTCTCGTCGCCGCCGTCGGCGCGGTGCTGCTCTGGACCGAGCCGCTGCAGCGCAACCTGGACCTCGGCCAGATCAACATCTTCGTGCTGCTGCTGGTCGTGGCGGACCTCGCCCTGCCCGGCCGGAGCCGGTTCAAGGGCGTCGGCATCGGCGTCGCAACCGCGACCAAGCTGCTGCCCGGACTCTTCGTGGTCTACCTGCTGCTCACCCGGCGAATCCGGGCCGCCATCGTCGCGACCGGCACCTTCGCCGGGCTCACGCTGCTGGGCGCGATCATCCAGCCGGGCGGCTCGTACGACTACTGGCTGACCGGGCGGGCGTTCGACTCGCACCGGGTGCTGATGTCCTCCGGCCCGCGGTACGGCGGCAACCAGTCCCTGCAGGGGTTCACCGCCCGACTGCTCGAAACCGACCAGCAGAACACCGTCTGGTGGATGCTCTCCGTCGCGGTCGTGCTGGTCGGTGGCCTCGCCCTTGCCACCGCGCTTCAGCGGCACGGCGAGGAAGCGATGGCCATGGTCGTCGTCGGCTTCACCATGCTGCTCATCTCGCCCATCAGTTGGTCGCACTACTGGCTCTGGATCGGCCCGATGGCGGTGGTGTTGATCGACGTAGCGCGCCGCTCACACGGCGCGGCACGTCTGGTCGCCGGCATCGTCGCGATAGCCGCGATCGCGCCGTTTCTCATGTGGCCGGGCCCCTATTACGGCGGACTCTCCCCGCGCGGCCTGATCTGGCAGGCTAACCGGTTTGACGGGCTGGCCCAGCGGTTCGCGGTTGATCCCTACGTGTCGACGACGCTGGTGCTCTTCACGCTCGCCGCGTTGTGGCTGTACTGGCGGTCGCGTGCGGAACGGACGGTCCTGCCGGCCGTCGGCACCGCAAACCCATGATCAATTCCCTACGGCGACAGCGGCACGGAACCGCCGCGAACACCAGGAGACGTCGATGACGCAGGCGATGGACGAGCACGCGGTCGCAGCGCAGACCACCGAGCCGATGCGGGCTGGTCAACGAGCGGACCTGCCCCAGCAGGCCGGCGTGGTGGCGCCGGCCGTCGAGCGGGCGGCGGGCGGGCGGCGGCCGCGCCTGCTGGTCCTCGACGGACTGCGCCTCGGCGCTGCGCTCATGGTCGTCGCGTACCACCTCATCGGTGACAAGGTCGGTGCGTGGCAGCCCTCCGCCGCGTCCCACTTCGGGCTGCTGCACTCCGTCTCCAAGTACGGCTTCCTCGGCGTGCAGCTCTTCTTCATCATCAGCGGCTTCGTCATCTGCATGAGCGCCTGGGGACGCTCCGTCGGTGACTTCTTCGTCTCCCGCGTCGTCCGGCTCTACCCCGCTTACTGGTTCGCTGTCCTGGTGGCCGCCGCCGTGCTCGTGGCCGTGCCGAGGGGTGTCGACCTCAAGCTCCGCGACGTGGTGGGCAACCTGACGATGATGCAGGAGTTCCTCGGCATCCGGCACCTCGACCTGTCGTACTGGACGCTCACCGTCGAGATGATCTTCTACCTCCTTTTCGCCATCCTCGTGGCGCGCGGCCTGACCTACCGCGGTGTGGTCGCCTTCTGCGCCATCTGGACCGTCGCCTCGCTGGTCGTGCCCAAGTTCGGCAGCGCGTGGTTCAGCGCCGTCGTGGCGGCTGGCTACTCCAGCTACTTCATCGCGGGCATCGCCCTCTACCTCATCTACCGGTTCGGCCCGAACCTGCTGCTGTGGTCGATCGTCGGCCTCTCCTTGCTGATCGCGCTGACCCGGCTGCCCAGCCTGGCCCAGGCCCGCGACGTCGCCTTCGCGCCGACGGCCGTCATCGTGACAGCCTTCGTCGTGGTGATGGCAGCGGTCGCTCTCAACTTCTTCTCCTGGGTGAAGTGGGGCTGGGTCGCGACGGCCGGTGCCATGACCTACCCGCTGTACCTCATTCACCAGACGGTCGGGCTCGCCGTCATCGACCGGCTCCAGGACCACCTGTCGCCGTGGTTGCTGATCACCACGCTGATCGCCGCTCTGCTGATCGCCGCCTGGCTGATCCACCGGTTCATCGAACGGCCCGCCGCTCGCTGGATGAAGCGGCAGCTCAACGACTCGATGCGCCAATTGCGGACCACGCGCTGACATCGGGGCCCACGCGCTGACTGTGCCGGCGGCGCTGAAGGACGCACAAACGCTCGGCCGGCGCCTCGACGGGGGCGCCGGCCGGCGTCGTCGGTGGGCTGCGGGTGCGTCACGCAGTTGCCGGCAAATCCCGCGACGGCGCATCCACCGTGCGTCGTTTCAACGAACCCCCGGGTAGAGAACGCCTACCCGGGGGTACGTCTGGTGCTGACCCATCCGATTCCGGCCGACGCCGTACAGACCGCGCACAAGGGTGTCTTCTTGGCGGCCGAGGACCTGGACGGTAACCGTGTCGCCACGTTGATGCTGGAGTTGGCCGACGAGTGGGGCGTGCCGGCGCTGTGGGAGCAGGTGTGCCGGCCGCTGCTGGCGAGGCTCTCGGGGCGTACGGCCGCCGAGATCGCCGTCGAGCATGCCCTCTCCGAGGGCGTCCGGGTGGGGCTGGACGTGCACCGGCGCGAGCCGGGCCGGTCACTGCCCACCGGCGGTGTGCTGCTGGCCGGCGCCGAGCAGGAGGCGCACAGCCTCGGCCTGCACGCGCTCGCCGCCGCCCTGCGGGAACAGGGGCGCGGCTGCCTTCACCTCGGCCCCGCGCTGCCCTGGACCGCGTTGACAAATGCGGTTTACCAGGCCCGCCCGCACACCGTCGTGCTCTGGTCGCAGACGCCGGTCACCGGCCGCGCGTACCGTCTGGTGCGCTTCGCCCGGGACTTCCCGCGCCTGCGGGTGTACGGCGCGGGGCCGGGTTGGATCGAGCCGCTCGCCGCGCCGGCGATCCACCTGGACGCGCTGCCGGACGCCGTCGCCGCCTGCCTGGACACCACGCGACCCCGCTGAACCTCGGCGGGTGCGTCTCGGGCCGACGTCGTGTCCCCCGATCGGGGTGCGGACCAGACGTGATGCGCACCACATACGATACGGATCGGTTCCGTATCGTTAATGCCCGCCCGTAGGCTGTTCGCGTTACGAGTCTGGCCCGTATCGTATTGCGTGACGGGTGCAACCGGGGGGAGAACCGGGCATGGAACTGCACGAGAACACGGGACACCCGAGGAGGTGGGCGATCCTGGGGGTGCTGGTGATCAGCCTCCTCGTCGTCGTCCTCGACAACACGATCCTCAACGTCGCCCTGCGCACCCTGGCCGACCCGGTCCACGGCCTCGGAGCCAGCCAGGGCGAGCTCGAGTGGTCCATCAACTCCTACACGCTTGTCTTCGCCGGGCTGCTGTTCACCTTCGGGGTGCTCGGCGACCGCGCCGGCCGCAAGCGCTTTCTGATGATCGGGCTGGCGCTGTTCGGCCTGGCGTCGCTGCTCTCCGCGTACGCTGACAGCCCCGCGCAGCTCATCGCGGCCCGCGCCCTGATGGGGGTCGGCGGCGCGGCCATCATGCCGGTGACGCTCTCGATCATCTCCAACGTGTTCGACCCGCGTGAGCGCGGCCGGGCCATCGGCGTCTGGGCCGGCGCGGTCGGCCTCGCCGTGGCGATCGGCCCGATCCTCGGCGGCACGCTGCTGGAGCACTTCTGGTGGGGCTCGGTCTTCCTGATCAACGTCCCGGTGGTCGTCGCCGGCGTGATCCTGGTGGCGCTGCTCGTCCCCGAGTCGCGTGACCCGCGCCCCGGCCGCGTCGACCTGCTCGGCGTCCTGCTCTCCGTTGTCGGCCTGGTCGCCCTCTCCTACGGCATCATCGACGGTGGCGAGCACGGCTTCGACCGTCCGGTGGCCTGGGGCTCGATCCTGGTGGGCCTCGCCGTGCTGGCCTGGTTCGTGCGGCACGAGCTCCGTTCCGACCACCCGTCGCTGGACGTCCGGCTGTTCAAGGTGCCGCGCTTCGCCGCGCCGGTCGCGATCGTCGGCCTGGTGTTCTTCGCCGCGATGGGCGTGATGTTCTTCAGCTCGTTCTACCTGCAGTTGGTCCGCGACTACAGCCCGCTGCAGACCGGTCTGCTCTTCCTGCCCTTCGCCGGCGCCCAGCTGATCTTCGCGCCGCGCAGCGCCGCGATGGTCCGCCGCTACGGCGGCCGGGCGGTCGCCGCCGTGGGGCTGGGGCTGACCGTGGTGGCGCTTGCCGCGTTCGCCTTCATCGGGGCGTCCACCCCGATCTGGATCGTGCTTGTCGTCTTCTTCATCCAGGGCGTCGGGATGGCCAACATCATGCCGCCGGCAACCGAGTCCATCATGTCGGCGCTGCCCCGCGAGAAGGCCGGCGTGGGCTCCGCGGTGAGCAACACCGTCCGCCAGGTGGCCGGCGCGCTCGGCGTGGCGGTCCTCGGGTCGGTGCTCTCCGCGGTCTACCGCAGTGACGTGGGCGACGCGCTGACCGGCCTGCCCGCGCAGGCACAGGACGCGGCCAACGAGTCGATCTCCGGGGCGTACGCGGCTGCCGGCCAGCTCGGTCCGGCGGCGCCGACGCTGATCTCGGCGGCCAACGACGCCTTCGTCACCGCCATGCACTGGGCGGCGGCGCTGTCCGCGATCGTCGCGGCCCTGGGCATGCTCGTGGTGCTGCGGTGGATGCCGGGTCGCGAGGCCCTGGCTCCGGCGTCGGCGGCCCCCGCCGCCGAGCCCGAGTTGGCCGGCACGGCCTAGGTTCGGCGACAATGTCGGACATGACGTCCACCGCCGATGCTCCGCGGTCGCCCGGGCGACCGCGGAGCATCCGCGCCGACGAGGCGATCATCGAGGCGACCCTCGACCTGCTCGCCGAGGGCAGCACCATCGAGGCGCTCTCGATCGAGGCGATCGCCACCCGCGCCGGCGTCGGCAAGGCCACCATCTACCGCCGCTGGGCCGGCAAGGACGCGTTGCTGCTGGACGCGCTGCGCCGGCTCAAGGGCGTCATGCCGCAGCCGGCCGGCGACTCCGTCCGCGACGACCTGCTCCTGCTGGTCGGCGCGATCGGGCAGAACGCCGACCCCCGCGCGTCGAAGATCATGCCGTGTCTGGTGCCGGCGGTGAACCGCAGCCCGGACCAGTTCCAGCTCTACCAGAACATCATCGCGCCCCGGCGGCAGCTCATGCGCGAGGTGCTGCGGCGCGGCATCGAGGAAGGGCTGCTACGGCCCGACATCGACGTCGAGGTGACCATGGCGCTGCTCACCGGGCCGATGCTGATCCAACGCGTCCTTCAGTGGAACCCGGACCTGGACGGCCGGAAGCTTCCGGCGCAGGTCGTCGACACCGTCCTCGACGGCATCCGCGCTCGCTGACCCGACCGCGTGCCCCCGGCGGGTTCAGCCCGCCGGGGCGCGCAGGCGGTGCAGGCGCAGCGCCAACTGCACCTCCAACGCCCGCTCGGGGCGCTGCCAGTCCGCGCCGAGCAGCTGCCCCACCCGCTCCAACCGCTGGGTCACCGTGTTGACGTGCACGTGCAACTGCTCGGCCGCCCGGGCCAGGCTGCCGCCCACCCCGAAGTACGCCTCCAGCGTCTTCACCAGCGCCGTCCCGCGCCGGGCGTCGTAGTCGACCACCGGCCCGACCGTGGCGGTGAGGAACTGGGCCACGTCCCGCTCACCCCGGTCACCGACAGTGCCCAGCAGCAGACCGACGAAGCCCAGCTCCGCAGTGCTGGCGCCCTGACCGGCGCGGCCCAGCGCGCCCAGCGCCGTGAGACAACGGTCCGCCTCGTGGAACGTCCCCGCCAACGTCCCCGGCCCGGTCGACGGGCCGCTCGCCCCGGCCGTCACCGGCCGGCCCGTCACCCGCGACAGGTCCCGGGCCACCGCGCGGGCGCTGCCACCGGCATCCTGGCCCGGCAGCATCAGGACCACCCGACCGTCGCGCGCCGCGGCCAGCCCACCGCGCGCCGAGGCGTACGTGGTGGCCCAGGAGAGCACCCGCTGCCGCGCCGAGCCGGTCGCCGCGATCGCGTCGTCGCCCACCGCCACCAGCACGTGCGGCGCGTCCAGGTCCACACCGAGCCGGCGGGCACGGCTGCGCAGCGCGTCGGTGTCGCGCAGCGGCCGGGCGATCAGATCGTCCAGCAATTCGCCACGGACGCGCCCCTCCGCCTCGGCCACCGTCCGGCGGAACAGCAGCAGCAGCGCGGTCACCAGCGCGGCCCGCTCCAGGATCCGCTGGTCGGCGTCGACCAACTCGTCATCGGGCCGCAGCACCAGCGCGCCCAGGTTCTCCGCACCGGCCACCACCGCCGCGTACCAGAGCGGGCCGCGGCGCACGCTGCGTCCCTCCGTACGCGAGGCGGCCACCGCCTCGACGATGTTCGCCCGGTCCGGCTCGTCGATCTCGCCGACCCGGGCCAGCAACCGGCCCTCGGCGTCCAACGCCAGCAACGCCCCGCCCAGCACCTCGGTCACCGCCGCGGCCACGTCCTCCACCCCGCCGCCGCGCAGCACCAGCGCCGTCATCCGGTCATGCGCTGCCGCGGCCCGCTCCACCGAGCTGCTGTGCGCCCGGATGGTGGTGTTCGCCGCCGACAACTCGGCCAACGCCGAGCGGGTCTCGGCCAGCAGCCGGGCCGTGTCGATCGCCACCGCCGCGTGCGCGGCCAGGGAGACCAGCAGCGCCACTTCCTCGCGGGCGAACGGCCGGGCCGAGCGGTTGGCCGAGTAGAGCACCCCGATCGAGGTGGAGCCGAGCCGCAGCGGCACCCCGAGGATCGCCACCAGGCCCTCCTCGCCCACGCCCGCGTCGATCTCCCCGGTGTGGTGAAAGCGCGCGTCCTCGCCGTAGTTGGCCGTCACGTACGGGGCGCCGGACTGGGCGACCAGGCCACCGAGGCCGGCGCCCATCGGCAGCCGCAGCCGCTGGAAGCGGGCCGAAACCGACCCGTCGGTCACCCGCATGTACGTGTCGCCGCGCTCGTCGTCGTTGAGCGTCATGTACGCCACGTCCGCGCCGAGCAGGTTACGGGCCCGGTGCACGATCGCCCGCAGCACGTCGTCCAGGTCGCGTAGCCCCGCCAGGTCGCTGACCGTGTCGTACAGGCCGGACAGCTCGGTCTCCCGACGGCGGCGGCGCTCCAGCAGCGCGCGGACCCGCAGCGCCACCGTCTTGGCCTGCTCCAGCTCGGCCAGCCGGTCGGCGGGCATCCCGGCGGCGCGCGCGGCCACCAACGGGCCCTCGAACTCCACCGCGGCGGCCTCGCGAGCGAGCAGTTCGAGGAACTCCACCGGCGACGACATGGTCGACATTGTGCTCAGGCCCACTAGTTGGCCGTCCAGCCCCCGTCGAGCGCGATCGACGCGCCCGTGATGAAGGCCGCCGGCGGCGAACAGAGGTACGCCAACAGTTCGGCGACCTCCTCCGGCTCGATCAGCCGCTTGATGGCGGCCCGCGCCAGCATGACCTTCTCGATCACCTCGGCCTCGCCGATGCCGTGGCTGGCCGCCTGATCGGCGATCTGGCTCTCCACCAGGGCTGTTCGTACGTACGCCGGGTTGATGCAGTTCGCGGTCACCCCGTTCGCGGCACCCTCCAGCGCCACCACCTTCGACAGCCCTTCGAGGGCGTGCTTCGCCGAGACGTAGGCCGCCTTGTACGGCGAGGCGCGCAGGCCGTGCACCGACGAGATGTTGACGATCCGGCCCCAGCCGCGGGCGTACATGTGCGGCAACGCGCGACGGATCAGCAGGAACGGCGCCTCCACCATCACCCGCTGGATGTACTCGAAACGTTCGACGGGAAAGTCCTGCAGCGGCGCCACGTGCTGGAGGCCGGCGTTGTTCACCACGATGTCCACGTCCACGTCGAGCGCGTCCACGGCCGCCGCGTCGGCCAGGTCCACTCCCTCGGCGCGTCCGCCGGCCTCGGCGGCCACCGCCTTGGCCGCCTCCAGGTTGCGGTCCACCACGAGCACCGTGGCGCCGGCCGCGCCCAACCGCAGGGCACAGGCCCGCCCGATGCCGCTGCCGCCCCCGGTGACCAGGGCGGTCCGACCGGAGAGGTCGAGCTGTACGACGTGGGGGACCGCCACGGGTTCTGCCGTCATGGCGCAAGAAGTTACGAGCTGTGTGCCCTGCGGCACATGGGGCAGCGACACATACTCGGTGCCAATGCTGTGTGGCCATGTCCCGCCGCCGCGCCCCACCCCGCGCTGCCGCGCCGCGCCGGAAGATCGCGCAACAACCAGGATGTAGTGGTCTCCCGGCGTCTCGTGACCACTACATCCTGGATCGAGCACGACCTTGACGGCTGCGGTGCCGCAACCCCCTCCCGGCCGGTCGGGCGGGTGATCGTCGTCAAGATCCGCGCAGTATCAGGGATGTTGCTGTCTCCCGAGCGTCGGAGGCAGCAACTTCCGGGAAGTTGCGTAGATCTTGGCGCAGGGCGCAGGGCGCGGGGCGCGGGTCGTCAGGGGGCGTGGGGTGGGGGAGGGCGTGTCCCGTGGGGCTGGTGGGAAGGGGGCCGGTTAGGGTGTCGAACACACGTACTGCTGACGGCTGGGGGAGGGGGCGGCGTGCGGGTGCTGGGGGTAGACCCGGGGTTGACGCGGTGCGGGGTGGGCGTCGTCGAGGGCGTGCCCGGCCGGCCGTGCACGCTCATCGCGTACTACGTGGTCTACACCGACCCGGCCGACGACCTGCCGCTGCGCCTGCTGCACCTGGACCGGTCGCTGACCAAACTGGTCGCCGAGCACCAGCCGGAGAGCGTCGCCGTCGAGCGGGTGTTCAGCCAGCACAACGTCCGGACGGTGATGGGCACCGCCCAGGCCAGCGGCATCGCCGTGCTGGCCGGGGCGCGGGCGGGGCTGCCGGTGCAGACGTACACCCCCAGCGAGGTGAAGGCGGCGGTGACCGGTTCCGGTCAGGCCGACAAGGCGCAGGTGACCGCCATGGTGACCCGGCTGCTGCGGCTGGACGAGCCACCGAAACCGGCCGACGCCGCCGACGCTCTCGCCCTGGCCATCTGCCACGTGTGGCGCGGCGGCACCCGTTCCAAGCTGGCCGCCGCGGCCGATCGGGCACGACGAGGAGGAGCACGATGATCGCCAGCGTGCGCGGCACGGTGACCGCGACAGGCCCGGATCTGGCCGTGATCGAGGTCGGCGGTGTCGGCCTGGCCGTGCACTGCGCCCCGGGGACCCTCGCCGACCTGCGGGTGGGGCAGCCGGCGCGGCTGGCCACCAGCCTGGTGGTCCGGGAGGATTCGCTGACCCTCTACGGTTTCGCCGACGACGACGCCAAGGCGCTGTTCGAGCTGCTGCAAACCGCCAGCGGGGTCGGCCCACGGCTGGCCCAGGCGGTGCTGGCCGTGCACACGCCGGACGCGGTGCGAAAGGCCATCGCCAACGCCGACACCGCCGCGCTGACCCGGGTGCCCGGGATCGGCAAGAAGGGCGCCGAGCGCCTGGTGCTGGAGTTGCGGGACCGGATCGGCCCGGTGTCGATCGGCGCCGACGGGGTGGGCGGCGTGACCGCCGGCGCGTGGCCCGATCAGGTGCGGCAGGCGCTGATCGGTCTGGGTTGGACGGCCGGGCAGGCCGACCAGGCGGTGGCCGCCGTGGCGGAGACCATCGACGGCGCCACGCCGCCCGTGCCGGTCCTGCTCAAGCAGGCCATCCGCCTGCTGGGTCGTACCCGATGACCGCCCAGGGGCGACGGGGGGCGGCACGGTGAGCGACACCGACGGGCTCGTCTCGGCGTACGTCAGCGATGCCGACCGGGACGTGGAGGCCACCGTGCGGCCCCGGCGGCTGGCCGAGTTCATCGCCCAGGACCGGGTGCGCGATCAGCTCGACCTGCTGTTGCAGGGCGCCATGCGGCGGGGGTCGCCGCCGGATCACATCCTGCTCTCCGGGCCTCCCGGGCTGGGCAAGACGAGCCTGGCCAACATCGTCGCCGCGGAGCTGGGCGCCGGCATCCGCGTGACCAGCGGCCCGGCGATCGAGCGTTCCGGCGACCTCGCAGCGATCCTGACCAGCCTCGCCGAGGGCGACGTGCTCTTCATCGACGAGATCCATCGGATCGCGCGGCCCGCGGAGGAACTGCTCTACAGCGCGATGGAGGACTTCCGGGTCGACGTGGTGGTCGGCAAGGGGCCGGGCGCCACCGCGATCCCGCTGGACGTCGAGCCGTTCACCCTGGTCGGCGCGACCACCCGCTCGGGTCTGTTGACCGGGCCCATGCGGGACCGGTTCGGCTTCGTCGCGCACCTCGACTTCTACGCCCCGGCGGACCTGGAGACGCTGCTGCACCGTTCGGCGCGCATCCTCGGGGTGCCGATCACCGCCGACGGCGCGGCGGAGATCGCCGGCCGGTCCCGGGGCACCCCCCGGATCGCCAACCGGCTGCTACGCCGGGTCCGCGACTACGCGGAGGTCCGGGCCGACGGTGTGGTCACCCTGGGCACCGCCCGCAAGGCCCTGACGGTATACGACGTCGACGCGCTGGGCCTGGACCGGCTGGACCGGGCGGTGCTGACCGCGCTGGTGGACTCGTTCCGGGGCGGCCCGGTCGGGTTGTCCACGCTCGCCGTGGCGGTGGGGGAGCAGCCGGACACGGTCGAGGAGGTCTGTGAGCCGTTCCTGGTGCGCGCCGGTCTGCTGGCTCGTACCCCGCGGGGCCGGGTGGCAACGGAGGCTGCCTGGCGGCACCTGGGGCGTACTCCGCCGAATGGTACATTTGGGATGGATGTCCCGTCTGCGCCCGATCTGTTCTCCCTGGACACCGATCAGCCGTGATGTGAACGTGATCTGTGCCGCATTCGGTGTTCTCAGGTGCAGGGATTAGACTTCGCCGCGGTCTGTACAGGATGTGAGAATCCGCCTCCGCTCCGGCACTCCCGTGCCGTGGCTGGTGGCCAATGGGAAGGCAGTAACCGTGCAATACCTTGCAGCGGGTGGTGGGGCCGGCGGCTTCACGCCGATCCTGATGATCGTCCTGCTCTTCGGCGTCATGTACTTCATGATGATCCGTCCGCAGCAGAAGCGTCGCCGCGATGCGGAGGCCATGCAGTCCGCGCTGGGCCCGGGCGACGAGGTTGTCACCATCGGCGGGCTCTATGGCACGGTCACCGGCGTCGAGGACGACGCCGTGCTGCTCGAGATCGCTCCGGGCGTCCAGACCCGCTACGCCCGGCCGGCCATCGCCCGGGTGGTCACCCGCGCGGAGCTGCCGAGCGAGCCGGTCACCGAGGACGCGGACACCGTCAAGGACTGACTCCGCCCGCCGGGCGACGGTTCTGGCGTACGGCCAGGCGACCGGAGACCGGGGGCCGCCCCGCCCGACGGGGCAGCGGACGCGACGTGAAAACTGGATAGTTGGGTCGACGCCGGGCGTCGGCACGTTCCCGTGACCGTCGGCGTCCCACGCCGGCGTGTCCGGCCAGCGCGCCGGCACCCCCGTCGGCCAGGTCAGACCCGTTGGCCGGGACCCCCGGCCCGACACTCGCCGCCGCCGCGCGCAGCGGCGCGACCGTACAGGGAGACAGGACAACCGTGGCACCACCTCAGGGACAGATGCGACCCGGCCGGCAGCTCGCCGTGCTCGGGTTCATCTTCGTCGTCCTCTATCTTTTGGTGTTCTTCTCGGGCGGCGCCAGCGGCAGCTTCAAGGACCGGCTGGAGCCCAAGCTCGGCCTGGACCTGATCGGCGGCACCCGGATGACGCTGGAGGCGACAAACAACGTCGACGGCAAGCCCCCGACTGCCGAGAACCTTGAGGAGGCCCGGCAGATCATCGAGAACCGGGTCAACGGCCTCGGCGTGGCCGAGGCCGAGGTGGTCACCGAGGGCAACCGGAACATCGTCATCTCCCTGCCCGGTGAGAACCGGAACCTCGACGAGGTGGGCAGCGCCGCCGAGCTGCGCTTCCGCAAGGTGCTCAAGGCCGCCGACGGCAGCGGGACGGCCGCCGCGCCGCCGGCCGCCACGGCGGCTCCGCCGGGCAGCGTCACCCCGTCCGGCGCCCCCTCGGCGACCCCGTCCGGCAGCGCCGCGCCGAAGGTGAGCCCGTCGGCCAGTGGTGGACAGGGCGGGATGGCGCCCGCGCCGTCCGCCAGTGCCACGCCTGCCACGCCGACCCCCTCGGCCTCGGCGAGTGCCCCCGCGCCGTCGGCGAGCGCCAGCGCCGAGCCGGTGCCGGCGAGCGTCGAGGAGCAGCGCAAGGCCGTCGAGCAGAAGGTCGGCGCCGCCGCCTGGCAGGCCGCCAGCGGTCTGCAGGCCCCCGCCGACCTGAGCGCCGACCCGTCGCTGGGCGACAAGCTCAAGCCGTTCAGCGCGCTGTCGCCGCAAGAGGTCGCCGTGTTGCCGGCGCAGATGCAGTTCAACGTGCCGACGATCGGGTGCGCCCAGCTCGACAAGCGTCCCCCGGCGTCGATCTCCGACCCGAAGCAGCAGGTCGTGTCCTGCGAGGGCGGCGCCTCGAAGTACCTGCTCGACCAGGCCAAGGTCCTCGGCACCGACGTGGACGACGCCGACGCGGTGCTCGACCAGACCAACGCCTGGGTGGTCAGCCTCGACTTCACCGGTGACGGCCAGAGCAAGTGGACCGCGTTGACCCGTGAGGCGTTCAACAACGAGGGCCAGGCCTGCGACGCCAGCGCGCTCGGTCAGGACGGCAAGTGCCGGGTGGCAGTCGTCCTGGACAACGAGATCGTCTCCTCCCCGGAGATCCAGGGCGTGCTGACCGGCAACTCCCAGATCACCGGCAACTTCAACCAGAAGGACGCCAGCGCACTCGCCGGCCAGCTCCGCTACGGCGCGCTGCCGGTGACCTTCAAGGCGCAGGAGTCGCAGAACGTCACCGCGACCCTGGGGGCCAGCCACCTGCGGGCCGGTCTGCTCGCGGCCGGCATCGGCATGCTGCTGGTCATCATCTACGCGTTCTTCTACTACCGGCTGCTCGGCTCGGTGATCTTCCTGAGCCTGATCCTCTCCGCGCTGCTCGTCTTCGGCGCGCTTGTGGTGCTCGGCCGGCAGATCGGCTTCACGCTCACCCTCGCCGGCATCGCCGGCATGATCGTCTCGCTCGGTGTGGCGGCGGACTCGTTCGTCATCTACTTCGAGCGACTCAAGGACGAGATCCGGGAGGGGCGCAGCCCGCGCAGCGCGGTGCCCCGCGCCTGGGTCCGCGCCCGCCGGACGATCATCTCGGCCAACGCGATCACCCTGCTCTCCGCTGTGGTGCTCTACGTGGTCTCGGTCGGCACGGTCAAGGGCTTCGCGTTCGCCCTCGGCCTGGCCACGGTGCTGGACCTGGTCGTGGTCTTCCTCTTCCGGCACCCGATCATGACGATGTTCGCCCGGACCCGGGCGTTCCTGTCCCCGCGGGTCAGCGGCCTGGGCCGGGCGCTTCCGGCCCGCAACCAGCAGACTCAGCCCCGCAACCCGCGCGCCAAGGAGGCCTGAGATGGCTCAGAACGGTCTGGCGAGCCGCCTCTACAACGGCGAGGCCGGTCTCAACGTCGTCGGCCGGCGCAAGCTCTGGTTCGGCGTCGCCGGGATCCTGATCCTGATCGCGATCCTGAGCGTCTCGATCCGCGGGTTCAGCCTCGGCATCGAGTTCGCCGGCGGCAACTCGTTCCAGGTGCCAGCCAGCGTCGGCACCCTGAACCAGGCCGAGGAGCAGGTGGACGCCGCGCTCGCGGCCGAGGGCGGCGGCGCCGAGGTGGTGACGGCGCAGAAGGTCGGTGGCACGGGCGGCGACACCTACGAGCTGCGTACCGGTCAGCTCAGCGCGGAGCAGGCCACCGCCGTCAAGGCCGACATCGCCAAGCGGTTCGGCATCAGCGCCGACCAGATCAGCGGCAACCAGGTCAGCGAGGCGTGGGGCAGCCAGGTCACCTCGCGGGCCGTGCTCGGTCTGGTCATCTTCATCGCGCTGGTGATGGTCTACCTGATCCTGCGCTTCGAGTGGCGGATGGCGGTCGCCGCGGTGGCGTCGCTGTTCACCAACCTGATCCTCACCGCCGGCATCTACTCGCTTGTCGGCTTCGAGGTCACCCCGTCGACGATCATCGGTTTCCTCACGATTCTGGGCTTCGCGCTCTACGACGTGGTGGTGGTCTTCGACAAGGTGCAGGAGAACACCCGCGGCATCACCGCCAACAACAACATGACGTACGGCGAGGCGGCCAACCTGGCCGTCAACCAGAGCCTCATGCGGTCGCTGAACACCTCGGTGGTGGCCCTGCTGCCCGTCGGTGGTCTGCTCTTCATCGGTGCGGGCCTGCTCGGCGCCGGAACGCTGAAGGACCTCGGCCTGGTGCTGTTCGTGGGTATGGCGGTGGCGTTCCTGACCTCCATCCTGGTGGCGACGCCGCTGCTGGCGCTGCTGAAGAACTACGACCCCCGCATCCAGGCGCACAACAAGCGGGTGCAGGCCCGTCGGGGCACGCCGGGCCGTGGCGAGGTCCCCGGCAAGGGTGCTGCGGCCCCGGTCGAGGGCGAGGTGGCCGACGCGCCGCTCGACCCCGACTCCGCCGCGCTGGCCGGCGCCGCCCCGAAGGTGGGCGCGCGGCCGGCGGGCAAGCGGCCGACCGGCGCCCGGGGCGGTCGCCCCGGCGGCGGCGGTAACCGGCCCGGCGGCGCCAAGCGGCGCTGACCGGCCCCGGGGTCGACCCGGGAGGAAACGCCCGAACGGCGTCCGGCCTGCGGTGCGAGCAGCATGCCGGACGCCGTCGTCGTGGGAAGGGAAACGAACAACCGTGACGGAGACCCACAGCACCGCGGCGCGCGGGGACAGCGGCCCGGAGGCCGCCCGGTTGGTGGCCAGCCGGGTGCTGGACGTGCCGGACTTCCCCAAGCCCGGTGTCCTGTTCAAGGACCTGATGCCGCTGTTCGCCGACGGCAAGGCGTTCCGCGAGGTCGTCGACGGGATCGTCGCGTACCACGGGCGGGACGGCTTCGACGTGGTGGTGGGCATCGAGGCGCGCGGCTTCGTCGTCGCGGCGGCTGTCGCGTACGCGGCCGGGGTGGGCGTGGTGCCGGTGCGCAAGGCCGGCAAGCTGCCCCGCCCGGCGCACTCGGTGTCGTACGCGCTCGAGTACGGCGAGGCCACCCTGGAGGTGCACGAGGACGCCTTCACCGCCGGCCACCGGGTGCTGGTCGTCGACGACGTGCTGGCTACCGGCGGCACCGCCGAGGCGACGCTGGACCTCGTCGAGCGGGCCGGCGGGACGGTCACGGGCTTCACCGTTCTGCTGGAGATCGGCTTCCTGGGCGCGCGGGAGCGGCTGGCGCCGCGCCCGGTCCATGCCCTGCTGACCGTTTGAGCCCGGCCCGTCGGGCGGAGCTCGCGCCGACCGTCCGGCGGAGCGGCAGGGGACCGTCCGTGCGGGTAGCATTGCCCTTTGCTGACGCCGGCGGTACACCGTCCGGCGACGCGAGACCAGGCCGGCCGACGTTCGGCCGGCGTGTTTCCGGCGAGCGGTGAGGAGGCCGGTGTCCCACGATGTCGTCCCTCCGGCGGAGGGCACGGTGCACCCGACAGGCGACGCTGACGGCTCGGTGACCGACCGGAACGGCGACGCGCCGGCCCGGGTGACGGGCACCGACAACGGCTCCGGCAGGGCTCCTGCCGACGGCGCGACGGCTCCGACCGGGGTCCCGGTGAGCGCCACCACCGAGGCGTCCGCGGGCGCCGACGGGGTCGTGGTCCCGTTCCCGACCGACGCCGGCGTCGACCCGTCACCGAGCGGTGGCTTCGGGCTGTCCAACGCGCCCACCGGTCGGCGGGTGCGCGCCCGGCTGGCCCGGTTCAACGCGCCCTGGCAGACCTCGCAGGTCAGCGAGGTGCTGGAGCCGCTCATCGCGAGTCACCGGGAGAACCACCCGAAGGCCGACGCGCGGCTGCTCCAGCGCGCCTTCGACACGGCCGCGCGGTGGCACTCCGGGCAGTACCGCAAGTCCGGCGACCCGTACATCACCCACCCGCTCGCCGTCGCCACCATCCTCGGCAACCTGGGCATGGACACCACCACGCTCGTCGCCGCGCTGCTGCACGACACCATCGAGGACACCGAGTACACCCTCGACGCGATGCGCGCCGACTTCGGCGGCGAGGTTGCCCTGCTGGTCGACGGCGTCACCAAGCTGGACAAGGTCAAGCTGGGCGACGCCGCCAAGGCCGAGACGATCCGCAAGATGGTCGTGGCGATGGCCAAGGACCCGCGGGTGCTGGTGATCAAGCTGGCCGACCGGCTGCACAACATGCGCACCCTGACCTTCCTGCCCCGCCCCAAGCAGGAGCAGAAGGCCAAGGAGACGCTGGAGATCCTGGCGCCCCTCGCCCACCGGCTCGGTATGAACACGATCAAGTGGGAGCTGGAGGACCTGGCCTTCGGCACCCTGTTCCCCAAGCGCTACGAGGAGATCAACCGGCTGATCGGGGAGCACCAGCCGCAGCGGGAGTCGCTGCTGCGGCAGGTCACCCAGAAGGTCGGCACCGACCTGAAGGCCGCCAAGATCAAGGCGGAGACGACCGGGCGGCCGAAGCACCTCTACTCGATCTACCAGAAGATGATCGTGCGGGGTCGCGACTTCAACGACATCTACGACCTGGTCGGCGTCCGGATCCTGGTCGACACCGTGCGGGACTGCTACGCGGCGCTCGGCGTGATCCACGCCAACTGGCAGCCGGTGCCGGGGCGGTTCAAGGACTACATCGCCATGCCCAAGTTCAACATGTACCAGTCGTTGCACACGACTGTCATCGGGCCCACCGGCAAGCCGGTGGAGATGCAGATCCGCACGTACGCGATGCACCGCACCGCGGAGTTCGGCATCGCCGCACACTGGAAGTACAAGGAGCACAAGGGCACCCAGATCGTCGGCCCGCCGGCGCACATCGACGAGATGACCTGGCTGCGGCAGCTGCTGGACTGGCAGCGGGAGGCGGCCGACCCGAGCGAGTTCCTGGACGCGCTGCGCTTCGACCTGTCCAGCCAGGAGGTGTACGTCTTCACCCCCAAGGGTGACGTCATCCCGCTGCCGACCGGGTCGACGCCTGTGGACTTCGCGTACGCGGTGCACACCGAGGTGGGGCACAAGTGCATCGGCGCGCGGGTCAACGGCAAGCTGGTGCCGTTGGAGTCGACGCTGTCCAACGGCGACGTGATCGAGATCTTCACGTCGAAGTCCGAGACGGCCGGCCCCACGCAGGACTGGCTGGGCTTCGTCAAGAGCCCGCGCGCCCGCACGAAGATCCGCCAGTACTTCAACAAGGAGCGGCGCGAGGAGGCGATCGAGGCCGGCAAGGACGCGATCGTCAAGGCGATGCGCAAGCAGGGCATGCCGTTGCAGCGGATGCTCACCTCCGACGCGCTGATGTCGATCGCCCGGGACCTGCACCTCGCCGACGTGGCGTCGCTGTACGCGGCGGTCGGCGACAGTCAGGTCTCCGCGCAGTCGGTGGTGCAGAAGCTGATGGCCGCGTACGGCGGCGAGGAGGGCGCGGCGGAGGACATCGCCGAGACCGCCGTCGCCACCCGGCCACCGCGCAGCCGCCAGAGCAGCAGCGACCCCGGTGTGGTGGTCCGTGGCGTCAGCGACGTCTGGATCAAACTGGCCCGCTGCTGCACGCCGGTCCCACCGGACTCGGTGTTCGGCTTCGTCACCCGCTCCGGCGGGGTGAGCGTGCACCGCGACGACTGCGCCAACGCCGAGGACCTGCGGGCCCAGGCCGAGCGGGTGGTCGAGGTGAGCTGGAAGCTCACGTCCGCCTCCACGTTCCTGGTGGCGATCCAGGTCGAGGCACTGGACCGGCACAAGCTGCTCGCCGACGTCACCCGGGTGCTCTCCGACGAGCGGGTCAACATCCTGTCCGCGACGGTCACCACCACCCGCGACCGGGTGGCGGTGAGCCGGTTCAGCTTCGAGATGGCCGACCCGAAGCACCTGGGCCACCTGCTGGCCACCGTCCGCAAGGTCGACGGGGTCTTCGACGCGTACCGGGTCACCTCGGGCGCCTGAGCCCCGTACCCCACACACGAGAGCGCCCGCCGGCTCAGCCGGCGGGCGCTTCGTCGTCTCGTGCGGGTGTCAGCCCTGCGGCGCGCTCATCGTGAGGTCGGTGATGACGACCTCCTTCTTCGGGTGGCCGCCACCGGCCTGCTGGGCGAATGCCCCGTCGTCGCCGGCCTTGGCCACGTCCTTGACGATGTCCATGCCGCCGGTGACGGTGCCCAGCACCGTGTACGCCGGGTCCAGCGGCGAGTCGCCGTAGACGATGAAGAACTGGCTGCCGGTCGTGCCCGGATCCTGCGACTTGGCCATCGCGATGACGCCCTCCGGGTACGGCGGGCGCTTGTCGGTGGGCAGGTTCTCCTCCGCCATCCGGAAGCTCGGGCCACCCGTGCCGTCGGTGTCCCGCCAGCCCTTACCGGTGGCGCTCGGGTCACCGCACTGCAGCACCTTGATGCCCTCGGTCACCAGGCGGTGGCACTTGGTGTTGTCGAAGAAGTTCTTCTCCGCGAGGAGCGAGAAGGCTCCGGCCGTGCAGGGCACCTTCGACCGGTCGACATTCGCCGTGATCGGGCCCAGGTTGGTGGTGATCGTCATGGTCTGCACGCCCGTGGCCGACTGCTGGTTGCTTGGCACCCCGACGTCCTTGATCTGCGGGGGCCGCTGCTCCGTGGGCAGCGTGGTGTAAGCGCACTCGGACGCGCCGGGCGCCGACGCGGCGTTGCCGGCCTTGTCGTCGTCGCCGCCGAGGGTCGAGGCCAGCCAGACGGTGCCGGCGACCACGAGCACCAGCACGGCGGCCGCGCCGACGATCGCCTGCGTCTGGCGGCGCTTGCGGGCCTTGGCCGAGCGCTCGGCCATCTCCTTCTCGAGTCGGGCGCGTGCCGCCGCGCGCTGCCGCTCTCTGGTGGACGTCACGCCTGGATCCTCCTGGCTGTTTGCTGCGGGGTGCCGCTTAAGGTGGGGTGGGGCGACCGGTCAGCCGGCGCTCGGGCTGCTGGCCGGAGCACCGGACGGCGCCGGTGCCGCGCCGGTGACCGGCTCGCCGACCGTGAGGCTCTGGATCACCACGTCGGTCTTGGGCTTGACCTTTGCCCCGGTCCCATTGTCCACGGTCGGCAGGGCACCGATCTTCTCGACCACGTCGAGCCCACCGGTCACCTTGCCGATCACCGGGTACTTCGGGTCAGTGGTCGTGAAGTCCTTGAAGAAGATCAGGAACTGGCTGCCGTTGGCGCCGGGCGGGTTGGAGATCATCGCCACGGTCCCCTTGGGGTACGTCGGCGGCTGCCCGGGCGCCGGGCTGGCCGACGGCGACGCCGACGGCACGGTCGGCACGTCCTCGTCGTAGAACGAGTAGGTAGGCCCGCCGAGGCCGGTGCCGCTGGGGTCGCCGCAGCGCAGCGCGCCGTCGGCGGTGATCTCGTGGCACTTGGTGTTGTCGTAGAACGACCGGCTCGCCAGGTGGGCGATGCTCGCCGCCGCGCAGGGGGAGTTGGCCAGGTTCAGCTCGGCGGTGATCGGCGCACCCTGGTTGGTGGTGACCGTCATCGCCCGGGTGCCGTCGGTCGGCAGGTCCTTGGTCGCCGGCGTGCCGACGTCCTTGAGGTTGGTGTTGGCGCTCGCGTCCTGCGGCGTCCAGAGGCAGGTGTCCTCCGCGGCGGTGTTCTTCTTCGGATCGGAGTCGAACGCACCGAGCGCCCAGGCCGAGCCGGCCACGATCACCGCGAGGACCAGGAAGGCGCCGACCCCGGCCTGGATCTGCCGGCGACGCCGCGTGGCGGCGGCCCGGCGAGCCAACTGCCGGTCGAGCTTGGCCCGCGCCAGTTTGCGCTGCCGGTCCCTGCTGGAAGCCACAGGTGCTCCCCTTTCCTCTGCCTGGTCGTCACCGGCGGCCGGGTACCCCGGCCCGTCCGGGCGTCGCGTGTGCCACGCCACACGCCCGCCAGAGTGTACGGCTAGTGACTGGGAATGTGGTGTACGAGGTCCACCCCGCCGCCAGCAGCTCATATCGTGCGATGTCACTGTGTCGGATGGGGCCTCGGGGGCGGACGCGGCAAACGCGCTCGCCGCGCCGGTTAGGCTGCTGGGCAGGACGACAGCTCGACGGAGAGGACAGCGCCCGTGCTCGTGGCCGGCTTTCCCGCGGACGCCTTCGGCACCAACTGCTATGTGGTGGCCACCGCGCCGGGGGAGCAGTGCGTGGTGGTCGATCCCGGCATCGGGGTGCTCGACCAGCTCGACGCGCTGCTCGCCGAGCACCGCCTGCATCCGGCCGCCGTGCTGCTCACCCACGGCCACCTCGACCACACGTTCTCGGTGGCGCCGGTCTGCGGCGCGCGCGGGATCACCGCGTACGTGCACCCCGGCGACCGGGAGATGCTCGCCGACCCGGCCAAGGGTCTGTCGGCCGACCTGACCTCGCTCTTCGGCGGCAAGCTTAGTTACACCGAGCCGGAGGACGTGGCCGAGCTGACCGACGGCGCGACCCTCACGCTCGCCGGCCTGGAGATCGCCGTCGACCATGCCCCGGGCCATACCGGCGGGTCGGTGCTGTTCCGGCTGCCCGGCGCGGGGTCCGGCTGGGAGGCCGACGAGATCTGCCTCTCCGGCGACGTCCTCTTCGCCGGCTCGATCGGCCGCACCGACCTACCCGGCGGCAGCATGCCGGCGATGCTCACCAGCCTGCGCGACAAGATCCTCCCGCTGGCCGACGACACAGTCGTGCTGCCCGGCCACGGCCCCAGCACCACCATCGGCCGCGAGCGCGCCAGCAACCCGTACCTCATCGAGGTGGCCGGCACGACGCCGGCCGCTCCCACCCGGGGCCTCTGATTCTTCGTCCGCGCCGCGCGCGGACCCACGACACCACCGCGCCGCGGGCGCGGCACCGCAAGGAGTACGCCGATGAGCAAGCCCACGCCCATCTCCGGTTTCCCGGAGTGGACCCCCGGCCAGCGGATGATCGAGCAGTTCGTGCTCGGCAAGATCCGGGACACCTTCGAGCTGTACGGGTTCGCGCCGCTGGAGACCCGCGCCGTGGAGCCGCTGGACCAGCTGCTGCGCAAGGGCGAGACCTCCAAGGAGGTCTACGTGATCCGGCGGCTGCACGCCGACGCCGAGGGATCCGGTGGTGACGACCAGCTCGGCCTGCACTTCGACCTGACCGTGCCGTTCGCCAGGTACGTGTTGGAGAACGCCGGCAAGCTGAGCTTCCCGTTCCGCCGCTACCAGATCCAGAAGGTGTGGCGGGGTGAGCGGCCGCAGGAGGGGCGCTACCGGGAGTTCGTCCAGGCCGACATCGACATCGTCGACCGGGACACCCTGGCCGCGCACCACGAGGCGGAGATGCCGCTGGTCATCGGCGACGCGCTGGGCGCCCTGCCCATCCCACCGGTGACCATCCAGGTCAACAACCGCAAGATCTGGGAGGGCTTCTTCCGGGGCATCGGGGTGACCGACCCGGAGGCGGCGCTGCGTACCGTCGACAAGCTCGACAAGATCGGCCCGGCGAAGGTGACCGAGCTGCTGGCCGAGACCGCCGGGGCGAGCGAGGCGCAGGCCAAGGCGTGCCTGGCGCTGGCCGAGATCTCCGCCCCGGACGCCTCCTTCGCCGACGCCGTCCGGGCGCTCGGGGTGAGCGACCCGCTGCTCGACGAGGGCATCGAGGAGCTGGTCCGGGTGGTGGACACCGCCGCCGAACACTCGCCCGGCCTCTGCGTGGCGGACCTGCGCATCGCCCGTGGGCTGGACTACTACACGGGCACCGTCTACGAGACCCAGCTGCGTGGCTACGAGCGCTTCGGCTCGATCTGCTCCGGCGGCCGGTACGACAACCTGGCCAGCGCCGGCGCTGTCTCGTACCCCGGGGTGGGCATCTCGATCGGCGTGACCCGGCTGCTCGGGCTGCTCTTCGGCGCGGGGGAGCTGTCGGTCTCCCGTTCGGTGCCCACCTGTGTCCTGGTGGCCCTGGCCGACGAGGAGCACCGCTCGGCCAGTGGCCGGATCGCGTCGGCGCTGCGCGGGCGGGGCATCGCCACCGAGGTGTCGCCGAGCGCGGCGAAGTTCGGCAAGCAGATCCGCTACGCCGAGCGGCGTGGCATCCCGTACGTCTGGTTCCCGGGGGCCGACGGCGCTCCGGACGAGGTGAAGGACATCCGCTCGGGTGAGCAGGTCACTGCCGACGCCGGGGAGTGGGCGCCGCCCCGGGAGGACCTGAAGCCGAAGGTCGGTTGAGTGTCACGACTGGCGCGCACGGCCGCGGGGACCTACGGTAGCGTAAGTTACGCCACCGTAGGGAGTTACTCGTGACCGTGAGCACCACACTGAGCCAGACCGCCCTGCTCGTCGAGCTGGAGCCGGTCGTCGCGCGCAACCTGGACCGCCACCTCTCGCTGGCGAAGGAGTGGTTCCCGCACGAGTACGTGCCGTGGAGCGAGGGGCGCACGTTCGACGGGCCGCTCAATGGTGAGGCGTGGTCGCCGACCGACTCGACGATCCCGGACGTCGCCCGGACCGCGCTGATCGTCAACCTGCTGACCGAGGACAACCTGCCCTCGTACCACCACGAGATCGCCACCCTGTTCGGCCGCGACGGCGCGTGGGGCACGTGGGTGCACAGGTGGACCGCCGAGGAGGGCCGGCACGGCACGGCCATCCGGGACTACCTGACCGTCACCCGGGCGGTCGACCCGGTGGCGCTGGAGCGCGCCCGGATGACCCACATGTCCGCGGGCTATGTCAACGTGCACGACGACGAGGTGCTGCACTCGCTGGCGTACGTCTCGTTCCAGGAGCTGGCCACCCGGATCTCGCACCGCAACACCGGCAAGGCCACCGGCGACCCCGCCTGCGAGGCGCTGCTGGCCCGTGTCGCCGCCGACGAGAACCTGCACATGGTCTTCTACCGCAACCTGCTCGCCGCCGCGTTCGAGCTGGCCCCGAGCCAGGCCATGCGGGCGGTCGCCGACGTGGTGGCCAACTTCCAGATGCCCGGCAACGGCATCGACGGTTTCGCTCGCAAGTCGGTGGCGATCGCCCTCGCCGGCATCTACGACCTGCGCCAGCACCGCGACGAGGTGTTGCAGCCGGTGCTGCGCCAGTGGGACGTCTTCAACGTGACAGGCCTCGACGCCGACGGCGAGGCCGCCCGCGAGCAGCTCGCGGCCCAGCTGGAGACCCTGGAGAACGCGGCGGCCCGCTTCGAGGAGAAGCGCGACGCCCGAGCAGCCCGCCTAGCCCTCCGCTAACCCACCCCACCCTCCACACCCCGTTGATCATGAAGTTATTGCCGCGACACGCCGGCGAGGCGGGCCCAAACATAAAGGTGAACCCCCCGGAGGGCGCCCGCGAACCCGGGGGGGTTTAGGGGGGTGGGGGGGGGGGGTTGTTGTTG
>NZ_JBEZFG010000010.1:213433-328716 GCF_040649315.1 Micromonospora sp. NPDC049004
AACCCCCTGTTGATAATTATTTTTTTGCCGCCACCCGCGGGGGTGGCGGGCAATAACTTCATGATCAACCGCCGAGAGGCCGCCGGAGAGCCCGGGGGTCTTCAGGGGGTTGGGGGGAGGGGGAAGAGGAGGCAGGTGCTTGTGGCGTGGGCTATCAGGCGGGCGTTCGCGTCGGTGAGGCGGGCTTCGGCCAGGGCCGTGCGGCGACCGCGTTGCAGTACCGTGCCCTCGCAGCGCAGCGTGCCGCTGTCGACGGTGACCGGGCGCAGGAACTTCACGTTCAGGTCCAGCGAGGTGTAGCCGATCCCGGCGGGCAGTGTGGTGTGCACGGCGCAGGCGGCGGCGGTGTCCAGCAGGGTCGAGATGACGCCACCGTGGACGGTGCCCAGCGGGTTGTAGTGGAACTCCTGCGGGACCAGCTCGACGGCGACTCGACCCTCGTCGGCCTCCATCCGCGCCATGTCGATCAGGTGCATCACCGGGGGCGCGGCCAGCTCTCCGGCGATCATCGCGCGGAGCAGGTCGAGGCCGCTGCGCCGACCGACCTGCGCGGCGTTGGCCGCCGGGTCGGACCAGGTGAAGGTACGGCTGCGCGCCGGCTCCTGGGTCTGAGTCATGGACGCAGCGTGGCAGGACGTTGCTGAGTCTGTCAATGAGACCTAGCCTGGTCGGATGAGACCCGCGGCACTGGACTGGTCGGTGGAGAACTGCACCATCGCCCGCGCGATGGAGATCCTCGGCGAGCGGTGGACCATGGTGGTGCTGCGCGAGGTGTTCAGCGGCGTGCGGCGCTTCGACGACATGCGGGTCCGCACCGGTGTTCCGCGCCAGGTTCTCACCAACCGGCTGGCCGTGCTCGTCGAGCGGGGGGTGCTACGTCGTGAGCCGTACCGGGAGCCCGGCAGTCGGCTGCGCCACGAGTACCGGCTGACGGAGAAGGGTCTGGCCCTCTGGCCGGTGCTGGTCGCCGTGCTCGGGTGGGGTGACCGGTACCTGGCCGACGCCGAGGGCCCGCCGTTGAGCGTGGAGCACCGCGACTGCGGCGCCCCGGTACGCGTCGAGCTGCGCTGCGCCGAGGGGCACCCGCTGGATGATCCCCGCGACGTCCTGCCCCGCCCAGGTCCGGGCGCGCGCCGCCGTACCCCCTGACGCCGTCCGCTCGTCCGCGTCGCCGTCCGCTCGTCTGCCGTCCGCGTCGCCGCCGTACGCCGGCCCCCCGCCGTGCTGCCCGATCCCGTGGTGATGCCGGCGTCGGGGCGCGGCGGGGGTTGTGGCGGCAACGGCGTCGGTCGGCAAGTGATGTCCGAAACGGATCCGGCGGTCCTCAGGGGTGTGACGGCAGGTGCCCCCGAGCGTGTCCACGGTGTTGCGGAGGTGTGACCGGAGCGGGTCGACGAATTCGGGCGAAACCAGGTCTTGTCAATGATCTTAAGTATGTGAATACTTCAGTTCACTCGGCCGGTTTTCGCAGATCGGCCGGGTCGCCCTCGGGTCAGCCACCCCCGGCCGGACCCGTCTCCCCCGCCCAGGAGGTTTGTTACATGCGACCCACGAGGTCCTCATTCCGCGTTGCGGCGACTGTTGCCGTGAGCGGAACCCTGGTCGTCGGCTCGCTCATCGGCGCACCCGCCCAGGCCGCCCCCGCCGCCTCGCCCGACGCCGCCGCAGCCCTCTCCGCTCAGCTCGGCGACCGCTCCGCCGGCTCGTACATCGACGCCAGCGGCAAGACCGTCGTCACGGTGACCGACGCCGCCGCCGCCCGCACGGTCAGCAAGGCCGGAGCGAGCGTCCGGTACGTCACCCGCGGCGCCGCGGAGCTCAACCGGGCCACCGCCGAGCTGGAGCGCTCGGCGAAGATCCCGGGCACCGCCTGGTGGAGCGACCCGATCACCAACCAGGTGGTCGTCTCCGTCGACAGCACCGTCACCGGCGCCAAGCTGGAGCGGGTCAAGGCCGCTGCCGCGAAGGCCAACGGCGCGGTCCGCGTCGAGGCCGAGGCCGGCGTGCTCAGCACCCGGATCTCGGGTGGCCAGGCCATCTACACCGGCGGCTACCGCTGCTCGCTCGGCTTCAACGTGCGCAGCGGCAGCACCTACTACTTCCTGACCGCCGGGCACTGCACCAACCTCGGCACCAACTGGTACTCGAACTCCAGCCAGACCACCCTGCTGGGCACCCGTACCGGCACCAGCTTCCCGGGCAACGACTACGGCATCGTGCGGCACAGCAACTCCGCGAACGCCGCCGGCAACGTCTACCTCTACAACGGCAGCTACCGGGACATCACCGGCTCCGGCAACGCGTCGGTCGGCCAGTCGGTGCAGCGCTCGGGCAGCACCACCGGCCTGCGCAGCGGCACGGTGTCCGCGACCAACGCCACGGTGAACTACGCCGAGGGTTCGGTCTCCGGCCTGATCCGCACCAACGTCTGCGCCGAGGGTGGCGACAGTGGCGGCTCGCTCTTCTCCGGCGGCACCGCGCTCGGCCTGACCTCCGGCGGCAGCGGTAACTGCAGCAGTGGCGGGACGACCTACTTCCAGCCCGTCACCGAGGCCCTGAGCCGCTACGGCGTCAGCGTCTTCTGATCGATTCACCGCCCGCGGGTCGCCGGAATCCTCCGGCGGCCCGCGCCGCGCGTCCGGGGCCTGCCGTCCGCCCCGCCGCCCGCGCCGCCTCAGGCGAGGCGATCCGGTCCGTCCGTGGGGAACAGGGGATCCGGCGGTACGACACCTGTCGCCGCCACGGCGGGCCCGAGCGGCGTGGCGCCGTCGCCGGCCCAGGCGAGGTGTGCCCGTCGGGCGGAGAGGACCGCCAGCAGCGGCCAGAGTGACACGCCCACGGCTGTCACCCGTTCGGCCAGGCCGGTCCGGGATCCGCTGGTCACCTCGAACGCGAACCAGCCGAAGAGGGCGAGCAGCACGATCGTGGCGCTCAGCGCCACGCCCCGCCGAAACGCCCAGGGCGGCTGCGGGGCGCCCGGATGTGCCGCGTCCGGACCACGCGGCAACCGCAGCGCCGACCCGGCCGGCCAGAGCGCCAACGCCAGGACGGCGATGGTGGCCGCGATGCCGTGGCTGAGCGATCCGCCGACCGCCGGCCGGGGAAAGGCGACAAGCGCGATGGTGGCCACGCCGCCGACGGCGAGCAGGAAGCGGCTGGGCAGCCCGGCCGCGTGCAGCACGACGGCGATCGCCAGGTAGCAGCAGCCCAGCAGCAGCAGCGCAGTGATCATGATCCACGAGTCGGTGGCGTCGTGCCCCGCCAGCTCGCTGATGGTGTCGCGGACCGGGTCGTACCCGGCCGGCTGCCGGGCGCCCGCGACCGTCCACCCGCCCACCAGCAGCACCGGCGCGGCCACCGCCGTGGCGACGCCCCAGTTTGGTACGGCGCGCATTCGGCCACGTTAACCGGCGCGACGGCCCGGCGAGCCGGGTTCGCCAGGCTGCCCACCGGCGAAGCGCGCGGCCCGCCGCCTGCTCACCTGCGAATCGTGCCGGCCTGCCGGGTGCCCCCGAGCGGGGCCGGCCACCCCTGACAGAATGCGGGTGAGGACTGTTCCACGATGAGGAGTTGCCAGCCGTGATCCGTACCCACAATGCCGGAAGCCTGCGCGCCGCGGACGCCGGCTCGACGGTGACGCTCGCCGGGTGGGTGGCCCGCCGGCGTGACCACGGCGGCGTCATCTTCGTCGACCTGCGCGACGGCTCCGGCGTGGTCCAGGTGGTGTTCCGCGAGGAGGACGCGCACGCGCTGCGCAACGAGTTCTGCGTGAAGGTCACCGGCGAGGTGACCCGCCGGCCGGCCGGCAACGAGAACCCGGAGCTGCCCACCGGCGAGGTCGAGGTGACGGCCGTCGAGCTGGAGGTGCTCTCCGAGGCCGCGCCGCTCCCGCTCCCGGTGGACGACCAGGTCGAGGCCGGTGACGACCTCCGCCTGCGGTACCGCTACCTGGACCTGCGCCGCAGCGGCCCGGCGAACGCGCTGCGGCTGCGCTCGCGCGCGAGCCACCTCGCCCGGGGCGTGCTGCACGAGCGGGACTTCCTGGAGATCGAGACGCCGACGCTGACCCGATCGACCCCCGAGGGCGCCCGCGACTTCCTGGTGCCCGTGCGGCTCCAGCCCGGCAGCTGGTACGCGTTGCCGCAGTCCCCGCAGCTGTTCAAGCAGCTGCTGATGGTCGGCGGCATGGAGCGGTATTACCAGATCGCCCGCTGCTACCGCGACGAGGACTTCCGCGCCGACCGGCAGCCCGAGTTCACCCAGCTCGACATCGAGATGTCGTTCGTCACCGAGGACGACGTGATCGACCTCGGCGAGGCGATCGTCTCGGCGCTGTGGAAGGACCTGGCCGGGCACGAGATCAACCGGCCGATCCCGCGGATCACGTGGCACGACGCGATGGCCCGGTACGGCTCGGACAAGCCGGACCTGCGCTACGGCGTGGAGCTGACCGAGCTGACCGACTACCTGCGCGGCACCGAGTTCCGGGTGTTCGCCGGCGCGATCGACGCGGGCGGCTACGTGGGCGCGGTCGTGATGCCCGGTGGCGCGGCGCAGAGCCGCAAGGAGCTGGACGGCTGGCAGGACTGGGCCAAGGCGCGCGGCGCGCGGGGTCTGGCGTACGTGGTGCTGGACGCCGAGACCGGCGAGGCGCGCGGCCCGGTGGCCAAGAACCTGTCCGCCGAGCACCTGGGCGGGCTCGCCGACGCGGTCGGCGCCAAGCCGGGCGACGCGGTCTTCTTCGCGGCCGGCACGAACGCCCGCGAGGCGCAGGAGCTGCTGGGCGCTGCCCGGGTCGAGATCGCCAAGCGGGCCGGCCTGATCGACGAGAGCGCCTGGGCGTTCTGCTGGGTGGTCGACGCGCCGATGTTCGAGAAGACCGACGAGGGTGGCTGGACGGCCGTGCATCACCCGTTCACCTCGCCGAACGCGGAGTGGGTGGACCGGTTCGAGGAGGCGCCGGACCGCGCCCTGGCGTACGCGTACGACATCGTCTGCAACGGCAACGAGATCGGCGGCGGCTCGATCCGTATCCACCGGGGCGACGTGCAGAAGCGGGTCTTCGACCTGCTCGGCATCACGCCGGAGGAGGCGCAGGACAAGTTCGGCTTCCTGCTGGAGGCGTTCAAGTACGGCGCACCGCCGCACGGCGGCATCGCGTTCGGCTGGGACCGGGTCTGCATGCTGCTGGCCGGCGCGGACTCGATCCGCGAGGTCATCGCGTTCCCGAAGACCCGGGGCGGTTTCGACCCGCTGACCGGTGCGCCGACGCCGATCACCGCCCAGCAGCGCACCGAGGCCGGCATCGACGCCAAGCCCAAGCCCGCGGCCACCCCGCACGCCGGCACGGCCGGCCCGGCAGCCCCGGTGGCCGACCCGGTCTGACCGCACCCCCCACTGCCCTTGCTTGGTTGATCAAGAGGTTTGCGTCATCATCGCCCCGCGAGATGACGCAAACCTCTTGATCATCGGTGGGGGAGTGGGCTGGGATGCGGGTGCTTGTTGTCGGGGGTAGCGGGTTTCTGGGCCGGGAGGTCTGTCGGCGGGCCGTCGGCGCCGGGTTCTCGGTCGTGGGGACGTACCACTGCGGGTCCGTCGGGGTGTCCGGCGTTGTCGGGCGGCGGCTGGACGTGACCGACCGCGCCGCCGTGCGCACGCTGGTCGCCGAGGTGCGGCCGGACACTGTGGTCGCGACCCCCTATCGGTACGACGACTGGGCGGTCACCGCCGACGGGGCCGCGTACGTGGCCCTCGCCGCCGCCGAGGTGGGGGCGCGGCTGGTGCACCTGTCCAGCGACGCGCTGCACGGCGGCCGTCCCACGCCGTACGCCGACGACGACCCGCCCAGCCCGGTCAACGCGTACGGGGCCGCGAAGGCGGCGGCGGAGACCGCCGTACGGGCGATCGACCCCGGTGCGGCTCTGGTGCGTACCTCGCTGATCCTGGGAGAGGGCAGCAAGCAGATCGAGCTCTGCCGCGAGGCGCTGGCCGGTCGGGCCGTCCTGTTCACCGATGAGTTCCGCTGCCCGATCGACGTCGGCGACCTGGCCGACGCCGTGCTGGAGCTGGCCTCTTCGTCGTACGCCGGGCTGCTCAACGTGGCCGGTCCGGACGCGGTCAGCCGGGCCGAGCTGGGTCTGCTGGTCGCCGAGCGGTTCGGTCTGGACGCGACGGGCCTGAAGACCACCACGGCCACCGCAGCCGGCGTGGTCCGCCCCAGCGACGTACGCCTCGACTCCTCCCGCGCCGCAGGTCTGCTCCGGACGCGACTGCGCGGGGTGCGGGAACTCCTGGCCTGACCTCATGCACACTTTCTATGCACAACCCTTGTGCATAGAAAGTGTGCAGAGATAGTGTGCAGTCATGGCGAATGACGAAGCGACCCCGCGGCCCGCCCCGCGCGAGGTGCGGATCGACAAGCGGCAGGTCCGGGTGCTCGCGCACCCGCTGCGGATGCGGCTGGTCGGCGCCCTGCGGGTGAACGGGCCCGCCACCGCCACCACGCTCGCCGAGCTGCTCGGCACCAACACCGGCGCGACCAGCTACCACCTGCGCCAACTCGCCGAGGTCGGGCTGGTCATCGAGGATCCCGACCGGGGCAGCGGACGCCAGCGCTGGTGGCAGGCCGCGCACGACGTCACGAGCTGGGAGCCGAGCGACTTCGACGACGACCCCGACGCCCGTGCCGCGATCGAGTGGATCCAGGGCAACCAGGTGCGCCTCCTCGTCGAGCACGCCGAGCGCTGGTTCGCCACCCAGCACGAGTGGTCCCCCGCCTGGCGGGACGCCTTCGGCATGGGCGACGTGTTCATGACCATCCCGCCGGACCGGCTGGAGGCCCTCAAGACGGAAGTGTGGGAGGTGCTGGAGCGGTACCACCGGGAGGCCGAGCCGGTCGACGTGGCCGAGCCCGCCGACCCGCAGGCCCGTCCGGTGCAGGTCTTCCTGGCCGCCTACCCGCTGCTGGACGGTCCCCGATGAGCGCGAGGAGTGAGCCGGGGTTGCGAGCCCCGCAGTCGCGAATGGAGGTGGCGTCGTGAGCGCGAGGAGTGAGCCGGGGTTGCGAGCCCCGCAGTCGCGAATGGAGGTGGCGTCGTGAGCGCGAGGAGTGAGCCGGGGTTGCGAGCCCCGCAGTCGCGAATGGAGGTGGCGTCGTGAGCGCGCTGACCGTACGCCAGGTCCGGCGTCGTTACCTCACCCTCTACGGTCTGCGCTGGCTGCCCACGGGGTTGATGATCCCGGTGATGATCCTGCTGATGCAGGAGCGCGGCCTTTCGCTGCCGCAGATCGGCCTGGTCGGCACCGCGCAGGGGCTGCTGGTGCTCGCGCTGGAGCTGCCCACCGGTGGGTTCGCCGACGCCCTCGGCCGCCGACCCGTCCTGCTCGCCGCCGGAGCGCTCAACCTCGCCTCGCTGGCGCTGTTCGCGGTGGCCGACTCGTTCGCGCTGTTCTTCCTGGTCTGGGCATTGCAGGGCGTCTACCGGGCCCTGGACAGCGGCCCGCTGGAATCCTGGTACGTCGACGCCACCCTGGCCGCCGACCCGCAGGCCGAGTACGAGAAGGGCCTCGGGTACGCCGGCACCGTGATCGGCGGGGCCATCGCGGGCGGTGCGCTGCTCAGCGGCGGCCTGGTCGCGCTCGGGCCGCTCGGGCCGGTCAGCGCGCTCACCGTGCCGGTGCTGGTCGCGATCGTCGCCCAGGCGGTCGCGCTGGTCGCGCTGCTGGTCCTGCTGGTCGAGGAGCGGCCGGCCACCGGGTTCGCGGCGGTGCGGGCGTCGGTGGTGCAGGCGCCCCGGATGGTCGGTCAGGCCATCGGTCTGCTGCGCCGTTCCCGGGTGCTGCTGGCCCTGGTGGCGGTGGAGCTGTTCTGGGGCTTCGGCATGGTCACCTTCGAGTCGCTGCTGCCGGTCCGCCTCGCCGAGGTGGTCGGCGACCCGGAACGCGCCGCCGCGCTGCTCGGGCCGGCCAGCTCGGCCGCCTGGCTCGCCAGCGCGGCCGGCGCGGCACTGACCCCGCTGCTGCTGCGCTGGTTCGGGGCGGCTCCGGGCGCGGCCCTGCTGCGCATCCTGCAGGGCGTCACGGTGGTCGGGATGGGGCTGTTCGCGGGGCCGGTCGGAGTGCTGGTGGCCTACCTGGCCTGCTACGCCGTGCACGGCGCGTCGAACCCGCTGCACAGTGGTCTGTTGCACCGCCAGGTCGACGGCCCGTACCGGACCAGCGTGCTCTCGCTGAACTCGATGATGGGGCAGCCGTCCGCAGCCCTCGGCGGGGTGGTCCTGACCGCGATCGCCGCCAGCGTCAGCGTCAGCGCCGCGATGGTGGTCGGCGCGGTGGTGCTGGCCGTCGCCGCGCCGCTCTACCTGCCCGCCTGGCTGGCCGGCCGTCGACCCGCTCCCGCCAGCGAGCCGACAGTGGCCCCGGTCCCCGCCGATCGGTAGCGAAGGGCGCTCACCGGCGCCCGGCGCCGAGGCCGCTCACCGACGCCCGGTGGCACGGCCGCTCACCGACGCCCCGGTGTCGGTGTGCGGCCTCAGCCGAGGCGGATCGCGGTGAGGGACAGGGCGTCGGTGAAGCCGAGCCGGCGGTACAGCCGCACCGCCTGGACGTTGTGCGGGTAGACGCCGAGCCCGACCGTGTCGTGCCGGGCCAGCAACGCCCGGGTCATGCCGGCGGTCAGCGCCGCGCCCAGCCCCCGGCCCCGCTGGTCGGGGGCGACGGTCAGGCCGGCCAGGAACCCGACGTCGCCCCGGCTGCGGTCCGCGCCGCACGCCACCAGGCGGCCGCCGTCCCGGATGCCGTACCAGTCGAGCACCCGGGGGTCGTCCGGGCGCGTGGTGGTGGTCGGGAACGCCTCGTCGACCAGCGCCGCGAGCGCCGGGCGGTCGGCGTCGGTGAGTCGTACGACCCGCTGCTCGTCCGGCTGCGCCGGCGGCGTCACGGTGGTCCAGTGGAACTCCCAGTCGACGAACTCGTCCACCGCCAGCCGGCCCGCCACCACGGCGGGGTCGAGCCGGGGCAGGTGCATCCGGTGCTCCGGCCGCAGCACCCCGTCGGCGACCAGCGCGGCGCAGATCTCCAGCACCGGCTCGACGGGGCCGATGGCGTCGGCGCCCAGCCCGCGCTCGGGCGGCAGCAACCACAGCACGGCGCCGTCGCGCCGGAAGCCGTGCGCCGGCACACCCGGCGAGAGCGAGTGCCGGACGAACGGGTGGTCACCGGCGGCGGCCAGGATGGCGGCTCGGTCGTGGATCGCCTGGTCGTCGATGATCATGACGTCAGCCTAGGAGCCGCCGTACCGGCGGCCGCGCCGGGTCCGCCAGCCCGCGTGCTGATCCACGGTGGAGATTGACGAGTCGACCGATTGGGTACATCACGCGCCGACCTACTGGGAACCCCCACCGGAGGACCGACATGCTCGCCATTCTCGCGGCCATCGTCTTTGGCTTCGCTCTGCTTCTCGACCTGCTCAACACCGACTTCGGCGCCCCCGACCTGTTCAACTGGAACACCCTCGTGCTCATCGGCCTGCTCCTGCTCTCGCTCTACCTGGCCGGCGTCGGCAGCGGCCCGCGCGGCGGTGGCGGCGGTCGCTGGTACCGGGGCCGTCGCCCCGGCCGTGGCTGACCGAGACCGATCAGCGGTGACCCGGCCCGCAGCGCGATTCCGGCGTTGCGGGTCGGGCCCGGTACTGTCTTCGTGATGGAGTCCGACGCTCTCTTCTCCCTCGGTGCGCCCACCGGGCCGCGCAGCGCGCCCGAGGGCCCCGCCGGTGTCGACGGCTTCACTCCGGTAGCGGACGATTCGCCCCTGCCCGTCCGCATGCGGCCCGCGAGCCTGGACGAGCTGATCGGGCAGGACCACCTGCTCGCTCCCGGCGCACCGCTGCGGCAACTGGTCTCCGGCGGCGCCGCGATGTCGGTCATCCTCTGGGGACCGCCCGGCAGCGGCAAGACCACCATCGCGCACCTGGTGGCCGCCGCCACCGACCGCCGGTTCGTCGCCATGTCGGCCCTCTCGGCCGGTGTCAAGGACGTCCGGGCGGTGATCGAGACGGCCCGTCGCCAGCGCCGTTCGGGCGGCCCGCAGACGGTGCTGTTCATCGACGAGGTGCACCGGTTCAGCAAGACCCAGCAGGATTCGCTGCTCGCCGCCGTCGAGGACCGTACTGTCACGTTGCTCGCGGCGACCACCGAGAACCCGTACTTCTCGGTCATCTCACCCCTGCTGTCGCGGTGCGTGCTGCTCACCCTGCAACCGCTCGACGACGACGCCGTACGCGGCCTGCTGCGCCGCGCGGTCACCGACGAGCGCGGCCTGGGCGGCGCCCTCACCCTGACCACCGACGCCGAGGACCACCTGGTCCGGCTCGCCGCCGGTGACGTCCGCAAGGCGCTTACCGCGCTGGAGGCCGCGGCGGCCTCGGCCACGGCGCTCGGCGCCGGGCGCATCGACCTCGCCACCGCCGAGCAGGCGGTCGACGTGGCGGCGGTGCGCTACGACCGCGACGGCGACGCCCACTACGACGTGGTCAGCGCGTTCATCAAGAGCATGCGCGGCTCGGACGTGGACGCCGCCGTGCACTGGCTGGCCCGGATGCTGGTGGCGGGGGAGGACGCCCGGTTCATCGCCCGACGGCTGGTCATCTTCGCCAGCGAGGACGTGGGCATGGCCGACCCCACAGCGCTGAGCGTGGCCACCGCCGCCGCGCACGCCGTGGAGTACGTCGGCCTGCCCGAGGCGCAGCTCAACCTGGCGCAGGCGGTGATCCACCTGGCCACCGCACCGAAGTCGAACTCGGCCACCACAGCGATCGGCGCGGCCATCGCCGACGTACGGGCCGGCCGGGGCGGTTCGGTGCCCCGCGGGCTGCGGGACGCGCACTACGCCGGCGCCCGAGGGCTGGGCCACGGCACCGGTTACCGCTACCCGCACGACGACCAGCGCGGCGTGGTCACCCAGCAGTACGTCCCGGACGACCTGGTGGGCGTCGACTACTACCAGCCCAGCCCGCACGGGGCGGAACGGTCGGTGTCGACACGGCTGCCGGTGCTGCGCCGGATCGTCCGCGGGCTGCCGCCCCCGCCCGCCCGCCCCGAAACCCCGACCGCCTCCTCGCCCGCGACAGCGGGCCCGTCGGTGGCGGCCCCGACCGCGGGGTCGGCGGTAACACCGCAGCCCGCCCCGGCGCTTGTCGGTCGGAACGGCCAACCGGCCGCGGAAGCGGGCGGTCCCCGCACGAAGCAGGACAGCGGCACGGACGCCGCAGGAGAGGGTCAACAGTGAGATCGCGTGGTGCGGACCGCCCCGACGAGGGCCCGGACGAGCGGCGTGATCCCCGCGCGAAGGGCCGCCGCTGGGGTCGAGGCCGAGCCGAGGCCGAGCCGGAGGAGCCGGTGGCCGGCGAGGAGTTCGGCTGGATCGACGACCTGCGCTCGGCCAAGCAGCAACGCGGCGAGCTGGGCCCGGACGGGGCACCCGCCGAGCCCGGGCCGCCGCGCACGGGCGCGTCGCCGCCGCCGGACGCGCCGCCCGGCCCACGCCGTCCAGACGCGGAGGCCGCCGGAACGCGCCGCCCCGTGGACGGCCCCTGGCCGGGCGAGGCGCCCCCGCCGGGTCGCCTCATGGACGCCCGCCCGCCCGCCGAGCGCGAGCATCCCGGCCGCCCACCCGCCGACCGCTCCCGGCCCGCCGTGCCGGCCGCGGGCCAGCCGGCGGCGCGTGGCGCCCAGCCGGTTCCCGGCACCGGCCCCCGCGCCGCCGCGCCACCCCTCGCGCCGCAGTCGACTCGCCCGGCCGGCGGTGACGCGGCGAGCCCTCCGGGGCCCCGCCCGACCACCGGCGCTCCGGTCCGACCGCGTCCGACAGTGGGACCGTCCGGCCCGCCCGCAGGGCCGGCGGCTGCGGGCCCTGCGGCCGGCCACCGCCCGGATGCCGTCGCCCCGACCGGGCGGGCGGAAGCGATGCCGCCGCTGCGCCGGCAGGACGCCGTGCCGCCGGGCCGCCGACCCGGGCCCGACCCGACCGATGGCGGCCGGCCGCTGACCGGTGACGGTCTGGCCGGCGGCCGACGTACGACCGGCCCCGTTCCCGATCCGGCGCGACCCACCGGGCCACCCGCCGCGCCCGGCCCCGCCCGGTTCGACGGGCCACCCACCGCGCCCGGCCCCGCCCGTTTCGACGCGCCGCCGCCCGGCGTCGCGCCGCAGGTCGCGGACGGGCTGCGAGCCGACCCCGCGATCGACAACGACCCGCGGACGGCCCGGCGTCGTCCCGGCCCGGTCGACCCGGGAGCGCCGGAGCCCTCCGGCCAGGCCCGCCCGGCCGGGGGCGGTCGCCGCCGTGCCGCCGAGCCGGACGCGCCGGTGGTGCCCCGATCGGGCAATGCCCCACCGATGCCGGAGGCGTCCACCGGACCCATCAGCGCCGGGCCCATCAGCGCCGGGTCCGCCAGCGCCGGGCCGGCCAGCGCCGGGTCCGCCAGCGTCACGTCCACCGACGGCACCGGCCGCCGTCGAGCGGTCCCCGACGACCAGGGCCGACGCGCGCCGACCGGCGGTGAGCCGCGGGCGGACCGCCCGGACCGTCCGGAGCGCCCGGCCGACTGGCTGCGTCAGGCTGGCCGGCTGCCGCACACCGACCCCGGCCTGCCGGTGGTCAACCGCCGCGGTGGCGATGCGCAGGCCCCGAGCGCCAACCGGCCCGTCGGCCACCGCACCGCCCCGCCGCCCGCCGGTGATCTGACCGATCGCTCCGGTGGCCCACTCGCCGTGCCCGATCCCGCCGCGGAACGCGCCGCCGGCCGTCGTCCCGTCGGGCCACCGGCCGACCCGGGCGCGGACGCTCCCACCGGTCGCCGGGCCGTCCGGCCCGGTGGGTCGGAGCCCACCGGAGAGCAGCCGAGCGGTCCCGTGCCCCATCCGCCGGTCGCCGGTGAGCGGCCCGTCGGTCGTCGAGCCGGTGCCGGGTCCGCCGCGGATCCGATCAACCGACGCCGCCGCCCGCCGGCGGAGTCCGGCCCCGACGGATCCACCGGTCGTCCGGGACCGGCCGACGACCCGTATGCCGGCCCCGCCGACGGCGGGCGACAGGCGCCGGTGCGGGGCGCCCGCTCCGCCCCGCCCGGGGGCCGGGCCCGACTCGCGCCCGGCGAGGCGCCGGTCTCCGGCGCCGGTCGCCGTGGTCCCGACGGTCCGCCCCGTCCCGGCGCAGGCACGCCCGAGCGGGGTGCCGCTCGCCCCGACGGCCCGGCTCGCGCGGCAGTCCCGCCGGGCGCCGGTCCGGACGGTCCGGCTCGCGCCGCCGTCCGCCCACCGGGCGTCGGGCAGCCGCCTGTCGGCGACGACCGGGCCGGCTCCGAGCACGCCGGCCCCGGATCACCCGTGGCCGCGCGTGCTGCCGCCCCGCGACCTGCGGACCGTGCCGCGGGTCGTGCCCTGCCGCCGCCCCGCGAGGCTGGCCGGCCCGAGCCCAGCGGTGTCGCCCCCGTGCCACCGGGCGGCCGGCCCGGCGAGCCCGCCGGTGTGGCCCGCGCCGCCGTCGTGGTGCCCGCCGCGACGGCGCCGGTCGCCGAACCGACCGACGGGCCCGCGCTGCGCGCGGCCGGTCAGGACGCGTCCGACGACGACGCCCCGGGTGCCCGTTCCGAGGTACGCCGGCAGTCACGCGAACGACGCCGGCTGCGGGTGGCCGTCCTGGCGCTGGTCAGCGTCGTGCTGCTCGGCGCGGTACCGCTCTTCTTCGGCGTCCGGACGCTGAGCCGGGACCCGGTCTTCGACAACCTGGACCAGCTCGGCGTGCCCGCGTGGGCCGCGACGAAGACTGTCGACGACGTCAGCGGCAGCCGCTGGTGTCTGCTCGACTGCCGGCTGCGCGAGCGCACCGTCACCTCGCAGAAGTCGCCGGAGGAGACGGCGAAGGTCTACGAGGCCGCGCTGCGCGAGGACGGCTGGCAGCCGTGGAAGGTCAGTCGCTGCCCGGAGCAGGAGACGAAGGGCAGCTACACGTGCTGGCGTCAGGACGAGTTGACCCTCGACCTGTGGGTACGGGCGCCGGCCTGCGTACCGCCACCGGTCGACGGGGAGCCGGCGATCGTGCCGTCTCCGGAGCCGTCGGCCGCTGCGGGAGACTGCGCCGGCTCGTTGGTGTCGGTGAAGGTGCGCAACGCGATCGACGACGAGCGGACCAGGCCGCAGCCCAGCACCGATCCGTCACTGACCGGAGAGGATCCGTTCCCGACGGTCAGCGGGGATCCGCTGAGCGACGTGACACCCTCACCGTCCTGAGCCGCGCTCCATCACGGACGGTAGGGTCTGGGGCTGGCGGGCCCGCCCGTGCCCGGCGACCGGTGACGGCTCGGTGGGTCCGGTGGGCACCAGGTTGTGCGTTCCGGGGACGTCGGGTCCGGCGGAAATCTGCTTGAGGAGGAGACGCGTGGGCGACTTTGGAGAGGTCGCGGCGCTGATCGCGGCGTGCGCGTTCGCGGTGCTGGTGCTCATCCTGACGCTGCCGATCCTGCGGCTGCGGCACACGGTGGACGCCACCACGCGAATGATCAACGACCTCAACGATCGGACGGCGCCGCTGCTCGACGACGTGAACACCACGGTGAAGAACGTCAACGTCGCCCTGGAGCAGGTGCAGACGTCGCTCGACGGCGTGAACCTGCAGCTGGCGAAGGTCGACACGATGACCAGCCACGCCCAGAACGTCACCGCCAACGTCGCGAACCTGGCCACCGTGGTCTCCGCCGCGGCCGCGAACCCGCTGGTCAAGGTGGCCGCGTTCGGCTACGGCGTGCGCAAGGCGGCCGCCGGCCGTCGGCACGCCGAGACCGAGCGTGAGGTGCGCGACACCATCAAGCAGCAGCGGCGGGCCGCCCGGCGCGGCAACCGCTGACCGGCCGGGCCAGCAGGAGGTAGCAAGACATGAGGCGGTTGTTCTGGCTCGGCATCGGTGTGGCCGTCGGCGTGATCGTGGTCCGCAAGGCGACCCGGACCGCGCAGGCGTACACCCCGGCCGGCATCGCCAGCACGTTGTCGGAATCCGCTGGCGGCCTGGTGGAATCGCTGCGTAGCTTCGTGGAGGACGTCCGGGTCGGGATGGCCGAGCGCGAGCAGGAGATCCACCAGGCGTTCGCCCAGGGCGAGGCGTTCGACGACCAGTTCGCCGAGCTGCGGGAAGACCCGCGGATCGGCGATCGAGACATTTTTCCGGAGGAACACCAGCGATGAAGACGGCGGAGATCAAGCGGCGGTACCTCGCGCACTTCGAGGCGAACGGCCACGCCGTGGTGCCGTCCGCTCCGCTGCCCGCCATCAGCGACCCGAACCTGCTGTTCGTCAACGCGGGCATGGTGCAGTTCGTGCCCTACTTCCTGGGCCAGCAGACCCCGCCGTACCGGCGGGCGGTGAGCGTGCAGAAGTGCATCCGTACCCCGGACATCGACGAGGTCGGCAAGACCAGCCGGCACGGCACGTTCTTCCAGATGAACGGCAACTTCTCCTTCGGCGACTACTTCAAGGCGGGCGCGATCCCGCTGGCGTGGGAGCTGTCCACGAAGCCGATCGCCGAGGGTGGTTACGGGCTGGATCCGGAGCGGATCTGGCCGACGATCTACCTCGACGACGACGAGGCGTACGAGATCTGGCGCTCGGTGGGTGTGCCGCCCGAGCGGATCGTCCGCCGGGGCAAGGCGGACAACTTCTGGTCGATGGGCATTCCCGGGCCGTGCGGTCCGTCGTCGGAGCTGTTCTACGACCGGGGCCCGGAGTACGGCCGTGAGGGCGGCCCGGCGGTCGACGAGGACCGGTACATGGAGTACTGGAACCTCGTGTTCATGCAGTTCGAGCGCGGTCCGGGCACCACCAAGGAGGACTACCCGATCCTGGGTGACCTGCCGGCGCAGAACATCGACACCGGCATGGGCCTGGAGCGGATGGCGTCGATCCTGCAGGGCGTCGACAACCTCTACGAGATCGACGAGGTCCGGCCGATCCTCGCCCGTGCGGCCGAGCTGACCGGCAAGCGCTACGGCGCGCACTCCGGGCACGTGGCCAGCGAGTCGCACCCGGACGACGTCCGGCTGCGCGTGGTCGCCGACCACGTACGGACCGCGCTGATGCTGATCGGCGACGGCGTGACCCCGAGCAACGAGGGCCGCGGCTACGTGCTGCGCCGGATCATGCGCCGGGCGATCCGGTCGATCCGACTGCTCGGGTGGCAGGACCGGGCGCTGCCCGAGCTGCTGCCGGTCGCGCGGGACTGCATGGCGCCGTCGTACCCGGAGCTGGCGACCGACTTCGACCGGATCGCGCAGTACGCGTACGCCGAGGAGGAAGCCTTCCTGTCGACGCTGCGTGCCGGGACGACGATCCTGGACACGGCGATCGCCGAGACCCGCACGGCGGGCGGCACGGCGCTGTCCGGCGCGAAGGCGTTCCAGCTGCACGACACGTACGGCTTCCCGATCGACCTGACCCTGGAGATCGCTGCCGAGCAGGGCCTCAGTGTCGACGACGAGGGCTTCCGGCGGCTGATGGCCGACCAGCGGACCCGGGCGAAGGCGGACGCGCAGGCCCGCAAGACGGGGCACACCGACGTGTCGGCGTACCGGTCGGTGCTCGACGCCGGTGGCCCGGTGACGTTCACCGGCTACAGCGAGGTGGCCCGCGAGTCGCGGGTGCGCGCGCTGCTGGGCGCCGACGGTCCGCGCCAGGCGGCGACCGAGGGTGAGACCGTCGAGTTGGTGCTGGACACGACCCCGTTCTACGCCGAGGGCGGTGGCCAGCAGCCCGACCACGGCGTCATCACGGTCGGCGACGGTCAGGTCGAGGTGCTCGACGTGCAGCAGCCGGTGCCCGGCCTGATCGTGCACCGGGCCCGGGTCATCCGGGGTGAGGTGCACCCGGGCGACACCGGCTACGCCGAGATCGACACCACCCGTCGGCGGGCGATCTCCCGGTCGCACACGGCCACCCACCTCGTGCACCAGACCATGCGCAACTTCCTCGGCGAGTCGGCCACCCAGGCGGGTTCGCTGAACGCGCCGGGCCGGCTGCGGTTCGACTTCAACACCCCGACGGGTGTGTCGCCGACAGTTCTGCGGGACGTGGAGCAGCAGGTCAACGAGGTGCTCCTGGCCGACCTTGAGGTGCACGCCTTCATCACCTCGCTGGACGAGGCGCGGCGGATCGGCGCGATGGCGCTGTTCGGCGAGAAGTACGGCGAGGAGGTGCGGGTCGTCGAGGTCGGCGACTACGCCCGCGAGCTGTGCGGCGGCACGCACGTGGCCCGCTCGGCCCAGCTCGGCCTCGTGAAGATCCTCTCCGAGTCGTCGATCGGTTCCGGTGTCCGCCGGGTCGAGGCGCTGGTGGGCATGGACGCCTTCGGCTTCCTGGCCAGGGAGCACCTGCTGGTCTCCCGGCTGGCCGAGCTGTACCGGGTGCCGAACGACCAGGTCGCGGACCGGGTGGAGCAGACGGTCACCCAGCTGCGGGACGCGGAGAAGGAGCTGGAGAAGCTGCGCGCCCAGCTGGTGCTGGGCGGGGCGGGGGCGCTCGCCGCGCAGGCCAAGGATGTGCGCGGGGTGGCGTACGTGGGCACCGAGGCGCCGGAGGGCGCGGCCGGTAACGACGTACGGACCCTGGCGCAGGAGATTCGCGGCAAGATCGATCCGGCACGGCCGGCGGTGGTCGCGGTGGCGGCCCGCGCGAACGGCAAGGCGTCGCTCGTGGTGGCGGTCAACGCGGCCGCCCGCAGTCGGGGCCTGGCCGCCTCTGACCTGGTGAAGGCGGCGTTCTCCGGGCGCGGCGGGGGCAGCCCCGACCTGGCCCAGGGTGGCGGCCTGCCGGCGGCCGAGGCGCCGAACCTGCTGCTCACCGTCGAGAAGGCGATCACCGAGGCGTGAGAGACGGTCATCGTCGACCAGGGCGGACCGATCGGTCCGCCCTGGTTCGTCGACAGGCGAAGGGTGACCGTCGGTGAGCGGCTTCACACGGGGCGTTCGCATCGGCGTGGACGTCGGTCAGGTGCGCGTGGGGGTGTCCCGGTCGGATCCGGACGGGGTGCTGGCGACGCCGCTGGTCACTCTCGCCCGCGATCTCACCGCCGCTCCGGACGCGGTGCCGAGCGACATTGCCCAGCTCGCGGCGCTGGTGGCCGAACATGAAGCGGTAGGCGTCGTCGTCGGCCTTCCGGTCAATCTGGCCGGCAGACACGGCCCCGCGGCGGTCGGAGTGAAGGCGTACGCTGACCGACTGGTCGATGTGATAGCGCCCGTACCGGTAACGCTTACCGACGAGAGGATGTCGACCGTGGTCGCTTCTCGTAGGCTTGCCGAACGTGGCGTCCGAGGTAAACGTCAACGTGCGGTTGTCGACCAGGCGGCCGCGGTGGAGATCCTGCAGAGCTGGCTGGACGCGCAGCGGAGGCGGACGTAATGATCGACGATCTGGATCTTGGGTTTGACGAGCCGGAGCGGGGTGAGAAGGGCCGGCACCGGCGCGGCTTCGTCCGTAAACGCAATGGCGGCTCCAGCTCCGGGGGGCGCGGCAAGACATTCCTCGCGCTGCTGATGGCCCTGCTCCTGTTGGGCGGCATCGGTGGCGGCGCGTTCTACGGGTTCGACCGGATCCAGAACTACTTCGTCACACCCGACTACGACGGCGCCGGGTCCGGCGAGATCACCGTCGAGATCAAGAACGGCGCGCTGATCGCCGACATGGCCGACGCCCTGGTGGCCGCCGATGTGGTGAAGAGCCAGAAGGCGTTCATCGAGGCCGCCGAGGCCAACTCGCGCAGCAAGAACATCCAGCCGGGCACGTACAAGCTGCGCAAGCAGATGAGCGGCGCGAGCGCCGTGACGGCGATGCTCGACCTGAAGAACAAGATCGTCAACGGGCTGACCATCCCCGAGGGCCGCACCAGCAAGAACATCTACAAGCTGCTCTCCGAGAAGACCAAGATCCCGGTCAAGGAGTTCGAGGCCGCCGCGAAGGACCCGGAGGCGCTCGGCGTTCCGGACTGGTGGTTCAAGCGCGACGACGGCAAGAAGGTCGTCAAGTCCGTCGAGGGCTTCCTCTACCCGGACACGTACGAGATCCCGCCGAAGGCCACCGCCGAGAGCATCCTCAAGCTCATGGTGGACAACTTCCTCTCGGTGACCGGCGAGATGAAGTTCGCCGACCGGGTGCAGAAGGAGCGCAAGGTCAGCCCGTACGAGGCGCTGATCGTGGCGTCACTCGCGCAGGCCGAGGCCGGTAACAAGGACGACCTCGGCAAGGTCGCCCGGGTGGCCTACAACCGGGCGTACGGCGAGTTCCCGTGCAACTGCCTGGAGATGGACGTCACGGTGAACTACTACCTGGAGTCGATCGGCAAGCCGACGAAGTCGTCCAAGCAGATGACGGCTGCCGAGTTGGACGACCCGAAGAACCCGTACAACCGCAAGCTGCCCGGCATGATCCCCACCCCGATCAACAACCCGGGCAAGCAGGCCCTGGAAGGGGCGATGGACACGCCGGTGGGTAAGTGGCTCTATTTCGTGGCGATCGACAAGCAGGGCCACTCGGCCTTCGCCGAGACGTATCCCGAGCACCAGCGCAACGAGGCCAAGGCCCGCGAGGCCGGCATCATCTGACGATTTCCCGACCGCGAAAAGGCTCCCTTCCCGATGCGGGGAAGGGAGCCTTTTCGTCAGCCCGGAAACACCATTTACGGTGCCGTTGTCAGTGGCTGGTGCCGGTCCACGAACCGGTGCGCGGGTTGAGGAACGTCCACACCCCGTTGCTGTTCTGCTTGCGCAGCGCGAACGTGCGGTTGTATCCGTAGTAGAAGTACCCGGTCTGGGTGCTGGTGTCGTAGCCGGTGTTGCGGTTGACCGCACCGTACGCCTTGCCCCAGGTCTGCGGGCCGACCGACCCGTCGACGCCGATGTTCATCACGTCCTGCCAGGTCCTGGTCTTGGCGGCGGTGTTGGAGCCGTACTCGCCGTCGATGAAGCTGGTGCCGACGGTGCCGCTGAGGTCGTCGGCCCAGATGATGGCCTGCCAGAGCCGCACGATGTTGCCGGCGCGCACACACGAGCTGGACGCGCACAGTTCGTGGTTGTCCGACCAGCTGCCGGCCGCGCTGTCCGCACGCGCGGGTGCGGCGGCCAGCAACGACATGCTGAAGGCCGCGGCAATCGCGATGAGGACGCGCAGAATCCGTTTGTTCATTGTTCCCCCCCTGTTTCCGATCGATCGTCCTGCGCCGAATGCTTTCACCGACGTCGATGGAACGTCAAGCGAACATCGTGGGCGCGGTCGGCGGCGGGTGGTGCGGTGATCGGTGCGGTGGGTAGGGTCGAGGCGACGTGTACGGGGGGCGGGACATGACGCGGACCGTGGTGGCCCGTCGGGCGGCGGTGCTCGGCAAGCCCATCGCGCACTCCCTCTCGCCGGTGATCCACACCGCCGGCTACGCCGCCGCCGGGCTGACCGGGTGGTCGTACACCCGAATCGAGTGCGCGGCCGCGGAGCTGCCGGCCCTGGTCGCCGACCTGGGCCCGGAGTGGGCCGGGTTGTCGGTGACCATGCCGGGCAAGGAGGCGGCGCTCGCCGTGGCCGACGCCGCGTCGCCGGTTGCCGTCGCCGTCGGCGCGGCCAATACGTTGGTACGCCGTCCGGACGGCTCCTGGTACGCGGACAACACCGACGTCGGCGGCATGGTCGAGGTGCTCACCGAGGCCGGGGTGCTGCCCGGCGCGGCCCTGACCGTCGTCGGCGCGGGGGGAACGGCCCGCGCCGCGCTGGCCGCCGCCGCGCGACTGGCGTGCTCGTCGGTGACGGTGGTGGCCCGCCGGCCCGAGGCGGTCGACGAGCTGCGCCCGGTGGCCGACGCCCTCGACGTGGCGCTGACGGCTGGCGCCTGGGCCGACGCGCCCCGGCACCTGGCCGTCGCCGACGTGGTCGTCTCCACGGTGCCCAAGGGTGTCGCCGACCCGCTCGCAGACGTGGTGACGTGGCGGCCGGGTGCTGTGTGTTTCGACGCGCTGTACGACCCGTGGCCGACACCGCTGGCCGCGTCCGCGCGTGCGGCAGGTCTGCGCGTGGTGTCCGGACTGGACCTGCTGCTGGCGCAGGCGGTCGGCCAGTTCGAGCAGTTCACCGGCGTTGCCGCGCCGGTCGGGGCGATGCGGGAGGCGCTGGCGGCGGCCCGCCGGAGCGCCTTTCTTAGCTGACGGTTAAGACGCGCTTACGGGAAACTGTCCTGCCCACGACATGCCCTGGTCGTCGATACGCTGCTCTCGGTTATCGCAGCAGACACAGGGAGTTCTCCTTGACCAGGCATGGACTGCACCGCATCACCCGGCTCCGCAACGGCCCCCGGCGCAAGGCGATCGCCGTCGGCGTGGTCGGCGGTGCGGTGGTGGCCGGCATCGTGGCGACAATGATGCCGCTGCTGGCCAGCGACGACCTGTCGATCCGCGCGGTGGCGGACACCACCGCGACGATGGTGTCGCAGGACGGCGACAACGCCACCAAGGGAACCCTCGCGACGTGTCCGGCGCGCTGCGACGGCAACCCGCGCGGCGGCCGGGAGGCGGTCGTCGAGTTCGCGGTGACCACTCTCCCCGCCGCCGCCGTCAACGTCCGGGCGACGCTGCGCATGCACGCCTGGCAGCAGTTCGCCGCCACGGTGACCGCGCACGCCTCATCGGTGAGCGCCCGCGAGGCGCGACCGGTCCCGGTGCAGGTGGGGACCGCGTTGGACACCGTGACCGGTGTGGCCAAGGGCATCAACGAGTGGGACGTCTCCAAGCTGGTCACCGGAAACGGCACCTGGACGGTGTCGCTCGCCCAGACCGGTCTGGAGACCCGTGTCTACTGGGCGTCGGTCGAGAACCGCAATCCCGATCTGCGTCCCAGCCTGGTGATCAGCTACGACCTCGGCAGCGGGCCGACGTCGGCGCCGACCACCAAGCCGGCGCCGCCCTCGCCGACCGTCGCGCCGACCACCGCCGCGCCCCGGCCCACGCCGACTGTCGCGCCGACCCGTACGCCGACCCCGACGCAGAGCCCCACCCTCCCGTCCGGCAAGTGCGGCCAGGTGTCCGACACGCTCGTGCCCTCCTGCGGCGCCTGGTGGGGGATGTACTCACCCGCTAACGCGGGCAGCGGCTGGGACCACGGCAAGGCGATCACCGACGTCGAGGCGCAGGTCGGGCGCAAGTTCGACATCGTGCACCGCTACCACGACTTCTCCAACGCCGGCAGCAACGGCGCCTTCCCCGACGCGTACGAGGCCCAGCAGATGCGCGAGGGCCGGCTGATGTTCTTCGCGTGGGAGTCCCGCGACTTCTCCGCCGGCACCACGCTGAAGTGGTCCGACATCTACGGTGGCCGGCAGGACGCCACGATCGACGCGGTCGCCGGTCGCATCCGCGACGCCAAGGTGCCGGTGTTCATGGGCTTCGACCACGAGCCGGAGGACGAGCCGGGCAAGGGCAGCGACGCCGACTTCGTCCGGGCCTGGAAGTACGTGTACGAGCGGTTCGCCAAGGCCGGCGCGGACAACGCCGTCTGGGTCTGGACGATGATGGGCTGGTCGGGGCACTACTCCCGGTACGCCGGCCTCTACCCCGGTGACCGGTACGTCGACTGGGTGGCCTACGACCCGTACAACTTCCACGTCTGCAACGGCAGCACCGTGTGGAAGAGCCCGAGCACCACTGTGGACGGCTTCTACCGCTGGCTCGACGAGAACGGCATCGGGGCCGGCAAGCCGCGGATGCTCGCCGAGTTCGGCACGAACTTCGACGCCAAGGACCCGGGTGCCAAGCAGCGCTGGTTCCAGGAGTTCCCGGCGGCCCTGAAGGCGCACCCGAAGATCAAGGCCGCCATCTACTTCAACTCGCCGGGCATGACCACCCGCACGGCGACCTGTGACATGACGATGAACCACGACGCCTCCGCGGTGGCCGGCTTCACCCAGGCCGGCAAGGACGCGTACCTGCGGCAGCCCACCGGAGGCAGCCGCTGACGAGATGACGACACCGTGACGACACGCGCCGTTCATCGAGGAGCAGCCATCTGATCCTCCGGCGTTCTGTCGGCTAGCAGATTCATGCACCGCCCAATCGGCGGATGCGCCTACCAGGCTGGGCGAGGCACGCTACCTCGGGTTCTCATCCATCTTGGAGGCGCAGCGTGCCCAAACTCTCGCACTCGTGGCGTTTGTCAGTACGACGTCGTACTCGGGCGGGGGTGGTCGCTCTGGCGGTCGTCGCCGCGGTGCTCAGCGTGCCCTCGGTGTCCTCGGCGGCAGTGGTACCGGTGCCCGAAACCGCGACCCTGGTGTCCGCGAATCCCAGCGACTCGACCCCGCACGCCCGTGACGGCGAGACCCGCGCCTTCGCGCAGGTCGGCAACACCGTCTTCGTCGGCGGCAGCTTCACGCAGCTCCGACAGACCGCCAGCTCCGCGTGGGTCACGCAGCGCTACCTCTTCGCGTACGACCGCACCAGCGGCACCATGTCCACGACCTTCCTGCCGGTGCTCGACGGCGCGGTCAACACGTTGCTCGCCGGCCCCGGCGGCACGTTGATCGTCGGCGGCGCCTTCAAGACCGTCAACGGCGTCTCCCGCAAGAACCTGGTCGCGCTGAACCCCGCGACCGGCGCGATCGTCGACAGCTGGGTCGGGCGCTCCGACGGCGGCGCCGTCCGCGACCTGGTCCTGTCGGGCAACTGGCTCTACGTGGCCGGCGCGTTCAACTGGCTCAACGGCACCGCGCACGCCGGCCTCGCCCGGCTCAACGCGACGACCGGCGCGATCGACCCGACGTTCGCCGTCGACGCCACCGTCGGACGCAACGGCACCTCGTCGTACGTGTGGACGATCGACGTCACGCCGGACGGCCACACCCTGGTGCTGGGCGGCAACTTCACGCTCGTCAACGACCTGCCGCGCAACCAGATCGCGCTCGTCGACCTCACCAGCACGCCGACGGTGCTGGACTGGAGCACCGAGAAGTACGTGTCGCCGTGCGCGTCCCCGGCCACGTTCGTGCACTACGTGCAGGACGTGAAGTTCGGTGAGGACGGCAGCTGGTTCGTGGTCGGCTCCAACGGCGGCGGTGGCTGGCCGACCGCCTACTGCGACGCCCTGGCCCGTTTCGAGACCCCCGCCCGGGGCGCCGGCCAGCTCGCCACCTGGCTCGACTTCACCGGCAACGACACCATCACCTCGGTCGAGGTGGCCGACAACGTCATCTACCTCGGCGGTCACTTCCGGTGGCTGAACAACCCGAACGCCAGCGACACCGCAGGCAACGGCGCCATCGACCGGCTCGGCATCGGCGCGGTCACCCCGGCCACCGGCCTTCCGGTCAACTGGAACCCGCGCCGCAGCGGCAGCGCCTCGATGCCCGCCGGCACCACCGCCTGGGGCTCCGCCGTGCCGGTGCTCTGGCGCGGCTCGGACGGCCTCTACTTCGGGCACAACTCGGACGGGATGGGTGAGGAGTACCACGGGCGGCTCGGCATGTTCCCGCTCGCCGGCGGGCGTACGTTCACCGCGAAGAACCCGCCGTCGGCGACCACCGGCAACCTCTACCTGGGCACCGCACCCGGCGCCGTGACCAAGGTGCCGTTCGACGGCGCCGCGCTGGGCGCCTCGACAGCGGTCAGCCAGCCCGCCTACACCGCGGCCGGCGCGACCTGGCGGGTCGACGACCGGATCTACTGGGCGCACACCGTCGCGGGTACGCCCACCGGCAGCCGGATCGACGTCTCGCTGTTCAACGGCGGCGCGATCGGGTCGCCGTGGGAGGCGTCCGGCTACAACGACTGGTACAACCCGGCGTTGCTGACCGGGGCGTTCTATCTCGACGGTCGGCTCTACTACACCCGCACCGGCACCAACAACCTCTACTACCGCTACTTCGAGATCGACGGCAACTACCTTGGCGCCACCGAGTTCGCGCTGCCCACCACGGGTGTCACCTGGTCGAGTGTGCGCGGCATGGCCTGGGTCGGCGGTCGAATCGTCTACGGTGCGACCGACGGCGCGCTGCGCAGCGTGCCGTTCGATCCGACGGCCGCGCCGACCGCCGTGGTCAACGGCGCCACGGCGACAGTCATCGCCGCAGCGACGCCCGAGTTGTCCTGGTCTACCCCCTCGATGTTCTTCTCCGTGCAGTAAGGGTCAACCGTTTGTAACTGAACATCGGTAGATTGTTCGTGTTGGGTCGGCGGCGGGAGCACCGTCGCCGGCCCCACGATGTGGGGGAGGGGTCGTTGGTCGGCGCCGCTGGCATCCGCGCGAAACGCGCCGTGCACCTGGTCTTCGCGCTCAAACGCGTGTGGTACAGGCTGCGCTACCGACGGCTCACGCTCGGCCGGGACGTGGAGATCCGAGGTCGGATCCGGCTGCGCCGGGGCGTACGGGTCAGCATCGGCGACCGGAGCCGACTCAACAAACTGGTCCGCTTCGCCGGCCCCGGCGAGGTGCGCATCGGCGCCGACTGCCTGCTCAACGCCACCTGGATCGGCACCTGGACGTCGGTGACGGTGGGAGACAGGTGCCTTCTGTCCGACTGCGAACTCCTCGACAACGACTTTCACAACCTGCCGCCCGGGCAGCGGCACGCCCCGCCCGGCCCGGCCACGCGGGCCCCGATCGTCCTCGAGGAGAACGTGTGGGTCGGCGCGCACGCCCTGGTCCTCAAGGGAGTCCGCGTCGGCCGGGACAGCGTCGTGGGCGCGGCGACGGTGGTGCGCGCGGACGTGCCACCGGGCGTCGTCGTCGTCGGCAATCCTCAACAGACGGTGAAGAAGTTCCATGACTGACACGACACCCGCCCCCTGGCCGCCGGACGGCCCGTCCGCCGGCACCGCCCGTGCCGTCACGCTCACCGACCTGCTGCGGGTGCCGATGCACCGGCTGCGACTGGTGGTAGCGGTAGCCCTGGTCGGCCTGCTCGCCGCCCTCGGCTACGTGCTGCTCGTCCCGGCGGCGGTGAGCGCGAACGCGGTGGTGGCGGTCCGCCCGGTGGTCACCGACGCCTTCACCCCCAGCGGCGCGGGCGCCGACCGCGCCGTCAACATGAACGTGGAGAGCGGCCTCGCCACCGGCACCCAGGTGGTCCAGCGTCTCGCCGACGCCACCGGCGGCGAGCCACGCGACATCCGCAACGCCCTCGAGGTCGAGGTGCCCACCGGCGGGCAGATCCTGCGCTTCACCTATCAGGCGTCCAACGCGCAGCGGGCGGTGCAGGGAGCCAACCTCGCCGCGCAGGCGTACCTCGACGTGCGGCGCACCATGTACGAGCAGCAGCGCGCCGAGATGCTGCGCTCCTACGACGCCAGCATCACCAAGGTCGCCGCCCAGCAGGCCGCCGTGCAGAAGCGGGTGAGCAGCGCCAAGGGCACCGCTGTCGGCGACGCCGCGCTTGCCGAACTGTCCGGAATCAACAACCAGCTCACCCAGCTCAACGCCGCCCGCACCGAGATCGCCGCGGTCGACGTCAATCCCGGCTGGATCACCCAGACCGCCGAGCGGGCACTGGCCACCTCCGCCGGGCACCGGCCGCTCTACCTGGTCGCCGGCCTGCTCGGCGGCGCGCTGATCGGTGTCGTGCTGGCGTACGTCTGGGAGTCGACCGACCGGCGGGTCCGCTCGGTCAGCGACGCTCGGGATGCCAGCGGCCTGCCGCTGCTCGGCACGGTGCGCCGGGCCGGTTTTCGGGGCAGCCCCCGGGCCGTCGACGCGGACATCCGCTACGTGGCGATGGCGGTGGCCGAGCGGGTCCGCCAACCGGCCCGGGTCGCGCTGGTCACCGCCCGCGAAGACGCCACGGCACTCACCGCCGGGCTGGCCGTGGCGCTCGCCGCGGACGGCCGGGAGGTCTTCGTGGCCGACGACAGCGGGCGCGTGGAGCGCCTGCGCGCCGTCGTCCTCGCCGACCGTGGGCGGCTGCCCATCGACCCGTCCCGGCCGCTGGTGCCCAAACCCCGACCGGCCGGCACGCCGAGCCCGGCCGGCGCCACCGCGGAGAGTCCGGCGCCTCGGCGGCCCTCCCCGCACCCGCCCGGCGCCCGCCCGTCCACCGACCCGGACGCCACGCTGACCCTGCCCCGGGTGGCGTCCGGCAACTCCGAGAACGGCCGGCCGGCGTCTGCGGACGAGGTGACCGTGGGGGTCGGCAGCGTCCGCTTCGGCACCTGGCGCCAGGGCGCGGACCACGGGCTGGTGCTGTTCAACGCCCCACCGGCGGAGTCCGACGAGCGTGGCGTGGCGGTGGCCCGCCAGGGCGGCGCCGTGGTGGTGGTCGAGCGGGACCGCACCCGCCAGAGTGATCTGCGGCGGCTCGTCGAGCGTCTGCGCGCCGCCGGGGTCACCCCGCTGGGCTTCGTGCTGACCCGCAACGGCCGGGCCTGATCCGTGTCGGTCACCCGCGCTCCGGCCACCGAGCCGCCACCCGGCGAGGCCGCCGCCCCCCTCGGGCCGGTGCCGCCGCCCCCACCCCCCGCCCGGCTGCCGCTCTGGCCGCTGGCGCTGACCTTCGGGCTGGTGCCGCTCTGGTGGTCGCTCGGGGCCTTCTACCTGGGCTGGCCGCTGCTGGGCGCGCTGCTGCTCGCGTTGCTGCTCACCCGGGGTCGGGTGCCACTGCCGCCGGCCGCCGGCATCTGGCTGCTGTTCCTGGCCATCGTGGTCGTCAGCGCCACCCAACTGGCCTCGCCGGCCTCGCTGCTGACGTTCGCCCTGCGGTTGGCCTTCTACCTGACCGCGCTGGTGGTCGGGGTCTACGTCTACGCCGCCGCCCGGGAACGCGCCGACCTGGTGGCGGTGCTCACCCCGCTCTGCGCGTTCTGGTTCGCGCTGGTGGTGCTGGGCTGGCTCGGGGTGCTGGTGCCCCGACTGGGGATGACCACCCCGATGGAGGTGCTGCTGCCCGGCGGAGTGGCCCGTACCCCGTTCATCCGGGACATGGTGCACCTGAGGACCGCGGAGTACAGCGAGCGCTCGCTCAACCCCATCTACCGGCCGGCCGCGCCGTTCTCGTACACCAACAACTACGGCAGCGCGTACGCCATGACCCTGCCCTGCGTGGTGGCGTACACGATGCTGCGCCGCCGGGGGCTGCTGCGCTGGATGCTGCTGGCGTCCCTGCCGCTGTCGCTGGCACCGGCGTTCCTCACGCTGAACCGGGCGATGTTCCTCAGCCTGGGCGCCGGGCTCGCGGTGCTCGGGGTGCGGGCCAGCCTGCGCGGCAACGTCCGGGTCGCCGCGTCCATCGTCGGCGTGGTCGTGATCGGCGCGCTGGCCACCCTCTTCATCCCGATCACCGACCTGATCAGCCAGCGCGTCGACTCCAGTGACACCAACACCGACCGCCTGTCGCTCTACACCGAGGTGATCCGCCGCGTACAGGATTCGCCGTGGCTGGGCTACGGCGCTCCGGTGAACGTGGACACGGTCTCCGCGGCCGCGCCGATCGGCACCCAGGGGCAGCTGTGGATGGTGTTGTTCAGCCACGGCGTACCGGCGCTGGTGTGTTTCCTGGGCTGGTTCGTCGCCGCCGCGGTGATCTGCGCGCGGGCGACCTCGGCGGCGGGGCAGTGGCTGGCGGTGGTGCCGGTGGTCTGCCTCGTGCAGGTCCCGTTCTACGGCATGGCCAACCAGAACCTGTCGGTCGCGTTCTTCGCTGTCGCCTTCGCCATGGCGCTCGCCGAACGGGAACGGCTGGCGAGCGGGCAGCGCCGACGCCTGCCGCGTCCGCCCGCTACGGCGGTGCCGGCATGACCGCCGCCACCCGACCGCCGGCCGGCGCCGGCTCCGACGGCCCGCACCGCTCGGGGGCGCTCGCCGAGAGCACCGTCGACATCGGCGCGGCGGAGACGCGCCGCAGCGCACGCAGCGGCGTGGCCGGGCTGCTCGGCGCCGCCACCAGCGGACTGTTCGGCTTCGTGCTGGCCGTGGTGATCACCCGGGGGTACGGGACGGCCGGCGCGGGCGCGTTCTTCGCCGCCATCGGCGTGGTCACCGTGGCCACCGCGGTCTGCACGCTGGGCGCGGAGACCGGTCTGATGTGGGCGCTGCCCCGGCGTCGTCTCGGTGTCCCCGGGGACGCGGCCCGGGTGCTTCCGGTGGCGCTGATCCCCCCGCTGCTGGCCGGGCTCGTGGTCGCCGGTGTCGGAGCGCTGAGCGCCGACGCGCTCGCCCCCCGACTCCTGCGGGGCTCGGGCGACGGCGGCCACGCGTTGCTCACGCTCACCTTCGCCGCCGTGCCGGTGGTGGTGGCGATGACGCTGCTGCTGGCCGCGCTGCGCTGCGTACGACCCATCCGCGCGTACGTCGGCGTGCAGTTCCTCCTGCTGCCGGTGGCCCGCCCGGCGCTGGTCGGCGCGGCCGCGCTGGCCGGCGGCGGCCTGCTCGCCGGGATGACCGGCTGGCTGGTCCCGGCGGCGCTGGCGCTGCTGGCCTGTCTCACCCTGGTGGCCGGCCCGCTCGGCCTGGGCCGGGGCGCGGCGCTGCGACCGGGCCGGGCCGACTGGTCGACGTTCTGGCGGTTCGCGCTGCCCCGGGCCGCCTCGGCGGCCATCGACGCGGGCAGCATGTGGGTGGGGGTGCTGCTGACGTCGGTGCTGGCCGGGCCGGCCGACGCGGGCGTGTTCGGCGCGGTCGGCCGGTACGTGCTGGCCGGCCAGCTCGCCATGCAGGGGTTGCGGGTGGCCGTGTCACCGCAGCTGTCCCGGCTGCTGGGCGGTGGTGAGCGGGCCGCCGCCGCGGCGGTGCACCGGCAGTTGACCACCTGGGGGCTGGTGCTGTCCTGGCCGGTGTACCTGCTGCTCGCGGTGTTCGCGCTCGCGTTCCTGCAACTGTTCGGCCCGGAGTTCACCGCGGGCGTGCCGGCGATGACTGTGCTCGCGCTGGCGATGCTGGTGAACACCGGTGTCGGCAACGTGCAGAGCCTGCTCCTGATGGGCGGGCGCAGTGGGCTGCACCTGGTGTCCACCCTGGCCGGGCTCACCGTGACCGTCTCGCTCGGGCTGTGGCTGATCCCCGGGCACGGCGCGACGGGCGCGGCACTGGCCTGGGCCGCCGGCATCGCCACCGAGAACCTCACGGCCGCCGCGTTCGCCCGTGCGGTGGTCGCCGAGCCGCTTGTCGACGCCGCGACGCTGCGCGCGGCGGCGGCCACCCTCGGCGGCGTCGGCCTCGCGGCGGCTGTCGGCGTGCTGGCCGGTGGGCGCGGCCTGCCGGGCCTGGCGGTGTCGCTGGGCGTGCTGCTGGCCGGTTGCGTCGGCTTGTTGACGTTGCCCCGGGTGCGCGCCGGCATCCGGGTGACCATGAGGCAGATCCGTGGATCCGACGACGCGGCCACGGCCGCCGGGTCGGCCCGGAATCGACGAGAGGCAGGTGAGGGCCATCGTGGCGTCCATCCGTGACCGGGTGAAGCAGTTGGTGCCGACCCAGGTGACCACCCGGGTGAAAGAGTCCCTGGTCGACTACGGGGTGCGCACCAGTGACCGGCGACCCCTGCCGGACTTCCTGATCATCGGCACCAAACGGGGCGGCACCACCTCCCTGTGGAACTACCTCATCCAGCACCCCCTGGTGCCCCGGCTCTTTCCGGCATGGAACACCAAGTCGGCGCACTACTTCGAGGAGCACTGGGGTCGCGGCGAGGCGTGGTACCGCTCGCACTTCCCGACCGAGCGGCACCGCGAGGCCCTCGCCAAGCGACACGGCGGGCCGGTCCGGGTCGGCGAGGCCGCCCCGCTCTACATGTTCCACCCGCTCGCCGCGCAGCGGGTCGCCGCGCTGATGCCGACCGTGAAGCTGATCGTGCTGCTGCGCGACCCGGTCGAGCGGGCGTACTCGCACTGGAAGGAGCGCCGCACCCACGGCATCGAGCCGCTGGACTTCGCCGCCGCGCTGGCCGCCGAGCCGGAGCGTACGGCGGGGGAGCGGGAGCGGCTCATCGCCGAGCCGGAGGCGTTCAGCGAGGCGTACGACTGGTACACGTACCGGGCGCGGGGGCGTTACCTGGAGCACCTGGAGCCGTGGCTGGAGCGCTTCGACTCCGAGCAGATCCTCTTTCTGCCCAGCGAGGACCTGTACCGCGACTCCCGCGCCACGTACCGGCGCACCCTCGACTTCCTCGGTCTGCCGCCGTACGACCTGCCGAACTTCAAGGTCTACAACGACCGGCGCTCCGCGCCGCTGGAGCCGGCGGTCCGCGCCGAGCTGACCGACTACTACCGCCCGTACAACGACGCGCTGCGTGAGCGGCTCGGGTTGGACCTCGACTGGGCGGACCGGGCGGCGTGAGCACCGGGGTCACCCCGGCCACCGATCCCCGGTCCCGGGTGGACGGGCTGGGCTGGGTGAGCCGCGCGGTGTTCCCGGACGACCGGGTCGGCCTGACGGTGGGTGGCGCGCTGCCGGCCGGGCATCGGGCGGTGGCCCGGTACGCGGTGGTGCCGTCGGTGGCCCGGGCCCGGTTCCTCGTGCCGCTGGGCGCACCCCGGGCCGGTGCGGCGTCGTTGCTGGCGTACAACGCGTTGCGGCCGCCGAAGGTGCGGGCGCTGCGGGCCGCGCTCGGTGGGCTGGCCCGGTTCGGCGGGGCGGGTCTGGCGCCGTTTCCGACGTTGACCGTGTCGGTGCCGGTGGGGGCGCCCGTGACCGAGCTGCTGCTCACCGAGCGGCTCGCCGACGCGCTGGGCGGTACGCCGCTGCTGGCGGCGTGCGGTGTCCGTCCGCCGGACCCGAACGTCAAACCGACCCTGCAACTGTTCACCGTCGACGGTCGTCCGCGCGGCTACGCGAAGATCGGCTGGAACGACGCCACCCGGGCGCTGGTCACCGCCGAGGCCGGCGCGCTGCGGGCGTTGCGCGCGGTCAGCGGCGTCGTCGACCATCCGGCGCCGCCGGGGCTGCTCACCGAGACGGCGTGGGCCGGTCAGGCGGTCGCGGTGATCGAACCACTGCCACCGGACGTACGAGGCGTGCCGGCCGACGACCCGCCGCGGATCGCGGCGTTGCTCGCGGTCGCCCGCCGCGGGGCCCCGGCCGGGGTCCCGCGAGCGCTGGGCTCCTCGACGTTCCTGACCCGGTTGGCCGCCCAGGCCGAGCGGGCCGCCACGGCCGGAGCGGCCGGGGCGCGGGCGGTCGCCGCGGTAGCCGCGCTGGCCCGCCGGCACGGCGACACGGCTGTCGAGTTCGGCCACTGGCACGGCGACTGGGTGCCGTGGAACCTGGGCACGCACGACGGCCGCCTCGTCGCCTGGGACTGGGAGCACAGTGGCCCGGACGTGCCGGTCGGCTTCGACCTGGCGCACGACGCCTTCCAGCGGTCGCTGGTGCTGCGCGCCGAACCGGCCGCGGTGGCGGCCGTGGCGGTGGACGGGCAGTTGGGTCGGCACGGTGCGCGGCTCGGCCTGGGCCCGGCACAGTGCCGGCTGGTGGCCGACGCGTACCTGCTGGAGATGTGGCTGCGGACGTGGCGGCTGGCGGACGCCGGCGCCGGGTGGAACGGCGCGCTGCATCCCGCACTGTTGGACGTCATCGAGAAACGACATAGCGACTGAACTGGAGAAAGCGCGACGCCGGGTGCGCGTCGTAGAGTGACGACAAAATGGCAGGTCGTGACGACGATCGATGGGCTGCGGGGCCGACAGTGGGCCTGACCATGCCGAGTGGAGATCGTCGCCGCGCTCCGGTCGCAGTATTCAGCGACCGGGAAACCTGTGATCTGCTTCTGCCTGGCGTGAATCGGAATTCCAAGCGAACTTGTGGGGAGTCGCGTGGACACGAACAACGACGACGAGTCGCCGGTGTTGCTGCTGGTGGGATCCAGCGGCGGCCACCTGGCCCAACTACTTGCCCTGCGGCCCTGGTACGAACGGTGGCGGCGCTGCTGGGTCACCTTCGACACCCCGGAGGCGGTGTCGCTGCTGACCGGTGAGGATCTGGTGCCGGCGCACCACCCGACCACCCGCAACGTGCCGAACCTGCTGCGCAACGCGCGACTGGCCTGGCGGGTGCTGCGGGGCCGGCGGGTCGCCGCCGTGGTCACCACCGGCGCCGGGGTGGCCGTGCCGTTCGTGGTGCTGGCCCGCCTGCGTCGCATCCCGACCGTCTACATCGAGGTGTACGACCGGATCGACACCCCGACGCTGACCGCCCGGCTCTGCCGGCCGTTCCTGTCCGCGATGCTCGTGCAGTGGGACGAGCAGCGCCGGCAGTATCCGGAGGCCATCGTCGTCGGGACTCTCCTGTGAGGCCGGAGACGGGCACGGCCCGCCGCGACACCGTTTCCGGCCCGTCCCGGCTGCCGCGCCAGCGCGACACCACTGACGTCGAGCAGACCCGGCTGCTCGTCGCGGTCGGCACCGACAAGCATCCCTTCGACCGGCTCGTGGACTGGGTGGCCCAGTGGCACGCGCAGGCCGGGCCGGTCGGGTTGACAGTGCAGCACGGACACACCGCGGCGCCGCCCCTGCCGGGCGCGGTGCCGTTCCTCGGTCACGACGCCCTGCAACAGGCGATGGCCGACGCGGACCTGGTGGTGTGTCATGGCGGCCCGGCGACGATCCTGGAGGCCCGCCGGCACGGGCACCTGCCCATCGTGGTGCCCCGCGACCCGTCGCTCGGTGAGCACGTCGACGACCACCAGCAGCTCTTCGCGCGCCGGCTCGGCGCGGCCGGGCTGGTGGCGCTCTGCGAGACCCGGGAGGCGCTGCACGACGCGCTCGCCGCCGGGCAGGCCGACCCGTCCCGGTACGCGGTCGCCGCCGACCCGGCCGCGCACGAGGCCCAGCGCGCGGCCGTCGCCCGGGTGGGGCAGATCGTGGACGACCTGGTGGCCCGCTCGGCCCGGCGCCGACCCCGCTGGCGGGCCTGGTCGCGATCCGGCCAGAGCACGGAGGAGACCCGATGATCCGACAGCCGAGCGTCAGCGTCGTGGTGCCCACGCGGGACCGCCCCGAGCTGCTGCGCGCCGCCCTCGCGGCGATCCTCGCCCAGGAGTACCCGGGCCGGATCGAAGCAGTTGTCGTGTTCGACCAGTCCACGCCCGACGAGTCGCTGACGGCCCTCGCCGGGCCGGACCGGGCGGTGCGGGTCATCAGCAACGGGCGCGCGCCGGGGCTGGCCGGGGCGCGCAACAGCGGCACCCTCGCCGCCGAGGGTGAGCTGATCGCGTTCTGCGACGACGACGACGAGTGGTTGCCGGGCAAGCTGGCCGCCCAGGTCGACGCCCTCGCCGCCGACCCGGCGGCCGAGTTCGTCTGCTGCGGCATCCGGGTCAGTTACGACGGGCACACCGTCGACCGGGTGCTCGACAAGGACCGGATCACCCTCGACGACCTGCTGCGGGACCGGTTGACCGAGCTGCACCCGTCCACCTTCCTGATCCGCGCGACGGCGCTGCGCGAGGGCTTCGGCCTGGTCGACGAGGAGATTCCGGGCAGTTACGCGGAGGACTACGAGTTTCTGCTGCGGGCCGCCCGCAGCGCGCCTCTGATCAACCTGCCGACGCCGGCGGTGCTGGTGCGCTGGCACAAGCGCTCGTACTTCGCGCAGCGCTGGGACACCATCTCCGAGGCGTTGCAGTGGCTGCTGCGGCGCTACCCGGAGTTCGCCACCCAGCCGGCCGGCGCGGCCCGCGTCGCCGGTCAGATCGCGTTCGCCCAGGCCGCCTCCGGTGATCGCCGGGGCGCGCTGCGCTGGGCGCGACGGACCCTGCGCAGCAATCCCCGCGAGCCGCGGGCCTACCTGGCGCTCGCGGTCGCCGGTCGCGTGGTCCGGGCCGACGCGGTGCTGCGCACCCTGCACAAACGCGGCCGGGGCATCTGATCCCCCGCGCGAAGCCGCCCTGCGGATGGTTCCGGCCGTCCGCAGGGCGGGACGAGGCGGGCAGCGCGACGCGCCCGTCGCGCGCCGTGACAGACTGACCGCTGTGTTGCGCTGGCTGACTGCAGGTGAATCGCACGGTCCCGCCCTCGTCGCGTTGATGGAGGGGGTGCCGGCCGGCATCGAGGTGAGCACCACCGAGATCGCGGGCGAGCTCGCCCGCCGTCGGCTGGGCTACGGCCGTGGTGCCCGGATGTCGTTCGAGCAGGACGAGATCGAGGTGATCGGCGGGCTGCGGCACGGCGTGACCCTGGGCAGTCCGGTGGCGATCCGGGTGGGCAACTCCGAGTGGCCGAAGTGGCGCACGGTGATGGCCGCCGATCCCGTCGACCCCGACGAGCTGGCCCGGCAGGCCCGCAACGCGCCGCTGACCCGCCCCCGGCCCGGCCACGCCGACCTGGCCGGCATGCAGAAGTACGGCCACCACGACGCCCGGCCGATTCTGGAGCGCGCCAGCGCCCGGGAGACCGCCGCCCGGGTCGCCGTCGGCACCGTCGCCAAGGCGTTGATCCGCCAGGCCCTGGGCATCGAGATCGTCTCGCACGTCGTCGAGCTGGGGCCGGTGGCCGCGAAGCCCGGGCTGCGCCCGACCCCGTCCGACGCCGACCGCATCGACGCCGACCCGCTGCGCTGCCTCGACCCGGAGGCCAGCGCCCTGATGGTCGCCGAGGTGGACGCCGCGAAGAAGGCCGCCGACACCCTCGGCGGCGTGGTGGAGGTCCTGGCGTACGGGGTGCCGCCGGGTCTGGGCAGTCACGTGCAGTGGGACCGCAAACTCGACGCCCGGTTGGCCACGGCGCTGATGTCGATCCAGGCGATCAAGGGCGTGGAGATCGGCGACGGGTGGCAGCAGGCCCGCTCCCGCGGCTCCGAGGCACACGACGAGATCATCCCGTCGGCCACCGGTGTCCGTCGGGTCACCGACCGGGCCGGCGGGCTGGAGGGCGGCATCACCACCGGCGAGCCGCTGCGGGTGCGCGCCGCCATGAAGCCGATCTCGTCGCTGAACCGTGCGCTGGCCACCGTGGATGTCGTCACGGGCGAGCCGGCGACCGCCATCAACCAGCGTTCCGACGTCTGCGCGGTGCCCGCCGCGGCGGTCGTCGCCGAGGCGATGGTGGCGCTCGTGCTGGCCGAGGCGGCCACCGAGAAGTTCGGCGGTGACTCGGTCGCCGAGATCCGCCGCAACCTGGCCGGCTACCTCGACGCGTTGGTCATCCGCTGATGGCGCCGGTGGTGGTCCTGGTCGGGGTGCCCGGTTGCGGCAAGACCACAGTGGGGCAGGCGCTCGCCGCCACCCTCGGCGTGGAGTTCCGGGACACCGACGCCGACATCGAGCAGTTGGCCGGCAAGACCATCCCGGAGATCTTCATCGACGAGGGTGAGGACCACTTCCGGGCCCTGGAGCGGGCCGCCGTGGCGGCGGCGCTCGCCGCCGGCACCGGTGTGCTCGCCCTCGGCGGCGGCGCCGTGCTGTCCGAGGAGACCCGGGCGGCCCTGGTGGGGCATCGGGTCGTGCACCTCTCGGTGGAGCTGCCCGACGCGGTGAAGCGGGTCGGGCTCGGCGCGGGCCGGCCGCTGCTGGCGATCAATCCGCGCGCCACCCTCAAGCACCTGATGGACCAGCGCCGGCCGCTCTACGCCGAGGTGGCCACCGAGACGGTGACCACCGACGGTCGGACGCCGGCGGCGGTCGTCGCCGAGATCGCCGCCCTGCTTCCGCGCTGACGCCGGCCCGCCCGTACCGGGCGGCCGGTGCGCCCGCCGCCCGGTGCGGGCCTTCGCTCAGCCGCGCGCGATCAGGTCGAGGACGTCGGCCAGCGCCTTCGGCTCGCTGAGCATCGGCCAGTGCCCGGTGGGCAGCTCGTGCAGCTGGCCGTCGGCCAGGCCGGTGAAGAACGGGTGCCCCTCGTCGATCATCTGCCGCACCACAGTCAGCGGGAACGTGCTCGCGACCAGCGCGGTCGGCACCGGGTGCCCACCCGTGCGGCGCACCGGATCGGTCGCCGTGCGCAGGGGCTGCGGGGTGGAGCGTTCGCGCAGGAGGGACAGCGTCGGCTCGTCCAGGCCGGCCAGGTTGGTCGGATCGGCCGTCGGGTCCCAGGGCGGCGGTGGCAGCAGGTGCCCGTCGCCGATCGCCGCGCGCAGCCGCTGCTGCTCCTGCGGCGGCACCGTGTCGAACTGCGCCGTGCCGTCCGGTAGCGGCCCGCTCTCCACGTAGACCACCCGGGCGATGCGGTCCGGGATGAGGTCGGCCGCCTGGGCCACCGGCATGCCGCCGCCCGAGTGCCCGACCAGCAGCACGTCGCGCAGATCCTCGACCTCGATCAACCGGACGATGTCGGTGGTGTGCGTCTCCAGGGTCACCTGTGGCCCCGCGAGGTGGTGGCGCTCGGCCAGCCCGGTCAGCGTCATCGGGTGGACGTCGTGCCCCTGCGCGCGTAGCTGACCAGTCACCTCCCGCCACGCCCAGGCGCCCAACCAGAACCCTGGCACCAGTACGAACGTCGCCATCTGTGGCTCCTTCTCTCGGTTACCGACCGACCGTACGATCGAAACCGGACAGGATCCGCCCGGTTTGAAGGAGTGACCCGTGTCTCATCCCGCCGGCCGGGTGCTGGCCCTGCTCGAGCTGCTCCAGGCCCGGCACCGGGCGACGGCCGGCGACCTCGCCAGCCGGCTCGGTGTGGACGAACGGACCGTGCGCCGGTACGCGGCCACCCTGGTCGAGCTGGGCATCCCGGTGCTCGCCGACCGGGGCCGGCACGGCGGCTACCGGCTGCATCCCGGGTTCAAGCTGCCGCCGCTGATGCTCACCGACGACGAGGCGGTGGCCGTGCTGCTCGGTCTGGTCGTCGCCGAACGGGTCGGGCTGGCCACCGAGCTGCCGGCCACCGCGACCGCGCTGGCGAAGATCCGCCGGGTGCTGCCGGCGGCGCTCGCCGACCGGCTGACCGCCGTGCAGGAGCACCTCGGCTTCACCCTGCGGCGGCCCGAACCCCAGGCGCGACCCGCGTCGGGCACCCTGCTGGCCCTGGCCGCGGCCGCCCGGCACCGGCAGCGGGTGAGCCTGGACTACCGCTCGTGGCGCGGTGAGCTGTCGCATCGTGACCTCGACCCGTACGGGCTGGTCTTCCACGCCGGCCGCTGGTACGTCACCGGCCACGACCACCGGCGCGGGGAGGTGCGCACGTTCCGACTGGACCGGATCGGCGCGGTCACCCCCGGCGCGGCGACGTTCACCGTGCCGGACGGCTTCGACGCGGTGGCGTGGCTGACCCGGTCGCTGGCGGGCGTGCCGTACCGGCACGAGGTGGAGGTGCTGCTGGAGACCGACCTCGTCGCCGCCCGGCGGCGCATCCCGGCCAGTGTGGCCGAGCTGACCGCCACCGGCGACGGGGTGCTGCTGCGGGCCCGGGCGGAGAGCCTTCCCGGCATGGCGGCGCTGCTCGCCGGGCTGGGTTGCGCGTTCACCGTGCGCCACCCGGACGCGCTGCGCACCGCCGTGGCCGAGCACGCGCGCCGGCTGGCCGACTGGGCCGCCCGGCCAGCAGGTGGACAGACGCCGTCGCCACGCCGTCCGCTGGACTAGGCTGCCGGCGATGGACGAGGTGACCCGGATTCCGGTCGGCGGCGAACGGCCGTATGACGTGCTGGTCGGGCGCGACCTGCTGGACGCGCTGCCCGGGCTGCTGCCCGGCGCGACCCGGGCGGCGGTGCTGCACACGCCCCCACTCGAGGCCCTGGCCGACGCGATCGGCGAACGGCTGCGCGCGGCAGGTGTCGAGCCGCTGCCGATCGAGGTGCCCGACGCGGAGTCGGGCAAGCAGATCGAGGTGGCCGCCGCCTGTTGGGACCGGCTGGGCGCGGCTGGTTTCACGCGTACCGACGCGGTGGTAGGCGTCGGCGGCGGCGCGGTGACCGACCTGGCCGGCTTCGTCGCGGCCTGCTGGTTGCGCGGCGTGCGCTGGGTGCCGGTGGCCACCTCGCTGCTGGGCATGGTGGACGCCGCGGTGGGCGGCAAGACCGGGATCAACACCGCCGCCGGCAAGAACCTGGTCGGCGCGTTCCACCCGCCGGTCGGCGTGCTGGCCGACCTCGCCACCCTGGACAGCCTGCCCGCCGTCGACCTGGCGGCCGGGCTGGCCGAGGTGGTCAAGTGCGGCTTCATCGCCGACCCGGTGATCCTGGATCTCGTCGAGCGTGACCCGGCGGCGGCCACCGACCCGCGCGGCCCGGTGACCCGGGAGCTGATCGAGCGGGCCATCCGGGTCAAGGCCGACGTGGTCGCCGGCGACCTGCGCGAGTCGGGCCTGCGGGAGGTGCTCAACTACGGCCACACCCTCGCCCACGCCATCGAGCAGGTCGAGGGTTACCGCTGGCGGCACGGCCACGCCGTCGCCGTCGGCCTGGTGTACGCGGCCGCGCTGGCCCGGCTCGCCGGCCGGCTGGACGTGCCGACCGCCGAGCGGCACCGCCGCACGCTGACCGCGCTCGGTCTGCCGGTGAGCTACCCGGCGGACGCCTGGGAGCGGCTGCTGGCCGTCATGCGGGTGGACAAGAAGGCCCGGGGCAGCAAGCTGCGGTTCGTGGTGCTGGACGCGCTGGCCCGCCCGGCGATGCTGGAGGGCCCGGACGACGCCCTGCTCGAAGCCGCCTACCGCGAGCTGGCGATCTGATGAGGGTGTACGTGTTGAACGGGCCGAACCTGGGCCGCCTCGGCACCCGGGAGCCGGCCGTGTACGGCTCGACAAGCTACGCCGACCTGGTGACGCTCTGCGAGACCACCGGCCGGGAGCTGGGGCTCGACGTGAGTGTCCGGCAGACCGACGCCGAGCACGAGTTGCTCGGTTGGCTGCACGCCGCCGCCGACGAGGGCGCCGCCGTGGTGCTCAACCCGGCCGCCTGGTCGCACTACTCGTACGCGGTGCGCGACGCCTGCGCCATGCTGCGCGGGCCGCTGGTGGAGGTGCACCTGTCCAACATCCACGCCCGCGAGGAGTTCCGGCACCACTCGGTGGTCTCCGCGGTGGCGACCGGGGTGATCTGCGGTCTCGGCATCGACGGCTACCGCCTCGCCCTGCACCACCTGGCCGCTCGCGTCGGCTGACCGCCCCGTCCTGAAGTTTCACCCACCGTAATGTCGTGGAATGTCGGCGGCGTCACCGATGGTGGTCGGCTCCTCGCCCGCTGAAGGGGAGCGCCCTGCTGCTTCGCGTCCTTTGCTCTGCTTCAACAGAGGAAACACGTGCCGTGAGCTGCTGATCTCTGCGATGGGTCGAGGTGGGGCGCCGATCATGGTGCGCCACGGACCGTGACTGTTGCCTCCGCTGAAGCAGAGCAAAGGACGAAGTGCGGGCGCCCGGTGGTGAAGCGGCGATGACGGAAAGTTATCAAGGGTAGGCGTCGGACGCCTGATTGCGCGGGTGGCGACCACGGCGGGTAACGCGTCTCGGCGCAGCTTGTAGACTTGCCAGGTCTGTCCGCCAATTGATGATCAAGGCAGGAAATGGCCTCCACCAACGACCTCAAAAACGGCCTGGTACTCAACCTGGACGGCGAGCTCTGGGCCGTCGTCGAGTTCCAGCACGTCAAGCCCGGTAAGGGTGGCGCGTTCGTGCGCACCACGCTGAAGAACGTGCTGTCCGGGAAGGTGGTCGACAAGACCTTCAACGCGGGCACCAAGGTCGAAACCGCGACCGTGGACAAGCGCACGATGCAGTATCTGTACGCCGACGGCGAGGACTTCGTCTTCATGGATCTGGAGACCTTCGACCAGATCACCGTGCCCGGCGGCACCGTCGGCGAGGCAGCCAACTACCTGCTGCCCGAGGCGGAGGCGACCGTCGCCCAGCACGAGGGTGTGCCGCTCTACATCGAGCTGCCCACCAGCGTCGTGCTGGAGGTCACCTACACCGAGCCCGGCCTGCAGGGCGACCGTTCGACCGGCGGCACCAAGCCGGCGACCGTGGAGACCGGCGCCACCGTGCCGGTTCCGCTGTTCATCACCACCGGTGAGAAGATCAAGGTCGACACCCGCGACGGCCGTTACCTCGGCCGCGCCTGATGGCTGAGGGTCCCAAGCAGCAGATGCCGGCACGCCGCAAGGCGCGCAAGCGGGCGCTGGACGTCCTCTACGAGGCCGACCTGCGGGACCGGCCGCCCGTCGAGGTCCTGGCCGGCTACCTCCAGCGCATCGAACAGCCCCGCCCGGAGCACCTGGGTTACGCGGTGGGCCTGATCGAGGGGGTCGCCGAGCACCTCAACCGCATCGACGAGCTGATCGCCAGCTACGCCGAGGGTTGGACGTTGGAGCGGATGCCGGTGGTCGACCGCAACCTGGCCCGGATCGCCGTCTACGAGTTGCTCTACGTCGACGAGATCGACGACGCGGTGGCGATCAGCGAGGCCGTCGAGTTGGCCCGGCAGATGTCCACCGACGATTCGCCGCGGTTCCTCAACGGCGTGCTCGGCCGCATCGCCGAGTACGCCACCCGCTGAGCGGCCCGCGTACCCGCACGACGAAGAAGGGCCCGTGCCATCGGCACGGGCCCTTCTTGCGGTGAAGCGACAGCTCAGGAGGCGAAGAACGCCCGGGGGTCGGCCACCAGCACGCCGTGCTCGGTGAGCCGCTCGATCAGACCCGACGGTGAGGCGTCGTAGACGATCGCGAGCGCCCGCAGGTCGTCGGCGCGGATGGAGAGCACCCGGCCGTTGTAGTCACCGCGCTGCTGCTGGATGGCGCGGGCGTAGCGGGCGACGTAGGCCAGGTCCTCGGAGGCCTCGTCGTAGAGCCGCTCCAGGTCCAGGACGATCTTGCTGGTGGGCTCGTGCCGGACGCCGCTGCCGTCGGGCAGCAGTTCCGAGACGGGCACACGGTAGAACTCGGCCAGCTCGGCCAGACGGGACACCGTCACGGCCCGGTCGCCACGCTCGTACGAGCCGACCACCACGGCCTTCCACCGCCCGTTCGACTTCTCCTCCACACCCTGCAGGGAGAGGCCCTGCTGCTGGCGGATGGAGCGCAGGCGTGCGCCCAGAGATTTGGCGTATTCAGAGGGCATTCGGACACTCCCAGTGCTGCTCGGGGTTCTCCCGTCGATCGCTACGGAGCGTGACGGTACGGGGAATGCGACACGTGGTCAAGTGGTCGTGACCTTACCGTTGGGGAGCACCGAGGGAGTTATCCCCATTTCGTCGGCCTGATCCAGTGGTCAGCAGCCGCCGTCCGTCGGCCTGGTGACCACTGGTAACGTGGCGTGAAGCCTCGGTCGGTCTGCTCGCGCTCACCGGCCGGAGGTGCCCGACATCCTTTAACGACCCGTCCCGTGAGGCGGGGAAGGAGGTCCGCCGTGGCATACCCACCGGCTGCCCGCTCGTCACCACCGCGACAACCCTCGGTGAAGGTGATCCTCGCCAGCGCCGACGTGCAGCGCGTGGTCGACCGCATCGCCCACCAGATCCTGGAGAAGACCCAGGGCGCCGCCGACACCGTGCTGCTCGGGATTCCCACCCGGGGTGCGCCTCTCGCGCGGCGGCTCGCCTCCCGGATCAGCACCTTCGAGGACGTCGTCGTCCCGGTCGGTGTGCTCGACATCACGCTCTACCGCGACGACCTGCGCCGGCACGCCACCCGCGCGATCGGCCCGACCCAGGTGCCCAGCGGCGGCATCGACGGCAAGCGGGTGATCCTCGTCGACGACGTGCTCTTCTCCGGGCGCACCGTGCGGGCCGCGCTCGACGCGCTCAACGACGTGGGCCGCCCGGCGTCGGTGCAGCTCGCCGTCCTGGTCGACCGCGGCCACCGCGAGTTGCCGATCCGCGCCGACTACGTCGGCAAGAACATCCCGACGGCGCTCGCCGAGAGCGTCAAGGTGACGCTCGCCGAGACCGACGGCGCCGACGAGGTCAAGTTGTACGGGGGAACCCACTCATGATCAGGCACCTGCTCTCCGGCGCGGACCTGGACGCCGACACCGCCACCGAGATCCTGGACACGGCCGCCGAGATGGCCACCGTCGCCGGCCGCGAGATCAAGAAGCTGCCCGCGCTGCGCGGCCGGACGGTGGTGAACCTCTTCTACGAGGACTCCACCCGGACCCGGATCTCGTTCGAGGCGGCGGCGAAGCGGCTCAGCGCCGACGTGATCAACTTTTCCGCGAAGGGGTCCAGCGTCGCCAAGGGCGAGAGCCTGAAGGACACGGCGCTGACCCTGCAGGCCATGGGCGCCGACGCGGTGGTCGTGCGGCACCCCGCCTCCGGCGCCCCGCACCGGCTCGCCAACTGGGTCGACGGGTCGGTGGTCAACGCCGGCGACGGCACCCACGAGCACCCCACCCAGGCGCTGCTCGACGCGTACACCATGCGGGCCCGGCTGGGCCGCCTCGCCGGCCTGTCGGTCGCGGTGGTCGGGGACGTGCTGCACTCCCGGGTGGCCCGCTCCAACGTCCTGCTGCTGTCCACCCTCGGCGCGAAGGTCACCCTGGTCGGTCCGCCCACCCTCATCCCCGTCGACATCGCCGGCGCCCTCGCCCCGGGCACCGACGTGTCGTACGACCTCGACGCCGTGCTGCCCGACGTCGACGTCGTGATGATGCTGCGGGTGCAGCGGGAGCGGATGAAGGACTCCTACTTCCCCTCCGCGCGCGAGTACTCCCGCCGTTACGGGCTGGACGGCCCGCGCATGCGCCGGCTGCCCGAGCACGCGATCGTCATGCACCCGGGCCCGATGAACCGGGGGATGGAGATCACCCCCGAGGTGGCCGACTCACCCCGCTCCACAATCGTCGAACAGGTCACCAACGGGGTCTCCGTGCGGATGGCTGTTCTGTACCTGCTGCTCGGAGGGAACAACCGGTGACCGCGTACCTCATCACCAGCGTGAGCATCGTCGGCGCCGCGCCGACCGACCTGCTGATCCGCGACGGCGTCGTCGCCGAGGTCGGTCCGGGGCTGTCCGCGCCGGACGCCGTGGTGGTCGACGGCGCCGGGCTGGTCGCCCTGCCGGGCCTGGTCGACCTGCACACCCACCTGCGCGAGCCCGGCCGGGAGGACGCCGAGACCGTCGAGTCCGGGTCCCGGGCGGCGGCGCTGGGCGGCTACACGGCGGTCTGCGCGATGGCGAACACCTCGCCGGTCGCGGACACCGCAGGCGTCGTCGAGCAGGTCTGGCGGCTCGGCCGGGAGGCCGGGCTGGTCGACGTGCAGCCGGTGGGCGCGGTCACCGTCGGGCTGGCCGGCGAGCGCCTCGCCGAGCTGGGCGCGATGGCCGACTCCGCGGCCCGGGTGCGGATCTTCTCCGACGACGGGCACTGCGTCGCCGACCCGTTGCTGATGCGCCGGGCCCTGGAGTACGTCAAGGCGTTCGACGGGGTCATCGCCCAGCACGCCGAGGAGCCCCGCCTCACCGAGGGCGCCCAGATGCACGAGGGTGAGGTCTCCACCCGGCTCGGCCTGATCGGCTGGCCGGCGGTCGCCGAGGAGGCGATCATCGCCCGGGACGTGCTGCTCGCCGAGCACGTGGGCAGCCGCCTGCACGTCTGCCACGTCTCCACCGCCGGCAGCGTCGAGGTGCTGCGCCAGGCCAAGGCCCGTGGTGTACGCGTCACCGCCGAGGTCACCCCGCACCACCTGCTGCTCACCGACGAGCACGCGGAGAGCTACGACCCGGTCTTCAAGGTGAACCCGCCGCTGCGCACGGCCGCGGACATCACCGCCCTGCGGTCCGCGCTCGCCGACGGCGTCATCGACATCATCGCCACCGACCACGCCCCGCACGCCGTGGAGGACAAGGAGTGCGAGTGGGCGTACGCCCGGCCGGGGATGCTCGGCCTGGAGACGGCGCTGTCCATCGCGCTCGACGTGTTCGGCCCCGAGTGGGACCTGATCGCCGAGCGGATGTCCCGCACCCCCGCCCGGATCGCGGGGCTGACCGGGCACGGCATCGACCCGGCGCCCGGCGTGCCGGCCAACCTGACAGTGATCGACCCGGCCGTCCGCCGCACCATCGAGCCGGCGGAACTGGCCAGTCGCAGTCGTAACACCCCGTACGCCCGCATGACGCTGCCGGGTCGCATCGTGGCGACCTTCCTGCGCGGCGAGCCGACGGTCCTGGACGGAAAGGCTGTCAAGTAATGGTCAAGCGCAGACCCGCGATCCTCGTCCTCGAGGACGGGCGCACGTTCCCCGGTGAGGCGTACGGCAGCGTCGGTGAGACCTTCGGCGAGGCGGTCTTCAACACCGGCATGACCGGTTACCAGGAGACGCTCACCGATCCGTCCTATCACCGGCAGGTGGTGGTGCAGACCGCGCCGCACATCGGCAACACCGGCGTCAACGGCGAGGACGACGAGTCCGGCCGGATCTGGGTGGCCGGCTACGTCGTCCGCGACCCGGCCCGGATCGGCTCGAACTGGCGGGCCACCGGCAGCCTGGAGGACCGCCTCGCCACCGAGGGTGTGGTGGGCATCAGCGGCGTGGACACCCGGGCGTTGACCCGGCACCTGCGCGAGCGGGGCGCCATGCGGGTGGGCATCTCCAGCGTCGAGAAGGACCCGCAGAGCCTGCTGGCCCGGGTCCGGCAGTCGCCGCAGATGGTCGGCGCGGACCTGTCCGCCGAGGTGACCACCGCCCAGCCGTACGTCGTCGAGGCGCTCGGTGAGAAGCGGTTCACCGTGGCGGCGCTGGATCTGGGCATCAAGCGCAACGTGCCGCGCCGGCTGGCCGCGCGCGGGGTGACCACCCACGTGCTGCCGGCCTCGTCGAGCATCGAGGACCTGCTGGCCACCGGCGCCGACGCGGTCTTCCTGTCGCCCGGCCCCGGCGACCCGGCGACGGCCGACGGCCCGGTGGCGCTGGCCCGGGAGGCGCTGCGGAGGGAGGTGCCGCTGTTCGGCATCTGCTTCGGCAGCCAGATCCTCGGCCGGGCGCTCGGCTTCGGCACCTACAAGCTGGGCTACGGCCACCGGGGGATCAATCAGCCGGTGCTCGACCGGGCCACCGGCAAGGTCGAGGTGACCAGCCACAACCACGGCTTCGCGGTCGACGTGTCGGGCCGCGAACAGCGGCTCGGCGCGGTCAAGGTGCCCGGTGCGGGGCAGGGCGCGGTGGTCCCCGACCAGGTGATTGACACCGACTTCGGCGGCGTGCGGGTGTCGCACGTCTGCCTCAATGACAACGTGGTCGAGGGGTTGCGGGCCGTGGACGTCCCCGCCTTCACCGTGCAGTACCACCCGGAAGCGGCAGCCGGCCCGCACGACGCCGACTACCTCTTCGACCGTTTCGCCGAGCTGGTCGAGGGCCGTGGCCTCGACCTGAATCGCAGTGAGGGCGCCAAGAATGCCTAAGCGGACCGATCTCAAGCACATCCTCGTGATCGGCTCCGGGCCGATCGTCATCGGGCAGGCCTGCGAGTTCGACTACTCCGGCACCCAGGCGTGCCGGGTGCTGCGCAGCGAGGGGATCCGGGTCAGCCTGGTCAACTCCAACCCCGCCACGATCATGACGGACCCCGAGTTCGCCGACGCCACGTACGTCGAGCCGATCACCCCGGAGTTCGTGGAGCTGGTCATCGCCAAGGAGCGCCCGGACGCGATCCTGGCCACCCTCGGCGGGCAGACCGCGCTGAACACGGCAGTCGCCCTGCACGAGGCCGGCGTCCTGGACAAGTACGGCGTCGAGCTGATCGGCGCGAACATCGACGCCATCAACCGGGGCGAGGACCGCCAGCTGTTCAAGGAGATCGTGGCGAAGGCCGGCGTACGCCTGGGCGTCGACGACCCGGCCGGGCTGGTGCCGCGCTCCCGGGTGTGCCACTCCATGGACGAGGTCGAGGCGACAGTCGCCGAGCTGGGCCTGCCGGTGGTGATCCGGCCGTCGTTCACCATGGGTGGCCTGGGCTCCGGCATGGCGCACACGCCCCAGGACCTGGCCCGCATCGCCGGCGACGGCCTGACCGCCAGCCCGGTGCACGAGGTGCTCATCGAGGAGAGCGTGCTCGGCTGGAAGGAGTACGAGCTGGAGCTGATGCGCGACCGGCACGACAACGTGGTGGTCGTCTGCTCGATCGAGAACCTCGACCCGATGGGCGTGCACACCGGCGACAGCGTCACCGTGGCCCCGGCCATGACGCTCACCGACCGGGAGTACCAGCGCCTGCGCGACCTGGGTATCGCCGTGCTGCGCGAGGTCGGGGTGGACACCGGCGGCTGCAACATCCAGTTCGCGGTCAACCCGGTCGACGGCCGGATCGTCGTGATCGAGATGAACCCGCGGGTGTCGCGCTCCTCGGCGTTGGCGTCCAAGGCGACCGGCTTCCCGATTGCGAAGATCGCCGCGAAGCTGGCCATCGGCTACACGCTCGACGAGATCCCCAACGACATCACGCTGAAGACCCCGGCGGCGTTCGAGCCGACCCTCGACTACGTGGTGGTGAAGATCCCCCGGTTCGCGTTCGAGAAGTTCCCCGGCGCGGACCCGGAGCTGACCACCACCATGAAGTCGGTGGGCGAGGCGATGAGCCTCGGGCGCAACTTCACCGAGGCGCTGAACAAGGCGATGCGCTCGCTGGAAACCAAATCATCTGGTTTCTGGACCGTCCCCGACCCGGCCGACGCGACGCGGGAGAACACCCTCGCCGCGCTGCGCGTCCCGCACGACGGCCGGCTCTACACGGTGGAGCGGGCGCTGCGCCTCGGCGCGTCGATCGCCGAGGTCGCCGAGGCGTCCGGCGGGATCGACCCGTGGTTCCTGGACCAGATCGTCGCGCTGATCGAGCTGCGCGCCGAGATCGTCGACGCGCCGGTGCTCGACGCCGAGCTGCTGCGTCGCGCCAAGCGGGCCGGCCTGTCCGACCGGCAGCTCGCCGCGCTGCGTCCGGAGCTGGCGGCCGAGGACGGCGTACGGACCCTGCGGCACCGCCTCGACGTACGCCCGGTCTACAAGACGGTGGACACCTGCGCGGCCGAGTTCGAGGCCACCACGCCGTACCACTACTCCACGTACGACACCGAGACCGAGGTCGTGCCGTCGGACCGGCCGAAGGTGCTGATTCTGGGCTCCGGTCCGAACCGGATCGGGCAGGGCATCGAGTTCGACTACTCGTGCGTGCACGCGGTCCAGGCGTTGCGGTCGGCCGGTTACGAGACCGTCATGGTCAACTGCAACCCCGAGACGGTCTCCACCGACTACGACACCGCCGACCGGCTCTACTTCGAACCGCTGACCTTCGAGGACGTCCTGGAGGTCTGGCACGCGGAGGACTCGTCCGGCCGGGCGGCCGGCGGGCCGGGCGTGGTCGGGGTGGTCGTGCAGCTTGGCGGGCAGACCCCGCTGGGGTTGGCGCAGCGGCTCAAGAACGCGGGCGTGCCGATCGTCGGCACCTCCCCGGAGTCGATCCACCTGGCCGAGGAGCGGGGCGCGTTCGGCGCGGTGCTGGCCCGTGCCGGGCTGCGCGCGCCGGCGCACGGCATGGCCACGTCCTACGACGAGGCCAAGGCGATCGCCGACGAGATCGGCTACCCGGTGCTGGTCCGCCCGTCGTACGTGCTGGGCGGGCGGGGCATGGAGATCGTCTACGACGACCCGACGCTGCGCGACTACATCGGTCGGGCCACCGACATCTCCGGCGACCACCCGGTGCTGGTGGACCGGTTCCTCGACGACGCCATCGAGATCGACGTGGACGCCCTGTGCGACGCCGACGGCGCGGTCTACATCGGTGGCGTGATGGAGCACATCGAGGAGGCCGGGATCCACTCCGGCGACTCGTCCTGCGCGTTGCCGCCGATCACCCTCGCGGGGTCGCACCTGGCCGAGGTCCGCCGCTACACCGAGGCGATCGCCCGCGGCGTCGGCGTGCGCGGTCTGCTCAACGTGCAGTACGCGCTCAAGGACGACGTGCTCTACGTCCTGGAGGCCAACCCGCGCGCGTCGCGGACCGTCCCGTTCGTCTCGAAGGCGACTGCCGTTCCGCTGGCCAAGGCCGCCGCCCGGATCGCGCTCGGCGCGACGATCGCCGAGCTGCGCGCCGAGGGCCTGCTCCCGGCGACGGGGGACGGGGGCACGATGCCCGCCGACGCGCCGATCGCGGTCAAGGAGGCGGTGCTGCCGTTCAAGCGCTTCCGGACCCGGGCGGGCAAGGGGATCGACTCGCTGCTCGGCCCGGAGATGAAGTCGACAGGCGAGGTGATGGGCATCGACACCAACTTCGGGCACGCCTTCGCCAAGAGCCAGTCGGCCGCGTACGGGTCGTTGCCGACCGCCGGGAAGATCTTCGTGTCGGTGGCCAACCGGGACAAGCGCGGCATGATCTTCCCGATCAAGCGGCTGGCCGACCTGGGCTTCGAGATCGTGGCGACCACCGGCACCGCCGAGGTGCTGCGCCGGCACGGCATCGCCTGCGAGCAGATCCGCAAGCACTACCAGGCGGGCGAGGGGGACGACGCGGTGTCGCTGATCCTGCGCGGCGACGTGGCCCTGGTGATCAACACGCCGCAGGGCTCGGGCGCCAGCGCCCGCTCGGACGGCTACGAGATCCGCAGCGCCGCCGTCACCACCGACATCCCCTGCATCACCACGGTTCCGGGCGCGGCTGCCGCGGTCATGGGCATCGAGGCGCGCATCCGGGGCGACATGCAGGTGCGCCCGCTGCAGGACCTGCACGCCACCCTCCGGGCGGCCCAGTGACCCTGTTCGAGCGGGTCGTGCGGCCGGGGTTGTTCCGTCTCGGCGGCGGCGACGCCGAGGCGGCGCACGAGTGGACGCTGCGGCGGCTGGCGGCGCTGTCGCGGCGTCCGGTGGCCCTCGCGGCCCTGCGGGCCCGCTACGCCGTTCAGGCGCCCCGCACGGTGTTCGGCGTGCGGTTCCCCAACCCGGTCGGCCTGGCCGCCGGCATGGACAAGGACGGCGCCGCGCTGGCGGCCTGGCCGGCGCTCGGCTTCGGCTTCGTCGAGGTCGGCACGGTGACGGCGCACGCCCAGCCGGGCAACCCCCGGCCGCGGCTGTTCCGGCTGCCGGCCAGCGAGGCCGTGGTCAACCGGATGGGCTTCAACAACGCCGGGGCCGCCGCGCTGGCCGCCCGGCTGGACGCGCTGCCGCGCCCCATCGGGGTGCCGCTGGGGATCTCGCTGGGCAAGTCCAAGGTGACCCCGCTCGACGAGGCGGTCGAGGACTACCTCGCCTCGTACCGGGCGCTGCGCGGGCACGGCGACTACTTCGCGGTCAACGTTTCCTCACCGAACACCCCGGGCCTACGGTCGTTGCAGGACCGCGCGCACCTGGACGCGCTGCTCGGCGCGCTGGTGGGGGAGAAGCCGGTGCTGGTCAAGATCGCGCCGGATCTGACCGAGGCGGCGATCGCCGAGCTGCTGGAGGTCTGCCTGGCCCGGGGCGCCGCCGGGGTGATCGCCACCAACACCACGCTGGCCCGTACCGGGCTGGCCACGGCCGACTCCGAACGCGGCGCCCAGGCCGGTGGCCTGTCCGGTCGACCGCTGACCGGGCGGGCTCGGGAGGTGGTCGCGTTCGTCCACCGTGAGACCGGCGGCCGGCTACCGATCATCGGAGTCGGCGGGGTGCTCGATCCGGACGACGCGGCGCGGATGTTCGATGCCGGCGCCGCCCTGGTGCAGCTCTACACCGGCTTCATCTACCGCGGCCCGGCCCTGGTGCGCGCCGCCGCCCGCGCGAGCGCCACCGCGGCGACACCGGATCCGGTCGCCGGCCGGTGAGCAGCCCTCGGCCCGGCGGCACCGCCGGGTCCGTGTGTCGGTCGGCCGAGGACCCCGACCGGTCACTGCCGCCTTTGCACTGCTTCAACCGAGGAGACAGTGGGCGTCCGATATCCGGACACCCACTGTTGCCTCCGCTGAAGCAGAGCAAAGGCGGATGGGGAGAGGTGCCGCCCGGCCGCGCGGCCCGTCGTCCGGCCCACCGCCTGGTCCGCCGTCCGGTCCGGAAGGAGCACGCATGACGCCCGAGGAGATTCTGGCCACCGACCGGGCGCACGTCTGGCACCCGTACGCCGCCCTGCCGCCGGCGAACCCGCCGTACGTGGTGCGGAGCGCCGAGGGCGTACGGCTGACCCTGGCCGACGGCCGCGAGCTGGTGGACGGCATGTCGTCCTGGTGGGCGGCGATCCACGGCTACCGGCACCCGGTGCTGGACGCGGCAGTGACCGACCAGCTCGCCCGGATGAGCCACGTGATGTTCGGTGGCCTCACCCACGAGCCCGCGGTGCAGCTCGCGCGGACCCTCGTCGAGCTGGCCCCGGAGGGTCTGGAGCACGTGTTCCTGGCCGACTCCGGCTCGGTGAGCGTCGAGGTGGCGGCGAAGATGTGCCTGCAGTACCAGCGGGCCGTCGGCCGGCCGCAGCGGCGCCGGCTGGCGACCTGGCGGGGTGGTTACCACGGCGACACGTTCCACCCGATGAGCGTCTGCGACCCGGAGGGCGGGATGCACCACCTCTGGGGTGACGTGCTGCCGCGGCAGATCTTCGCCCCGGTGCCGCCCGGCGGCTTCACCGACCCGCCGGACGAGGCGTACGTGGCGGCGTTGGTGGACACCGTCGAGCGGCACGCCGACGAGCTGGCCGCGGTGATCGTCGAGCCCGTCGTCCAGGGCGCCGGCGGGATGCGGTTCCACCATCCGGGTTACCTGCGGGTGCTGCGCGAGGTGACCCGCGCGCACGGGGTGCTGTTGATCTTCGACGAGATCGCGACCGGGTTCGGCCGTACCGGCGCGATGTTCGCCGCCGAACACGCCGGGGTGGCCCCCGACGTGATGTGCGTGGGCAAGGCGCTCACCGGGGGCTACCTGACCCTGGCCGCGACGCTGTGCACCGCCGAGGTCGCCCGGGGCATCTCCGCCGACGGCGTGCTGGCGCACGGGCCCACGTTCATGGGCAACCCGCTGGCCTGCGCGGTCGCCAACGCCTCCATCGGGCTGCTGCGGGCCGGGGACTGGGCGGCGCAGGTGTCCCGGGTCAACGCCGGTCTGCGCGCCGGCCTGGAGCCGCTGCGCGCCGCGCCGGGCGTGGCGGATGTGCGGGTGCTCGGGGCGATCGGGGTGGTCCAGCTCGACCACGAGGTCGACCTCGGCGCGGCCACCGCGGCGGCCGTCGAGCGGGGCGTCTGGCTGCGGCCGTTCCGCGACCTGATCTACACGATGCCGCCGTACGTCACCGACGACGCCGACCTGGCCCGTATCGCGGCCGGGGTGGCGGCGGCGGTGGCGGCCGGCTGAGCGGTCCCGGTCAACGAGTACGCCCCGAGGCGGTCCGCCGCCCGGACGAGTAGAGGGGAAGTGCACAGATGGAGAGCTTCGGCACCCGACTGCACCGGGCCGTCAGCGAGCGCGGACCGCTCTGTGTGGGCATCGACCCGCATCCCGGTCTGCTGGCCCGGTGGGGCCTCGCGGACGACGTCGACGGCCTCGAACGGTTCTCCCGGACCGTGGTGGAAGCGCTCGGTGACCGGGTTGCGGTGGTCAAGCCTCAGTCGGCCTTTTTCGAGCGATTCGGATCCCGCGGTGTGGCGATCCTTGAGTCAACTATCCGACAGTTACGAGAAGCCGGTTCGCTCGTTCTTCTGGACGTCAAGCGTGGCGACATCGGCTCAACGGTCAGCGCGTACGCCTCCGCGTACCTTGATCCATCCAGCCCGCTGTATGTCGACGCGGTCACGGCCAGTCCCTACCTGGGAGTAGGTTCGCTGGCGCCGATGTTCGAGTTGGCCGCCAAACACGGCGGCGGGGTCTTCGTGCTGGCCCTCACCTCGAACCCCGAGGGCGCGGCCGTGCAGCGGGCCCGCACGGCCGACGGGCGGACCGTCGCGCAGACCGTGATCGACGAGATTTCCCAGCTCAACAGGGGTGCGACCCCCCTCGGCAGCTTCGGTCTGGTGGTCGGCGCAACCATCGGTGACACCGGTCATGACCTCTCCGGCGTGGGGGGTCCGCTGCTCGCTCCGGGGCTCGGCGCGCAGGGTGCGGGCGCCGCGGATCTGCGCACCGTCTTCGGTTCCAGCCTCGCTTCGGTGCTCCCGTCGTACTCCCGGGAGGTCCTGTCGGCGGGACCGGACGCGGACGCCCTGCGGGCCGCCGCCGACCGGGTCTCGGCCGAGTGCCGGGCCGTTCTGGCTGCCCGGTGACTGACTGACGGCTCGGTCACTTTGCGATGATCATCGCGCGCCCACGTTGCCGAAAGCTCCGTTGACCGCTAGTTTTCCCCGCGCTGGGAACCACGGACCCCTTGGTTCACAGCGACACCACGTTTCACAGATGCGGCGGTGCGCCCCGCCCGCCGCGATAGGGACCTGAGGAGAACTGGTGCCGCTCCCGTCACTGACCCCCGAACAGCGCGCTGCCGCGCTCGAGAAGGCCGCGGAGATCCGCAAGGCCCGTGCCGAGCTGAAGGAGCAGCTCAAGCAGGGCAAGACCACCCTTGGTGCCGTCCTCGAGCGCGCCGAGAGCGACGACGTCGTGGGCAAGCTCAAGGTTTCGGCCGTCCTGCAGGCGATGCCGGGCATCGGCAAGATCCGGGCTACCCAGATCATGGAGAAGCTCAAGATCGCTGACAGCCGTCGCCTGCGTGGCCTCGGCGAGCAGCAGCGCAAGGCACTGCTTGGAGAGTTCGCCGCCAACTGAACCTGGCAGCGTGTAGAAACAAGCAGTGAGCACGGATGGCGAGACGCGCCCGGCGGCTCGGCTCACTGTCCTGGCTGGACCTTCGGGTTCCGGCAGGGAGAGTGTCGTCGAGCTCGTTCGGGCGCGTTTCCCGTCCGTGTGGATCCCGGTGCCGGCAACGACGAGGCCGCGCCGGGAGCCGGAGGTGGACGGTGAGCAGCGGGTCTTTCTCGCCCCGGCCGAGTTCGAGCGCCGGGTGGCCACCGGAGACCTGCTGGAGTGGTCCCGGATCGGCGCGTACCACCGGGGCACCCTCGACCCGCCGCTGCGCGCCCGGCTCGACGCCGGGCAGCCGGTCCTGCTCCCGCTCGACGTCCCCGGCGCCCGGCTGGTGCGGGCGCGAGTGCCCGCCGCGCGGCTGGTGCTGTTGATCCCACCCGGGCACCGACCCGACGCCGCCGTGGCCGCCGCCTTCGCGCACACCCTGACGCACGACCACACCGATCGGGTCGCCGACGAGCTGGTAGGCTTACTCGGTTCTTCTTATCCGGATCCGGCCTGGTCGCGTGTACGCGGCTGACGGCCGGCCGCCGTTGAGACTCAGCACCGCGTCCGCGCGGCTCGAAAGACGCAGAGGTTAATTCGTGGGATCCATCGCCAACCCCGAAGGCATCACCAACCCGCCGATCGACGAGCTCCTTGAGAAGACGACGTCGAAGTACGCGCTGGTCATCTTCGCCGCCAAGCGCGCGCGCCAGGTCAACGCCTACTACAGCCAGCTCGGTGAGGGCCTCCTGGAGTACGTCGGTCCGCTCGTCGAGACCACCCCGCAGGAGAAGCCCCTCTCCATCGCCATGCGCGAGATCAACGCGGGCCTGCTCACCGCCGAGCCGACCGACCAGCCGTAAGCCCGCACCCGTCGATGTCCGCCTCGATCGTCCTCGGGGTCGGCGGCGGCATCGCCGCCTACAAGGCGTGTGAGCTGCTGCGACTCTTCACCGAGTCGGGCCACCGGGTCCGGGTCGTGCCGACCGCGTCGGCGCTGAAGTTCGTCGGGGCGCCGACCTGGGCGGCGCTCTCCGGCCAACCGGTCGCCGACGACGTCTGGTCCGACGTGCACGAGGTGCCGCACGTCCGCCTCGGCAAGCAGGCCGACCTGGTGGTGGTCGCGCCGACCACCACCGACCTGCTCGCCAAGGCCGCCCACGGGCTCGCCGACGACCTGCTGACCAACACGCTGCTGACCGCCCGCTGCCCGGTGGTGCTGGCTCCGGCCATGCACACCGAGATGTGGGAGCATCCGGCCACCGTCGCGAACGTCGCCACGCTGCGGTCCCGGGGCGTGCGGGTCATCGAGCCGGCCGTGGGGCGGCTCACCGGCGCCGACACCGGCAAGGGCCGACTGCCCGACCCGGCGGAGATCTTCGCGGTCGCCCGCCAGGTCCTGGCTCGGGGCGGGTCCGCCCCCGCCGACCTGACCGGCCGCCGGCTGGTGGTCACCGCCGGCGGCACCCGCGAGCCGCTGGACCCGGTCCGCTTCCTCGGCAACCGCTCGTCCGGCAAGCAGGGCTACGCCTTCGCCCGGTCGGCTGTCGCCCGGGGCGCGCGGGTCACGCTCATCGCGGCCAACGTCTCCCTCGCCGACCCGGCAGGGGTCGACCTGGTCCGCGTCGGCACGACCGCCGAGCTGCGCGAGGCGACCCTGCAGGCCGCCGCCGAGGCCGACGCGGTCGTGATGGCGGCGGCTCCGGCCGATTTCCGACCGGCGACGTACGCGCCTGGCAAAATCAAGAAGTCGGACGACGGTGTCGCTCCCACCATCGAGCTCGTCACGAACCCGGACATCGCGGCGGAGCTCGGCCAGCGCAAGCGACCGGAGCAGGTGCTGGTGGTGTTCGCCGCCGAGACCGGCGACGCGGAGGCCAACGGCCGGGCGAAACTCGCCCGGAAGCGGGCCGACCTGATCGTGGTCAACGAGGTCGGTCCGGACCGGGTCTTCGGCGCCGACACCAACACGGTGACGGTCATCGGCGCGGACGGCTCGGTGAGCCGTCTGCCGGAGCAGGCCAAGGAGGCCGTGGCCGACACCGTGTGGGACCTCGTCGTGGCGCGGTTGGCCAACCGCTCCTGACGGGTGGAACAGCGCGCGACCGATCCCGACACCGGCCGCAGCGGTGACTAGACTGCCGCGGAACGACCTCACACGCTTAGGAGTGCCGTGACACGCCGCCTCTTCACGTCCGAATCGGTCACGGAAGGCCACCCGGACAAGATCGCCGACCAGATCAGCGACGGCATCCTCGATGCGCTGCTCGCCGAGGACCCGCACAGCCGGGTCGCGGTCGAGACCATGATCACCACCGGCCAGGTCCACATCGCCGGTGAGGTCACCACGAAGGCGTACGCCGACATCCCCACCATCGTCCGGCGCACCATCCTCGACATCGGCTACGACTCGTCGAAGAAGGGTTTCGACGGCGCGTCCTGCGGGGTCAGCGTCTCCATCGGCGCGCAGTCCGAGGACATCGCGCAGGGCGTGGACAACGCCTTCGAGCTGCGCACCGGTGCGTCGGAGAGCGCGCTGGACGCGCAGGGCGCCGGCGACCAGGGCATGATGTTCGGCTTCGCCTGCTCGGAGACCCCCGAGCTGATGCCGCTGCCCATCGCCCTCGCCCACCGGCTGGCCCGCCGGCTCGCCGCGGTCCGCAAGGACGGGACCATCCCGTACCTGCGCCCGGACGGCAAGACCCAGGTCACCATCGAGTACGAGGGGCTCCGCCCGGTCCGCCTGAACACCGTCGTGGTGTCCAGCCAGCACGCCGCGGACATCTCGCTGGAGTCGCTGCTCACCCCGGACGTGCGCGACTCCGTCATCGCGCCCGAGCTGGAGAGCCTCGGTCTGGACACCGAGGGCTACCGGCTGCTGGTCAACCCGACGGGCCGGTTCGAGATCGGCGGCCCGATGGGTGACGCCGGCCTGACCGGCCGCAAGATCATCGTCGACACCTACGGCGGGTACGCCCGGCACGGCGGCGGCGCGTTCTCCGGCAAGGACCCGTCCAAGGTGGACCGCTCGGCCGCGTACGCGATGCGCTGGGTGGCCAAGAACGTGGTCGCCGCCGGCCTGGCCGAGCGGTGCGAGGCGCAGGTCGCCTACGCCATCGGCAAGGCGCACCCGGTGAGCCTGTTCATCGAGACGTTCGGCACCGAGACCGTGCCGGTCGCCTCGATCGAGAAGGCCGTCTCCGAGGTGTTCGACCTGCGCCCGGCCGCGATCATCCGGGACCTCAACCTGCTCCGCCCGATCTACCAGCAGACCGCCGCGTACGGCCACTTCGGCCGGGAGCTGCCGGACCTGTCGTGGGAGAGCACCGACCGGGCCGCCGACCTCAAGTCGGCCGCGGGAGCCTGACCGCCACCAGGCGTAGCGACCGGCGACCCGCGGACGGGTCGCCGGTCGCGCGCGTCTGCGTGGACGTTCCGCTGGCGCACCTGGACCGGCCGTTCGACTACCTGGTGCCGGCCGAGCTGGCCGACGTGGCGGTGCCCGGCACCCGGGTGAAGGTGCGCTTCGCGGGGCAGCTGGTCGACGGCTGGCTGCTGTCGCGGGCGGACGACTCCGGGCACACCGGCCGGCTCGCCTACCTGGAGAAGGTGGTCTCGCCCGAGCCGGTGCTGGCCCCGGAGATCACCCGGTTGGCCCGGGCGGTCGCCGACCGGTACGCGGGCAACCTGGCCGACGTGCTCCGGCTCGCCGTGCCGCCCCGGCACGCCCGGGTCGAGAAGGAGCCCCACGAGCAGCCGTCGCCGGCGGCCGAGTCCGGCGCTGCCGGCGACGCGGTCGGCCCCGCCGTGCCGGGAGATCCCCCCGCCCCGCCGGCGACGACCTCCGCCCCGCCGGGGAAGGCCCCCTTCGTCCCGCCGGGGGAGGCCCCCGCGTCGCCGGCGACGGCCCCCGCCGTGCCGGGGGAGGCTGTCGACCCGCGCGGCTGGCGGGACTACCCGACCGGGCCGGCGCTGCTGCGGGCGCTCACCGACGGCCGGGCGCCCCGCGCGGTCTGGTCCGCGCTGCCCGGCGAGGACTGGGCCGCCCGCTACGCCGACGCGGTGGCCGCCACCGTCGCCGGTGGGCGCGGCGCCGTCGTCGTGGTCCCCGACGCCCGCGACCTCGACCGCCTCGACGCCGCCCTGACCGGCGTGCTGGGCCCGGGCCGGCACGTCAGCCTCTCCGCCGCCCTCGGGCCGGCCCGGCGCTACCGGGCGTTCCTCGCCGCCCGGCGCGGGCAGGTGCCGGTGGTCATCGGGACCCGGGCCGCGATGTTCGCCCCGGTGCCCCGGCTCGGACTCGTCGCCATCTGGGACGACGGTGACGACCTGCACTCCGAACCTCGGGCGCCCTATCCGCACGCCCGCGACGTGCTGCTCACCCGCGCGCAGCTCGGCGAGGCCGGCGCGCTGGTCGGCGGGTACGCCCGGACGGCCGAGGCGCAACTGCTGCTGGAGACCGGCTGGGCGCGGGAGGTGGTCGCCGACCGGGCGACGGTGCGGGCCCGGATACCGGCCATCGCGCCGACCGGTGACGACCCCCAGCTCGCCCGTGATCCCGGTGCGGCGACCGCTCGGCTGCCCAGCCTCGCGTGGACGGCCGCCCGTGACGCCCTGCGGGCGGGGTTGCCGGTGCTCGTGCAGGTGCCCCGGCGCGGCTACCTGCCCTCGATGTCCTGCGCCGACTGTCGTACCCCGGCCCGCTGCGCGCACTGCGCCGGGCCGCTCGCGCTGCCGTCGGCCGGCGGCACCCCCGCCTGCCGGTGGTGCGCCCGGGTCGCCGCGGCGTACGCCTGCCCGCAGTGCGGCGGTCGGCGGCTACGGGCCGCGGTGACCGGCGCCCGGCGTACCGCTGAGGAGCTGGGCCGGGCCTTTCCCGACGTGCCGGTGCGGACCTCGGGACGGGAGGAGGTGCTGACCGACGTGCCCGGCGGTGCGGCCCTGGTGGTCGCCACCCCCGGCGCCGAGCCGGTCGCCGAGGGCGGCTACGGCGCGGTCCTGCTGCTCGACTCGTGGGCCCTGCTGACCCGGGCCGACCTGCGGGCCGGCGAGGAGGCGCTGCGCCGGTGGCTGTCCGCAGCGGCCCTGGCCCGCCCGGCGCCGGCCGGCCGCGTGGTGGTGGTCGCCGACGGCGCGCTCGCCCCGGTGCAGGCGCTGCTGCGCTGGGACGCCGCCTGGTTCGCCGGCCGGGAGTTGGCCGAGCGCCGCGAGCTGGGTTTCCCGCCGGCGGTGCGGATGGCCAGCGTCACCGGCCCGGCCGAGGCGGTTGCCGACCTGCTCGCCGCGGCCCGGCTGCCCGGTGACGCCGAGGTTCTCGGGCCGGTGCCCGCTGACGAGGGGCGCGAGCGGATGCTGGTCCGGGTGCCCCGGGCGCGGGCCGCGGCGCTCGCCGAGGCCCTGCACTCGGCCGCCGGGGTGCGCACCGCCCGCAAGGCCGCCGACCCGGTTCGTCTCCAGGTCGATCCGCTGAGCCTGTTCTGACCGTTTTCCCCGGAGAGTGGGCCGCTCTCGCGGGCGGGCGGTACCCCGCCCGACGGGCGCCGCCCGCACACCGCGTCCGGCAAAGCGCTGGCGTCGAGGTGGTAGCATCGCCCGTCATGCTCGGGCGTACGACGGCCCCAGGTCACGGCACCGCCGAAGCGGGCGGGCCGGGAACGCGTCGGTCGGACGCGATGTCGATGATGTCAGGAAGCCGGTTATCAGGGGTGGACCAGTCGTGACCGTTCGACAATCGATCGTCTTCAACGGCGACCTCGGCAGCGGCAAGAGCACCGTGTCGGTGGAGATCGCCAAGCGGCTCGGGATGCGCCGGGTCAGCGTCGGTGACCTCTATCGGGAGATGGCGCAGCAGCGGCAGATGACAGCCCTGCAGCTCAATCTGCACGCCGAGCTGGACCAGGCCGTCGACGGTTACGTCGACCAGCTCCAGCGCGACATCGCCGCCTCCGGCGAGCATCTGATCATGGATTCGCGGCTGGCCTGGCACTTCTTCACCCACGCGCTCAAGGTGCACATGATCACTGAGCCGGGTGAGGCGGCCCGCCGGGTGCTGGCCCGCCCGTCCGGCCCGGCGGAGAGCTACGCCTCGCTGGATGAGGCGAAGGCCAAGCTCCGTGAGCGCAGCGAGAGCGAACGCAGCCGGTTCATCGTCCGCTACGGGGTGGACAAGGCGCGGCTGCGCAACTACGACCTGATCTGCGACACGACCCGAGCCTCCGCCGCCGAGGTGGTCGAGCACATCATCGCCGCGTACGAGGGCACGCTCGGCGCCGACGTGCTGCGCGACGGCCCGCCGCTGCTGCTGCTCGACCCGGCGCGGGTCTACCCGACCGAGGACATCGCGACGCTGCGCGGGCTCTGGGACAGCGAGTTCGTCGGCGACGTGGCCGAGGCCGGCGACGAGTCCCTGGAACCGCTGAAGATCGGCTTCACCGGGGAGTACTTCTTCGTCGTCGACGGTCACCGTCGGCTCAGCGCCGCCATCCAGAACGGTTTCTCCCTGGTCCCCGCCCAGCTGGTCGCCGAGGTAGACGAGCCGGTGGTGGGTGGGATGAGCGCCGTGGACTACTTCGCCGCGCAGGTGCGCCCCGGCCTGGTCTACGACTGGGAGGCGGCTCACAAGATCCAGTTGCCGCTGCCCGAGCCGGCGCTGCTCGGCGGCGACGCCGTGCTCGCCGCCGACCGGGGCGTCGGCGCCTGAGCCCAGCGCGGAACCGGACCGGCGCGCGGGGTGCGCGCCGGCCCGGCCGTCGGGTCGACCGACGGAACGCCCCGAGGCGTCAGCCCAGGACCACGCCCGAGGCGCCGACGCCGGCCATGCCGGAGAAGATGTCCTCGTAGTAGAACCGCCAGGCGCACACCCGCCCGGTCGGAACGTAGCCGGTACACGCCGTCGAGGTGTTGGTGTCGTCGATGGCGGTGTTGGTGCCGGTCGCCCAGACCTGGAGAGTGTTCGCCGCATTCACGATCTCCACCGGGCCCCCGCTGTCACCCTGACCGACACCGTTGGTGTGGGTGGTGTTCTCGGCCTGCACCTGGCCGCAGACCGTGCCGAAGTTCCGCACGTTGATGCACAGGTTGCGGGCCTTCACCTGGATCGAGCACCGGGTGCCGGAGTACGCGCCCGAGCTGCACACCCAGTTGCCGACCTGGCTGGCCTGCGCGCCGATCACCTGGTTGCTGAACTCGCTGACCACCGCGCCGGCCGCGTCGGTGCTGTTGTTGAAGACCCGGCCGCCGGAGCTGCCCGCGATGAGCAGGGTGTCGCTGCTGACGTTGCGGCTGGTGACGGTGCCGATGGTCTGCCCGGTCGGGTCGGCCGCCACCACGTTCAGGTTGGCGCAGTGCGCGGCGGAGAGCACCCGCGACACCCCGCCCGCGAAGACGCCGAAGCCGGTCGAGCAGCCGCCACCGGTCGCGGTGTTGCGCCACGCGGCGCCACCCCACCAGGGCGGACTGTCGTCCCACCGGGTGGCGGGCGCGGCGGCGACCCCGGTCTGCACGGTCACCGGAACGCCGGCCAGGGCCGTCGCGCCGAGCAGCCCGCTCTGCGTACCGACGAGCAGGCCGGCGCCGTCGGCGCGCGGCCCCACCGTGGTGATCCTGTCGCCGGCCGAGGCCCGCAGCCGGTCGGCCGCGACCATCAGCTCCCGCTGCGAGTACGCGGCGGGCAGCACCGTCGTCGCGACGGTGGCCCGGGCGTTGGCCACGAGGCGGGCCGGCGGCTCGCCCTTCCAGTAGACCTGGAGCTGGCGGGTGGTGGGATCGGCGATGATACCGGCGAAGCCGGAGTTCGCGCTGCGCTGCGCGGCGTTGGTGATCTGGGCGGCGGCGGTGTTCATCCGCTGCTGCAACTCCAGCAGCTCGGACCAGGAGGCGAAGCCGCCCGGCACCGCCGTGCTGTCGACGAACGATCCGGCGGTGGTGGCCTTGCCCTTCGGCGCGGCGGTGGCCGGTGCGCCGCTCACGCCCGCGACGAGCAGCGTGAGGCCGCACGCGGTGACGGCGATGCGACGCAGCATCGTCGTGGACCGTCGGGCGGTCGGGTGTGGACGGATCATCTGTACCCCTTCCCCAGGGTTTCGTGGCGCGGGCCGAACCCGCACCAGGGACGGTGGCACGAGACGTCGGTTCAGCATGGCGATCCTGGACGGGACTGGACACGGTCGGACACCGCCGGACGGGGGCAAAGGTCCGATGTGAACTGTCAGACATCGGCCGCCTCCTATCTAGCGGAGTGTGACCGCAATTAGCCTGCCCGTGTCGGCACCCGGGGCGGCCGGGTGACCGGTAGGGGGTGGGGGCCGCATGTCCGACCAACGGGTACCGTCCGGCGTTCGTCGAGCACCGCAGGGGCCGCCCGCGGCGTTCGACGTGGCCCGCGGCGGCGTCGAGGCGCAGACCCTGCCGGAGCTGGCCGGCCTGCTGCGCCAGCTGCGCCGCCGCGAAGCCCGGCAGCAGGGGGAGACGCAGCTGACGTACCGGCAGTTGGCGGCGAAGACCGGCTGGTCGCGCGGGATCATCGGGGAGTACTTCGCCGGCAACATCCTGCCTCCGCCGGAGCGGTTCGACGCGCTCATCCGGCTGCTCGGCGCGACCCCCGCCGAGCAGGGGGTGCTGGCCACGGCGCGGGACCGGATCGAGGAGCGACGTCGACGTGCGACCCGGGACCACGCCGCCACCGGCCGGGCGGGAGCCGGGGCCGTACGGGGCCGCAGCGGCGGGACGCGGGCCGCCCCGGCTCCGGCCCGCTTCCCGGTGCCCCGCCAACTGCCCCCGGCGCTGCCCGGATTCGTCGGACGTGCCGCCCAGCTCGCGCAGCTCGATCTCGCCTGTGCCGACCCGGACAGCGCCGGCGACGGCGGCCGGGCGCCGGCGACGGTGGTGACGCTGTCCGGCACGGCCGGGGTGGGCAAGACGACGCTTGCGGTGTACTGGGCGCACCGGGTCGCCGACCGGTTCCCGGACGGCCAGCTCTACGTCGACCTGCGCGGATTCGACTCCACCGGAACGGTGGTGACGGCCGTCGAGGCGGTACGGGGTTTCCTGGAGGCCCTGGAGGTGCCGCCCGAACGGATCCCCACCCACCTGCCCGCGCAGGTGGGTCTCTATCGCAGCCTGCTCGCCGGTCGCCGGATGCTGGTGCTGCTGGACAACGCCCGCGATGCCGACCAGGTCCGGCCGCTGCTGGTCGGCAGCCCGACCTGCCTGGTCCTGGTCACCAGTCGCAACCGGCTGGCCGGCCTGGTCGCCACCGAGGGCGCCCGGCCGGTCGGCGTCGACCTGCTCAGCGCCGCCGAGGCCTGGCAGCTGCTGGCCCGGCGACTCGGGGCCGAGCGGTTGGCGGTCGAGCCGCAGGCCGTGGACGAGATCATCGAGCGGTGCGCGCGGCTGCCGCTGGCCCTGGCGGTGCTCGCCGCGAGGAGTGCGGCGAATCCCGCGTTCCCCCTGGCCACCCTCGCCGCCGAGCTGCGCGGGGCGCCGCGTCCGCTGGACTCCTTCGACGGTGGCGACGCGGGCACCGACGTACAGGCCGTCCTCTCCTGGTCGTACCGGAGCCTCACGCCCGCGGCGGCCCGGCTGTTCCGGCTGTTCGGCTGCCACCCAGGCCCGGACATCGGGGTCGCCGCAGCGGCCAGCCTGGCGGGGCTGCCCCGGCAACAGGTGCCCCGACTGTTGACGGAGCTGGCCCACGCCCATCTCGTCAGCGAGCACGCTCCCGGCCGGTTCGGCGCGCACGACCTGCTCCGGGCGTACGCCGCCGAGCAGGCCGAGCGGCGTGAGCCGGCCGAGGCGCGGCGGGCCGCGATCCGGCGCGGGCTGGACCACTACCTGCACACCGCCCACGCGGCGGCGCTGCTGCTGCAGCCGGGTCGCGATCCGGTCACCCTGACGGCGGCCCCACCGGGCGTGGTGCCCGAGGAGATCACCGACCACGCTGAGGCGCTCGCCTGGTTCACCGTCGAGTACCCGGTGCTGCTGGCGGCCGTCGGGCACGCGAAACGCGCCGGGTTCGACGGCCACGCCTGGCAGCTCGCGTGGACGCTTGTGGACTTCCTGCAACGCCGGGGACGGTGGCCGGACCTGGCCGTCGCCCAGCGGACCGCCCTGGCCGGGGCGCGGCAGGCGGGGGACCGACTCGGGCAGGCCAACGCCCACCGCGACCTCGCCCGGGTGCTGTCCCGGCTGGGCCGGGTCGACGAGGCGGCGAGCAACTACCGGCAGGCCCTGGCGCTCTTCGGGGCGCTGGGTGACCACACCGGGCAGGCGCGTACCCACCGGGCGTTCGGCGCGATGCTCGACGGCCTCGGCCGGTACGCCGAGGCGCTGGACCACGTGCGGCGGGCTCTCGCGCTGTACCGGGACGCCGGCCATCTGGCCGGGGAGGCCAGCGCCCGCAACGCGGTGGGTTGGGCGCACGCCCAGCTCGGCCAGTACCGCCCGGCGCTCACCCACTGCGAGCAGGCGTTGGCGCTGCTGCGCCGGACCGGCGACCGGCACGGTGAGGCGAACACCTGGGACAGCCTCGGCTTCATCCACGCGCGCCTGGGCGACCACCGGGAGGCGATCCGCTGCTACGGGCGGGCGCTGCGGTTGTACCGGCGGATCAGCGACCGCTACGACGAGGCGGACACCCTCTCCCGGCTGGGCGAGAGCCGGCACGCGGCGGGGGACCCGGCCGGCGCGGCGCGTACCTGGCGGCGTGCCCTGGGCATCCTCGACGACCTCGGTCACCCCGACGGCGAGAGGGTCCGCGCCCTGCTGAGCCGGGCGGCGGCCACCCCGGGCTGACGCGCGTGCCGGGCGGGGGGATGCCGGCTGCCGGCGGCACCGGGATGATGGAGCCTCCGACGCATCGACGGGGGAGGCCAGTCATGGATGCTGCCGAGGCGCTCACACTGCTCATGTCGCCGCAGGGACGCGTCGATCCGTACCCGACGTACGAGCGGCTGCGCTCGCACGGCCCGGTGGTGCAGGCGTTGCCCGCCATGTACGTGGTGACCGGCTACCCGGAGGTCGACGAGCTGCTGCGCGACCCCCGGCTCGGGGTGCTCGACGACGCGCTGCGGGACCAGGTCTGGCCGAACTGGCGACAGAGCCCGGCGATCACGTCGATCGCCCGGTCCATGCTGCGGACCAACCCGCCCGATCACAGCCGGATGCGCCGACTCGCCGCCGGCGCGTTCAGCCCGCGCCGGATCGCCGGGATGCGCGACGTGGTGCGCGCCCAGGCCGAGGAACTGCTCGACGCGATGATTGCCCGCGCCTCGGACGGCGAGCCGGTCGACCTGCTGGCCGACTTCGCGTACCCGCTGCCGGTCGGGGTGATCTGCGCGCTGCTCGGCGTACCGGCGCAGGACCGGCCGCTGTTCCGCCGCTGGGCCGGCGACCTGACCGGGGTGCTGGAGCCGGAGATCACCACCGAGGAGCTGGCCGTCGCCGACGCGGGCGCCGCCGAGCTGCGCGACTACTTCGTCGAGCTGATCGTCGCCCGACGCCGGGCACCGGCCGACGACCTGACCACCGCGCTGGTCCAGGTGCACGACGCCGACGGCGCCCGGCTCACCGGTGACGAACTGCTGGCCAACCTGGTCGTGCTGCTGGTCGCCGGCTTCGAGACCACCACCAACCTGCTCGGCAACGGCCTGGTCGTGCTGCTGCGCCACCCCGGGGCCGCCGACGCGCTGCGCGCCGACCCCGGGCTCGCCCCGGCGTACGTCGAGGAGCTGCTGCGCTACGACTCCCCGGTGCAGCTGACCACCCGGACGAGCACCGCGCCGGTGCGCTGCGGCGGGCTCGACCTGCCGGCCGGCAGCACGGCGCTGCTGCTGCTCGGCGCGGCCAACCGCGACCCGCGCCGGTTCCCCGACCCGGGGCGCTTCGATCCGACCCGCGAGCAGGCGCATCCGCTGTCCTTCGGCGCCGGCCCGCACTACTGCCTCGGCGCCGGTCTGGCCCGGCTGGAGGCGCAGCTGGCGTTCCCGATGCTGCTGCGCCGCCTGCCCGAGCTGGCCCTGGCGGGGCCGCCCCGGCACCGGACCCGCCTGACCCTGCGCGGCTACGAGAGCCTGCCGGTGACGCTGGGCACACCGGCGGTGGCCGATCGAGGTACGCCGGCCGGGTCGCTCGGAGGCACTCCGTAGACTGGTACGGCACCGCTCGCCCACCTGCCGAAGGAGCCGTCCCGCGTGACCGTCCAGCCCATCCGTCTTTTTGGGGATCCGGTGCTGCGCACGCCGGCCGATCCGGTGGTCGACTTCGACGTTGAGCTGCGGAGGCTCATCGCCGACCTCACCGACACGATGCGGGGGCAGAACGGCGCCGGCCTGGCCGCGCCGCAGCTCGGTGTCAGCCTGCGGGTGTTCGCCTTCGACGTCGACGACGTGCTCGGGCACCTGGTCAACCCGGTGCTGGAGTTCCCCGACGAGGAGGAGCAGGACGGCCCCGAGGGCTGCCTGTCCATCCCCGGGCTCTACTTCGACACCAAGCGCCGGCAGAACGTCATCGCCAAGGGCTTCAACGGCTACGGCGACCCGCTGCAGATCGTCGGCACCGGGCTGATGGCCCGCTGCGTGCAGCACGAGACCGACCACCTCGACGGTGTGCTCTTCCTCGACCGTCTCGACGCCGCCGGTCGCAAGGAGGCCATGAAGGCCATCCGCCAGGCCGAGTGGTACGACGCCGCCGCGCCGCCGGTGGTCAAGGTCAACCCGCACGCCGGCGGCAGCCCGTTCGGTCTGGGTCGGTGACCGGGATGCGTGTGATCTTCGCCGGTACGCCGGCGGTGGCCGTACCCGCCCTGGCCGCCGTCGCCGCCTCCCGGCACGAGCTGGTCGCCGTGGTCACCCGGCCCGACGCGCCCGCCGGGCGGGGCCGTGGCCTGTCCCGCTCCCCGGTCGGCGCGTGGGCCGACGAGCACGGCATCGAGGTGCTCACGCCGGCCCGCCCCCGCGACCCGGAGTTCCTCGACCGGCTGCGCGAGCTGTCCCCGGACTGCGTGCCGGTTGTCGCCTACGGCGCGCTGGTGCCGCCGGCGGCCCTGGAGATCCCCCGGTACGGCTGGATCAACCTGCACTTCTCGCTGCTGCCCGCCTGGCGGGGCGCCGCGCCCGTGCAGCACGCGGTGCTGCACGGCGACGAGCTGACCGGCGCCAGCGTCTTCCAACTGGAGCAGGGCCTGGACACCGGCCCCGTCTTCGGCACCCTCACCGACGAGATCCGCCCCGGCGACACCTCCGGCGACCTGCTGGAGCGGCTCGCCGACTCCGGCGCCGGGCTGCTGGTGGCGGTGCTCGACGCGATCGCCGACGGCACCGCGCGGGCCGAACCGCAGCCCGCCGACGGGGTGTCACTGGCGCCGAAGCTGACCGTGGAGGACGCCCGGGTGCGCTGGAGTGACCCGGCCTTCGCCGTGGACCGGCGGATCCGCGCCTGCACGCCGGCCCCGGGCCCGTGGACGACCTTCCGGGACGAGCGGGTCAAGCTCGGCCCGGTCGCACCGGTGCCCGACGGCCCGGACCTGAAACCGGGGGAGCTGCTGGTGGAGAAGACCCGGGTGCTGGCCGGCACGGCCACCGTGCCGGTGCGCCTCGGTGAGGTCCGCGCCGCGGGCAAGCGCGCCATGGCGGCCACCGACTGGGCGCGCGGCGTCCGCGTCAGCGCCGGCGAGGGCCTCGCGTGACGGCCCCGGAGGGGACGCGTCCGTTCCGAGGCGGTTCGTCCGCCGGCCGCGGCGGCGACCGCCGGCCGACCCGGCCACCACTGGACCGGCCACGACGCGTGGCGTACGAGGCGGTGGCGGCCGTGCACCGCGACGACGCCTTCGCCAACCTGGTGCTGCCCACCATCCTGCGCGAGGAGGGGCTGTACGGCCGCGACGCCGCGTTCGCCACCGAGCTGACCTACGGCACCCTGCGCCACGTCGGCACGCTCGACGCGATCCTCAGCGACGCGTCCGGGCGGGACGTGGCCCGCATCGACCCGCCGGCGCGCGACGCGCTGCGGATCGGGGCGTACCAGCTGCTGCACACCCGGGTGCCCCCGCACGCCGCCGTGTCGTCGACGGTGGACCTGGTCCGCTCGGTCGCGCCGGGCGCCGCCGGGTTCGCCAACGCGGTACTGCGCGAGGTGTCCACCCGCGACATCGACGCGTGGGTGGCCAAGCTCGCCCCGCCGATCGAGACCGACCCGGTCGGGCACCTGGCGCTGGCGTACAGCCACCCGCAGTGGATCGTGCGGGCCTTCTCCGAGGCGCTCGACGGCGACCTGGGCGAGACCGCCCGGCTCCTGATCGAGGACAACGAGCGTCCCCCGGTGCACCTGTGCGCCCGTCCCGGCCTCATCGACCCGATCGAGCTGGCCGACCAGGTCGGCGGCGCCCCCGGCGCCTTCTCGCCGTACGCCGTCTATCTGCCCGGCGGTGCGCCGGGCGACGTGCCGGCGGTGGTCGACGGTCGCGCCCACGTCCAGGACGAGGGCTCCCAGCTCGTGGCCGCCGCGCTCGCCGACGCGCCGCTGGACGGCCCGGACGGGCGCTGGCTGGACCTGTGCGCCGGTCCGGGTGGCAAGGCCGGCCTGCTCGGCGCGTTGGCCGCGCAGCGCGGCGCCCGCCTGACCGCCGTGGAGGTGGCCGAGCACCGGGCCCGGCTGGTGTCCCAGGCGACCCGGGGTCTGCCGGTGACGGTGGTGGCCACCGACGGTCGTGAGGTCGGCGCCGACCCGAAGCTGCCGGAGGGCCACTTCGACCGGGTCCTGGTGGACGCCCCGTGCACCGGGTTGGGCTCGCTGCGTCGCCGGCCCGAGTCGCGCTGGCGCCGCCAGCCCTCCGACCTGCCGCCGCTGACCCGGCTCCAACGGGAGTTGCTGGGCGCGGCGCTGCGGGCGGTCCGACCGGGTGGGCTGGTCGCGTACGTCACCTGCTCGCCGCACACCGTGGAGACGCACGTGACGGTCACCGAGGCGGCTCGCCGCAGCGGCGTGTCGGTGGACTTCGTCGACGCCCGACCGTTGCTGCCGGCCGGCATGCCCGGCCTGGGCGACGGCCCCACCGTGCAGCTCTGGCCGCACCGCCACGGCACCGACGCGATGTTCCTCGCCGTCCTGCGCAAGGGCTGACCCGTCCTGCGCGAGGGCTGACCCGTCCTGCGCGAGGGCTGACCGCCGGCCCGCGTACGGGCTGAACGCGACACCGCACCCGGCCGAGCCGGCCGGGTGCGGTCGTGCCGGTCGGGTTCAGGTGACCGGGAGGCCCTTGTCTCCGGCGTTCTTCATCGAGCGGGTCAGGTTCCGGTCGCTGATCCAGAGGAAGCACTGCACGCCACGGTTGCCGTTGCGCCACTCCTGCTCGTACGGCTGGTAGTAGATCGTTCCGGCGCGGAAGTCGAGCTGCGAGTTGTCGGGCACCTTGGCGTACTTGGCCGTCACCGACTGGCACGCCCGGTGGGTGCGCTTGGTGGTGCGGTTGAACTCCGCGTAGCTGATGTCCGGGGCCTGCCAGATCCCGACGAACTCGGCGTGGTGCTTGGCGGTGCAGGACACCGCCACCATCTCCTCGATCTTGTCCTTGTCCAGCTTGGGGTTGAAGCAGCGGTACGCCAGCGGCGACGCGCCGGTCAGGGCGCCCCGCAGGCTGCCGGTGCGCAGGTCGACGGCGGTGTCGTCGATGCTGGCGATCTCGGTGACGTCACAGCGGTACCAGCGGGCCCCGCCGGCCCAGGCGGCCGGCGAGGGCAGTACGACGGCCAGCCCGAGGCGCCCGGAGCGCCAGTTGGCGCCGAGGGCCTTGTTGACCTCCGTCTCGCAGCCGGCCTGCGCGGCCCGCATGCCCACCGAGCCGGGCGGCGGAGGTGTGCCGCGGTCGGTGCCGGGGCCGGTGAGCGTGCCGACGTGCAGGGTCTCCACCCGGTGCGACTCGGCGCACTCCATCGGGTTGTAGCCGCTCAGGAAGCCGACCTGCTGGGAGGAGTGGTGGCAGACGCCGGCGGTGGGGACGAACTGCTGCGCCGCCACGGGCGCCGGCCAGTCGTCGATGAGGTCACTGTCGACTCCGGCGGGTGCGCCACAGCCGGTGAGCGCCAGGGCCACCGCCGCGCCCCCGGCAATCGCCGTCAACCACCGTCGCATCGTCGACCTCCCGCCGCTGGTGAGCTCCGGACGGCCCCCAGCCGGCCGGTAGCGCCACGGCGCAGCAGCATACGGCACCGGGACTCAGATCGCCGGCAGTCCCTCGGGGCCGACGCCGCGCATCGAACGGGTGAGTTTGCGGTCGTCGCTCCACAGGAAACAGCGCACCCCCCGGTCACCCTCCTCCCATTCCCGCTGCGACGGTGGGTAGTAGATGGACCCGGCCCGGTACGGCAGGTCGCTGTTGTTCGGCACGGCCGCGTACGTGGCGATCAACGCCATGCAGCGCCGGTGCGCCTGCTCGCCCGAGCGGGTGAACTCGGCCCAGCTCATGTCCCGTTCGGAGTAGACGCCGACGAACTCGGCGCGGTGCGGCTCGGTGCAGAGCACCGGGGCCATGTAGTTGAGGTTGTCGCCGATCAGCTTCGGGTCGAAGCAGCCGTGGGTCAGCGGGGTGTCGCCGATCAACGCGCCGCGCAGGCTGCCGACGCGGTTCACCGGCCGGGTGTTGTCGATGCTGTCGGTCTCGCTGAGGTCGCAGCGGAACCAGCGCGCCCCGCCGGTCCAGGCCGGGCCGCTGGGCAGCGAGAGCGTGAGGGTGAGCCGGGCCGTGTGCCAGTCGCCGCCGAGCACCTCCCGGGCCCGCTGGTCGCACTCGGAGCGGGCGGCGCGCAGCGCTGTCGAGCCCGAACCCGGTCGGGTGCCGGCCTGCGCGGCCGTGCCGGTGAACGTGCCGACGTGGATCGCCTCGGCGAGGTGGCTGCGGGCGCAGTCGACGGTCTCGTACGTGCTGGCCTGCACGACCGAGGTGATCCGGGGCAGGCAGGTGTCGGTGGCGGGGGTGAACGGCCGCGGAACCCGCAGTGCCGGCCAGTCGTCGGTGAGGTCACCGTCCGCGCCTCGCGCCGGCCCGCAGCCGGCCAGCAGCATCGTCGTGATGCCGATCAGCGCCAGCGCTGGAAGCCACCGTCGCATCGTCCGCCCTCCCGCGAGCTGGCGACCGGTCACCGCGCCCCGCGGCGCGACCCCGGCGGGCGTGCAGCCTACGGCACCGTCCCGCTTGGAGTGTCGTCCCGTTTGGGTCGATCGGCCAGCCACTGATGTCTGTTCGTCCGAATCGATGGCCCGGACCGGCTCATTCTGCACTACTGGTCACTGCTGGGTCACAGCGTGTCGGAGTTGGTGCCGTGCTGCGGGCGGCGGGTGGCCGCGTTCGTACACTGGCCCCGTGACCGTACCGCCGCCGATCGTCGCGCCGAGCATCCTGGCCGCCGATTTCGCCCGCCTCGCCGAAGAGGTCCGTGCCGTCGAGGACGCCGCGGACTGGTTGCACGTGGACGTGATGGACAACCATTTCGTGCCCAATCTGACCATCGGGCTGCCCGTGGTGCAGAGCCTGCGAGCCGCAACCACGATGCCGTTCGACGTGCACCTGATGATCTCCGACCCGCGCCGGTGGGCCCCGGGCTACGCCGACGCCGGGGCGTACAACGTCACGTTCCACGTCGAGGCGGCCGACGACCCGGTGGCCCTGGCCAAGGACCTGCGCTCGGCCGGCGCGAAGGCCGGGCTGGCCATCGACCGGGACACCCCGATCGAGCCGTACCTGGAGCTGCTGCCCAGCTTCGACACCCTGCTGATCATGACGATCAAGGCGGGCTTCGGCGGGCAGCGGTTCATCCCGCAGCTGTTGGACAAGGTCCGTGCCGCCCGTCGACACGTCGACGCCGGCCATCTGGAGCTGCGCATCGAGGTGGACGGCGGGATCGCCGCGGACACCATCGAGCAGGCGGCCGCCGCCGGGGCCGACGCGTTCGTGGCCGGCACCGCCGTCTACGGCGCCGCCGACCCGGCCGAGGCGGTCCGGCACCTGCGGGCTCTCGCGGAGCGCGCGGCGCCCGGGGCCTGAGGTGGAACCCGAGGTCGACCGCAAGGACATCATCCTCGTCGTCGACGACGACGAGGACATCGCCCGGTTCGTCGAGTTCAACCTGCGGCTGCACGGCTTCGAGGTGATCCACGCCAGTGACGGCCAGGAGGCCCTGGAGGTCATCGAGCGGCAACGGCCGGACCTGGCCGTGGTCGACCTCATGATGCCCCGCATCGACGGTCTGGAGCTGACCCGACGACTGCGCGCCGACCCGATGACCTCCGCCCTGCCGGTGATCATGTTGACGGCGAAGGGGATGACCGTGGACAAGGTCCACGGCCTCAGCGCCGGCGCCGACGACTACCTGGTCAAGCCGTTCGACACCGCCGAGCTGGTGGCCCGGGTGTCCTCGACGCTGCGCCGCAACAAGGAGTTCCGGGAGGTCTCCCCGCTGACCGGGCTGCCCGGCAACAGCCGGATCCGTCGGGAGATCAGCGACCGGGTCCGGCACGGGGTGGACTACGCGGTCGGCTACATCGACATCGACCGGTTCAAGAGCGTCAACGACCGGTACGGCTTCGTCCGCGGCGACGACTTCATCTCGGCGCTGGCCCGCAGCCTGCACCGGGCGGTGGTGGCGGTGGGTCTGCCGCCGGCCTTCCTCGGCCACGTCGGCGGCGACGACTTCGTGATCGTCTGCGCGCCGGACCAGGTCCGCCCGCTGACCTCCCGGGCGGTGGTCGACTTCGAGAAGTCCGCCGACACGCTCTACGACCCGACCGACCGGGAGCGGGGCTTCGTCGAGCTGAAGGACCGGCGGGGCACCATCCGCCGGGCGGCCCTGGTCACGCTGTCCATCGGGGTCTCCCTCTCCGACGCCGGCAAGCGGTTCACCGACCCCCTGGAGGCCATCGCGGTGGCCTCGGAGATGAAGACGGTCGCCAAGAGCCAACCCGGGTCGTACGTGGCGGTGGACCGGCGGCGCGGCGTCACCTGACGCGTGATCCCGCTGTGAAGTAGCTCGCCTGGATAAGGACACACCGCGTTCGGCGTGTAAGACTGCGAAGTACCCACCACGCGCTGGCGGGACTCGGTGAAATTCCGAACCGGCGGTGATCCACGGTCCAACCGTGGTCAGCCCGCGACCCGGACGGCTCTGCCGCCCGGTGGACCTGGTGAAAATCCGGGGCCGACGGTTGGGGGCGGTTCGTCCGCGCCCAGACAGTCCGGATGGGAGACAGCGCGCGGGACGGACGGGTCCGAGCCGGCCGCTGGCTTCAGCGTGCCGTGCCGCCCATCCGGGTCGGCTGTGCCGTACCCGGACTCCGCCGCCGCCTGCCCGCGGCCCATGCCGCCTCCCTGACCGCCCGCGCGCGGACCGGCGAGTGAGAGGGCAGGGAAAGGGCGATGGCCAGCGTCTCCGTCGATGAGGCGATGCGGCGTGCGATCGAGCTGGCGGCTCGCGGGCTGGGCACCACCAGCCCCAATCCGGTGGTCGGGTGCGTGCTGCTCGACGCCGACGGCGAGGTCGTGGGGGAGGGTTTCCACGCCTACGCCGGTGGGCCGCACGCCGAGATCGTCGCGCTGGCCCAGGCCGGCCCGCGCGCCGAGGGCGGCACCGCGGTCGTCACTCTGGAACCCTGCGACCACACCGGCCGCACCGGCCCCTGCAGCACCGCGCTCGTCCAGGCCGGGGTGTCCCGTGTCGTCATCGCCGTACCCGATCCGAACCCGGTGGCCTCCGGTGGCGCCGCCACGTTGCGCGCCGCCGGGGTCCAGGTGGATCTGGGGGTACGTGGCGACGAGGCCGAGGCCGGCAACGTCGCGTGGTTGACCTCGATGCGCCGGGGCTGGCCGTACGTCATCTGGAAGTACGCCGCCACGGTCGACGGCCGGTCCGCCGCCGCGGACGGCACCAGCATGTGGATCACCTCCGAGGCGGCCCGGATGGACGTGCACGCGTTGCGCGGCACCGTCGACGCGGTCGTCGCCGGGGTGGGCACCGTGCTCGCCGACGACCCCCGGTTGACCGCCCGCAACCTGCGTGACGGCAGCCTGGCCATCCGGCAGCCGCTGCGGGTGGTGGTGGACAGCTCGGGGCGTACCCCGGCCGACGCCCGGGTCCGCGACGGCGCCGCGCGGACGTGGGTCGCGACCGCGGCCGAGGTGGGTGCGGGCCCGGACGGCCGGGTCGACCTGTCGGCGCTGCTCGCGGCGCTGCACCAGCGCGGGGTTCGCGCGGTGCTGCTGGAGGGCGGCCCCCGGCTGGCCGGCGCGTTCCTGGCCGCCGGCCTGGTCGACAAGATCGTCGGGTACGTCGCGCCCCGGCTGCTCGGCGCCGGCCCCACCGCCCTGGTCGACGCGGGAGTGACGACCATCGCTGAGGCCATCGATCTGGAGTTCGTCGACGTTACGCAGGTCGGTCCGGATCTCCGGATCACCGCTTTGCCCCGCAAAAGGGAGGGCTGACATGTTCACCGGCATTGTCGAGGAGTTGGGGGAGATCGTCCGGGTCACCGCCACGGCTGACGATTCGGCGCTTGTCGCCGTGCGCGGCCCGTTGGTCACCTCGGACGCCCGCCACGGTGACTCCATCGCCGTCAACGGCGTCTGCCTGACGGTGGTGGACGCGGCCGACGGCATCTTCACCGCCGACGTGATGGGCGAGACCCTGCGCCGCTCGGCGCTGGGCGCGCTGCGGCCCGGCGACCCGGTCAACCTGGAGCGGGCAGCGGCACTGGGCAGCCGCCTCGGCGGGCACCTCGTGCAGGGCCACGTCGACGGTGTCGGCGAACTGATCTCGCGGGAACCGGCCGAGCAGTGGGAGACGGTGCGGTTCCGCCTGCCCGCCGCCCTGGCCCGGTACGTGGTGGAGAAGGGCTCGATCACCATCGACGGTGTGTCGCTGACCGTGGCCGAGGTCGGCGCGGACGAGTTCGCCGTCGGGCTGATCCCGACCACCCTGAAGCTGACCACGCTCGGCGCGAAGGGCGTCGGCGACCAGGTCAACCTGGAGGTCGACGTGGTGGCCAAGTACGTCGAGCGGCTGCTCGGCGCCCGGCTCACCGACGCCTCCGGGGCGACCCCGAGCACACCCGGGGTGGCCTGATGGGCCCCCTCGGCTGGCTGCTCGACGCCCAGGTGCAGGTGGCCGGCTCGCCGGTGCTGGCCCGGGAGATCGTCGGCAACGTGTTCGGGCTGGTCTCCGCGCTGCTCGGGCTGCGCCGGCTGGTCTGGGCGTGGCCGGTCGGCATGATCGGCAACGCGCTGCTGTTCACCGTCTTCCTCGGCGGGGTGTTCGCCACCCCGCAGGCCCACGACCTGTACGGGCAGGCCGGCCGGCAGGTGTTCTTCTTCGCAGTCAGCGTCTACGGCTGGTGGCGGTGGCGCCGCAACAGCCGCCTGGACGCCGACCACGCCGCGGTGCTGCCGCGCTGGGCCACCGGGCGGGAGCGGCTCGTGCTGCTGCTGGCCGCCGTCGTCGGCACCGCAGTCGCGTACCCGGTGCTCAAGGCGCTGGGCTCGTGGGGCCCGCTGCCGGACGCCTGGATCCTCACCGGCAGCCTGCTGGCCACCTACGGCATGGCCCGCGGCTGGGTCGAGTTCTGGCTGGTCTGGATCGCGGTGGACGCGGTCGGTGTGCCGCTGCTGCTGCGCGGCGGGTTCTACCCGTCGGCGGCCATGTACCTGGTCTACGGCGCCTTCTGCGCCTGGGGCTTCGCCGCCTGGTGGCGCACCTCGCGTGCCACCCGGCCGGCCGCCGCACTCCCGCCCACCTACACGGAGGCCGTCGCATGAGCAGCTTCGCCGATATCGACGAGGCGATCGCCGAGATCGCCGCCGGGCGGCCGGTGGTCGTGGTCGACGACGCCGACCGGGAGAACGAGGGCGACCTCATCTTCGCGGCCGAGCGGGCCACGCCGGAGCTGATGGCGTTCATGGTGCGCCACACCTCCGGGTACGTGTGCGTGGCGGTGACCGAGAGCGAGGCCGACCGGCTCGACCTGCCGCCGATGCACCACACCAACCAGGATCGGCGCGGCACCGCGTACACGGTGACGGTGGACGCCCGCGAGGGGATCAGCACCGGCATCTCGGCGGCCGACCGCGCGCACACCAGCCGGCTGCTCGCCGGCGCGGCGACCGACCCGACCGACCTGGCCCGGCCCGGGCACGTGGTGCCGCTGCGCGCCCGCGAGGGCGGGGTGCTGCGCCGACCCGGGCACACCGAGGCGGCGATCGACCTGACCCGGCTCGCAGGTCTGCGCCCGGCGGGCGTGCTCTGTGAGCTGGTCAACGACGACGGCACCATGATGCGATTGCCGGACCTGGAGAAGTTCGCCGCCGAGCACGGCCTCACGCTGATCACCATCGCCGACCTGACCGCCTACCGGCGGCGTACCGAGAAGCAGGTCGAGCTGGTCGCCGACGCCCGGATGCCGACGCGGCACGGGGTGTTCCGGGCGCTCGGCTACCGCGCCGAGCACGACCCGGCCGAGCACGTCGCGATGGTGCTCGGTGACCTCGGCGACGGTCAGGACGTGCTGGTCCGGGTCCACTCCGAGTGCCTGACCGGGGACGTGTTCGGCTCGCTGCGCTGCGACTGCGGGCCGCAGCTGGACGCCGCGCTCGCCCGGGTCGCCCGCGAGGGCCGGGGCGTGGTGCTCTACGTGCGCGGGCACGAGGGACGCGGCATCGGCCTGCTGCACAAGCTGCAGGCGTACCAGTTGCAGGACCAGGGACGCGACACCGTGGACGCCAACCTCGACCTGGGTCTGCCGGCCGACGCCCGCGACTACGGCACCGGCGCGCAGATCCTGTACGACCTGGGCGTGCGCTCGATGCGGCTGCTGACCAACAACCCGGCCAAGCGGGCCGGGCTGGAGGGCTACGGGCTCACCGTCACCGGCCGCGAGAGCCTGCCGGCCGGCGCGCACCCGGAGAACCTGCGCTACCTGCGCACCAAGCGGGACCGGATGGGTCACCTGCTGGACGAGTTGGACGAGGTGTCCGAGGCGCCGCTGGGGCGTCCGGTCGCCGACGACGAGATCGGAGCATGACGATGGCGGGTTTCGGCGAGCCGGGAGTCGAGGCGGTCGACGCCGCGGGGCTGACCGTCGGGGTGGTGGCCGCACGCTGGCACGGCGACCTGACCGACCACATGCTGGAGCGTGCGGTCGCCGCCGCCGAGGCGTGCGGGGCGCGGTCGGTGGTGGCGCGCGTCGCCGGCTCCGTCGAGCTGCCGGTCGTCGCCCAGGCCCTCGCCCGCCGCTGCGACGTGGTGGTCGCGCTCGGCGTGGTCGTGCGGGGCGCCACCGCCCACTTCGACTACGTGTGCCGGTCGGTCACCGACGGGTTGACCCGGGTGGCCCTGGACGAGGGCAAGCCGGTGGCGCACGGCGTGCTCACCGTGGAGACCATCGAGCAGGCCCGGGACCGGGCCGGGCTGCCCGGATCGGCGGAGGACAAGGGCTGGGCGGCGACAGTGGCGGCGCTCGACGCGGCCCTGGCCGTCCGGACCGTGGCCGCCGGCAACGCCCAGCGGGTCGGCTTCGGCGGCTGACGCCGCCGGCTCCGGTGCCGGCGAACCTCACAGGCGGCCGGCCTCGATGATGCGGCGCAGGAACTGACGGGTCCGGGCCTGCGTCGGCTCGCCGAGCACCTGCTCCGGTGGGCCGCTCTCGACGACGCGCCCCGCGTCGAGGAAGCACACCTCGTCTGCGACCTCCCGGGCGAAACCCATCTCGTGGGTGGCCAGCACCATGGTCATCCCGTCGGCCTTCAGGTCCCGGATCATCGTCAGCACCTCGCCGACGAGTTCCGGGTCCAGGGCCGAGGTGACCTCGTCGAGCAGCATCAGGCGGGGCGCGTTCGCCAGCGCCCGGACGATCGCCACCCGCTGCTGCTGCCCGCCGGAGAGCGCGTCCGGGTAGGCGTGCGCCTTCGCGCCCAGCCCCACCCGGTCGAGCAGGTCGCGGGCCTGGGCCTCGGCCTCGGCGCGGGCCCGCCCGTGCACCCGCCGGGGGGCGAGGGTGATGTTGTCCAGCACGCTCAGGTGCGGAAACAGGTTGTACGCCTGGAACACCATGCCGATCCGCCGGCGGACCCGGTCGGCGTCCACCCGAGGGTCGGAGATGTCCTCCCCGTCCAGCTCGATGGTGCCGTCGTCCACCTCCTCCAGGAGGTTCACGCACCGCAGCAGGGTGGACTTGCCCGACCCGGACGCCCCGATCAGGGCCACCACCCGGTGCTCGTCGACTGTCAGGTCGAGCCGGTCCAGCACCACGTGCCCGGCGAACTCCTTGCGCAGACCCCGGCAGCGCAGCAGCGCCATGGTCAGCCTCCCGACTGGCGACGGGCCGAGCGCAGCGTCACCCAGTCGGTGACGGCGATCAGCGGGATCGCGAGCAGCACGAACAGCACCCCGGCCACGACGTACGGCGTGTAGTTGAACGACTGGGCGGTGGCGATCTGCGCGGCGCGGACCGCGTCGATCGGGCCGGCGAGCGAGACCAGCCCGACGTCCTTCTGCAGGGCCACCACGTCGTTGAGCAGCGGCGGGGCCACCCGGCGCACGGCCTGCGGCAGGACGACGTGCCGCATCGTCTGCCGGTAGGTCAGGCCCAGCGAGCGGGCCGCGGCGAGCTGGCTGGGGTGCACCGACTCGATGCCGGCCCGGAACACCTCGGCCAGGTAGCCGCCGTAGGTGAGCACCAGCGCGAGCCCGCCGAGCACCAGCACCGACGGCATGCCCCGCAACCGCAGCCCGGGCACGCCGAGGGTGAGCAGGTAGAGCACGATGATCAGCGGCAGACCACGGAAGGTGTACGTGTAGCCGGCTGCCAGCGCCCGCACCGGGAAGAAGACCGGGCCGCGCAGGGTCCGCAGCACGGCGATCACCAGCCCGAGCAGCAGCGCGCCGGCCGCGCAGCAGACCAGCAGCCGGACGTTGAGCCAGAGCCCGTCCAGCACTGCCGGCAGCGCGTCGGCGCCGATCTCCGGGTCCAGGAACGACTGCCGGACCCGGTCCCAGCCCGGAGCGCCGGTCACGGCGACGACGAGCAACGTGCCGAGCGCCGCCGTGGAGAAGGCGGCGATCAGCACGCTGCGCAGGCTCTGCCGACGCCGGTACGCCGACCGGCGCAGCTGCGCCGCCGACGGGGTGTGCTCCCGCGGCGTCACTTCAGCTCGGCCGCCCCCGCCACCTGCGCGAGCCACTTCTGCTCCAGCTCGGTGAGCGTGCCGGCCTCGCTGAGCTGACCGACGGCGCCGCTGACGCAGCGGGTCAGCGGCGAGTTCTTGTCCAGCAGCAGCCCGAACGCCTCCGGTACGCCCACCTGCGGCACCTGACCGACGATCGTCGCGTCGGTGACCTCCGCGCCGGTGATGTAGAAGGCGGTCGGCAGGTCCACCACGAGCCCGTCGATCTGACCGTTCTGCAGAGCCTTTTTGGCGTCGTCGTTGCTGTTGTAGACCTGCGGCTTCGCGGTCGGCTTGATGACGTCGGTGATCGCCTGGTAGCTGGTCGTGCCGACCTGGGCGCCGAGCCGGGCGCCGCGCAGGTCGGCGAGCGTCGTCTTGCCGGCGATCTTGGAGGATTTCAGCGCGATGACGGTCTGCCGCACCAGGTAGTACGGGGCGGAGAAGTCCACCGCCTGCTTGCGCTCCTCGGTGACGGAGAACTGGTTGATGTCGAAGTCGAAGTTCTTGGGGCCGGGCGCGATCGCGGTGTCGAACTTGACCCGGGTCCAGGTGACGTCGCCCCGGGCGTAGCCCAGCTTGTCGGCCACCGCGTACGCGACGGCGGCCTCGAAGCCCTCGCCGCTGTCCGGCTTGTCCTGGCGGAACCACGGCTCGTAGGCCGGCTGGTCGGTGGCGATGGTGAGCTTGCCCGGCGTACGGGTGGGCAGGCTGTCCTTCGTGCAGGACGCCGAGGCGGTGACGGTGGGTGTCGGTTCCTCGTCCTGTGGCGCGCATCCGGCGGTGGCGACGACGGCGCCGGCGAGGGTGAGCGCGACAAGGTGTGAGCGGCTGGCCATGGCGGACAGCGTAGAGGTCCATGGGCGTCGATCGAAGATTTTCCCACCATGATGGTAGGGAATTGTCCGCCTGCTGGGTCGCGGTGGACCCGGACTCGGAGCGCCGGCCCGGCGGCTGGAAGAATCGCCTCCCGTGAAGACGTTCGAGGAGTTGTTCGCCGAGCTGCAGGCCAAGGCCGCCGCCGGCACCCCGGGCTCGGGCACCGTCGCCGCGCTGAACAAGGGCGTGCACTTCATCGGCAAGAAGGTTGTCGAGGAGGCGGCCGAGTCGTGGATGGCCGCCGAGCACGAGGGGCCGCAGCGCACCGCCGAGGAGATCTCCCAGCTGCTCTACCAGGTCCAGGTGCTGATGCTCGCCAGTGGTCTCGAACTGAAGGACGTCTACCGACATCTGTGAGTGCGCCCCGTCGTTGATCAGACCCGATCGAAGGAGCACTCCGTCATGTTGCGTGTCGCCATCCCCAACAAGGGCACCCTGGCCGAGCCGGCCGCCCAGATGCTGCGTGAGGCGGGCTACCGCCAGCGCACCGACCCCAAGGACCTCGTCTGCCGCGACGAGGCCAACGACGTCGAATTCTTCTACCTGCGTCCCAAGGACATCGCCACCTACGTCGGCTCCGGTGACCTCGACCTCGGCATCACCGGCCGGGACCTGCTGATCGACTCGGCCGCGCCCGCCGAGGAGGTCGTCGACCTCGCCTTCGGCCGGGCCACCTTCCGCTTCGCCGCCCGCCCCGACGACATCGCCTCGGTGCGGGAGCTGGGCGGGCACCGGATCGCCACCGCGTACCCGGGGCTGGTCGAGCGGCACCTCGACGAGGTGGGCGTCAAGGCCGAGGTGATCCGCCTCGACGGCGCCGTGGAGAACGCCGTACGCCTCGGTGTCGCCGACGTGATCGCGGACGTGGTGGAGACCGGCGCGACCCTGCGTCAGGCGGGCCTCGTGGTGTTCGGCGAGCCGCTGCTGCGCTCGTCGGCGGTGCTGGTCCGTCGCGCCGGCGCACCGGCGCACGCGCAGGCCGAGCAGTTGCTGCGCCGCCTGCACGGCGTGCTGGTGGCCCGCCGCTACGTGATGCTCGCCTACGACGTCCCGGCCGGTCTGCTGGACCGGGCCAGCGGGTTGACCCCGGGCATCGAGTCGCCCACCGTGTCGCCGCTGCACCGGGAGGGCTGGGTGGCCGTGCAGGCCATGGTGCTCCGCGACGACGTGCACCGGATCATGGACGAGCTGTACGACCTGGGCGCCCGCGCCATCCTGGTGACCAACATCCACGCCTGTCGCCTCTGAGCGCCCCGGGACCGCTGGAACGGGGGTGTCCGCCCGCCCGGGACACCCCCGTTTCGCCGATCTCGAGTGGATCACCCGCGCCGCGCCGGCACTGGCGCGTCGCGGGATGCTGAGTGGTGGCTCGGCGGGTGGTGCGTCTGCGGGGCGAGCACGGGTGGCAGACTGGTGGGGTGAGTGACACCGAGCTGGTCCGTCTCAAGCCCCGCCGCATCCGGGTGGTGTGCTGGTCGGCGGCGGTCGCGCTGGTGGTGGTGTTCGCCGTCGTTGCCACCTCGCTGAGCGGGCCGACCGGCGACGGCTACGGCAGCTTCCAGCGCGGCGATCAGATCGCCATGATCGGCCTGGGCATCTTCGGGGCGCTGGGTTTCCTGCTGTTCACCCGCCCCCGGGTGGAGGCGGACGCGCGGGGCATCCGGGTGCGTAACGTGATCAGCTCGTACGAGCTGCCCTGGGAGGTTGTCCGGGGGGTCCGTTTCGACAGGGGTGCGCCGTGGGCGAGCCTGGAGCTGCACGACGACGACCTCCTGCCGATGGTCGCCCTGCAGGCGGCCGACAAGGAGCTGGCAGTCGACGGGGTCCGTGCCCTGCGCCGGCTGCACGAAGCCCACCTCAACCGCCTCGCCCAGCGCGCCGCCGGCAGCTGACCCCGCCGCTCGGCGCCCGCCACCGTCGGCCCTGCTCCAGACGCGCCACTGTCGGCGCTGCTCACGGGCCGGGTGCCCGGTTTGGGGGCGAGCGAGGCGGCGGTGTATTGTTGTCGAGTCGACCAGGCTGTCTCCGCATGCGAGCAGACAGCCTTGAAAGCGGAGCGCCTGCTCCCACCCGAGTCGCCGCCACGGTGGCCGGGTCCGGTCACCGGTTCCGGGCACGTCCCGGTTCCGGACGTGTGATCCTGTGATCGCGCCGACCGGTCGAGCGGGCCCTGGCATGCGCCGGGGCCTTCTGCTTTCCGGGTCGGTTCCCACCCGGGAGCCGCAGGGGTCGGCGACAGAGCAGAAACGACTCGAGGAGGCCCCATCAGCGTCGAACCACGCGTGAACGAGCAGATCCGGGCACGTGAGGTCCGACTGGTCGGCCCCGAGGGTGAGCAGGTGGGCATCGTCCCGCTGGAGCGCGCCCTTCAGCTGGCCGCGGACGTCGATCTGGACCTGGTCGAGGTTGCGCCGATGGCGCGCCCGCCGGTGTGCAAGCTCATGGACTTCGGCAAGTTCAAGTACGAGAGCGCACTCAAGGCGCGCGAAGCGCGGCGTAATCAGCAGCAGACCGTCATCAAGGAAATGAAGCTCCGTCCGAAGATCGACCCGCACGACTACGAGACCAAAAAGGGTCACGTGGTGCGGTTCCTCAAGGCGGGCGACAAGGTCAAGGTGACGATCATGTTCCGCGGTCGCGAGCAGAGCCGCCCGGAGCTGGGTTACCGGCTCCTGCGCCGGCTCGAATCCGAGATCACGGACCTGGGATACGTCGAGGCCGCTCCGAAGCAGGACGGTCGAAACATGATCATGGTTCTCGCTCCGCATCGGGCCGTCAAGGCCTCCGCGGTCGCCGCTACGGCGTCCCGCGGTGCACCTCGGGACCGGGGGGCGGACGAGTCCGCGCCGGTCACCGATGAGACCGCGGCGGCCGGCGAGACCGCAGCAGCCGTTGACGGTGGCACCGCCACCGAGACCAGCGGCGAGTAACAGGGGAGAAGACGTTCCACATGCCGAAGATGAAGAGCCACACGGGTATGGGTAAGCGGGTCAAGGTGACCGGCAAGGGCAAGATCGTTGCCCAGCAGGCCGGCCTCCGCCACAACCTGGAGAAGAAGCCCTCCACCCAGACCCGCCGGCTGACCGGCACGGTCGTGCTGGCCAAGGCCGACGTCAAGCGCATCAAGAAGCTGCTCGGCCGCTGACGCGCGCCACCTTTACGTAAGAAGGAGTTGAGATGGCACGCGTCAAGCGGGCTGTAAACGCCCAGAAGAAGCGTCGTACCCTGCTGGAGACCGCGAGCGGTTACCGCGGTCAGCGCTCCCGCCTGTACCGCAAGGCCAAGGAGCAGGTGCTGCACTCGATGCAGTACGCCTACCGGGACCGTCGCGACCGCAAGGGCGACTTCCGGCAGCTGTGGATTCAGCGGATCAACGCGGGCGCCCGGGCCAACGGGATGACCTACAACCGTCTGATCCAGGGCCTGCGTCTGGCCGGCATCGAGGTTGACCGCAAGATCCTGGCCGACATGGCCGTCAACGACGCCGCCTCGTTCGCGGCGATCGTCGAGCTGGCCCGGGCCGCGGTCGCGGCCGAGGGCACCGGCGGCGCGGCGGCCCAGGCCGCCTGATCCCCACGCACCAGAGCGAGGCGTCTCCCGCGTCGGCACTGCCGTCCGGGGGGCGCCTCAATCGTGCCGGAGGAACACACACCATGGCCTTCACCCCGCGTACCCCCAGGGTTGTCGCCGCCCGCCGCCTGCAACGCCGCCGGGACCGCGACGCCGCCGGCCGTTTCCTGGCCGAGGGCCCGCAGGCGGTCCGCGAGGCCCTGGCCCGGCCGGGCGTGGTCACCGAGCTGTTCGGTACGCCCGCCGCGCTGGACCGGCACCCGGAGCTGGCCGCGACGGCGGCCCGCGCCGACGTGCCGGTCTCCGAGGTGACCGACGACGCGCTCGCCGCGCTGGCCGAGACCGTCGCCCCGCAGGGGCTGGTCGCCGTCTGCCGGCACCTCGACGTGTCGCTGGAGCAGGCCCTCGCCGGCGGCCCCCGGCTGGTGGCGGTGCTCGCCGAGATCCGCGACCCGGGCAACGCCGGCACGGTGCTGCGCACCGCCGACGCCGCCGGCGCGGGTGCGGTGGTCTTCGCCGGAGACGCCGTCGACCCGTACAACGGCAAGTGTGTGCGGGCCTCGGCCGGCAGCCTCTTCCACGTGGACGTGGTCCGCGCGCCCGACCCGGTCGCGGTGGTCGACGCGCTGCGCGCCGCCGGGCTGTCGATCTTCGCCACCACGGGGTACGGCGACGACGACCTGGACGACCTGACCGACTACGGCCGGCTTGTCGCGCCCACCGCGTGGTTGTTCGGCTCGGAGGCGCACGGCCTGCCCGAGGAGTTGACCGCCGCCGCCGACGCCCGGGTGCGGGTGCCGCTGTACGGGCGCGCGGAGAGCCTCAACCTGGCTGCCGCCGCGGCGGTCTGCCTGTACGCTTCAGCGAGAGCGCAGCGCTGACGGTGACCTTGTCGGCGCGACTGACAGCAGGGGAGAGCATCCGCCCATGAACGCGACACGGCGTTCGTTTAGCCAGCCCGCCGGTGTCGGCGGGCGGCGGGCCTGACCTGCTCCCTGCGCAACTCCTACCGGCGGGCTGCGGCACAGCCGCGCGTCCGTAGACTCGCCTAGCCGCCCGTGGAGGGCTGGCGCCGCCGTGAGGGAGTGCCCGTACGCCATGAGCTACCGCAACGATCCGTACGACCCGAAGCAGGTCGCCCTGCTCGACCCGGCCGCCCTGGCCGAGGCCGTCGCCGACGCCACGAAGGCGTTCACGGCCGCCGCCGACCCGGACGCGCTGGCCGCGCTGCGGTCGGTGCACCTGGGGGACCGGTCACCGGTCTCCCTCGCGCGCCGCGAGATCGGCGCGCTGCCGCCGGCCGCGAAGTCCGACGCCGGTAAGCGGGTCAACGAGGCCCGCCGGGCGATCGAGGCCGCGTACGCCGACCGCGCCGAGGTGGTGGAGCGCGAGCAGGCCGAGCGGGTGCTCGTCGAGGAGCGGGTGGACGTCACGCTGCCCTTCAACAGGCGTCCGCGGGGCGCCCGGCACCCGTTGAGCACCCTGATGGAGTCGATCAGCGACCTGTTCGTCGGGATGGGCTACGAGGTGGCCGAGGGGCCCGAGGTCGACCTGGAGTGGGTCAACTTCGACGCGTTGAACATCCCCGCCGACCACCCGGCGCGCGGGCTGATGGACACGTTCCACATCGCACCGGAGGGCTCCGGCCTGGTGCTACGTACGCACACGTCGACGGTGCAGACCCGCACGATGCTCAGCCGCAAGCCACCGATCTACGTGATCGTGCCCGGCCGCGTCTACCGCACCGACGAGATCGACGCCACCCACAGCCCGGTGTTCCACCAGGCCGAGGGTCTGGTGGTCGACAAGGGCATCACGATGGCGCACCTGCGGGGCACGCTGGACCACTTCGCGCGGGCGATGTTCGGGCCGGAGGCGAAGACCCGGTGGCGGCCGCACTACTTCCCGTTCACCGAGCCGTCGGCGGAGTTCGACGTGTGGTTCCCGGAGCACCGCGACGGCCCGCAGTGGGTCGAGTGGGGTGGCTGCGGCATGGTCAACCCGCGGGTGCTGCGCGCCTGCGGCGTGGACCCGGAGGTCTACTCCGGATTCGCCTTCGGCATGGGCATCGACCGGACCCTGATGGTCCGGCACGGGGTCAGCGACATCCGCCATCTCTTCGAGGGCGACGTGCGGTTCAGCCGCGCGCTCGGGACCGGGGCGTAGGCGATGCGGGTACGAGACACGGGAACGGTGGTCTGAAGTCATGCGAGTTTCTGTCAGTTGGCTGCGGGAGTACGTCGACCTCCCCGCCGACCTGCCCACCGGTGACCTGGAGCAGGCCCTGGTCGACCTCGGCATCGAGGTCGAGTCCGTGGTGGACCTGCGCGAGAGTGTCACCGGCCAGCTCGTCGTCGGCGAGGTGCGTGAGATCGAGGAGCTGACCGGCTTCAAGAAGCCGATCCGCTTCTGCCGGGTGGACGTGGGCGCAGCCAACGGCACCGGCGACCCGCAGGAGATCGTCTGTGGGGCGCGCAACTTCGCCGTCGGTGACCGGGTGGTGGTGATCCTGCCCGGCGGTGTGCTGCCCGGCGGGTTCGCGATCGGCGCCCGCAAGACGTACGGGCACAACTCGGCCGGCATGATCTGCTCGGCCAAGGAGCTGGGCCTGGGCGACGACCACTCGGGCATCATCGTGCTGCCGCCGGACGGGTCCGCCAAGCCCGGCGACGACGCGCGGCCCGTCGTGGGGCTCGACGACGTCGTGTTCGAGCTGGAGATCACCCCCGACCGGGGGTACGCGCTGAGCCTGCGCGGCCTGGCCCGGGAGCTGTCGCACGCCTTCGACGTGCCGCTGCACGACCCGGGGATGGCGCCCGCGCCGGGCGGCACGCCGACGCCGGCGTACCCGGTGGAGGTCCGCGACCCGGTCGGCTGCGACCGGTTCACCGCCCGCCTGGTCCGCGGCGTCGACCCGAACGCGCCCACCCCGTCGTGGATGGCTCAGCGCCTCGTCACCGCCGGCATCCGCAGCATCTCGCTGCCCGTCGACATCACCAACTACGTGATGCTGGAACTGGGCCAGCCGATGCACGCGTTCGACGCCGACCGGATCGCCGGGCCGCTGGTGGTCCGCCGCGCCGAGGCGGGGGAGAAGCTGACCACCCTGGACGGCGTCAACCGGGTGCTCACCGCCGACGACATGGTCATCTGCGATGACACGGGTCCGATCTCCCTCGCCGCGGTGATGGGTGGCGAGACCAGCGAGGTCGTCACCGGCGGCACCACGAACGTGCTCTTCGAGGCGGCCCACTGGGACCCGGCGATGGTCGGGCGCACGGCCCGCCGGCACAAGCTGTTCAGCGAGGCCGCGAAGCGCTGGGAGCGGGGCGTCGACCCGGCCGTGGCACTTGTCGCGCTGGAACGTGCCGTGCGGCTGCTCACCGAGCACGGCGGCGGCACGCCGAGCGCCGAGATCCTGGACATCGACCACGTCCGGCCGCGTACCCCGATCACCCTGCCGGCGGACCTGCCGACCCGCCGGGTCGGCGTCGAGTACCCGCCGGCGCGGGTCGTCGCCCTGCTGGAGCGGGTCGGCTGCACCGTCGCGCAGGGCGCGGACCGGTTGTCCGAGGACCCGGGCGCCGTGGGCGTGGCCAGCGGCGCGCAGGTGGCGCTGAGCGTCACCCCGCCGACCTGGCGACCCGACCTGACCGACCCGGCCGACCTGGTCGAGGAGGTCGTGCGCCTCGACGGGTACGACCGGGTGCCGTCGGTGCTGCCCACCGCGCCCCCCGGTCGCGGCCTGACCCCGCGCCAGCGTCGCCGCCGGGCCGTCGCCGGATCGCTGGCCGAGCGGGGGTACGTCGAGGTGCTCGCGCACCCGTTCGTGTCGCCGGAACTGGCCGACCAGCTCGGCCTGCCGGCCGACGACAGCCGCCGGCCCGCGGTGCGCCTGGCCAACCCGCTGTCCGAGGAGGAGCCGCTGCTGCGCACCACGCTGCTCGGCCCGCTGCTCGGCATCCTCAAGCGCAACCTCGGCCGGGGTCACCGCGACCTCGCCCTCTACGAGATCGGCGCGGTCTTCCACCCGCGCCTCGGCGCCGGCAGCCCGCCCGCCATGGGGGTGGACCGCCGCCCGACCGACGCGGAGTTCGCCGCCGCCGACGCGGTGGTGCCGGCGCAGCCGGTGCACGTCGCGGCGGTGCTCACCGGTGACCTCGACCCTGCCGGCTGGTGGGGCGCGGGTCGACCGGCCGGCTGGGCGGACGCCATCGAGACAGCCCGCGACGTGCTCGACGCCGCAGGTGTCACCGGCGAGCGGGTCGAGGTGCGGGCGGCCGAGTACGCGCCGTGGCACCCCGGCCGCTGCGCCGAGGTGCGCGTCGACGACGCGGTCGTCGGGCACGCCGGCGAGCTGCACCCGACGGTGGTGGCGGCGCTGGAGCTGCCCCGGCGCACCTGCGCGCTGGAACTCGACCTCGACGCGCTGCCGCCGACCCCGGTGACGCCCGCGCCGACGGTGTCCGGCTTCCCGCCCGCGTTGATCGACGTGGCCCTGGTGCTGGACGACTCGGTGCCGGCGGAGCAGGTGCGTCGTGCGCTGGAGGCGGGCGCCGGTGAGCTGCTGGAGGACGTCCGGCTGTTCGACGTGTACTCCGGCGCGCAGCTCGGCGAGGGTCGCCGGTCGCTGGCGTACAAGCTGACGTTCCGGGCGCCGGACCGGACGCTGACCGTCGAGGAGGCGGTCGCGGCACGGGACGCGGCGGTCGCCGTCGCGGCGGAGCGCCTCGGCGCGACGTTGCGCGGCGCGTAACGGGATCGGCCCGTCCCCACACCGCGATCGCTCTGCCGGCGCACCAACGATCAAGGCCCTGACCTGGTGGTTCACACCGGGTCGGGGCCTTTTTCGGGTAGGGCTGCGGCTGTTCGGCAGCCGGTAGGTTGCGGTGCAGGTGCCCGGGGGATCCGGTGGCCTGCCGCTATGCTTTGACAATCGTCAATTCCGTCTCCGGGTGCGGCCACCCGGGCGTCTCCCGGCGGCCGGTGCCGAGTGACGTCCAGCGGACCGGGGAGGCCCCTCGAATGAAGATCGTTGCGTTGTCCTGCACCCAGAAGCGTCTGCCGTCGATGACCGACGCGCTGCTGGAGGCGGCGGTCACCGGCGTCGTTCGGGAGATCGATGACGCGGAGATCCAGCGGATCCGGTTGATCGACCACCGCATCGCGATGTGTGAGGGCGAGGACACCTGCCTCGACCCCGAGGTGGGCCGGTGCACGATCGACGACGACTTCGAACGGGTCGTCGAGCTGGCCGAGGGCGCGCGGGGGATGCTGCTCGCCATGCCGGTGTACGCGGGCAACGTGCCCGCGGTGCTGAAGATCTTTCAGGAACGCCTGAAGAGCTCCATGAACGCGCGGCACCGTCCGCTCGGCAACCTGCTGGTCGGGACCATCGTCCATTCGCGCACGATGCTGACCGAGCCCGCCCTGGGCTCGCTGTTCCCGTGGTATCTGCGGCTCCGGAACAAGAACGTCGCCTCGGCCTGCTTCACCCAGAACGATCACCCCGACCTGACCCGCACCGCTGCGTTCGACCTGTGTGTGGCAGTGGGCCGACAACTCGGCATGTCGCTCGCCGGCAGCGGGTCGCCGGGCGACGACCGTCCGGCGCTGCCGTTGGTTCAGCCCTCGTCACGTCCGCGCTGCGGTGACCCGGTCGTGCCCTCTCCCGCCGCGTGACGAGACTCCGCGCGCCACGTGCACCCGTCGCCCGCCTGATCGCACGACACCGTGACGTCCGGCTCCACGTAGCGGGCGGCGATGGCGGTGTGGAGTTCCTGGCAGTACGAGCACGGTGACGAGAACGTGAGGACGACGCCGGCACGGGCGGCCTGTCGGCGGTAGCGCAGGATGCCGCAGTCGGCGTTGCGCAGGACGGTGCCCGAGGGCTCCGGCTCCCTGGTCACCGCCGAGTCGTACAGCAGCAGTTGACGCTGAAGCCGGGTCATGAAGTGGTCGGTGGCGGAGACCCCGGCGGGCCGCTGCTCTCGCAGCAGCTTGGCGGTGATCCGGGAGTTCGCCCGGATCCAGGCGGCCAGGCCTTCCTCGCCGTGCTCTCCCAGGATGAACTCCTCCGCTGCCGCCTGGGCCTCGAAGAACCGCTGGCGCCACAGGTCGACCTTCTCGGCCGGGTCGAAGGGGAGCGGCTCACCGGTCATCGTCGGCGGCCGTCCCGTTGTCGCCGTCCAGTTCGGCGAAGACCTCCTGGGCGACGCGCAGCCCGTTGTTGGCGACCGGCCAGCCACCGTAGTAGGCGAGCTGGATGATGACTTCGACGATCTTCTCCCGCGACATCCCGAGGTGCAGCGCCGCGCCGATGTGGCCGCGCAGCTCCCAGTCGGTGCGCGCCAGCGCGACAGCTGTCAACGCGACAAGTTCGCGCTCCTCGACGCTCAGGTGCGGACGCGTCCAGATCTCACCGAACAGGTGGTCGACAGTGATCCGCAGGAACTCCGGGTAGGAACCCGGGCGCGGCTCGCGGCCGAAGACCTGCTGAAACATGGCCTCACCCCGCTCGTGCCGGGTAGACGGCTGATTCATCGATCAACTCCTTCGGCTGGGTGCAGCGGTGGTCAACGTGCATGACGCCACGAGGGCGACGACCAGCAGCGCGGCGCCGCTGGCGAAGGCGGCGGGAACACTCACCCGCTCGGCGACGAACCCCACGACGACCGGCCCGACCACGGCGCCGACGTCGGTGCACATCGAGAAGGCGGCGACGCCACTGCCGGCCCGGCCGGCGACGACGTCACCGACCAGCGCGGCAGGTGCGGCGTTGAGCAGCGCCGAGCCCGCCGCGTACACACAGAGCAGGGCGACGAGCCAGGCGTACCGGTCCACGAACACCAGGGCGGTGATCGCCGCCGCGGCCACACCGGTGCCGGCGATCATGGCGGGTCGGCGGCCGGCCCGGTCGACCACCCGGCCGGCCGGCACGATCAGCAGCGCCTGGACGGCGGCGGAGATGGTGAAGGCCCACCCGACCCACGCCACGTCACGCAGCCACGCCACCACCACCACAGGGACCAGCGCGCTGCGCAGCCCGAACAGGACCCACCCCTGCGCCAGCGCGGCGAGGCAGGCCACCAGGTAGCGCCGATCCCGCAACAGGACCGGCAGGTCGACCACCGTACGGCCGAGCGCCGCCCCGGTGCTCCGGCCGGTGTCGAGCACCGCCAGGGTCAGCACCGCGGCGCCCAGCAACAGCGCCGCGTACGCCACGAACGGCGTGGACAGGGCGACGAGCGCGAGGAGCCCGCCCAGCGCCGGTCCGCAGATCCCGCCGAGCAGGAAGCCCGCCTCGAACACGGCGCTGGCCCGGCCCCGCTGGTCGGGCGGCGCGACGGCCAGGAGCATCGCCAGCGCGGACACCGAGAACAGCACCGAGCCGGCGCCGCCGAGCGCGCGGAACACGAGTAGCTGCCCGTAGGACCCGGCGAACGCCGTCAGGGCCGAGGAGAGCGCACAGAGCAGCAGGCCGGCGACCAGGACCCGCCGCTCCCCGAACCGAACCGCCAGCCGGCCGCAGAACGGGCTGGTGGCCAGCCGCATCATCGCGAACAGGGCGACGAGTAGTCCGATCCGGGTGGGCCCGGCCCCGAACGTCGCCGCGTACACCGGAAGCACCGGGAGCACCAGCCCCAGGCCGAGCATGACGCACCCGCCGACGACGCTGAGGACGTAGACCTCGCGCGGGAGACCCGGTGGGGCGGCGACGGGTGGGGCGCTGCCGGTGCCGGCCGCCTTCACAGGCCGGTCACAGGATAATGCTGAGCTTTCCATGCTCGACCAACGTCTCGTGGTCGAGCACCACGACCCGTCTCCGGATCCGGAACGACTCCCCGTCGACGACGAGCGCGAACCGGTACTTCCCGACGTACACGTCGGAGCGCCGGTGCCCGAACCGGTGGACGACGACATTCGCCACCACGTCGAGGTGCGTGCCCCGATCGATCAGCACCTCCACGTTGCTGATCATCCGATGCGTCCGCGAGCGGGGGTTCTCGCACCACACCTCACCGGCGAGGAGCTGTTCGACCCGCTGGCGCAGCCGGGCGGCGTCGTCGTCGATGAGCCCGAGCGCGTCGGCCTCGTCGCGTATGTCGGTGGCGGGCACCGAGTAGCGGATGTCGTCGGTCAGCATCTCGTCGTACCACTCGAGCAGGCGCCACTCGTCGAGCAGCCGCGCCTCGCGGAAGAGGAACTGGCTCACCCGGTGCCACAACCGCACCTGGGCCGTGTCGTCGACAGTCAGCTCGATGGTCATCGCACCTCCACCCCTTGCCGCTCCGCCCGCTGAACGACCTCGGGGTGCTCGTCGTCGCCGTACATCAGCCGGTCCCACTGGCGCCAGAACTCACGGGCCGGAAGCTCGTCGGTCGTCTCCGGGACGGCCTTGTTCATGCCGCGGGACAGGTCCGAGTAGCGGACCGCACGGTTGAGATAGCCCCGCTGACACGATTCGATGATCTCGATATCGTCGGGGGTGGCGAAGCCGGCGGGGCCGAGGAACGTCAGGTAGTGACTCTTGCGGAGCGCCCGGATGTCCGGATCCTCGTCCTTGGGGGCCAGGGCGACCGAGGTGATGGCCATCTGGCCGGCGCCGATCGGGTCGATCTTGCGGATGGTGATCGCGATCGCGTCGATGATCATCAGGTTGGGGAAGATCAGCAGCGCGCGGTTGGTGCCGGTGATCCGCTCGGCGCGTTCGGCCCCGAACCGGTCGACGAACCGTGCGGCGGTCGCCTCGATCCGTGGCCGGACCTCGGCGCCGAACATCGGCGTCCAGTACGCGAGCGGGCGGGCCGCCGCCGGCGGTAGCTCGTTGGCGCCGTGGCCCCACCCGAGCGCGCGGCCGAAGCCGCCCCGACGTCGTGGCGGCACCGATCCCAGCGACTCCATGTAGCCGACGTAACGCTTGTGCAGGGCCCGGAAGTGGTAGATGTCGACGCTGTTCTCCATCATGAGTTTCCAGTTCGCCCGCGCCCCGTGCAGTTGCGCGCCCTGGATCACCTCCATCCCGACCTCGGACTGGTCGTCGATCAGATCGAGGTACTCCGTCGCGCCCGCCAGGTACTCGGTCAGGGTGCGCGGCTGCCGGGGGTCGAAGGTGACGAACACGAAGCCGCGGTAACCGTCGCTGCGGTGCTGCGCGAGGCCGAAGTCGGCCTTGCGGAAGCTCGGCCCGTACCCGTCCGGGATCGGAACCCCGACCAGGTCGCCCCGGTTGGAGAACGTCCAGTCGTGGTACGGGCACCGGAACGACCTGGCCCGCCCGGCCGGCTGCGAGCAGATCAGCGCCCCCCGGTGCGGGCAGCTGTTCGCGAACACCCGGATCACCCCGTCGGATCCGCGCGCCATGACCACCGGACGCCCGCCGACGTCACGCGCGACGTAGGAACCCGGCGCGGGAACCTCCGACTCGTGCCCGACGTACAACCAGCAACGGTCGAAGATCCTGGTCATCTCCCGTTCGGCCAGGTCGTCGTCGGTGTAGGCGCGGCGATCCACCCGGAACGAGAGGCGCTCGCGATCGTCGAGCACGATCGGGTCGCCCACCGGCCACCGCAGTTCGGTACTCACCGCACGTCCTCTCGCCGTAGCGTCCTGACCGTGCCGACGACAAGCTCCGCCGTCCGTACCGCGGAATCGCCGCACTCCGGCTGCGCGGCGCGCAGCCGCGCCCGGTAGTCCCGGGCCGGATCGAGCAGGTCGGTGACCGCGCCGGCGACCGCCTGCGCGGTGACACCGGCTGGCTCCAGCGCCGTCCCGAAGCCCGCCCTCTCCACGAAGTACGCCTGAATCGGCTGGTCCACGGCCAGCGGGATCACCAGCATCGGTGTCGCCGCCCGGATCGACTCCGCCACGGAGTTGTAACCGCCGTGGGTTACGAAGACGTCGGCGCGTTCCAGCACCGCACGTTGCGGCAGATATCCAGCGGTGAGCACGTCGTCGGGCAGGGCGAGTTCCGCGGCGAGATCGCCCACCGCGGCGATCACCTGCGCGCCGGTCGCCGCCGCGCCGGTGACGACCATGCGCAGCAGGTCCGGCCGCCGGTAGAAGATCGTGCCGAAGGACACGTACACCAGCGGTCGGTCGGGGTCGATCCGATCCAGCGCCGGGAAGTCGACCTCGTCGCCGCGCGTCCCCGCCGCACCCGGCAGTCCCACCAGCCGCACACCGTCGTCAGTGACCGCGTCGGCCCCGACGAGGGCGGGAATCGTCGGCATCAGATTGAGAATCGGTGAACGCGCCGAATGGGTCCGGGTCGACCACCCCACCCCGTGCCGGGTCAGATACTCGCCGACCTGCTCGTCGTACGCCCAGCGGCCCCGTCGGTGCTCGCGCGGGCACACTCCCCCCAGGTTTGCCCAGATCATTCCGTACGGGATTCCGGAAGCCTCGGTGCCGACCATGGCCGACGCGGTGACCGGCAGCGAGTCGACGAGCACGAAATCCGCTGCCGTCGCGCGCAGCGCTTCACTCGTCTGTTTTGCCACCGGTGACGCCTGGAGCATCGGGCCGATGTTCGCCGGATCGCCGCTCCACGGCGCCATCTCGACCTGCCCGATCAGGTGGACCCGCGCCGTGCCGAGGGCTTGGCGGCGTTGCTCGTCGAGCACGCCCCCGTCGGCGGACAGCAACAACAGCGTGACCTCGCTTCCGGCGGCTCGGAGGGCGTTGACCACCGGAACGTACGGGTTGAGATGACCATGCTGCGTCGTGGTGAGAAGGGCGACGCGCATCAGCTCTCCGATCCATCGGGAAACGGCCGCAATCCGCCGCGGGCGGACGATAAGAGCCCTGCGGAGTGAAGGGAGCCATCGATTTGCAAAGCCTGCCCGGCGACACGATCGATGTCAATGCCTAGTGACTGCTTATCGTCTTTGACCGACGACCGGCAATGGGTCTCTCCGAGGCTGCGGAATGTTTGTCACCTGAGCGTTTAAGGTGAGTCTGAGTGGTTGGAGTGGCCGGTCTGTTTTCGGCTGTTGTGGACGGTCGATTCCGAGGCTCAGCGTCGATGGTGGTAAATGCCTTATACGGCCGGAAAGGGTGAGAGGGGAAGTCGACGTGCAATCCGTGGCGACTACGGGAGCCTCCGCCCGTTCCGTTGCCGTTCCACGCCGGACCTGCTCGGTGTGCAGAGGGTGGGCGCCCAGGAGCGCGACCGGCTTGCGCCCGGCCCCACCAGGGGCTCGGGCGCCCGGTGCAGGCTCAACGTCTCGAATCCGGCCCAGAGCGCACCCCGGTGCGCCCGGTCCCGGCTCTGCCGGCGGCCCGAAGGAGCCGGAAGTAGGGGTCCCTCTGTTCATTAGCATGCACTACTCTGCATGAACTTGCACTCATGAGTCGTCCTTGTTAATCTTTCCTGCATAGTCATGCGGAGGTGAGTATGGGGATCCGAGTCGCGGTCGCCGGAGCGAGCGGGTACGCCGGAGGCGAGCTGCTGCGCCTGATCGCCGGGCACCCGGAGTTCGACCTGGTCGCCGCCACCGCGCACAGCCAGGCCGGGCACCGCGTCGACGTGGTCCACCCGCAGCTCACCGGGCTCGACCTGGTGCTCGGCGAGACCGACCCGTCGACCCTGGCCGACGCCGACCTGGTCTTCCTGGCGCTGCCGCACGGCCAGTCGGCGGCCCTCGCGGCCCAACTGCCGCCCGAGGTACGCATCGTCGACCTGGGCGCCGACCACCGGCTGGCCGACCCCTACGCCTGGGCGCAGTACTACGGCGGCACCCACGCCGGGCAGTGGACCTACGGGCTGCCCGAGCTGCCCGGCCAGCGGGAGCTGATCGCCAGCTCCACCCGGGTGGCGAACACCGGCTGCTACGCCGCCGCGATCACCCTGGCGCTCGCGCCGCTGATCGCCGACGGCGCGGCCAGCCCCGCCGACGTCGTGGTGGTCGCCGCCTCGGGCACGTCCGGCGCGGGCCGGGCGGCGAAGCCGCACCTGCTGGCCAGCGAGGTGCAGGGCGACCTGTCGCCGTACCGGGTCGGCACCCACCAGCACGTGCCCGAGATCAAGCAGGCGTCCGGGGCGACCGCTCTGTCGTTCACCCCGGTCCTCGCGCCGATGCCGCGCGGCATCCTGGCCACGGTCACCGCCGTGCCGGCGCGCGGCGTCGACCCGCAGCAGGTGCTGGCGCAGGCGTACGCGGACGCGCCGTTCGTGCACGTGCTGGCGGAGGGACGCTGGCCGCACACCGCCGCCACGCTGGGTTCCAACTCGTGTCACCTGCAGGCCACCGTCGACGTCGACTCGGGTCGCCTGATCGTGCTCAGCGCACTGGACAACCTCGGTAAGGGCGCGGCCGGCCAGGCCGTGCAGAACGCCAACCTGATGCTCGGCCTGCCGGAGACGACGGGCCTGTCGATCTGGGGAGTGAGCCCGTGAGCGCGAGGGGTGCAGCAGTCGCGACGGAAAGGCAGGCGCCGTGAGTGTCACGACCCCTCGGGGTTTCCGGGCGGCCGGGGTGGCCGCCGGTCTGAAGGCCAGCGGGGGCGCGGACGTCGCCCTGGTGGTCAACGACGGCCCGGACGCCGGTGTCGCCGGTGTCTTCACCACCAACCGGGTCAAGGCCGCTCCGGTGCGCTGGAGCCAGCAGGTCGTGCAGGGCGGTGTCGTCCGGGCGGTGGTGCTCAACTCCGGTGGCGCCAACGCCTGCACCGGCCCGGCCGGCTTCCAGGACACGCACGCCACGGCCGAGCACACCGCCTCCGCGTTGAGCGCGGTCAGCCCACGGTTGCTCCTGGGCGCCGGTGAGGTGGCGGTCTGCTCCACCGGCCTGATCGGTGAGCGGTTGCCGATGTCGAAGCTGCTGCCCGGGGTCCGTACGGCCATCCGAGGTCTGTCGCGCGACGGCGGTCCGGCGGCCGCCGAAGCGATCATGACGACCGACACCCGGCCGAAGACCACTGTGGCGCGGGGCAGCGGTTGGACGGTAGGCGGGATGGCCAAGGGCGCCGGGATGCTCGCGCCGGGGATGGCCACCATGCTCTGCGTGCTCACCACCGACGCGGTGGCCGGGCCGGCGGCACTTGACGAGGCGCTGCGCGCGGCCACCCGGGTGACCTTCGACCGGGTCGACTCCGACGGTTGCATGTCCACCAACGACACGGTGCTGCTGCTGTCCAGTGGCGCGAGCGGCATCGAGCCCACCCCGGCCGAGCTGGCCGCCGCGGTCACGACGGCCTGCCACGACCTCGCCCAGCAGCTCATCGCCGACGCCGAGGGCGCCACCAAGCAGGTCGCCATCGACGTGGTCGGCGCCGCCGACGAGGACGACGCGGTCGAGGTCGGCCGCTCGGTGGCCCGCAACAACCTGGTCAAGACCGCGCTGTTCGGCAACGACCCCAACTGGGGCCGGATCCTCGCCGCCGTGGGCACCACCGCCGCCGCGTTCGAGCCGGACGAGGTGGACGTCGCGGTCAACGGAGTGTGGGTGTGCCGGGGTGGCGCCGCCGCCGAGGACCGCTCGAAGGTCGACCTCACCGGGCGGGACGTGACGATCCGCATCGATCTGCACGCCGGTGACGCGGTGGCGACGATCTGGACCAACGACCTGTCCCACGCGTACGTGCACGAGAACTCGGCGTACTCAACATGAGTCTCAGCGGTGATCTCACCCGCGCCCAGGTCAAGGCGGAGACGCTGATCGAGGCGTTGCCCTGGTTGGCGCGGTTCTCCGGCTCCACCGTGGTGGTCAAGTACGGCGGCAACGCCATGACCGAGCCGGCGCTGCAACGGGCGTTCGCGGCCGACATGGTGTTCCTGCGCTACGCCGGTCTCAAGCCCGTCGTGGTGCACGGCGGCGGTCCGCAGATCTCGGCCATGCTGGGCCGGCTCGGCATCGCCAGCGAGTTCCGGGGCGGCCTGCGGGTGACGACCGCCGAGGCGATGGACGTGGTCCGGATGGTGCTGGTCGGGCAGGTGGGCCGGGAGCTGGTCGGGTTGATCAACTCGCACGGTCCGTTCGCCGTCGGGCTCTCCGGCGAGGACGCGCGGCTGTTCACGGCGGTGCGCCGCCCGGCGTACGTGGACGGGCTGCCGGTCGACGTCGGGCAGGTCGGCGACGTCGAGTCGGTGGACGTGTCCGCGGTGACCGACCTCATCGACGCCGGCCGGATCCCGGTGATCTCCACTGTCGCGCCGGACGCGGACGGGGTCCTGCACAACCTCAACGCGGACACCGCCGCCGCCGCCCTCGCCGTCGCGTTGCGGGCCCGCAAGCTGGTTGTGCTCACCGACGTGGCCGGCCTGTACGCGGACTGGCCGGACACCACCAGCCTGGTCTCCGAGATCACCGCGGACGACCTGGCGAAGCTGCTGCCCAGTCTCGAGTCGGGGATGGTGCCCAAGATGGAGGCCTGTCTGCGGGCGGTGCGCGGGGGTGTGCCCGCCGCGCACGTCGTCGACGGCCGGGTGGCGCACTCCACGCTGCTGGAGGTCTTCACCTCGGAAGGGTTCGGAACGATGGTGGTGCTTCAGGACGGGATGGTCGGGGCATGAGCAGTCTGGCGCAACGGTGGACGCAGTCCATGATGGACAACTACGGCACGCCGCCGCTGGCGCTGGTCTCCGGCGCGGGCGCCGTGGTGGTCGACGACACGGGCCGCGAATACCTGGACCTGGTCGGCGGGATCGCGGTCAACGCCCTCGGTCACGCCCACCCGGCGGTGGTGGCTGCGGTGTCCCGGCAGGTCGCGACGCTCGGGCACGTCTCCAACCTCTACATCGCCGAGCCGCCGGTCGCCCTCGCGGAGCTGCTGCTGGCGCTCGCCGGCCGGCCCGGCCGGGTCTTCTTCGCCAACTCCGGCGCGGAGGCGAACGAGGCCGCGTTCAAGCTGTCCCGGCGCACCGGGCGCAGCCACGTGGTCGCCACCAACGGGGCCTTTCACGGTCGCACCATGGGTGCCCTCGCGCTGACCGGTCAGCCCGCCAAGGCCGACCCGTTCCGGCCGCTGCCCGGCGAGGTGACCCACGTCGACTTCGGCGACGTCGCCGCCCTCGAGGAGGCGGTCACCGACGCCACCGCCATGGTCATCCTGGAGCCCATCCAGGGCGAGAACGGTGTGGTCGTCCCGCCGGCCGGCTACCTGTCGGCAGCGCGGCGGATCGCCGACCGGCACGGCGCGCTGCTGGTGCTCGACGAGGTGCAGACCGGCATCGGCCGCACCGGGCACTGGTTCGCCCACCAGGCCGAGGGCGTGGAGCCCGATGTGGTGACCCTGGCCAAGGGGTTGGGTGGCGGGCTGCCGCTCGGTGCGACGCTGGCCTTCGGCCGTGCCGCCGACCTGCTCACCCCCGGCTCGCACGGCACCACCTTCGGCGGCAACCCGGTGAGCTGTGCCGCCGCGCTCGCCGTGGTGGCCACGATCGCCAACGAGGGGTTGCTGGACCACGTCAAGCGCGTCGGCGAACGGCTGCGTCGGGGCGTCGAGGCGCTGGGCCATCCGCTGGTCGACGGCGTACGCGGGGCCGGGCTGCTGCTCGGCGTGACCCTCACCGCGCCGGTGGGGCCGGTGCTCGCCGAGAGGCTGCGCGACGCCGGTTTCCTGGTCAACGCGGTGCAGCCGGGGGTACTCCGGCTCGCTCCGCCGCTGATCCTCACCGCCGACCAGGTCGACGCCTTCCTCGCCGCGCTCCCGGCGGCCCTGGACGCGACGGCCGCCGGCAGCGACCGGACGCCGGCCAGCACGACGACGCCGGCCACCTCCACGACGCCGACCACCACCACGACGGGAACGACCGCATGATCCGGCATTTTCTGCGCGACGACGACCTCTCGCCCGCCGAGCAGTCCAGCGTGCTCGACCTGGCGGCGCGGATGAAGGCCGACCGCTTCGGCCACCAGCCGCTGGCTGGCCCCCGCTCGGTGGCGGTGCTGTTCGACAAGCAGAGCCTGCGGACCCGGATCTCGTTCGACGCCGGCATCGCCGAGCTGGGCGGGCATCCCCTGGTCGTGGACACCCAGGTCACCCACTTCGGGCGGGGCGAGACGCTCGCCGACGCGGGCCGGGTGCTGTCGCGCTACGTCGCGGCGATCGTCCTGCGCACGCACGGCGACGACCGGATCGCCGAGGTGGCGAGCGGCGCGAGCGTCCCGGTGATCAACGCGCTCACCGACGGTTTCCACCCCTGCCAGCTGCTGGCCGACCTGCTCACCATCTCCGAGCGGTGCGGTGGCACGGCCGGCCGCACCCTCACCTACGTGGGCGACGGCGCCAACAACATGGCGCAGTCGTACCTGCTGGCCGGTGCGACGGCCGGGATGCACGTGCGGATCGCCGGCCCGGCCGGGTTCGCGCCGGACGAGGCGGTGGTGCGGCAGGCCGCCGGGATCGCCGCCGGCACAGGCGGCTCGGTACGGGTGCTGACCGACCCGGCCCAGGCGGTCCGCGACGCCGACGTGCTGGCCACCGACACGTGGACGTCGATGGGCCAGGAGGCCGACGGACTGGACCGGGTCACCCCGTTCCTGCCGTACCAGGTCAACAAGGAGCTGCTCGGCCAGGCCGCACAGGACGCGATAGTGCTGCACTGCCTGCCCGCCCACCGGGGTGAGGAGATCACCGACGAGGTGCTGGACGGCCCGCAGAGCGCGGTCTTCGACCAGGCGGAGAACCGGCTGCACGCCCAGAAGGCGCTGCTGACGTTCCTGCTCGCGGCGTCCGGGACGACGCGATGACCGCCCCGCTGACCCGCGCCGCCCGGCACGCCCGGATCGTGGAGCTGATCCGGGACCGGCCCGTGCGCTCGCAGACCGAGCTGGCCGACCTGCTCGCCGCCGACGGCGTCGGGGTCACCCAGGCCACCCTCTCGCGCGATCTGGAGGAGCTGGGCGCGGTGAAGGTGCGCGGCGGTGACGGCCCGGCCGTCTACCTGATCCCCGAGGACGGAAAGCGGCCGCTGCGCGATGCCGAGGCGGCGCCGGCCCGGCTGGTGCGGTTGCTGCGCGAACTGCTCAACGGGGTGGACGCCAGCGGCAACATCGCCGTGCTGCGCACCCCGCCGGGCGCGGCCCAGTACCTGGCCAGCGCGTTGGACCGGGCGGGCCTGCCCGAGATCGTCGGCACCATCGCCGGCGACGACACCATCCTCGTCGTGGCCCGCGAGGCCGTCGGTGGGGCCGCGCTCGGTGACAAGCTCGCCGGCTGGGCCCGCCGGGACGACACCGTTGAAGGGAACACCACGTCATGACCGAGCGGGTCGTCCTCGCGTACTCCGGGGGGTTGGACACCTCCGTGGCGATTCCCTATCTGGCCGAGCAGACCGGCGCCGAGGTGATCGCGGTGGCGGTCGACGTCGGGCAGGGCGGTGAGGACCTCGACGCGATCCGGCAGCGCGCCCTGGACTGCGGCGCCGCCGAGTCCGAGGTCGTCGACGCGCGCGACGAGTTCGCCGCGGACTACTGCGTGCCGGCGATCCGGGCGAACGCCCTCTACATGGACCGCTACCCGCTGGTGTCGGCGCTGTCCCGGCCGCTGATCGTCAAGCACCTGGTGGCGGCCGCGCGCAAGCACGGCGGGACGATCGTGTCGCACGGCTGCACCGGCAAGGGCAACGACCAGGTCCGGTTCGAGGTGGGCCTGGGCGCGCTCGCCCCCGAGCTGAAGATCATCGCCCCGGCCCGCGACTTCGCCTGGACGCGGGACAAGGCGATCGCGTTCGCCGAGGAGAAGGGGCTGCCGATCGACGTGTCGGCGAAGTCCCCGTACTCGATCGACCAGAACCTGTGGGGCCGCGCGGTGGAGACGGGTTTCCTGGAGGACATCTGGAACGCCCCGATCGAGGACCTCTACTCGTACACCGCCGACCCGGCGGAGCCCCGCGACGCCGACGAAATCGTGATCACCTTCGACGGCGGCGTGCCGGTGGCGATCGACGGTGAGACAGTCACCCCGTACCAGGCGATCCTGGAGCTGAACCGGCGCGCGGGCGCCCAGGGCGTGGGCCGGCTCGACATGGTCGAGGACCGCCTCGTGGGCATCAAGAGCCGCGAGGTGTACGAGGCGCCCGGCGCGATCGCGCTGATCACCGCCCATCAGGAGCTGGAGGCGGTGACCGTCGAGCGGGACCTGGCCCGGTTCAAGAAGAGCGTGGACCAGCGCTGGGGTGAGCTGGTGTACGACGGCCTGTGGTTCTCGCCGTTGAAGGACTCGTTGGACGCGTTCATCGACGACGCGCAGCGGCACGTCAGCGGCGAGGTGCGGCTGACCCTGCACGGCGGCCGGGCCACCGTCACCGGCCGGCGCTCCGAGGAGGGCCTGTACGACTTCGGGCTGGCCACCTACGACACCGGCGACACCTTCGACCAGACCCTCGCGAAGGGCTTCGTGCAGCTGTGGGGCCTTCCGAGTCGGATGTCCGCGGCCCGCGACGCCCGGCTGGGTGGCTGACGACCATGGGGACCACAATGGGCGGCGTGGACGACAAGAGCCTCACCGAGAACAGCGCCGGCACCAACCGGACGAGCCTGTGGGGTGGCCGGTTCGCCGGCGGCCCCGCGGAGGCGCTCGCCCGACTGTCGGTGAGCGTGCAGTTCGACTGGCGCCTGGCCCCGTACGACATCGCTGGTTCCCGGGCGCACGCCCGGGTCCTGGCCGGCGCCGGCCTGCTCGACCCGGAGGAGCTGGGCCGGATCCTGGCGGCCCTGGACGACCTGGAGGCGGCCTGCGCCTCGGGGGCGTTCCGGCCCACGGTCGACGACGAGGACGTGCACACCGCGCTGGAGCGGGGCCTGTTGGAGCGCCTGGGCAGCCTCGGCGGCAAGCTGCGCGCCGGCCGGTCCCGCAACGACCAGGTCGCCACGGACCTGCGGCTCTACCTGCGCGACCACGCGCGGGGGGTGGCCAGTCGCCTCGTCGAGCTGGCCGAGGCGTTGGTCGAGCAGGCCGAGCGGCACATCGACACCGCCGCGCCCGGCATGACCCACCTGCAGCACGCCCAGCCGGTCACCTTCGGGCACTGGCTGCTCGCCCACGTGCAGCCGCTGCTGCGGGACCTGGAGCGGCTGCGCGACTGGGACCATCGGGCGGCGATCAGCCCGCTCGGCGCGGGCGCGCTCGCCGGGTCCGGGCTTCCGTTGGACCCGGTGGCGGTGGCCAAGGAGCTGGGCTTCCGCACCTCGTTCGCCAACTCGATGGACGCGGTCGCCGACCGGGACTTCGTGGCGGAGTTCCTGTTCACCACCGCGCTGATCGGGGTGCACCTGTCCCGTCTCGGCGAGGAGGTGGTGCTCTGGACCTCGCACGAGTTCGGTTGGGTGGAGCTGGACGACGCCTTCGCGACCGGTTCGTCGATCATGCCGCAGAAGAAGAACGCGGACATCGCCGAGCTGGCCCGGGGCAAGTCCGGGCGGCTGGTCGGCGGCCTGATGACGGTGCTGACCATGCTCAAGGGCCTGCCGATGACGTACGACCGGGACATGCAGGAGGACAAGGAGCCCGCGTTCGACGCGGTCGACACCCTGGAGCTGCTGCTGCCGGCCCTGGCGGGGATGATCTCCACGATGACGGTCCGGGTGGACCGTCTCGTCGCCGCCGCCCCGGTCGGCTTCTCCCTCGCGACCGAGGTCGCCGACTGGCTGGTCCGGCGCAACGTGCCGTTCCGCGACGCGCACGAGATCACCGGCCGGCTGGTGGCGCTCTGCGCGGCCCGCGAGTGCGAGTTGGAGGACGTCTCCGACGCCGACCTGGCCGCGGTCAGCGAACACCTCGACCCGTCGGTGCGCGACGTGCTGTCGGTGCGGTCGGCGCTCGCGGCCCGGACCACCCCCGGCTCGACCGGCCCCGGCCCGGTCGCCGACCAGCTCGCCGCCGCGGCGGACCGGCTGGCCGGCTGGCGGGACTGGGCCACCGAGCGGGTCGTACCCCGCTGAGGTCGCCGTGGCGTCGGCGCCAGCCGCCGGCGCCACTGTCGGTTCAGGCCGTCGGGCGCTCCCGCTTGGGGAGCTTCGCCACCACCATGTCGTACGACGCGTCGACCGCCTCGGTCAGCTCGTCGCCGTCGATCCCGCCGTCGAGGCGCAGCGTGTTCCAGCCGGACCGGCCGATGTAGGCCATCGGGCGGGCGTCGTCGGGATGGCGGTGCAGCCACTCGTCGGCGATCTCCCGGGTCTGGCCGCACTTGATGCCGACAGTGGGTTTTCCGTCGCCGTTGCCGAGGAACGCGAAGATCCGGCTGCCCACCTTCACCACCTCGTCGCCCTCCCACGGCCGGTCCAGCCACGCTCCCGGCTTCGCCAGGCAGTACGTCAGCATCTCCGCGCGGTCCATGGGTGCCTCCTCGTCGTGCGCACAGTCTGCCCGCCCGGCCGCCCGCAGGCACGCCCTCGCCGATCTTGCACTTTCGGTCACCGAATCGTGAGGTACGCCCCTTATGCCGCGACAGAAAGTGCAAGATCGCGGGGTGGTTGCCGATCGACGGGGCGCGACGGTGTTGTCGTGGTTCGGTTGCGCGTCGCGGTCATTACTTCGCTGTTCGGGCGCGATCTGGTGATTCGGGCGCCTCGTGCGGGTTGGGTGTCGGCTCAGCGGAGCGGGCGGCCACCCGTTCGTAGCGTTGGCGGGCGGCCTGCGCGCTGCCCAGTCCCAGCCCGTACGCGATGGACTGCCAGGTCAACCCCCGGTCGCGGGCCAGCGTCAGCAGCCCGGCCTCCAGGGCGTCCAGCTCGGCGCGCACGTGCGGCAGCAGGGTCAGCGCGGCGGTGAGGTCGGCGGCGTCCACCGGTTCCTCGGTGGGCTCCCGATCCGCACCGCCGGCGGCGAGGGCGGTGACCAGGGCCACCGCCTCCCACGGGTCCAGCACGTACGGGTGGGCCCAGCGTCCCCGCCGGGCATCGGAGCCCGCGTGGCGTTCGCTGATGCGTTGCAGCGCCTCGTGGGTGCGGTGGGCGCGGGCCCGGGCCGGGTCGGGCGCGCTGAACAGCTCCTCGGTCGTCATGCTCCGAGCACACCCCATCAACGCGACATTGTCAACAGATTGTTGAAGCTCGGCGACGGGATGACCAGGATGTGGCCTGGGTACCGTTCGGGCATGGACGTCCTTCCGGATGATCACGCCGCCAACCCGGACCTCGGCGCGCTCGCGGACCTGCTCGCGGGTCCACTGCTGCCGGCCGCGCGGGGCCTGCTGGGCTGCCGGCTGTCCGCCGGCGGGGTCACCGTCCGGATCACCGAGGTCGAGGCGTACGCCGGCACGGCAGGTGACCCGGCCTCGCACGCCCACCGGGGCCGCACCGCGCGCAACGTCGTGATGTTCGGGCCGGCCGGGCACGCCTACGTCTACTTCACCTACGGCATGCACTGGTGCATGAACGTGGTCACCGGGTTCGAGGGGGAGGCCGCCGCCGTGCTGCTGCGCGCCGGTGAGGTGGTCGAGGGCCTGGACGCCGCGCGGGCCCGCCGGCCGGCGGTACGGCGGGACGTGGACCTGGCCCGGGGCCCGGCCCGGCTCTGCGCCACGCTCGGCATCGACCGCGCGGCGTACGGCGCGTACCTGCTCGGCGACGGCCCGGTCCGGTTGCGTCCGCCGGTCCGGCCGGTGCCGGCCGAGGCGGTGGTGGCGGGACCCCGGGTCGGCGTGACCGGCGCGCACGATCTGCCCTGGCGGTTCTGGCTCGACGGTGATCCGACGGTCAGCGCGTACCGGCGCCACGTGCCCCGCGTCCGGCGCTGAGGGCGGCTCCCGGCGTGTGGCCGTCAGGGTCTGTCGGGGGATGTGGCCATAATCACCCCATCTGCCCACCGACGGCTCGGAGGACCTCCATGGCAACGCTGCTCGCGATCGGCACCGCGAAGGGGTTGTTCCTCGCCACCAGCACCGACGATCGGCGCACCTGGGAGGTCAGCGGCCCGCACCACCCGCGGACGAGCGTCTACGCGGTGGCGATCGACACCCGCCCCGGCACCCCGCGGCTGCTCGCCGGGGTGACGAGCTCACACTTCGGCCCCAGCGTCGCGACAAGCGACGACCTCGGCGCGTCCTGGGACGAGCCCGACCACGCGCCTGTCGCGTTCCCGGCCGACACCGGCGCGAGCCTGGGGCGGGTCTGGCAGCTCACGCCGGGCGGCGCCGACGAGCCGGGCGTGGTCTGGGCCGGCACCGAGCCCTCGGCGCTGTTCCGCTCCACCGACGGTGGCCGCAGCTTCGAGCTGGTCCGCGCCCTCTGGGACCACCCGCACCGCCCGCACTGGCAGGCCGGGTTCGGTGGCCAGGCGGTGCACACGGTGCTGCCCCACCCGCGCGACCCGGCCCGGATGCTGGTCGCCATGTCCACCGGCGGCGTCTACCGTTCGCAGGACGCCGGGGCGAGCTGGGCCCCGGGCAACGTGGGCATCCGCGCCGCCGGCCTGGCCGACGAGTGGCCGGAGTTCGGCCAGTGCGTGCACAAGGTCGCGCGGGACGCCGGCAACCCCGAGCGGCTGTACGCGCAGAACCACTTCGGTGTCTACCGCTCCGACGACGACGGCCGCACCTGGTCGTCGATCGCCGACGGGCTGCCCAGCGACTTCGGCTTCCCGATGGTGTCGCACCCCGGGCGGCCCGGCATGGTGTGGACATTCCCGCTGGTGGCCGACGTCGAGCGGCACCCGACCGACCACCGCTGCCGGGTGTACCGCTCCGCCGACGCCGGTGACAAGTGGGAGCCGCTGTCGGTGGGCCTGCCCGAGGGCCCGTTCTATCCGGCGGTGCTGCGCGACGCGATGTGCGCCGACGACGCCACACCGGGAGGCGTCTACTTCGGCACCCGCTCCGGCGAGGTCTACGCCAGCCGGGACGAGGGCGACTCCTGGTCGCAGGTGGCCGCGCACCTGCCCGACGTGCTGTGCGTCCGGGCGGCGGTGGTCTGAGTGGTCACCGTGCTGTTGCCCGGCCCGCTGCGCGGCGAGGCCGGCGGCGCCAGCCGGCTCAGTGTCGACGCCTGCGGCACGCTGGGCGCGGTCCTCGACGAGCTCGCCGCCGATCATCCGCGGCTGGCTCGGCGGATCCGCGACGAGCGCGGCGAGCTGCGCCGGTACGTCAACGTCTACGTCGACGGGGAGGACTGCCGGCACTCCGGCGGGCTGGCCACACCGGTCGGCGAGGGCGCCCAGGTGCAGGTGCTTCCCTCGGTCGCCGGGGGCTGATTCCCGCGCGTGACCGGCGCCACTGCCAGGCCGGCCGCCGACGGAATAGTTGACTCGTCAAATAAGTTGTGAGCTGCGTCCGGGTACCACGACGGCATCCGGTTGACACGCGAGGAGCTGGTCATGCAGTTCGGAATCTTTACCGTTGGCGACGTCACCGTCGATCCGACCACCGGTCGGGAGCCGACCGAGCATGAGCGGATCAAGGCGATGGTCGCCATCGCCCTCAAGGCCGAAGAGGTCGGGCTGGACGTCTTCGCCACCGGTGAGCACCACAACCCGCCGTTCGTCCCCTCGTCGCCGACGACGATGCTCGGCTACATCGCGGCCCGCACCGAACGGCTGCTGCTGTCCACCGCCACCACGCTGATCACCACCAACGACCCGGTGAAGATCGCCGAGGACTACGCGATGCTCCAGCACCTGTCCGACGGCCGGGTGGACCTGATGATGGGTCGCGGCAACACCGGCCCGGTGTACCCGTGGTTCGGCAAGGACATCCGCGCCGGCATCCCCCTCGCGATCGAGAACTACGACCTGCTGCACCGGCTGTGGCGCGAGGACGTGGTCGACTGGAAGGGCAAGTACCGCACCCCGCTGCAGTCCTTCACCTCGACGCCCCGCCCGCTCGACGGCGTGCCGCCGTTCGTCTGGCACGGCTCGATCCGCAGCCCCGAGATCGCCGAGCAGGCCGCGTACTACGGCGACGGTTTCTTCGCCAACCACATCTTCTGGCCCAAGGAGCACACCCAGCGGATGGTCGGGCTCTACCGCCAGCGGTACGCGCACTACGGCCACGGCACCGCCGACCAGGCCATCGTCGGCCTGGGCGGCCAGGTGTTCATGCGGCGCAACTCGCAGGACGCGGTCCGGGAGTTCCGGCCGTACTTCGACAACGCCCCGGTCTACGGGCACGGGCCGTCGCTGGAGGAGTTCACCCGGGAGACCCCGCTGACCGTGGGCAGCCCGCAGCAGGTCATCGACCGCACGCTCGGCTTCCGCGAGTACGTCGGTGACTACCAGCGGCAGCTGTTCCTGATGGACCACGCGGGCCTGCCCCTCAAGACGGTGCTGGAGCAGCTCGACCTGCTCGGCGAGGAGGTCGTGCCGGTGCTGCGCAAGGAGTTCGCCGCCCTGCGCCCGGCGCACGTGCCGGACGCGCCCACGCACGCCTCGCTCGTCGCCGCCGCCGGTGGCGCGAAGGACAGCACCGTGCACGCCGTCGACGACGTGACGGGCAAGGCGCCGGAGGGGGCGACCCGATGACCCGCCGTACGCTCGCCGTGGTCTCGGCGGGGCTGAGTCAGCCCTCGTCCACCCGACTGCTCGCCGACCAGCTCGCCGGGGCGACCCGCGACGAGCTGGTCCGGCGGGGCGCCGAGGTGGAGTTGCGGGTGGTCGACCTGCGCGAGTACGCCCACGACGTGGTGAACAACATGCTCACCGGGTTCCCGCCGGCCGCGCTGCGCGAGGCCATCGACGCGGTGACCGGTGCGGACGGCATCATCGCCGTCACGCCGATCTTCAACGCGTCGTACAACGGGCTGTTCAAGTCCTTCTTCGACGTGCTGGAGGCCGAGTCGCTCGTCGACCGGCCGGTGCTCATCGGGGCCACCGGCGGCACCGCCCGGCACTCCCTCGCCCTGGAGCACGCCCTGCGCCCGATGTTCAGCTACCTGCGGGCGGTGGTGGTCCCGACGTCGGTCTTCGCCGCCCCGGAGGACTGGTCCGGTGGCACCGTCGACGGCGCCCTGCGCGGCCGCATCCGTCGCGCCGCAGGCGAGCTGGCCGACCAGGTCGAGTGCCGGCTGCCCGCCAGCGGCCCCGCCGACCCGTTCGCCCTCACCACCGATTTCCTGCAGATGCTCGGCGGGGGCGACGACGCTCCGGTCACCTCGGCGGGTCGTACGGATGCGCGACCAGCACCGGGCAGCGCGCGTGCTGAATCGCAGCCTGGCTGACCGAGCCGAGCAGCAGACCGGTGAACCCGTGCCGGCCCCGGGTGCCCACGACCAGCAGCGACGCGGTGTCGCTCGCCTCGATGAGCCCCTGGGCCGCGCCGGCCGCCCGGATCGGATGCTCCCGCACCACCAGATCGGGGTGCTCGGCCCGGACGGCCGCGGACGCCTCGGCCAACAGCCGCACCGCCTCCGCCTGGTACGCGGCCTGCGCCTCGTCGACCTCGTCCGGCAGCGGCCGGCCCCCGTCCAGCGGGCTGACATGCACGAGCACCAGCGGGACGTCTCGTAGCGCCGCCTCGGTGGCGCCGTAGCCCACGGCCAGCCGGGACGATTCGGACCCGTCCACGCCGACCAGCACCGGCGCGTCCGCGTCGATCGGCTGCTCGTCCGGTCGGATCACCAGGACCGGGCAGTGCGCGTGCGCGGCCACCTGCGCGCCGACCGAACCGAGCAGCAGACCCGTGAACCCGCCCAGACCGCGGCTGCCCACCACGACGAGATCCGCCCGTCGTGACTCCTCGACCATCGTCGCGCCGGGGCCGCCGGCGACCTGACGGGCCTCGACGTCGAGGCCGGGCCACCTGTCGACCAGGTCGGCCGCCGTCTTCTCCAACATCTGGCGCGACTCCTCGGTGGGCGCCGGCACCCCGAGGTCGTACGGGTTGAGGGGCACGCCGTAGCCGAGCGGGTGCAGGTAACCGTGCACCAGGAGCAGCGGCCGGGAGCGGAGCAGGGCGGCGCGGGCCCCGTGCTCCGCGGCGACGAGGCTGGACGGCGATCCGTCCACACCCACCACGACAGGTCGGTTCATCGGCTCTCCCAGGGTCGGTCGACTCATTGTCTGCGGCGCGGGGCCGGCGGTGGCGCCGAACGCGCCAGCCGGTCAGTGCCCGCCTTCCTCGGGGTGGTGCCGGACGATCGCGAGCGGACCGTGCGACTGGTGCAGGACCGCGTGGCTCACCGAGCCGAGCAGCATGCCGGCCAGGGTGCCCCGGCCGTGCCCGCCGACCACGGTGAGCTGGGCGGTGGCCGATTCGCGGACCAGCACCGACGCCGCCGCGCCGTACGCCACGTGGTGCCGCACCGGCACGTCCGGGTACCGCTGCGACCACCCCGCGAGGGACTCGGCGAGCACCCGCTCCTCGTCTTCGGCAAGCGTCTCGACGCCGTACGCCAGCGGCAGGATGTCGCCCGGCATGGTGGGGGTGGGGGTGATCCAGGCGTGTACGGCCACGAGTTCGGCGCCTCGCAGCGAGGCCTCCTCGAAGGCGAAGCCCAGCGTCTGCGCGGACAGGTCCGAACCGTCGACGCCGACCACCACCGGCCCGTCGGCCCGGACCTCGCCCTTGACGACCAGCACCGGGCAGTCCACGCGGGCGCAGACCTGCACGGCCACCGAGCCCATCAGCAGCTCCGCGAAGCCATCGAGTCCCCGGCTGCCGAGCACCAGCAGCGCCGCGTCCCGGGATTCGCGCAGCAGGACCGGCGTGGCAGGGCCGTCGACGACCGCGGCGGTGACGGCGAGGTCGGAGGCGGTCTTGTGGGCCTCGGTCACGGCGTCGGCGACGATCTGTTCGGCCTGCTCGCGAAGTCCGGCGTCGAGCACCGGGCCCTGCACGGGAATCAGCGGCATGTCGTAGAGCGGCCAGACGAACGCGTGCACCACTCGCAGTGGGCGGCCGCGGGTGGCGGCCTCGCGGGCGGCGACCCGCACCGCGTCCAGCGCCGTCGTCGAACCGTCCACCGCCACCACCACGGGGGCACCAGATCTGATGGTCATCACGTCCTCCTTCGTCCGTCTTCATCCTCATCCGGCGGCATCCGCGGGATCAGAGGCGGACGGCGGCCGCCGGGGGGCCGTTGGGCCCGTCCATCCGGCCTCTGGCCCCCACGGCGCGGGGGTCGCGACACTGTCGCAGTCGCTGCGTACCCTCGCCGGATGACCTCCGACGTGCGGCTGCGGCCGGTCCACGAGGACGACCTCGTGGAGTTCTTCCTGCACCAGCAGGACCCCGAGGCCAACCGGATGGCCGCGTTCGGCCCCAAGGACCCGTCCGACCACCGCGAGTTCGCCCGGCACTGGGCCCGGGTGCTCACCAACCCGGCGAACCGGGTCCGCACCGTCGAGGCCGACGGCGAGGTGGTCGGCTACGTCAGCGCCTTCCCGGTCGACGACCAGACCGAGGTCAGCTACTGGATCGACCCGGCCCGCTGGGGCCGGGGCCACGCCACCGCGGCCCTCGCCGCCCTGCTGCGCGAGCTGCCCCGGCCGGTGCACGCCCGCGCCGCCAAGGACAACGCCGCCTCCCTCGCGGTGCTGCGCAAGTGCGGGTTCGTGGTGGTCGGCGAGGATTCGGGGTACGCCAACGGCCGCGGCGCCGAGGTGCAGGAGTGGCTGCTGGAGCTGCCCGCCGACGCCCCTGACCTGGGCGGGCACTAGTCTCGCGGGGTGAACTGGTTGGATCTGGTCGGCTGGGCCGGCTCCGCGGTGCTGGTGTGGTCGCTGTTGCAGTCGCGCATCCTGCGGCTGCGCGCGCTCAACCTCGTCGGCTGCGTCGTGCTGATCGGCTACAACGCCGCTCTCGAGGTCTGGCCCATGGTGGGGCTCAACATCGTCCTCGCGGTGATCAACATCTGGTACCTGCGGGGGATGCTCGCGACCCGCCACGACGAGCAGACCTACCAGGTGGTGGAGGTCGGCGTCGGCGACCAGTTCCTGGCGCACACGCTGCGGATCCACGCACCGGACATCGCCCGGTTCAACCCCGACTTCCACTGGGATCCGGCCGCCGCCGACCGGTCGGCCTTCCTCGTGGTCACCGCTGACGAGGTGGTCGGGGTGGTGCTGTCGCACGCCGAGGCGCGCGGGGTCGCCCAGATCGACCTGGACTACGTGACCCCGAAGTTCCGCGACTTCACCCCCGGCGAGTTCGTCTACCGACGCAGCCGCCTCTTCACCGAGCGGGGCTTCCACCGGGTGGTCAGCCCGCCGGGCATGGTCGCTCCCTACTACCACCGGCTCGGCTTCCGCCCCCAGGGCGACTCGTACGTCCTCGACCTGCCCGCGTCACCGGCCACCGATTCCGCGTAGCGTCACCCGAGCAGGATTCGGCCAAGGCCGCACGGGGCACAGAAGCGCGTACGCCGGGCGGGCTCACCGACCGGCGGGCGCCGTGCGTACTCGCCGGTGCCACCACCTCCGAGGGAGCGAACCGGGCGTGCAGAGCTACGGGAGCCAACTGGCCCTGGTCGGGATCCTGGTCGTCATCAACGCGCTCTTCGCCGGCAGTGAGATGGCGCTGGTGTCGCTGCGGGACAGCCAGATCCAGCGGTTGGAGCGCACCAGCCGGGCGGGGCGGGTGCTGGCCCGGCTCGCCAAGGACCCGAACCGCTTCCTGGCCACCATCCAGATCGGCATCACCCTCGCCGGCTTCCTGGCCTCCGCCGCCGCGGCCGTCTCCCTGGCCAAGCCCCTCGTCCCGCTGCTCGGGATGTTCGGGAGCGCCGCCGAGACGGTGGCGATCGTGGTGGTGACCCTCGCGCTGACCTTCGTCACCCTCGTCTTCGGCGAGCTGGCCCCCAAGCGGATCGCCATGCAGTCCGCCGAGCGGTGGGCACTGCTGGTGGCCCGCCCGCTCGACCTGCTCGCCAGTCTCACCCGCCCGGCCGTCTGGGCCCTCGGCGCCACCAGCGACCTGGTCGTACGCCTGTTCGGGCTCAACCCGAAGCACCAGCCGGAGGAGATCGGCCCGGACGAGCTGCGCGACATCGTCGCCGGCAACCACGGCTTCACCAAGGAGCAGCGCACGATCATCGCGGGCGCCGTGGAGATCGCCGACCGGCGGTTGCGGGCTGTGCTCGTACCCCGGTTGCAGGTGTTCACGCTCGACAGCGGGACCACCGCGGAGGCCGCGCGGCTCGTGCTGGCCGCCACCGGGCACTCCCGGGCGCCGGTGGTGCGCCACGGCGGCCTGGACGACACCGCCGGTGTGATCCACCTGCGTGACCTGGTCGGCGTGCCCGACGACCGGCCGGTCGACGAGATCGCCCGCCCGCCGATGCTGCTGCCCGACTCGCTGCCGGTCGTGGACGCGTTGCGCCAGTTCAAGGCCGAGCGGCAGCACATCGCGCTGGTCGTGGACGAGCGCGGCGCGGTCGACGGCATCGTGACGCTGGAGGACATCCTGGAGGAGATCGTCGGGGAGATCTACGACGAGACCGACCGGGACGGCTACTCGGTGCGTCGCGAGCCGGACGGCGCGGTGGTGCTGCCCGGCACGTTCCCGGTGCACGACCTTCCGGACATCGGCGTCGAGCTGCCCTCGCGCCCGGCCGGTGACTACACCACAGTCGCCGGGCTGGTGCTGGCCCGCCTCGGGCACATCCCCACCGTCGCCGGGGAGGACGTCACCCTGGACGGCTGGGTGCTGACGGTGGCCGGCATCGACCACCGGGCCATCACCGAGGTACGCGTGAGCCGGGTCCCCGCCGAGGACGGCGACGACAACGGTGACGACGCCGACCAGTCGATCGAGCCGTTGCTGGACGAGGCCCGCAGCTGAGCACCCGTCGGGCGAGCGAGCGCACCACGCCGCCCGCCGCGCAGGCCGTGGGGTCGGCGTGGTGATCGCCGGGGTCGCCGCGGCCGGGCCCGACGGTCAGTCGCGGGACAGGTTCTGCAGCCGGACCTGACCCCGGGCGACCAACCGCTCGTCGGCGTCGCTGATCTCCACCTGCCAGAGCTGCTGGCTGCGACCCCGGTGCACCGGGGTGCCGACCGCCCGCAGCTCGCCGTCCCGGACGGCCCGCAGGAAGTCGGTCTGGTTCGACACGCCGACCACCGTGCCCCGGTCGGCCAGCCAGAGCGACCCCCCGACGCTGGCCGCGGTCTCCACCACCGAGCAGTACACCCCGCCGTGCTGGATGCCGAACGGCTGGTGCAGCTCCGGGCGGACCTGCCAGCTGATGACGACCCGGTCGGCGGTCGCCTCCTCGAACTTCAGGCCGAGCAGGGCGACGAAACCACCCGTCAGATCCGGCATCTCCACGGCGAAACCCTCCTCGATCAACGGGGCGCAAGCCTAACCGGAGCGGGTTGCGCCAAACCCGGTACGGGTCGGTGCCGGCGATGGGGGAGAATCGGTGACCGTGACCGACAGCAGCCTCCCGCCGCCGACGCGGTACTCCCTGACCGACGACCTGCTCTGGCGTGGCCTGATCCAGGACTCGACAGGCCTCGACGAGCTGCGCGAGCTGCTCGACGGCGGGGAGGCCACCACCTATTACGTGGGCTTCGACCCCACCGCGCAGAGCCTGCACGTCGGCTCGCTCATGCAGGTCACCACTGCCCGCCGTCTGCAACTCGCGGGTCACCGCCCGTTGCTCCTGGTGGGCGGGGCGACCGGGCAGATCGGCGACCCGAAGGAGAGCGCCGAGCGGACGCTCAACCCGCCTGAGGTGATCGCCGGCTGGGTCGAGCGGATCCGCGAGCAGCTCGCGCCCTTCGTGTCGTACACGGGTGAGAACGCGGCGCAGCTGGTCAACAACCTGGACTGGACCGGCGAGATGTCAGTCGTCGAGTTCCTCCGCGACGTGGGCAAGCACTTCCCGGTCAACAAGATGCTCGCCCGGGAGGTGGTGCGCGCGCGGCTGGAGACGGGGATCAGCTTCACCGAGTTCAGCTACCAGCTGCTGCAGGCCAACGACTTCTTCGAGCTGCACCGCCGGCACGGCTGCCAACTTCAGTTCGGTGGGTCCGACCAGTGGGGCAACATCACCGCCGGCGTCGACTACGTCCGGCGCCGGGGTGCGGGGCCGGTCCAGGCGTTCACCACGCCGCTGGTCACCAAGGCCGACGGCACGAAGTTCGGCAAGACCGAGGGCGGCGCCGTCTGGCTCGATCCCACCCTGACCAGCCCGTACGCCTTCTACCAGTTCTGGCTCAACGTCGACGATCGGGAGGTCGACCGCTACCTGCGGTACTTCAGCTTCCGCTCCCGCGACGAGCTGGAGGAGCTGGCGAAGGCGACGGCCGAGCGGCCGGCGGCCCGGTTGGCCCAGCGGGCGCTGGCCGAGGAGCTGACCACCCTGGTGCACGGCCCCGAAGAGACCCGGCAGGCGATCGCCGCCAGCCAGGCGCTGTTCGGGCGCGGTTCGCTGGACGATCTGGCCCCGGAGACCCTGCGCGCGGCGCTGACCGAGGCCGGTCTGGTGCGGATCCCTGGCGAGCTGCCGGACGTGGCGGGCCTCTTGCGGGACTCCGGGCTGGTGACGGGGCTCAAGGAGGCACGGCGCGTGATCGCCGAGGGCGGCGCCTACGTGAACAACAACCGGGTGACCGAGGTGGACGCCACGGTGTCCACGGACGACCTGCTGCACGGTCGATACCTGGTGCTGCGCCGGGGAAAGCGGTCGTTCGCAGGCGTTGAGCTGGGCGAATAGTCGGTTGTCGACGATGTGACGGGGGACGCGTCCGGCTGATTTGACGATCATCGGGCCGGACGCGTAACTTTCTCTCTGCCAGCGCGGAACGGACGAAACAGGCGAAAGCCTGAAGCGGCCGGAGCGCGGCGACGACCTCGGGGTCGGGCTGGTTCGCCGGCCGGATCCCGCCGGGTGGTGCCCACGGAAACGCCGCGAGGCGGATTTGGTGCGGCGGAACCGACCGGGTAAGGTAGTCAGCCGGCAGGGAAACGGGCGAGCAAGCGGGAAACCGCTGCGGCCGGCCTGCCACCACCGTGACGAGAGCGGCGCAAGCCGGTCGAGACATGGTGCCCGCAACACGGCAGAAAGCACGACGAACCGCGAAACACCGGTTTGACACGGCAGAAACCAGCGGGTAACGTAGTAAAAGTGCCTGGCGCTGGAAAGCGCTGAGCACCGGAACGAAAAGCCCCGGGATGGTGGCCCACTGGTTGGGTCTTCGGATCGGTGTGTGGTTGTTCTTTGAGAACTCAACAGGGTGCTTGTAAAGCC
>NZ_JBEZFG010000011.1:0-211854 GCF_040649315.1 Micromonospora sp. NPDC049004
GGGGGGGGGGGGGGTTTTTTGTGGGGGGGGGTTGGGGGTTGGGCGCGGGGGGGTTTTTTTTTGATTGGTGGGGGGGGGGGGGGGGGGGGGGGGGGGGGGGGGGGGCGGGGGGGGGGGGGGGGGGGGGGGGGGGGGGCGGGGGGGGGGGGGGGGGGGGGCGGGCGGCCGGAGCGGGTGCGCGGGCGAGCGGCGCACGCCACCGAGCAGCGCACACGGGCGGGCTGGGCGGGGGCGGGGGCGTGGGCTGGGCGGCGGGCCGTGCAGTTGACGCATTGAGGCGGGCTGATGAGAATGGGCGACGGAGCCAGGTAGGGCCACCGGGACGAGGGCGACGACGGCGGGGCTCCGCTGTCGAGGATCGGCCGGTGAGCGTTCGCGAGTGTCCCCGTCCGCGTGACATGGACCGTCGCGCACTGTCCGCGTACCCCAAAGGGGCCGTGACGTGCCGACGGTAGCTCGCCCGCGCGGCCCTTGGCCGGCGCCGGGCCTTTGAAGTGGAGCACGAATGTTCCGTCCCAAAGCTCTCGGCGGTGCGCTGACCGCGCTCGCCACCGTCGCGGCCGGCGTGTTCATCGCCGCCGCCGTCAGCACCACCCCGGCCTCCGCCGCGGGGACCGGCACCGGCTATCTGCACACGAACGGCAGTCAGATCGTGGACAGCACCGGCGCCACGGTCCGGTTGACCGGCATCAACTGGTTCGGCATGGAGACCGACAACAAGACCTTCCACGGGCTCTGGTCGAGCAATCCGTGGCGGGGGCAGCTCGACACGATGGCCCGGCTGGGCTACAACACGTTGCGGGTGCCGTACTCGAACGACGCGCTGAAGGCGGGCGCGACGGCCACCGGGATCAACGACTTCGTCAACCCGGACCTGATCGGGCTGTCGCCGTTGCAGATCCTGGACAAGGTGATCGACTACGCCGGCAGCAAGGGGATGCGGATCATCCTGGACCGGCACCGGCCGACGTCGGCCGGGCAGTCGCCGCTGTGGTACACGTCGACGGTCTCCGAGGCGACGTGGATCAACGACTGGAAGATGCTCGCCCAGCGGTACGCGGGCAACCCCACCGTGATCGGTGCGGACCTGCACAACGAGCCGCACGCCGAGGGCACCAACCCGGCGGCCACCGGCGCGTGCTGGGGCTGCGGTGACACCGCGCGGGACTGGCGGCTCGCCGCCGAGCGGGCCGGCAACGCCATCCTCGGTGTCCAGCCCAACTGGTTGATCTTCGTGGAGGGGGTGAGCTGCCCCAGCGGTGGCCTCTCCAACGTGTGGGACAACGACCCGAGCAACGACGAGGACTGCGGCTGGTGGGGCGGCAACCTGTCCAAGGCCGGCCAGTTCCCGGTACGGCTGAACGTGGCCAACCGGCTGGTCTACTCGCCGCACGAGTACGCCACGTCGGTCTACCGGCAGACCTGGTTCGACGCCCCCGACTACCCGGCGAACCTGCCGGCCATCTGGGACAAGTACTGGGGTTACCTGTACAAGCAGAACATCGCGCCGATCATGATGGGCGAGTTCGGCAGCACTCTGGCCGACCCGAAGGACAAGGTGTGGCTGGAGAAGTTGATGGCGTACACCGGCACCGGGGTGACCGGCATGTCCTTCACCTACTGGTCGTGGAACCCCAACTCGGGTGACACCGGCGGCATCGCGTTGGACGACTGGACGAACATCAACACCACCAAGCAGGCGATCCTCCAGCCGTACCTGATCGCGCCGTCCGGTGGCGGACCCACCGGCGGGCCGACGGGTGGACCGACAGGCGGACCGACCGGCGGGCCGACGAGCGCGCCTCCGGGCGCCTGCACGGCCACCTACCGGCAGGTCAACGCCTGGCAGGGCGGCTTCCAGGGTGAGTTGACGGTCAAGAACACCGGTACGGCAGCGGTCAACCCGTGGACCGTCACCTGGAGTTGGCCGTCCGGCGTGACGCTTGGCAGTGGCTGGAACGCCACAGTCACCCAGTCGGGCACGACTGTCACCGCCGCCGCGCCCAGCCACGCGCCGTCGCTGGCGGCGGGGGCCTCGGTCACCGTGGGCTTCACCGCCAACGGCACGGCCAGCGCCCCGGCGACCGTGAAGCTCAACAGCGCCAGCTGCTGAGTCGCGAGGGTGGCCGGCGTCCACGTCGTGGGCGTCGGCCGCCCCGGGGCATTTACATCCAGGGCCTTCTATGTTCTCATCGGGAAAGCGCTTGCCTCCGTAGTGGTCGGCGCGAGCGCGGGAGCCGCTTTCACCGAACTGCACCGGCGGACCCGAGACCCCGTGGGTCCCGGCCACCTCGCCGCCCACGGGCATGGGCGTCGCGACGGTCCGTCCGCCTCATCGAGAGGAAGCAGCATGCGCACACCACAGCGTCGGATGACGCTGCTCGCCACCACCGCCGCAGCCACCGCGGCCCTGGTCACCGGCGGGCTCCTGACCGCCGTCTCGGCCCAGGCGGCCGCCGGCTGCCAGGTCGCCTACTCGGTCGCCAGCCAGTGGCCGGGCGGATTCACCGGCAACGTCACCGTCACCAACCTCGGCGACCCGGTCTCCGGCTGGACGCTGCGCTGGTCGTACGGGGCCGGTCAGCAGGTCAGCCAGGCGTGGGGCGCCACCGTCACCCAGAGCGGCAGCCAGGTCTCCGCCACCAACGTCGACTACAACGCCAATCTGGCCACCAACGGCAGCACCTCGTTCGGCTTCAACGCGAGCTGGAACTCCAGCAACCCGGACCCGACCAGCTTCACCCTCAACAACGTCGCCTGCACCGGTGGCACCACCACCCCGACCACCCCGGGCACGCCGACCACCCCGCCGACCACCCCGCCGATCCCCAGCGATCCCCCACCGAGCGTCCCGCCGCAGACGGGCCTGGTCGGCTGGGCCACCCAGAACGGCGGCACCACCGGCGGTGGCGGCGCCCCGGCCACCACCGTCTCCAACGCCTCGGCGTTGACCAGCGCACTGAACGCCACCGGCTCCGCCGTCATCCGCGTCTCCGGCACCATCTCCTGCTCGGGAATGCTGCGGGTCCGGTCGAACAAGACCATCCTCGGCAACTCCGGCGCGACGATCGTCGGCTGTGGACTCAACGTCAGCGGTGACCGCAACGTCATCATCCGGAACCTGACCTTCCGGGACTGGAACGACGACGCGATCAACGTGCAGGAGTCGGCCACCAACATCTGGATCGACCACAACACCTTCAGCAACGGGTACGACGGCGCGGTCGATATCAAGCGCGGGTCGGACTTCGTCACGGTGTCGTGGAACCGGGTCTTCAACCACGACAAGACCATGCTGCTCGGCCACAGCGACGACAACGGCGCGCAGGACACCGGCCACCTGCGCGTGACGTACCACCACAACTGGTTCGACGGCAGCAAGCAGCGCAACCCGCGGGTGCGCTTTGGCAACCCGGTGCACGTCTACAACAACTACTACCGGGCCAACACCGGCTACGGCGTGGCCTCCACCGAGAACGCCGGGGTGCTCGTCGAGGGCAACTACTTCGAGAACGTCCCCGACACGTACCACCTCGGTGAGGCCGACTCCGGGCCGGGCCGCCTGGTGGCCCGCAACAACTACTTCGTCAACTCGCCGGCCGGGCAGACCGGCGGCAGCGTCGCCAGCATCCCGTACTCGTACCAACTGGACACGGCGAGCAACGTCAAGTCCGTCGTGACGGCCGGCGCCGGCGCCGGTCGCATCACGGTCTGACCGTGAGTCGGTCGGGGTCCGCCGTGCCGGCGGGCCCCGGCCGGGGTCAGTGCGCGGCGCAGCCGCCGGTGGGCGCGGGCGCGACCGCCGGTGCGCCGATCGTGGGCAGGCCCAACAACACCCCGGGGGTACGCGGAGAGCGCCCCGCCTCGGCGGCGTCGCCGGCCCGCGTGCGCCGGTGCGACAGCGGCGCCCCGTCCGCGTTGAGGTGATGCGGCGCGGCGTACGTGACGGTGGTGTGCACGATGTCGCCGGGCCGGATCGACCCGGCGAAACTGCCGGCGTCGAAGTGGACGAGCCGGCCGTCGCGGGCCCGGCCGGACAGCCGCCCGGTCCGCTCGTCCTTGCGACCCTCGCCGACCGCGACCAGCACCTCGACGGGCTCCCCCACCAGACGCTTGTTCTCCGCCCAGGAGATCTCCTCGACGGCCGCGATCAGCCGCTCGTACCGCTCCTGCACGACAGGCTTGGGCAACTGGCCGTCCATCGTCGCGGCGGGAGTGCCGGGGCGCTGCGAGTACTGGAAGGTGAAGGCCGAGGAGAACCGGGCCTCGCGCACCACGTCCAGCGTGCGCTGGAAGTCGGCCTCCGTCTCGCCGGGGAAGCCGACGATGATGTCGGTGGTGATCGCCGCGTCCGGCATCGCCGCGCGGACCTTCTCGATGATCCCCAGGTACCGCTCGGAGCGGTACGACCTGCGCATCGCCTTCAGCACGTCGTCGGAGCCGGACTGCAACGGCATGTGCAGCGAGTGGCAGACGTTCGGCGTCTCGGCCATCGCGGCGATCACGTCGTCGGTGAAGTCCTTCGGGTGCGGGCTGGTGAACCGGACCCGCTCCAGGCCGTCGATCTCACCTGTCGCGCGCAGCAGCTTGCCGAACGCGTACCGGTCGCCGAACTCGACGCCGTAGGAGTTGACGTTCTGCCCGAGCAGGGTCACCTCCAGCACGCCCTCGTCCACCAGTGCGCGCACCTCGGAGAGGATGTCGCCAGGACGGCGGTCCTTCTCCTTGCCGCGCAGAGAGGGCACGATGCAGAACGTGCAGGTGTTGTTGCAGCCCACCGAGATCGAGACCCAGCCGGCGTACGTGGACTCGCGGCGGGTCGGCAGCGTGGACGGGAAGACGTCCAGCGACTCCAGGATCTCCACCTCGGCGGCGGCGTTGTGCCGGGCCCGTTCCAGCAGCACCGGCAGGGCACCGATGTTGTGCGTGCCGAAGACGACGTCCACCCAGGGCGCCCTGCGGACGATCTCGCCGCGGTCCTTCTGCGCCAGGCAACCACCGACGGCGATCTGCATCCCCGGGTGCTTGTCCTTCACGGGGCGCAGATGACCGAGGTTGCCGTAGAGACGGTTGTCCGCGTTCTCCCGCACCGCGCAGGTGTTGAAGACGACGATGTCCGGGGTGTCGTCGGCCTGGGGCGCGCGCACGTAGCCGGCCTGTTCGAGCAGGCCGGAGATGCGCTCGGAGTCGTGCACGTTCATCTGGCAGCCGTAGGTGCGCACCTGGTAGGTGCGCGGGCTGCCCGCCGCTGCGGTAGTCATGACCAGGACAGCGTATCCGGGTCGACCGGATCACCCCGAACCGAGGAGGACCCGACATGTGCCGAAGCATCAAGACGTTGCGGGAGCCGTTCACCCCGCAGGTGACCGAGGCGGACATCGAGGCGGCGGCGTTGCAGTACGTCCGGAAGATCTCGGGCTTCCGGGCGCCCGCCGCGCACAACGCCGCCGCGTTCGAGGCCGCGGTGGCCGCCGTGACGGAGGCCACCCGCACCCTGCTCGACCAGCTGGTCGTGCGGGGTGGCGGGTCGGGCGCCGCCGACCGGCCGGCCGCCGCCGCCACCGGGCGCGGCTGACCACTTCGGCGCACCGACACCGGCCCGGGTTGGCCCGGCACCTGCCCGCCCGGCTCGCCCCGGGCACCGGCCCGGCTCACCCCGGCACCGGCCCGCCTGGCTGGGTGGGTGCCGCGTCAGGCTGCGGCGAGCACCGGTGCGACGGTGTCGGGTGCCCAGCGCGAGCGGTGACACTGCGACCAGCCCCGGCAACCCGGATCACCCAGCGTGCACAGCCGGTGCCGGCTGAGCACCTCGCCGTCGTCGGTGTCCCGGACGTCGAAGTGCACCGGGCGGACCGTCCCGTCCGGTGCGACGAGCAGGTGCCGACCGGCGTCGAGCGTGTCGTCGCGCAGTAGGCAGTTGCGGCCCAGCAGGCGGGCCAGCGCGGCGATGCTGGCGTGCTCGGAGAGCCGGTCGGGCACCCCGTAGCAGTCGACCACCGTCGAGAACTCGCCCGGCGCCTGCCAGACGTCACACACCACCGCGTACGCCGGCAGTCGGGCCGGATCCGCCACTGCCAGCGGCATCACCACCCGACCGAGCGCCTCGGCCAGCGCCGGGTAGACCTCCACGGGTCGTACCCGATCGATTCTCCAGTTCCACAGCTCGGTCATTCCGCCTCCTCGCTGCGTTCGTCCCACCGGCCTCCGGATCGGGCCTTACTGACGATGGTGGGGGGCATTTGACCCCAGCCGGGGGCAAGTTACCGGTCTGTGACCATTCCGGGCAAAATTTCCCTGAGCGGCATTGCTCGGAGTAGCGGGAAGGTGACAGTTTATCGGCTATCGTGCGCCATCCGAACCACCGGGACCGCGTGTCCCGGCACCGCCACCGGGCCTTTCCGCCGCGCCGGTCAGCGCAGGACGACCAGGTGCTCCCCGCGGGGCAGCAGCTCGCCCACCACCGGCGCCCCCGGCAGCTCACCGGCGACCAGCAGGCCGCCGGAGGTCTGCGCGTCGGCCAACAGCAGCCGCTCACCCTCGTCCGCCGCGCCGAAATCCGTCCAGGGGGTGACCCACTCCAGGTTGCGACGGCTGCCGCCGCTGACGTACCCGTCGCGCAGCGCCTCCCGCGCACCGGCAAGGTACGGGACCCGGGCGGTGTCGATGGCCACCGTGAGCTGACTGGCACGGGCCAGCTTCGACGCGTGCCCGAGCAGGCCGAAGCCTGTCACGTCGGTGCCGCACCGGATGCCGGCGGCGACCGCCGCGCGGGCGGCGTCCCGGTTGAGCGCGCTCATCGAGGCGACCGCCTCCGGGAAGGTCTCACCGGTGGCCTTGTGCCGGGTGTTGAGCACGCCCACCCCGAGCGGTTTGGTCAGCGACAGCGGCACTCCCGCGCGGCCGGCGTCCAGAGTGATCAGTTCCTCCGGGCGGACGGTGCCGGTGACGGCGAGACCGTACTTCGGGCCGTCGTCGTCCACGCTGTGCCCACCGGCCAGGTGACAGCCCGCCTCCCGGGCCACGTCCTGACCGCCGCGCAGCACCTCGCGCGCCAGCTCCAGCGGCAGCACGTCGCGCGGCCAGCAGAGCAGGTTGAGCGCCACCAGCGGGATGCCACCCATCGCGTACACGTCGGACAACGCGTTGGCCGCGGCGATGCGCCCCCAGTCGTACGCGTCGTCGACGACCGGGGTGAAGAAGTCCGCGGTGCTGACGATGCCGGTCCGCTCGTCCAGTCGGACCACCGCGGCGTCGTCGCCGTGGTCCAGGCCGACCAGCAGCTCAGCGGTGCCGGTGGCCGGGCCAAGGCCAGCCACCATGACCTCCAGCTCGCCCGGCGGGATCTTGCAGGCGCAGCCACCGCCGCGCGCGTAACGGGTCAGCCGTACCGGTTCCGTCATCCCTCCATGATCTCGGCAAGCCCGCGCGGACGCCACAGTTGCGGCCCGGTGGTGACCGAAATCGGACGCCCGACAACGATCGGGGCCGGTGTTACCGCTCCGTGACCAACTGAGTTGCGTTCCGCCACTTCACGCCGCCTACAGTTGCCCAACCGGGGGTCAACCGACCCCGATCCGGGGAGACGACAGGGACGGTGGACGACGTGACGACGGGCGAACCGCTCATCGTGCTGGACGCGGTCAACAAGTGGTTCGGGCCGCTGCACGTGCTGGACGACGTCTCGCTGTCGGTGGGTCGGGGCGAGGTGGTCGTGGTGATCGGCCCGTCCGGCTCCGGCAAGTCGACGCTGTGCCGCGCCATCAACCGACTGGAACCGATCAACTCCGGCACCATCACCTTCGACGGTCAGCCGTTGCCGGCCGAGGGCAAGCCCCTCGCCAGGCTGCGCAGCGAGGTGGGCATGGTCTTCCAGTCCTTCAACCTCTTCGCTCACAAGACCATCCTGGAGAACGTCACCCTCGGGCCGATCAAGGTCCGCAAGGAGAAGGCCTCCGTGGCCCGCGAGCGCGGCCTGGCCCTGCTCGACCGGGTCGGCATCGCCAACCAGGCGGACAAGTTCCCCGCCCAGCTCTCCGGCGGTCAGCAGCAGCGGGCAGCGATCGCCCGCGCCCTGGCCATGCAGCCCAAGGCGATGCTGTTCGACGAGCCGACCAGCGCGCTGGACCCGGAGATGGTCGGTGAGGTGCTGGACGTGATGACCTCGCTGGCCAGCGACGGCATGACGATGGTCGTGGTCACCCACGAGATGGGTTTCGCCCGGCACGCCGCCAATCGGGTCATCTTCATGGCCGACGGCAAGCTCGTCGAGGACGCCTCCCCGGCGGAGTTCTTCGCCAACCCGCGCAGTGAGCGGGCCAAGGACTTCCTCTCCAAGATCCTCACGCACTAGGCGTCCGTAGTGGAGCGTGCCGTACAACGGCGGGCTCCGTTGAAGAAGGAGAAGAGTATGCGTATGAAGCGCGTGGCGGCGGTCGCCATGATGGCGTCCCTCGCCCTGTCCGCCGCGGCCTGCGGCAAGGACGGTGAGCCGACGCCGAGCGCCGGTGGGAACGCCTCCGGTGGCGCCCAGGCCGACACCTGCAAGAGCTCCGGCGCGACCTTCACCCCGAAGACGGACGCTGCCGTCGCCGGCAGCCCGACCTTCGAGAAGATCAAGGCGGCGGGCAAGGTCTCCATCGGCGTCAAGTTCGACCAGCCGAACCTCGGCTACAAGGACGCCCAGGGCAAGCGGTGCGGCTTTGACATCGAGATCGCCCAGTACGTGGCCAGCACGCTCGGCGTCGACCCGGCGAAGATCGAGTACAAGGAGATCGCGTCGGCCAACCGGGAGACCGCGATCAAGGGTGGTGAGGTCGACTACTACGTCGGCACCTACTCGATCACCGACAAGCGCAAGAACGACATCTCCTTCGCCGGCCCGTACTTCGTCGCCGGCCAGGACCTGCTGGTCCGCAAGGACGAGTCGGCGATCACCGGCAAGGACGCGCTCAAGGGCAAGAAGGTCTGCTCGGCCACCGGCTCGACCCCGATCCAGAAGGTCCGCGACGAGGGTCTGACCGAGGCGAACAACATCGTCGAGTTCAAGACCTACTCGGAGTGCGTGTCGCAGCTGCTCGACAAGAAGGTCGACGCCGTCACCACCGACGACGCCATCCTCAAGGGCTACGCGGCGCAGAACCCGGACGAGCTGAAGGTGGTCGGCCAGCCGTTCAGCACCGAGAAGTACGGCATCGGCCTGCCGAAGGACGACAAGGCGCTGCGCGACTACGTCAACGACCAGATCGAGGCCGCCTTCACCAACGGCACCTGGCAGAAGATCTACGACGGCACGCTCGGCCTGTCCGGCTCGGCGGGCACCCCGCCGAAGGTCGAGCGGTACTGATCGTCCGGCTCGACACGAGTTGCGGCGCCGGGCGGGGCTCGTCCCCGTCCGGCGCCCGTCCGAGGACTGAGAGCGAGGCATGGGCGAGTTCTTCCGCGTACTGACGGACAACGGGCAACTGTTCGTCGACGGGTTCACCAACACCGTCAAACTTTTCCTGATCGCCGCGGTCGGCAGCCTCGTCCTCGGCACGCTGCTCGGCGCGATGCGGGTGTCCCCCGTGCCGGCCCTGCGGGCGTTCGGTGCCACGTACGTCAACCTGGTGCGCAACACCCCTCTGACGCTCGTCTTCGCGTTCCTCGTGTTCGCGGTGCCGAAGCTCGACGTCAACATCGACTACTTCCCCAGCGCCGCCATCGCGCTGACCGTCTACACCTCGGCGTTCGTCTGCGAGGTGATCCGCTCCGGCGTCAACACGGTCGCCGCGGGCCAGGCCGAGGCGGCCCGCGCGCTGGGCATGACCTTCGGTCAGGTGCTCACGCTCATCGTGCTGCCGCAGGCGTTGCGGGCGATGGTCCCGCCGATGATGAGCGTGTTCATCGCGATGCTGAAGAACACCACCATCGCCGCCGGCTTCTCGGTGCTGGAAGCCGGCGCGATCCCGGCGTACATGGCCGAGCGGGGCGAGCCGCAGTTCGCCGTCCTGCTCTGGATCACCATCGGCTTCCTGATCCTGATCCTGCCGCTGGTGGCGCTGCAGCGGTTCCTCGAACGCAAGTGGCGGGTGGCCCGATGAGCGAGCCGGCAAACCCGACGGCGGCGAACGGAAGGTGGCTGAGTTGAGCCAGGCGTCGATCCTCTACGACCTGCCCGGGCCCCGCGCCAAGCGGCGCAACGCGATCCTGGGCGTCGCCTCCACCGTCGGCATCATCGCCCTGCTCGCCTACATCGGTTACAAGTTCTACGACACCGGCCAGTTCGAGGCTCGCAAGTGGGAGCAGTTCCAGTACTCCTCGGTGCAACGCGAACTGCTCGGCGGCCTGTGGGCGACGCTGAAGGCGGCCGGCATCGCCGCCGTCCTGGCGCTGCTCTTCGGCGCGGTCTTCGCCAGCGGCCGACTGAGCGACAAGTGGATCCTGCGCGCACCGTCGACCTTCGTGGTGGAGCTGTTCCGGGCGATCCCGCTGCTGATCCTGATCTTCTTCGGCTACTACGTCCCACTGCAGTACGGCTGGTCGATCGACAAGCTGTGGGCGCTGGTCATCGGGCTGATGCTGTACAACGGCTCGGTCCTCGCGGAGATCTTCCGGGCCGGCATCAACGCGGTGCCGTACGGGCAGACCGAGGGCGCGTACGCGATCGGCCTGCGCAAGAACCAGGTGCTGCGGCTCATCCTGCTGCCGCAGGCCGTCCGGTCGATGCTCCCGGCGATCGTCAGCCAGCTCGTGGTGCTGCTCAAGGACACCGCGCTGGGCTTCATCATCACGTACCCCGAGCTGCTGTTCGCCGGGAAGCAGATCGGCGGCCGGTTGCCGTTCGGACTGCCGTACGTGCCGACGTACCTGATCGTGGCGGCCGTCTACATCACCATTTGCGGCGCCCTGTCGATCCTGGCCTGGTGGTTGCAGAAGCGGATGGGCCGCACTCCGCGGACGGCGGCGAAGGTGCTGCCCGCCCAGAGCGTCGGCGAGGACTCCGCCCGGATGATCTGACGGGACCAGCGGAACGAGTGACGGGCGGGTGGCCACAGCCACCCGCCCGTCGTCTGTTTCGGGATCAGCGAGCGATCTCGGTGACCCGGGACTCGCGGACCACGGTGACCCGGATCTGACCCGGGTAGGTCAGCTCCTCCTCGATCTGCTTGGCCACGTCGCGGGCCAGCACGGCCGCCCCGATGTCGTCCACGTCGTCGGGCTTGACCATCACCCGGATCTCCCGGCCGGCCTGCATGGCGAAGACCTTGTCCACGCCGAGCTTCCCGGCCGCGATCTCCTCGATCCGCTCCAGGCGCTTGACGTACGCCTCCAGGCTCTCCCGGCGCGCGCCCGGCCGACCGCCGGAACAGGCGTCGGAGGCCTGGGTGAGCACGGCCTCGATGGTCTGCGGCGGCACCTCGTTGTGGTGCGCCTCGATGGCGTGCACCACGTCCTCGTGCTCGCCGTACTTGCGGGCCAGGTCTGCGCCGATGATGGCGTGGCTGCCCTCGACCTCGTGGGTGAGCGCTTTGCCGATGTCGTGCAGGAACGCCGACCGCTTGATGGTGGGCACGTCCAGTCGCAGCTCGGCGGCCATGATGCCGGCGATGTGGGCGGTCTCCACCAAGTGCTTGAGCACGTTCTGCCCGTACGAGGTGCGGTAGCGCAGCCGACCCAGCAGGGTGACCAGCTCCGGGTGGATCTCGGTGATGCCGACCTCGACCAGGGCGTCCTCGGCGGCGCGCAGGCAGAGCTGCTCCACCTCCTGCCGGGCCAGATCGTAGACCTCCTCGATCCGGTGCGGGTGGATCCGTCCGTCCAGCACCAGCTTCTCCAGCGTGAGCCGGCCGACCTCGCGGCGGACCGGGTCGAAGCAGGAGAGCAGCACCGCTTCCGGGGTGTCATCGATGATCAGGTTGACCCCGGTCACCGACTCGAAGGCGCGGATGTTGCGCCCCTCCCGGCCGATGATGCGGCCCTTCATCTCGTCGCCCGGCAGATGCAGGACGCTGACCACGCTCTCGGCGGTCTGCTCGCTGGCCACCCGCTGGATCGCGTCCACCACGATGTGTCGGGCCCGCTGCTCGGCGGTGCTGCGCGCGTCGGACTCGATGTCGCGCACCAGCAGCGCCGCCTCGCGCTTGGCCTGCGTCTCGATCGCGTCGATCAGCTCCAGCCGCGCCGACTCGGCGGTGAGACCGGCCACCCGCTCCAGCTCCCGGCGGCGCAGCTCCTCGGCCTCGGCCAGCTCGGTCTCGCGCTGGGCGAGCGCGGACTCCCGAGCCGCGAGGGCGGCGCTCGCCGCGGTGAGCTGCCGCTCCCGCTCGGCGAACCGCTCCACCTCCTCGGTGTGCAGCCGCTCCCGCTCGTCCATCCGGGCCGCCCGGCGCTCCACCTCGGCGGCCTGCTCCCGGGTCGTGGCGGCGAGCACCGCGACCTCCCGCTCGCCGCTGCGACGCGCCGCCGTGCGCAGCTGCTCGGCGTCCGCCTCGGCCTGCTTGTGCGCCCGCTCCAGCACGGTGTCCGCCTCGGCACGGGCGTCGTCGAGCACCCGTCGGGCCTCGGCCCGGGCCGCCTTCGCCTCGGCCTTCGCCGCCGCCGCCTCGGCACGAGCCGCGGAGGCCGCGGACTTGGCCACATCGATCGTGCTGTTCGCCTGGTCGGCGGCGTTGCGCAGGGCAGCCAGGGACTGTTCCTGACGGTCCTTCTCCGCGATGAAGGCGGGATCCTCCGGGGCCGGCGCCGCGCCCATCCGACGCAGTGTCCGAATGCCGACCAGCACCGCCCCGACCACGACCACCGCGAGGATCAGGACGGCCGCGAGAAGCACGACGTCGAGGGCGTTCATGCCGGGACCCCGCTGGGTCTACCGGTGAACCTGTGCCGCCGCCCCGCCATGGCCGCCTCCCCTGAACGTCAAGACCGCAGCGACTGTGCCCGAGGCACACTCCTGCGGCTGTGGACGCCCGACCGGAGCGGCTGGCCGTGGGTAGCTCTCTCCGCCGGCGGTGCCCTCGGGCATCGTCGGCGACCGGGTGCAGTTGTCGCGGAGTGCCGGACCGGCCAGTCCGGAACTGCCGCCAAAGGCCGCGGAGTCGGCCAAAGTGATGCTGTTCTGTTACGAGATCTATGTTGTGCGCTTAGCCTGCGCTGGTCGGGCAATGTGAGCCTGTATGGCGAGGCTAGGTCGCCGAGGGCGGTCTGGTCAAGGACTCATGATCAAACCCCCCGAACGGAGAGAAGTTGCAGCGTCACGCAAAGCTGATGTCGTGTCGGACACGGCAGGACAAACGCGGCGAGCCGACGCCCCCGATTCGGATGTCGTGCCTGTTCAGCGGTAGCGGCACCCCCCGCCCGGCGCCGACGTGGTGATACTGGTGACCTGCAGAGTCGCGAACCTCGCTCGACCTACCCGATCCCGACGCGACCCGCCGCGCAGTGCCCCAAGATCGCGCTCAACCCCCGCGCAGTGGCCCAAGATCGCACGCGACCCGCACACAGCCCTCAAGATCGTGCTCGATCCTGGATGTAGTGCTCCCAGCGGCGCGGTGATGCCCCTACATCCTGGATCGAGCACGATCATCCGCCTCGGTGCGTGCAGGGTGGTACAGACGCGAGCACAGACCGTGCCGCTGGCGGATTGTCGATCATCTGAAGGTCCCCTACCGTCCAGGCATGACGCGAAGGCTGCTCCTGTTCATGGGCGTGTTGGCGCTGTCGTTCGGTGCCGTGGTGGTCTTCGCGAACTGGCGACCGACCATCGACTCCGCAAGCCGGTCGGATGACACGCCAGCGCTCAAGCCTGGTGAGCGGACCACCACCGCAGACGGGCGTATGAGCTTCACCGCGCCGGCAGGCTGGACGACGCGCCCCTGCCCGCCACGGGAAGACCCGGCCTGTGCCCAGGTCTCGCCGAAGGGCGGGGGCGAGGGCGACGTGGTCATGCTGATGATCACAGCGCCGAACCCGGTGGAGGGCTCACCGATGGATCTGTTCCTCGTCGACGACCCCGTCATCGTGCCTTCGGATCCGGCGGTCCAACGATTCACGCTCGACGGCGCGAAGGCCGTCCGGCTCGACTCCTACAAGCTCCCTCCTGAGCCGATGGCGAGCATGGATGAGATGCCCGGCGTCAGCGACGTGATGGTCTTCGGCGTCGTTCCCGACGCCACCGACGAGTTCATGATCATGTGTCGGAACGGCGTGCTGCCGGCGGCGCAGATGCGGGCGGGCTGCGACCTGATCGTGGAAAGCTTGCGTTTCCCCCGCTGACCGACCTCCGGAGTTCGGCGGTCGCACCGCTCACTCGATCGGGCGACTTCCGGGCTCCAGAGCGCCCTCGGCGTTGGCGAGCGCGTCGGCGTCGATCTTGCTCGGCGCACTCGGCCGCCTCGGCGCTCTGCGCGGCGAGCCGTCCTTCACCGCGCGGATGGCCACGCCGGGCGGCCTCACCGTCGGCCCGACGCCGCGAACCGCCTCAAGATCGTGCTCGATCCTGGAAGTAGTGGCCTCACCGGCGCGACGATGCCCCTACCTCCTGGATCGAGCACGATCATCCGCGGCGGCTCAGCTCGCGCCGGCTGCCAGCGCGGCGGTGACCAACGCCGCGTTGCCCGGTGCCGTTGTGCCGTCGGGCAACAGGAGTGTGTCCTCCAGCCCGATCCGGGTGTGCAGCCCACGGCTGACCGCCTCGACGAGCACCGCCCAGGTGGCCGGACCCTCGGCGTGCAACAGCACAGGCGGAGTCCCCGCGGTCTCCGGCGGCGACCCGTCCGGCAACCCCGACCCCTGTGGCACGCCGGGCATCCCCGCCGACCCCGGCACCCCGTCCGGCAACCCCGACCCGTGTGGCGCGGCGGGCGTCCGCGCGGGCGGCGGCAGCGCGGCGAGGATCCGCGCCGCATCGGCAAGCGCGACTACCGGCTCCTGCGCCATGCACTCGACGAGGATCCGGCCGGCCGGCACCCGCCAGGACCGGTACGCCTGCACGGCGTCGACAGTCCAGAGCCCCACCTCGACGAGCACGCCACGCTCATGCAGCGCGGTGGCGACCGCCTCGGCGCCGGGCTCGTGCGCGTTCACCGAGGCGAAGTCGGGCAGCACCGACCAGGAGCGGACGGCTGCCACCCGGGCGGCCGGGTCCGGTTCGATCCAGGCCCCGGTGCTCACCCCCACCGGCAGCCCCGGTCGGGCCGCACGGATCGCGGTCAGCGCATCGGCGATCACCGTCGGGTGCAGTGACTCGACACCGGCCGCGTTCCTGGGGTGGACGTGCACGGCCGCGACGCCCAGCGCGGCGCAGCGGGCCGCGTCGGCCGCCAACTCCGCCGGGGTCACCGGCACGGCCGGATGGGCGGCACGACTGCGCTGGCCGTTCAGACACGCTTTCACCATCGGGTCACCCCCACCGCACCCACCGCGCCACTCAGTCGAGCGGACGGCTGTCGCGCTCCAGATCGCCCTCGGCGTCGGCGAGCGCGTCGGCGTCGATCTGCTCGGCGAACTCGGCCGCCTCGGCGCTCTGCGCGGCGAGCGCGTCCTTCACCGCGCGGATGGCCACGCCGGGCGGATAACCCTTGCGGGCCAGCATGCCCACCAGCCGGCGGAAGACCGCGTCTGGCTCACCCCGGGCGGTGCGTAGCTTGCGCTCCACGAGGGCGCGGGCGGTTGCGGACTCGGTCTCCTCGTCCAACTCGCCCAGCGCCTCGGTGGCCACCTCACCGTCGACGCCCTTGCGGCGCAGCTCGTTGGCGAGCGCGCGGCGGGCCAGGCCACGACCGGTGTGCCGGCTGGACACCCAGGCGCGGGCGAACGCGGCGTCGTCGATGATGCCGACCTCGTCGTACCGGTCCAGTACCTCGGCCGACACCTCCTCGGAGATGCCCCGCTTGGCCAGCGCCCCGGCCAGCTCGGCGCGGGTACGCGGACGGACGGCGAGCTGGCGGAGGCAGATCTCGCGGGCCACCTCGGACTCGTCGCGCGGCGTGGACGCCGGCTCGTCCGCCGACGGTTCGGTCCGGCGGCCCCGACGGGGACGCGGCGGATCGGCGGCGTCGCCCGTACGAGGCGGACTGGCATCCCAGCCCCGCCCCGTACGGGCGCGTCGTCCTGCCATGAGTCAGCGACCCGTCAGAAGTCGACAGGCGGCAACTCGGGGCCACCGGCGGCGTCGCTCGCGCCAACCCCGACGCCGAGCTTCTCCAGGATCTTCTTCTCGATCTCGGCGGCCACGTCCGGGTTCTCCTTCAGGAACTCCCGGGCCTTCTCCTTGCCCTGGCCGAGCTGGTCGCCGTCGTACGTGTACCACGCTCCGGACTTGCGGATGATCGCCTGCTCCACGCCGACGTCGATCAGCGAGCCCTCACGCGAGATGCCCTTGCCGTACATGATGTCGAACTCGGCCTGCTTGAACGGCGCGGCCACCTTGTTCTTCACGACCTTGACCCGGGTGCGGTTACCGACCACGTCGGTGCCGTCCTTGAGGCTCTCGATGCGTCGCACGTCGAGCCGGACCGAGGCGTAGAACTTCAGCGCCCGACCACCGGTGGTGGTCTCCGGGCTGCCGAACATCACGCCGATCTTTTCGCGCAGCTGGTTGATGAAGATCGCCGTGGTGCCGGTGTTGCTGAGCACACCGGTGATCTTCCGGAGCGCCTGGCTCATCAGCCGGGCCTGGAGGCCCACGTGGCTGTCGCCCATCTCGCCCTCGATCTCGGCGCGCGGCACCAGGGCCGCCACCGAGTCGATCACGATGATGTCGATCGCGCCGGAGCGGATCAGCATGTCCGCGATTTCCAGCGCCTGCTCGCCGGTGTCCGGCTGAGAGACCAGCATCGCGTCGGTGTCGACACCGAGAGCCTTCGCGTACTCCGGGTCGAGCGCGTGCTCGGCGTCGATGAAGGCGGCGATGCCGCCGGCCCGCTGGGCGCTGGCCACCGCGTGCAGCGCCACAGTCGTCTTACCGCTGGACTCCGGGCCGTAGATCTCGACCACCCGGCCCCGTGGCAGGCCACCCACGCCGAGCGCGACATCGAGCGCGATGGAGCCGGTCGGGATCACGGCGGTCTGGACGACCGGCCGCTCCCCCAGCCGCATCACCGAGCCCTTGCCGAATTGCTTGTCGATCTGAGCGAGAGCAAGGTCGAGTGCCTTCTCCCGGTCAGGCCCTGCTGCCATGGTTGCCACCCCTGCCTTCGCCGGCGTCTTTGCTGAGCTTCGCGTCACGCGGACACGCTAGGCGCTAGGTCCGACAGAAAACCAGCCGACGGGCCGCGAGCTGTGGACGAGCACCCCGCTGTGGACAATAGCCGAACAGGTGTACGACTCGACAAGCGACACGCGGAACCGACGAAAAGGCTGCTCAGCGTAGTCGCGCGGGTACGCGGTCGGGATATGCGGCGCACACCGCCCGCCACACCACGTTCGTCCGCTCACCCGATGCCAACGCCTGCTCGATGGTCCGGCCGTCGAGCTGGGACAGCACCTGATCCCGGGCGATGCTTGCCGCGTAGCCCGGCCCGAACGCCTCCTCCAACCGCGCCCAGAAGTCGGTCAGCCGCACGTGATCAATCCTCCTCGCCGGGTGCCCCGGTCGGCACCGGGCGCAACGCTAGCGCCACCAGGGGCACTGTTGCGACCGCCGCGAGCAGGGTGAGCACCGGATAACCGGCGAGTTGCATGACAAACCCGCTGAGCACTGCGGCGCTGGCCCCCGCCAACCCCATGATCAGGTCGGAGAACCCCTGGACGCTGGGCCGCACACCGGCCGAGACCGACTCGGAGAGCAGCGTCGAGCCGGCCACCATCGTCCCCGACCAGCCCAGCCCGAGCAGGACCAGACCGATCGAGAGCCGGGGCGTGTGGTGCCCGGCGGTGCCGGCGACCGCGCAGGCGGCCAGCAGCAGCCCGACCCCGCCGAGGATCACCGCCCGCCGGCCGAGCCGGTCGGTGAGCCAGCCGACGACCGGGGCGAACGCGTACATGCCGGCGATGTGCAGGCTCAACACGATCCCGACCAGCCGCAGCACGTCGGCGTCGGCGTGCGACTCACCGAGCCGGACCGGGGTCATCGCCATCACCGCCACCATCACCAGGTGGCCGATCGCCACGGCGGTGATGCCGAGTCGGGCGGCCGGCTGTCCGCGTACCACCGACCAGGCCAGCCGCATCCCGGCGCTGCGGGGCCCGCGCGCAGCGACCGGCGCGGTGGCCGGCCCGGACCCGCCGCCCGCCGGCGCCTCGACCGCCCCACCGGCGGCCGGCGCGGCGTCGCCGGGCGGCCCGGCGGCGGTCGGTGGCGCGTCGGCCGCCGCGAGCCGCCGTGCGGTGAGCAACGGGTCGGGCCGGAGCAACCCGAGGAGTACGACGGAAGCCAGCACGAATGCCGTCGCGCTGAACGCGAACGGGCCGGCCAGCGGCGGCAGCCCCCAGCCGGTGGTGGCCCGGTCGGCCAGGTCGGCGAAGTTCGGCGCGGCCACCGCCCCGATGGTGGTGGCCCAGACGATCAGCGAGAGCTGGCGCCCTCGACGGGCCGGCTCGGCGAGGTCCACCGCCGTGTAGCGGGCCTGCAGGTTCGCGGCGGTGCCACCGCCGAACAGCAGCATGCCGAGAAAGAGCAGCGGCACCGAGCGGGTGGCCGCCGCCACCACCACCAGGACGCCGCCGACGGCGCCCACCGAATACGCCAGCACCAGGCCGGGACGACGGCCGTGCCGGGCCATGATCCGGGTGACCGGGACGGCGAGCAGCGCCGCGCCGACCACACCGGCGCTCTGCGCGACGCCCGCCACCGCGGTGCCGGCGATGCGGGCGGCGAGCAGCGCGCCGACGGAGATGCCGATGGTCACACCGATGCCGCCGATGATCTGGGTGGTGAAGAGCAGCCGCATGGTGCGCCGCTGGATCGGCGCGACGTCGAGCCGGGCGTCGCTACGCGGCACGGTCAGGTCGGTGGCCATCGGCGCTCCTCAGGACGGGGTGACAGCCCATCCTCGCGCACGCGCGCCGTGGTCCACCGCCCCCTGCCGGACCCGCGCGCGGCCCCGTCGCTCTGTAGATCTTGGACAGTTTCCGTCAGCGGATGACGGAAACTGTCCAAGATCTGGTGCTGTGCCCGTCGGTCAGCCGGCCAGCACCCGCTGGTGCAGGGACGACACCGCCGCACGGGCCGCGACGAACGCCCCGTGCTGCCAGGCCACCTCGTGGCTCAGCCAGTCCCCGGCGAAGTAGACCCGACCGGCCGGCTGGAGCAGCAGGTTGTAGCCGGCGGTGCCGTAGCGGGGCGAGGTCCAGGCGCCCTCGATGTAGCGGGTCCGGTCCCAGGCGTGCGAGTACGAGGTGACCAGCTCGCTGCGGTACTTGTCGCCGTGGATCTTCACCCCCTGGCTGACCGCGCGCTCCCGGCGCTGCTCGGGGGTGAGCCCGCTGTACGCCCGGGCGTTCGCCCCGGTGTTGTAGTAGCCGACGACCAGGCCGCGCCTGCCGTGGAAGCCGTAGGACGGGTACCAGATGTGCGACAGGTCCAGGTCGGTCTCGGTGATGCCGCCGTAGATCCGCTGATCGGTCTCCCACCAGCGGCTGCGGTACTCCAGGCCGATCTTGCCGGCGGCGGTGACCGGGAAGTCGGCCAGGGCGGCGGTCACCCCGGCGCCGAGGTTGTGGGGCACCCGGGCCATCAGGTGCGGCGGCAGCGCCGCCACGCAGTAGTCGGCGATGATCTGCGACTGCCGGCCGCCCTGCCGGTAGGTCACCTCGACCTGGCTGCCCCGGTCGGTCACCCCGGTCACCTCGGCGTTGAGCCGGATCCGGTGCCCGCCAACGGCCTTGGCGAGGGCACGCGGGATCTGGTCCATGCCGCCCACCGGCTGGAACATCAGCATCGCCTGGTCGTAGCCGAACTCGAAGGAGAAGTACCGGCCCACGTTGCTGGCGAAGACGTCGGAGAGCGCCGGGGGCGTACCGAGCAGCGTTCCCCCGTCGTTGCCCGCGCCGGGGTACGCGGAGAAGCCGCGACGGTTGGTCCCGGCGTACGCCCAGTCGTTGGCCCGCCCGCCGATCGCGCCGAAGCCCTGCAGGAACGACAGCAGCCGGTCCCGGTCCTCGGTGGTGAGCCGCGCGTCCAGCGCGCCCTGGTCGGTGGCCTTGGCGAGCAGTTCCGAGACGTAGCCGTACACGTCGGCCTTGGCGGTGCGGTACCGCACCGGCTCGGTCATCCCGGCGGACTCGTTGTAGATCCAGGCGTCGGCGTTCTGGTTGGTGAAGACCTCGATGGGTACGCCGAGCTCCCGGCAGTAGTCCATGGTGACCATCCACTGTGCGATCCGGCCCGGCCCGGCGTTGAAGTAGACGCCGTCGGAGAAACCGGCCCGCTGGGTGTGCCCGTCGAGGTCGGTCTCGACGTCGCCGCCGCGGATGGTCAGGTTCCGTCCGCCGACGCGGTGCCGCGCCTCCAGGACCGTGCAGTGGTAGCCCGCCTTGCCCAACTCGTACGCGGTGGTGAGCCCCGCGATGCCACCGCCGAGCACGACGACGCTGGCGCCCGGCCGGCCGGTCAGGGTGAAGTCGGACCGCTCGGGCGCCCGGAACGCCGGGGTCACCGACGCGTCGGCGCTGGGCGCGAGACCCATGGCTCCCATCGTGGCGAGCATCGCACCGGCACCGCCGCTGATCCCTACCGCGCGCAGGAACCCACGCCGGCTCACCGTCGACTGCGTCTGATCGCTCATGAACGCCTCCCCTACAAGATCGACTCACGTGAGTCTGCAGAGGAGCTGTTACGCCGATCACGCAACGCCGTTTCCGGCAGGTATCGCCTCAGCCGCGGGGAAGCCGGCCTTCGTGGGCAGCGCGAACGGCCGCCGCGACGTACGGCTGTGCCACGACGTCGAGGCCACCGTCCCCGGTGGAGCGGCCGCGCTATCCCGCGAGGGCGCGGGCGGCGACGGTGAGGTCGGCGACGAGACCCTCGTACGCCTTGTCCTGGTCGTCGGCGCGCAGCACGGCGGACGGATGGATCGTGGCCAGCAGGCGGGCCGGCGGGGCGTCGACCCGCTTTCCGGCGCTGTCCACCGGCACCTGGGTGAAGTCCTCCGGATGCTGGGCGGACGCGGGCCAGGGCAGCAGTTCGCCGCGCTGTCTCGTCACCCGGAAGGACGGGCCGAGCAGCGCCTTGGCGGCGGTGGCGCCGAGCACCACGACGATCTCCGGGTCGAGCCGGGCGAACTCGGCCACCAGCCAGGGCCGGCACGCGGTGATGTGCACCTGGTCCGGGGTCTGGTGGATGCGCCGCTTGCCGCGCGCCGCAAAACGAAAGTGCTTGACGGCGTTCGTCAGATAGAGCTGCGTCGGGTCCAGCTTGGCGTCGTCGACGGCGCGGCGCAGCAGCCGGCCGGCCGGGCCCACGAAGGGCAACCCCTTCTGGTCCTCCATGTCGCCGGGCTGCTCGCCGACGAGCACCACGCGGGCGCTCTCGTCACCCCGGCCGAAGACGGTCTGGGTGGCGTCGCGGTACAGCTCGCAGCCCCGACAGCCGCCCGATGCCGTGCGGAGTTCGTCGATGGTGTCAGCGTCGGGCGGGATGAACCGCTGGGCGCCGGGAGCGCTGTCGGTCTGCTCGGCCATGCCGACTGTTATATACCTCTTAGGTATCGCCTGCCGGTTACGCCCCGGGTGGGCGCGGCATGGCCGCGTCAGTAGCCGTTGCCGTTCCCGCCGCCGCCACAGGACGCGATGGCGATCAGCACGATGATGATCACGATGATGGCGACCGCGATCGCGATCCACAGTCCCCTGCGGTTTCCACCTGTAGCCATGGTCAGGCACCTCCGGCGGCCCGCATACCCACCCCACTCGCTCTGAATCGTCGTGATTCCCCCTTTTACCGGCGGAAGATTCGGTTGCCCCTCAGATAGCAAAGCCCGACGGAGGGGCGGGATGGACGGCGCGGGCCAGGGCGGCGGCCAGGGGCGTCAGCTCCTCGACGGCCAGGGAACTGACGGTCACGCGCAGGGCGGGCGGGGCCGCGATCCGGTAGAGGGCGCCGGGCGCCACCGCCCAGCCGGCGTCCCGCAACGCCGTCAGCGCGCTGGTCTCGTCCGGCACCGGCAGCCAGACGTTGATGCCGCTGCGGCCGTGCGCGGTCAGACCGTGCTCGGCGAGCGCGGCCAACAGGCCCTCGCGCCGCAGGTCGTAGCTCTGCGCCGCCCGCCGGACCAGCTCGTCGACCGCCGGGTCACCCCACAGGGCGAGCACCAGCCGTTGCAGCACCGTGGACACCCAGCCGGCGCCGACCCGCGTCCGGCCGGTCACCCGGGCCACCGTGGTCTCGTCGCCGACCAGCACCGCGAGCCGCAGGTCCGGGCCGAAGGGTTTGCTTACCGAGCGCAGGAAGGCCCAGCTCGCGGTCGCCCCGGCCAGTGGGTGCAGGGGTACGCGGGCCAGCTCCGCCGCGTGGTCGTCCTCGATGAGCAGCAGGTCCCGCCGGCCGGCGAGCAGTGCGCGCAGCTCCTCGGCGCGGGCGGCAGAGACGGCGGCGCCGGTCGGGTTCTGCGCCCGGCTGGTGACCACCAGCGCCCGCGCTCCGGCGGTCAGCGCGGCCGCCACCCCGGCCACCAGAGGACCCTCGTCGTCCAGCGGCACACCGATCGGCCGCAGCCCGAGCGCGGCGACCAGGTCGAGCAGGTTGGCCCAGCCCGGATCCTCCACCGCCACCGCGTCACCGGGGCGAAGGTGGGCGCCGAGCAGCCGCTCGATGCCGTCCAGCGCGCCGCCGGTGAGGGTGAGGTCCCCGGCGGGTACGCCGTCGGCGCTCAACCGGGCGCGTGCGGCCTCGGCCAGCTCCGGGAGCACGCCGGCCTGCGAGTAGCCGACCGGCGGACCGGTGTCGGCGGCGAGCGCGGCCAGGTGCGGGCCGATCGGGGGCAGCAGTCGGGGGTCGGGCTCGCCCCGGGACAGGTCGCGGGCGTCCGGCAGTGGCGCGGGGCGCAGCGCGGAGCGGCGGGCGGCCACCGGTGGGCGCGGACGGACGCGGGTGCCGTGCCGGCCGGCGGTGGCCAGCACGCCCCGTTGGCGCAGCTCCCGATAGGCACGGGCGACAGTGGCCGGACTGACGCCCAACTCGGTGGCGAGGGCCCGCACCGGCGGCAGGGCGGCACCGGGCGGCAGGGCGCCGGTACGGATGCCCGACTCGATGCTGGCCGAAATCGTGACGGCAGTCGTTCCACTGAACTGATAGCGTGCTGACACAAACAGGAGATTGTACTAGAACAAAGGGGCGCGCATGTATCCACCCACCGCCCGGACCACTCCCAACCGCTCGCGCGACCGGATGAGCTACGACCGGGAGGCGGCGCACGCCGTCCTCGACGAGGCGTACCACTGCGCGCTCGGCTTCACCGTCGACAGCGAACCCCGGGTGCTGCCCACCCTGCACGTCCGCATCGGGGACACCCTCTACCTGCACGGGTCCACCGGCAGCCGGCCCCTGCTCGCCGCCCGGGGCGACGGGCTGCCCGTCTGCGTCACGGTGACCCTGCTCGACGGGCTGGTCTACGCCCGCTCACAGTTCCACCACAGCGCCAACTACCGCTCGGTGGTCGCGCTCGGCACCGCCCGCCTGGTCACCGACGACCAGGAGAAGAGCGCCATGCTCACCGCGCTTGTCGAGAAGGTGGGCGCGGGCCGCAGCACGGACAGTCGTCCGCCGAGCCGACGTGAGCTGGCTGAGACCTCCGTGCTGGCGCTGCCGCTGCGGGAGGTGTCCGTCCGGTCCCGCACCGGCGGGGTCCGCGAGGACGAGACCGACCTGCACCTGCCGCACTGGGCCGGCGTCCTGCCGTTGCGGCTGACCGCCGGCCTGCCGCAACCCGCCGCCGGGGTCACCGCGCCCCTGCCGGCGTACCTGCGGACGGCCCGCACGCCCTGGCACGACCCGGTGCCACTGCGCGGCGAACACGTCCTGCTGGAGCCGCTGGACCTGGCGCACGCCGACGACCTGCACAGCGCCACCGCCGACGACGACGTGTGGCGGCACCTCTCCGTCACGCGGCCCACCGCGCCGGCCGGAACCGCCGATGTGGTCGCCGCCGCGCTGGCCGCCCAGCAGCGCGGCGAGCGGGCGCCCTGGGTGCAGCGCTGCGCGAGGACCGGGGCGGTGGTCGGCACCACGTCCTACTACGAGATCGACCCGGAACGACGGTCGGTGGCGATCGGGCACACCTTCCTCGGCCGGCCGTGGTGGCGTACCGGGATCAACACCGAGGCCAAGCTGCTGCTGCTCGGCCGCGCCTTCGACGACCTGGGCGCGGTGCGGGTCGCCTGGCACACCGACATCCGCAACGCCCGCTCCCAGGCGGCCATCGAACGGCTCGGCGCCACCCGGGAGGGAGTGCTGCGGATGCACCGCCAGCGTCCGGACGGCTCGTGGCGGGACACCGTGCAGTACGCGATGACCGTCGACGAGTGGCCGAACGCACAGGCCACGCTGCGGAAAAGACTTCTGCGGACGGCATCGGTGGCGTGATGATGGCGGGCGTGCTGGGGATCACCGACATCTGGACGTACGTGCTGGGCACCGTGGCCATCATCCTGCTACCCGGACCGAACTCGCTCTTCGTGCTGTCCACCGCCGCCAAGCGGGGCGTGGGCGCCGGCTACCGGGCGGCGGGCGGGGTCTTCGTCGGCGACTGGGTCCTGATGATCCTGTCCGCCGCCGGGGTGGCGTCGCTGCTCAAGGCGTATCCGCCGCTGTTCCTGGTGATCAAGTACGCCGGTGCCGCGTACCTCGGTTATGTCGGGGTGACCATGCTGCTCGGCGCCGCGCGGCGCTGGCGCGACCGCAACGACCCGGACACGCCGCGGCTGATCGACGCCGCGGAACCGGCGCAGATGCGCAGCCCGTTCCGCAAGGCTCTGGTGATCAGCCTGCTGAACCCGAAGGCGATCCTGTTCTTCATCTCGTTCTTCATCCAGTTCGTCGATCCCGACTACGCCTGGCCCGCGCTGTCGTTCCTGCTGCTCGGCCTGATCGCCCAGGTCACCAGCGCGCTCTACCTGACCGCGCTGATCTTCGCGGGCACGTTCCTGGCTACCCAGTTCCGCCGACGCCGTCGCCTCGCCGTGGGTGGCACCACAGCCGTGGCAGCCCTCTTTCTCGCCTTCAGCCTCAAGCTCGCCACCGCCAGCGCCGGCTGACCTCCCCTCAGGTGCCGTCGCCGCCGCCGGAGCCGCCTCCCACACCTCCGCTTCCGGCCGTGCCGCCGAGGCCGTAGCCGGGTTTGATCGGATGGTCGGGGTGGCGGCTGACATGGGCGGACCCGCCGATGGTGGCGGACCAGTCGGCGTGTGCGGCGGCCGCGGCGTGCCGGTTGATCGCCTGACGTAGCCAGCCGTCCACGGTGGCGACCCAGTCCCGCTGCCCGGCGTCCGCGTGCCAGATCCGGAACCGGCTGATGCTCTGGTGGGTGATCCCGGCCAGCGCCAGCCGACGGTCCAGCCAGATGATCACCTCCAGGCCCGCCGAGTTCGTCACGAAGATCAGCTCCAGCTCGGTGATCGGGCCGGCGTAGAGCGGCCCCACCCAGTAGCCCCACCGCTGGTGCAGCGCCAAGGCGTGCTCCACCCCCGGCAGCCCGCCCTCCTGCAACCCGGCTTGGCGGATCATGAAGCCGAGCGTGGCCAGCGCCGCCAGCACGTGCTGCTGGGTGGGGATCGGGTGCACGAGGACCGGCACCATGGCCCCCTGGTCCAAATCCGGGTCGACGGACACCTCGGTCCGCAGACCCATCCGCAGGCTCAGCAACGGCACCCCGCCGAACGTGGTCACCGGGGTCTCCCACGGCAGCGGCAACGCGAAGTCGACAGCCCGCCGGCGACCCGCCGGCACCACGAACCGCCCGGCGATCGGCAGCGAGAAGAACTGCACGAGGCGCCGGGCGGCGTCCGGGTCGTCCGGCTCGACGGTGGTGACCAGGCCGAGCCGGATGTGGCGTACGAGCACGTCGTCAGGCCCGGCGGCGAGGGTCACCCGCCCGGGCAGGCGCAGGCCCGGACGGGTGCTCGGGTTCGGCAGCGTGGTCCGCACGGACAGCCCGGTCCAGCCGGAGTCCCGGGAAACCCCCGTCAACCGCACCGCGCGCCCCCTCGCGGAACGAGGCCCCCCTGGCCCCGGACCGACCGCGCCTACCCGGTCGCGCTCACCTCACGCCCGCCACCTCGAACGGATGCCGACCCGCCGGGTACGCCTCACCGCAACCGCCGGCCGCGCGGCACCGTGTCGGTCTCGTCGTCGAACTCGCCGATGACCTCCTCCAGCAGGTCCTCCAGAGCGACGAAGCCGATCGGGCGGGCCGGACCACCGCCGTTGCGGACCAGCGCGAGCTGGGACTGCCGGGCGCGCATCGCGGCCACCGCCTCGGTGACCGTGGACGTCGCCGGGAGGGTGAACGCCGGGGTCATCAACTCCCCGGCGGTGGCGGCCCGGCCGGTGGTGACCACCCGCACCGCCTCGCGGACGTGCACCAGGCCGCAGACGTCGCCGCCGGAGTCCAGGACCGCCAGCCGCGACCGGCCGCTGTCCCGGCTGACCTGCTCGATCCGCTCGGCCGGGTCGTCGCGCCGGACGGTGACCATGGTGGCGAACGGCTCCATCACCTGCGCCACCGACGTGCCCTGCAACTCCAGCATGCTGGTGAGCAGTTGGTGCTGCTCGGCGCCGAGCAACCCGTGCTCGCGGGACTGCTCCAGCAGCATCCGCAGCTCGTCCGGGCCGTGCACCTGGGCGAGCTGATCCTGCTGGTTGACCCCGACCAGGCGCAGGATCGCGTTGGCCAGCGCGTTCAACGCCGACAGCACCGGCCGGGACACCCGGGCGAAGGCCCGGAACGGCAGCGCGAGCAGCGTCGCCGAACGCTCGGCGTCGGTGATCGCCCACGACTTCGGCGCCATCTCCCCCACCACCAGGTGCAGGAAGGTCACCAGAGCGAGGGCGAAGACCAGCGCGACCACGTGACTGGCCGCGTCCGGCAGCCCCACCGCGTGCAGCAGCGGGCTGATCAGGTGCTCGATCGCCGGTTCGGCGAGCGCGCCGAGGCCCAGGGTGCACAGCGTGATGCCCAGCTGCGCCCCCGCCAGCATCAGCGACAGCTCGCGGACGCCGTCCAGCGCGGCCCGGGCCGCCCGGCCGCCGCTGGCCGCCGCCTGCTCCAGCCGGTACCGCTTGCTGGCCACCAGGGCGAACTCGGCGGCCACGAAGAACCCGTTCAACGCCAGCAGGACGCCCGAGCTGAACAGCGCGATGCCGGGGCTCACGCGGTCACCCCCGGCGTGCTCAGTTGCAGGCGTACCGAGTCGGCGACGTGCCGGTCCACGGCGAGCACCTCGACCAGCGCGCGGGGCTCCGCCGCACCGTCGTCGAGCTCGGCGCCCTCGGGCAGCAGGCTGATCTCCAGCCGGTCGCCGACCTCCGGCACCCGGCCCAGCTCACGCATGACCAGCCCGGACAGCGTGTCGTACTCCGGGGCTTCGGGCAGCGCGATGCCGGTGCTGTCGGCGACCTCGTCGATCCGCCAGCGGGCCGGCACCACCCACGAGCCGTCGTCCTGGCGCGCGGGGGCGCGCTCCGGCGGATCGTCCTCGTCCCGGATCGGGCCGACCAGTTCCTCCGCGATGTCCTCCAGCGTGATCACACCGGCGAAGCCGCCGTACTCGTCCACCACGCAGGCCATCTGCCGGTGCCCGGATCGCAGTCGGTCCAGCACCGTGGGCAGGGGCAGGGTCTCCGGCACGAGCAGCGGCGGCCCCGCCACCGCGCTCACCGGGGTGGTGGCCCGCTCCGCCGGCGGTACGCCGAGCACGTCGGCGATCCCGACGATGCCGATCAGGTCGTCGACGCCGTCGGCACCCCGCACCGGGAAGCGGGAGTGGCCGGTGTCCAGAAGCTCGACCACCCGGCTCACCGGTTCGTGCGCCCGCACGGTGTGCACGTCGACGCGCGGCACCATGGCCTCGCCGGCGGTCAACTCCCGAAAGTCGAGCCCGCGGTCGAGCAGCGTGGACATCTCGGCGTCCAGGCTGCCCTCCTCGCGGGACTCGGCGATGATCTGTTCCAGGTCGGCGGGGGTGGCGCCGCTGGGCAGCTCCTCGATCGGCTCGATGCCGACCCGACGCAGCAGGCGTATCGACGCGCGGTCGAAGAGCCGGATCACCGGCCCGGCCATGGCCAGGTAGAGGAGGGTGGACCGGCTCAGCGCCCGGGCGAGTGCCTCGGCCCGGGCGATGGCGAGGTTCTTCGGGGCCAGCTCGCCGAGAACCATCTGCACCACTGTGGCGATGACCAGGGCCAGCGCCACCGACAGCGGCAGGCTGACCGACTCGCGGAGACCGGCGACGCCGAACAGGTCGGCGAGGCCGCCGCCGAGGTACGGCTCGGCGACGTAGCCGACCAGCAGTGCGGTGACGGTGATGCCGAGTTGCGCGCCGGAGAGCACGAAGGAGAGCCGGCTGGTGACGGTGAGGGCCCGGGCGGCGGCCTGGTCGCCGTCGTCGGCGAGCTGGCGCAGCTTGCCCCGGTCCACGGCGACATAGCCGAACTCCTGCGCCACGAAGTAACCGGTGGCGGCGGTGAGCACGATGATCAAGAGAAGGCCGACGACGATCAGCACCTGTCGCTCAGGGCTCCCGAGGTCGTCGGGACGGGAATATGCCGGGCACGACCCGGCTGGCTACTGCTGCCCTCCTGGGCAGAAGAGTCGATCATGCCGCCATTTTATCGGCGTTGCCTGGGACTCCGCTGAGGGTGGGCCGAAGGCGTCGATCGTCCGGTTCATCAGGACGGGGCGCGGCCGTCGCCGGAGCCGCCGCCGGTCGGGCGCTCGGCCAACTCGTCGGCGTCGAGCAGGCCACGGTCGAGCCGGCCGGACCGGTACGCGGCCCGACCGATCATCTGTGCCGAGACCGGCGCGGTGGCCAACTGGAAGACCGCCACCAGCAGGATCATGCCGATGTCGGCCACGGACCGCAGCCGTAGCGTGATGCCGAGCAGCAGCAGGAGCACGCCCAGCACCTGGGGTTTGGTGGCCGCGTGCATCCGGGACAGGGTGTCCGGAAAGCGCAGCACACCGATCGCGGCGGACAGGGCGAGCAGCGCGCCGGTCACCAGGCAGGCGGCACCGAGCCAGTCGGCAACCGTCGCGAGCGCACCTGCCGCCGAGTGCCCGCCGGTCGCCACCGTCACGCCGGCTCCCGGACGGCGAAGCGGACCAGGGACACCGAGCCGACGAAACCGAGCAGGGAGAGCACCACCAGCACGGGCAGCGTGGTGGCGTGCCGGTTGACCGCCGCCTCCGCGCCCACCGCGCCGACCATCGTGGCGAGCAGCATGTCCGCCGCGATCACCCGGTCCAGCAGCGAGGGGCCCCGGTAGAGCCGGATCAGCGCGAGCAGCGCGGTCAACGACAGCAGGGCGGTGAGGACGACGGCCAGGAACGTGATCATTGAGAGTTGCCCTTCTCTACGGGATGAGGCCCGACGCTGCGCAGTTCGGCGGCGCTGCCCACCGCCCGGACGATCCGCCGCTCGAGGTCGAGGGTGCGTTCCCGGGAGACGTCCAGGTCCGCAGGCCCGTGGGTGTCCAGCACGTGCAGGTAGAGCGTCCCCGCCTCCCGGTCCACCTCGAGGATCAGCGTTCCCGGCACCAGCGAGACCGCCTCGGCGGTGAGCGCCAGGTTCAGGTCGGTGGACACCCGCAGCGGCACGGCGATGATCGCCCCGCGGGGGCGGTAGCCGGGTTGCACGGCGATCCGGGCGATGTGCAGGCTGGCGGTGACGAGTTCGACGACGAACCGGCCCGCGAACGCCACCAGCGCGGCGGGCCGCAGCCGGCCGGTGAAGCTGACCGCCGGCAGCGGGAAGAACAGCAGGACCGCGCCGCCGACCAGCAGACCACCGATGATGTTGGCGAAGGTGATCGACCCCCAGAGCAGGTTCCAGACGAGCACCAGCCAGCCGAGCGCCAACGCCTGGTCTCGCCAACGCCCGAACCGGCCCCGCAGCTTCGAGGTCGCGCCCGCCGGGGTCGGTGCACGCCTGGCGGTCACGGCACGACACCGGGCAGGACGGCCCGCACGTACGGCGTACGCGAGAGCAGGTCGGTGGCCGCGTCGGCGGTGACGTCGAAGAGCGGTCCGGCCAGCACGGTGAGCGCCAACCCGAACACGACCAGGGCGACGGTCGCGCCGACCGTCATGGTGGGCAGCCGGACGCTGGGCTCGCTGGTGACGGTCCGGGGCGCCCGCCAGAACGCGATGTTCCACACCCGGGAGGCCACGTACAGGGTGAGCAGACTGGTCAGCGTGCCGGCCGCCACCAGCGTCAGGGGCAGCGCCCCGCCGGCCGCCACACCGGCCTGGAGCAGGCCGAGCTTGCCGAGGAACCCGGAGAACGGCGGCACCCCGGCGAGATTCATCGCCGGGACGAAGAAGAGGACGCCGAGCAGGGGCGCCATTCGGGCCAGCCCGCCGAGACGGCGCAGGTCGGTGCTGCCGGCCCGCTCCTCGACCAGACCGGCCACCAGGAACAGCGTGGTCTGGATCGTGATGTGGTGCACCACGTAGAAGATCGCGCCGGCGAGACCGGCTGCGGTGCTCAACGCCACCCCGAAGATCATGTAGCCGATGTGGCTGACCAGGGTGAACGAAAAGAGCCGCTTCATGTCCGACTGCGCCACCGCTCCGAGGATGCCGACCACCATGGTCAGCCCGGCGACGACCATGAGCAGGTCGTTGACCTGGCCACCCGGGAACAGCAACGTCTCGGTACGGATGATCGCGTACACGCCGACCTTGGTGAGTAGCCCCGCGAACACGGCGGTGACCGGTGCGGGGGCCGTGGGATAGCTGTCCGGCAGCCAGGCCGACAGCGGGAAGACCGCCGCCTTGACCGCGAACGCGAGCAGCAGCGTCAGTTGCAGGGTCACGCGGACGTTGTCCGGCAGGTCGTCGAGACGCTGGGCGAGCTGCGCCATGTTGAGCGTGCCGGTGGCCGCGTACACGAGCCCCACCGCGGTCAGGAAGATCAGCGAGGAGAGGATGCTGACCACCACGTACGTCGAGCCGGTGCGGATGCGTGCCTCGGTGCCGCCCAGCGTGATCAGCACGAAGCTGGCCGCCAGCAGGATCTCGAAGCCGACGAACAGGTTGAACAGGTCGCCCGCCAGGAACGCGTTGGTGACGCCCGCGGTGAGCACCAGGTACGTCGGATGGAAGATGACCACCGGCGCGCTCTCGCTGGTCTCGCTGCGACCCTGGCCGATCGAGTACAGCAGCACGCAGAGGGTCACCGCCGAGGACACCACAAGCATCAGCGCGGCCAACTGGTCGGCCACCAGCACGATGCCTACCGGCGGCGGCCACCCACCGACCGCGAGCACCACCGGGCCGTGCCGGTACGCCTGCACCAACAGCACCACCGCGACTGTGGACGTCACCGTCAGGCAGAGCACGCTTACCGTACGCTGCACCCGGGGTCGGCCGGCCAGGAGCAGGGTCAGCGCCGCGCCGAGCAGCGGCACCACCACCGGCAGCGGCAGGAGCCTGCTCACGAGGTGCCGTCCCCTCTGCCGCGTCGTAGTCGGCGGCGGGCGGGCTCCGGGTCGACCTGCTCCGGGTCGCTGCCCGGGCCCTCCCCGCCACGGTCGACGGCGCCCACCTGGTGGCGCTCGGCACGGCGGATGATCTGGCGGTCCTCCAGGTCGTCGGGCACCTCGTCGTCGCCGGTGAGATACCAGCTCCGGTACGCGACGGCGAGCAGGAACGCGGTGAACCCGAACGTGATCACGATGGCGGTCAGCACCATCGCCTGCGCCAACGGATCACTCATCCGGTCCACCGGGCCGGTGCCCACCACCGGAGCGCCACCCGATCGGCCACCCAGCAGGATCAGCAGGTTGACCCCGTTGCCGAGCAGGATCACGCCGAGCAGGATCCGGGTGAGGCTGCGCTCCAGCAGCAGGATCACACCGCACCCGACGAGCACCGCGACGGCGAGCACCAGCACCACCGTGGGCCCGGCGGCGCCCGCCGTCATGGCCGGCCACCCTTGTCGACGGCCAGACCGCCGCTCGCCGCGCCGGTGGCCTCGATGTGCCGGTCCACCTCGGCGCCGAGACTTCGCAGGATGTCCAGCAGCAGCCCGATCACGATCAGGTACACCCCGATGTCGAAGAAGAGCGACGTGACCAGGTGGGCGTCGCCGACCAGCGGCAGCGACACGTCGAGCTTGGCGCTCTCCAGCACCGATCCACCGGCCGCCAGCGCCACCGCGCCGGAGCCCACCGCCACGGCCAACCCCGCGCCGAGGATCAGGCCGGCGCCCACCGGAGCGGCCTCGGTCAGCTCGTACCGGCCGCCGGCCAGGTAGCGGACCACCAGCGCGAGCCCCGCCACCAGTCCGCCCGAGAACCCGCCGCCCGGCGCGTTGTGCCCGGAGAAGAGCAGGAACAGCGAGAACAGCACCACCGTGTGGAAGATCAGCCGGGTGACCACCTCCAGCACGATCGAACGCTGCTCCTCGTAGAGGGTCGGGCCGCCCCGCAACCAGACCGGCCGGTCGGACCGGGCGGCGCGATCGGCCGACTCCGGCCGGCGCGGCCGCGGCCCGGTGCGGGACCTCTCGAAGATCAGGCTGGCCACCCCGGTGGCGGCCACCACCAGCACCGACACCTCACCCATCGTGTCCCAGGCCCGGATGTCGACGAGGGTCACGTTGACGACGTTGCGGCCGTACCCCTCGCCCACCGCCAGGTCCGGAAAGACTGTCGAGATGTCCGGCGCGCGACGGGCCCCGGCCGCGACGAGGGCGAGCCCGCCCGCCGCCACGCCCATCGCCACGCCGATCACCCGGCGGGTCCATCGGCTGCGGCGCAGCGGACGGGCCGAGAAACGCTCCGGCAGGCGGCGCAGCACCAGGACGAACACCGCGATGGTCGCGGTCTCCACCAGGAACTGCGTGAGCGCGAGATCCGGTGCGCCGTGCAGGACGAACAGCATCGCGGTGCCGTAGCCGGTCATCCCCACCAGCAGCATCGCGGTCAACCGCCGGCGAGCGCCGACCGCGAGCAGCGCGGCCACCGCGATCACCACCACGACCACCGGTTGCAGCGGGTTGTCCCAGAGCGGGAGCCCGGCCCGCCACGGACGGGCGGCGAGCATCGCCCCACCGGGCAGCAGCACGAGGGTGACCAGGATGATGCCCAGGTACTGCGGCAGGGAGCCGCGCTGGGTCGCGCCGGTGACCTCGATGGCGAGCCGGTCGAATCGGCCCACCGTCCACTCGTACCCCTGATTGCCGCCGACCGGCGAGCGGAGCCGGGCCAGCACCGGGGCGAGCGGGCCGCGGAGCGCGAAGAGCAGCCCGCCGCCGGCCAGTGCCAGCACGGACAGACCGAGCGCCGCGGTCGGCCCGGGCCAGAGCGTCAGATGCGCGTCGAGGGTGCCGAGCAGTTCGGCGTACGGGCTGAGGAGGCCGTCCAGCACGCCGGCGGCGGGGCCGGCGAGCAGCCCGGCGACGGCGAGGACGGCCGGGGGCACAAGCATCGACGCCGCGATCGGCGTCGGCTGGACCGGTTCGACGCCCGGCCGGTCGGCGAACGCGCCCCAGAGGAAGCGGGCGCTGTACGCGACGGTGAGCACCGTCCCGGCGACCAGCCCGGCGAGCAGCACCGGGTCGTCGGTGAACGCCGCGAAGACCGCCTCCTTGGCGACGAACCCGACCAGCGGTGGCACCCCGGCCATCGACGCCGCCGCCAGCACCGCGACCGCGAACAACGGCCGCGACCAGCGCCGCAGCCCGGACAACTCGCGCAGGTCGCGGGTGCCGGCGCCGTGGTCGATGACGCCGACGACCAGGAACAGCGCCGACTTGAACAGGGCGTGCGCCAGCAGCATCGCCGTGCCGGCCAGCGCGGCGGCCGGGGTGCCCGCCCCCGTGACGGCGACCAGCAGGCCCAACTGGCTGACCGTCCCGTACGCCAACAACAGCTTCAGGTCGGTCTGGCGCAGCGCCGCCCAACCACCGATGATCATGGTGGCCACCCCGGCGATGAGCACCACGGGCCGCCACGGGCCGACCGTAGCGAGCACCGGCGCGAGCAGGCCGACCAGGTAGACGCCCGCCTTGACCATGGCGGCGGCGTGCAGGTACGCGCTGACCGGGGTGGGTGCCGCCATCGCGACCGGCAGCCAGGAGCTGAACGGCAGCACCGCCGACTTGGACAGGGCCCCGGCCAGGATCAGCAGCACCGCGGTGATCAGGTAGCCGCCGCCGGGCAGCGGGTGGGTGGCGATCTCCGACCAGCGGTAGCTGCCGGCGTGCTCGCCGAGCAGGATGAACCCGACGAGCATGGCCAACCCGCCCGCCGTCGTGACGGTCAACGCCTGCGCCGCCGCCCACCGGCTGGCCCGGCGTTCGGTGCTGTGCCCGATCAGCAGGTACGAGAAGATCGTCGTCAGTTCCCAGCCGACGTAGAGCAGCAGCACGTCGTCGGCGAAGACCAGGAGGAGCATCGCGCCGGCGAAGGCGACCAGGACCGCGGCGAACTGGGCCATCCCGGGAGCGTCCGCGTCGAAGTAGCGCGCGCTGTAGACCAGCACCAACGCGCCGACGCCGCCGATCAGCAGGGTCAGGAGCCAGGACAGCGTGGTGAGGCGCAGCGCGATGTCGAGGCCCAGCTGCCCGATCCACGGGTACGTCTCGACCACCGCGCCGCCGTGACCGACGGCCGGAGCGCGGGCCAGTGCCCAGCCGAACGCGGCGGCCGGCGCGAGCGCCAGCGGGTAGCACGCGCGCGGACCCCACCACCGGACGAGCAGCGGCGCGGCGAGGGCCGCCACGAGGTGGAGGATGAGCAGTACCAGCACCCGCACTCCCGATCGAGGTGGCCGACGCCCGTACAGCGGTGGCGCCTAGCAGCGATCAGACGCCACATCTCCGCCCGCCGGGCGGTTTTGCCGGAATTAGCCCGCTATCGACTCGGGTGTGCGGTCGGCGGTCAGCGCAGCAGAGCGTCGCCGACGGTCAGCTCGTCGTCGAGGGCGGAGCCCTCCAGGCGCAGCTCGCTCAGCAGGTCGACGCGGCCGAGCTGGCGGGCGACCTTCGCCACGACCCGCTCCGCGACAGCGAGGGACCGCATCGAGAGCAGTCGACCGCGGCTCTCGCGGCGGAGCACGAAGTAGTGCACGGCGACGCGGACCTGCCCCCGGTCGGCGGCGCTGGCCTGGGCGGTCGAGACGACCATCTCGCGCAGGCAGCGGGCGAGGCGTTCGGCGAGCTCCAGCTCGGGCCCGTGCAGACCGACGCGGAGCGTGGCGAGGTGACTGTCGACCTTGCGGATCAGCACATCGGTGCCGGGTTCGGCGTGTCGCGGCTCGACGGCCATCCGATCCCCTCCACCCGATTCGCGTTGCGGGTGAAGTTACTTTATGTTGCTCCTCACAAGCAAGCAGTTAAGTGAGACTTAACGTATTAATGTCGCATCACGCGCAATTTCCATACAACGCGGCATGATCCCCCGTGGGTCGTTCGTGGTTGTCGTACCGGCGGGGCACGATGGACCGGTGAGCGGGGCAGATGCGGGTAAGGGCGAGGTGCTGGACGGGTTCGGTCCCGCCACTCGCGCCTGGTTCGACGCCGCCTTCGCCGCACCCACCGCCGCCCAGACCGGCGCCTGGCGGTCCGTCGCCGCCGGCCGCAACGCCCTCGTCGTGGCGCCCACCGGCTCCGGCAAGACGCTCGCCGCCTTCCTCTGGTCGCTGGACCGGCTGGCCCGCGAACCCGCACCGGCCGAGGCGCGGCAGCGGTGCCGGGTGCTCTACGTCAGCCCGCTCAAGGCTCTCGCCGTCGACGTCGAACGCAACCTGCGCGCCCCGCTGGCCGGCATCCGGCAGGCGGCGACCCGGCTCGGCGTCACGCCACCGGACATCACCGTCGGCATGCGCACCGGCGACACGCCTGCCGACGAGCGACGGGCCTTCGCCCGCACCCCACCGGACATCCTCATCACCACACCCGAGTCCCTGTTCCTGCTGCTCACCTCCGCCGCTCGGGACTCGCTGCGCGGCGTCCAGACGGTGATCGTCGACGAGGTGCACGCGGTGGCCGGCAGCAAGCGCGGCGCCCACCTCGCCCTCTCGCTGGAACGCCTGGACGAGCTGCTGCCCGCGCCGGCTCAACGGATCGGCCTCTCCGCCACCGTCCGGCCGATCGACGCCTGCGCCCGGTTCCTCGGCGGCGCACGGCCGGTCGACGTCGTGCAGCCGGCCACGGCGAAGACCATCGAGGTCAGCGTGCAGGTCCCCGTGGAGGACATGACCCGACTCGACGAGCAGGAGCAGCCACCGGAGGACTCCCTCGGCGGTCCCGGCCCACGCCGTGCCTCGATCTGGCCGGCAGTCGAGGAACGGGTCTTCACCCTCATCGGACAGCACCGCTCCACAATCGTCTTCACCAACTCCCGCCGCAGCGCCGAGCGCCTGTGCGCCCGGCTCAACGAGCTGGCCGCCGAGGAGGTCGCCTCCGCCGCGCTGGCCTCCGCGTCGGGCGGGGACGCGATCGACGTACCAGATGGGTTGTCGGTGGACGGCGAGCGGCCAGCCGACGGTGGGCCGGCGCCCGGTCCGGGCAGCAACCGGTCGCCGGCCGAGGTGATGGCCCAGTCCGGCGCGGCCACCGGCGCCGCGCCGGTGATCGCCCGCGCGCACCACGGCAGCGTCTCGCGCGAGGAGCGCAAGCACATCGAGGAGGCGCTCAAGTCCGGCCAGCTCCCGGCGGTGGTGGCCACCTCCAGCCTGGAGCTGGGCATCGACATGGGCGCTGTCGATCTGGTGGTGCAGATCGAGGCCCCACCGAGCGTCGCCGCCGGCCTGCAACGTGTCGGCCGCGCCGGGCACCAGGTGGGCGCAGTCTCGCGCGGGGTGGTCTTCCCCAAGCACCGTGGCGATCTGCTGTCCTGCGCGGTAGTCGCCGAGCGGATGACCGACGGCGCGATCGAGGAGCTGCACTACCCGCGCAACCCCCTCGATGTGCTGGCCCAGCAGATCGTCGCGATGGTGGCGCTGGAGCCGTGGCGGGTCGGCGACCTGGCGGTGCTGGTCCGCCGGGCCGCGCCCTTCAACGAGCTGCCCGACTCCGCGCTGCACGCCGTGCTCGACATGCTCTCCGGGCGCTACCCGTCCACCGCGTTCGCCGAGCTGCGCCCCCGGCTGGTCTGGGATCGGGCCAGCGACCTGCTCACCGGCCGCCCCGGCGCGCAACGCCTCGCGGTGACCAGCGGCGGCACCATCCCCGACCGGGGTCTGTTCGGGGTCTTCCTGGCCGGCGCCGAGCGGGCCGCCCGGGTCGGCGAGCTGGACGAGGAGATGGTCTACGAGTCCCGGGTCGGCGATGTCTTCCTGCTCGGCTCCTCGTCCTGGCGCATCGAGGAGATCACACCCGACCGGGTGCTGGTCTCCCCCGCACCCGGTCAGGCCGCGCGGATGCCGTTCTGGAAGGGCGACCAGCTGGGCCGCCCGGTCGAGCTGGGTCGGGCAATCGGCGCCCGGGTGCGCACCCTGCTGCGGTCGAGCGACGAGGCGGCGCTGACCGCACTGCGCGACGGCGGGCTGGACGACTGGGCCGCCACCAACCTGATGGCCTACCTGCGCGACCAGCGGGAGGCCACCCGCTCGCTGCCCGACGACCGCACCATCGTTGTCGAGCGGTTCCGCGACGAGCTGGGCGACTGGCGGCTGGCCGTGCACAGCGTTCTCGGCGCGCGGGTCAACGGGCCGTGGGCCCTCGCCGTGGGCCGCCGGCTGGCCGAACGGTACGGGGTGGACGCCCAGGTGATGCCCTCCGACGACGGGATCGTCGTACGGCTGCCCGACACCGCAGACGAGCCGCCCGGCGCCGACGTGGTGGTCTTCGAGCCGGACGAGATCGCCCAGCTCGTGGAGGAGTCGGTCGGCACGTCCGCGCTCTTCGCCGCCCGTTTCCGGGAGTGCGCCGCCCGCTCGCTGCTGCTGCCCCGCCGCGACCCGCGCCGCCGCCAGCCGCTCTGGCAGCAGCGGCAACGCGCCGCGCAACTGCTCGACGTCGCCCGCGAGTACGCCGACTTCCCGGTCACCCTGGAGGCCGCCCGGGAGTGCCTCCAGGACGTCTTCGACCAGCCGGCGCTGGCCGGGCTGATGCGGGACCTGGCGGCCCGCAAGGTCCGCCTGGTCGAGGTGGAGACGAGTGCGCCGTCCCCGTTCGCCCGGTCGCTGCTGTTCGGCTACGTCGGCGCGTTCCTCTACGAGGGCGACGCCCCGCTCGCCGAGCGCCGGGCCGCCGCCCTCGCCCTGGATTCCACCCTCCTCGGCGAGCTGCTCGGCCGGGTCGACCTGCGCGAGCTGCTGGATCCGGCGGTGCTCGCCGAGACCGATCGGCAACTGCGCTGGCTGACCGACCAGCGCCGCCCGCGCGACGCGGAGGACGTGGTCGAGCTGCTGCGGGTGCTCGGCGACCTGAGCGACGCCGAGTTGACCGAGCGGGGCGTGCCGGAGGGCTGGCTGACCGAGCTGGAGGCCACCCGCCGGGTGCTGCGGGTCCGCATCGCCGGCGAGCAGCGCTGGGTGGGCGTCGAGGACGCCGCCCGGCTGCGCGACGCCCTCGGCGTGGCGTTGCCGGTCGGGGTCGCCGAGGCGTACCTCGCCCCGGTTGCCGATCCGCTGGGTGACCTGGTGGCCCGCTACGCCCGCACCCACGGGCCGTTCGCCGCCGCGAGCTGCGCGGCGCGCTTCGGGCTCGGGGTGTTCGTCGTCGAGCAGGCGCTGCGCCGCCTCGCCGCCACCGGCCGCGTCGTCTCCGGTGAGTTCACACCGGACACGGCCGGCGCCCAGTGGTGCGACGCCGAGGTGCTGCGGATGCTGCGCCGCCGTTCGCTCGCGGCGCTGCGGCGGGAGATCGAGCCGGTGCCGCCCCGGGCGCTGGCCACGTTCCTGCCGCGCTGGCAGCAGGTCGGCTCGTCGGCCCGGGGCGTGGAGGCGCTCGCCGCCACAGTGGAGCAGTTGCAGGGCGCGGCGGTGCCGGCGTCCGCGCTGGAACGGCTGGTGCTGCCCGGCCGCGTCGCCGACTACTCCCCCGCCCAGCTCGACGAGCTGTGCGCCAGCGGGGAGGTGCTCTGGGCCGGGTCGGGAGCGATCTCCGGGGGCGACGGCTGGGTCACCCTGGCGTACGCGGATGCCGCGCCGCTGCTGCTCCCGCCGCCCGACGAGGCGCTGACGCGTACCCCGTTGCACGACGCGGTGCTCGACGCGCTCGGCGACGGGCAGGCGTTGTTCTTCCGCGCGCTGGGCGACCGGGTCGGCTCCACCGACGACGCCGCGCTGACCGGGGTTATCTGGGATCTGGTCTGGGCGGGGCATCTCACCAACGACACCCTCGCCCCGCTGCGGGCGGTGCTCGGCGCCGGTGGTGCGCACCGGTCGCGCCCCTCCGCGCCGCGCACCCGCTACCGGCGGCCTGGTCGGGTGGCGCTGCCCACCCGCAGCGGCCCACCCACCGTCGCCGGCCGCTGGTCGCGCCTACCGGAGCGGGACCTCGACCCGACCAGGCGGGCCGCCGCCCTCGCGGACGTCCTGCTGGAGCGGCACGGCGTGGTCACCCGGGGCGCGGTGATGGCCGAGCAGGTGGTCGGCGGGTTCTCCGCCGTCTACCCGGTGCTGTCGGCGCTGGAGGAGCGCGGCGCGGCCCGCCGGGGCTACTTCGTCGAGGGCCTGGGCGCGGCACAGTTCGCCGTGCCCGGCGCGGTGGACCGGCTCCGCGCGCTGGCCGACCCGGCCGACGGCGCGCGCGGCCGGAGCGGACCGACCACCGTCCTCGCGGCCACCGACCCCGCCAACCCGTACGGCGCGGCGCTGCCCTGGCCGGAACGCGTCGTCGACTCGGGCGACGGGGCCGCCCCCGCGACCGGGCACCGGGCCGGTCGCAAGGCCGGCGCGCTGGTGGTGCAGGTCGCCGGTGACCTGGTGCTGTACGTGGAACGCGGCGGCCGGACCCTGCTCTCCTTCACCGACGACACCGAGGCGCTCGCGGCGGCCGGCAAGGCGCTCGCCGACGCCGTCCACTCCGGAGCGTTGGGCGCGATGTCCGTGGAGCGGGCCGACGGCGAGGCGGTGCACTCGTCGCCGTTGAGTGACGCGCTGACCGCCGCCGGCTTCCGAGCCACCCCGCGTGGCCTGCGCCTGCGCGGCTGACCAGGCCGCGCGACACCGGCGCGGCAGCCGCCTGGCCGCCTGGCCCACCGACCGTCCGGCCCGCCGGCCGCCGTGCCCACCGACCCACGCGTCCACCCGGTCCACTGGCCCACCCGGTCCAACCGGCCCAACCGGCCCACCGGGTCCACCCGGCCGACTCCGCCGCCCGACCCACCCGACCCCCCCGGGCCGCCTGGCCCACCGCGGCCACCGGGAACGCCAGGGGCCCGCCCGGCCCACTTGGCCCACCGGCCCACCGGCCCAGCCAATCTCCCGTCGAGCGGTATACCTGTGAGTCATATTTATGACTCACAGGTATACCGCTCGCGAGACAGACATGCCCCGGCCACCGACGCCACGCCGGCTGCGGCCGGCGGCCGGCCGCAGCCGGCGTGGCCAGTGTCAGCCGAGGCTGGCGGCCGACGCTCGGTGTCAGCGGAGGCCGTTGAGGATCTTCTCGTAGCGAAGTCGGTCGGCCGCCGGGGTCTTCGCCTCGAGGTAGTTGAGCACCACGGCCCCACGCCGGTACGACTGGCCGCCCCACGTCTCGGCGATGTCGCCCGCGCTGGTCTCGTCGGGGAACACGTAGACAGTCACGCCGTCGGTGGCGACGACCTCGGAACAGCCCAGCCCGAGGCCGTCCGGTCCACAGTCCACGGAGCGGTCCTTCGGGTGCGTCACTCGCAGACCGGCGGCCTTGAAGGCGTCGACCACCTGTCGGGCGCCGGGCGCACCGGCCGGGCGCGCGGGCAGCACCACCGGCGGCGGGCTGGCCGGCCGGCGTTCGACCGGCCCCTGCGCTGGCGCGGGCGGCACGGCGGGCGGCGGGGTCGGCTGGACGGGGCGACCCGACGGCTCGGCGGCATCGGCCGAACCGGACGGGACCGTCGACGGCGTCGGCGCGCTCGCGAGGTCGCTCGCCACCGGGGTCGCGACGGGCGAGGCCGGCGAGGCCGCCCGAGAGCTGTTGTCGTCACTGCCGCAGCCAGCGGTCAGAGCGACGGCGACCAGAAGGATCCCGACGGCGGGCAGGCTCCGATGTGTCACCAGGGCAGTCTGCCGGCCCACGCCCGACGGCGGCAGTGGCCGGTCGGGCAGCGCGCTGTCCCATATCCGCCAACCCGATGGCACGACTCGTCAGGGAACGACGCGCTGGGAGGCTAACCTGCGGGCATGTCCGGCACACCGTGGATCTCGTTGACCACCGACTACGGCCTCACCGACGGTTTCGTGGCCGCCTGCCACGGGGTGATCGCCCGGATCGCGCCGGCCGCCCGGGTCATCGACGTGACCCATCTGGTGCCGCCGGCGGACGTCCGGCGCGGCGCCGCCGTGCTGGCGCAGACCGTGCCCTACCTGCCGGTGGGCGTGCACGTGGCGGTGGTCGACCCGGGGGTGGGCACCGCCCGGCGGGGTGTCGCGCTGGCCACGCCGGGTGGGTTGCTGGTCGGGCCGGACAACGGGCTGCTGCCGGACGCCGCCGCCGCGCTCGGCGGGGTGACCGCCGCGGTGGAACTCACCGAGCCGCGCTGGCTGGCGGCCCAGGTCTCCGGCACGTTCCACGGCCGGGACGTCTTCGCCCCGGTGGCGGCCCGGTTGGCGCTCGGTGCGCCGCTGGCCGGGGCCGGTCCGGCGGTCGACCCGGGCGGGCTGGTCCGGCTGCCGCCGCCGGTCGTGGCCCGCGACGCCGAGGGCTTCACCGCCGAGGTGCTGACCGTCGACCATTTCGGAAACGTTCAACTAGCCGCACCGGCCGAGGTGCTCGGCCCACTCCCGGCCGCCGTCCGGGTGGGCTCGTCGGGGCCCGGACCGGCCCGCGCGGCCGTGCGCGGACGGACCTTCGGCGACGCGCCGGAGGGCGGCCTGGTGGTGTACGTCGACTCGGCCGATCTGGTGGCGGTGGCGGTCAACGGCGGCCGGGCGGTGGACGTCCTCGGTGTGTCTCCGGGTGACCTCCTGCGGGTGGCCGGGTGACATTCGACTATGGAATGCTGCCCCGGTGGGTGAACACGTAGTTCCCGTGGGCTGTCCCTGTTGTGCCTCTCGGACCGGCGGCGGGACCTGCCCGGTCTGCTTCTGGACCGACGACGGTCAGAGTGACGCCGACGCCGACGCCGTGCGGGGTGGCGCCAACGGCGACCTGAGCCTGTCGCACGCCCGGCTCAACTACGCCGTGTACGGGGCGAGCCACCCGCGTTACCAGGACATGGTGCGCCCCGCCCGCCCCGACGAGCGTCCCTGAGGACGCCCGCCGAGGCGGGGTCGACTCAGCAGACCGGAACGGTGCCGCCGTAGACGGCGGAGATGTACGCGTGGCTGACGTACTGCCCGGTGGCCAGGCGGTTCCACCTGGTGGTGGTGCGGTACGGGCCGGCGACCGACTGACCGGTGACGTAGCACTGGATCGGCACGTTGGCGAACCGTGCGGCGAAGCCACGGGCCGCGTACGACGTGCTGGGCCCGCTGCGGATGTTGAGCGGCCCGTCACCGACGACGCCGCGCGGCCCGCCGCCGGTCCACAGGTAGGCGACGTCCACCCAGGCGTTGGTGGTGAGTTGGAGGCCGTCGATGAAGGTGCCGTCGGCCAGGTCGATGCCGGCCGGGTTGAGCACCGTACGCCCGAACTGGTCCCGCCCACCGTTGTAGCCGGACTGGTAGGCGGCCTGCGCCTCGGGCCGGCCCTGCGGCAGGTTCTTCCAGTTCTCCCGTACCGCGGACGGGTTCCAGTAGTCGTCGCGGGTGTTCCAGGGCCCGACGTCCCAGACCGGGGCGTACTCGCAGCGGGCGCCAGTGGTGGTGCAGACCCGCACGGTGTAGTCGCCGCTGTTGAGCGGGGAGAGGCCCCGGCGCGACGGTAGCGCCGCGAAGTGGTCGCGCGGCTGGATCGTGCGGCCGTTGGCGGTCAGTTCGCCGACCAGCCCGATCCGGGTGGCGTACACCCGGTAGGTGAGGCCGGGCGTGGCTGCGGAGACGGCTGCTGTCGCGTCGGCGGTGAGCTGGACGCCGCGTACCGTCGCGGTGGCGCCGCCGGCCCGCGCGGTCAGCACCACCCGGGTCTGCACCTGGCTGACCGGCCGGTCGAAGACGGCGCCGGCGGTGGCGGTGGCGGCCCGCCACTCGGTCCAGCCATTGACCCGCCATCCGCGGACCTGTGCCTCCACGCTGGCGCCGGCGGGGACGTCGGCGTTGATCGCGGCGCGGACCCGGGTGGCCGGTCGGGTGAGGGCGCGTGGCGCGGTCAGCAGCATGCCCTCGGCGAGCGCGCTGTGCGGGCTGCGCGGGGTGCGTCCGGCCGTGCGCGCCTCGCGCAGCCGCAGCCCGGCGGCGGTACGCCGGACGTTGACGTCGTCCCGGTCGACGGACAGGTCGGCGCTCCACCGTTCCGCACCGGGCGCGGCGGCGGTCAGGGTGAGCGACGTGCCGGTTGCGGGGACGGTGGTCGGGAAAAGGCCTGTGGCGGGCGCTACGGCGGCTGTGAGCGTGAGGGCGAGGGCGGCGGTGAGGGTGGCGGGTCGGATACGACAATGAGGTCGCGTCATGGGCATTCTCCTCAGAACTCCCTGACCCTCGCATGTCAGGAGATCATGAGGAACCTGACTACAAATAGCGACACATGCGAATCTTGCTCGAAAGAGGGAGGATGGCAGGGTGCCCGAAGGTGACACCGTCTGGAACACCGCCCGCGTGCTGCACCGCGCGCTGGCCGGCGCGCGGCTCACCGGGTCCGACTTCCGGGTGCCGCAGCTGGCCACCACCGACCTCACCGGGTGGACCGTCCGCGAGTCGGCCAGCCGGGGCAAGCACCTGCTGCTCCGCCTCACCGCCCCGGACGACGCGCGGTGGACGCTGCACTCCCATCTGCGGATGGACGGCGCCTGGCGGGCGTACGCGCCGGGGGAACGGTGGAGCGGCCGACCCGCGCACCTGATCCGGGTGGTGCTGCGCACCCCCGGCGCGGTGGCGGTCGGCTACCACCTGCACGAGCTGGCCCTGGTGCCGACCGGCAAGGAGGACGGCCTGGTGGGTCACCTCGGGCCGGATCTGCTCGGCCCGGACTGGGACCCGACCGAGGCGGTCCGGCGGCTCGCCGGGCACCCGGAGCAGACCATCGGCGAGGCCCTGCTCGACCAGCGCAACCTGGCCGGGGTGGGCAACCTCTACAAGTGCGAGGTGCTGTTCCTGCGGGGCGTGTCGCCGTGGACGCCCGTCGGCGCGGTGCCCGACCTGCCCGCCACTGTGGCGCTCGCGCAGCGGCTGCTGGCCGCCAACCGGGGCCGCTGGACGCAGAGCACCACCGGTTCGCTGCACCGGGGGCAGACCAGCTACGTGTACGGCCGCCGCGCCCAGCCGTGCCGCCGCTGCGGCACCGCCATCCGCAAGGAGGAGCTGGGCGAACGGGTCACCTACTGGTGCCCGGTGTGCCAGCCGGAGCAGTCGGACACCTGAACTGGCCCTCGCCGGCCGGGGCCAGCCCAGATACGGACGATTGGGTAATTCCTATCCGGCCTCCGACGTCGCATGCTGCGGTTGAGTGCTCACCGCCCGTCAGCAGAGTGCCGAGGGCCGCCACGCCGGGGTGGCGATCCTCGTGCCCCAACCTCGGGGAGAGTCATGGCGATCTTCCGCAGACTCCGCTCCACCTTCTTCTACCGGCCCACCCCCGACAGCCTCGGCCGGACGGTGTCCGTGCCGGCCGCGCGTACCGCCGAGGAGGCCGCACCCGCCGCGAGCCTGGACCCGACCGCCGTGCCGCGCTGCTTCGGGCCGGTGCCGAACGTCGCGTACAGTCCCCGCCCGACGCGCGGCCCCGACGGCCGGCCGGCGCCGGGCACCGGGCTGCGCAAGTTCGTCGACGCGCTGCCGATCCCCGGCCGGGCGGGCGGCACCGACCTCGGCGGGCGGTTGCCGGTGGCGGTGCCCGACACGATCAGCTACCCGGGCTGCGACTACTACGAGATCGGGCTCCAGGAGTACACGCAGCGCCTGCACCGGGACCTGCCGGCCACCCGGCTGCGCGGCTACCGCCAGCTCAACCTGGGCACCGACGCGTCCGGCCACAACACCGTGGCGCCCCCGGAGCGACCCTGGCACCTCGGCCCGATGATCCACGCCCGGCGGGGCCGGCCGGTCCGGGTGAAGTTCATCAACCAGCTCCCCACCGGCCGGGCCGGCGAGCTGTTCCTACCTGTCGACGAGACGGTCGAGGGGGCCGGCATCGGCCCGCTGGACGGCCCCGCGCCGTACCCGCAGAACCGGGCGGTCCTGCACCTGGCCGGGGCGCAGACCGGCTGGACCAGCGCGGGCAACCCCGGGCACTGGATCACCCCGGCCGGTGAGATCACCCCGTACCCGACCGGGACGGGCCTGACGCCGGTGCCGGACATGCCACCGCCCGGCGTCGGGGCCACCACGCTCTACTTCCCCAACGAGCAGAGCGGCCGGCTGCTCTGGTTCCACGACAACACAGTCGGCCTGGCGCGGCTCACCGTCTACGGTGGGCAGCTCGCGCCCTACCTGCTCACCGACCCGGTCGAGGACCAGCTCGTCGCCGACGGGGTGCTGCCGGCCGACCAGCTGCCCCTGGTGATCGAGGACAAGACGTTCGTACCGGACGACACCCAACTCGCCGCCGAGGACCCGACCTGGGACCGGGAACGGTGGGGCGCCCGGGGCAGCCTCTGGCACCCCCACGTCTACCAGCCCCGGCAGAACCCGTACCGGTCGGGCGGGCGCAACCCCACCGGCCGGTGGGACTACGGCCCCTGGTCGCGCAGTCCCGCCCCGGACGGCAGCCGGGCCGACGGCGAGCCCACCGTCGACGGCTGGCCGCTGGCGGAACGCATCACCGGCGGGCCACCACCGACCGGGCCGGGGCCTGTGCCGAACCCGCACCACGACCCCGTCGGGGCGCCCACCGAGCCCCCGCTGCGCCCCGGGGTGCCACACCCGTCCGCGGTGCCCGCGGCGTACGGCGACACCCCGCTGGTCAACGGCGTCGCCTACCCGTACCTGGAGGTGCGTCCCCGCGCGTACCGGTTCCGCATCCTCAACGCCTGCCTGGACCGCAGCCTCCACCTACAGCTCTACCGGGCCTGCTCGGACGCGCCGATGTGGACCGACGACGGCGTCCTGGCCGACGCGGACGCCGGCGAGGTGCCGATGGTGCCCGCCGTACGGGCACCGGACCGGCCGGCGGCCTGGCCGAGCGACGGGCGGGACGGCGGTGTGCCGGACCCACGGGCCGCCGGCCCGGAGTTCGTCCAGATCGGCAACGAGGCCGGGCTGCTGCCCGCCCCGGTGGTGCTGCCGAACCGGCCGATCGGTTACCGCTACGACCGGCTCGACCCAACGGTGCTGAACGTGGACGGGCACACGCTGCTGCTCGCCCCGGGTGAGCGCGCCGACGTGCTCGTCGACTTCTCCACGGTGGCGCCGGGCAGCACGCTGATCCTCTACAACGACGCCCCGGCCCCGCTGCCCGGCTTCGACCCGCGCAACGACCAGCACACCGACGCACCGGACCGGACGGCCGAGGGCGGCCCACCGCCCACCGAGCCCGGGTACGGGCCGAACACCCGTACCCTGCTCCAGTTCCGGGTGCGCGGCGTGCCCGAACCGGCGTACGACCTGGCCCGGCTGTGCGAGCGGCTGCCCGGGGCGTACGCGGCCAGCCAGCGCCCGCCGATCGTGCCGCAGCCGGCGTACGACCCGGCCTTCGGCAGCCGGACGGCGGCCGAGACGACGGTGTCGGCGCACGCCGACACGGTGACGTTCACGCCGTTGGGCGGCGGCGGCCCGGTGACCCTGCCGATCGAGATCAAGGCCGCCCAGCAGGTGTTCGAACCCGGTCACGGGCGGCTGGCCGGGCGACTCGGCGTCGCCCACCCGCACGCCGGGCCGCTCGCACCGGCGACCCTGCCGCTCGGCCCGACGGACCCGGTCACCGAGGTGCTGTACGCCGCCGACCCGGCCATCCCGGTCGGCGCCCCGGCCGACGGCACCCAGCTGTGGCGGATCAGCGGCAACGTCCGGCAGACCGAGCCGCTGCACTTCGGCGGCTGCGACGTGCAGGTCGTCAACCGGGTCGGCTGGGACGGCACGCAGCGCCAGCCGCACCCGGCGGAGCTGGGCTGGAAGCAGATCGTCCGGGTCAACCCGCGCGAGGACGTGGTGGTGGCGCTCCGTCCCGTCGCTCCGGCCCTGCCGTTCAAGTTGGGCGACAGCGTCCGGTTGCTCGACCCCGGGCGTCCACCCGGCGCGCGGGCCGGGTCGACGCCGATCAGCCCGACCGACGGGCGAGCCGCCGTGGTCGTCAACCAGATGGTCAACCTCGGATGGGAGTACCGCTGGCACAGCCAGCTCGCCGGCCACCGCGACCTGGGCATGAGTCGTCCCCTGGTGCTGCGGGTGACGCCGAGGGCGCCCACCGGGCTGACCGCCACGCCGGTGCCCGGCTCGGCCACCGCGTTGCCGGCGATCGCCCTGGCGTGGACCGGCAACGGCGGACGCCCGCCCGCGACCAGCCACCTGCTGCAACGGGCCACCGACGCGACCTTCGGCGGCGACGTCACCACGATCACCGTCGCGGCCGCCGCCACCCGCTACACCGACGCGACGGTCACCCCCGGCCAGACCTACCACTACCGGATCCGTGCCGAGAACGACGTCAGCTACTCGTCCTGGTCCAACAGCGTGCCCGCCTCGGTGCATCTCGCCGCGCCGGGCGGGCTGATCGCGGCGATCCCGCCCGCCGCGCCGCTGCGGGTGGCCCTGCGCTGGACGAACCGCTCCTTCGCCACCGGCATCGACGTGCAGCGGGCCACCAATCCGACCTTCACCAGCGGCCCGGGCACCACTGCCATCGGGGTCGGTGACAACCACCTGGACACCACTGCCGCCCCGGACACCACGTACTACTACCGGGTCCGCACCACGTACCTGGGCGCCGCCTCGGCCTGGTCGACGGTGGCCGCGGCGAGCACCCCGCCCGCGCCGGGCATCCCGAGCGGGGTGACCGCCGCCGCGACCGCGCCGGGGCCGGACACCGCCACTGTGGTGCTGGGGTGGACGGCGCACACGCCTGCCGGTCCGGGGTCCGGGTTCATCGTGCAGCGGGCGCTGGACCCGGCGTTCGGCCAGGAGGTGGCGACCTTCACGGTGACCGGTCGCGGCTTCACCAACACCGGGTTGGCCCGGGGCGTGACCTACCACTACCGGATCCGGTCGTTCAACGTCGTGGGCAGTTCGCCGTATACCGGGCCGATCCCGGTCACTACCCCACCGTGACGGGCGGGGCGGAGGGCTCAGCTGGTGGGTGCCCGCAGCCCGGAGCTGCCGGCGCGCAGCTCGGCCAGGGCCGAGGCGACCCCGTGCAGCAGGTCGGTCGCCTCGGTCAGCCGGTCGGCGGCCGGGTGGGTGGGCTCCGGTCGGGCGTCCTCGGCCAGGTAACCGGCGGCGGCCACCACCAGCCGCTCGTAGGCCGCCACGCCGCTCTCCAGCTGGGCGGTCAGCATGCGGTGCGCCTCGGCCAGCGGCGCCCGGGCGTCGGTCGGCGCGAGCCGCAGGGCCCGTTCCACGCTGGCCACCCGCGTGGCGAGGTCACGCAACGACCGGTCGGCGGCGGCCGCCTCCAGCACGGCCGGTTCGGCCAGCCCGGTGAGCCGGGGCGCCATCCCGGCCAGGGTGAGCGACGCCCGGTCCAGTCGGGCCCACTGCTGCCCGGCGGTGGTGCCGCGCAGCGCGACCCGACTGCGAACGCGGCGTACCTCGGCGAGCACGCCCGAGCCGACCGGCAGGCGCTCGACGGCGGCCACCAGCCGGGCGCGGGACCGGGCGGCGGCCTCGGCCGGATCCAGGGCCGGGGGCGCCGGGCGGGCGGCCAGCGCCCGCAGATCGATCCAGCGCCAGGCGGCCAACGCCACCGCGCTGCCCGCGGCGCCGGCCCAGGCCGCGTCCGGCAGACCGAGGCCGGCGTACGGAGTCAGCACCGCCGCGGCGCCGCCGAGCCCACCGGCCAGCACGCTCCACCGCCGGGCGGACCGGCGCAGCCGACCCAGCTGACGGAAGTACCGCGTGCGCTCGTCTGCCACCGAAGCCTCCTCGGACCGTTCAGCCGGCGGCGGTCGGGTCGCCGGTGCCCCGTTCGCGGGCCATGCTGGCGCGCAGCTCGTCCAGCCGGGCGGCGGCGGTCGGGTCGCTGCCCGGACCGGCCTTCTCGCCCTGCGGCACCGCCGGGCGCTGCGCCGTGCCGCCGAGCTGCTCCCCCGCCATGCTGGACCGGATCTGCTCCAGCCGGGCCGAGCCCGCCGAGTCGATGGTCGCCTTCTGGATCTCCAGCATCCGGCCCTCGACGGAGTTGCCGGCCAGCTCCGCGCGGCCCATCGCGTTGGCGTACCGCCGCTCGATGCGGTCACGCACCTCGTCCAGCGACGGGGTGGTGCCGGGGGCGGTCATCGACGACATCGACTCCAGTGAGCGGGCCACCGTCTCCTGCATCTTGGCCTGCTCCAGCTGGCTGAGCAGCTTGGTGCGCTCGGCGAGCTTCTGCTGGAGGATCATCGAGTTGTTCTCGACGGCGCGGCGGGCCTGCGCGGCGGCGCCGAGCGCCTGGTCGTGCAGGGTCTTCAGGTCCTCCGTGGCCTGCTCGGCCGAGACCAGCTGGGTGGCCAGGGCCTGGGCGGACTGCTCGAACCGCACCGCCTCGGCCTCGTCGCCCTTGGCGCGGGCCTGGTCGGAGAGCACCAGGGCCTGCCGGGCGTTGCCCTGCAGCCGCTCGACCTCGGACATCTGCCGGGACAGCTTCATCTCCAGCTGACGCTGGTTGCCGATGACCGCCGCGGCCTGCTGGACCAGCGCCTGGTGCTGCCGCTGGGCATCCTCGATGGCCTGCTGGATCTGCACCTTGGGATCGGCGTGCTCGTCGATCTTGGCACCGAAGAGCGCCATCAGGTAGTTCCAGCCCTTGACGAACGGGTTCGCCATCTCCGCGGTATCCCCTCAGTAGCGTCGCTCCACCGCGATCGGGCCGGGTTCAGCCGACCGACCGCGGACCGGCCGGTCTCCATCGTCCCAGCCGAACGCCAGCGGGGCATCCGTACCGGGTGCTCGACGGGAACCGTCGGCTCCTGCGGGCAACCCTACGCGGCCGGGGCCACGTCGCCCATGGTCAACGGTTCGACGGGCTCAGGCGGCGCAGACCACGTCCCGGTCGCGCTCGGTGGGGCGGACCCGGGTGCTGCGCAGGGTGGCCCGAAGCGGCGAATCCTGCCGGACCGACACGGCGACCTTGCCGTCGGAGGTGACCTGCCGGACGCCCCGGTTGGCGCCCTTGCGCACGGCGGCCGTCGCGCCGACGGGCGCGGCCTCGGCCGGCTCGTCCTGCATGCCGACGAGCACCCCGGCGGGCATCTGCTCGGCGAGGGCCACGGTGTCGCTCACCTCGCGCAACAATTCGGACAGGCGGGCACCGAGGGCGTCGCAGATCGCGGCGAGCAGCTCGCTGGACGGCTCCTTGTGCCCCCGCTCGATCTCCGAGAGGTAGCCGAGGCTGACGTTGGCGGCGGTGGACACCTCACGCAGTGTGCGCTGCTGTCCCTGCCGGCGCGTCCGCAGTGCGTCACCGATCACCCGGCGTAGCAGGACCATCGCACCTCCCCCTGAGGGATACCTCTCGCCCGGCGTCGGGCGGCCGGCCGCGGCGGACCGCGCCGGCTCCGAGCGTCGGAGCCTTCCCGCAACCGTACCCGCTGTGGGGCCCGGCGACATCCCGCCCCGCCCGTCGGTTCGCCCGGGGCGGCTCATCGGCGCCCCACGCCGGCCGTCCCGGAACCGTCGCGGGCGGCCTCCTCGGCCGTCGCCACGCCGTCGCGGGCGGCCTCGTCGGCGGCGTGGATCCGTTCGGCGAGCAGCCGCAGCGCCTCGATCACGGCGGCCGAGCGTACGTGGTCCCGCCCGCCGTCCAGGTCGAGCTGGCGGACCTCTCCCCCGGTCGGGCCGGCGACCGCGACGTAGACCAGGCCCACGGGCTTGCCGTCCTGCGGCTCCGGGCCGGCGACCCCGGTGGTGGCGAGCCCCCAGTCGGCGCCGCAGCGCCGCCGGCCGCCCTCGGCGAGCGCAGCCGCCACGTCCGGGTCGACCGGGCCGCGCTCGGCCAGCAGATCGGCCGGTACGCCGGCCAGGGTGGACTTCAGGTCGGTGGCGTAGACGACCAACCCGCCCCGGTAGATCCCACTGACCCCGGCGATCTCCACGATCGACGCGGCCAGCAGCCCGCCGGTGAGCGATTCGACGGTGGCCAGGGTCTCGTGGCGCTGCGACAGACTGTGCACGACACCCGCCGCCGCGCTACCCGTGGCGTTCTCTTCCCGCTCTTCCCGCTGCATGAGCTCGTCCTTCCCCACCCGCCGACCCCCAACCCTCCGGGCCACACCCGTCGATCATGAAGTTATCGCCCCGCCACGCCGGCCCCGACGGCAACAACTTCATGATCACCGCGGGCGGGGTGGGGGGTCAGGGTTGGTGGGGGCGGCGGAGGCGCAGGGCCTGGGTGATGTAGTCGAAGCCCGTCGCCACCGTGACCAGGACGGCGGCACCCATGATCCAGGGGCCGACGGCGACGAGGGCGGCCGGCATCGGCCAGAGGTACCAGGCGATGGCCAGGATCTGGAGCGCAGTCTTGATCTTGCCGCCGCGGCTGGCCGCGATCACCCCGTGCCGGATAACCCAGAACCGCAGGCCGGTGATGCCCAGCTCGCGGACGAGGATCAGCGCCGTCACCCACCAGGGCAACCTGTCGTACCAGGAGAGCAGCACCAGGGCCGCGCCGGTGAGCGCCTTGTCGGCGATCGGGTCGGCCACCTTGCCGACCGAGGTGACCAGACCGAACCGGCGGGCGATCCACCCGTCCACCAGGTCGGTCGCCGAGGCCACCGCGAAGATCAGGCAGGCCGCCATCCGCCAACCCGCGTGGGTCATCCCCGACACGATCACGGACGCGGCGAAGACCGGCACCAGCACCAGCCGCAGCGCGGTCAGGGCGTTTGCCGCGTTGAGCACGGGCACCCGCGCGACCACCCGGGCCGGCGTCGACTCCGTCGCCCCGGTCACCGTCTCGCTCCGCTCGGGTCGCCATGGCGTTTCCGGCACCGCACCACCTGGCTCCCCCGCTCCGTCCGGGCCCGCCGTCACCGTGCCGCGCCGGGCGCCGCCGAGATCATCTCATCCGGCACCGCGAGCAGATCCACCCCTTCGGTGCCGGTCACCGTGGCCCGCACCAGGTCACCCGGGCGCAACGCGGCCAGGTCGACCCCGCCGTCGGCCGGTGCGACAAGGGTGGTGGAACCGTCCACCTCCGGCGCCTGGTGCGCAGCCCGACCCTCCACCACACCGTCGACGATCGCGTCGACGAGCACCTCGACTGTCGAGCCGAGCCGGTCTTCGGCCCGCTGCGAGCAGAGCTCGTCAGCGAGCGCGCTGAGCCGGTCGTAGCGCCGCTTGATGGTCGCGGCGGAGACCTTGCCGGGCAGGCCGGCCGCCTCGGTGCCGTCCTCGTCGCTGTAGTCGAACATGCCGATCGCGTCGAGGCGGGCCTCGGTCAGGAACCGGGTCAGCTCGTCGATGTCGGCGCGGGTCTCGCCGGGGAAGCCCACGATGAAGTTGCTCCGCGCGCCCGCCTCCGGTGCCAGCGCCCGGGCGCTGGCCAGCAGCTCCAGGAAACGGTCGGTCGAGCCGAAACGGCGCATCCGGCGCAGCACCGGCTCGCTGGAGTGCTGGAACGACAGGTCGAAGTACGGGGCCACCCCGGGAGTGCCGGCGATCGCCTCGACCAGACCGGGCCGGGTCTCGGCCGGCTGGAGGTAGCTCACCCGCACCCGGACGATGCCGGACACCGCGGCGAGCTGCGGCAGCAGCTTCTCCAGCGCGCGGGGGTCACCGAGGTCCTTGCCGTACGAGGTGGAGTTCTCGCTGACCAGCACCAGCTCGCGTACGCCGGTCTTGGCCAGCCACTCCGCCTCGGCGAGCAGCTCGTCCGGCGTACGCGAGACGAAGGCCCCACGGAACGCGGGGATGGCGCAGAACGCGCAGCGCCGGTCGCAGCCGCTGGCGAGCTTCAGCGAGGCCACCGGGCCGGTGTCCAGTCGGCGGCGCAGCACCTGGCGCAGGTGCGCCGGGGTGTGCTCGTCGGTGTCGACGGTGGCGCGGGCCACGGTGCCGTGCCCGGGCAGGGACACGGTGGCGCTCTGGCGCTGCACCGGGGTCAGCGGCAGCAGCTCGCGGCGGTCCCGGGGAGTGTGCGCGGTGATCTGCTCCCCGGCGACGACTGCGTTCAGCCGGGCGGCGATGTCCGGGTAGTCGTCGAAGCTCAGCACCGCCTGCGCCTCGGGCAGGCTGTCGGCCAGCTCCCGGCCGTAGCGCTCGGCCATGCAGCCGGCGGCCACCACCTTGGCGCCGGTGCCGGCGGCGGCGAGCAGGGTCTGGATGGAGTCCTGCTTGGCCTTCTCCACGAAGCCGCAGGTGTTGACGACCACCACGTCGGCGCCCTCGCCGTCGGTGGTCACCTGCCAGCCGTCGGCGTGCAGCCGGGCGGCCAGCTCCTCCGAGTCGACCTCGTTGCGGGCGCAGCCCAGGGTGAGCAGGGCGACGCGGCGGCCCTCGGCGTTGTCGGAAGGAGAAGGAGAGGTGGCAGACACCATCCGAGGGTACCGGGCCGGTCGCGCAAGCCCGCGCACGCGGGCCGGGGTGGTCGGCCGGCACACACCCCGCGCGTCGTCCCCGGGCGGCGACCGGTCAGCGGGTCGCGGCGCCCACGCGGGTCAGCGCGTCGAGCAGGAAGACCTCCGTGCCGGCCAGGCCGGTGGAGCAGAAGACGGAGATCTGGTCCGCCGTGCTGCGGCCGGGAACCCCGCCGGCCAGGACGCCGCCCAGGTCACGCAACCGTCCGGCGTACGGGGGCAGGGCCGCGAGCATCGGCGGCTGGTAGTCCGCCGCCTGGGCCGGCGAGTCCGTGACCAGCAGGTCGGCGACGTCCAGCAGGTCGGTGCCGAATTCGCTGCGGTCCTGCTGCTTGAAACCGACCGCGTTGACGTGCGTGCCGGGGCTCACATCGCCGGACCGCAGCACCGGGGTGCGGCTGGTGGTGGCGAGCACCACGATGTCCCGCCCGGTGACGGCCGCCCCCGGGTCGGCGGCCGCGCGGGCCGGCACGCCCAGCTCGGCGCGCACCCGGGCGGCGAAGGCGTCCCGTCGCGCCGCCGAGCGGCTGTGCACCACCACCTCGCGCAACGGTCGGACGGCGGCCGCGGCCCACACCTGGGTCCACGCCTGCCGCCCGGAGCCGATCACGCCGAGGGTCGCCGCGTCCGGCCGGGCCAGCGCGTCGACCGCCGCGCCACCCAGCCCACCGGTACGCCGGGAGCCCAGCTCCTCGCCGACGGCGACCGCCCGCACCGCTCCGGTGCGGGCGTCGTGCAGCACCACCAGCTGCTCGCCCTGCGGGTGGCCGAACGTGTCGTACGAGCGGTAGCCGTACCACTCGCCGACGAGGTGCCCGGCGGTGAGCACCATCCGTCCCCCGCCGAGCGGGGCGGCGGCCCGGGGCGGGGCGACCAGCCGCCCCTCGTACGCGGCCACCAGGGCGACGCGCATGGCGTCGACGGTGGTGGTGGCGTCCAGGACGGCGGCGATCTCGGGATCGGCATAGAGCAGGGCCATCTCGCCATACTGCAAGTTGAAGTGAGGTAGAGGTCAACGCGTGGTGGCGGGAGTCACCACCGGGGCCGTCGGGCCGGTGCTAGCGTCGGCCACGGTGGCCCCGGATGCCGGTGACCACTCCGGACGAGCGGTGGGCGTACCCGGTCAGGCCAAGACGCCCCACGTGACGACCCGACCCGTCCGGTGCGGCAGCCCGGGCGCTCCTTCGTGAGGTGGACGATGGCCTGGCTGGTGTTGGTGATCTCTGGACTGTTGGAGACGGTCTGGGCGATCGCCCTGGACCGCAGCGCCGGCTTCAGCCGGCTGCTCCCTTCGGCGGTGTTCGTACTGGCCCTGGTGCTGAGCATGGGCGGGCTCGCGTACGCGCTGCGCGACATACCGGTCGGCACCGGCTACGCGGTCTGGGTCGGCATCGGCGCGGTGGGGACGTCGCTGGTCGGGATGCTGGCGCTCGGCGAGTCGGCCAGCCTGCCCCGGATCCTCTGCCTGCTGCTGGTGATCGCCGGCGTGGTCGGGCTGAAGATCTTCCACTGAAGATGTACGCGTGACCAATGTCCACGGTGGGTAGTTGATCGGTCTGGCACGACAGGCTCTCACACCGGAGGAAGACATGGCCGACGTCCCCACCACCGCCCGCCCGCGTAACAACGCCGCCCGCATCCTCACCATCGTGGGCTTCGTCTTCGCCGTGCTCGCCCTGTTGCTCAACCCGATCATCTTCGGCGTGCTCGGCGTGATCGCCGGCGTCGTCGGCGCGGTGCTCGGCGACAAGCCGCTCGGCTGGTACGCCGCCGTGGCCAGCGTCGTCGCCGCGATCATCAGCCTGGTGATCATCGGCGCGCTGATCAACAACTGACCGCACTCCGACACGGGCCCGCCGGCTACCGGCGGGCCCGTCGCGTATCCCGGATCGACCGAGGGTCAGTCCACGTCCCCGCGCAGGCCGGCCAGGACGTCCTCCAGCTCGTCCGGCTTGACCAGCACGTCGCGGGCCTTCGACCCCTCCGACGGGCCGACCACCCCGCGGGTCTCCATGAGGTCCATGAGACGGCCCGCCTTGGCGAAACCGACCCGCAGCTTGCGCTGGAGCATCGAGGTGGAGCCGAACTGCGAGGTGACCACCAGCTCCACCGCCTGCACCAGCAGGTCGAGGTCGTCGCCGATGTCCTCGTCGATCTTCTTCTGGCTGTCCTTGGCCGGGGCCAGCACGTCCGGGCGGAACTCCGGCTCGCGCTGGTCCTTGCAGAACTTCACCACGTCGGCGATCTCGCGCTCGGTGACCCAGGCGCCCTGGATCCGGACCGGCTTCGAGGCCCCCATCGGCAGGAAGAGACCGTCACCGCGGCCGAGCAGCTTCTCCGCGCCGGGCTGGTCCAGGATGACCCGCGAGTCCGCGAGGGACGACGTGGCGAACGCCAACCGGGACGGCACGTTCGCCTTGATCAGACCGGTCACCACGTCGACCGAGGGGCGCTGGGTCGCCAGCACCAGGTGGATGCCGGCGGCCCGGGCCAACTGGGTGATCCGGACGACCGAGTCCTCCACGTCGCGCGGCGCGACCATCATCAGGTCCGCCAGCTCGTCCACGATCACCAACAGATACGGATACGGACGCATCTCGCGTTCGCTGCCCGGCGGGGCCTTGATCTCGCCGTTGCGGACCTTGCGGTTGAAGTCGTCGATGTGCCGGACCCCGTTGGCCGCGAGGTCGTCGTAGCGCATGTCCATCTCGCGGACCACCCAGTCCAGCGAGTCGGCCGCCTTCTTGGCATTGGTCACGATCGGGGTGACCAGGTGCGGGATGCCCTCGTAGCCGGTCATCTCGACGCGCTTCGGGTCGATCAGCAGCAGCCGCACCTCGTCCGGGGTGGCCCGGGTGAGGATGGACACCAGCAGCGTGTTGAGGCAGCTCGACTTGCCCGCGCCGGTGGCCCCGGCGATGAGGATGTGCGGCATCTTGGCGAGGTTGGCCACCACGTAGCCGCCCTCGATGTCCTTGCCGAGCGCCACCACCATCGGATGGTGGTCGCTTGTCGCCGCCCGGGAGCGCAGCACGTCGCCGAGCGCCACGTTCTCCGGGTCGGTGTTCGGGATCTCCACGCCGACCGCGCTCTTGCCCGGGATCGGGCTGAGGATCCGTACGTCCGGCGACTTCACCGCGTACGCGATGTTGCGGGAGAGCTGGGTGATCCGCTCGACCTTGACGCCGTGCCCCAGCTCCACCTCGTAGCGCGTGACGGTCGGGCCTCGGGTGAACCCGGTGACCGCGGCGTCCACGTCGAACTGGTCGAAGACGCCGGTGAGCGCGGCGATCACCTCGTCGTTGGCCTTGCTGCGGGTCTTCGCGGCGGCGCCGGCGCTGAGCATGTTCGCCGGGGGCAGGGTGTAGTCCCCGGCCAGGCCGGTCAACGCGAGCTGCTCGGCGCGGGTGGGCGCGGGCGAGTGCTCCGGCGGCTCAGCCGGCTTGCGGCTGGCCGGCACCTTCGCCGGGGCCTTGCGCGGGAGGACCATGGTCTCCTGGAGGTCGGCGCCCTCCAGGTCCTCGAAGTCGTCCGGGTCCAGTGGTGGGGGCATCCGCTTCGCCGGTCGCTTGCGCGCCGGGCGGAGAACCGTCTCGTCGACCTCCTCGGCGACGTCGGGGTCCGCTGTCGCGACCAGGCTTCCGGCGAGCAGGCCCAGCCGCTCGGGAATCTTGTTGATCGGCGTCGCGGTGACCACGAGCAGGCCGAAGAGCAACAGCAGGACCAGCAAGGGTACGGCCACCCACGCGGTGACCGCCCGCTCCAGCAACCCGCCCACGCCGGCGCCGACCAGGCCACCGGCGTAGTCGCGCTGCACGGTGTCCGTCGGGTCCTGACCGATCTGGAGCAGCGCGGCGGTCGAGACCAGCAGCGAGCCCCACCCGATCAACCCGCGACCCCGGTGCTCCGGATCGGCGGGCTGGCGCATCAGCCGCCACGCACCGATCATCAGCAGCACCGGCACCACCACGGAGATCGCGCCCAGGAACAGCCGGATCGTGTCGGCCAGCCGCGCGCCCACCGGGCCCGCCCCGGAGAACCAGAGCGCGACGGCGCTGAGCAGGGCCAGCCCGAACAGCAGCAGCCCGCCGCCGTCGCGACGGTGCTCGGGGTCGAGGTCGCGGGCGGAGGCGGCCTGCCGGCCGGCGGCCCGCACGGCCCAACCCATTCCGTGCGCCAGCCCCATCCACAGTGCACCGATCGCGCGGCCAACGTAGACCGCCGGGCCGGGACGGGCGGGTGTGGTGCGTCGCCGTACCGGTGCCCGGGTCTTCTTCGCCGGTTGACGGGCACGGCTGTTGGTGCCACCGCGCGGCGACGCGCCGCGTCGCCGGCTCGCCTGAGAGGTACGGCCCGCCATAGAGTCACGGTAACGGTGGGGCCGGGCAGATCGCCGCTTTTCCGGGTCGTGTCCGCGCGTCGCAGCACGGACCCCACCGCCGGTCGTGATATCCGCCTCAGAAGGGATGCCCGATGGCGTCGCCGGGACTCGAGGACGATCCGCTGGCCGGGCACCCCGGTAGGTTGCGCCCGTTGACCGACGAGCTGCTCGCCGCGGTGCTCGCCGCGCGTGGCCGGTCGGTCGGCCGCGCCGTGAACGGTGACCTCGTGGGTCGCTTCGACGACAACCTGATCTGGTTCCTGCGTCTCGGCGGGGACGGCGAGCTGCTCCAGGTCCGCACGATGGTCACGCCCGCCTTCGGCATCGAACGGGTCCCGGACCTGTACATCTTCTGCAACTCGTGGAACCACGACCGGCTCTGGCCGAAGGCCTTCGTGCACGTCGACGACGGGGGCAGGGCGCGGATCTACGGTGAGGTGATCACCGACCTGGAACGTGGGGTCACCCCGCACCAGCTCGACCAGTTGCTCGACTGTGGCATCTCGGCCGGCTGCCAACTCGCCGTGGCCGTCGGCCGGCTGCCCGGCGCGGTGCCGGCGTGACCGTACACCGCGATCCGGCGCTGGTGAACGCGCTCACCGACGCACGGGACCTCCCCGACGGGCCGGACCGGCTGCTCGCCCTCGAACGGCTCGCCGAGCGGGCCGACGCGGCCGGGGACCTCCGGTCCGCACTGGACGCCCGGTTCGCGCTGATCGAGGCGTACCTGCTGCACGGCGAACGGTGGCGGCTGGTCGAGCCGGTGCGCCGGTGCCGGGCCGCCGCCGACTACCGGCCCGAGCTGCTCACCGACGATGAGGGCCGACTGCTGCTGCGCCTGCAGCGGTACGCCGTGGAGGCGCTGCTCGGCACCCCCCGGGTGGGACTGGACCAGACCCGGTCCCTCCTGGACGACCTGGCCCACCGGGTCGGTACGGACGGACCCGACGCGCCGACCGTCGCGGAGCTGCGCTGTCGGATCGCCGACCACCTCGGCGACGAGCCCACCGCCCGCCACTGGTACCAGCGGTGGGCGGGCACGGCCAGCGGGCCGTCCGGTGGATGCCCCGGCTGCGCCCCGGCCCGCCGCGCGGACCTGCTCGCCGGCTGGGGAGAGTGGCGGGCCGCGCTGGCCGAGCTGCGGGAGCCGGCTGGCGACGCGGTGGACTGCACCGACCAGCCCGAGCGGGCGCTGGTGGCCAGGCTGCTGCCCGAGCTGCGCACCGGTGAGCCGGAACGGGCCGCAGCGGCGCACGTGCGGTCGTACCGGCGGCACCGACACGAGCGTGCCGCATTCCCGTACCTCGCCGCGCACCTGCGGTTCTGTGCCCTGGGCGGGCACCTGGAACGCGGCCTGACCATCCTGGCCGAACAGCTACCCCGGTTGGACCGGCCCACCGACGACCTCGCGGCGATGGAGTTCGCCGCCGCGGGCGCGCTCGTCTGCGCCCTGGCCGTCGAGGCCGGGCTCGGCGTGCGCACTGTGCCCCGCCCGGCGTACGGGGGGCGGCCGGCCACCGACCTGGACGTCGCCACCCTCGGCGCGCTGCTGCTCGCGGTCGCCAACGAGCTGGCGGGCAGTTTCGACGCCCGCAACGGCACCGGCCACCACTCCGGCCGGATGGCCGGCTGGCTGGCCGAGCGTCCCGTGGCGGCCGCGGTGCCCCTGCCCCCCGACGACGAGCCCGGCGACGGACCCGACCCCGACATCGAGCCCGACGACGACGAACGCGAGTTGGCGACGCTGACCATCGACATGATCACCGCGGTGTTGGACCGACGCGGGGACCGGTACGTCGTTGACGAGGGCGCCACTGTGGTCGGCTCGTGGGGCGCCGTGATGATCCAGTTCCGTCGGGCCGGCGAGCGCGGCGAGGTGCTGCACGCCCGCGCCATGGCCGCCCGCCGGCTGCCCGCGACCCGCCGCGCCGAGGTGTACGCCTTCTGCAACGCCTGGAACCACGACCGGCTGCTGCCCAAGGCGTACGCGCACGACCTCGGTGAGGAGCTGGTGCTGGCCGGCGACGTGGCCACGAACCTGGCTCACGGGGTGGCCCCGGCGCAGCTCACGGTGCTGGTGGACGCCGCCATCGCCACCGGAGTCGCCTACGCCGAGGCGGTCGCCGCGCTCCCCTGATGCCGCGGACAGGGCAGTTGGTTGCAGGGCGGGGCGCGACTGCGCGACATCCGACAGCACGCAACCGGAGGCGCCGGGTCGATGTGGTACGGCCATCACTGACCACGCACCGCCACGACCCCGCCACCGGCCGGTCCGACCGCCACGGCGACCCCGTCCGCGCCGAGCACGTCCATCCCCGACGCCGCGCAACTGCCCCGCACCGGGTCGTCCGGCAGCACGTACGCCCTCATCGGCGTGGCGCTGCTGGCCCTCGGCGCCGGGCTGCTGGTGCTGCGCCGCCGGATGTCGCGGGCCTGAGCCAGAGCGCGCCCGCGACACGATCCGGGCCGGTCGCCGACATCCACGGGGGATGTCGGCGACCGGCCCGGTCACGCGTGTCAGACCTCGACGACGGTGGGCACGATCATCGGGCGACGACGGTACTTGTCGTTGACCCACCGCCCCACGGTCCGCCGGACGATCTGCTGGAGCTGGTGCGGGTCGGTGATGCCGTCCGCCGCGGCCCGGTTGAGCGCCTCGGTGACCAGCGGGACCACCGGGTTGAACGCCTCCGGGTCCTCGGAGAAGCCCTTCGCGGACAGCGTCGGGCCGGCGACCACCTTGCCGGTGACCGAGTCGACGACCACTGTGGTGGCGATGAAGCCACCGTCGCCGAGGATCCGCCGTTCGGTGAGCAGCGACTCGCTGACGTCGCCGACGGCGAGGCCGTCGACGTAGACGTACCGGCTCTTCACGTGCCCGACCAGGCTGGCGCGGCCCTCGACGAGGTCGACGACGTCGCCGTCCTCGCAGATCACCACCCGGTCGGCTGCGACACCGGACTCGATGCCGAGCCGGGCGTGGGCGCGCAGGTGCCGCCACTCGCCGTGCACCGGCATCAGGTTGCTCGGACGGACCACGTTGAGCAGGTAGAGCAGTTCGCCGGCCGGGGCGTGCCCGGAGACGTGCACCTTCGCCACGTCCTTGTGCACGACGACCGCGCCGGCCCGGGCGAGCCGGTTGATGACCCGGTAGACCGAGGTCTCGTTGCCCGGCACCAGCGACGACGCCAGCACGACCGTGTCGCCGGGGGCGATGGTGATGTGCCGGTGGTCGCCGCTGGCCATCCGGCCCAGCGCGCTCATCGGCTCACCCTGCGAACCGGTGGACATCAGCACGATCTGCTCGGGAGGCAGCGTGGTCGCCTCCTCGATCCCGATGACCAGGCCGGCCGGGATGTTGAGCAGGCCGAGGTCCCGGGCGATGCCCATGTTGCGGACCATGGACCGGCCGATCAACGCGACCTTGCGGCCGTGCTCGGCGGCGGAGTCGAAGACCTGCTGCACCCGGTGCACGTGCGAGGCGAACGAGGCGACGATGATCCGACCCTTGGCCTTCGCGAAGATCGAGTCGAGCACCGGTCCGATCTCCCGCTCCGGGGTGACGAAGCCGGGGATCTCCGCGTTGGTGGAGTCGGACAGCAGCAGGTCGACGCCCTCGGCGCCGAGCCGCGCGAAGCCGGCCAGGTCGGTGATCCGGCCGTCCAGGGGGAGCTGGTCCATCTTGAAGTCGCCGGTGTGCAGCACCAGGCCGGCCGGGGTGCGGATGGCCACGGCGAGCGCGTCGGGGATGGAGTGGTTGACCGCGAAGAACTCGCACTCGAACGGGCCGAGCCGCTCCCGGCCGCCCTCGCGCACGGTCAGCGTGTACGGCTGGATGCGCCGCTCGGCCAGCTTCGCCTCGACCAGGGCGAGGGTGAACTGCGAGCCGACCAGCGGGATGTCGGGCTTGTGGGCGAGCAGGTACGGCACCGCGCCGATGTGGTCCTCGTGGCCGTGGGTCAGCACGATCGCCTGGACGTCGGCCAGCCGGTCCAGGATCGGGCCGAAGTCGGGCAGGATCAGGTCCACGCCCGGCTGCTCGACGTCGGGGAAGAGCACCCCGCAGTCGACGATCAGCAGTTTGCCGTCGTACTCGAAGACGGTCATGTTCCGACCGATGGCGCCGAGCCCGCCGAGCGGGATGATCCGCAGGCCACCTTCCGGCAGCGGCGGGGGCAGTTCCGCCTCGATGTGCGCCTCGGTCACGCGTCCACCTCATTCTGCGACGCCGTCACTCGGCGCCCATCGTGTCGTTCGATCATTCGGGCAGCTCCAGGCCCGCTGCCGCGAAGTCCGCGCGCAGCTGGGCGATCTCGTCGTCGGTGGCGTCCACGAGCGGGGGTCGCACCGGGCCGGCCGGCAGGCCCAGCGACGCCAGGCCCGCCTTCACCAGGATGGTGCCCTGCGTGCGGAAGATGCCGGTGAACAGCGGCAGCAGCCGCCGGTGCAGGGCAAGCGCGGCCGGCATGTCCCCCGCGTCGTACGCCTCGATCATCTCTGCGGTCAGCGCCCCGGTGAAGTGCGTCGAGGTGCCGACCACGCCCACGCAACCGACGGCCAGCGCCGGCAGGGTGAGCGCGTCCTCGCCGCTGTAGAAGGCGAGGCCGGTCCGGCTGGTCACCCAGCTGGTGGCGGTCAGGTCGCCCTTGGCGTCCTTGACCGCGACGATCCGCGCGTGGTCGGCGAGCCGGACCAGTGTCTCGGTGTCGATCGGCACGCCGGAGCGGTGTGGGATGTCGTACAGCATCACCGGCAGTCCGCTGGCGTCGGCCACGGCGGTGAAGTGCCGCAGCAGGCCGCTCTGCGGCGGCTTGTTGTAGTACGGGGTGACCACGAGCAGGCCGTGCGCGCCGGCCTTCTCGGCGGCCGCCGCCAGCTCGATGGTGTGCCGGGTGTCGTTGGTGCCCACCCCGGCGACGACCCTGGCCCGGTCACCGACGGCCTCCACCACGGCCCGGATCAGGCGTTCCTTCTCCGCGTCGGTGGTGGTCGGCGACTCACCGGTGGTGCCGTTGACCACCAGCGCGTCGTTGCCCTGCTCGTCGACCAGGTGGCTCGCCAGTCGGGCGGCGCCGTCGAGGTCGAGCGAGCCGTCGGGGGTGAACGGGCTCACCATGGCCGTGAGCACCCGGCCGAAGGGGCGGGACGCCGTTCGGGCCGCGGCGTCGGGGTGGTCGTGCGTCATACCCTCCAACCTAGCGGACGACCAGCCGGAGCCCGCCGGGGAAGGGCTCAGGACGCCTCGTGCGGGCTGGCCGCCACCTCGGTGCCGTCCGGGAGCGTCGAGATCACGAAGTCGGCGAAGACGTTCGGCGCGACTCCCTGGAGCTGACGCAGGCACTCCACGGCCAGCTCACGGATCTCCACGTCGGCGTGCTCGGTGGCCCGCATGGCGACGAAGTGCCGCCACGCCCGGTAGTTGCCGCTGACCACGATCCGGGTCTCGGTGGCGTTGGGCAGCACCGCGCGGGCCGCCTGCCGCGCCTGCTTGCGGCGCAGCGTCGGGTTCGGCTCGTCGGAGAACCGCTGCTCAAGACCCTCCAGCAGCTCGGTGTAGGCCCGCACGCTCGCCTCGGCGGCCTCGGTGAACTTCTTGTGCAGCTCCGGGTCGTCGGCGATGACCGCCGGCTCGACCATTGCCGCGTCGCGCTCCGGGACGTACCGCTGCGAGAGCTGGGAGTACGAGAAGTGCCGGTGCCGGATCAACTCGTGGGTGAAGGAGCGCGACACCCCGGTGAAGTAGAAGGTCACCGAGCCGTGCTCCAGCACGCTCAGGTGGCCGACCTCGAGGATGTGCGCGAGATAGCCGGCGTTGGTCGCGGTCGCCGGGTTCGGCTTCTTCCACGACTGGTAGCAGGCCCGCCCGGCGAACTCGGCGAGCGCCTGGCCGCCCTCGGCGTCGGTCGACCACGGCACGTCGTCCGGGGCCGCGAACTGGGTCCACGCGATCAACTTGACCTGGGGCTGCACCATCTCCGGCATTCCTGGGACTGTAGTAGCCGGCGGCCCCCTGCCCAACTCGGGCTCGCGGTGCAGAAAGCGCCCAGCTACCGCAAAATCACCGGCTTGCGCGCATCAGCGGGGCCCCAGGTGTCCAAGATCTCGACCGGCACGCCGACGCCCTGCCGGGTCCCTGCCACGTCCTCGGTTCCCTGTCGAGCTGCCCCATATCTGGGGCAGGCGGGGCACGACACCGGGCCCACCACGCCTTGCCCCACGCCCGGGGGCAGACGGCACCACGCCGGGCCCCACCACGCCGCGTCCCACTCTGGGCAGGCGGCACGACGCCGGGCCCATCACCGCCAAGCCCCACGTCGGGGGCGGCACGACGCCGGACCCACCACCACGCCCACGTCCGGTGCAGACGGCACCACGCCGGGCCCCACCACCACCATGCCCCACATGTGGGGCAGCTCGACAGGACGCGCAGGAAGGACCCCGCGCAGCCCGACCGAGCAAGGCCCCGCCACATCACGCAGGGCGGAGCTGGCGGGCCCTCAGACGTAGAGCGACGTGAACGGCGCCCAGGGCAAATTGCGCAGCACCGAGAAGGCCAGCCACGCGCCAAGGAAACCGACGATCACCTTCGAGCTGATCCGCAGCTCGGGCAGCCGCCAACCGAACGCCTGGTTTCCGGCCCAGGCGACGAAGAGGTACGCCAGGAAGGGCAGCGCGAAGACGAACAGGAAGTGGTGTCGGGCGGCGGCCGGCAGGTCGGCGTGCAGCACGTACCAGAGCGCGCGGGTGCCGCCGCAGCCCGGACAGTCGAGCCCCGTGGTCAGCTTGAGCAGGCAGGTCGGCGCGGCGTCCGGGTCGGCGTGGGCCGGGTTGCTCAGCAACGCGTAGGCCATGCCGAGGCCGACGCAGCCGACCGCGGCCAGTGGCGCCGCCCAGCGCGGTGACCGCGCGTGCAGGCGCAGCACGAGCCGGGTGAGCCGGTCGGGCTCGGGCGTCGGGTAGCCGTAGTCACCCGACGGGCTCGCCGGCCAACCCGCACCGGGGGCGGGCTGCGGCTGGTCGACCGGTCCGGGAACGCTCGTCACACGCTCACGCTACACCGGACACGCCGGCCAACGCGGCGGTGAGCGGACCGGCCAGGTCGCCGGCCGCGGGCGGCGCCACCGCGTCCAACCCGAGCCAGCCGGCGAGCCGGTACAGCTCGGCGGCGAGGGCCACGGCGGTCTCCCCCGGGTCGGCGCCGGGCTCCATCCAGGCGGCCGGCACCAGGAGCACCCCGGCCCTGCGGTCGGCCTTCAGGTCGACCCGGGCGGTGAACCTGTCGCCCTGCAGGAACGGCAGCACGTAGTAGCCGTAGACCCGCTGCGGCGCCGGCACGTAGATCTCGATCCGGTAGCTGAAGTCGAACAGCCGCTCGGTGCGGGCCCGTTCCCAGACCAGCGGGTCGAACGGGCTGACCAGGGTGTTGGCCCGGATCCACCGGGGCAGCCGGGCGGACGCGTGCAGCCACGCCGGCTGTCGCCAGCCCGCCACGGTGACCGGCACCAGCTCACCGGCCTCGGCCAGCTCGGCGACCGCCTGCCGGGCACCGGCCAGTGGCAGCCGGAAGTAGTCGCGCAGCTCCGGTTCGGCGGCCACCCCGAGCGACCGCGCCGCTAGGGCCACCAGAGCGCGGTACGCCTCGGCGTCGGTCGGGGTGGGCGCGGCCAGCACGGCCGGCGGGAGCACCCGCTCGGGCAGGTCGTAGCGGCGGGCGAAGGACGTGCTGCGCTCGGCGGCGGTCACCTCGCCCGCCCAGAACAGGAACTCCAGAGCCCGCTTCACCGCCGACCAGTTCCACCCCCAGTTGCCGGTCTCCCGAGGGGCGTCGTGCTCGATCTCGGCGGCCGTCAACGGGCCCCGTGCGGCCACCTCGTCCCGGACCCAGGCGACCAGCTCCGGCTGCTCCTGCGCGATGCGCCGCATGCCGCCCCAGGATTCGCTGTGCGCGCGGGCCATCCGCCAGCGCAGCAGCGGGTGCAGCCCCACCGGCACGAGGGACGCCTCGTGGCCCCAGTACTCGAACAGCTCGCGGGGGCGCCGGTAGGCGGCCTGGTCGAGCAGCGTGGTGGGGTACGGCCCGAGCCGGCTGTAGAGCGGCAGGTAGTGCGCCCGTTGCAGCACGTTCACCGAGTCCATCTGGATCAACCCGACCCGGTCGAGGACCCGGCGCAGATGTCGACGTGTGGGCACCCCGACCGGCGGCGGGTCGGCGAAGCCCTGGGCGGCGAGTGCCACCCGGCGGGCCTGGGCGAGTGAGAGTGCTTCCGGTGCGGCCATCGTCGGCGACGATAAATCATCGGTACGACGCCGGTGCGGGAAGCTGGACTCCGACGGCCACGGGGGCATAGAACGGTGCAATGCTGACCATCCGCCGGGAGGAGCCCGACGACGCCGAGGCGGTCGCCCGGGTGCACGTGCACGGCTGGCAGGCGGGTTACGCCGGCTTCATGCCGGACGAGGTGCTCGGACGGCTCAACGTGGTGGCCTGGGCGCAGCGCCGTCGTGACCTGGGCACGGCCGATCCGGAGCACCCGTTCAGCACCCTGCTCGGCGAGGTGGACGGGCTGGTCGTCGGCTTCACCACGTTCGGGCCGTACCGCCGCGACCAGGACCGCGACGATCTGGATCCGACCGTCGGCGAGGTGCTGGCGCTCTACGTGGAGCCGGCGTTCTGGGGTGACGGGACGGCCGCCGCGCTGTTCGCCGCCGCCCGTGTCGGGCTCAGTGAGCGAGGCTGGACCGGCTATCGGGCGTGGGTGCTGGAGGACAACAAGCGGGCCCGCCGGTTCTGCGAACGGGTCGGGCTGTCACCTGACGGTGAGCGGTCGACCTACCAGGTGCCGCTCGCCGGCGGGCGCGGGCCGGTCGGGCTGGTCGAGCTGCGGTACGCCGGCCGTCTCGACGACTGACCCGCCAGGTGCCAGCCACCTGCGGACCGGCAGGAACGCCAGCAGGGCGAGGCTGATCCAGACGTACGCGTTGCTGCCGACGAAGCCGTCGACACCTGTGAAGTCCTTCTCCCAGAACCAGACGGTCCGACTGATCAGCAGCACGTACCCGATGGTCGCGGCGGCCAGCAGGACGCGCCTGCGGCGGCCGGACGGCGCGGCCATCGCGTTGTCGACCAGCAGGATCAGCCCGGGCAGCAGCCAGACCAGGTGGTGCACCCAGGTGACCGGGCTGACCAGGCACATCACCGCGCCGGTGAGGGCCAGGCCGGTCGCCTCGTCACCGGCGGCGACGGCCGTGCGGGACCGCCAGGCCCAGAGCGCCAGGGTGCCGAGCACCAGCAGCAGCCAGAGCACTGTGCTCGGGTGCTGCGGGTCGAGCCGGGCGACCACCCCGCGCAGCGACTGGTTGGAGACGAACGCCAGCTCGCCGACCCGCCCGGTGTTCCACAGCGCCTCGGTCCAGAACTCCCGGGAGGCGTCCGGGAAGAGCGCGCCGGCCAGCAACGTCACCCCGGCGGCCGCGCCGCTGGCGGTGAGCGCCGCCCGCCACCGCCCGGTGACCAGCAGATAGACGATGAAGACGCCCGGGGTCAGCTTGATCGCGGTGGCCACGCCGATGCCCACCCCGGCCCACCGGTTGCCGGCCGGCAGCAGCCGCAGCAGGTCCACCGCCACCAGGAAGAGCAGCAGCGTGTTGACCTGGCCGAAGTTCACCGTCTCCCGCATCGGCTCGAAGGCGGCGGCCAGGCAGAGCGCGACGGCGAGCGCGAACCACCGGGTCCAGCCGGCGCGACGGGCGATCGGGTCGACCAGCCACCAGATCAGCACCGTCGTGCTGACCACGCTGGCGAGCACGCTCACCACGATCGCGGCCGACCACGGCAGGTACGCCATCGGCAGCATGACCAGCGCCGCGAACGGCGGGTACGTGAAGCCGTACTGGGTGCCGGGTTTGAGGTAGTCGTAGATCTCCCCGCCGTCGTGCACCCACCACGTCAACGCGCCGTAGTAGACCTTGAGGTCGAAGAATCCGTGCCGGACGGCCGCGACGGCGAGGAACGCGGTGACCGCCGCGGCGAGCACCACCACCCCGACGACCTGCGCGGTCGTCCTGTTGGCACCCTGCGCCACCGTCGCCTCCCTGGCCCTTGAGTAGGCTCCCGTCCCATGGCTCTCGGGTACGTCCGCCCGGCGCGTCCCGAGGACGCCGGCGAGATCGCACGCATCCAGCTCGCGACCTGGCGGGTCGCGTACCGCCGGATCCTGCCTCGGCATGTGCTCGACAACCTGGACGAGGCGTTCCTCGCCAGGCGGTGGAGCGCCGCGGTGCTGGAGCCGCCCTCGGGCGCGCACCGGGTGCTGGTCGCCGTCGAACAGGCCGAGCAATCGTATCTGGTGGGGTTCGCCGCCTCCGGTCCGGCCGACGGCGAGGCGCTCGCCCCGGGTGAGCCGGCCGACGCGCTCGGCCCGGACGTGGCGGCGGTGACCGACCTGCTGGTCGAGCCGCGCTGGGGCCGGCGGGGGCACGGCAGCCGGCTGCTCGCCGCCGCCGTCGACCTGTGGCGCGAGGACGGCATGAGCCGGGCGGTAGCCTGGGCGTTCGACGGTGACGAGGCGACCCGCACGTTCCTCACCAGCACCGGTTGGGAGCCCGACGGGGCGGCCCGGGCGCTGGACGTCGACGACATGCTGGTGCCTCAGGTGCGCCTGCACGTGGCCGTTCCGCCGGAGAAGACCGACTGACCGACAGCGGCGGCCCCGACGCGAGGCCGCCACTGTCGGTCCGGGGTCAGCCCTTGTCCGCGCCGTCGTTGGCGTCGCGGACGAAGTAGCGCTGGAACACCACGAAGATGATCGCCACCGGGATGGTGGCGAGCAGCGCCGCGCCCAGCTTGAGCGGGTACTGGGTGCCGCTGCCCAGCGAGCCGCTGACCAGGTCGGCGAGGCCGCGCGGCAGGGTGAACAGGTCCGGGTCCTGCACCGACACGAGGCTGTGCGGGAACTCGTTCCAGGAGCCCTGGAACGACAGGATGGTCAGGGTGATCAGCGCCGGCTTCGCCATCGGCAGCACCACCGACCAGAAGGTGCGAAAGATGCTCGCCCCGTCGATGCGGGCGGCCTCCTCCACGCTCACCGGGATCGACTCGAAGAACTGCTTCATGATGAACACGCCGGCCGCGTCGGCCAGCAGCGGCACCACGAGGCCGGCGTAGCTGTTGTAGATGCCGAGCTGGTTGAGCACCAGGAACTTCGGGATCAGCAGCACCACGCCGGGCACCGCCATCACCGCGATGACCGCGGCGAACAGCCCGCCTCGACCGGCGAACCGCAGCCGGGCCAACGCGTACCCGGCGAGCGAGTCGAAGAACACCCGGCCGAGGGTCACCAGCACGGTGACCAGCAGCGAGTTGCCCAGCCAGAGCGGAAAGTTGGTGCCGGCGAAGATCCGCTCGAAACCGGCCAGGCTGAGCGGGTCCGGGAACGGCGAGAGCGGGTTCGCCGCCGCGTCGGGCTCGGTCTTGAACGAGCTCGCGATCTGGATGACGAACGGATAGAGGAACACCAGCCCGAAGAAGACAAGCGTGGCGTACCCCAGAAAGCGGGTGGCCAGGGTGCGGGCCGCGCGCTGGTCGCCGCGCGCGGGCGCCGCCGCCGGGCGGTCGGTCGACACGGCCATGTCAGGACCTCTCCGGTACGCGTCGACGCCGCCAGCCGCGGCGCGGCCGGTCGGTGTCCCGCTCGGCGAGCGCCCGGCGCTGGATCAGCGTGAGCACGATGATGATCAGGAACAGCACGAAGGAGATCGCCGCGCCGGAGCCGTAGTCGAAGTCGCGGAACGCGGTCCGGTACGACAGGTAGGCCGGGGTGAGGGTGGTCTTGGCCGGGTCGCCCTGGCTCATGACGTACACCTGGTCGAAGACCTGCCAGGAGCCGATCATGCCGAGGGTGAGCACCAGGAACGTGGTCGGCCGGATCATCGGCAGGGTCACGTGGCGGAACCGCTGCCAGGCCGAGGCTCCGTCGAGCGTGCTGGCCTCGTCCAGCGTCACCGGCACGTTCTGCAGGCCGGCCAGGAACATCAGCATGAACGTGCCGGAGGTGGTCCAGACGACCAACGTGATGATCGAGATCATCGCCACGCTGGGGCCGGCCAGCCAGTCCCACCAGGTCAGCCCGAACGGGCCGCCGTCGGTAAGGGCCGCCGGGGGTGAGTCGACGCCTACCGCGCCGAGGAGCAGGTGCAGCACGCCCCGGGAGTCGGCGAACCACTCCGGCCCGTCGATCCCGAAGAAGCCGAGCAGCGCGTTCACCGCGCCGGAGTTGGCGAAGAGGAACAGGAACACCACGCTGATCGCGACCGAGCTGGTGACCGAGGGAAAGTAGAACGCGCTGCGGAAGAAGCTCTTGCCCTTGAGCATCCGGTTGTTGACCACCAGCGCCAGCCCGAGCGCGAGCACGGTCTGGGCCGGCACCACTATCGCCACGTAGTAGATGTTGTTGCGGATGCTCGTCATGAAGTCGCGGCGGGCCAGCCCGTCCTCGGTGAACAACTGGGTGTAGTTGTGCGCGCCGACGAACGGGACGTCGCCGGTGAACGGGCTGCCCTGCCCGTTCCAGTCGGTCAGGCTGACCCAGAGCGCCATCAGGATCGGCAGCAGCAGGAACAGCCCCAGGATGACGATCACCGGCGCGACGAAGAGCCAGCCGGCGAGGTTCTCGTTGCCGCGTACGCCTCCGCGCCGTCGCCGAGGGCTCGTCCCGGGCGCGGTGGCCACGGCGGTCAGTGTCTCGGTTGCCATCTCCCCTCCCTCCTTGTCTCGGGCCGAAGGTGCGCGAGGGGGGCCCCGCTCGTCGTCGGGGCCCCCGCCGTCACCTCAGCTGCCGCCGAGCGCCGCCTTGGCGTTCTTGTCGAAGTTCTGCAGCACGGTCTTCGGGTCGCCGTTGGTCAGGCTCTGCAGACCCGTGTCGAGGTCCTTGAGGACGCTGTCCATCTTCGGCGCGTTCACCGGGCCCTGGGCGTACGCGGCGCCGTCGATGAACACCTTGTCGGCCGGGGAGGCCGCCGTGTACTGGTCGCGCACCGACTGCCGCGACGGCATGACACCTACCGCCTTCGCGAACGTCAGCTGCTGCTCACCGCTGGTCATCGCCTCGACGAACTTGATGGCCTGGTCCTTGTACTTGCTCTTCGCCGCGATGCCCCAGCACTGGGTGAAGGAGAGGGTGCCCTGACCCTTCGGGCCGGCCGGCAGCGCCACCACCTTGTACTTCACGTTCGGGAAGTCGTTCTGCAGGGCGCCCTTGATCCAGTTGCCCTCGATGGTCATGACGGCCTTGCCCTTGCCGAACGCCTCACCGGACCAGCCCGAGTCGAGCTGCTTCGGGTACTTCGCCAGGCCCGAGGTGAGCAGGGACTTGACGTACTGGAGGGCGGCCAGGTTCTCCGGGGTGTCGGCTGTCGGCTGCTTGCCGTCCTTGCTCAGCAGCCAGCCGCCGTTCTGCACGAGGAACGCGCCGATGCGGTCCCGGGTGTCGCCGAGGGCCAGGGCGACCTGCCCCTTCGCCTTGATCTTCTGGGCGGTAGCGGTGAGCTGGTCCCAGGTGGTCGGCACGTCGGCGTCGGTCAGCCCGGCCTTCGCCCACAGGTCCGTGTTGATCTGCAGGGCCAGGGTGGAGAAGTCCTTGGGCGCGCAGTAGAGCTTGCCGTCGTACGTGAAGGTGGTGCGCAGGCTCTCGTAGAAGTCGTCCGGGTTCGAGATCTTGTCGCCGTACGGCTCCAGCGCGCCGACACTCGCGTAGTCGGCGAACCGGGCCGCGTCCACGTAGAAGACGTCGGGCGGGGTGCCACCGGCGAGACCCTGGCCGAGCTGCTGGGTGAGGTCCTGCGCCGGGGTGACCGTTGCGGTGTTGCCGGAGCTGCTGGCCCACTTCGCCGCGGCGTCCTGCACGGCCTTGGTCTCGGCCTCGCCGGAGGATCCGATCAGGATCTGGAGGCTGGCCGGTCCGCTGGACTGGGTGGCGTCGCCGGACGAGTCGTCGAAGCCGCTGCCGCAGGCCGCGGACCCGAGAAGGGCGACGGCGGCGAGGCCGGCCACCGCCGCCCGGGTGAGGTGTCGAGGTGCCATGGGGTTCTCCTGGTGGGGGGATGGGACTACGCGGTGTGCCGAAGCGCCAGCGAGGGCTGGAGCAGCACGTGGGTGGGGGTCTCGTGGTTGCCGTCGAGGACTCCGGTGAGCAGGTCCACGCAGCGGGCGGCGGCCTCGCCGAGCGGTTGGCTGACGCTGGCCAGCCCCACCGCCGCGGCGACCGGCGTGTCGTCGAAGCCGATCACCGACACCGGTGGGTCGGTATCCCGGATGGCCTGGAGCGCGCCGAGAGCGAGCGAGTCGCTGGCGCAGACCACTGCGGTCGGCGCGTCGGCGGCCAGCAGGTCCCGCATCAGGCGTTCGCCCTCGGCGATGCCGTCCTCGGTCTCGCGGTGCAGCCCGGCCGGGTCGACACCGGCGGCGCGCAGCGCGTCCTGCCAGCCGGCCCGCCGGTCGTCGCCCACACCGGACCCGAGGGGCCAGCCGATGAACGCGATCCGCCGGTGCCCGGCGTCGAGCAGGTGCCGGGTCGCTGCGGCGGTGCCGGCGGCGCCGTCCACGTCGACCCAGGGGTGCGCGTCGAGCGCGTCCCACGGGCGGCCGAAGGTCACGAACGGCACGTCCCGGTCGGCGAGCCAGGCGGTACGCGGGTCGCCGTACTTGGTGCCGACGAGCACGAACGCGTCCAGCTCGTACGTGCCGAGCAGGTCGTCGTAGGTGGCGATCTCCCGATCGTCGTCGGTGGCGGTGTAGAGCAGCACCCGGTAGCCGGCGGCGTCGGCGGTCTCGGTGAGGCCGTGCAGGAAGCGGTCGAGAACGGAGCCGTTGATGCCGTCGCGGGTCGGCTCGATCCGGGCGGCGATGAGGCGGGACCGGCCGGTGCGCATCTGTCGGGCCGCCTGGTTGGCCCGGTAGCCGAGCGCGTTGATCGCGTCCTCGACCCGCTGGCGGGTCTCCTGCCGCACGATGTGCGGCGCGTTGAGCACGTTGGAGACCGTCTGCCGGCTTACTCGGGCGTGCCGGGCCACCGTCGCAATGGTTACCTTCTCGGGCACTTAATCCCTCTCGCCGTCTTGAACGATCCAATTCGGATAGTGCAGGATTAGATCGTTCAAAGTTTCTGGAATGTTTCGCACTTTGCACCGCCAGGGGCCGCGTTGTCAAGATGTCCGCCCCGCACCCCGAGATCTGGAGCCGCACCGTGATCGAACGCCAGCTGCAACCCCTCCTGCACGAGTTGGTGGGGGTGGTGCTCGCCCCGACCAGTGCGCTGGGGGACGCGACCGGGCAGATCCGCCCGACCGGCGTCCAGGGCGTCTTCCACGCCGACGCCCGCGTGCTCTCCCGGGCCGAACTGCGGGTCGACGACCAGGAGCTGGAGGGGCTGACCCGCGGCGCGGACGGCCCGCACGGCGTCCGCTTCGTGGCCCTGGCACGCTGGCTCGGCGATCCCACGCCCGACCCCACCGTCCGCGTCGACCGGCTCCGGCGGGCCACTCGCAACGGCCTCACCGAGGAGCTGCGGATCGTCTCCACCGCCACCGTCGGCGTACGGGCCACGGTGAGCGTCGACCTCGGCTGCGACCTGGCGCCCATCGAGGTGGTCAAGTCCGGCGGCGCGGCCGTGCCGCTGGAGGCCAAGACCGGCCAACCGGGCCTGCTCACCTGGTCGGCGGAGGGCATCACCGTCACCGTCACCGCGCCCGACGCCGACGTGCTCACCGCCGACGAACGGGCCACCGCGCCCCGACTGGCCTGGCCGATCGACCTGCCACCCGGAGGCGAGACGGTGCTGCGCTGGCAGGTGACCATCGACGACCCGCGCGCCGTCGTGATCGCCCCGGGCGGCGAACCGGAGTGGGCCCGACCCGAGGTGACCGCCGACGACCGGCGACTGGTCCGCTTCCTCGACCGCAGCCTGGACGACCTGCGCGGGCTACGCCTGGCCGAGACCGGCGCCGCCGGGGACGTCTTCCTCGGCGCCGGAGTGCCCTGGTTCCTGACCCTGTTCGGCCGGGACAGCCTCTGGGCGGCCCGGATGATGCTGCCGCTCGGCACCGACCTGGCCGCCGGCACCCTGCGCGTCCTCGCCCGTCGCCAGGGCACCCGCGTCGACCCGGCCACCGGGGAGGCCCCCGGCAAGATCCTGCACGAGCTGCGCGGGCAGGAGTTCGCGCTGCCCGGGAACGGGCTGCGCCTCCCGCCTGCCTACTACGGCACCGTCGACGCCACCATGCTCTGGGTCAACCTCCTGCACGACGCGTGGCGCTGGGGCCTGCCGACCGAGCAGATCGAGCCTCTGCTGCCCCACCTGGAGGCCGCCCTGCGCTGGCTCGGCGAGCACGCCGACCCCGACGGCGACGGCCTCGTCGAGTACGTCGACACCACCGGCCACGGGCTGTCCAACCAGGGCTGGAAGGACTCCGGCGACGCCGTACGGTTCCACGACGGCTCCCTGGCCACAGCGCCCATCGTGCTGGCCGAGGTGCAGGGGTACGCGCACGAGGCGGCGGTGAACGGCGCCGCCCTGCTGGACGCCTTCGGCCGCCCCGATGGGGACCGCTGGCGCGAGCACGCCGCCACGCTGGCCCGCCGGTTCCGGGACAGCTTCTGGGTCGACGGCCGGTACGGCCCGCAGCCCGCCCTGGCCCTCGACCGCGACAAGCGCCCCGTCGACTCGCTGACCAGCAACATCGGTCACCTGCTCGGCACCGGCCTGCTCACCGTCGAGGAGGAGAGCCAGGTCGCCCGCCTGCTCACCACCGACACGCTGGCCGGCGGCTTCGGACTACGGACGATGTCCACCGACGACGCCGGCTTCAGCCCGCTGTCGTACCACTGCGGTTCGATCTGGACCCACGACACAGCGATCGTGCTCGCCGGGCTGGCCCGCGGCGGGCACCGCGACGCCGCGCTCGGCCTGGCCGAGGGGCTGCTCGCGGCGGCCGAGGCGTTCGACTACCGGATGCCGGAGCTGTACGGCGGTGACGACCGGGCGCTGCTCGACCGCCCGGTGCCGTACCCGGCGGCGTGCCGGCCGCAGGCGTGGGCCGCGGCGGGTGCCGTGCTGCTGCTCCAGGCCGCGGCGGGCCTCTACCCCGATGTACCGGGCGAAACGGTCCGGCTGACCCCGCTGGCCGGCCCCGAACTGGGCGCCGTGCGCGCCGCCAACCTCCGCGTGGCCGGCAGACCGGTGACAGTCACGGTGAACCGCACCGGCGAAGCCACGATGACAGGCCACCCCACCCCCCTGAAGACCTCGACCCTCCCCACCCAACGCCACCCCAGAACCCCATCCAACCCCCGCTAACCCCCCGCCCTCGCCCCCGCCGCCGCCCCCGCCGCCGTCCCGTCGCCGTCCCCGTCGATCATGGAGTCGTGGTGGGCAGCAGCTCCACATGTGTCCCTTTTGCGGGGCACCACAACTCCATGATCGACGCCGGTCAGGCCGGGCCGGTCAGGCTGGGCCGGGTTTGGCGACGGGGGTCAGGGGGTTTGTTCGGCGATCAGCTCGTCGTCGTCCACGCCGCCCGTGGGGTGGAAGCCGAGGGAGGCGTACAGGGCCGCTGCCGGGGTGTTGTCCCGGTGGTACGAGAGGCGGACCGGGGGGTTGCCGTCTCGGGCCGCCAGCCAGGGCGCCAGCGTCTGCATGGTGGCCCGGCCGACGCCCCGGCCCTGCTCCGCGGCGTCGATCAGCATTCCGCCGATCCAGTGCGAGCCGTCGTCGTCCGCACCCCACATGACGTGGCCGACGACTGTCTCGTCGGCGTACACCGCGAGCGAGGTCCACACCTGCGAGCGGCTACTCAGCAGCAGGTACCGTGCGCCCAGCGCGGCCACGAACCGACGCTGGTCGTCGCGCGGGGCGACGTCGGCGACCGCCCGCCAGTTGTCGTCGTCCACCGGGCGCAGCGTCACTCTCCGCCCGACCCGATCCAGGTGTCCCGCATCGATCATCCGGCGGATGCTACCCGGACCCGCAACGCCTTCAGATCTTGGACAGTTTCCGTCAACGCGGAACGGAAAGTGTCCAAGATCTGCGCTGGCATCGGCGCGGACGAGCGGCCCGGTCAGTCGAGCAGGGCGTCCAGGCCGACGGTGAGGCCGGGGCGGTTGCGTACCGCGCGGACGGCCAGCAGCACGCCGGGCATGAAGGACACCCGGTCGTACGAGTCGTGGCGGATGGTCAACGTCTCGCCGGTGCCGCCGAACAGCACCTCCTGGTGCGCGACCAGGCCGGTGGCACGCACCGCGTGGACGCGTACCCCGTCGATGTCGGCGCCCCGCGCGCCCGGCACCTCGTCCTTTGTGGCGTCCGGCACCGGCCCGAGACCGGCCTCGGCGCGCGCCCGGGCGATCTGCCGGGCGGTGTGCGTGGCGGTGCCGCTCGGGGCGTCCAGCTTGCGCGGGTGGTGCTGCTCGATGATCTCGACGGACTCGAAGTGCCGGGCGGCCCGCGCGGCGAACTGCATCATCAGCACCGCGCCGATGCCGAAGTTCGGGGCGATGACCACGCCCACCCCGGGCTTGTCGGCGAGCCAGCCGCGTACCTGCTCCAGCCGCTGCTCGGTGAAGCCGGTCGTGCCGACGACCGCGCTGATGCCCTGCTCGATGCACCACTTCAGGTTGTCCATGACGACGTCCGGCGTGGTGAAGTCGACGACCACGTGGGCGCCGGAGACGGCGGAACGGCTGTCGCCCTGGTCGATCGACGCCGCCAGTTCGAGGTCGTCGGCGGCGTCGACCGCCTTGCAGACCTCGATGCCCATCCGGCCGCGGGCACCGAACACGCCGACGCGGGTCTTCTCCTGCTCGTCAGTCACGCGGCACAACCTATCCCAATCGGGACGCGCCACCACTGCCGGATCCGGTCCGCTCCACCGACCGGGACGTGCCCGGCCGTATGGACGACCGCCCTACAGACCACGGCCTTGCGGGCGACCGCCCTACCGACCACGGCTTTGCGAGCGACCGCCCAACAGACCACGGCACCGGGCGACCGGCCCTGCGAGCGACGGCCCTCAGGCGGAGAAGTCGCCCTTACCGAACGGGCCGACGACGGCCAGCGACATCGGCCGGCTGAGCAGCTCGGCGGCGAGGGTGTTCACGTCCTCGACGCTGACCTCGTCGACCCGGCGGAGCAGCTCGTCCACCGGCATCAGGTCGCTGTAGAGCAGCTCACCCTTGGCGAGCCTGCTCATCCGGGAGCCGGTGTCCTCCAGGCCGAGCACGAACGAGCCCTTGCTCATCCCCTTGCCCCGGGCCACCTCGGCCTCGGTCAACCCGTCGGCGGCCACCCGGGCCAGCTCGGCGCGGGTCAGGGCCAGCACCTCGTCCACCTTGCCCGGCGCGCAGCCGGCGTAGACGGCGAACAGGCCGCTGTCGGCGTACTGGCTGGCGTAGGAGTAGACCGAGTACGCCAGGCCGCGCTGCTCGCGGATCTCCTGGAAGAGGCGGCTGGACATGCCGCCACCGAGGACGTTGTTGAGCACCCCGAGGGCGAAACGCCGGTCGTCGGTGCGGTCGATGCCGGGGCAGCCCAGCAGGACGTGCGCCTGCTCGGTCTCCTTCGGCTCGACCAGGGTAGTGGCCGGCTTGGTGCGTACCGCCGGAGTGGCCGCGCGGTGTGCGGCCGGTGCGGCGGGGTCGCTGTCCAGTGGCGTGCCGCGCACGGCCTGCCGGACCAGCTTGACCACCGCGGCGTGGTCGAGGTTGCCGGCGGCGGCGATGACGATCTGCGGCGCGGTGTAGTGACCGCGGTAGAAGCTCTGGATCTGCCGCCGGGTCATCGGCGTGACGGTCTCCTCGGTGCCGGAGATCAGTCGGCCCAGCGGGTGGTCGCCGTAGACGGCCCGGGCGAAGAGGTCGTGCACCTCGTCACCGGGTTCGTCGTCGTGCATGGCGATCTCCTCCAGGATCACGCCACGCTCGGTCTCCACGTCGGCCGGCTCCAGCAGCGAGTCGGCGACCAGGTCGCACATCACGTCGATCGCCAGCGGCAGGTCCTCGTCCAGCACGCGGGCGTAGTAGCAGGTGTATTCCTTCGTGGTGAAGGCGTTCGTCTCGCCACCCACCGCCTCGATCTGCGAGGAGATCTCCAAGGCGGTGCGCTTGTGGGTGCCCTTGAAGAGCAGGTGCTCCAAGAAGTGCGCGGCACCGGCCTGCGGACGCGTCTCGTCCCGCGAACCGACCGCCACCCAGATGCCGAAGGACACGCTGCGCATCGCCGGGATCGCCTCGGTCAGCACGCGCAGGCCGCTGGGCAGCACGGTACGTCGTACCGTGCCGCCCAGCGGGTCGTCGCTGAGCGTCCGGGTCACCGCACGGGCGGCGCCGCCGGAGCGGCCCACCCCGGTGTCCCGAGACGGGGCCACCCCCCGTCGATCCGGTGGAAACGGCGCACTGAAGGCCCGACTCACGTGTTGCTCCCGGTTCGACGAGGGGTGGGTGTTGCAGGTGCTGGTGGTCAGCTGTGCCGGGTCCGGCGGCGCGGACGCTCGCCGCCCTCGCCACCACCCTCGCCGCCGCCGCCACCCTCGCCACGGTCACCGCGCTCCGGGCCACGCCCGCCCCGGTCGCCGCCACGCTCGCGGTCGCCCCGGTCACGCGGACCCCGGTCGCCCCGGTCCCGGCCGGAGGGACGGTCGCCACCGGCGGCCTCACCGGCGGCCGGCGCCTCGGCGCCCTCCGGGCGGACCTTGTCCAGGTAGATCTTGCCGCGGGCGTCGATGTCAGCGATCTCGACCTCGACCCGGTCACCGACGTTGAGGAAGTCCTCCACGCGCTCGACCCGCTTGCCGTCGCCCACCTTGGAGATGTGCAGCAGGCCGTCGCGGCCCGGCAGCAGCGAGATGAACGCCCCGAACGCGGCGGTCTTGACCACCGTGCCGAGGAACCGCTCGCCCTGCTTGGGCAGCGTCGGGTTGGCGATCCCGTTGATCCGGTCGACGGCAGCCTGGGCCGACGGGCCGTTGGTCGCGCCGACGTAGATCGTGCCGTCGTCCTCGATGGAGATCTCGGCGCCGGTCTCGTCCTGGATCGCGTTGATGGTCTGGCCCTTCGGGCCGATCACCATGCCGATCTTGTCGACCGGGATCTTGACGGTGGTGACCCGCGGCGCGTAGTCCGACATCTCGGCCGGAGCCTCGATGGCGGCCTTCATGACACCGAGGATGATCTGCCGGGCCTCGTTCGCCTGCTGCAACGCGGCGGCCAGCACGTCCGACGGGATGCCGTTGAGCTTGGTGTCGAGCTGCAGCGCGGTGACGAACTCCGGGGTGCCGGCGACCTTGAAGTCCATGTCACCGAACGCGTCCTCGGCGCCGAGGATGTCGGTAAGCGTAACGTACTGCGTCTTGCCGTCCACCTCGTCCGAGATGAGGCCCATGGCGATGCCGGCGACCGGCGCCTTCAGCGGGACACCCGCGGAGAGCAGGCCCAGCGTCGACGCGCAGACCGAACCCATCGAGGTGGAGCCGTTGGAGCCGAGCGCCTCGGAGACCTGTCGGATGGCGTACGGGAACTCCTCGCGCGACGGCAGCACCGGGATCAGCGCACGCTCGGCGAGAGCGCCGTGGCCGATCTCGCGCCGCTTCGGCGAGCCGACCCGGCCGGTCTCACCCGTCGAGTACGGCGGGAAGTTGTAGTTGTGCATGTAGCGCTTGCGGTTCTCCGGGGACAGCGTGTCCACCATCTGCTCCATGCGGAGCATGTTCAGCGTGGTGACACCCAGGATCTGGGTCTCGCCGCGCTCGAACAGCGCCGAACCGTGCACCCGGGGCAGCACGCCGACCTCGGCGGTCAGCGGCCGGATGTCGCGCGGGCCGCGGCCGTCCATGCGGACCTGCTCGCGCAGCACGCGGTTGCGCACCTCGGACTTGGTCAGCGAGCGGAAGGCGGCGCTGAGCTCCTTCTCCCGACCCTCGAACCGAGCGCCCAACTCCTCGGCGACCCGGGCCTTGACCCGGTCCAGGGCTTCCTCGCGGTCGGCCTTGCCGGCGATGGTGATCGCCTCGGCCACGTCGGCGCGGGCCAGGTCGGCGACCGCGTCGTACACGTCGTCCTGGTAGTCCAGGAAGACGGGGAACTCGGTGACCGGCTTGGCGGCAACCTCGGCCAGCTCGCTCTGCGCGCGGCACAGCTCGCGGATCGCCGGCTTGGCGGCCTCCAGGCCGCTGGCGACGATCTCCTCGGTCGGGGCGGTGGCGCCGGCCGAGATGAGGGCGACGGCGTTCGGGGTGGCCTCGGCCTCGACCATCATGATCGCGACGTCGCCGTCGTCGAGGGTGCGGCCGGCCACGACCATGTCGAAGGTGGCGCGGGCCAGCTCCTCCAGGGTCGGGAAGGCGACCCACTGGCCGTCGATGTGCGCGACCCGGGTCGCGCCGATCGGGCCGGAGAACGGCAGGCCGGAGAGCTTGGTCGACATCGAGGCCGCGTTGATGGCCACCACGTCGTACGGGTGCTGCGGGTCGAGCGCGAGGATGGTCTCGACGACCTGGACCTCGTTGCGCAGGCCCTTCACGAAGGACGGGCGCAGCGGCCGGTCGATCAGGCGGCAGGTGAGGATCGCGTCCTCGCTGGGCCGACCCTCACGGCGGAAGAACGAGCCGGGGATCCGGCCCGCGGCGTACATCCGCTCCTCGACGTCGACGGTCAGCGGGAAGAAGTCGAACTGCTCCTTCGGGTGCTTACCGGCGGTGGTGGCGGAGAGAACCACCGTCTCGCCCAGCTGGGCGATGACGGAACCGGCGGCCTGGCGAGCCAGCCGACCGGTGGAGAAGGTGATCTCGCGGGTGCCGAAGGACCCGTTGTCGATCACGGCGGTGCGGGATTCGGTGCCGAGTTTGGTCTCGGTCATGTGCTGTCGTGCTCCTTCGCGTCGTGGGCCCGCGACGTCGGGGAGCTGCTCAGCCGGCCGGTCTTCGATCGAAGCGCCCGGGTGCCGGCGTGCTGCCGGGTTCCCGGGGGCCACTACCGGAGACCGGTACGCTGACCGGCTCCCTCTCGGGTTGGTCGCGCGGCCCGTGTTCTTCAGGTGGGACGCCGATCGGGGGAGCGGCCGGTCGGCCACTCCCCCGTCACGTCACCGGCGCAGACCGAGCCGCTCGATGAGCGTCCGGTAGCGGGCAATGTCCTTCTTCTGGACGTAGTTGAGCAGCCGACGGCGACGGCCGACCAGCAGCAGCAGCCCACGGCGGCTGTGGTGGTCGTGCTTGTGCACCTTCAGGTGCTCGGTCAGCTCGGCGATCCGCTTGGTGAGGACCGCGACCTGGACCTCCGGCGAACCGGTGTCGCCCTCGGCGGTCGCGTACTCCGCGCGGATGCTGGCCTTGGCTTCCTGGTCGAGCGCCATGTTCTCCCTGTTTCGATGGGTTGATCAAGTAGGTGTCCGTCGTCCCGATGGACCGGGAACGGACCGGTACCTCGCACCCGCGGCGTCGAGCAGGCACGCGAGGCCCCACGCCGGTCACCCGACGTCCCCGCAAGACTACCAGCACCCACGGGTAACACCCGGCCAAGGGCCTGCGCGGCCCGGTGGATGATCAGCTCAGGGCGCTCCGGGTGCGTGCGACGTCCTGTTCGATCTGGGCGATCAACGGCTCGATCGAGTCGTACCGGACCTGACCGCGCAGGTGCGCCACGAAGTCCAGGGCCAGCCGCTCGCCGTACAGGTCGCCGTCGAAGTCCAGCGCGTACGCCTCCACCCGCCGCTCCCGACCGGAGAAGGTCGGGTTGGTGCCGACCGACACCGCGGACATCAGCGGCTCGGACTGCCCACGACGGATCAGCCGGGCGGCGTACACCCCGTCGGCGGGGACCGCCGCGTACCTGTGGCAGAGCAGGTTCGCAGTGGGGAACCCCAGCACCCGGCCGCGTTGGTCGCCGCGGACCACCACCCCCTCCACCCGGTGCGGGCGGCCCAGCGCGGCCGCCGCGGCGCCCACGTCGCCGGCGTCGACGCAGGAGCGGATGTACGTGGAGGAGAAGACCGTCCCGTCCTGCGCGACCAGCGGGCCGCCCTCCACCCCGAAGCCGAAGGTCTTGCCCAGCCGCTCCAGCAGCGCCACGTCGCCCGCGGCGCGGTGCCCGAAGCGGAAGTTGCCGCCGACCACCACCAGCGCCGCGTGCAGGTGCTCGACCAGGATGTCGTGAACGAACTGCTCGGGCGGCAGCCGGGAGAACTCCGGGGTGAACGGCACCACGCAGAGCACGTCCACGCCGAGCGCCTCGATCAGTTCCGCCTTGCGGGCCGGCTCGGTGAGCACGGCCGGGTGCGAGCCGGGGCGGACCACCTCGGCCGGGTGCGGATCGAACGTGACCACCACCGACTGCACGCCCAGCTCCCGGGCCCGGGCCACGGCGTGCCCGATGGTCGCCTGGTGCCCCTTGTGCACGCCGTCGAAGACGCCGATGGTGACGACCGAGCGTCCCCAGCCGCCGGGCGCCGCGTCGTACCCCCGCCACCGCTGCATGCCGTTCCTCTCCTGCTGTCCCGCCGGTCGGCGGGTCGACACCGCCGGCCGGAAGCCGACGGACCTGCGTACCGCCGTCAGGCCGGGGCGAGCACGATCTCCGCGCGGGCCCGCCCGTCCCGCTCGCTGACGATAGCGATCAGAGCACCGGTCGGTCCGAAGACGGCGTACGGCCCGGCGATGCCGGCCGGGTCCAGCGGACCGCCGTGGCCGAGCACCTTCGCCTCGTCGGGTGTCGCCTCCCGGCGCGGGAAGAACCGGTCGGCCGCCGCGTCCAGCGGCAGGTTCACCACGGCCGGGGCGCGCTGCTCCAACTCGTCGAGCGTGGCCGCCTCGGTGAGCGTGAAGCCACCTACCGCGGTCCGACGCAACGCGGTGAGGTGCCCACCGACGCCGAGCGCCAGGCCGGCGTCCCGGGCGATGGCCCGGATGTACGTCCCCGAGGAGCAGGTGACGTCGACGTCCACGTCCACCACGTCCGGCTCGGTGCGGCGGATCGCCAGCACCTCCAGCCGGGAGATGGTGACCCGCCGCGCCGGCAGCTCGACGCTCTCGCCGTCACGCACCCGCTTGTACGCCCGCTGACCGTCGATCTTGATGGCGCTGACCGCGCTCGGCACCTGGTCGACCTCGCCGGTCAGGGGCGTCAGCGCGGCCCGGACGGCCTCGTCGGTGACGTGGCCGGCCGGGGTGCTGGCGATCACGTCACCCTCGGCGTCGTCGGTGACGGTGGCCTGGCCGAGCCGGATCGTGCCGGTGTAGCTCTTGCCCGCGCCGATGACGTAGGTCAGCAGTCGGGTGGCCCGCCCCACACCGATCACCAGGACACCTGTGGCCATCGGGTCGAGGGTGCCGCCGTGCCCGACGCGGCGGGTCTTCGCCAGCCGGCGGATCCGCGCCACCACGTCGTGCGACGTCATGCCGCCGGGCTTGTCGACAACGATCAGACCATCGGTGCTCACGTCGTCCAAGCCTGCCAGACAGCCCAGCGGCGACCGGAGTCGCCCGGCGCCCTCCCGCCCGCCCGCAGGCGTACACCCCGGGGTGGCGGCCCGGCGGCGGCGAGGACTGCTGAGCCGGGTCGGTCCGTCAGCGGGTCGCGCCGACCACGGCCCAGGCGCCGTTGCGCAGGCGCAGCAGCAGGGCGACCAGCCGGATCGCCACGAAGAGGGTGAGCCCGGCCCAGATGCCGCCCAGCCCCAGGTCCAGCCCGTACGCCAGCCAGATGGCCGGCAGGAAACCGCCGAGCGCCGCCACGATGGTGAGGTTGCGCAGGTAGCGCACGTCGCCCGCGCCGATCAGCACGCCGTCGAGCGCGAACACCACCCCGGCCAGGGGCTGCATGGCCACGAACCACGGCCAGGCCACCATGGCCTGCTCGCGTACCTGCTCGTCGGAGCTGAACCAGGACGGCACGACACCGGCCCCGGCGGCGATCAGCAGCGCGAAGGCGACGCCGCAGACACCGCCGAGCACGCCGATCCGGCGGGCCAGCGCACGGGCGTCCGCCGCGTCGCCGGCGCCCAGCGCGGCGCCGACCAGGGACTGCGCGGCGATGGCGAGGGCGTCGAGCACCAGCGCCGTGAAGAACCAGAGTTGCAGGGCGATCTGGTGCGCACCGACGGCGGCGGCGCCGAAGCGGGCGGCCACGGCAGTCGCGGAGAGGAAGCTGGCCTGGAACGCCACGCCGCGGATCAGCAGGTCCCGGCTGAGCACGAGTTGCTGGCGGATCACCCGGAGTCGGGGCCGCAGCGACACCCGTTCGGCGACCAGCGCCGCGGCGAAGAGCCCACCGGCGATCGTCTGGGCGACCACGTTGGCGACCGCCGAACCGGTCAGGCCGAGGCCGGCGGGATAGACCAGCAGCGGGCAGAGCAGGGCGGAGAGCAGGTTGGGGCCGAGCACGAAGAACAGCGGCCGCCGGGTGTCCTGCACACCGCGCAGCCAGCCGTTGCCGGCGGCGGCGAGCAGCAGGCCGGGGGCGCCGAGCGCCGCGATCCGCAGCCACGCGGCGGCGGCGTCGGCGACGTCGCCGGGACCTCCGGCGAGGGTACGCGCCAGCGCGCCCCCGCCGATCTGCATGCCGATCGCGACAAGCAGCCCGACGCCGAACGCGAGCCACGACGACTGGACTCCCTCGGCCACGGCGGCCGCCCGGTCGCCGGCGCCGAAGCGGCGGGCCGACCGCCCGGTGGTGCCGTACGCGACGACGGTGCCGAGCCAGGCGGTGAGCGTCATCACCGTGCCGCCGACGGCGAGCGCCGCGAGGGGCACCCGACCGAGGTGACCGACGACTGCCGTGTCGACGAGCACGTAGAGCGGCTCGGCGGCGAGGACGACGAGGGCTGGCAACGCGAGGCCGGCGATGCGGCGCGGCGAGGCGGATCGGTCGGTGGTGGCAGGGTGGCTCATCGCCGCCGATCCTGGCACGACGACGGTAAGGATCGCAATCCCGCCGAGGACTTACTCCAGCGGAGGCGTCACCGCTCGGCGGACTGGCTCACTGGCGAGTGTCCATCGACGTCTGCAGCGCGCGGCGGGCCTGCTCGCGGGCGTCGTCGGTGGTGGTCTCGGGCTTGGGCTTGTTCGGCATGGTGGCGCTCCTTCCAGGGTGCGAGCCACCGGCACGCGGCGGCCCTCACGGGCGGTCGTGCTGAGCGCCCCACGGCGGTCCGGGGTTACCGGAGCAGCCGACTGGGCAGCGTGAGCCCGGGTCGGTCCGACCCTGGAGGGAGGCAGCGCGAGGTGTGGCACCACCGCCCACGACCTGCATCACCACGTGATGCCGGCCGCCTCCCAAGTTATCGTTCAGGTCCACATGCTGCTCTCGGTTCCCGCCATTTGGACGGGCGGCGACCCGGTTCAGCGGGCCAGGAAGTGCCAGCCCAGCCACCACCAGAACCCGAACAGACCGATCCTGCCCACCGGCACCGACCCGACCTCGTAGCGCATCACGTACGCGCAGACCTCGCCCAGGGTCGGTATGCGGGATCCCTCCCGCCGGGCCAGCCACTCGACCCCGACGAACAGGGCCAGCGCGGTGAGGAAACCGCCGATCGCGAGAGCCCGCATCATCGCCGCACCAACCCCCAAAACGCGGCCAGCCAGGCGAACCAGGCCGCCGACCGGGTCAGGTGATCCTCCAGCAAGGGGTCGGCCAACCGGGAGAAGGTGGGAAAGTCGTCGCCCACGGCCAACACGAAGGTCGCGCCCTCGAAGACCCCGAAGACCACCACCGGCAGTGCCCACCACGCCGCTCCCGGCCCCAGCCGACGCGGCGCCGGCCGCCGGGGCACCCGGCTGTTCAGACCGAGCCAGATCAACACGCCGCCGGTGCCGAGCGTGTAGAGATTCGCCTCGGTCGAGAACGACGCGAACCGGCCGCCGACGAGGGACAGGCAGAGGAGAACCGGAACGGAGACGGCGGGCCGGTCCCAGGCTCGGGGGGCCTCCACGGTGAGATCGTGCGGCTGCTCCATCCCGCAATTCTTCCCGTTCTCACACAGCCCGGGAAGACCAACACTCCCCGGAGCTGACCCTGAACTTCCCGCCCCGCATCAGAACGTGGACGGGTCGGTGGCGTCGGGCGGCCCGGGAACGGTGTCAGGCGTCGCCGGTGATCAGTGCCCCGGTCAGCTCGCCGCGGATCGCCTCGATGACGTGCTCGGCGGTCCCCCGGCCGGTGAACCCGGCCGCGAACGTGTGGCCACCCCCGCCCAGCGCCACCGCCACGCGACTGACGTTCACCGCGCCCTTGCTCCGCATCGAAACGGCCCACTCGTCGGCGGCGGTCTGCTTCAGCACGCAGCTCACGTCCGCCTCGGCGGTGCACCGCACCGAGTCGATCAACGCCTCCAGGACGTACGGCCGCTGATCGTGGCGGCCCAGATCGTCGAGGGTGGCGAAGGTCCACACCAGCCCCCGGCCATCGGCAGCGGCCGGCTCCAGCCGAGCACGGCCGAGGACCTCCCCGAAGAGGCGGACCGCGCCGAAGGGTCGGGTGTCGAACACCCGCCGGGAGATGTCCCCGGGCGAGATGCCGGTAGACAGCAGCCGGGCGGCGAGCTGGTGCACCGCCGGAGTGGTCGCCTCGAACCGGAACGAGCCGGTGTCCGTGGTCAACGCCACGTACAGGCACTCGGCGATGGCCCGATCCAGCGGTACGCCCAGTCGCGCCAACAGCTGCTCGGCCACCACCGACGTGGCGGCGGCCCGCGGGTCGACCAGGTTGACGGAGCCGAAGCCCGGGTTCGAGGCGTGGTGGTCGAGCACCAGGACGGCAGGAGCCGTCGACAGCCGACCGGCCAGCTCACCGAGGCGCGACTCGCTGGCCGCGTCGAAGCAGATCACCAGATCCGGGGCCGGATCCGCGGCGCCGGCCGGGACCAGCAGCTCCAAGCCGGGCAGCCCCCGGAACGGCTCGGGCACCTCCGGCGGCCCGGGAAAAGTCGCCTGCAACCCGGATACGCCGAGCTGGCGCAGACCCAGACCGAAACCGAGCATGCTGCCCAGCGCGTCCCCGTCCGGGTTGACGTGGCAGATCAGCAGCACCCGGCTGGTCGGCCCGACGGCGCGGATCAGCGCCTCGGCCGCGGCCCAGTCCGCCTCGGCCGGGCCGGTGTCGACCGGCGCGACGAGTTGTGCACCGGCGGCGGCCGTCACCGCGCTGCCCCACCCCGGGGGTTCTCCGGGACGTCGGCGGCCTCGTCGTCGGTCTCGTCCTCGTCGACCCGGTAGGGCTGCGCCTCGCCCGCGTACTCCGCCCGGGCGGCGAGCCGCTGCACCTCCGCGTCCGCGTTGCGGGCGGCGGCGAGCAGATCGTCGATGTGCTTGACCTGGTCCTGCACGTCGTCCAGCACGAAGGTGAGCGTCGGCGAGTGCCGCAACCCGAGGGCCTTGCCGACCGTGCTGCGTAGCAGCCCCTTGGCGCTCTCCAGAGCCGCCGCCGTGTCCGCCTGGGCCACCGCGTCACCGAGCACCGTGTAGAAGACCGTCGCGTCGCGCAGGTCAGCGGTGATCCGGGCATCAGTGATGGTGATCATGCCGAGCCGCGGGTCCTTGATCTGGCTCCGCACCACCGACGCGACCAGCTCACGCACCCGTTCCGCGTGCCGGCGTACCTTGGCCGGATCAGACATCTCGCCACCTCCACGGCGTCCTGCTCCCGGCCGACCCGGCGACCCGGGGCCGCCGGCCGACCGGCCAACATGTCGAACACTACCTTCGCGGCGGCGCCGGTCGCCCGGCACCGCCGGCACCCCGGGTCAGTCGTCGTCCACCCCGTACAGCCGGCGCCGGACCGACAACAACTCGACCTCGGGGCGCGCGGCCACCAGGCGCTCGCACGAGTCGAGCACCTCGCGGACGTGCGCCGCTTCGGCGGCGACCACCGCCACCGCTATCTCCGCTCGACCGTGCAGGTCGAGCGCACCCACCTCGGCGGCCGAGACCTCGAAGCGGCGCAGCGCCGCCACGATCGGCCGTACATATGATCTCTTGGCTTTGAGCGACCGGGAGTCGCCCGGCAGCAGCAGGTCGAAGACCGCGTTTCCGGTGAACATCGCCCAGGACGATACCGGCAACCCGCCCCGCATGATCAAGGGGTTTACGCCGGTTGGCGTAAACCCCTTGATCAGCGTGTCACTGCCGGATCAGGCGCGAGCCTTCTCCCGCATCTCGAAGGTCTCGATGACGTCGCCGACCTGGACGTTGTTGTAACCACCCAGGGTCAGACCACACTCGAAGCCCTCGCGGACCTCCGTGGCGTCGTCCTTGAACCGCTTGAGCGAGGTGATCGTGAGGTTGTCCGCCACGACCGCCCCGTCCCGCAGCAGGCGTGCCTTCGCGTTGCGCCGGATGATGCCCGACCGGACGATACAACCGGAGATGTTGCCGATCTTGGACGAGCGGAAGACGTCGCGGATCTCCGCGGTGCCCAGCTCGACCTCCTCGTACTCCGGCTTGAGCAGGCCCTTGAGCGCTGCCTCGATCTCCTCGATGGCCTGGTAGATGATCGTGTAGTACCGGATCTCCACGCCCTCGCGGTCGGCCATCTCGCGGACCTTGTTCGAGGCCCGCACGTTGAAGCCGATGATCGTGACCGGCTCCGACGAGGCACTCGCGAGCATGACGTTGCTCTCGGTGATCGCGCCGACACCCCGGTCGAGGACCTTGAGCTGGACCTCCTCGGGAATGTCGAGGTTGAACAGCGCGTCCTCCAGAGCCTCCACCGAACCGGAGACATCGCCCTTGAGGATGAGGTTGAGCGACGTCTTCTCGCCCTCCTTGAGCTGCTCCATGAGCGTCTCAAGAGTGGCCCGACCACGGGAGTTGGCGAAGGACGCCGCCCGCCGCCGCGCCTGCCGCTGCTCGGCGATCTGCCGCACCGTACGGTCGTCCGCCGCGGCGAGGAACGTGTCGCCCGCGCCGGGAGGCGCGGTCAGACCCAGCACCATGACCGGACGCGCCGGACCGGCCTCGGTGAGCTGGTTGCCGTTCTCGTCGAGCATGGCCCGGACCCGGCCGTGCGCCCCACCGGCGACGATCGAGTCGCCCGCCCGCAGGGTGCCCTTCTGCACGAGCACCGTCGCCACCGCACCGCGACCCTTGTCCAGGTGCGCCTCGATGGCCACACCCTGCGCCGGCCCGTCGATCGGAGCGGTCAGCTCCAGCGACGCGTCGGCGGTCAGCAGGACAGCCTCGAGCAGTTCCTCGATGCCGATGCCCGGCTTCGCGGCCACGTTGACGAACATGGTGTCGCCGCCGTACTCCTCAGCGACCAGGCCGTACTCGGTCAGCTGCTGGCGGACCTTGTCCGGGTTGGCCTCCGGCTTGTCGACCTTGTTGACCGCGACCACGATCGGCACGTCGGCCGCCTTGGCGTGGTTCAACGCCTCGATGGTCTGCGGCATCACGCCGTCGTCGGCCGCGACCACCAGGATCACGACGTCCGTCACCTGGGCACCACGGGCACGCATGGCGGTGAACGCCTCGTGACCCGGGGTGTCGATGAAGGTCACCGCGCGGTCCTCGCCCTCGTGCGGGACGTGGACCTGGTAGGCACCGATGTGCTGGGTGATGCCACCGGCCTCGCCGGCCACCACGTTCGCCTTACGGATCGCGTCGAGCAGCTTGGTCTTACCGTGGTCGACGTGACCCATGACGGTCACGACCGGCGCACGACTGACCAGACGCTCCTCGGCCACCTCCGCGTCGAGGTCGATGTTGAACTGCGCGAGCAGCTCGCGGTCCTCGTCCTCCGGGCTGACGATCTGCACCTCGAAGCCGAGGTGCACACCCAGCAGCTGCAGGGTCTCGTCAGAGCAGGACTGGGTCGCGGTGACCATCTCGCCCAGGTTGAACATCTCCTGGACCAGCGAACCCGGGTTGGCGTTGATCTTGTCGGCGAAGTCCGACAGCGAGGCGCCACGGGAGAGCCGGACGACCTGACCCTGACCCCGGGGAGCACCCGAGCTCATGGTCGGAGCCGACAGGTTGTCGAACTCCTGTCTGCGCTGCTTCTTGGACTTGCGGCCACGCGTCGGCCGGCCACCCGGACGCCCGAAGGCACCCGCGGCGCCGCCGCCACGGCCACGACCACCGGCACCCGGACGACCGCCGCCGCCCGAGGGTGCGCCCGGACGGAAACCACCGCCGGGAGCACCGCCACCGCCGCCGGGACCGCCACGGTAGCCACCGCCACCGCCGGCACCCGCGCCGCCACCGGGGCCGCCGCGGTAACCGCCGCCACCACCGGCGCCGCCGCCGGGACCACCACGGAACCCGCCGCCACCGCCACCGGGGCGACCTGCGCCGCCACCGGGACGACCGGCGCCACCCGGGCCGGGACGACCGGCAGCCGGGCGCTGACTCGGCATGGACGCCGGGCTGGGCCGCGGCGGCATGGAGTTCGGGCTCGGCCGCGGCGGCATACCCGCCGGGCTGTTGGGCCGGGGGCCACCCGCACCCGCGGCCGGCGGCCGCTGCTGCTGGCCACCCTGGATGCCGAACGGGTTGTTACCGGCGCCGCGCGCCGGCGGACGACCGCCCGGTCGGGCACCGGGACCCGGCGCCGGCGTGCTCGGCCGAGCGGCCGGCGAACCGGGACGGGGCGGCATCGCTGCCGGACCCGGCCGCGGACCCGGACGGTTGCCCTCCGCCGGAGGCTCCCGGCGAACGGGGTTCTCCCGCTGCTGCTGGCGGGCGGCCTGCGCGGCCTTGACCGCGGCCTCCTGCTCAGCCTTCAGCGCGGCGGCACGCGCCTCGGCGGCCGCCACCTCGATGTCGTGGGCACTCGCCGGCTTGGCGACCGGGGCCGCCGACTGCGGCGCACCGGGCACCGGACCCTTGGGCTTCGGACCGGGTGCCGGCGCGGCCGGCCGCCGAGGCGGCATCGGCTTCGCCGAGACCCGGGGGGCACCCGGGGTCGGAGACGGCGTCGGGGTCGGCGTCGAAGCCGGCGTCGGCGCGGGCGCCGACGGGGCTGCCGGCGCCGGAGCACCGGAAGACGCGACGAAAGCGTTACGCAGCCGTCGGGCGACGGGCGCCTCGACCGTGCTGGACGCGGACTTGACGAACTCGCCCATTTCCTTCAGCTTGGCGAGAACGGTCTTACTCTCGACCCCGAGCTCTTTTGCAAGCTCGTGTACGCGGGCCTTGCCTGCCACTGCACTCCTCACTCCGAGGTCGTGCGGGCAGCACCCGCAGCGACCTCACTCGTGCACTTGAAGCCTGGTCATTTCAGGGACTTCATCGTGTGCTCATGTCGGTCGTCCTACCCTGCTAGCGACCCTCGCCCGGTCGGGCTGACCGGACGTAGTGGTTGGCGCATCGACGTGCTCTGCCAGCACACCGTGGTCGAGGACCTCGGTGATGCGCAGCGCTCGCCCGAAGGCGCGGCGCCGCACCGCCAGCGCGAAGCAGGCCGGATCCGGGTGCATGTTCGCTCCCCGACCCGGCAGCCTGCGGCGCGGATCAGGCCGGAGGCTGTGACCAGCCTCGTCCCCGATCGCGACGACCCGCAGCAATTCGCTGGCCGGCGCACGTTTCCGGCAGCCCACACAGGTGCGCTCCGGCTGCGCGCGTCGTACCACTGGAGGAAGTCTACCCCTAGCTGCCCGAGATCGCGCCGCCCGGCTCCGGCACGTGCTCCGCCGCCCCGCGCGCGGCGGGCGCGGTCTGCTCCGCGTCGGACCGGATGTCGATCCGCCAACCGGTCAACCGGGCAGCGAGTCGGGCATTCTGCCCCTCGCGGCCGATGGCGAGCGAGAGCTGGAAATCCGGGACGGTCACCCGGGCGGCCCGGCCGGCCAGGTCGACCACCTCGACGCGCAGCGCCTTGGCCGGCGACAACGCGTTGCCGACGAAGGTGGCCGGGTCGTCCGACCAGTCGATGATGTCGATCTTTTCACCGTGCAGCTCGCTCATCACCGCGCGCACCCGCTGGCCCATCGGACCGATGCAGGCGCCCTTGGCGTTCACCCCGGGGGTGGTGGAGCGGACGGCGATCTTCGTACGGTGACCTGCCTCACGGGCGATCGCGCCGATCTCGACAGTGCCGTCGGCGATCTCCGGCACCTCCAGCGCGAACAGCTTCTTGACCAGCGCCGGGTGCGACCGGGACAGGGTGATCTGCGGGCCGCGCATGCCCTTGGCCACGTGCACCACCACGCACCGGACCCGCTCGCCGTGGGCGTACCGCTCGCCGGGCACCTGCTCGGACTGCGGCAGCACGCCCTCCAGCTTGCCCAGGTCGACGCTGACGATGCCCTTCTCGGTACGGGTCTCGTGCGCCTGCACCACGCCGGTGATCAGGTCACCCTCGCGGCCCACGTACTCGCCGAAGTGCACCTCGTCGGTGGCCTCCCGCAGACGCTGGAGGATCACCTGCTTGGCGGTCATCGCGGCGATCCGCCCGAAGTCGTGCGGCGTGTCGTCCCACTCGCGCACCAGGGAACCGTCGGCGTCCATCTCCTGGGCGTACACCAGGGCGGCGCCGGACTTGCGGTCGATCTCCACCCGGGCGTGCGGCTCGGCGCCGTCGGTGTGCCGGTAGGCGGTCAGCAACGCGGTCTCGATCGCCGCGAGAATCGTGTCGAACGGGATCTCCCGCTCGCGCTCGAGTGCGCGCAGCGCCGCGAGGTCGATGTTCACCTCTCCTCGTCCTCCACATCATCTTCGTCGTCGATGTCGTCTGAATCGTCGTTCTCGTCCGCGTCGTCCGCGTCGTCGAACTCGTCGGTGTCGTCCGGCTCGCCCAGCTCGGCGAGGCGGGTGAACTCGACCTGCACCCGGCCCGGACCCAACTGGGCGTACGCCCAGGAGTCGCGGCCGGCGTCGGTCTCCAACTGCACTGTCTCGTCGTCGGCCCCGACCACCCGGCCGGTCAGCTGGCGATCCCCGGAGGGCTGCTCGCCCCGCTGGCCGGGCAGCGCTGCCGCGCCCCGGACGGTGACCTTGACCAGCCGGCCCACGTTGCGCCGCCAGTGCCGGGGCAGGGTGAGCGGCCGGTCCACACCCGGCGAGCTGACCTCGAGCTGGTATTCCCCGGCGAGAATGTCGCCGTCGGTCTCCTCGGCGGCGTCCAGCGCGGCCGAGACCGCACGGGAGACGTCCGCGACCGCGTCCAGGTCGATGCCGCCGTCGGCGTCCACGATCACCCGCACCACGTGCCGGCGGCCGGCCCGGGAGACCGACAGGTCCTCCAGGTCGTAGCCCACGCCGTTGACCACCGGCTCGATCACGGTCCGCAACCGGGTGCGTCGTGCCGCGAGATCACCGCCGCCGCGCGGGGCGGCGGCGCGCGGAGTGGCGCCGTCGCGTGGTCCGCGGGAGCCCGCGCCGTCGCGGGGTCGACCCGTCGACCTGGTGGCACGGCCACGCTGCGTCATCTGCGCACCCTTTCCCTGGTCGACCGGGACCCTCGTCCCGCCATGCCGGCACGCCACCGGAGCGGACGCGCCGGTGGCTGCGCAGAGCGTAACGCGCCTGCCCGGCGGCGGACCGGGCGGCGCACCGACGGCGATGGCCCCCGGACCGGCGCGGATGGTGTTCACTTGCCCGGTGGGGATCGGCAGAACGACACCGCGCGACCAAGTATCCGGACATAACCGGCGAAAGCTCCTGCGCACCGGGGCACTGCTGGCGCTCGGCTGCGCAGCGGCGCCGCTGACCGGCTGTGATCTTTTCGACCGCGACGACGAGCCGGCGCCACCGCCGGACCCGCTGCGCCCGATGGTCGACGAGGCGCTGGGCCTGGCCGCCGCGTACCGGGCGGGCGCCGCCGCCCACCCGGACCTGGCCGACCGCCTCGGCCCCATCGCCGAGACACACACCGCGCACGCCACCGAGCTCGCCCGGGTCATCGGCGTCACTCTCGGGTCCGCGCCCGCCGCCGACCCGAGCGCCACCGCGGCGACCGAGCCGGCCGACGCGCTGGCCGCCCTGCGCGCGCGGGAGAAGACCGCACAACAGTCGGCCACCGCGGCCTGCGCGGCGGCGCCCGCCGAGCGGGCGGCGCTGCTCGGGTCGATCGCCGCCGCCCGGGCCACCCACCAGGAGGCACTGAAGTGAGGCAGCCCACCGCCGGGGAGGCCCTCGCCGCCGCCCTCTCCGCCGAGTACGCGGCGATCTACGCCTACGGGCGGATCGGCGTCCGCCTCACCGGGGCGGCACGCGACCTCGCACACCAGGCGGAGGCCGCGCACCGACGCCGGCGCGACGCCCTGGTGGTGCAGCTCAGCACCACCGGCGGCACCGTTCCGCCGGGCCGGGCCGGGTACGCCCTGCCGTTTCCCGTCACCGACCGGGCGAGCGCGTTGCGGCTCGCCGTCGAGGTGGAGGAGCGCACCGCGGCGCACTGGCGGGCCGCGTTGGCGTCCACCACCGGCCCGGACCGCGACCAGGCACTGGCCGCCCTCGTCGAGTACGCCGTACGGGCCACGCGGTGGCGAAAGACCGCAGGGGTGACCCCGCTGACTGTCGCATTTCCCGGCCGCCCGAGCTGAGCCGGTGCGCTCCGGTTGCGGAGCGCATACCAGGTATGCATACTCCGTTGCCATGTCCATCCGTCACGGGCTGCTCGCCCTTCTCGAACGCGGCCAGATGTACGGCTACCAGCTGCGCGCCGCGTTCGAGGAGTCGACCGGCTCGACCTGGCCGCTGAACATCGGGCAGGTCTACACCACGCTGTCCCGGCTGGAACGGGACGGTCTGGTGCGCCCGCTGCCGGAGAGCGAGGCCGGGCAGCGCCCGTACGAGATCACCGACGCCGGCCGGGCGGACCTCGCGCTGTGGTTCGCCACCCCGATCAGCCGTACCGACCGCCCCCGCGACGAGCTGGCGATCAAACTGGCCCTGGCGCTCACCACCCCCGGAGTGGACGTCCGCTCGGTGGTGCAGGCCCAGCGCAGCGCGACGATGCGCACGTTGCAGGAGTTGACCCGGTTGAAGTACGGCAGCGACCGCCCGGAGGACATGCCGTGGCGGCTGGTGCTGGACTCGATGGTGTTCCAGGCAGAGGCTGAGGTGCGGTGGCTGGACCACTGCGAGAGCAGCCTGGTCCGGCATCAGCCCAACGGGCCGACGACGCACCCGCCCCGGCCGCCCGACCCCGGGGCGTCGGACGGCGCGCGGTGGGTCGACGAGGAGGCGCGACGGTGAGCGGAACGGACGACGCAGTGCTGGAGCTGCGCGCCGTCCACCGCACCCACGGCTCCGGCCCGGCGGCGGTCCACGCGCTGCGTGGTGTGAGCCTGGTCGTCCGGCCGGGCGAGCTGGTCGCCGTGATGGGTCCGTCCGGTTCGGGCAAGTCGACGCTGCTGGCTCTCGCCGGTGGGCTGGACCGACCGACCCGCGGCGACGTCCGGGTCGAGGGCCAGCCGCTCGGGGCGCTGGATCGCCGCGGGCTGGCCCAACTGCGCCGCCGTCGCATCGGTTACATCTTCCAGCAGCTCAACCTGCTGGGCAGCCTGAGCGCCCTGGAGAACGTCGCGCTCCCGCTGGAGCTCGACGGCGTCGGCGGCCGGCGGGCCCGCGCGGCGGCTCTGGCCGCGTTGACCGAGGTGGGCCTGCCGGCGCTGGGTGACCGCTTCCCGGACCAGCTCTCCGGTGGTCAGCAGCAGCGGGTGGCGATCGCCCGCGCGCTGGTCGGCGAGCGGCGGCTGGTGCTCGCCGACGAACCCACCGGTGCCCTGGACTCGCAGACCGGCGAGGCGGTGCTGCACCTGCTGCGCCGCCGGGTCGACGCGGGCGCCGCCGGCATCCTCGTCACCCACGAAGCGCGCCACGCCGGCTGGGCCGACCGCGTGGTGTTCCTGCGCGACGGCGTTCTGGTCGACACGACGGCCCCGCTGGGCAGCGTCGAGCAACTGCTGTCCGGCAGCGACCGTTGACCCTGCGCCGGTCGCCGCTGGCACGCCGCCGCGTCGATCCGCCCGCGGTGGGTCCGGTGACACCGCCCGCGTCCGTCGGGCGGCGGAGGTTCGCCGAACTGACCGGCTCGTGGCGGGCCGCGCTGCGGATCGCCCGACGGGAGTCGCGCCGGGCGCGTCGGCGTACCGCCCTGGTGCTCGCGATGATCGCCCTGCCGGTGCTCGTGCTGGCCTTCTTCGCCACGAGCTACGACATGTCCGAACTGACCCCGCAGGAGCGTCTCGACCGGCGCCTCGGCGTCGCCGACGCGGAGCTGCGGTGGGTCGCCGAGACGCCGCTCATCCAGGACGAGTGGGGCGACAGCTGGTATCCCCGGGACGGCACCCAGTCGGCGGTCGGCCGTCCGGCCACCGCCGCCGAGGTGACCGCGTTGCTCGGCTCCGGCAGCCGGGTCACCGAGGTCCGCGCCGGAGGGCCGGTGCAGGTGCGGGGCCCGAGAGGTGACGAGACCCTGGACGGGCGGGTGCTCGACCTCACCGACCCGCTGGCCCGGAGCCTGGTGCGGTTCCGGTCGGGGCGGGCGCCGCAGCAGCCCGGCGAGATCGCGGTGAGCCCGACGGCGCTGCGCCGCCTGGACGTACGCCTGGGCGACGCCGTGGCCACCGCCGACAGGACGAGGACGTACACGGTGGTCGGGGTGGTCGAGTTTCCCGACGACCTCGGCCCGGTGGTGGCGCTGCACCCGACGGCCGTCGGGCGGGCCGATCCGCAGTCGGACACCCGCTGGTTGGTCGACGTGCCCGGCGGCGTCGACACGGCGATGGTGTCGCGGCTCAACGACCACGGGGTGGTGGTCGTACCCCGCCACCTTCCGGCCTCGGCGATGTCGTCCCGCAGCTGGATCGGCTACGCCGACACCACCGACCTGAGCACCGGCGTGCTCATCGCCGGCCTGGGGCTGCTGGAGGTCGTACTGCTGGTCGGGCCGGCGTTCGCCGTGGGGGTCCGCCGTCGGCGCCGCGACCTGGCGCTTGTCGCGGTGGCCGGTGGGGACGCGGCCCAACTGCGTCGGGTCGTGCTCGCCGACGGCGTGGTGCTGGGCGTGCTGGGCGCCGCGACGGGGTTGCTGCTCGGTGTCGGCGCCGCGTTCGCCGGCCGTCCGCTCATGGAGCAGTACGTCTTCAGCGCCCGCTTCGGCGGGTACCGCTGCTGGCCTTCGGCCCTGGTCGTGCTCGGCGGGGTCGCGGTGCTGGCCGGGGTGCTGGCCGCGCTCGCGCCGGCCTGGACGGCGGCCCGGCAGGACGTCATCGCCGGGCTCGCCGGGCGACGTACCCCTCCGCCGCCCCGGGCCCGCGCCCTGGCCCTCGGGTTGACGCTTGTGGTCGGTGGGGCGGCGCTCGCGGCGTTCGGGGCCAGCCGGACGTCACCGGCGGTGATCCTGACCGGCCTGATCCTCGGCGAGCTGGGCCTGGTCTGTTGCACGCCCACCTTGATCGGCGTCCTCGCCCGGCTCGGCCGGCTGCTGCCGCTGGCGCCCCGCATCGCGCTGCGCGACGCCAGCCGCAACCGGGCCGCCGCGGCGCCGGCCATCTGCGCCGTGATGGCCGCGGTGGCCAGCAGCGTCGCGCTCGGCGGATACCTGACCAGCGACGGCGTCCGGGACGCCCGTGCCTACCGGCCGATGCTGCCCACCGGTCACGTGCGCATCAACCCCGAGGAGCCGCGCCGGCAGCCCGAGCCGACGTTGGCCCAGGTCGACGCCGTCGCACGGGCGCAGCTGGGCGCCACCGCCATCGCACCCGTACGCGTGCCGCTCTGCTCCTCGACCGACGACCCGGCGGACTACTGCTCGGTCGGGCCGGAAATCCCGCCGGAGCGCATCTGCCCCTTTCCCCCAGGTGACGGCCTGTCGGCGACGCAGCGTCGCCAGGCGCGGGCCGACCCGCGCTGCCAGGACCGTGCCGCGGACTACTTCGGCAACGGCGTCGAGACACTGGTGGACGACGGCAGCGCGCTGCCGCTGCTCACCGGCGCCGACGCGGCGGCGACCTCCGCCGCCACCGCGGTGCTGCGCGCCGGAGGCGTGGTGGTGACCGACCCGCGCTACCTGCACGACGGCCGGGTGACGGTGCAGGTGAACGAGGTGCGGATCGGGCGGGACGAGGCGACCGCCCGGCAGGACGTGCCCGGCTACGTGTTGCCGCGGACGGTCGGCCTGCCCCGTCTCCTGCTGTCCGCGTCCGCCGCCCGGCAACTCGGTTTGAGCACTGTCGAGGCGGGCTGGGTGGTCGACACCCCGGCGCCGCCGAGCCAGCGCCGCCAGGATCGATTCGCCGACGACCTGCGGGCCTTCGGGACGTACTCCCTCCAGGTGGAGCATGGCGCCGCTCCGCGCGACGACTCTCCGCTGCTGCTGCTGCTCGCCGCGGCGGCCGGACTGATCACGGTGGGCGCCGCCGGGATCGCCACGGCGCTCGCCGCCGCGGAGGGCCGCGCCGAGCTGTCCACCCTCGCCGCGGTCGGCGCCGCACCTGCGGTACGCCGACTGCTGGCGATCTGTCAGGCCGGAGTGATCGCCGGTCTCGGCTCGGTGCTCGGCATCGTGGCCGGGCTCGGCACCGCGGCGATCGTGCTGTTCTCGGCCAACCGGGAGTACGCCACGGCCTGGCCGGTCCGGGAGCCGTACCCGTACCTGGTGCCGTGGCCGGCGCTGGGCGTGCTGGTCCTGGTGCCGGTGGTGGCGATGCTCGGCGCGGGCCTGTTCACCCGGTCGGGGCTGCCGATCGAACGTCGCCTGGACTGAACCCGGGCACCCCGGGGCCGTGGGACCGGAACCGGACCGTCCGGTGGTGTCGTCGGGGCAGGGCAGGCGGCAGACTGGGCCCCGTGTCAGCGCTCGCAACCCTCACCCGTCGACTCGGCCACCACCGCTGGTTCGGGGCGGCCGCCCGCCTGCTGGTCCCCGCCGATCGCATCGTCGGCCGGCTCACCCGGGGCCGGGTGGTCGCGCTCGGCGTACTCCCGTCCCTTGTGATCACCACGACCGGTCGCCGCTCGGGCAAGCCGCGCAGCAATCCGCTGCTCTACGTGACCGACGGCGACGCGTACGTGGTGATCGGCTCCAACTGGGGGCAGACCCACCAGCCCGGTTGGGCGATGAACCTGCTCGCCGACCCGGCCGCCGAGGTGGACGTGAAGGGTCGCCGGCTCCCGGTGCGGGCCGAGTTGGCCACCGGGGACGAACGGGACCGGCTGTGGCAGCTGCTGGTCACCGAGTGGCCGGCGTACCGCACGTACGTCGAGCGGGCCGGCGGCCGGGAGATCCGCATCTTCCGGCTGGTGCCGACCGGGCGCGGCGTACCGGCCGACCCCCCGCCGGCTGGCTAGGCTGACGCCAGTCGCTTCAGGCGGAGGTTGACCCGTGAGCGCGAGGAGTGAGCCGGTCCTGCGAGCCCCGCAGCCGCGAACAAAGGCCCACCCGTGAGCGCGAGGAGTGAGCCGGTCCTGCGAGCCCCGCAGCCGCGAACAAAGGCCCACCCGTGAGCGCGACGAACGAGCGGTCGGGTGTCGACCGGGGCCTCGACGATCGACGGTGGACGGTGGCGGAGCGGGTCGCCGAGGTGATCCGGCGGCGGTTTCCGGCCGACGTGCTCGCGATCGGAGTCCACGGTCCCCTGGCGCACGGCGACGACGACGGTGGCGGTGACGGCGAGGTGGGGATGCTGGTGGTCACCTACCGGCCGGGCGCCGGGCCGCCGCCGGCGACCCGGCGGGTGGACGGTGTGCTTGTCGATCTGACCGTGGCCGCCGCCGACGACTATCTCGGGCAGGCCCGGGTGCTGTCCCCGTTGTGGCCGCTGACGGCCGACCGGTACGTCACCACCCGGTCCCTGTACGACCCGACGAGCTGGCTGCGGACGTTGCGGGACGAGCATCTCGGCCGGCTCGCCCGGGCCCGGCCGGCGGAGTTCAGCACCGCGGCGCGGCAGGCCTGGTACCGGGGCAGCGCCGCGCACTCGCGGGCCGCCCGGTTGGCCGAGTGGTACGAGACCGACCAGGCGTTGCTGATGCTCGGTGAGGCGCGGTTGGCCGCGGCGACGGTGACCGGCCTGCTGGGCCGCACCTACTTCCGCGATCCGGGTGACGCGGTGCGGCGCACGGGGCTGGCCGGCGCGGACATGACGGAGGTCGGCGCGGTGCTGACGCGGCAGGCCGAGGAGTTGGCGGCGCGTGGCCGCCCGGTCGACGGCACCATCGACGAGCTGCTCACCGGTTGACCGGCGTCACAGCCCGCCCTGCACTCCGATCAGCGAGCCGACCAGGTAGGTGGCGCCCGCCGCGGCGGCCCCCAGCACGAGCTGGCGCAGGCCGCTCGTCCACCAGGGTCGGTTGGTGAACTTGGCCACCACGGCCCCGGCGGCGAACAGGCCGATCCCGCCGACGGCGAGCGCCAGCCAGAGGTCGGTGGCGCCCAGCAGGTACGGCAGCAGCGGGATCAGCGCCCCCACCGAGAAGAACAGGAACGAGGAGATCGCCGCCGCCCACGGGCTCGGCTGGTCGTCCGGGTCGACGCCCAACTCCTCGCGGACGTGCACCCGCAGCGCCTCCTCCGGGTCCCGCCGTACCGCCTCGGCGACCTGGGTGGCGAGGTCGCGGGGCAGGCCGCGGGCCACCCAGGCGTCGGCCAGCTCGCGGGCCTCCGCTTCGGGGTGCCGCTCCAGCTCGCGCCGCTCCTTGGCCACCTCGGCGGCGACCTGTTCGTTGGCCGAGCGCACGCTCGTGTACTCGCCGAGCCCCATCGAGATCGCACCGGCCACCAGGCCGGCGGACCCGGTCAGCACGATGCTGCGGGGTGACACGCCACCGCCGCCGACGCCGGCGATGAGGGCGATGTTGGTGACCAGCCCGTCCATCGCGCCGAAGACGGCCGGGCGCAGCCAGCCGCCGGAGACGTCCGCGTGGTGTGCCTCGCGCAGGGCCGCGGGGGTGTCGGTCACAGCGGCTGCCCTTCGTTCGCGACTGCGGGACTTCGCTTCGCTGCGTTCCTCGCGCTCACGGGAGGGTCAGGATCTCGTGGCCGTCGTCGGTGACGACGATGGTGTGCTCGAACTGGGCGGTCCACCTGCGGTCCTTGGTGACCACCGTCCACCCGTCGTCCCACATGTCGTACTGGTAGGTGCCGAGGGTGATCATCGGCTCGATGGTGAAGGTCATCCCCGGCTCCATGATGTCCGTGGGGCGGGGGCTGTCGTAGTGCGGCACGTAGAGCCCGCTGTGGAAGGTCTCGCCGATCCCGTGGCCGGTGAAGTCGCGGACCACGCCGTAGCCGAACCGCTTGGCGTACGACTCGATGACGCGGCCGATCACGTTGATCTGCCGACCCGGCTTGACCGCGCGGATGCCGCGCATCATGGCCTCGTGGGTGCGTTCGACGAGCAGCCGGGCCTCCTCGCTGACCTCGCCGACGCAGAAGGTCGCGTCGGTGTCACCGTGCACCCCACCGATGTACGCGGTCACGTCGACGTTGATGATGTCGCCGTCGGTCAGGACGGTCGAGTCCGGGATGCCGTGGCAGATGACCTCGTTGACGCTGGTGCAGCAGGACTTGGGGTAGCCCCGGTAGCCGAGCGTCGACGGGTACGCATCGTGGTCGCAGAGGAACTCGTGCACCAGACGGTCGATCTCGTCGGTGGTCACGCCGGGCTTGCAGTGCTCACCGGCGAGCCGGGTCGCCTGGGCGGCGAGCCGGCTGGCGATCCGCATCTTCTCGATGGTCTCCGGTGTCTGCACGTGCGAGCCGCGCCACTGCTGCGGGCTCTTCTTACCCACGTACTCCGGGCGGGGAATGTGGGCGGGCACCTGTCGCATCGGGGAGAGCGTGCCTGGGGTCAGCGGCGGACGGACGGTCATGGCGCAAGCCTATCGCCGGAGGAGCTGGTGACCCGTGCCACGGCCGGTCACTCCCGGTTGTTGCCCTGCCAGGTCGGCTGTGCCATGGTGTCTGCGTGGATCAAGGGGGAGCACCACCCGTCTTCTCCGCCAGCGCGGAGATCGACGGAGAGCACCTCCGCGTGGTGGTGACCGGCGAGGTCGACATGGCGACCGCCGACACGATGCTCCAGACCGCCCTGCGCGAGCCCGCCCGCCGGATCACCCTCGATCTGCGGGCCGTGACCTTCTTCGACTCGGCGGCCATCCACGCAGTGGTCCGGCTCGCCCAGCAGTTCACCGGCACGCTCACCGTGCTGCCGTCCCGGCAGGTCCGCCGGGTGCTGGAGATCTCCGGCCTGGGCGACCAGAGCTGGCTCGACCCGGTCTGAGGCCGCTGACACCCCGGCCGCCGGGTGCGCGGTCAACTCTGCAACTGCCGGCGCAGCGTCACCTCGGTGCCCTCGTCGGTACGCCGCACCATCAGGTCACCCAGCGCCTTGATCAGTGACAGGCCGCGCCCCCGGAATCCGGAGTCGGTCGACTCCCGCCACTGCCCGGTGTCGCGCACGGTGGCGATCACCGTCCGGTCCTCGATGGCCACCTCGACGCTGATCACCGCCTCGGCCGGCTGGACGGGGTGCTCGATGGCGTTCGCGGCGGCCTCCGAGACCGCCACGGTCAGGTCGAACAGGTCCGTCTCGCCGACGTTGTGCGCGACGAGGAAGTCCTCCAGGCGCTTGCGCAGGACGCTCAGCCGGGTCGGGTCCGCCGGCAGCCGCAACGCGAACCGGTTCAGCTCCGCCGCCTCCAGGGCGAGCACCGCCACGTCGTCGCGGCGCGGCCGTCCGGTGACCCGCTCGACCACCGTGTCGATCAGATCCGCCACGTGCTCGCCGGGGGTGGCCGCGTCGGCGCGCAGCTGTGCCAACGCGGCGTCGATACCGAGCTGACGGTCCTCGACCAGCCCGTCGGTGTAGAGCAGCAGGCGGCTACCCGCGGTCAACTCCCCCTCGACGGTCCGGTACGTCGTGTCGGGGATGGCGCCGACCGGCGGGCCGAGCGCGCGGTCGTGCAGGAACGCCACGTCGTCTCCTCGGATCAGCAGGGGGGACGGGTGGCCGGCGCTGGCGTAGCGCAGCCGGCCGGTGCGGGGGCTGAACTGCAGGCAGACCACTGTCGCGAACGAACGCCCCTCGGTGGACCCGACAAGTCGGTTGAGGCGGCTCAGCGACTGACCCGGGTCGAAACCCTCCAGCAGGTACGCCCGCAGCGCGTTGCGCAGCTGCCCCATCGCGGCGGCGGCCTGGACGCCCTTGCCGACCACGTCGCCGATGACCAGCACCAGGTCGTCGCCCTCGATCGCGAGCGCGTCGTACCAGTCGCCGCCGACCTCGACGTCGGCGCTGCCCGGCAGGTACCGGCTCGCGACGACCGCGCCCGGCAACTGGGGCAGCGACCTCGGCAGCAGGCTGTGCTGCAACGTGGTGGCGATGCGGTGTTCGGCTTCGTAGAGCTGCGCGTTCTCCAGCCGGACCCCCACCAGCCGGGCGAGCTGGGTGAGCGCGGCCTCGTCGGCCTGCGAATCGTCGCCGGCGGCCCGCCAGACCTGTAGCTCGCCGAGCTGCTCGCGGGTGGTGCCGGTCAGCGCCGCCACGAAGGACGGGTCGGTGGCGGTGACGCCACCGCCGTCGGCCTCGGAGCGGGCACCGGACGCGGTGACCACGACCCGGGCGGCCTCGGCGAGGCTGAGCGCGTGCCGGGCGGCGACTTGGAGCACGTCGGCGGTGGAGCGGGCGGTGTTGACCGCGACCGCCGCGTCGGCCAGCGCCCGGAGCCGACGGATGATCTGCCCGCGCAGCTGACCCAGTTCGACGTTGGCCCGGACGCGGGCGATCAGCTCCTGCCCGGAGAACGGCTTGGTCAGGTAGTCGTCGGCGCCCACGGAGAGGCCGGCGACGGCTTCGGCGGACCCGGCGCGGGCGGAGAGCAGCACGATCGGCACGTCGCGGGTGCGGGGGTCCGTGCGCAGCGCGCCGACCAGGCCGAACCCGTCCAGCCGGGGCATCATCACGTCGGTGAGCACGAGATCGAACCCGCCCTCACGAGCCAGCGTCAGGCCTGCCAGACCGTCGCTCGCGGTGACGACCTCCCAGGTCGGGGAGAGCAACCGCGTCACGTGCTCGCGCAGGTCGACGTTGTCGTCGACGACGAGGATCCGGCCAGCCGGGGCCGCGTCGGTCGGCTGGCGGCTGGCCGGCTCGGTGCTGTCCTCGTCGGCCCACAGGGCCGTCTCCGCCACGTACAGCCGGGCCTGCTCGGGCTCACCCGTGGGCAGGGGCGCGAACGGGGCGACCCGGTCGGCGGGCAGGTGCGCCGATCCGAACGGGACGGTCACCGTGAAGGTGCTGCCCTCGTCGATCTCGCTGGTCACACCGACGCCGCCGCCATGCATCTCGACCAGTTCCCGGACCAGCGCGAGCCCGATCCCGGTGCCCTCGTGCGTGCGGGCGCGCACCCCGGGCACCCGGTGGAAACGCTCGAAGACGTGCGGCAGCTCGCTCGGCACGATGCCCGCGCCGGTGTCGGTGACCTCCAGGCGGGCGACGCCGTCCTCGGCGCGGACCCGCACCCGGATCTCGCCGTCGAAGGTGAACTTCACCGCGTTCGACACCAGGTTGAGGACGATCTTCTCCCACATGTCCCGGTCGATGAAGACCGGCGCCGGCAGCGGCGGGCAGTCCACCACAAGTCGCAGCCCGGCGCGCTCGGTGGCCGAGCGGAAGGTGCTGGCCAGCCGGGCGGTGTAGCCGGCCAGGTCGGTGGGCTGGTAGCGGGCGGCCAGCCGCCCGGATTCCAGTCGGGAGAAGTCGAGCACGGTGTTGACCAGCTTGAGCAGGCGCAACGCGTTGCGGTGCATCACGACGAGCCGGTCGGTGTAGGCGGCCGGCAGCTCCGGGTCGGCCAGCATGTCCTCCAGCGGGCCGAGCACCAGGGTCAACGGCGTACGGAACTCGTGGCTGACGTTGGCGAAGAAGTTGGTCTTCGCCCGGTCCAGCGCGGCCAGCTCGGCGGCCCGGGCGCGCTCCTGCTCGTACGCCCGCTGGGTGCCCACCGCGCGGGAGATCTGCGCGGCCACCAGGTCGAGGAAGTCGCGGTACTCGTCGCCGAGCGGCAGCCGGCGGTCGACGCCGGCGACCAGCGCGCCGACCGTCTCGTTGGCGGCCTTGACGGGCAGCACGAGCGCCACGTCGGCGGCGCCGGCCGGCGGCTGGGCGAGCAGACGGCTCACCTCGACGGTGGCGGGCGAGCCCTCGGCGACCAGCTCGGCGATCGTGTCGGGCGGGACACTCACCGCGGCCGGGTCGACGCAGCTGGTGGCGGTCAGGGTGAACTGGCCGGTGGAGTCGGCCAGGTAGATCAGCGCGAACGGCACGTCGGCGGAGTGCCGGGCGAGCACGTCGGTGGCGGTCCGGCCCAGCTCGCCCGCGCTGATCACGTCGGCCAGCTCGGTGCCCAGCTCCGACAACGCCCGCAGCCGGCGTTCGCCGACCACCCGCCCGGTGGTCTCGTTGACGATGCAGTAGACGCCGCTGACCGAGCCGTCGACACCCCGGATCGGGTCGTACGAGACGTCGAAGTAGGTCTGCTCGACGAAACCGGAGCGGTCCAGCAGGAAGGGGTGGTCCTCGCCGCGGTAGGAGAGCCCGGTGCTCCGGACCCCGTCGAGCAGCGGGCCGAGGACGTCCCACGTCTCGGCCCAGTGGTGTCGGGCCGGTTGGCCGAGCACGTGCGGGTGCTTGCTGCCGATGGTCGGCCGGTAGGCGTCGTTGTAGAAGGCGAGCTGCTCGTCACCCCAGAACATGACGATCTGCGCGCTGGAGGAGAGCATCATGCCGATCGCGTTGGAGAGCGCCCCCGGCCACCCGGACGGGCCGCCCAGGGGATGGGTGGACCAGTCGAAGGCGCGGAGCCGCTCGCCCAGCTCACCGCCACCCGCATACGCGGCGGCGAGCAGCGGGGGGATGTGGTGGACGTCCGCGAAGGAATGCCCCGCATCCGCGCCCCCCTGGGCCGAGCTCATGCTGCCTCCCCGCTTCGGCCGTACCCCGCAGCCGTTGATCTTCACGCGCCGTGCTCCGACTTGTACCCCGGCGGACCAGCAACGTAACGCATGACGACGCTTGGACGCTGGTTAGGAGTGCCGCACCCGCCGCCGACCCGACAGCGCGGGGGTGGACGCCGGCCCGGGTGGTCGCCGGAAGCGCCCCTGACCTGTCAGAAGACCGGCAGTCCGTCGATGCTCGCGGCGTTCTTGGTGGCCCGGTACGTCACCAGATCATCGGCCGTACGGCGGGAGTGTGAGGTAAGCAACAGGTCACGCTCCGCGCGGAAGTCCATCAGCGGCACCGCATAACCGCAGGAGTCACTGACCCGCTCGACGTCGACGGTGATCACAGCCCGCACGGCGTGCACGTCCGGCGGCGCGGGAAACTCGGCGAGCCGGTCGGCGTAGCCCGCCTCGGTCACGGCGACACTGCTGCCCCTGCCGTGCAGACGCACGATCTTCGGCGGACCGTCGAACGCGCAGAACATCAGCGTGATGCGGCCGTTGTCGCGCAGGTGGGCGATGGTCTCCGCGCCGCTGCCGTGGTAATCCAGGTAGGCCACCCGGTGCGGGCCGAGGATCACGAAGGTGCCGGTCATGCCCTTCGGCGAGACGTTGACGTGCCCCTCGGGCCCGGACGGCGCGGTGGCCACGAAGAAGACCGGCTGGGCCGCGATGAACTCCCCCAGACGACCGTCGATCTCCGGATAGACCTTGCCCATGCGGTGATCCTCCCATCGCAGCCACGCCCCGCCGGGGGCGACCTGCGTCACACAGTCGTCGACCCCGCCGCGTCCATGCCCTCGTGGCGGCCCCGCGCCAGCGGGCCGGACGCTCGTTCGCCGGCCGCCCGGACCAGCGCTGTGATCGGGCGCGGGTCCGGCTCGTTCTCCGGATGCCACTGCACCCCGAGCACGAACGAACGCTCCGGGTCCTCAACCGCCTCGATCACGCCGTCCGCCGCCCAGCCGCTGACCGCGAGCCGCCCCGGGGTGGCGACCGCCTGATGGTGGTACGAGTTGACCCGGTCCACCCCGGCCAGCGTCCTCGCCGCCAGGCTCCCCGGCGCGAACCGCACCGGATGGGTGCCGTAGACCCCCGGAGCCGGACGGTGCGCCTCCGACCCGAGGACGTCGGGGAGGTGCTGGTGCAGGGTCCCCCCGTACGCCACGGCGAGCAGCTGCATCCCCCGACAGACACCCAGCACGGGCAGGTCGACGGCGAGCGCGGCCGTCAACAGGGTCAGCTCACCGGCGTCCCGGTCCGGCCGGTCCTCGGTCCGCGGGTGGGGCTGCTGGCCGTACCGCCCCGGACCGACGTCGGCGCCCCCGGCCAACAGGAGCCCGTCGAGGACCGCCAGCACGTCGCCGTCGAAGTCGTCCGGTGGCAGCACCACCGCCCGGCCACCGGCAGCGGTCACTGCCCGCACGTACGCCTCGGGCACCAGCACCGCCCGCACCCCGCGCCACACAGCCCAGTCGGCGGGCTCGACGTACGCGCTGATCCCGATCAACGGCCGTGTCACAGCGGTGTGACGTACGCGCCGGTGATCCCGCCGTCGACCACGAACTGCGCGGCGGTCATGAACGAGGCGTCGTCGCTGGCCAGGAACGCCACCGCGGCGGCGATCTCCTCCGGCTGCCCGAAGCGACCCATCGGCACGTGCACCAGTCGGCGGGCAGCCCGCTCCGGGTCGGCGGCGAACAACTCCAGCAGCAACGGGGTGGCCACCGGGCCGGGGCAGAGCGCGTTGACCCGGATGCCCTCGCGGGCAAACTGCACACCCAGCTCCCGGGTCATCGCCAGCACCCCGCCCTTGCTCGCCGTGTACGCGATCTGCGACGTCGCCGCGCCCATCAGCGCCACGAACGAGGCCGTGTTGATGATCGAGCCCTTGCCCTGGCGGCGCATGTGCGGGATGGCGTACTTGCAGCAGAGGTAGACGCTCGTGGTGTTGACCCGGAGCACCCGCTCCCAGGCGTCCAGGCCGGTGTCCAGGATGGAGTCGTCGTCCGGCGGTGAGATGCCGGCGTTGTTGAACGCGATGTCCACCCGGCCGTGCCGGTCGGCCACCCCGTCGAACAGGTCGCGGACCGCCGACTCGTCGGCCACGTCGGTGGCCACGAACTCACCGCCGCACTCCTGCGCGGCCTTCTCGCCGGCCTCCGCGTCGATGTCCACGCAGACCACCCGCGCCCCCTCGGCGGCGAACCGCCGCACGGTGGCCAACCCGATGCCGCTGCCCGCTCCGGTGACCACTGCCACCCGGTCCTGCAACCGACCCTGCACTGGCCTCACTCCTCAGTCGCGATGAACACGTTCTTGACGTCCGTGAAGGAGTGCAGCGCGTCCGGGCCCAGCTCACGGCCGAGCCCGGAGCGCTTCATCCCACCGAACGGGGTCCAGTAGCGCACCGAGGAGTGCGAGTTGACGCTGAGGTTGCCCGCCTCGACGGCGCGGGCCATCCGCAGCGCGCGTCCCACGTCCCGGGTCCAGATCGAGCCGGAGAGGCCGTACTCGGTGTCGTTGGCGAGCCGGACCGCGTCGGCCTCGTCGTCGAACGGCAGCACCGACACCACCGGGCCGAAGATCTCCTCCCGCCAGTGCCGGTCGGCCGGCGAGTCGGCCAGCAGCACCGTCGGCGCGTGCCAGAAGCCGGGGCCGTCCGGGCGGGAGCCGGTGAAGGCGACAGTCGACCCGGCCACGTAGCTCCCTACCCGGTCCCGTTGGGCCGCGGAGATCAGCGGACCCATCTCGGCGGTTTCGCGGGACGGGTCCTCGACGCGTACCGCGCGTACCGCCGGTTCGAGGAGTTCCAGGAACCTGTCGTACACCTGGCGTTGGACCAGGATCCGCGACCGTGCGCAGCAGTCCTGGCCGGCGTTGTCGAAGACCGCGCCCGGCGCGGTCGCGGCGGCGCGTTCCAGGTCGGCGTCGGCGAACACGATGTTGGCGCTCTTGCCGCCCAACTCCAGGGTGAGTCGCTTCACCTGGGCGGCGCAGCCGGCCATGATGCGCGTGCCGACCTCGGTGGAGCCGGTGAAGCAGATCTTGCGGACCGCCGGGTGGCTGACGAACCGCTCCCCCACCACCGCGCCCTCACCGGGGATGACGGTGAACACGTCGTCGGGCAGGCCGGCCTCGCGGGCCAGCTCGGCCAGGCGCAACGCGGTGAGCGGGGTCAGCTCGGCGGGTTTGAGCACCACCGTGTTGCCGGCGGCGAGTGCGGGGGCGAACCCCCAGGCGGCGATCGGCATCGGGAAGTTCCACGGCACGATCACCCCGACCACGCCGAGCGGCTCGTGGAAGGTGACGTCCAGGCCGCCGGGCACGGGGATCTGCCGTCCGGTCAACCGTTCGGGCGCTCCGGCGTAGTAGTCCAGCACGTCGCGGACGTTGCCGGCCTCCCAGCGGGCGTTGCCGACGGTGTGCCCGGAGTTGCGGACCTCCAGGGCGGCCAGCTCGTCCACGTGCGCGTCGACGACGGCGGCGAACCGCCGCAGCAACCGCCCCCGATCCCCCGCCCCGACGCCCCGCCACGCCTCGAACGCCCGAGCCGCCCGCGAGATCGCCGAGTCGACCTCAGCAAGGGAAGCCCCCCTAACCTCCTGAAACCCGACCCCGGAAGCCGGATCAACAACCACCGTCACGCCCCCACCGCCCCTCCTCGTCGATCATGGAGTTGTGGTGCCTCGCGAAAGCCGCAATCCACCGTGCTTCGGCCACCACAAGTCCATGATCGACACGGGCAACCCGGCGCGGGCCCTCAGAGGCGTTCGAAGCCACGGGTCAGCTCCCAGTCCGTCACCGCGGCGTCGAAGGCCGCCAGCTCCACCCTCGCCTGGTTGGCGTAGTGGGCGACCACCTCGTCACCGAACGCTTCCCGCGCCACACTGGACGCCTCCCAGAGGGCCAGTGCGTCGCGCAGGGTGCTGGGGACCCGCTCGGCCTGCGGATCGTCGTACGCGTTGCCGGTGCACTCCTCGCCCAGCTCCAACTCCCGCTCGATGCCGTGCAGCGCGCCGGCGACCAGCCCGGCGATCGCCAGGTACGGGTTGACGTCGGCGCCGGGCACCCGGTTCTCCACCCGCATCCCCTGCCCGTGCCCCACCACCCGCAGGGCGCAGGTCCGGTTGTCGACGCCCCAGCGCAGGGCGGTCGGGGCGAACGAGCCCGGCTGGTAGCGCTTGTAGGAGTTGATGTTCGGGGCGAACAGCAGACTGAACTCCCGCATGGTGGCGAGCAGCCCGGCGAGCACCCGCTGCCCGGTCGGCGACAGGTGCGCCGGCCCGTCACCGAGCATCGCCGAGGAGCCCGTGCGGTCGCGCAGCGAGAAGTGGATGTGGCAGGAGTTGCCCTCCCGCTCGTTCGGCTTGGCCATGAAGGTGATCGACATGCCCTCCTGGGCGGCGATCTCCTTCGCGCCGTTCTTGTAGATCACGTGGTGGTCGGCGCAGGCGACCGCCTCGTCGTACCGGAAGGCGATCTCGTGCTGGCCGAGGTTGCACTCGCCCTTGGCGCTCTCCGGCGTCAGCCCGGCGCCGGCCATCTCGGTGCGGATCCGGCGCAGCAGCGGCTCCACCCGGGCGGTGCCGAGCAGCGAGTAGTCCACGTTGTACTGGTTGGCCGGGGTGAGGTCGCGGTAGCCGCGCCGCCAGGCGTCCTCGTACGAGTCGCGGAACAGCACGAACTCCAACTCGGTGCCGGCGTACGCGGTCAGCCCGTGCTCGGCCAGCCGGTCCAGTTGCCGGCGCAGGATCTGCCGGGGCGAGGCGACCACGTCACCGGAGCCGTCCAGCCAGGTCAGGTCGGCCAGCAGCAGGGCGGAGCCGGGCTGCCAGGGCACCCGACGCAGGGTGGCGAAGTCCGGCACCATCGCGAAGTCGCCGTAACCGCGCTCCCAACTCGACATCGCGTACCCGTCGACGGTGTTCATGTCGACGTCCACGGCGAGCAGGTAGTTGCAGCCCTCGCTGCCGTTGGCCACCACCTGGTCGAGGAAGAACGGCGCGTGGAACCGCTTGCCCTGCAACCGGCCCTGCATGTCGACGAGGGCCAGCACCACCGTGTCGATCTCGCCCTCGGCGACGGCGACCCGCAGTTGTTCCAGCGTGAGCGGAGCTTTCGTCATTCGCGGGCCTCCATCACCAAGGTCTACTGGCAAACCGGATCACCGTCAATGCCCCCGGGGCCGAGGGCGGCAAACCCGGCGGGACGGTCGTGGTGACCGTCCCGCCGGGCGGGTGTCAGGCCGGGCCGTCGACCGGTGCCGGGTCGACCGCCGGTGCGGGTTCCTCGACGGTACGGACCGGGCCGGCGAACCACTTGCGGGCCGAGGCGTACCACCAGACGGCGACCACCAGCAGCACCCCGCCCACGGCGAGTGGCGCGTAGTTCACCGCCGACCAGGTGAAGTCGTCGTCGCCGGGCACGCCGGCCGGCACGATCGGCAGTACGAAGTACACGGCGATGACCGCGATCTCGATGACCGCGATCCAGCCGAGCAGCTTGTACTTCCGTCCCAGCGTCCACGGGCCGGGTACGAACCGGTCGCCGAGGCGCAGCCGCAGCGCGATCGGGATGAGGAACGACAGGTAGAGCCCGAGCACCGCGACGGAGACCACCGCGTAGAACGCGATCGGGATGCCGGTCGAGCTCTCGTAGAGCGCCGGCAGGGTCAGCACCAGACCAGCCACCGTGGCGCCGATGATGGCGTTGACCGGGGTGCCGTTGCGGTCGACAGTCGACCAGAGCCGCCATCCGGGTACCGCCCGGTCCCGACTGAACGCGTACGCCATGCGGCTCATCGAGGTCACGCAGCTCATGCCGCAGAAGAACTGTCCGATCGTCGAGATGATGATGACGATCTTGAAGAAGACCGGGGTCAGGGCGGATTCGAAGATGGCGCCGGAGAAGCCGCCGGCGGCGTTGACCGCCTCGACGTCGGTGGCCGCGAACAGGAACGCCAGCAGCAGGATCCAGCCGCCGACCGCCGAATAGAAGATCGACTGCCAGAGCCCGCGCGCGGCGGCCTGCGAGGCGCCCCGGGTCTCCTCGGAGACGTGCGCGCAGGCGTCGAAGCCGGTGATCGTGTACTGGGTCAGCAGGAAGCCCAACGGCAGCACGTAGAACCAGAACGTCAGCCCGCCGGTGTCCCCGTCGCCGAAGCCCGAGTTGTTGAACCGCTCGGTGAACACGAACTGGAAGCTCTGGTGATCGTCCGGAACGAACACCAGGATGGCCACCACGGCCGCCGCGCCGGCCACGTGCCACCAGACCGAGACGTTCTGGAGTACGTCGATGATCCGGTGCCCGAAGATGTTGATGAGGCCGTGCAGCGCCAGAATGATCACGAAGAGGACGAACGCCTGCCGCAGCGTCCCGGCCCAGCCGTCGAAGAGCGCCGACAGGGTGAGGTTGAGGAAGGTCGCGCAGCCGTAGTCGACCGAGGCGGTGACCGCGACCAGGCCGATGAGGTTCAACCAGCCGGTGAACCAGCCGTGCACCGGGCGGCCCATGGTCGCCGCCCACCAGTAGATCCCGCCAGCCGTCGGGTAGGCCGACACCAACTCGGCCATGCAGAACCCGATGATCAGGATGAACAGTGAGATCAGCGGCCAGCCCCAGGAGATGGCGACCGGCCCGCCGTTGTTCCACGCCTGGCCGAAGGTGGTGAAGCAGCCGGCCAGGATCGAGATGATGGAGAACGAGATGGCGAAGTTGGAGAAGCCACTCCACTTGCGGCGCAACTCCTGCTTGTAGCCGAGTTCGGCGAGTCGTCGGGCGTCGTCGTCGATCGGTTGCTCTGCGGTCGGCACGGGCGTCGTGGCCACTGCACACCTCCCTGAGGTGGTTCCGCGAACGAGTGCGCAAAGTGTCGTCCCGCCGATCAAGACAGGTCAATACGATGCCGGTGGGAATCTCACCGCCGTACCGGCTAATTGCGTTGCCGCACGTCCGGGCCGCCCGCATGCTTGACCTCGTGACCAGGCCCGATCGCGACGGGCCACCACCGGGCGCTCGGACCGCCCGGCACCGCGGCGGCGCGGGGCACGCCTCTCTCTCCGTACGGCAACCGCCGTACCCACACATGCCCCGCGCCGCCCTCCGCCCCCGGTGACGGGCGGGTCAGGTCAGGAGGAGGCCGGCTACCCAGAGGGCGCCGATGGTCAGGCCGGCCAGGAATTCCACAAGCATGGACAGGCCGGCCGCCTTGAGCGCCTGCACGGTGGACGGCCAGGCGAGCCGGTTGCTGCCGAGGCGCAGCCGCTCCGCTGCCCACACTCCCGCGACGAAGCCCAGCAGCAGACCGATCACGGGGATCACGAAGAACCCCACCAGGCCGAGCACGCCCCCGGCCAGCAGAGACGACGTCGGCACGCCGGTGCGCTTGAGGTTCCTGCCCGGCCACAGGTACTTCACGACGATGCCCCCGACCGCGACAACTGTCGCGACGGCGAACACCGCCCAGCCACCCGGGCCGGCGCCGCCGAAGATCGCCCAGACCAGCACCCCACCCCAGCACAGCGGCAACGCCGGCAGGCCGGGCACCACCACACCAGCCAGCCCGGCGAGGATGGCCAACGCGGCCACCACGGTGACCACCGTCTGCGAGTCGTTCAGGCTCACGCCGTCGCCTTCCGTCGCCACCGTCGGGACCGCCCCGACCCACCGCTCACACCGCCGCCCGCCGCAGCCGGGCGGTGATCTCCTCGGCCGGCGCCGGTGCGCCGAAGTACCGCCCCTGCCCGGTGTCGCAGCGCAGCGCCCGCAGCCGCTCGGCCTGCACCGGCGTCTCCACCGCCTCGGCGGTGACCCACAGCTCCAGCGCGTGCGCCAACCGGACCAGCGCGTCGACGATCCGCTCGTCGCGGTGGTCCGCCACCACGTCCGTCCCGTCGGCGCGGATGCCCTCGACGAACGGGCCGGCCAGCTTCAGGCAGTGGATCGGCAGCCGCCGCAGGTACGCCAGGTTGGAGTATCCGGTGCCGAAGTCGTCGACCGCCAGCCGGACGCCCAGCGCCGCGAGTCGGTGCAGGCTGCGCAGCGGCTCGCCGGCGCTGCCCATCACGGCGCTCTCGGTCAACTCCAGCTGCAACAACTCCGCCGGCAGGCCGCTGGTGGCCAGCGCGTCCGCCACCGTCGCGACGATCGCCGGGTCGTCGGCCTGCCGGGCGGCCAGGTTGACGCTGACCACCAGCCGGGCCTCGGGGAACTCCCGCCGCCAGCGTTCGGCGTCGTGGCAGGCCCGCCGCAGCACCCACTCGCCGAGCTGGACGATCAGGCCGGTCTCCTCGGCGAGGCCGATGAAGCGGTCCGGGCCGATCAGCCCCAGCTCCGGGTGCTCCCAGCGGACCAACGCCTCGACCGCGAGCATCGTGCCCTCCAGCAGCGACACGATCGGCTGGTAGTGCAGCACGAACTCGCCCCGGTCCAGTGCGGCCGGCAGCCCGGCGACCAGCGCCGACCGGGCGAGGTCGCGGGCGCTGCGCTCCGGGTCGTACACCGCCCACCGGCCGCGGCCGGCCGCCTTGGCCCAGTAGAGCGTCGTGTCGGCGGCCTTCATCAGCTCCGAGGCGGTGGTCTCCGCGGCCGGGCAGTCCACGATGCCCACGCTGGCGGAGACCGCCAACTGCTGGTCGCCGAGGTGCACCGGGGCGGCGACGGCGGCCAGCGCGGCCTCCGCCACGGCCACCGCGTCGTCGACGTCGTCGCCGCCGTCGACCAGGATGACGAACTCGTCGCCGCCCATCCGGGCGACCAGGTGGCCGTGGTCCGCCACGCACTCGGCGAGCCGCCGGCCGATCGCCACCAACAGCCGGTCGCCGAGGTCGTGGCCGAGGCTGTCGTTGATCGCCTTGAAGCCGTCCAGGTCGAGGAAACACACCCCGACCCGTTGAGCGGGCCCGGCGGTGTCGAAGACCCGGCCCAGCGTCTCGAAGAACAGGGTCCGGTTGGGCAGCCCGGTCAACGGGTCGTGCAGCGCCTGGAAACGCAGCCGCTGCTGGAGTTCGTACCGCTCGGTGATGTCCTCGATCATGGCGACGGTGAACCGGGGTCGCCCGTCGTCGTACCGGATCAGCGACACCGCCAGGTCAGTCCAGACGATGCTGCCGTCCTTGCGGTGGTAGCGCTTCTCCACCCGGACCGAGTCCTGCTTGCCCTCGATCAGCTCCTGGTACAGCTCCCACATGCCGGCGGCGTCGTCGGCGTGGAACAGCTCCGCCACGTTCATCTCGCACAACTCTTCGATCGAGTAGCCGAGCATGTCGGCGAACGCCGTGTTGACGTCGATGATCTGGCCGTCCACCCCGGCGATGCCGATCCCGATCGCCGCGCCGGTGAAGACCGCCCGGAACCGCGCCTCACTGTCGCGCAACGCCTGCTCGACCTCGTCGCGGGCCTGCCAGGCCGAGCGGGCGATGCGCTCCTGCTGGGTGAAGGTCCGGTCGCGCAGCGCGCGGGCGAACCCGGCGGCCAACCCGCCCTGCACCGCGGCGATGCGCTCGCCCAGGTCGGGCGGCCGGTCGCCGGTCGCCAGGACCCGGTCGGGGAAGGCCTCGCCGAGCGCGCGCAGCGACCACTCCAACGCCCGGGGCTCGGTCAGATGCGCCTCCACCAGCGCCCGCCCGACCTCCTCGGCGGGACGCGCGCTGAACGGCTCGGCCCGCACCACCTGGGCCAGCCGGACGGTGTGCAGCAGCAACAGCCGCTCGGTCTCGGCCGCGCTGAGCGGCACAAAGCCGATGCGGCGTACGGCGCGGGCCCAGTCGGCGGCGAAGCCCTGGGCGCCGCCCCGGCCGACGTCGACCCCGGTGGGGTCCGGGACGGCGGCCACTGCGTTCAGCCGGCGGGCTGGTCGTACCGGGCCACGCCCCCGAAGGCGCCGAACCGCTCGGGGTGCTCGTCCACGTCGGCCGGCGAGTCGGGACGCCACAGTGGCATGTGCACCACGCCCGGTTCGAGCACCGTCCAGTCGCCGAAGAAGCCGGTGACCTGCGCGCGGGAGCGCAGGGTGATCTCGGTGGCCGTCCGGGCGGAGAGGCGCTGGGCGTCCAGCATCTCCTGCGGCTGGTCCTCGAAGGTGGAGTGCGAGATGACCAGGAAGCTGCCGGGCGCGGCGGCGGCCCGCAGGGTGGACAGGATCTCCTCGGGACCGTCGGCGTCCGGGATGAAGTGCACCACCCCGGCCAGCAGGATGCCCATCGGTCGACTGAAGTCGATCAGCCCGAGCCGCCGGGTCTCGGCGAGGATCCGCTCCGGCTCGCGCAGGTCGGCGTGGATCACCCCGGTCAGGTCGTTGCCGGCGAGCAGTTCACGGCTGTGCGCGACGGCCACCGGATCGATATCGACGTAGACCACCCGGGCCTTCGGGTTGGCCGCCTGGGCCACCTCGTGCACGTTGCCCACGGTCGGGATGCCGGAGCCGATGTCGAGGAACTGGTCGATGCCGGCGTCGAGCAGCGCCCGGACGGCGCGGCGCAGGAACTCCCGACCGGAGCGCATGGTGGCGGCGAGATTCGGGGTCATGCTGGCGATCTGCTCGGCCAGCTGCCGGTCGACCTCGAAGTTGTGCGCCCCGCCCAGGAAGTAGTCGTACACCCGGGCCGCGCTCGGCCTGGTCAGGTCAATCTCGGTCGGCAGTGCGTCCGGCATCGGTGTGCTCCCCAGTTCGTCGCCGCGGCGCGAGGCGGCACCGGCGTCGACGAGCGCGCGCGACCGCCGGCCGACCCCGCGGGTCGTGTGGTGTGGACCACTCTAGGCCGCCGACTCCCACGTACGGGAGATCCCTTCACGTAACTTTCCGCGCTCAGGCGGCCGACTCCAGCAGCAGCGAGATGCCCTGCCCGACGCCGATGCACATGGTGGCGAGGGCCCGGCGGCCGCCGCGACGGCGCAGCTCCAGGGCGGCGGTGAGCGCCAGCCGCGCGCCGCTGGCGCCCAGCGGATGCCCGAGCGCGATCGCGCCACCGTTCGGGTTGACGTGCTCGGCGTCGACGGGCAACCCCAGCTCGCGCAGCACCGCCACGGACTGCGCGGCGAACGCCTCGTTCAGCTCGACGACGTCGACTGCGCCCAGCTCCACGCCCACCCGGTCGAGCAGCTTGCGGGTGGCCGGCACCGGGCCGATTCCCATGATCCGCGGCGGTACGCCGGCCGTCGCCGCGCCGCCGATGCGGGCCAGCGGGGTGAGGCCGTACCGTCGCACCGCCGCCTCACTGGCCACCAGCAGCGCGACCGCCCCGTCGTTGACGCCCGAGGAGTTGCCGGCGGTCACCGTGCCGCCGTCGCGGAACGGGGTGGGCAGGGCGGCCAGCTTCTCCAGCGACGTCTCCCGGGGGTGCTCGTCGACCTCGACCAGTCGGGTCTCGCGGCGACCGGCGGGCACGGACACCGGCACGATCTCCTCGGCGAACCGGCCGTCGGCCTGCGCCTTGGCGGCGCGCTGCTGCGAGCGGTACGCGAACGCGTCCTGCTCGGCCCGGTCGACGCCGTACTCGGCGGCCACGTTCTCCGCCGTCTCCGGCATCGAGTCGACTCCCCAACCGTCCCGCATCAGCGGGTTGACCAGCCGCCAGCCCAGGGTCGTGTCGTACATCTCGGCCGAGCGGGAGTACGCCGAGGTCGCCTTCGGCACGACGAACGGCGCCCGGCTCATGCTCTCCACCCCGCCGGCGACCACCAGGTCCGTCTCGCCGGCCACGATGGACCGGGCGGCGATGGCGAGGGCGTCCAGGCCGGAGCCGCAGAGCCGGTTGACGGTGCTGCCCGGCACCTCCTCGGGCAGGCCGGCGAGCAGCGCCGCCATCCGGGCCACGTTGCGGTTGTCCTCGCCGGCCTGGTTGGCGCAGCCGAGTACGACGTCGTCGACGCGGGCCCAGTCCACCGACGGGTGCCGGGCGACCAGCTCGCGGATCACGTGTGCGGCCAGGTCGTCGGGGCGGACGCCGGCCAGCGCGCCGGCGTACCGGCCGATGGGGGTACGGACACCGGCCACCAGGTATGCCACGGTCATCGCGAGTCCTTCGGGGGTGGGAAGGGCGGGGGTGCGGGCGTCCACCGGGTGGCGGGGGACTCCCCAGCCGCCAGGATATCCACGCGCACAGCGGATAGGTTGGCGGCATGGCCCGGGCCCAGTTCAGCGCAGAGACCAGCCGTGGTGGCGCATTCGTCCGCCAGCCCAACCGGTTCACCGGTCGGGTCACCGCCGACTCGACCTCCCCGCCGGGTGGCGGCCCCGACGAGCAGGACCGCTGGCCGCTGGAGGCCGGCCGGTACCGGCTGATCTGGTGCCGCGCCTGCCCGTGGGCGCACCGGGCGAGGATCGTGCGCGGCCTGCTCGGGCTGGACGACGCGATCTCGCTGGGCACCGTCGACCCGATCCGGGACGAACGCGGCTGGGCGTTCGCCCTCGACCCGGACGGCTTCGACCCCGTCCTCGGTGTCAGCTTCCTCTCCGAGGCGTACCTGGCCACCGACGCGGACTACACCGGCCGGGTGACCGTGCCGGCGCTTGTCGACACGCTTACCGGCCGGGTGGTCACCAACGACTACCCGCAGCTCACCCTCGACTTCTCCACCGAGTGGCAGCCGCTGCACGCGCCCGGCGCACCCGACCTGTACCCGGTCGCGCTGCGCCCGGAGATGGACGCGCTGATGGCCGAGATCCACCACGACGTCAACAACGGCGTCTACCGGTGCGGGTTCGCCACCTCCCAGGAGGCGTACGACGAGGCGTTCCGGGCGCTCTTCGCCCGGCTGGACGCGCTGTCCGAACGCCTGGCCGGGCAGCGCTACCTGATGGGCGACACGATCACCGAGGCCGACGTGCGGCTGTTCACCACGCTGGTGCGCTTCGACGCCGCGTACCACGGGCACTTCAAGTGCAACCGCAGCAAGCTGACCGAGATGCCGGTGCTCTGGGCGTACGCCCGGGACCTGTTCCAGACCCCGGGCTTCGGCGAGACGGTGGACTTCGACCACATCAAGCGGCACTACTACGGGACCCATCGGGAGATCAACCCGACAGGCATCGTGCCCCTGGGCCCCGACGAGTCCGGTTGGACGACGCCGCACGGGCGTGACTGAGTCGGGGCGGGCCGGCACCGCGACGGCACCCGCCGCCCGCGGGGACGTCGCCCGCCGGGTCGCCGGGTCCGCCGCCACCGGCTGCGCGGTGGCCGGCGCGGTCGCGGTGACGGTAGCGGTCGTCGCCGGTCCCGGTCCCGGTCTGACCGGGTACGTGAGCGAGGCGGGCATCGCCGGCAGCGCGCACGCCGTGACGTACCGGATCGGGGTTCTCGCCCTGGCCGGCGCGTTGCTGCTGATCGCCGCGGCGCTGCCTCCCGGGGTCCGGGTGGCGCCGGCGCTGCTCGCCACCGGCGCGGTGCTCACCGCGGTGTCCGGGGCGGTGACCTGCTCCGCCGGCTGCCCACTGCCGCCGTTCGAGCGGACCACGGTGGCCGATCTGGTGCACGGGGGCGCGAGCATCGCGGCGACGGCTGCGGTGGTCCTCGCCATGGTCGCGCTCGCCGTGTCCGGGCCGGCCGGGGCGATGGTCCGCCGGTTGGCGGCCGGCACTGCCGTGCTCGCCCTGCCGTTGTGCGCGACGATCGGGTTGGCCATGCTCGTGGTCGGCCGGGGCACCCTGGTCGGCGTGGTGGAGCGACTGGTTCTCGGGCTCGCGGTGCTGTGGGGCGCGGCCACCGGCACGGCCCTGGCCCTGACCCGCCGCGAACGGGGCTTGTAAGGAGCGTCACGGCCATCGTGCCTTGCAGACCGCGCCGATCGGCGTATCGTCGGCGAGCGATGACCAATGTCTGGGGCCTCACCGTTCGCCTGTATGTCGATCTCCGACTGCAGGCCAGCGGCATCTGTCCGGCGTAGCCGCCCTCCACGCGCCTACCCCGACCAGATCAGACAATTGGACACCTCATGCCCTTCGGCCTGCGCAAGATTCCCTTCTCCGTGCAGATCCTCCTCGGCCTCGTGCTCGGCGTCGCCCTCGGCTTCCTGGCCCGCAGCAACGACCTGAGCTGGCTGACCAGCACCCTGCACACCGTCGGCAGCCTCTTCATCCAGCTCCTCAAGCTGGCCGTGCCGCCCCTGGTCTTCACCGCCATCGTGGTCAGCGTGGTCAGCCTGCGCGGCGTGGCCAACGCCGCCCGGCTCGCGCTCAAGACCCTGATGTGGTTCGGCATCACCGCGCTGATCGCGGTGAGCATCGGCATCGGCCTCGGCCTGCTCGTCAACCCGGGCCGCGGCGTGAGCCTCGACGTGGATGGCGCGACCCCGCCCAAGAACACCGGCTCCTGGACCGACTTCCTCACCGGCATCGTGCCCACCAACCCGGTCGGCGCGTTCGTCGAGGGCAACGTCCTCCAGATCGTCTTCCTCGCCCTCGTGGTCGGTGCCGCCGCCCTGCTGGTCGGCGACGCCGCCGAGCCCTTCGTGGCGCTGAACCGCTCGCTGCTGGAAATCGTGCAGAAGGCCCTGTGGTGGGTCATCCGGCTCGCCCCGATCGGCACCCTCGGCCTGATCGGCAACGCCGTCGCCTCGTACGGCTGGGACCTGCTGGCGCCCCTCGCGAAGTTCACCACCGCCGTCTACGTCGGCTGCGCCATCGTGCTGTTCGTGGTCTATCCGCTGGTGCTGATCCTCGCCGGCCGGCTCAACCCGCTGCGCTTCTTCGCCGGCGCCTGGCCCGCCATCGAGCTGGCCTTCGTGTCCCGCTCCTCGGTGGGCACCATGCCGGTGACCCAGCGCTCCGTCGAGCGGCTCGGCGTCCCCCGCGAGTACGCCTCGTTCGCGGTGCCGTTCGGCGCCACCACGAAGATGGACGGCTGCGCCGCGATCTACCCGGCCCTCGCCGCGATCTTCGTGGCGCAGGTGTTCGGCGTGCAGCTCGGCGTCACCGACTATCTGCTCATCGCGTTCGTCTCGGTGGTCGGCTCGGCGGCCACCGCCGGCCTGACCGGGGCGATCGTCATGCTCACCCTCACCCTGAGCACGCTGGGTCTGCCGCTGGCCGGCGCCGGCCTGCTGCTCGCCATCGACCCGATCCTGGACATGATCCGCACCGCCACCAACGTGGCCGGGCAGGCGCTCGTGCCGACAGTTGTCGCTGCCCGTGAGGGCACCCTCGACCGGGCCGCGTACGAGTCCGCCGGTCGACGCGACCTGACCGAGCCGGAGCCGGTCGCGGAGACCCGGCCCGAGCTCAGCCCCGTCCCTGCCTGACCCGTTCACCGCACGGCGACGGGCCCCCTCTCCCGGGGGCCCGTCGCCGTTTCGGAGAGGATGACCCTATGAGCTCCCTGTTCACTCCCCTGGCCCTGCGCGGCGTCACCCTGCCCAACCGGATCGCCGTGGCGCCCATGTGCCAGTACTCGGCCGGACCGGACGGCCTGCCCACCGACTGGCACCTCATCCACCTGGGCAGCCGCGCGGTCGGCGGGGCCGGGCTGGTGCTGACCGAGGCGACCGCCGTACTCCCCGAGGGTCGGATCTCTCCGCAGGACACCGGGCTGTGGTCCGACGCGCACGTGGACGCCTGGCGGCCGGTGACCGCGTTCGTCGCCGCCCACGGCGCGGTGCCGGCCATCCAGCTCGCGCACGCCGGTTTCAAGGCCTCCACCTACCGGCCGTGGGCGCCGGAGCGCGGCGGGGTGCCGGACGGCGAGGGCGGATGGACGCCCGTCGCCCCCGGGGCCGAGCCGTTCACTCCCGGCTACCGGACGCCGACCGCCCTCGACGCGGCGGGCATCGCCAACCTGATCGACGCGTTCGCCGCCGGGGCCGAGCGGGCGCTCGCGGCCGGTTTCGCCGCCGTGGAGATCCACGCCGCGCACGGTTACCTGCTCAACGAGTTCCTGTCGCCGCTGACCAACCACCGCACCGACTCCTACGGCGGCGATCGGGCCGCCCGGATGCGGCTCACCCTGGAGGTCGCCCGCGCGGTGCGCGCCGCGGTCGGCGAGAGCGTGCCGGTGCTGACCCGGATCTCCGCCACCGACTGGGTCGAGGGCGGCTGGACCGTCGAGGACAGCGTGGTGCTCGCCGGTGAGCTGGCCGGCGTCGGCGTCGACCTGGTCGACACCTCCTCCGGCGGCGTCAGCACCGACCAGCGCATCCCGCTCGGCCCCGGCTACCAGGTGCCGCTGGCCGCCCAGATCCGCCGCGAGGCGGGCGTGCCGACCGGCGCGGTGGGCCTGATCGTCGAGCCGGAGCACGCCGAGCAGATCGTCGCCAACGGCGAGGCCGACCTGGTGCTGCTCGGCCGGGAACTGCTGCGCGACCCGTACTGGCCGCGCCGCGCCGCAGCGAAGCTCGGCGTCGCGTACAGCGGGCCCGCCCAGTACGCCCGCGCCTGGTGATTCCCGCCGGTCGGGCGGCTGCCGTCGCCGGCAGCCGCCCGACCGTCAGCCGGCCAGGTGCGACCAGTCGCCCTCCAGCTCCCGCCAGGTGCCCTGCGCCGCCACCGCCCCGGCGTGCAGCACCACCACGTGGTCGGCGCGGACCAGCGCGGCACGCTTCGCGGTCGACCCGACAACCGTCACCCCGTGCGCCCGCAACGCCCGCCACAGCGCCAGCTCGGTGGTGACGTCGAGCGCCGACGACACGTCGTCGGCGACGAGCAGTTCGGTACGCGGTGCCAGCGCCCGGGCCAGCGCCAGCCGCTGAAGCTGGCCGCCGGAGAGCCGGGTGCCCTTGTGCCCGATCAGCAGACCCAGCCCACCGCCGGCGGCGGCCAGGTCGTGGTCGAGCTGGGCGGTGCTGACCGCGCCGGCCGCGTCCACCTCGTGGCCGAGCGCGATGTTGTCGGCCACCGTGCCGGAGAGCACCCTCGGCAACTGGCCGACGTAGCCGACCTGGTTGGGGCGCAGGAACAGCTCGGGCTCGGTGACCGGGTCGCCGTTCCACGACAGCTCGCCGGTGTGGTGCACGATGCCGGCCAGCGCCCGCAGCAGCGAGGACTTGCCCGACCCGACCGGCCCCACGACCAGCACCAACTGCCCGCGTTGCACCGTCAGGTCCACGTCCCGGACAGCGACCGTGCCGTCGGAGTGCACCACCGAGAAGCGGCGCAGCTCCAACCGGCGCAGCGGGTTGCGGGGCGGCGACGTCGGCGCGGGTGCGGTCCCGGCGGCCAGGTCGACCGCCGGCACCGCCGCCGTGTACGCGCCCACACCCGTCATCGCCACCGTCCGGCGGGTCCACACCCGCGCCGACGGCAGCTGGGAGATCAACGACGCGGTCGTCCAGGCGAACCAGCGGGCCGCGCCAAGCGTGGACACGGCCACCAACACCGCGCCGGCCGACAGCTCGCCGCCCAGGTAGAGGGCCCACGCGCCGATCGGCAGCAGGCCACTGGCCACCGACGGCGTCGACCGCGACCACACCTGCACCGAGATCTCCCGTCGCTGCCGGTCACTGCGCAGCGCGTCCAGGACCGCGAGGTGACGCAGCACCGCCGCCGTGGCACCGGCGAGCTTCACCGTCCGCGCCGCGGAGAGCGCGGAGACCAGGGCAGTGGCGAACGCCGCCCGCGCCGTCACTGTCGCCCGGGCCGCACGCTCCAGCTTCGGGCCGAACAGCGTCGCGGCCAGTCCGGAGACGACCATCGTGCCGAGGAAGAACAGCCCCGGTACGACGCTGCCGGTGACCGCGGTCATGGCGACCACCAGGACCAGCGCGACCGTCTGGTCGAGCACGTTGTCGGCGAGTTGCACCACGCGCTCGGTGTCCCCGCCCTGCGCCACGACCTCGGCCGGGGTGTGCGAGCTGACCCGGCGCGGGCCGGTCTGGCCGTGCACCAGACGCAGGCCGATCCGCAGCATCTGCCGCACCCACCAGTGCGGGAACCAGACGTGCGTGTAGTACGGCAGCGGCAGGGTGACCAGCAGCCCGGTCACGATGCCCAGCGCCGGCAGGTACGGGCTGCCGGTCCCGTCGACCAGATCGGCCCAGAGCCACGGCAGCAGCGGGCCATCCAGCCCGAGCAGACTGAGCCCGAGGAACAGCATTATCGCCGCCGCGCCGTACCGGGGGTCGTTGGTGCAGAGCCGGAGGATCTCCCGGAAGGTGCGGGCCGGCGGGGTCGGTGGCAGCGGCGGCGGCTCGGCCCGTCCCGCCGGCCCCGGCTCACCCGTCACCGCCGGGTCGACCGGACCAGCGCCCGAGCGGGTGCCGGGCGTCTCGGAGCCGCTCAACAGGTCGACGCCGGCGGCCTGCGGGCCGACCAGCAGGTCGGTGCCGGCGGCGTCCGGACCGGTCAACAGGTCGGTGCCGCCGCCGGACCGGAACGTCGAGGCCCCGCCGGCGTACACGGCGGCGTGGCTGGTCGCCAGCAGCTCGGCGAAGCGCGTCGACGTCTCCAGCGGGCCGGCCTCGACCACCGCGCCGTCGGCCAGCACCACCACCTCGTCGCAGCGACGCACCGAGGAGAGCCGGTGGGCGATGACGATGCCGATCCGGTCGCGCAGCAGTCGTTCGGTGGCCCGCTGCACCCGCGCCTCGGTCACCGGGTCCAGCCGGGCGGTGGCCTCGTCGAGGATCACGACGTGCGGATCGCGCACCAGGATCCGGGCGAACGCCACCAACTGCTCCTGGCCGGCGGAGAGCACGTGCCCGCCCTCCCCCAGCCGGGTCGCCAGCCCGTCGGGCAGCTCGGCGATCCAGCCGGCCAGGCCCAGCTCGTCCAACGCCCGGGCAGCGGCGTCGAGCAGCTCCGGGTCGTAGAGCGCGACGTTCTCGGCGAGCGTGCCGGCCAGGATCTCGGTGCGCTGCGGCACCAGCGCCACCCAGCGGCGCAGCTCTTCGACGTCGAGGTCGCACAGGTCGGTGTCGCCGAGGAACACGGTGCCGGGCGGCACGTCCACGGCCCGGGTGAGCACCTTCGCCAGTGTCGACTTGCCCGACCCGGTCCGCCCGATCAGGGCGTACGACCGGCCGCGCGCGAAGGTCAGGCTGAGCCCGCGCAGGGCCGGACCCCGCCCGCTCTCCGGGCCGCTCACCTCGTAGCCGAACGTCAGGTCCCGGATGCGCAGGTCACCCTCGGTCGGGCTGATCCCGCCGACCGGCTCCTGCCGGGCCTTCTGGAGCAGCTGCACCCGGGCCCACGCGCCGAGGGCCTCCTGGAGTTCGGGCACCATCCGGCTGACGTGTTCGGCGGTGGCCCCGAAGGCCAGGGCGAGCAGCCAGATCGCGGTGAGCCTGGCGGCGTCGACCCGGCCGGTGGCCAGGGCCCAGGCCCCGCCGAGCACCACCCCGCCGACGCCGACCCGGATCGTCGCGGTGGCGACAGTCGCCACCCGGGCGGACAGCGTCCAGACCCGGTTGCCGCGGGACAGCACGGTGGCGGCCCGCCGGGCGTACAGCCGCAGCACGTACGGCTGGGCGAGGCTGGTCCGCACGTCGTCCTGACCGTGCACCGCCTCCTCCATCACGGCGGCCAGGTCCGACCAGGCCTCCTCCTCGACCATCCGGGCGGGGCCGATCCGCGCCGTGGGCCGGCGCAGACCCACCCCCAGCAGCACCGTGAGCAGCAGCATCGCTATCCCGGCCGGCCACCACACGGCCAGCGCCACCACCATCGACAGCAGGCCGACGCAGAGCCCCTGGGCGAGGCGCGAGCCCTGGTTTCGCACCGCCGACGCCACCTGGTAGACGTCCCCGTCGATGCGGTCGAGCAGCTCCCCCACCGGCGTGGTCTCGAGGCTCGGCAGGTCCTGCCCGAGCGCGACCCGGCAGAGCCGCCGACGGACGTCCGCGGACCAGTCGGCGGTGAGCCCGGCCATCAACAGGCTCACCACGAGATCGCTGAGGACCACGGCGGCCAGCGCCGCGGCCAGGACCGTGAAGGAGCTCGTCGACCGGTGTACGAGGACCGCGCCGGCGAGCGCCGAGGCGCCCGCCTGACCGGCCGCGCCGAGCACGATCAGGACGGCGACGAGCGCGAGGCGGCGCGGCGAGGTGCCCCACAGATCACGGAGCAGGCGCATCGGAGTTCCTCCGGACGTGGGTGGCGGAACACCCAGCGTGCCGGCAGCAGACCCGTCGACTCAACCGATTTACCCGCCCTGAGCAGGCCCTGCGGTCAGGTCTGGGCGACCCGGCGCACGATGCCGAGCAGCGCCTCCTGCACGTCGGCGATGGGCCGGTCGGGCTGGAACACCAGCCAGTCCACGGCCACCACCAGACCCACCCCGAACAGCGCCGAGGAGGCGGTGGGCACGTCCAGATCGGCCGGCAGGTCCCCGCTGTCCACCCCGGCCCGTACGGTCTCGGCGATCACCTCGATCGCCTCGCCGCGCAGCAGCCGCAACGTCTGCTGCCACTCCCGGTTGGTCCGCCACATCTCCGACAGCAGCAGTTGAGCGAAGGCCCGGTACCGGCGGATGTACTCCAGTTCGGCGCGGACCAGGGCCGCCAGCGCGGCGCGCGGCGGCTGCCCGGCGACCGCCGCCCGGAACTCGGCGGTGAGCAGGCCGATGCCGTGGCGCAACAACTCCTCGAAGAGCACCGTCTTGGACTCGAAGTTGTAGTAGACCGTGCCCTTCGCGACACCGGCCCGGGCCGCGATGTCGTCCACGGTGGTCGCGGAGAAGCCGCGCTCGGCGATGAGGTCCACCGCGGCGACGAAGAGCCGCTGACGGGTGTCCTCCCGCCGCCTCGACCGTCCGTCCGTCACCGGCCCATCCTCACATGGTCAGCTCGGGATGCAGCTTCGCCGGGGTGAGCCGGCGTGAGCGACGGGCCGCGGCGGCGGTCAGGGCCAGCGCCGCCACCGTGAAGCCGAGCAGCACGAACACCGCCGTCACCACCGGGCCGGCCGGACCGCCGTTGATGGTGTGCCGCAGCCCCGCCACCACGTAGCTCATCGGCAACCAGCTGTGGATCGCCTGGAAGAAGCCGGGCGAGGTCTGGACGGGGTAGGTGCCGCCCGACGACGTGAGCTGAAGCATCAACAGGGCCAGCGCGGCGAGCCGACCGGCGGGGCCGAGCTGGGCCCCCAGCCACTGCATGATCGCGGTGAAGGCGAGCGAGACCAGCGCCAGCAGACCCAGCGTCACGGCGGGACGCACCGGGTCCAGCCCCAGCACCAGCGTCACCACTGTGAAGAGCACCCCGGCCTGGGCCAACCCGACCGCCGCGGCGGGCATCCAGCCGGCCAGCGCGACCCGCCAGGCGGGAGCGCCGGACATGACGTGCCGCCGGTTGACCGGCCGCAGCAGCATGTACGTGATCATCGCGCCGACCCAGAGCGCCAGACCGAGAAAGTACGGCGCGAAGCCGACCCCGTACGAGCCGGCCGGGTGGCGGGCCGAACGGTCCAGGGACACCGGATCGCCGAGGATGCCCGAGCGGGCGTCCGCGTCGTCGTACCCCGGGATCTTCTTCTCGCCGTCGGCCAGGCCGTCGGCGAGGTCGCCGGCCCCGCCGCCCAGCCGGGTCAGCCCGGAGGCCAACTCGCCGGCGCCGCTCTCCAGCCGGATCAGGCCGTCGGCGAGCCGGTCGCCGCCGGTGCTGAGCCGGTCGAGCCCACCGTCCAGCTCGCGGGCCCCGGTGGCCAGGCGGAACAGCCCGCCCCGCAGCTGCTCGGCCCCGGTCGCCGCGTCTCCGAGACCGTCGCGCAGTTGGGCGCTGCCGTCGGCGAGGGTGCCCAGCCCGGCTGCCAGCTCGTCGACCTTGGCGCGTGCGGTGGCCACGTCGTCGGCCAGGTGCGGCGCCGCGGCGGCGATCTGCCGGGCCGTGGCGGCCACCGCGGTCATCCGCTCGCGCAGCGCGGTCAGGTCGGCCTGGTCGAGACCGTCGACGACCGCCCGCGCCGCCTCGACTCCTGCCGCCGCTGCCGTCCGGGCGGCGACGACTGTCGGATCGTCGGCCAGCTCCGGGTGCGCGGCGACCAGGGCGTCCAGCCGATCGCGCACCACCTGGGCCTGGGTCTGGGCCTTCCGCGCCCGCTGCGGCAGCGCGTCCAGGCCGTCGGAGAGCGCCTGCGCCCCGTCGGCGATGGCCGTGGCCGACCGCTCGATCCGCTCGGCGTTCTCCCGCAGCACCGGCTCGATGGTCGAGGCCGCACCGTCCACCTTGCTGGCGACCGCGCGGGTCGCCGCCGCGGCGCGCGCGGTGCCGTCGGCGAGCTGCGCGGCGCCGGTTCGCAGTTGGACCAATCCGGTGGCCAACTCGTCGGCGCCCCGCGCGCTCGCGTCCAGGCCGGCTGAGAGCCGGCCCGCCCCGGCCGCGGACCTGTCCAACCCGTCGGCGACCTGCCCGGCGCCATCGGCCGAGCTGTCCAACCCGTCGGCGATACGACCAGCGCCCTCCTTCGAGCTGCCCAGCCCGTCGGCGAGCTGACCGGCGCCGTCGGCGGCCCGATGAGTCTCGGCCTTGGCATCGGTGAAACCCACAAGCATCCGGGAGAAGTAGTCCGACGCGGCGCTCTCGGACGCGGCGGCCCGGATCTCGCTGAACGCCGAGCGGGCGAGCAGCCCCGACAGGTAGTTGGTGGCGTCGTCGTTGACCACCTTCAGCTCGCCCCGCTGGGCCGGCTGACCGGGCTCGGGGCTCGCGGCAAGCGTTGCCGAGAAGTCCGCCGGAATGGAGAACACCAGGTGGTACCGGCCGCTGCGCAGCCCCGCGTCGGCATCGTCGGCGTCGGTGACCTGCCAGCCGAACACCCGACGGTCGATCAGCTCGTCGGTCAGGTCCTGCCCGGCGTGCACCACCGACCCGTCGCTTGCCGTCGCCGGCCGGTCGGCGTTCACCAGGGCGACCGGAATCCGGTCCATCTTTCCGTACGGATCCCAGAAGGCGTAGAGGTAGAGCGCCCCGTAGAGCAGCGGCACGACGGTCAGCACGGCCAGCGCGGCGCGCGGCAGCCGCCCCCGGGTCATCCGGCGCAGCTCGAACCAGGCCAGTCGGACGACGCTCATCGGTTCCCCTCGGTGTCCTGGTCGGTGGCGGTCCCGACGGCGACGGCGGTTGTGGGTGGGCCCAGTCGGTGCACGATCGACGGCAGATGCGGTTCCACCTCGCGGGCGGTCACCACCACCGCGATGCCCCGGTCGGTCAGCCGACCGAGAAGGTCCCAGAGCAGGGCGCGGTCCGCACCGTCCGTGCCCGCGTCGACGTCGTCGGCGAGGATCAGCCCCGGCCCCGCGAGGGTGGCGAGCACCAGCCCGAGCATCTGGCGCTGCACCGGCGTCAGGTCCCGTCCCCGGCTGGCCGGGTCGAGCGGGATGACAGTGCCCAGTCCGGCGCCCTCGATCACGGCGGCGACCGCGTCCCGCCGGCCCTGCCTCGGCGACCCGCGTCGGCCAAACGGTCGACCGCCCACCGTGCCCAAGAACCCTCGCCGGCCCGTCGACCGTCGGTTGCGCCCGCCTCGGCCGTCGGCTTCGGCTTCGGCTTCGACTTGGGCTTGGGCTTGGCCCTGGGCTTGGGCTTGGGCTTGGCCTTCGGGTTCGGGTTCGGGTTCGGCTTCGGCTTCGGCTTCGGCTTCGGCTTCGGCAGCGTCGGCGTCGGCGTCGGCGAACTCGGCAGCCGGGAACTCGCCTGCCGCACAGCCACGAAGGGCCATGGGCCCGGCACGGTCAGCCCGCCGCCCGAGCAGCGACAGTCGTTCCGAGATGTGCTCGGCGACCGTCAACTCCGGGTCGGGCTCGTGCACCCCGGCCACCTGACCGAGCGCCGCCGCCGCACGGAGCTCCAACTTGCCTTCGCTCGTGGGGAAGCGGTTCGCCAGGGCGAGGAGCAGAGAGGTCCGTCCGCTGCCGGGCACCCCGACGATCGCGTGCAGCTCACCCGCGTCCACGGCAAGGTCGACACTCCGGAAAACCCACCCCCGAGAGGTACGCAGGCCAAGACCCCTCGCCTCGACCACCATCACGCCCACCCCGATCACTGTACTGACTGGTCAGTCTAAAAACATGGCCCAGCCTAGGCGCGATGGCCGGGTTTGCGCCCGTCCGGGGCGCGTGATCCCCGTCATCACGGAAGCGTGGATGGCGCCACCGAGCCGGATCCCACCACTCCGGCTTTGATCGACGCGAGATCGGCGAAATCGGGGTATCAACCCGCCCCGGACACCCCGACATCGGCGAACCCGAGTCGATCACCACCCGGAAGCCCCCGCGTCGGCCACGTCCGCTGCCTCGAATGGGCGAGATGTCCGCCCCTATGAGGTCGCTGGGGGTGGCCTGGGCGGTGATCAACACGAGATCGGCGAAATCGGGGTATCAACCCGCCCCGGATACCCCGACATCGGCGAACCCGAGTCGATCACCACCCAGCCACACCCCGCCCGCCGCGTCCGCTGCGTCGAATAGGCGGGATGTCCGTTTCTGGGCGGCGGTTGGGTTGTGACCGGTCGCATCCGTGGGCCGGAATCGTGGCCGGCCGGGGGTCGTTACATACCCTGACGATCGCAGGACCACGGCCACCCCCACCCGCTCGACCGGGTGGGAAATGGCCGGTCGGGCCTGGTCGTCGCAGACCCCCGAACAACCCGTGACCCCCCGGGGCCCCGGCGAGGGCCCGGGAATGACCCCAGCCCGGCGGCCGTTACACACGGTCCGGGCCCCGCGAGCCCCGCTCGCGAGCCGCCCCGGGAATGACCCCGGACCGCCGGCCGTTACACACAGTCCGGCGCGGCGAGCCCCCTCGCGGGCCGCCCCGGGAATGACGCCGGACGGCCGGCCGTTACACACGGTCCGGCGCCGCGAGCCCCCCTCGCGGGCCGCCGGTAATGACCCCGGACCCCGGGTCGTTACACACGGTCCGGACGCCGCGAGCCCCGCTTGCGGGCCGCCGGGAATGACCGCGGATCGCGGGTCGTTACACACGGTCCCGGCGCCACGAGCCCCGCTCGCAAGGTCGCCGCGCCGCGAGCCCCGGCTCGCAGGCCCCCAAACTTTGCCCCTTGTTTTGTGCAGCGCCGGACGAGGTGCTCACACCCCACGTCACCGACCCCCGCTGGTGGTGTGTGTGGTGTTCCTACCCCCGAAGGAGCTACCCCATGAACACGATCTTGCGTAAGAGCATGCTGTCCGTTGCCGGTCTCGCGTTCGCCGGTGGTGTCTTCGCCGGCCCGATCGCCGCGCACGCCAACCCCGTCGACGCCAAGCCCGCCGCCGTCGCCGTGCAGACCACGGCGCCGAAGCCGCAGGGCGCGCAGTCGCACATCGATTTGAACGGTGAGCAGACCGGCAACGTCAAGGCGATCATCGCCGCCACGAAGAAGGCCGGCCTGCCCGAGCGCGCTGCGGTCATCTCGATCGCGACGAGCCTGCAGGAGTCCAAGCTGGAGAACCTGGGTCACCTCGGCGACGCCAACGACCACGACTCGCTGGGCCTGTTCCAGCAGCGCCCGACCAGTGGTTGGGGCACGCCGGAGCAGATCACCAACCCGGAGTACTCCACGACCGCGTTCCTCAAGGGCCTGCGCCAGGTTGACGGCTGGCAGGACATGCCGCTGACCGACGCCGCGCAGACCGTGCAGGTCTCGGCGTACCCGGACGCGTACGCCCAGTGGGAGCAGCAGGCCACCGACCTGGTCGCCCAGCACTGGAACAGCTGACCCCGAACCAACCGATGGCCGGCACCCCGAACCCCGGGGTGCCGGCCATCGTCGTGCCCGGGAGATCTTGGACAGTTTCCGTCAACTGCTGACGGAAACTGTCCAAGATCTGAAGGCGCCAGCGCCGGCTCGGTTCAGAAGAGGACGGTGGCGAGCGTGCCGACGGGCTGGAAGCCGCAGCGCTCGTACACCCTGCGGGCCGGCAGGTTGAAGTCGTTGACGTACAGGCTGACCGTGGGGGCGACCCGGAGCAGCGCGTCGCGGACGACGGCGGCCATCGCGCCGGCGGCGATGCCGCGGCCCCGCCACTCCGGCGCGACCCAGACGCCCTGGACCTGGGCGGTCCGTTTGGTCACCACGGCCAGCTCGGCTTTGAACACGACCTTGCCGTCGACGAACCGGGCGTACGCGCGACCGGCGCGGACCAGGTCGTTGACTCTGCGGCGGTAGCTGCGGCCGGCGTCCTCGGCGAGCGGGGAGACACCGACCTCCTCGGTGTACATGGCGACGGCAGCCGGAAAGAGCCTGTCGACCTCGCCGGAGCGGACGCGGCGTACCTCTGGATCGGCCGGTACGGCCGGCAGTGTGTCGGTGGCCAGCAGCGGCTGGTTGGGGCGGACGTCGCGGGCCGGGCCCCACGTTCCGGAGAGCCGGTCCCAGAGGCCGAGGACGGCGTCGGCGCGGCCGACGATTGACGAGCAGAGTCGTTCCTCCCCCGCGAGCAGGTCGGCGAAGGCGGACACGGCGGCGTCGTTGGCGAGCACCGGTGTCAGGTTGCCACCGAGCCAGCACAGCGATTCGAGGTTGCGGCGGGCGCCGTACCCCAGGATCCGCCCTTCGGCCCGCCACCAGGAGAGCCCGCGCGCGGCGATGCGCTCCGCGACCTGCGCGCCCGCGAACGGGTCACGGTCGAGGAGGCGCTCGACCGCGCGGCGCTCCGATTCCCCCAGTTGCCGTACCGGCACCGTCAGCACGACTACCAGCCTGCCAGATCGACCCCCCGCCCCGCCGGCCGAGTGGCGAGCCCGCCGTCAGACGGTCAGTGGCTCGGCGACCGGGCTGGGTGGGCGGGTCCGGCCGGCCCACCGGACGACCGGGGGCACCAGGGCACCGAGCAGGAGGAACAGCGCGCCGAGTGTGAGCCATCCCGGTACGCCCCAACCGAGGGCGAGACTGGTCACCACGACGGGCGCGAGCATCTTGCCCAGTTCGTAGCCCATGCCGTACGTCCCCTGGTACTGCCCCTGCGCGTCGGCGGGCGCCAGCCCGAAGGAGATCCCCCATCCGGCGGCGGAGTGCCACAGCTCGCCGATCACGTGCGCCAGCGACCCGCAGCAGAGCAGGCCGATGGCGCCCGGTGTGGGCAGCGCGCCGCTGGCGGCGAAGAGTACGCAGGCGAGCGCGATGACGACTCCCGCCCGGCGGGACGCGCGGGCGGCCCCGGGCAGGGTGACGGCGCTGCGTGCGGCGCGTACCTGCAGGAGCACCACGAGTGCGGTGTTGACCAGCGTCAGCACCGAGATCATCCAGGCCGGCGCTGTGGTGTGTCCGGCGATCCACAACGGCAGGGCGAGGGTGAGCAGGCTGAAGTGCATGGACATCAGCCCGTCGAGCAGGGTGAAGGCGAGGAACGGGCGGTCCCGTAGGGCGACCAGCCGGGGTCCTCGCGTCGGGGCGGCGACGGGTGCGACGGTGGGCAGCCGGGCGGAGATCGCCGCTGCGGCCAGCGACGCCACAGCCGTGGTCAGGATCAGCGTGAGGTAGCCGGCGCGGGTGTCGGCGGCGATGGCGAAGCCGCCGAGGACGGCGCCGACGGAGATCCCGACGTTGGTGGTGGCCCGCAGGTAGGCGCGGGTGTGCACCCGCTGGTCGGGTGGGATCGCGCCGGCGATGAGCGCTCCCCGGGCGCCGCGCTCGACGGCGTCGGCGAGCGCCGTGGCGGCGCCGACCAGCAGGAAGGCGGCGAACGAGCGGACGGTGACCAGCCCGGCGGTCAGGATGCCGGCCGCGATCAGCCCGCCGACCTGTGCGCCGCGCGGCCCGACGCGGTCGGCCAGGTAGCCGCTCGGCGCGCTCGCGAGCACGCCGACGAGTGCCGAGATGGTCAGCCCGACGCCGACCTGGGTGGCCGAGAGGCCGACCGAGCGGGTGAGGAAGAGCGCGCTGGCGACCAGCCACAGGCCCCGCCCGACGGTCTTGACCAGGGTGCCGAGGGTGAGGATCCGGGCCGGGCCGGGTGGTGGGAGCAGGCGCATGCCCGACACCCTAACAAGACGTACGTACGGTTTGTAAATAGCGGCTTGTCGGCGATGCATTGCCGATATATCGTTGATGCATCAGCGACAGTACGAAGGAAGGAAGAACCCCATGCGGTTCCATCGACAGCACCACCCGATGCACGAGGCCCGGATGCGGGGGTTCGGCTTCCCGCCGGTCCCGCCCGGCCCGCACGGCCACGGCCACGAGCACGGCGGCCCCTGGGGCGGACGCGGTCGCGGGCGGGGCAGGGGCCGACGCCCCAACGTCCGGGGCGCGGTGTTGGCCCTGCTCACCGAACGGCCGATGCACGGCTACGAGATGATCCAGGAGATCGACTCCCGCACCGGCGGCGCCTGGCGGCCCAGCCCGGGTTCGATCTACCCCACGCTCCAGCTCCTGGAGGACGAGGGTGTGATCGCCGCCAGCACCGAGGAGTCCAGCGGTGGGCGCAAGCGGTTCACGGTCACCGAGGCCGGGCAGGCGGAGGCCACCGCGGCTGCGGAGAGCCCGGCCTGGGCGGACGTCGCCCAGGGCACCGTGAGCAGCTGGCACGACATCCGCGACTCCGGCGCGCAGGCGATGAACGCCCTGCGTCAGGTGATGATGAACGGCACCGACGACCAGCGTGAGCGGGCCGCCCAGGTGCTCGACGAGACCCGGCGCAAGCTGTACGCGATCCTCGCCGAATCCGAGTGAGATGCGCCGGAACGAATGCGGGCCGTTCCCCGAGGGGGAACGGCCCGCATTCTTCGAACCGACTCAGTGCACGGTGACGGTCGGGCCGGTGACCAGCCCACGCAGCTCCTCGGGAAGCTCGGCGCCCATCTCGTCGGCGATGCGCAGCGCCTCCTCGATCAGCGTCTCCACGATCTGCGCCTCGGGCACCGTCTTGACGACCTGGCCCTTGACGAAGATCTGGCCCTTGCCGTTGCCGGAGGCGACGCCGAGGTCGGCCTCGCGGGCCTCGCCCGGACCGTTGACGACGCAGCCCATGACGGCGACCCGCAGCGGCACCGGCAGCCCTTCCAGGCCGGCGGTGACCTCCTCGGCGAGCTTGTAGACGTCCACCTGGGCCCGCCCGCAGGACGGGCAGGAGACGATCTCCAGACCGCGCTCGCGCAGGCCGAGGGACTCCAGGATCTGGTTGCCGACCTTGATCTCCTCGACCGGCGGGGCGGACAGCGACACCCGGATGGTGTCGCCGATGCCCTCGGCGAGCAGGGCGCCGAAGGCGACCGCCGACTTGATGGTGCCCTGGAAGGCCGGGCCGGCCTCGGTGACGCCGAGGTGCAGTGGGTAGTCGCACTGCTCGGCGAGCTGCCGGTACGCGCGGATCATCACGACCGGGTCGTTGTGCTTGACCGAGATCTTGATGTCGCGGAAGCCGTGCTCCTCGAACAGCGAGCACTCCCACAGCGCCGACTCGACGAGCGCCTCGGCGGTGGCCTTGCCGTACTTGCTCAGCAGCCGCTTGTCCAGCGAGCCCGCGTTGACGCCGATCCGGATCGGCACCCCGGCGTCCCCGGCGGCCCGGGCGATCTCCTTGACCTTGTCGTCGAACTGGCGGATGTTGCCCGGGTTGACCCGGACGGCCGCGCAGCCCGCGTCGATCGCGGCGAAGACGTACTTGGGCTGGAAGTGGATGTCGGCGATCACCGGGATCTGCGACTTCTTGGCGATCGCGGGCAGCGCCTCGACGTCGTCCTGCGACGGCACCGCCACCCGCACGATCTGGCAGCCGGACGCGGTCAGCTCGGCGATCTGCTGAAGGGTCGCGTTGACGTCGGAGGTGAGGGTCGTGGTCATCGACTGCACGGACACCGGCGCACCGCCGCCGACCGGGACCGAACCGACCATGATCTGGCGGCTGGCCCGACGGGGAGCGAGCGGCGGGGGCGGCACGGCGGGCATACCGAGACTGATAGCGGTCACTTCAGGCACTCACCTTGAGAAGAGCGTGATCGGGTTGACGACGTCCGCGGCGATGGTGAGCAGCGTGAACGCGCCACCGATCAGGATCACCGCGTACGTGAAGGGCATCAGTTTGAGGTAGTCGACCCGGCCCGGGTCGGCCCGGCCGATCCGGGCGTAGACCCAGGAGCGGACCCGTTCGAACCAGGCGATGGCGATGTGGCCGCCGTCCACCGGGAGGAGCGGCAGCAGGTTGAACACCCCGATGAAGAAGTTCAGCGACACGAAGAGCATGAAGAAGACCAGCCAGGCGTTGTTCTGCACGGCCTCCCCGCCGAGCCGGCTGGCGCCGACGACGCTGATCGGGGTGTCCACGTCCCGCTCGCCGCCGGTGAGGGCGGTCCACAGGGCGGGGACCTTCTGCGGGATGCGCTGCAACGCCTGCGCGGTGCCGACAGCGAGTTGACCGGTGAAGTCGGCGGTGGCACCGAAGGCGGCCCCCGGCCCGTACGTCACGCGGGTGGGGGTGCTGGGCACGAGACCGACGCCGAGCGCGGCCACCGGCGCGGCGGCGCCCTTCGGGTCGTCCAGGGGCGGCCGCTGGGTCTGCGCGAGCACCGTGCTGGTGCTGCCGGCCTGCCCGTCGCGGACGTACTCGATCCGCGTGGTGTCGCCCGGCTTGAGACTGCGCAGCGTGGTCAGCAGGTCGCCGTAGTTGGCGATCGGGGTGCCGTTGATCGAGGTGATCCGGTCGCCGTCGCGCAGCTGCGCCTGGGCGGCCGGGCTGGCCGCGTCGGCGGGGGTGCACGCCCGCACCGCGTTCTCCGGCACCACGCAGTCGCTGAGCTGGATGACCGCGGGCTCCTGGCGGGCCTGCGCGTCGGTGGTCGGGAAGTCCGGGTTGGGCAGGCCGGCGGAGACGGCGAGGATCCAGATGGTGATCAGCGCGAGCGCGAAGTGCGTGATCGAGCCGGCGGCCATCACGATCGTCCGCTTCCAGACGGGGTAGCGCCACATCACCCGCGACTCGTCGCCCGGCTCGACGTCGTCGTCCTGCGGAGTCATCCCGACGATCTTGCAGAAGCCGCCGAGCGGGATGCCCTTGAGGCCGTACTCGGTCTCACCCCGCTGGAACGACCAGATGGTGGGGCCGAAGCCGACGAAGTACTTCGTCACCTTCATCCCGAACATCTTGGCGGTGAGCAGGTGCCCCGCCTCGTGCAGACTCACCGAGACGAGGATGGCCAGGGCGAAGAGGACCACCCCGAGCAGGTACGACATCAAGCTCCTTCCACCGAACCCGCGATGATCTCCTGCGCGTGCGCGCGCGCCCACGATTCGGCCGCGAGCACGTCCCCGACGGTACCTGGTTCGGCGAAGTCCGGAGCGTCCTCCAGCACGCGCTCCAGGGTGTCGACGATGCCGAGGAACGGCAGCCGACCCGCCACGAACGCCGCCACGCACTCCTCGTTCGCCGCGTTGTAGATCGCCGGGCGGCAGCGTCCGGCCTCCCCGGCGGCCTTGGCCAGCGCGACGGCCGGGAACGCCTGATCGTCCAGCGGCGCGAACTCCCAGGTGTGCGAAGCCGTCCAGTCGACGGCGGTGGCGGCCTCGGGCACCCGGTCCGGCCAGCCGATGCCCAGCGCGATCGGCAGCCGCATGTCCGGTGGGCTGGCCTGGGCGATCGTCGACCCGTCGACGAACTCGACCATCGAGTGGATCACCGACTGCGGGTGCACCATCACGGTGATGTCGGCGTACGGCACGTCGAACAACTCGTGCGCCTCGATCACCTCAAGGGCCTTGTTGACCATGGTCGCCGAGTTGATCGTGACGACCGGCCCCATGTTCCAGGTCGGGTGCGCGAGCGCCTGCTCCGGTGTGACCTGCGTCAGCTCGTCGCGCCGCCGCCCCCGGAACGGGCCGCCGCTGGCCGTGACGATCAGCCGCCGCACCTCGCCGCGCGCCCCGGAGCGCAGACACTGGGCCAGCGCCGAATGCTCCGAGTCGACAGGCACGATCTGCCCCGGCCGCGTCACCGCGGCCTTGACCAGCGGGCCGCCGGCCACGAGCGACTCCTTGTTGGCCAACGCGAGAGTACGACCACCGCGCAGAGCGGCCAGCGTAGGAGCGAGGCCCAGCGAGCCGACCACCCCGTTGAGCACGACGTCGCACGGCCACTGCGCCAACTCGGTCATGGCGTCCGGCCCGGCCACGATCTTGGGAAGTTTGAAGTCGCCGGTGGCCCAGCCCCGCCGGCTCGCCTCCGCATAGAACGCCAGTTGCAGGTCCTGCGCGGCGGACGCCTTGGCCACCCCGACCGCCTCGACGCCCAGTTCGAGGGCCTGCGCGGCGAGCAACTCGACGTTGCCGCCGCCGGCGCCGAGCGCCACCACCCGGAACCGGTCCGGGTTGCGCCGGACGATGTCGATGGCCTGCGTGCCGATCGAACCGGTGGACCCGAGCAGAACAAGGTCGCGGGGGGAAGTCACGAGCCCATTCTCCCCCACCCCCGCTGTACGCCCACTGGGAGCCTCAGCCGCCCCCTCCCGACACTCCCGGCAATGATCAACTCCAGATCGCCGATGTCGGGGTATCCGCAGCTCTCCGACACCCCGACATCGCCGAACCTGTGTCGATCAAGCGGTGCCGGGCTCTTCCGGGACTGCTTCCTCGCCCAGCAGGTTCCGGCCCGCAGCAGGGACACACGCAGATCTTGGACAGTTTCCGTCTCGTGCGGACGGAAACTGTCCAAGATCTGCAGGAGTGGCGGCCGCCAGGCGGGCCTGGTCGCGACCACCGGGAGGTCATCGAGCAGGACCGGCAGCATCGCGCCGACCGTGCCGGGTGTCGTGCGTGTACGGACGCTCGCCGACCAGCAGGTGATCAACTCGGGGTTCTGGAAATCGGGGTATCCGCAGCACGCGGATACCCCGACTTCGGTGAAAGCGTGTTGATCAGGCGATGGTTGGAACGGTCGGGGACCGCCGGAGCGGCCCCCGACCGGGACTAGCCCCCGTTGATGACGAACTGTGAGCCCGGCTCGACGACGATGGTGCCGTCGGCCGAGTTGGTGATGGTCACGTTGGTCAGGTTGGCGTTGCCGCGCGCCCCGCCCATCGCGAGGATGCCGGCACCGTTGTTGGATTTGTCGATCCGTACGTTGGTGATGGCGACGTTCGGCATGTTGCCGCCACCGTTCTTGAACTGGATGCCGTCGTACGTCGAATCGATGATGTCGGTGTCGCGGATGGTGACCCCGACGATGTCCCGGGTGGCGGGGAAGAGCGTGATGGCACCGAACTCCTGGTCCTCGTTCCAGAACGCGCCGCCGGTGCGGTAGAGCCCGTTGTTGGCGATCAACGTCGTGCCGGAGAACGGCAGCGGGTCGTGGTCGGTCGCCAGCATGATGCCCGGGTAGTTCGCGGTGTCGTAGATCAGGTTGTTCTCGATCGAGTTGTCGTAGCCGCCGTAGATGGCGATGCCGTTGGCCCGCCAGGGCAGCTGGACGGTGTTGTTGACGAAGTGGTTGTCGTGGGCGATGTCGACGCTGCGGTCCTTGACGTACGGGTTGGCCCAGACGGCGAGCGCGTCGTCGCCGGTGGTGCGGAACGACGAGTTGAACACCCGCGAGTTGCGCGTGCCGTTGCTGAAGTTGATGCCGTCGGCGTACGTGTCGCGGATCCGCATGCCGGTGAACTCCAGCCCGTCGGCCGGGCCCCACAGCTCAGGGATGTTGTCGTAGTCGCGGCCCACCCAGACACCCACGTTGGCGTGCTCGATCCACACGTTGCTGATTTTGGTGCCGGTGCCGAATCGGCCGTTGAGACCGACGCCGCCCTCGGCGTTGCCGTCGCCGCCGCGGATCCGGCCGGAGCCGAAGATGGCGATGTCGGAGATCTGGGTGTTCTTGTCGATGTCGAAGCCGAAGTTGCCCTCGTGCGGGTGGTTGATGCCGCCCACCACGTTCTGCGGTTCGGTGAGCGTGTAGAGCTGCGAGTGCCACATGCCGGCGCCCCGGATCGTGACGTTGCTGATGCCGACCTGGTTGTACATGCCCCGGTTCTGCGGGTCGTCGGTCAGGATCTTCTGCTCCTGCCGCCACTGCCCGGCGGGGATCCAGACGCAGCCGATGACACCGTTCTGGTCGTCGGTCACGGCCCGCTGGATGGCTGCGGTGTCGTCGAGCCCGTCGTTCGGAACCGCGCCGTACGCGGTGATCGAGGTGCAGCCGGCGGGCTGGCTCGCCGGCGGCGCCACCTGCTCCAGGTCGATCATGTCGATCACGTAGAACGAGGCGGTGTCACCCGAGTCGCGCTGCAACTTGAACCGGGTGCCGGCCGGGTACGACTGCGCCAGCAGCGCGTTCGACTCGTCGAAGAGCCGCCGGGCGTCGGCCTGCGGGGTGTTGGTCAGCGCCTCCGGCCCGTCGGTGTTGCCGTAGAGCCAGCTGTGCTTCGACGACAGGGTCAGCTTCCGGGAGAACACGTCGTTGACGTAGAGGCTGATGGTCGCCTCGATGCCGCCGCCACCGGGCGCGTCCGGGATGGAGTTGCGTACCACTATGGAGTTGGCCTGGTTGGCCGAGGTGAACTCGACGAACTGGCCGGTGCTGGTGAGCCGTACCGACTTGCGGCCGGAGGACTCGCTGGCGAAGTTGGTGTGCCCGAAGGTGCGCAGCGGGTCGGTCTCCAGCAGCGTGCCCTGGTAGCGGCCGGCCTCGGCCTCGTAGGAGACGTACGGGACGGCGGCGCCACGGCCGACCACGATCGACTGGCTGAACGTGTTGTTGCTCTCGTTGGTCTCGGTGACCACGTTCGTGGCGTCGGCGGTGGCGGTGAGGGTGGCGCCGCCGCTGGTGGCGGTCCAGCTGCCGGTGACGGCCACGGTGACCGTCGCGCCGGCGGCGATCGAGGCGGTGGTGGTGTTGAGCGTGGTGACGCCCGCCACCAGCCGGGTGACTGTGGTCGCGCCGGTCGCGGTGGTGCCCCGGTTGCGGACCGTCACGGTGAAGGTGACGGACGCCCCGACGGCCGGGTTCGGCGGGTTCGAGGCGATGCTGAGCACCTGGAGGTCCGGGCCCGGGGCCTGCGCGACCACCAGCGGCGACGCTGCCGTGAGGCTGTTGTTGCCGTTGTTCTGCTCGACGATCGTGTTCGTCGGGTCGACCACCGCCGAGACGGCGTAGCTGCCCATCGGCCGCGTATCGGCGTTGAACGACACGGTGGTCGAGCCGCCCGCGGCGAGCGCGCCCACCGTGGCGCTGCCGACGACCGCGCCGGCCAGGCTGAAGTTCACGGTCGTAGCACCGGCGGACGCGGAGCCGATGTTCTGCACCACGGCTGAGAGGGTGACCGCGCTGGCCTCGGTGGGCGACGAGGGCGACCAGGTCAGCGAGCTGACGACCAGGTCCGGGTTGGGCGCCGGGGTGCCGCACACCTCCAGCTCGGCGACCTGGCCGGACGGGGCGCCGGTGTTGCCGGTGAACCGCAGCTGCACGTCCGCGGTGGTGGCGGTGACCGGGATGGTCACCACGTTGGTGCCCTGGGCGAACTGGTACGCCGCCGCCGACACCAGGCTGGTGTACGCCGACGACGCCTGGTCGCGGCCGAGGACCTGGATGGTCTGGGTACGGGTGCCCCAGGCCGGGTCCGGGTTGAGCTTCACCGTGACAGCGGAGATGGCGTGGTTCGCGCCCAGCGCCACGGTCAGGTTCTGCGGGTAGCTGGCCGCGCCCTCCCAGTAGGTGGTGAGCTGCCCGTCGTTCGCCTTGTCCGGCGTGAAGCTGAAGGTGGAACCGCTCGCGGTCATGCTCTTGCCCTGCGCCACGTTGGTGCACGCGGGTGGGTTGCTGCCGGTCCGGGTCACCGTGTTGCTGGTGCCGGAGAGGTTGCCGGCGCCGTCGCGGGCGCGCACGTAGTACGACACGGTCGCCGTCGCGGGCTGGGTGTCCTGATAGGTCAGCACCGTGCCCAGCGTCGCGATCAGGCTGCCGCCCCGGTAGACGTTGTAGCCGGCCAGGCCGCTGCCGCCGGAATCGGTCGACGCGCCCCAGGTGAGCGTGATCGTGCTGCCCGACGTGCTCTGCGACAGCGTCCCCGGCACGCTCGGCGCGGTGGTGTCACCGCTGCCGGTACGGGTGACCGTGTTGCTGTTGCCGGACAGGTTGCCGGCGGCGTCGCGCGCCCGGACGAAGTACGACACTGTCGCCGTGGCCGGCTGGGTGTCGTTGAAGGTGGTCACGTTCCCGACGGACGACAGGAACGCGCCGTTGCGGTAGATGTCGTAGCCGGCGATGCCGCTGCCGCCCGCGTTGTCGGTGGACGCGACCCAGTTGAGGGTGATGGTGGTGCCCGACTGGGTGTAGGAGAGGTTGCCCGGCACGCTCGGTGCTGTGGTGTCCGGGGTGGTGCCGCCGCTGCCGTACACCTCCAGTTCGGAGAGCTGCCCGGCCGGCCAGCCGCTGTTGGCGGTGACGGTGATCCGCACGTAGCGGGTGGAGGCCGAGCTGACGTTGATGGTGACGGTGCTGCCGCTCGCCGGGTTGAAGGTGTACGTCTGCGACCCGACCAGGTCGGTGAACGACGACCCGGTGGTGCTGCCCTGCACGCTCAACGTCTGCGTACGGGTCGCCCAACCGGAGGTCGGCAGCTTCAGCACGACCTGGTTGACCGACTGCGACGAGCCGAGATCGACCTGCACCCACTGGGGAAACGAGTTGTTGAGGCTCTCCCAGTAGCTGCCCGCGTTGCCGTCGACGACCTTCGACGAGTCGTAGACGTCGGCGTGGCCGCTCTCCTGGGTGGGACGGCCCTGGGCGAGGTTGGTGGCGGCCGGGGCGAAGGCGCTGCTGGCCGGGGCGGCGGGGCGGGCGGCGGCGCCGGCCGGGCTCGCGATCGCGGTCGCCCCCGCCGTGGCCATCAGGGTGGCCGCGGCCATGGCCGCCACCATCCTGAACAGATTCGTTCGTCTCATCACTGTCCTTGTCGTCGGGGGACGGTTGCCGCGGCGGCGTGACCACGGGGTGGGGGTGCGGCGGTGCAGCGCCGGCCCACGGGGGAGTGGGCTGGCGTCGAGAGAGACGGGGGTACGGACGGCGCGGGGCACGACCAGCAACGGGCCCCAGGACGGCCCGCTGAATCTTCCGCACACGTGCTCGAAATCGTGCACGTCTTTGTCGAAATCTTGCGTCACTTTGGCCAAAGGTTACTGACGTGCTACGGGAGCGTCAACACTTCGACGGCCGTGACTATTGATGGGCTCTTCTGCCCCGACGCCCGACGCGCCGTCCCCACACACGGCGAAGGTGCGGCCCCCGACGACTGGAGGCCGCACCTTCGCCGAGGCTCGCGGATGTTGCGTCAGAAAGTGTGGGAACGATCAGGCATCTGGTGCCGCCAGGACGAACGTCTCCAACAGCTCCCCGCCGTACCAGTCGGTGCGCTGACCCACATGGGTCATGCCCAGCCTCCGGGCGACAGCCATCGACGGCTCGTTGCCCGGCGACACGACCGCGTAGATCTCCCGGGTGCCGGCGGCGAACTCCCGCGCGACGAGCGCACGGGCGGCCTCGGTGGCGTAGCCGTGACCCCACGAGTCCGGGTGCAGGTGCCACCCCGTCTCGATGTCCTCGGTCCGCACCGCCTCGTCCCGACCCGGCAGCGGCTTGAGCAACGCGGTACCGGCCACCTGACCGGTCTCGCGCACCTCGACCGCCCAGGTGCCGTACCGGCCACCGTCGTCGGCGTGCCGGTCCTGCCAGAACCGCAGCCGCTCGATGGCCTGGGCCGGGTCGGTCATCGGCAGGCCCGGCGAGGCGCCCAACCAGCGAGTGATCTCCGGGCGGGAGTAGATGTCGTAGATACGGGCCAGATCGGCCGGATCGTCGGTCCAGTCGCGCAGGATGAGACGTTCGGTGGTGACAACAGTCATGACCGGCGATCTTAAGGAGTGACCGCCCCGAGGACAGGGAAGGAGAACCCGATGGGCAACGGATGGCAGCGCGCGAAACGGATCACCAGTGCCGCGTTCCGTCCGGTGCGCGGGCGGGACCTGTCGCTGCACGCGGCCGCGATCACCTTCTACGGGGCGATCGCCGTGGTCCCGGTGGCACTGCTCGCCCTCTGGCTCACCGCACTGATCGCGGGCGCCGATCGGGTACGCCGGCTCACGTCGTACGCCGTGGAGGCCCTGCCGACGGCGATCGGGGCGCCCCGGGCGGTGACCGCGCTCGTCGACGCCGGGGTGGAGTTGACCCCCGTGCTGGCCCTTGCCTCGCTGCTGCCCGCGTCGCTGTACGGCGAGGGGCTCCGCCGGGCCTTCGTGTCGGTGGCGGCCCCGCGCAGCGAGGAGCACCTGGTCGGTTGGCGAGGTCGACTCCTGCTGCTGCCGCTGCTCGCGCCGGCGCCCGCGCTGCTGCTGTCGATCCTGCTGGCGCTCCCGGTCACCACCCACCTGGTCACCCAGGGCGGCTGGCTCGGCGCTCTGGGGGTGGTGCTGTCGTTCCTGGCGGTGTGGCTGGTGCTCACACCTGTGGTGGTGTGGGTGTTCCGGGTGGTGGGGCCCGCATCGCCGGACTGGCTCTCCACCCTCGGGCTCGGGTCGTTCACCGCGGCGAACCTCTCCGGGTTCATGCACGGCTTCGTGCTGTTCGCGTCCCTGCCGCTGGATCTGGGCGCACCCTTCGGCGGGTTCGATGAGATCGGCGCCGGCGTGGCCGTGCTCCTGTGGCTGTACCTGTTCCACGTGATCGTCCTGGCCGGCTACTCCGCCACCCTGGCCCTCTCCCGCTGGCGTGCCCAACGCGCTCCCCGGCCGAGTTGATCAGCGCGCGGTGGGCTGACCCCGCGCGGTGGTGGGGCTAGGCTGCGGCGGCATGAGCAGTGAACTTCCCGGCCGGGCCGACGTCGTGATCGTCGGTGCCGGGCACAACGGTCTGGTCTCCGCCATCCTGCTGGCCCGCGCCGGCCTGGACGTCCTGGTGCTGGAGGCTGCCGACGTCATCGGCGGCGCGACCCGCACCGAGAACCCGTTCCCGAAGGTGCCGGGGCTGCGCCACTCCACCGGGTCGTACCTGCTCGGGCTCATGCCGCCGGAGCTGCTCAACACCCTCGACGTGCGGATCCCCGTGCTGCGCCGCGACCCGCACTACTTCCTGCCGACGCCCGGCGGCCTCGGCTCGCCGTACCTGCTCTTCGGCAGCGACACCGCCGCCACCCGGGCGCAGCTCGCCGAGTTCTTCTCCCCCGCCGACGTGGCCGCCGACGACGCGATGCAGGCCGAGCTGGCCGCGCTGCGCGAGGACCTCGCCCCGGCCTGGCTGGCCGAGCCGCTGAGCGCCGAGGAGACCGCCGAGCGGCACGTCCGCCCGGCGCTGCGGCAGGTCTTCGTCGACCTCGTCCGGGGCTCGGTCGCGGACTACCTGGCCCGGTTCGAGTTCCGCTCCGAACTGCTGGTCAGCATGTACGCGGTCACCGACGGGCTCTCCGGCCTCAACGCCGGCCCGGACGACCCCGGGACCGGCCACAACTTCCTCGTGCACAACATGTGCCGGCTGCCCGGCTCGGGCGGCACCTGGATGATCGCCGAGGGCGGGATGGGCACCGTCTCGGCCACGTTCGCCGACGCCGCACGCGCCGCCGGAGCGACGATCCTGACCGGTACGCCGGTGCGCGCGGTGACCCTGGACGGCGGCGCGGCCAGCGGAGTCGTGCTGGCCGACGGTCGGCAGGTCGCCGCGCCTGTGGTGCTCGGCGCGTGCGACCCGTACCGACTGATGGACCTGGTGCCCGACGGCGCGCTCCCGGCGTCGCTCGGCGAACGGATGTCGGCGGTCCGCCGCCCCGGCACCACCCTGAAGCTCAACCTGGCGCTCACCGACCTGCCGCGGTTCTCCTGCCTGCCGGCGGGCACGCCGAGCCCGTTCGGCTCGACCATCCACCTGCTGCCCGGGTCCGCGTCGCTGGTCGGCGGCGACTCCGCCTCGCCGATGACCGCGCTGCGTGACATGTGGGCGGACGTGCAGGCGGGGCGACTGCCGGCGGAACCGACGATCGAGTGGTACCTGCACACCACAGTCGACCCGTCGCTGTCCGACGCCGCCGGGCACCACTCGTCGGCGCTGTTCGTCCAGTCGGTCCCCTACGAGCTGGCCGGCACCACCTGGGAGGCGGAACTGCCCGGCTACGTCGACCGGCTCGTCGCGATCGTCGAGCGGTACGCGCCGGGCACCGCCGACCTGATCGCCGACGCGGTGCCGCTGCCCCCGCCGGGCATCGAGAAGCACTTCGGCATCACCGGCGGTCACATCCACCACGTCGACAACACCGTCTCGTTCACCGACCGGATGCCGTACGCCACAGGCATCGACGGCGTGTACGCGGGCAGCGCCGGCTGCCACCCGGCGGGCAGCGTCATCGGCGCCGCCGGCCACAACGCCGCCCGACGCATCCTCGCCGACCTGGGGTCTGTTTCCTGAACGGCGGTCGAGCCGAGGCGGAGGCCGGGCGGCGATCCGGCAGGGCGCGTTCTCAGGAAACAGGCCCTACGCCGCTGACCGGCCCTCGCTCGTGCCGGCGGACGGCCGGAGGTCGCCCGGGCCGCCGATCAGGTAGTAGCCGACCAGCAGCAGGTACGCGCAGAGGCTCAGGATCGGGTCGATGAAGACGACGGCGAAGGCGACGAGGTAGAGCAGGGGCTTGACCAGCACCCGACGCGCGATCGCCCGGGCCAGCCGGGGATCCAGGTCCGGGTGCAGCAGCCCACGTCGGCGGGCCCACCACCAGCTCAGGTTGACGAAGATCGCCTCGCCGAGCACCGTGCCGAGGTACAGGGCGGCGGTCAGTCGCTGCTCGGTCGTCCCACCGCGCAGGTTGTCCGACAGCAGGTCGGCGGTGAACGGGATGGTGGCGATGAAGAGCAGGACGCCCAGGTTGAAGACCAGCAGCATCTGATCGACCCGGACGACGTACCGCCACAGGTTGTGGTGGGCGAGCCAGACCTGCCCGGCGAGCGCGAAGGTGATCACGTACGCCAGGTAGGACGGCCAGGCGTGGGCCAGGGCGTCCGGAAGCGCCCGCCCACTCTCCCTGGCGGGACCGGTCTGAAGCAGCTCGACGGCCATCACCGTCAGCACGACCGCGAAGACACCGTCGCTGAACGTCTCCACCCGGGCGGCGTCCCGGGCCTTCTCCCGGCCGCGCTCGTACCGGTACTCGCTCTCCCGCGCGTCCGCCCCCGCCACGCCCGCCCCGCTCTCGTCGCCCACCCCACCCCGCGATCTTGCACTTTCGGTCGCCGTTCTGGGGCGATTGCGGCACTTTGCGCCGACCGAAAGTGCAAGATCGCGAGGGCGGAAGGGGGTGGAGGGGGTCAGCTCAGGGCTTCGCCCGCCGGGGCCGGGGTCTCCGCGTCGACGCGGTGGGCGCGGACCTTGTGGCCGACGCTCGTCAGGCAGCGGCCAGAGGGCAGGTCGAAGCGCCAGCCGTGCAGCTGGCAGGTGAGCTGGTCGCCCTCGACGATGCCGAACCGGGTCAGGTCCGCCTTCAGGTGCGGGCAGCGCCGCTGCACCACCCAGTCGCCCAGCGTGATGTCCTCGGCGTCGGTGGTGCGCTCGTGCTCGTCGTACCAACCCTCGGCGTACTGGAGGCGCTCCTCGGAGAGGCACTTGAAGAACGCGTAGACGAACTCGTTGTACTGGCCGATCCGGGCCGCCGAGAACCGGCACGACAGGAAGAGTGAGTTGACCCAGTCCACCTCGTCGATGAAGAGCAGGTGCTCGATCAGCGACCGCTCGGTCCGGAAGCGGTAGCGGACCTTCTCGTCCGCGTACGGCCGGACCTCCTTGCCCGGGAAGTCCACCACGATCGACTCGACGCTCTCGCCGTCGTACCCGACGAGGTCGAAGCGGACCGGGCCGCCGACCCCCTTGGCCAGGTAGATCGACTCGTCGAGCAGCGGCTCGATGCGGCGCTTCATCTCGCCGAGCACGTCCACCTCGGGGTGCCGCCAGGACGCCTTCTCCCCCTCGATGATCGGGCGCTTGCGCTCCCGCATCTCCTCCAGGTGAGCGACCTTGTTCGCGAAGAACTCCTGCACCGGCACCGGGTGGGTGGTGCTCGCGCCCTCGGTGGTGACCTCGGCGACGCTGCCCGGCAGCAGCACGATGCCGTTGGTGCCGCCGACCTTCGCGTACTCGCTCAGGAAGACCGACTGGTCCGGGAAGATGTTGCCCTCGTCGCCGTGGATGTCGTTGAACTGCCACAACTCGTCGTCGAGGAAGCACGGCGGGCCGGCGATCGGGAAGACGTGGTCGGCCTTCAGGTCGTCGATGTAGCGCCACGTCCGGTCGAACTGCCGGTCGCGCTTCTGCTTGCCGAACGCGGTCTTCGCCGCCTGCGGCAACTCGTAGACCATCGGGTACCAGATCGCCCCGGAGAACTGGAGCAGGTGCGCGTGCACGTGCCCCAACTCGGCGAAGACGCTCAGGTCGGTGGGGCGTGCGTCGTTCTGGTTGAGCAGCCGCACACCGTCGTACTCCACCCAGAGCGAGGAGTCGCCGATCGGGCCGTCGGTGGGGCTGGTCAGCGCCTGGATCATGATCTTCAGGCCGCCGTCGAGCTCCACGACCTGCTCGTTGGGCGCCTTCAGGAACTTCGTGAAGCCCAGCGCCCGGAACTCGTCCTCCATCTCCGAGGTCGGGAACTCGGGGAGCAGGACTGTCGCGTCCTTCGAGACGAAGTCCCGCAGGTGCTTCGCGTCGAAGTGGTCCCGGTGCAGGTGGGAGACGTACAGGTAGTCGACCTGGCCCAGCGTCTCCCAGTCGAGCAGGGAATTGTCCGGGAAGGGAAACCACGAGGCGAAGTAGGCCGGGTTGACCCACGGGTCGCACAGGATGCTGCCCGCGGCCGTGTCGATCCGCATGCTGGCGTGCCCGGTTCCGGTCACTCGCACCGCACAGTCCCCCTCAAACAGACAATCAGGTGTACGCCAAACGCTACCGGAGGGAGTCTGACCGCCACCCCGCGACGCCCGTAGTGCCGTCCGGCCTGGGCGGGCAGGGCCAAAAGTCGGGGAAACCCCCACCGCACCGCCCCGGGCAGGAGGCGTGCCAGACTAACCAAAGATCCGATCGCGAGGAAGGACCGACAGTGGCAGGAAGCGAGCCGGTAACGTCGCCGGACCAGCACAAGCCCGGGCACCGCAAGTCGGGGCGCATCGGCGCCGTGCTGTCCGCGCTGGCGCTGGTCGTCATGGCGTTCTGCGGCAACCACGAGGGCAGGGTCGAGGACATCTGGCTGATCGGCCTGGCCGCGCTGCTGCTGGTCATCGTGATCGGCGACGCTGTGCTGCGGCGCAACGGTCTGCGCTCCTGACCCGACCGACCGCCGAACGACCGGCCGACGTACGCCGAGGGCCCGCCCCCACCCGGGGACGGGCCCTCGTTCGCGTACGGCTCGGGGTCAGCGCCCGAACAGGATGTCCTGTACGTCCTTGAGCGCGGCGTCGACCTCGGCCTCGAAGTAGCCGCCGGGCACCAGGCCGAACCGGAGCGTGTCCAGATCCTTCGGGTCGACAGGCATCGGGTTACGGCGCTGCATGCCGCCGAGCAGGGTCTCGAAGAACCGGTCCACCTGGTCCGGGTCGTACCCGCTGCCGAACCGGCGCACCTGGAAGCTGCGGCGGATCTGGTCGACCCGGTACAGGTCGCTGCCGGGCGGGCCGGCCATCGGCGGGCCACCCATCGGAGGCCCTGCCATCGGCGGACCACCCATCGGCGGGCCGGCCACGGCGGGCGGACCCGCCATCGGCGGGCCACCGAGGCCCTGCTGCGGCATCGGCGGCGGGCCGCCCGGGCCACGGCGCATGTCGCGCAGGTCCCGTTCGGGCATCCGGATCTCGGCGGTCATGTCGGTGCGACCGTGCCGACCGGCCTCGAAGCCGTCGAAGCGGGGCTCCTCCGGCGGGTAGCCGCCACCGGGCCCACGCTGGTCGTCAGGCGGGCCGTAGCCGCCAGGCATGCGCTGGTCGTCGGGCGGACCGTAGCCGCCGGGCATCCGCTGGTCGTCGGGCGGACCGTAGCCACCCGGACCGGCGGGCAGACCGCGCTGCGGGACGCCGTGGCCCATCGGACCACCCGGTCCCATCGGGCCCGGACCGCCGGGGCCGGGGCCGCGCTGCGCGTCGTAGCCGCCGCCGCGAGGGGCGTCGTACCCGCCGGCGAAGGCGCCGGTGGGCTCGTCGTACCGGCCGTAGCGGTCGGCGGGCGGACCGGCCTGCGCGGGCATCGGCCGGGGCGGCATCGGCTGCGGGACCATGCCCCCACGGTCGTCGCGCAGCGGCGGGCCCATCCGGTCCGGCGGGCCCATCCGGTCACCCATCCGAGGGTCGCCGCCGCGCCCGGCGCTCGTGCGCTCCTCCAGCTCGGCCAGCTGTCGCTCGACCCGGTCCAGGTGCAGGTCGACCTGCCACTCGTCGTAGCCGTTGAACCGGACCCGGAAGACGACGTCGTGGACCTCCTGGGAGGCCACCGGCGCACCCACCTGCCGGCCGTCGAGCGTCGCTTCGACCCGGTCGAGGAAGGCATCCACCTCGTCGACCTTGTATCCCCGGCGGAGCGCCTTGCGCCGGAAACGCTGACCCTGACTCGCCACTATGTCTCCTGGTCTCGTTCGCCACGCCCGGTCACGCCGGTGCCTCTCCGGCGCGGTCGGTGAAGGTGTCGGTGTCCTCGGCGGCGGCGAGCTGGCCACACGCGCCGTCGATCTCGCGACCCCGGGTGTCCCGTACGGTGGTGGACACTCCCGCGTCACGCAAGCGCCGGACGAACTCCCGCTCGACCGGCTTCGGGCTCGCGTCCCAGCGGCTGCCCGGCGTCGGATTGAGCGGGATGAGGTTCACGTGCGCCAACTTGCCTGCCAACAGCCGCCCGAGCAGGTCAGCTCGCCACGGCTGGTCGTTCACGTCCTTGATCATTGCGTATTCGATGGACACGCGACGGCCCGTCCGGGCGGCATAGTCCCACGCTGCGTCCAGCACCTCGGCTACCTTCCAGCGCTGGTTTACCGGCACGAGTTCGTCGCGCAGATCATCATCGGGCGCGTGCAACGACAGCGCAAGGGTCACAGAGAGGTCTTCGCTGGCCAGTCGGCGGATGGCCGGAACCAGGCCGACCGTGGAAACGGTGATGTGCCGCTGGGACAGACCCAGACCCTCCGGAGCGGGGCTGACCAGCCGACGGATCGCCGCGATGACCCGGTTGTAGTTGGCCAGCGGCTCGCCCATGCCCATGAACACGACGTGCGACAGCCGCGGCGGTGAGCCGGCGACCGCTCCGGAGGCTGCCACCCCGGCCAGGTAGACCGCCTGGTCGACGATCTCGGCCGTGGACAGGTTGCGGGTCAGCCCGGCCTGGCCGGTGGCGCAGAACGGGCAGGCCATGCCGCAGCCCGCCTGACTGGAGATGCAGACCGTGACGCGGTCCGGGTAGCCCATCAGCACGCTCTCCACCAGCGCGCCGTCGTGCAGCTTCCAGAGCGCCTTGCGGGTCGCTCCGTCGTCGCAGGCCAGCTCGCGCACCGGCGTGAGCAGCGTCGGCAGCAGCTGGTCGGCCAGCCGCTCACGCGTCGCCGCAGGGAGGTCGGTCATCGCCTGCGGGTCGCGGACCAGCCGCCCGAAGTAGTGGTTGGAGATCTGCTTGGCGCGGAACGCGGGCTCACCCAACCCGGCGACAAGCGCCTGGCGGCCGGCCAGATCCAGGTCGGCGAGGTGTTGCGGCGGCATGGAAGCCCGGCGTGCGGCGGGGGCTTCCGAGATGGCGGGGATCAACGGCAGGCTCGTCATGGCTGGTCCAGTGTGTCACGCCTCCGGCGCCGGGCACCCCTGCGGAGGTGTGGAACCGACCCCGACCGCCGGTCGGCAACCCTCGGACCACCGTGATCCATGCCTCACCCCACCACCGGCACGAAGATCGCCAACAGCAGGTACGCGGTCGGCACCGCGAACAGGATCGAGTCCAACCGGTCCATGAGGCCGCCGTGCCCGGGCAGCAGGTTGCTCATGTCCTTGACCCCGAGGTCCCGCTTGATCATCGATTCGGCGAGATCGCCGAGGACCGCCGCACAGGAGACGGCCACCCCGAACACGGCACCCCACCAGGGGGCCACCTCGAACATCAGCCACAGCAGCAGGGCACTGCCCAGCGCCGCCGCGGTGACCGAGCCGGCGAAACCCTCCCAGGACTTCTTGGGGCTGATCGACGGGGCCATCGGGTGGCGGCCGAAGGAGACGCCGGCCGCGTACCCGCCGGTGTCGGAGAGGACCACCGCGATCAGCGTGGCCAGGATGCGCAGCCGGCCGTCGTCGGGGGCCGCCGCCAGCAACGCCGCGAAGCCACCGAGGAACGGCACGTAGACAGCGATCAGGGTGGCCGCGGTGAGATCCCGCTGGAAGCCGGCCGGGCCGTCGCCCAACCGCCAGACCATCGTGCCCAGCACGGTGACCAGCAGGCCCAGGCTGAGCGCGTCCGGACCGGCGAACCACGCCAGCCCGATGGTCAGCACGCCACCGGCGAGCAGCGGCACCAGCGGCGGGTGGGCGCCGCTGCGGCGGACCGCCCGGGCCATCTCCCAGATGCCCACCGCGATGGCGGCGGCGATCACCGGCAGGAACGCCAGCGGGTAGAAGACCAGCGGCACCACGATCAGCGCGCCGAGGCCGAGCCCGACCCCGATGGCCGCCGGCAGGTTCCGGCCGGCCCGCCCGGTGCCCACCTGCTGGGTCGCCGGCCGGTCGAGGCTGGCCCGTCGCCGGCCCCTCTGCCGCCGGCCCTTCGGGGGCTCCGGCTCGGTCACCGGGTCGTCGTCCGGCAGGATCTCCGCGCCGATGGGCGCGAGCTGCGCCGTCGGGAAACCGGCATCGTCGTCGAAGCGCGGCGGAACGTCACGGTCGTCGAAGGAGGGCGGCACGTCACCGTCGTCGAAGTGCGGCGGCGCGGCACTGTCGTCGTAACGCTGGCCGGCGCCCGGGTCGGCATAACGTGGCGCCGCGTCACCCGCTGGCGGGCGGTCGCCGTAGCGGGCGGGGCGACCCCGGTCGTCGTACCTGTCGGACTGGTTCCGCTCGTCGTCGTAGCGATCCCGGTCGTCGAACCGGTCGCGCCGATCCCGGTCGTCGAAGCGGTCCCGGTCGTCCGGGCGGACCGTCCGGCCGCGCTCGTCGTACGGGTCAGCCGGGTACGGATCGGCGTACGGGCGGGTTCGTGGCTCGGCGTACACCTCGGGCCCGGCTGTCGGACGGCGGCTCCACTGGCCCGCCTCGATCTCCTGCTCGGGCCAGGGCAGGGCCACCGGGCGCTCGGGTCGGTCCCAGCCGCGCGGCTCGTCGGTGTAGGGGTCGGGGTGGGACATCACGCACCGCGACGCGGCACGAGTACCACCACATGACGCAAGACCACAAGCATCCCCTACACGCGCGACTGTGTTCCTCCGGCTCGACCGCCCCGACGGTCGGTCGATTCCCGGTGCGCACCGCCCGGTGGCCGGGAATCCTGCCGAGCCTACTGCACCCGCCGCCGGGGCGAGGCGGACGATGGCGCCAGTGGCCGCCGAGGCCCCTCGCGGGGTCGCGGTGGGCGGGGTCCGGCGAGTGGCCCACGCTGCCACGACGGCGACGGCCGGACGCCGGCCCGAGAACCGCGCCCCGCCGCCCGCCCGAGCGCCCCCGGCGCATCGACGCCTATCCGACCGAGCATCCGGGCGAACAGGGGATGACCCGCGCCACCCGTCGGTGGTCGGCTGTCGGTGTGCCGGCGTCCGCCGGCGGTCTGCACCACAGCAACGGGGAAGGAACGTTCGTGCGCAGAATCAGCCTGGCGGTGCTGACGATGGCCGCCCTCGTCCTGACGGCGGCCCCACCGGCCACCGCGGCGACACGGAACGCCACCATCAGGATCGACCACCGCACCAGCGAGATCTACCTGTACGACGGGAGCCCCGACGGCACCGGGCCGGCGTTCCCGGCCGCCACCGCCCGGGGGGAGGTGCGCAACTGCCCGACCGGCGTGTACTTCCTGTCGGCGTCGCTGACCCAGGACGGCCTGCCGACCTACTGGGCCACCGGCGGCCTCGGCGCCGGCGAGATCGTCTGCGACGGCGGCACCGCCAGCATCTCGATGGGCTTCTACCGGGCCGACCCGGTGCTGCATCCGGGTCGGGCCACCGTGCGCTTCGAGCTGCACGACGCGTACGTCGGAACGACCCTGACCGAGACGACCCGGACCGTCCGGATCCCCCACTGACGCTCGGACGGCGCGAGGCCCGTCCCCGGATCGGGGGCGGGCCTCGCATCGGCTGCTCACCCGGCGGACGCCGGGTCGGGCCTCAGACCTCCAGCAGCTCGGTCTCCTTGTGCTTGACCAGGTCGTCGATGTTGGCGACGTAGCGCTGCGTCAGGTCGTCCAGTTCCTTCTCGGCGCGGCGACCGTCGTCCTCGCCGGCCTCGCCGTCCTTGACGATCCGGTCCAGCTCCTCCTTGCCACGGCGGCGGACGTTGCGGATCGCCACCTTGGCCTCCTCGCCCTTGTGCCGGGCCACCTTGATCATGTCGCGGCGGCGCTCCTCGGTCATCTGCGGGAGCAGGATGCGCAGCTGGTTGCCCTCGTTGTTCGGGTTCACCCCGAGGTCCGAGTCGCGGATCGCCTTCTCCATCGCGTTGATCTGCGAGTTGTCGTACGGCTTGATGATGGCCATCCGCGGCTCGGGAACCGCGATGGACGCCATCTGCGTCAACGGAGTGGGCGTGCCGTAGTAGTCGATGATGACCTTGGAGAACATGGCGGCGTTGGCGCGACCGGTGCGGATCGCGCCGAACTCCTCCTTGGCGTGCTCAACGGCACGCTCCATCTTCTCCTCGGCCTCGAGGAGGGTGTCGTCGATCACCGGTCTCCTCGCCTCCTTCTGTGCTCGTCGTGGGCTCTGCTGAAAGTCGTCCGGGCCGCTGCCGGTCACGCTCAGGCGGTGATCAGGGTGCCGATCTTGTCGCCACCCACCGCGCGGATGATGGTGTCGTCACCCTGCGCGCCGAAGACCAACATCGGCAGGCCGTTCTCCATGCAGAGGCTGAACGCCGCGGCGTCGGCCACCCGCAGGTTGCGGCGCAGCACCTCGGAGAAGGTGATCGAGTCGAGCTTGCTGGCGGTGGGGTCGATCCGCGGATCGGCGGTGTACACGCCGTCCACGCCGTTCTTGCTCATCAGCACCACGTCGGCCCGGATCTCCAGCGCCCGCTGGGCGGCCACGGTGTCGGTGGAGAAGTACGGCATGCCCGCGCCGGCGCCGAAGATGACCACACGGCCCTTCTCCAGGTGCCGGATCGCCCGCAACGGGATGTACGGTTCGGCGACCTGGGCCATCGTGATGGCGCTCTGCACGCGGGTCTCGATGCCTTCCTTCTCCAGGAAGTCCTGCAACGCGAGGCAGTTCATCACGGTGCCGAGCATGCCCATGTAGTCGGCGCGAGCGCGGTCCATCCCGCGCTTCTGCAGCTCCGCGCCACGGAAGAAGTTGCCCCCGCCGACCACCACGGAGACCTGCACGCCGCGGCGGACCACTGTGGCGATCTGCCGGGCGATGGCCTGCACGACGTCCGGGTCGACGCCGATCGCGCCGCCACCGAACACCTCACCCGAGAGCTTCAGCACCACCCGGCGGGCCCGCCCCGGCGGCGGCGCCGTCGGATCGTCCACCGCCAGCGTCCGGTCACTCACAACCTGCGTCATCCGCCCCGCCTTCCCCCACGCGCACGCCCCGCGCGACGCGTTACCGCGAACCTGCCGCTGCCGACCCTATGTGACGAGGAGGCCGCGGTGCCTGTCACGTACACCGGCGGCCTCCTCGTCGACGTTTCCTGCCCACGGGCGCGCGCGGCGCCCGGTGGCGGCTCAGGCCTGGCCGACCTCGAACCGCACGAAGCGGGTGACCTCGATGCCGGCCTCGGCCAGCATCTGCTTCACCGTCTTCTTGTTGTCGGCGACGGACGACTGCTCGACGAGGACGTAGTCCTTGAAGAAGGAGTTCACCCGACCCTCGACGATCTTCGGCAGGGCCGCCTCGGGCTTGTTCTCCTCGCGGGCGGTCTGCTCGGCGATGCGCCGCTCGGACTCGACGACCTCGGCCGGAACCTCGTCCCGGGTGAGGTACTTCGGCCGCATCGCGGCGATCTGCATGGCGACACCACGGGCGTCAGCGTCGCCCGCCTCGTCGGACTTGCCGGTGTACGACACCAGCACGCCGACGGCCGGCGGCAGGTCCTGCGCCTTGCGGTGCAGGTAGACCGCGGTGGTGCCCTCGACCTTGGCGAAGCGGTTCAGCACCAGCTTCTCGCCGATCTTGGCGGACTGCTCCTGGACCAGGTCGGCGACGACCTTGCCGTCCAGCTCGGAGGCGAGCAGCTCCTCGGCGTTGTTCACGCCGGAACGCTCGCCGTGCTCCACCAGCTGCTGGGCCAGCGCGATGAACGACTCGGTCTTGGCGACGAAGTCGGTCTCGCAGTTGAGCTCGAGCAGCGCCTTGCCGGAGTGGGCGACCAGGCCGTTGGCGGCCGTACGACCGGCCCGCTTGCCGACATCCTTGGCGCCCTTGACGCGCAGGATCTCGATGGCCTTGTCGAAGTCGCCCTCGGCCTCGGTCAGCGCCTTCTTGCTGTCCATCATGCCGGCGCCGGTGAGGTCGCGGAGCTTCTTGACGTCCGCGGCGGTGATTTGGGACATGGCTCTCTCTTCGGTGTTGAGACGGCGTGTGGATGGTCAGAGGTGCCGGTTACCCGGATCCGGGCGGATCGTGCCCGGCGTACCGCCGCTGCCCGCCGTCCGCGGAAAAACGGACGGACGGGCAGCGACGGTGCGGGTCACTCCGCGGTGGCGGCCGCCGGCTGCTCGGTGGCGGCCTGCGCCGGCTGCTCCGGAGCGGGCTGCTCGGCGGCGGCAGCGGCCGGCTGCTCGGCCGGTGCGGCCGACTCGTCGGCCTTCTTCGGCTCCAGCAGCTCGCGCTCCCACTCGGCCAGCGGCTCGTCGCTCGCGACGCCCTCGGGCTTCTCGTCCCCGCCCCGGCGACGACCCGACCGCGCGATCAGACCGTCCGCGACGGCGGCCGCGACCACGCGGGTCAGCAGCTCGGCGGAGCGGATCGCGTCGTCGTTGCCCGGGATCGGGAAGTCGACCTCGTCCGGGTCGCAGTTGGTGTCGAGAACGGCGATCACCGGGATGCCCAGCTTGCGGGCCTCGTCGACGGCGATGTGCTCCTTCTTGGTGTCGACGATCCAGACCGCGGCCGGCAGCTTCTGCATGTCCCGCAGACCACCCAGCGTGCGGGTCAGCTTGATCTTCTCGCGGGAGAGCTGCAGGGTCTCCTTCTTGGTGTAACCGGCGGCGGTGCCGCTGAGGTCACCCAGGCCCTCCAGCTCCTTCATCCGCTGGAGGCGCTTGTACACGGTCTGGAAGTTGGTCAGCATGCCACCGAGCCAGCGGTGGTTGACGTACGGCTGACCGACCCGGGTCGCCTGCTCGGCGATGGCCTCCTGGGCCTGCTTCTTGGTGCCGACGAAGAGGATGCTGCCACCCTCCGCGACGGTCCCACGCACGAACTCGTACGCCTTCTCGATGTAGTCGAGAGTCTGGCGCAGGTCGATGATGTAGATGCCGTTGCGCTCGGTCATGATGAAGCGCTTCATCTTCGGGTTCCAACGCCGGGTCTGGTGCCCGAAGTGGACACCGCTCTCCAGCAGCTGGCGCATGGTCACGACGGCCATGGGTGGGGTACTCCTCAAGATCCCTGGTTGTCACGCCCGGCCGGTGGCCGGACGTCCTGGCGCCTGGTCGCCGGCCCATGGTGGGCCCGATCAAGATCGGGACCAGGGAGGCCGTCGCTTCACGACGATTCGTGAAGAGGGCACGCGAGGTCGACCGCGCGAGGCGGTCGCCAGTTGGCCAGTGTACGCCCCTCCCCCGCCCGACGGCCTCCGGGTGCAGCGCGGGCGGGGCTGCCAGGCGAGGCCCGCCGGGAGCGCTGCCAGGCGGGGCCCGCCGGCGGGTCTGTCGGGCGGAGCTGTGCGGGTGGGACTCAGCCGGCGGCGAGGGCGGCGGCGACGAAGAGCACCAGGCCGACAGTCAGGTACGCCGTCGGAGGGCGCAGCCATCCCCGTCCGCCGTCGGAAAGCGCCAGTCCGCCGGTTCTGAGTCCGTACAGCCCCGCTGCGAAGATCGGCAGCCCGGCGACCAGGCAGATGCCCACCACGACGTTTCCAGCGTCCAGCGGGTCGCCGGTCACGCCCGCCAGCAACACCCGCAGTGCGGGGATCTCGAAAATCAACGCCAGCAGGGCGAAGAGCGCGGCCAACGCCGGGCGACGGGTCCGGTAGACACCGTCGGTCGGCTGGGGGTACACCGGCGGCTCGCCGGCGGACAGGTCGGGCCGCGGGCCGATCCCCGGCATCGGGCCGGTCGGCATCTCCAGCGGGTGCGGCTGCTCCCCGCCGCCCCGGGTCGGCTCGATGATCGGATATCCGGCGAGCGGGGCGGGCCGGGCCTGATCGGCGAGCACACCGGCCGCCGGCCCGACGGCCTGGGCGGCCGCCGACCCGGCGTCTCGGGCGACCTCCGGCGTGGCGTCCCGGGCCACCTCGGGCGTGGCCGGGCTCAGCGGCTCTCGGGCGGCCCGGCGGCCGGGCAGCTCCCCGGAGATCTCCGAGGGGTCCCGATCCGCCCTGCGGGAGCGGGTCGCCCGGTAACCGTCCCCCTCCGTACGCGCGTCACCAAGCGGGTCGACAGCGCCGAAGCGTCCGGAGTCGGCCTCGCCGCTGCCGAACATCCCCGCTTGGGCGTCGACGGCGCCGAACCGCCCCGAGTCCGACTCGGGCGGGCCACCGAAGCGGCCGGCGTCCACCGCGCTCAGACGGCCGGAGTCCGACTCCGGCGGGCCACCGAAGCGGCCCGAGTCCACCACGTTCAGACGGCCGGAGTCCGACTCCGGCGGGCCACCGAAGCGGCCCGCGTCCACCGCGCCGAAGCGGCCCGAGCCCGGTTCCGGGATGGCGCCGAAGGGCGCCGGATCCGGCTCACGGCGTCGACCGATGCCGGTGTCCTCGAGGGATCGACCGTCTTCGCCGCCGCGCTGCTCGGGGATCTCGCTGTCCCGGTATCGCGGCTCACCCGCGCCGCGCCACTCGGAATCGCCGTAACCGCGACCCCGCTCGTCGGGGTACCAGCGCGACTCCTGATCTTCCGGAAAGCTCCGTCGTCCGTCCACGTCAGGCACCGTATGCGACAGGCCACGTCCGCGCCATTTCAGCCCCGGTCGGCCGGTGAAGGGTTCAGCGCCTCGTCCGGGTCGTTGCATAGCACGGCGCGGGCTTGATCGTCCGGTTGTCCACAGGACGCCCGTCGTCCACAGCCGGGCCGTCGCGGGGTCGCGACGCGCGCACTCGGACGGGCACCGTCGCGGCCATGACGAAGCGGAACCAGGCGGTCGGCGCGTACGGCGAGCGGTGTGCCGCCCGGCACCTCAGCGAGGCGGGGCTGCGCCCGATCGCCCGGAACTGGCGCTGCTCGCAAGGCGAGATCGACATCATCGCCTGGGACGGGCCGGTGCTCGCGTTCTGTGAGGTGAAGACGCGCCGGGGCGACAGCTTCGGCACACCGGCCGAGGCTGTCGTACCAGCCAAGGCCCGTCGCCTGCGCGGGCTCGCCGCGATCTGGCTCGCCGAGACCGGCACCAGCGCCGACGAGGTGCGGTTCGACGTGCTGTCGGTACGACTGCCCGCCGCCGGTCCCGCGCAGGTCGACCACCTCAAGGGCGCGTTCTGAGATGCGCCGCCGACGGATCGGTGACGCGTCATGAGCTACGCGAAGGTGCTCTGCGTGGGGCTGGTCGGCGTCACCGGCCACCTCGTCGAGGTCGAGGCGGACCTGGCCGCCGGCCTGCCGGCCGTGGTGATCTCCGGTCTGCCGGACACGGCCCTGCACGAGGCCCGGGACCGGGTCCGGGCCGCCGTGGTCAACTCCGGCCAACGCTGGCCCAACCGGCGGATCACACTGAACCTGCTGCCGGCCACGCTGCCGAAGTTCGGCTCGGCGTTCGATCTGGCCATCGCCGCCGCGCTGCTGGGCGGCTCGGGTGAGCTGCCGCTGCTCCCGCTGGAGGGGGTAGTGGTCCTCGGCGAGCTGGGCCTGGACGGCACGGTCCGGCCGGTGCGCGGGGTGCTGCCGATGGTCGCCGCAGCGGCCAAGGCCGGCGTCGAACGGGTCATCGTGCCGACCGGCAACGCCGCCGAGGCCGCGGTCATCCCCGGCGTACGGGTGCGGGCGGTGGACACGCTGCACCGGCTGGTCGCCTTCGTCCGCGACGGCAGCCCGCTGATCGAACCACCGCCGGACGCGCCGGCACCGGTATCCGGCGGACCCGACCTCGCCGAGGTCGCCGGGCAGCAGCTGGGCCGGCGGGCGCTGGAGGTCGCCGCGGCGGGCGGGCACCACATCGCGCTGCTCGGCCCTCCGGGCGCCGGTAAGACGATGCTGGCCGAGCGGCTGCCGTCGCTCCTGCCCGAGCTGGACGACGACGCGGCGCTGGAGGTGACCGCGCTGCACTCGGTCGCCGGGCTGCTGCCACCGGGTGGTCGACTGCTGCGCCGGCCGCCGTTCCAGGCGCCGCACCACACGGCGACGATCCCGTCCCTCGTCGGCGGCGGTTCCGGGCTGGCCCGCCCCGGCGCGGTGTCGCTGGCCCACCGCGGGGTGCTGTTCCTGGACGAGGCGCCGGAGTTCAGCAAGGGCGCGCTGGAGGCGCTGCGCCAGCCGCTGGAAAACGGTCGCATCCTGCTGAGCCGCAGCGGGGGCGGCACCGAGTACCCGGCCCGGACCCAACTGGTGCTGGCCGCCAATCCGTGCCCGTGCGCGAAACCGTCCGGCGACGCGTACTGCGAGTGCTCGCCGCTGGTGCGCCGTCGCTACCTGGGCCGGCTCTCCGGGCCGCTGCTCGACCGGATCGACGTGCAGGTGCGGCTGATGCCGGTCCGGGCGGCGGAGCTGATGGCGTCCGTCGGCGACGCCGAGTCCTCGGCGACTGTCGCCGCCCGGGTCGCGGCGGCCCGCCGCGCGGCCGCCGCCCGCTGGGCCGGCCTCGGGCGGCGACTCAACGCCGAGGTGGACGGCCCGCTCCTGCGCCGCCCGCCGTGGCGGCTCCCGGCGCCGGTCACCGCCGAGCTGCGCGGCCGACTCGACTCCGGCTCACTCTCGGCGCGGGGCTTCGACCGGGTGATCCGGATGGCCTGGACCATCGCGGACCTGGACGGCCGGGACCGGCCGGACCGCGACGACGTACGAGAGGCGATCCAACTACGAACGGGGGAGGCGGCATGAGCGCCGACGAGGAGAGCAGGCTGGCCCGGGTGGCGCTGACCTGGTTGGCCGAGCCGGGCACCCGGGCGGTGTACCAACTGGTCGACCGACTCGGTCCGGTCGCGACACTGGATCTGTTGCTCGACGGCGGTAGCCCCGACGGCTGGCTACACAGCACGGTGGCCGCCCGGTCGGCCGCCGGTGACGCGCGGGCGGTCGCCGCCGAGGCGTTGGCGAGGGCCGACCGGCTCGGCGCCCGCCTGGTCACCCCCGACGACGCGGAGTGGCCGGTCCGGGTGGCCGGCCTGAAGACGCTCCGGCTGCCGAACGCCATCCGCCGGGTGGACGGCGAGACCGCGCCGCCGCTCTGCTTCTGGGTACGCGGGGCCTGGGACCTGGGCGAGGCGCTGGAGCGCTCGGTGGCGGTGGTCGGCGCGCGGGCGGCCACCGGTTACGGCCAGCACGTCGCCACCGAACTGGGGTACGGGCTGGCCGAGCGGGACTGGACAGTGGTCTCCGGCGGCGCGTTCGGCATCGACGCGGCAGCCCACCGGGGTGCCCTCAACGCGGGCGGGTTGACCGTCGCGGTGCTGGCCTGCGGGGTGGACCGGCCGTATCCGATGGGCAACACCGCGCTCTTCGACCGGATCGCCGACACGGGGCTGCTGGTCAGCGAGTGGCCACCCGGCGCCGAGCCGCTGCGTCCCCGGTTCCTGATCCGCAACCGGGTCATCGCCGGGGGCACCCTCGGCACCGTCGTGGTGGAGGCGTCGGCGCGCAGCGGCGCGACGCAGACCGCCCGGCGGGCCATCCACACCGGGCGGGTCGCGATGGTCGTGCCCGGGCCGGTGACCTCGGCGATGTCCGTCGGGGCACACGAGTTGCTCCGCGAGTGCGCCGAGGTGCGGCTGGTCACCGGGGTGGCGCACGTGCTCGAGGAGGTGGGCCGGGTCGGCGCGGACCTGGCCCCGCTGGCCCGTGGCCCGCAGCGGCCGACCGACGCCTTGGACGACGACGCCCGATCCCTGCTGGAGGCGTTGCCCCGCCGGGGCGTACGGGGTGTGGACGCGCTCGCCGCCCGGGCCGGCGTGAACGTGCGTACCGCGCTGCGCAAGCTGTCGTTGCTGGAGGAGCTGTCCATGGTGGTGCGCCGCGACGACGGTTACGCCCTTGTCCCGCCAACCGGCTCGACGGGCGGCTCATGAGCAGACGCACCATCGCGGTGCCCGGCCGTCGGGTGTGGCGACACCGGCACCAGAGTGGCGAGCGTTGTGCGACTCGCGGCCGTACGCTGGTGCCGTGCCAGCTGTCAGTGGGGGTGCGCACGCCGCGCGGCGGGCAGCAACCGCGACGCCGCCGTGGGCGCGACTGCCGTGAGCCGGTCCAGCCGGGGCACCCGGGCCACCCACCAGGCGCTGCCGCCGGCGCTGCGGGACGCGGTCGACGACTTCGCCGAGCACCTCGCCCGGGTCCGCAACCGGTCGGCGCACACCGTCCGCGCGTACGTCACCGATGTGGTCACGTTGCTCGACCACGCCGTGCGGATGGGCTGCCTGGAGCTGGCCGAGCTGGACCTGTCGGTGCTGCGGAGCTGGCTGGCCCGGCAGCGGACCACAGGTGCCGCCCGTACGTCGCTGGCCCGTCGGGCCGCCTCAGCGCGGGCGTTCAGCGCCTGGGCGCACCGCGCCGGGTTGCTCCCGACCGACGTGGGCGCCGCACTGGCCAGCCCTCGTGCTCACCGGGAGTTGCCCAGCGTCCTGCGCGCCGACCAGGCCGCCGCCCTGGTGGAGGCGCCGTCCCGGCAACCGACGCCCGCGCACGGCACGACCGCGACGGAAGCAGCCGCGCACAGCGGGACCACGACGGCAACGCCCGCGCCGGACGCGGCCACGACGGCAACGCCCGCGCACGGCACGGCTGCGGCGGGAGCCGTCGGCGACGCGCCGGATGCCGCAGCCGCCGAGGCGGTGCTGTTGCGCGACCGGGTTCTGCTGGAGCTGCTCTACGCCACCGGCGTGCGGGTCAGCGAGGCGTGCGGACTGGACGTCGGGGACGTCGACCACGGCCGCCGGGTGATCCGGGTGTTCGGCAAGGGCGGCCGGGAGCGCTCGGTGCCGTACGGGGTGCCCGCGCAGCGGGCGTTGGACGAGTGGTTACGCCGGGGCCGACCGCTGGTGGCGGGCGCCCGCTCCGGCGACGCGCTGCTGCTCGGGGCGCGCGGTGGCCGGCTCAACCCGACGACGGCGCGACAGATCGTCGGCGGGTACGCCGAGACGGCCGGCCTTCCGCGGACCAGCCCGCACGGGCTGCGCCACTCCGCCGCCACCCATCTGCTGGAGGGCGGGGCCGACCTGCGCGCCGTGCAGGAGTTGCTCGGCCACTCGTCGCTGGCCAGCACGCAGATCTACACCCACGTCTCGGTGGAGCGGCTGCGCGCCGCCTACCGGCAGGCACATCCCCGCGCCTGATCAAGGGCCCAGGGGCCGGACCGCTCGACGGTTACGATCATCGGGTGAGCGTCCCGCAGCCACCCGAGCCGATCCCGGGCGCCCGCCTGCTCTTCTCCCTGGACCCGGCGGTCAGCCATCTCAACCACGGATCGTTCGGCGCGGTGCCGATCGGCGTGCAGCGAGTCCAGCAGCGGCTGCGCGACGAGATGGAGGCCAACCCGCTGCGCTTCTTCACCCAGGGGCTCGCCGACCGGATCACGCACACCCGCCGGCACCTCGCCGGGTTCCTGGGTGCCGACCCGGACGGCAGCGCGCTGATCGGGAACACCACCACCGGCGTCGCCGTGGTGCTGCAGTCGGTGGGCCTGCGACCCGGTGACGAGGTGCTCAGCACCGACCACGGGTACGGGGCGGTGAGCCTGGCCATCCAGCGGGAGTGCCGGCGCACCGGCGCGGTCAGCCGCGTCCTGCCGATCCCGCTGGCCGCCACCGACGAAGAGATCGTGCAGATCATCCGGGCCGGCCTGCGCCCGGGGCGGACGCGGCTGCTCGTCGTCGACCAGCTCACCTCCGCCACCGCCCGGCTCTTCCCGATCGCCGCCATCGTCGGGGCGGCCCACGAGAGCGGGGTGCCCGTTCTGGTGGACGCGGCACACGCCCCCGGGATGCTGGCCACCACCGTCGCGAGCATCGGCGCGGACTTCTGGGCGGGCAACCTGCACAAGTGGGGGTACGCCCCGCGCGGCACTGCCCTGCTGGTGGTCGCCCCCCAGTGGCGGGAGCGGATCGAGCCGCTGGTGGTCTCGTGGGAGCAGGAAGCCGGCTTCCCGGCCCGGCTCGAATGGCAGGCCACGCTCGACTACACCTCCTGGCTGGCCGCCCCGGCGGGACTGTTCACGCTGCGCAGCCTCGGCGTCGACCGGGTACGGGCGCACAACGCCGCGCTCGCCGCGTACGGCCAGCGGGTGGTGGGGGACGCGCTGGGGGTGGCCCCCGCTGATCTGCCCGACCCCGGCGGGCCGGCTGTGGCTCTCCGCCTCATTCCGCTGCCGCCCGGCACGGGCACCACGATCGACGCGGCTCGGGCGTTGCAGACCCGGATCGGCGAGCGGCTCGCCGCCGAGGTCGCGGTGATGAGTTGGAACGGCCGCGGATGGCTGCGGCTCACCGGTCAGGTCTACAACGCCGCCGACGAGTACGAACGGCTGGCCGTTCGGCTGCCGGCGTTGCTCGCCCAGCGCTGACCCGCTCCCGCCCGGACCGAGCGGGAGCGGACGCACCGAAATCGGGGCGCCGGGAAGCAGGTGCGCCGGAAGTAGGTGCGCCGGAAGCGGGTCCGCTGGGAGCGGGCGCACCGGGAGCAGCCGCACCGGGCCGAGGCCGAGCAGGGAGAGGGGGTCGAGATACTCCTCGCCCCGCCGCAGGCCCCAGTGCAGGCACGCCTGCGACGGGCAACCCGGGTGCCCGGGCAGCAGTTCGCCCAGCGGCGTGCCGGCGGTGACCGGCTGGCCGGGGCGTACGGCGGGTTGGACCGGCTCGTAGGTGGTCCGCAGCCCGTCGGCGTGCCCGACGGTGACGACCGGTCGGCCGGCCACCAGGCCGGCGAAGAGCACGGTGCCCGGCCCGGCGCTGCGGACCGCCGCTCCGGGCGGGGCGGCCAGGTCGACGCCACGGTGGCCGGGCAGCCACGGTCGGGGCGGCGGGTCGAACCGGCGCACCGGACGAGGTGGCCCGTCGAGGGGCCAGCGGAACCGCCCGGCAGGCACTGGTCCAGGCGCCGGGTCGGTCACGGCCGCGACCGGCACGGTTGGCGTCGGTGGTTGGCCGGGCACCGCCGCGACCAGCACCGCCAGCCCGCAGAGCTGGACGGTCAGTGCGAGCGGGAGCGCGGCGCAGAGCAGCAGCGTGCGGCGGATCCGATCGTCGGGTGGCGGTCGCATGACGGCAGCCTCCGGCGAAGGCTGGGCCGTCCGCCAGCCCGGCTGACGAAGCTGTGGACAACCGGGGGTCCTGTGGACGACCACCGAACCGCCCGATGATCTGTTATGGGAACGCTGTCCCGACCCGACGCACAGCGGACCAGGTCACCACCGCCGGGCCGGAACAAAGGGCCTAGGCTGGGCCGCGTACGGCGGGTGGCGCCGTCTGCACCGGGGAGGCCTCGCATGACCACTGTCGATGACCGGACGCCGACGGTGGCGGACGTGAGCGGCCCGTCCCGGCTCGCCGAGCCCGACGAGGCGATCAGTGCCGAGGAGTTGCAGCTCGCCGCCCGCAACCACGGCCTTCCGCTGGAGGCGCTGCGGTACGACGTGACCCCCGCCGGGCTGCACTACCTGCTGATCCACTACGACATCCCGGAGGTCGACGCGGCGGCGCACGCGTTGACCGTCGGGGGCGCGGTGGACCGTGCGCTGACCGTCACCCTCGCCGACCTGCGCGCGCGACCCCGTGTCACCCACCGGGTCACGATGGAGTGCGCCGGCAACGGCCGGGCCCTGCTGCACCCCCGGCCGGTGAGCCAGCCCTGGCTGGTCGAGGCGGTCGGCAACGCCGAGTGGACCGGCACGCCCCTCGCTCCGCTGCTACGCGAGGCGGGCCTGGGCGCGGACGCGGTCGACGTGGTCTTCACCGGTGCCGACCATGGCGTCGAGCGCGGTGTCGAGCAGGACTACCAGCGGGCGCTGCCGGTGACCGACGCGCTGCGCGAGGAGGTGCTGCTGGCGTACGAGATGAACGGGGCTCCCCTGCTGCCGCAGCACGGCGCCCCGCTGCGGCTGATCGTGCCGGGCTGGTACGGCATGGCGCACGTGAAGTGGCTGCGCTCGATCGAGGTCCGGACGGAGCCGTTCGAGGGCTACCAGAACGCGGAGGCGTACCGGCTGCGGCGCGACGCCGACGACCCGGGCGTGCCGGTCACCCGGATCGAGCCGCGCGCGCTGGTCCGCCCGCCGGGCTTTCCCGACTTCATGACGCGCCGTCGGCTGCTCCCGGCAGGACCCTGCACTGTGGACGGGCGGGCCTGGTCGGGCCACGCGCCGGTGGTCGCGGTGGAGGTCAGCGTCGACGGCGGTGCGAACTGGGCGCCGGCCGAGCTGGACCCGGCGGCGGGCGGGGAGTTCGCGTGGCGGCGGTGGCGGTACGAGTGGACGGCGACGCCCGGCCGGTACGTGCTCAGCGCGCGGGCGACCGACGCGTCCGGGCGGACCCAGCCGGTCGAGCAGCCGTGGAACCGTGGCGGCTTCGCCAACAACCTGGTGCAGCGCGTCGAGGTTGTGGTGCCGGCCGAGTGACCGGCGCGTCGGGCCGCGCCACGGATGGGGGGACCGTGGCGTGGCCGAGGGTCCTCAGCCGCCGAAGCCGGAGTCGGCGGGCAGCGAGATGTCGGGCTTCTCCAGCTCTTCGACGTTGACGTCCTTGAAGGTCATCACTCGGACGTTCTTCACGAAGCGGGCAGGACGATACATGTCCCACACCCAGGCGTCGTGCATCTCGACCTCGAAGTAGACCTCGCCGTCGGAGTTACGCACGTGCAGGTCGACCTGGTTGGCCAGGTAGAACCGGCGTTCCGTCTCCACCACGTAGGAGAACTGGCGGACAATGTCGCGGTACTCCCGGTAGAGCTGCAGCTCCATCTCGGTCTCGTACTTTTCGAGATCTTCCGCGCTCATCGCACTCCGCCTTCCATGACCACATCTTCCCCCACCGGCGCCGGAGGCCGAGGCTGCTCGCCCAACGCCACGCCGACGGTACCCCCTGACGCCCAGGAGCGCTCCATCGGCTCGTCCGACGCCGGGCCGACGGGCCGTCGGGCGCGCGGCGGCCGGCCGTCGCGGCCGGAGACCGCGGCGACATTGATGTACGAGAAGCGGTGCTCCCGGCACGGTCCGTGCTCCCGCAGCGCCGCGCTGTGCTCCGGGGTGATGTAGCCCTTGTGTTCGGCGAAGCCGTACGCCGGGAACACCCCGTCCAGCTCCACCATGATCCGGTCTCGGGTGACCTTGGCGAGCACGCTGGCCGCCGCCACACACGCGGCCACCCGGTCACCCTTCCAGACCGCCAGCCCCGGCACGCCCAGGCCGTCCACGCCGAAGCCGTCGGTCAGCACGTACTCCGGCCGGGTCGTGAGCGAGGCGAGCGCCCGGCGCATCGCTGCCAGGTTGCACACGTGCAGCCCCCGGGAGTCGACCTCGTCGGCCGGAATGACCACCACGGCGTACGCCAGGGCGCGGTCCACGACCTCGGCGTACACCCGCTCCCGGCTGGCCGGGGTGAGCAGCTTGGAGTCGGCCAGCCCGTCGATCTCGCCGCGTCGCCCCTCCGGCAGCACCGCCGCGGCGGCGACCAGTGGGCCGGCGCAGGCCCCCCGACCGGCTTCGTCGGCGCCGGCCACGTGCCGGAACCCGCGCCGTTGCAGCGCCCGTTCGAGCGCGTACAGGCCTGCCTCCCGGCGTACGACGGTGCGCGGCGGGGTCAGCACGACGCCTCGACGGCCGGCGGCAGGAGCCGGGCCAGCAGGTCGGGCAGCTCGGGCGGGTAGTACCGGTCGCCGCTGGCGGCCAGCTCGGCCGGCAGCCACCAGCGGTGGCCGGCGATGCTGCGCTGCTCGACGTCGTTGAAGCCGACGGTGTCGACCTGCCACGACGGCACCCGGAACAGGAAGAAATCCTGCTCCTGGCGGTACCAGTCGCCGTCGAACGGAAACTCGGTCGTGTCGGACCACACGGGCTCGCCCAGCTCGGCGGGATCGACCCGCAGCCCGGTCTCCTCGGCCAGCTCCCGTGCCGCGCCGGCCGACGGGGACTCCGCCTCGTCGAGCCCGCCGCCGGGAGTGAACCAGTAGCGGTGCTCCGGGCGGGCCGGGTCGAAGCCGTGGAACAGCAGGACCCGGCCGGCCGCGTCGACGAGCAGCACCCGTGCCGCGCGTCGAGGGGTGTAGACACGATTGGCACTGTTCACGCCTGCGGGGCTCGCAAGCTCACTCCTCGCGCTCACGGTCACCGCACCAGCCTGCCAGACGTGCGGCCGATCGCCCATGCCCCCGCCGGTTCTACGGCTTGGGAATGCCGTCGAACTGATCGGGCACCGTCAGCCAGGTGGCCCGGTTGACGGGCCAGAAGACGGTGAACGCCCGCCCGACGACCTCGCCCTCGGGGATCGTGGCCTCGGTGATGTTCTGCCCGGACTGCTGCCAGTGCTCCAGCGAGTCACCCGAGGCCGACCGGTGGTCGCCCATCACCCACAGCCGACCCTTCGGCACCGTGATGTCGAACTCCTGGTCGGCCGGCTTGTCGCGGACCCCGTCGATCGAGAAGATGTACGGCTCGTCGAGCGACCTGCCGTTGATCATCAGGCGTTCCTGCGCGTCGCAGCAGACCACGTGGTCGCCGCCGACGCCGATCACCCGCTTGATGAAGTCCTCACCGTCGGGGTTGCCGCTCCACTCGGTGGGCGCCTTGAAGACGATCACCTCGCCGCGGTGCGGTGATCGGAAGTCGTAGACCAGCTTGTTGACCAACACGCGGTCATCGATCTTGAGAGTGTTCTCCATGGACGGAGAGGGGATGAAGAAGGTCTGCAGCACGAAGGCGCGGACCAGCACCGCGACCAGGATCGCCACACCCAGCAGGATCGGCAGCTCCTTCCAGAAGGAGCTGCGCGGCTTGTCGGTCTGCTCGTCAATCACGCCAAGGAGCCTACGTTGCCGGGCCGGACGGCACCGTCCGGAACGCGCGGGAACCCCTCAGCGCGGCCGCCAACGGGAGAATCAGCAGCACACCGCCCTGCGGGGACGGACGGACCGGGGGCGCCCCGGAGGAGGCGGCGGCCGGCGCGGCCACGTCGTCGAAGGTCGACGGCACCGACAGCGCGGCCCAGCGTGACGACGGCCAGACCACCATGAACGCCCGGCCGACCACGTTGTCGATCGGCACCGGGCCCTGGCAGCGCGCGTCCTGGGAGACCTCGCGGTGATCGCCCATCACGAAGATCTGCCCCGGGGGTACGACCACCTCGTCGAAGCGCCGGGAGCGGCACTCCTGCGGATTGGGTGGCAGATCCAGCGGGGAGTTGCGCAGCACGTACGGCTCGTCGAGCGGAGTCCCGTTCACGGTGACCCGGCCCTGGGAGTCGCAGCACTTCACCCGGTCACCGGGCAGGCCGATCACCCGCTTGATGAAGTCCTTCTCGCCGGGACGGCTCACCCCGACCAGGTCCCCGACGGTGCGGCCGACCTTGCCGACGAAGCCGGGCTCCGGCTGCTCGTCGACCTGCGGCGCCCAGCGGTCGGTGCCCCGGAACACCACCACCTCGCCGCGCACCGGGTCACGGACGTCGTAGACGACCTTGTTGACCAGCACCCGGTCGCCGATCAGGAGGGTGTCCTCCATCGAACCGGACGGGATGAAGAACGCCTGGAGCAGGAATGTGCGGATCAGCACCGCGAGGCAGAACGCGACCACCAGCAGCAGTGGAAGTTCCTGCCAGAGCGGCATCTGGCGGCGGCCGCGGCGCACCCGCCGGCGCCACGGATCGACGGTGCCGTCCTCGTCAAGCGTCTGCACCACGCCACTCCCCCGTCCGCAGAAACACCACCGCCCGGGAGCCTCGTCGAGGCTCCACGGGCGGTAGTGGACAGCTGCCCGCCACAAAGGCGGGGTCGCCGCCTGGCTGCGCCCGTACGACCAGGGTAGTGCGGTCTGGGCGGTACGGCATACGCGCAGCTCAGGCGGCGTGGCGAGCGGGAAGTCAGCTGGGCTGCTTCTCCCGCTTCTCCTTGATCTTGGCCTTCTTGCCGCGCAGCTCGCGCAGGTAGTAGAGCTTGGCGCGACGCACGTCACCGCGGGTCACGACCTCGATCCGGTCGATGCCCGGGCCGTTGAGCGGGTAGGTCCGCTCGACGCCGACACCGAAGCTGACCTTGCGGACCGAGAAGGTCTCGCGCAGACCGTCACCCTGGCGGCGGATCACGACGCCCTGGAAGATCTGGACACGGGACCGGTTGCCCTCGACGACCCGCGCGTGCACCTTGACGGTGTCACCGGCACGGAAGTCGGGAAGGTCGGTCCGCTTCGACTGGGCGTCAAGGGCGTCCAGGATGTTCATCGCTGCGTCCTCGTAAGGCTCACGGCGCACCGTCACTCGGTGCGCGGGTGGGTGATTCTGATTCCCGGGTGGTGATCGGCGGGCCGACCCCGGTCGGGGATCCTCGCAGCCGCCCGCGGGCGCGGACGGATGCGGCAACCCCCCTACTTTGCCACATCCCCCGGCGGCGGCTGAAATCCGGCCCGCTCCAGCGCCGCGATGTCCCGTTTGTCAAGCCGCTCGGGCGGCAGCGCGGCCAGCAGGTCCGGACGTTGGGCCGCGGTCCGCAGCAGCCCCTCCTCGCGCCGCCAGCGCGCGATCTTGCCGTGGTCGCCGGAGCGGAGCACCTCCGGGACGTCGTGCCCGCGCCAGCTCGGCGGCTTCGTGTAGATCGGTGCCTCCAGCAGCCCGTGCGCGTGCGACTCCTCGTCCAGCGAGCCGGCGTTGCCCAGCACCCCGGGCAGCAGGCGGGTGACCGCCTCCAGGATGACCAGCACCGCGACCTCGCCGCCGAAGAGCACGTAGTCGCCGAGCGACACCTCGGTGACCGGCATCCGGGTGGCGGCGTGCGCCAGGACCCGCTGGTCGATCCCCTCGTACCGGCCGCAGGCGAAGAGCAGGTGCGGCTCGGCGGCCAGCTCGTGCGCCATGGCCTGGGTGAACGGGACACCCGCCGGTGACGGCACGAGCAGCCGGGGCGGCGGGGCCTCGGCCGGGGCGAGCGCGTCCAGCGCCGCACCCCACGGCTCCGGCTTCATCACCATGCCGGGGCCGCCGCCGTAGGGGGTGTCGTCGACAGTGCGGTGCACGTCGTGGGTCCAGGTCCGCAGGTCGTGCACGGCGAGCTGGAGTACGTCGTTGGCCCGGGCGCGGCCGATCAGCGACAGGTCGAGCGGGGCGAAGTACTCCGGAAAGATCGACACGACGTCGACGCGCATGCGGGCTGGTCCTAAAGATCGAGCAGGCCGGCCGGCGGGTCGACGATCACGCGTCGACCGGCCAGGTCGACCTCCGGGACGATCGCCCGGACGAACGGGATCAGCGCGGTACGCCCCTCGGGGCGCCGCAGCACCAGCAGGTCGGACGACGGCGCGTGGTCGATCCGGGCGACCTCGCCGAGGCGCTCACCGGCCGGGGTGACCACGGCCAGACCCACCAACTGGTGGTCGTGGAACTCCTCCGGGTCCTCCGGAGGCTCCACGTCGGCGCTGTCCACCACGAGCAGGGTTCCGCGCAGCGCCTCCGCGGTGTCGCGGTCCAGGATGCCGTCGAAGGCGACGAGCATCCGACCCTGGTGGAACCGGGACTCCTCGATGGTCAGCTCGGCGGGCACCCGGAACGGCACGCCCGGCCCGTTCGCCGGCGCGGGCGGCGGGACCGCCCCGGGTTCGGTGCGCAGCACCGAACCCGGGGCGAACCGTGCTTCGGGTTCGTCGGTCCGCACTTCCACGGTGACCTCCCCGCGGACACCGTGCGGCTTGCCGATCCTTCCGACGACGAGCTGCATCAGTACGAGTCGACGATGTCGACGCGTACCCCGCGCCCGCCGATGGAGCCGATCACCTGACGCAGCGCCTTGGCGGTCCGGCCGGACCGCCCGATCACCGTGCCGAGGTCCTCGGGGTGCACGCGGACTTCCAGCCGCTTGCCCCGACGGGAATCGACCATCCGGACCCGGACGTCATCCGGGTGGTCGACGATGCCCTTGACCAGGTGCTCCAACGCCGGACGCAGAGGCATGTCAGGCCTGCTCACCGGCGTCGGCAGCGGCAGCGGGGGCCTCGGCCGGAGCCTCGGTCGCCGGGGCCTCGGCCTTCGGGGCCTCGGCCGGAGCCTCAGCGGCCTTGGTGGCCTTCTTGGCCGGCTTGGCCGGGGTCTCCGGGGCGAGCCCGGCGGCGGCCTTCGCCTCAGCCTCGTACGCCGCCTTGCGGTCGGCCTTCTCGGCGGCGACCTTGAGCGGCGGCGGGGCCGGCAGGCCCTTGTACTTCTGCCAGTCACCGGTCAGCTCCAGCAGCCGCTGCACCGCCTCGCTCGGCTGAGCGCCGACGGACAGCCAGTACTGGACCCGCTCCGACTTGACCTCGATGATCGAGGGGTCTTCCTTGGGCTGGTAAACCCCGACGAACTCGATCGCCCGGCCGTCGCGCTTGGTGCGCGAGTCGGCGATGACGATGCGGTACTGCGGGTTGCGGATCTTGCCCATCCGCAGGAGCCGGATCTTTACGGCCACAGTTGTTTCGCTCCTGTTGCGATCTCACCAGCCCGCTGTGGGCGGTGTGCGTGGGTGAGCGCCGACCGGACCCGTGGGGTTGGGCCGGAGACTACTCGGTGGACTAGCGACGTGCCCGGGTTAGAGGGCGCCGGACGCGCGCTGGATACCAGCGACCCATTCTGCCAGATCCGACGCCGATCTCTCGCATCGGACCCGGACACCGCGTCACCGGTGACCCGGAACACCTCTCAGCGCACCGGCGGACGGTCCCACCCGGGCGGAAGTTCGTCCGGTACGTCCCACTGGGCCGGCGGGGTGAAATCGCACCAGGTGCCGTCGAACGGGAACCGGCCCGCCTCGGCGAGCGCGATCACCCGCTCCCCCTCGGCGCGGACCGCCTTTTCGTCGGTCACCCAGTAGTCGTCCGGGAAGGCGAGACGCTCGACGAACTCGTCCTCGTCCTTCCACTCCCAGCTGAGGTCCGGACGCACCACCACGTCGAGGTCCTGGTCCACCACGTCGACGCCGGCCACCGGGCCGTCGTCCCAGCGGACACCGGGCTCCTCCAGGTTGACGTACCAGTGGGCGAACCTGCCCTGCGCGTCCCGGAACCACCACACGGAGTGCGCCGCCCCGGTGGGCAGGAACTTCAGCAGCGGAGGGCCGTTCCAGCGGCCGTGCGCCAGCCGGTACGACGACGAGATCCACTGGGCGAACGGCATCGCCCGCATGCCCAGCCCCGCCTCGGTCACCTCGTGGGCCACCGGCGAGTCCCGCGCGATCCACACCAGCAGACCCCGCTCGTCGTCGCTTACCACGCGACCCGGCCGGACCCATCCGATCCGACCGTGCCGCACGTTGCGGTGCATGATCAGCCGACCCGGCGCGAAGCGCACGGCAGCACCTCCGGGCTGTTAGCGGGGGCCCTTTCCTCGACCGCGGGCGTCAGGAAGGGGCCCTTCCTGACGCCTCAGTAGGCGCGGGCGAGGATGGCGACCAGGTCGGGCTCGTCCTCGGAGTCCGGCACCGAGCCGTCGGCGCGCAGCAGGCAGCGCACCGTCACGCCCTGGCCGTTCGCCTCGGCCTCGCCGGCCACGCCGACCGCCGACCACGGCACCTTGGCCCAGCCGGTGGCCGCCGCCTCGATCGCCTCGGCCAGCGTCGACACCTCGACGGTGCGCGACTGGCGGTGCGCGAGGGCCTGGTCGTGCAGCACCTGCTGGTCGGCCTCCAGTGCGGCGAGGACCGCGCCGACCACGTCGGCCACCGCCGTCGGGGACTTCGACCCGTCGGTACGACGGACCACCGTCGCGTTGCCGACGGCCAGGTCGCGGGGGCCGACCTCGACGCGTACCGGATAGCCGCGCAGCTCGGCGTCGACGGCCCGGCGGCCGAACGCGGTGTCGGTCCGGTCGTCGAGCGCGACCCGGACACCGGCGTCGCGCAGGCCGTCGCGCAGCTTGGCCGCCGCCTCGCCGACGCCCTCGCCATCCTTGACGATCATGATGTACGCCTGGATGGGCGCCAGCCGCGGCGGCACCCGCAGGCCGTTGTCGTCGCCGTGGGCCATGATCAGGCCACCGAGCATCCGGGTCGACGTGCCCCAGGAGGTCGTCCACGCGTGCTCGCGACCGCCCTCCTTGGCGGAGTAGCTGATGTCGAACGCCTTGGCGAAGTTCTGGCCCAGCTCGTGGCTGGTGCCCAACTGGAGCGCCTTGCCGTCGCCCATCATGCCTTCGCAGGTGTACGTGGCGGTGGCCCCGGCGAAGCGCTCACGGGCCGTCTTCAGGCCCACCACCACCGGGATGCCGAGCACGTTCACCATCAGATCCTCGTACGCCTCGTGCAGGATCCGCCGCGCGTAGGCGCGGGCGTCCTCACGGGTGGCGTGCGCGGTGTGCCCCTCCTGCCAGAGGAACTCGCTGGTCCGCAGGAAGATCCGCGGGCGCAGCTCCCACCGGACCACGTTGGCCCACTGGTTGAGCAGCAGCGGCAGGTCCCGGTACGAGTCGATCCACTTGGCCATGAACTCGCCGATCACCGTCTCGCTGGTGGGGCGCACCACCACCGGCTCGGCGAGCTGCTTGCCGCCACCGTGGGTGACGACCGCCAGCTCCGGCGAGAAGCCCTCGACGTGCTGGGCCTCGCGCTTGAGGTAGCTCTCCGGGATGAACAGCGGGAAGTACGCGTTCTCCGCGCCGGCCGCCTTGATCCGGGCATCCATCTCGGCCTGCATCCGCTCCCAGATGGCGTAGCCGGCGGGGCGGATGACCATGGTGCCGCGGACCGGGCCGTTGTCGGCCAGCTTCGCCTTGGCGATCAGGTCCTGGTACCAGCGGGGGAAGTCCTCCGCACGGGGAGTGAGCACGCGTGCCATGACCGCACATCCTATGCGCCACGCGGGTCCCCGCCGCGCCCGGGAGGCGCCGCGCCGCGCGACCGGTGCTGGGCGGGGCGCGCGACCCGCCCTTGCCGGGGCGCGGCGGGCGCTGGGCGGGGGCGGGCAGCGGGCGCTGGGCGGGGTAGCGGCCCGCCCGTAGAATTCGACCACCATGACTGCGACCGACTCACCACGCCAGCGACTGCGGGACACGATCGTGGACGCCGCCCGCGCACGGACCATCGCCGCCGGCTGGGACGCGGTCCGCATGGGCGGCGTGGCCACCACGGCGGGGGTCAGTCGGCAGACCGTCTACAACGAGTTCGGCAGCAAGGCGGGCCTCGCCGAGGCGCTCGCCCGACGCGAAGTGGACCGGTTCGTCGGCGACGTCCGGGAGGCGCTGCTCGCGCACGGTGCCGACGTACGGGCCGGCGCGTACGCCGCGATCGCCCACACCCTCGCCACGGCGGCCGACAACCCGCTGGTCAAGGCCATCCTCACCAGCGCCCGGGGCGGCTCGGACGAACTGCTCCCGTACCTCACCACCCGGGCCGAGGTGGTCCTCACCGAGGCGTCCGGCGCGCTGATCGAGTGGGCCGGTGACCACCTGCCGGGAGCGGACCAGGCAGCGTTGGCATTCGCCGCAGACACGATCGTCCGTCTGGTGGTGAGCCACATCGTGCTCCCGCGATCCCCGATCGACCAGACCGCCGCGGCCCTGGCCGACCTGGCCGTGCACCTCTTCGCCGCCGCCGCGACCACCCGCCCGCCCCGCTGACGCTCCCACGTCGTCGTACGCGAACCGTCGCGCCCGCACGCACCTCCGCCCCCGGCCTGCCACGCCCACGCCCCATGCCCCACGCCAAGATCCGCACAACATCAGTGATGTTGCTGCCTCCGGCGAGCGTGAGGCAGCAACATCAGGGAAGTTGCGCGGATCTTCCCTCGCCGGCCTCTCCGCCCGACAAGATCGTGCTCAATCCTGGTTCCAGTGGCATCCCCACGACGCCGAGGCCGCTACTTCCTGGATCCAGCACGATCTTGCGGCGCGACCCAGCGCGGCGCGGCCCCGCGCGGCCGGCGCGAGGCCAGCGCGGCCGGCGCGAGGTCAGCGGAGGACTCGGCCGCGCAGGATCGTGCGGGACGGGGCACGGACGACGCGGAGGTCGTGGCGGGGGTCTTCGGGGTAGACGGTCAGGTCGGCGAGGCCGCCCTCGACCAGGCCGGGGAAGCCGAGCCATTCGCGGGCGCCCCAGGATGCGGCGGCGAGCACGTCGATCGGTGCCATGCCGGCGCGCTCGTGCAGCAGCAGCATCTCCTCGGCGGCCAGGCCGTGGTCGATGCCACCACCGGCGTCGGTGCCCACGTAGATCGGCACGCCTGCCTCGTGTGCGGCGCGCACCACCTCCGGGAAGCGGTCGCGCAGCGCGAGCATGTGCTCGGCGTAGCCGGGGAACTTGCCCCGCGCCTGCTCGGCGATGCCCCCGAAGGTGGCGATGTTGATCATTGTGGGGACCAGCGCGGTGCCCTGACGGGCCATCTCGTCGATCAGGTCGAGGCTCAGCCCGGTGCCGTGCTCCACCGAGTCCACCCCGGCCCGCACCATGATCTCGACGGCCGATTCGGAGAAGGTGTGCACCGCGGCGCGTACCCCGGCGTCGTGCGCGGCCCGTACGGCGGCGGTGAGGGTGTCGGCGTCCCAGGCTGGCGCGAGGTCCCCCACGCCCCGGTCGATCCAGTCGCCGACCAGCTTCACCCAGCCGTTGCCGGCCCGGGCCTGCGCGGCCACCGTCGCGGCCACCTCGGCCGCGCCGACCTCGACGCCGATGTCGCGCAGGTAGCGCTTCGGGGGCGCGACGTGCCGGCCGGCGCGGGCCAGCCGCGGCAGGTCCGGTTCGTCGTCGAGTTCGGCGTACGGGTACGGCGACCCGGCGTCGCGGATCGCCAGCACCCCGGCGTCCCGGTCGGTGTGGGCCAACTCGCGGGCCTGGTCGAGCGACGTGATCGGGGCGCCACCGCGGGCGATGCCGATGTGGCAGTGCGCGTCGACCAGCCCCGGGAGGACGAACCCGCCGTCGATCACCGTCTCCGCTCCGGGCACCGGGGTGAAGGTGACCCGGTCGCCGACCAGCCAGAGATCCCGGACCTCGTCGTCGGGGAGCAGCACACCGCGCACATGAAGAGCCATGCGCACAGTCCTACCCGATCAGCCCTCCTCGGCGACGAGCAGGTCGTTCCTCCGAGCGGTCAGGGCCGGCCACGTCCACCGGGACCTCCCACGTCGCCCGCCGTCACCGACGCGCGTCAGCGCGGGCCCTTGTCGCCGCCCTTGCCGAGCTTGTTGAAGTCGATCTTCGGGAGCTTGAAGCCGGGCGGCAGGCCCTGGCCACCAGCGAGGTCGTTCGGGTCCATCCCCGGCGGGAGCTGCGGCATGCCACCCGGGAAACCGCCCGGGAGCCCGGCGCCGGCGCCCGTACGCGGACGACCGCCACCCTTGGTGCCCTTGCGCTTGTTCTTGGGGGACTTCGTCGCCTTGCGGCGGCCACCACCGGGCAGGCCCATCATGCCGCCCATCTGCTTCATCATCTTCTGCGCGTCGGCGAAGCGGTTGAGCAGCTGGTTGACGTCCATCACGGTGACCCCGGAGCCGTTGGCGATGCGCGCCCGGCGGGAACCGTTGATGATCTTCGGGTTGGTGCGCTCGCCCGGGGTCATCGACCGGATGATCGCGGTGACCCGGTCGAAGTGGCTGTCGTCCAGCTCGGCGAGCTGGTCCTTCATCTGCCCCATGCCCGGCATCATGGCCAGCACGTTGGCGATCGGGCCCATCCGCCGCACCGCGATGAGCTGGTCGAGGAAGTCGTCGAGCGTGAACTGCTCGCCGCCCATCAGCTTGGCGGTCATCTTCTCCTTCTGATCCGAGTCGAAGGCCTGCTCGGCCTGCTCGATCAGAGTGAGGACGTCGCCCATGCCGAGGATCCGGCTGGCCATCCGGTCGGGGTGGAAGACGTCGAAGTCCTCCAGCTTCTCGCCGGTGGACGCGAACAGGATCGGCTGCCCGGTCACCTCGCGCACGGAGAGCGCGGCGCCACCACGGGCGTCGCCGTCGAGCTTGGAGAGCACCACGCCGGTGATGCCGACGCCGTCGCGGAACGCCTCGGCGGTGCGGACGGCGTCCTGACCGACCATCGCGTCGATGACGAAGATGACCTCGTCGGGTGAGACGGCGTCGCGGATGTCGGCGGCCTGCTGCATCATCTCGGCGTCGATGCCGAGTCGGCCGGCGGTGTCGACGATGACGATGTCGCGGGCGGCGCGCTTCGCGTGCTCGATCGAGGCGCGGGCCACCTGCACCGGGTCGCCGGTGCCGTTGCCGGGCTCCGGGGCGTACACCTCGACGCCGGCCCGGCCACCGAGCACCTGGAGCTGCCCGACGGCGTTGGGGCGCTGGAGGTCGGCGGCGACCAGCAGCGGCTGGTGTCCCTGGCCCTTGAGCCAGCGGGCCAGCTTGCCGGCGAGGGTGGTCTTACCGGAACCCTGGAGGCCGGCCAGCATGATCACCGTGGGCGGCTGCTTGGCGAACTGGAGCCGCCGGCCCTCGCCGCCGAGCACGTTGATCAGCTCTTCGTTGACGATCTTGATGATCTGCTGGGCCGGGTTGAGCGCCTGGGAGACCTCGGCGCTGCGGGCGCGCTCCTTGACGGCCGCGATGAAGCCCTTGACCACCGGCAGCGCGACGTCCGCCTCCAGCAGCGCGAGGCGGATCTCGCGCGCGGTGGCGTCGATGTCGGCGTCGGTGAGCCGTCCCTTGCCGCGGAGCTTGGTGAAGATCCCGGACAGGCGGTCACTCAAGGTGTCAAACACGCGAACATCCCGTTTGTCAGTGTTCCGGCGGGCACAACGCGGCCGGCACTGCGGAGTCCGGCCACCGCTAGGGTAGCCGCCCCGCCGCACGGCCGCTGGCGGCCCGGCCTCACCCCGAGACCAAGCCCGATTGGTACGCGAAGACGACGAGCTGGGCCCGGTCCCGGGCTCCCAGCTTGCCCATGGCCCGGCTGACGTGGGTCCGCGCGGTCGCCGGGCTCACCACCAGCCGGGCGGCGATCTCCTCGTTGTTCAGGCCCTCCCCGACCAGGCCGACGACCTGGCGTTCCCGGTCGGTGAGGGTGTCCAGCCGCGGGTGCGGACGGGGTGCCCTCGACGGCCGGGTGGCGAACTCCCGCACCACCCGCCGGGTCACCGACGGCGACAGCAGCGCCTCCCCCTCGGCGACCAGGCGGATGGCGCGCAGCAGCTCCGGCGGCCGGGTGTCCTTGGTGAGGAACCCGCTCGCGCCGTGCCGCAGCGCGTCGAAGACGTACTCGTCCAACTCGAAGGTGGTGAGCACCACCACCCGCGTGCCGGTCAGCTCGGGGTCGGCGACGATCCGGCGGGTCGCCTCGATCCCGTCGATGCCCGGCATCCGGATGTCCATCAGCACCACGTCCGGCCGCACCTGACGGGCCAGCTCCACCGCCCGCAGCCCGTCGGCCGCCTCACCGGCGAGCGCAAGGTCGTCCTCGCTCTCCACCAGCGCGCGCAGCCCGAGGCGGACAAGGTCCTGGTCGTCGGCGATCAGCACCCGGATCACGCGGGCGGCTCCACGGGCAGCCGGGCCCAGACCCGGAAACCGCCGTCCGGGCGCGGTCCGGTGGTCAGCCGTCCGCCCAGCGCGGCCACCCGCTCGCGCATACCGGCCAGACCGTGCCCTCCGGTCCGGTCGTCGGCCGCGTCGAACGGGCCGGCGGCGACACCGACGCCCCGGTCGGTGACCTCGACCGTCACCTCGTCGGCCCGGTAGCCGACGGTCACCTCGGCGCTGCTCACCCCGGCGTGCCGCAGCACGTTGGTGAGCGCCTCCTGCACCACCCGGTACGCGGCCAGGTCCACCGCCGCCGGCAACTCCCGAGGGTCGCCGTCGCGGCGCACGTCGACGGCGAGACCGGCGCCGGCCAGCCGGTCGCACAGCGCCGGGAGCCGGGCCAGCCCCGGCACCGGTTCGCGCTCCGCGCCCCGGCGCACCGCGCCCAGCGTGACCCGGAGCTCGTCCAACGCCTCCCGACTGGTACGACCGATCGCGGTCAGCGCGACCTCCGCCTGCTCCGGTCGTTTCGGCAGCAGGTGAAGGGCGATCTCCGCCTGCATGCTGATCGCGGCCAGCCCGTGCCCCACCACGTCGTGCACCTCCTGAGCGATGCGCAGCCGCTCCTCGTCGGCCTGCCGGCGGGCCTGCTCGACACGTTCGCGGGCCTGTTCGGCGCGGCTGCGGGCGGCGGCCTCGCGGTTGACCCGTACGACCACGCCCGCAGCGAAGGGTACGACCGCCCAGGCCGACGCGGGGAGCACTCCGGCCCAGCCCAGCGACGGGCCCCGGGACCAGAAGACGTGCGCCAGCAGCACCACGAACGCGCCGGCGGTGGCGAGCGCCGCCGGGCGCACCGGCAGCCGCAGGGCCACGGTGTAGGCCGCGACCAGGAAGGTGAGCAGGATCGGTCCGTACGGATAGCCGAGCACCAGGTACGTCGTGGTGGCCACGGTGACGACGGCGAGGGTGCCCACCGGGGCGTAGCGGCGGCCGACCAGCGCCAGCGCGGCGACCGCCATCACCACCCTGCAGAACGCGTCCACGGGTCTCGACCCCGGCTGGTTGGCTCCCGCGAACCCGGTGGTGAGCTGCGCGAACCCGAGCAGGGCCAGGGCGAGCACGGCGTCACCCAGCCACACCCGCCGCCCGTTCCATCGCATGGCCGTCATTCTGCCCGCGCCGACGCCCCCTGACGTGCGTCCACGAGCGGCACCGTCGCTACGCCCCGGGGCGTACCCGTCCCCTCAGACGGCGGCGAGGACGGCGGCCTCCAGGCGGGCCCGGGTGGCGTCGTCGGGCCAGCCACCCACCAGGTAGAAGGCGTCGACCACGTCCGCGCCGAGGGTGGAGATGCGCGCGGCGCGGACCAGGGCTCCCGCCTCGTCGAGAGCGCAGGCGACCCGGTAGAGCAGCCCGGCGGCGTCGGCCGCGCGCAGTTCGAGCAGCACGGCGTCGGTGGCGGCCTCGCGGTGCCAGACGACCCGGGGAGCGGCGCCGCTGCCCCGGGCGGCGAGCGCACGGCCGCGCAGCCGTTGGGTGACGGACACGTCGCCGGCGACCGCCCGGCGCAGGTCGGCGCGCAGCGGGACCGGATCGGCCGGCAGGCCGTAGCGGGGTTGCACGCGGCACTCGACCAGGGCCCGGCCGTCGACCACCGAGGCGTCGGCGGAGAGCACCTCCAGTCGGTGCAGGGCGAGGCAGCCGGCCACCGTGGCGAGCAGTCCGCGCCGGTCGGCGGCGGCCACCGCCACCCGGTCCCCGGTGAGGTGCACGACCGGCAACGGCCCGGCCAGCAGCGCCGGATCCGGCGCGGGTGGCTCGGGCAGCACGCCGGTGTCCAGGGCGGTGCGGACGCGGGCGACCAGTTCGGCGACCAGTCGTCCCTTCCAGTCCGACCAGGCGGCCGGGCCGGTGGCCGCGGCGTCCGCGCGGACCAGCGCGTGCAGCAGGTCGAGCGTGCCGGTGTCGCCCACCGCCTCGGCTACCGACGCGATCGTGACCGGGTCGGCGAGGTCCCGGCGGGTGGCCACGTCGGGCAGGAGCAGGTGCAGCCGGACCAGCGTGCCGATCAGCTCGACCTCCGCGGCCGGCAGCCCGACCCGGGTCGCCACCGTCTCGGCGAGCGGCACCCCGACGGTGCTGTGGTCACCGGGCAGGCCCTTGCCGATGTCGTGCAGCAGGGCGCCGAGCAGCAGCAGGTCGGGGCGGTCCACCTCGCGGGCGTGCCGGCTGGCCTCGTGGGCGGCCTGCACGAGATGCCGGTCCAGGGTGTAGCGGTGCACCGGGTTGTGCTGGGGCAGGCTGCGCAGCCTGGTCCACTCGGGCAGCCAGCCGTCCACCAGCCCGTACCTGTCGCAGGTCTCCCAGGCCGGCACCAGGCCGGGACCGGCGCCCAGCAGCGTGGTCAGCGCGGCCCGGGCCTCGGGCGGCCAGGGCGCGGGCAGCGGGGGGCAGTACGCCGCCAGCCACTCGCAGGTGGCCCGCGCGATCGGCAACCGGGTGGTGGCCGCCGCGGCGGCCACCCGCAGCGACAGGCTCGGGTCGGGGCGCGCGCCGATCGCCGTCCGGGCCAGCACCAGCTCGCCGTCGTGCTCGACCACGTCCCGGGCCACCGGCCGGCGCACGGGAGCGCCGTTCCCGCCCCGGGAGCGGCCGGAGCGCAGCCGGTCGGCGGCGCGGAAGGCGTCGTCGAGAGCGTGGCTGACCGTGCGGGCGTCCCCGGCCACCCGACGCAGGAGGGCGTCGCCGTCCTCCAGGGCGAGCAGCGCGGCGACGCCGTCGCGTTCCTGGGCGACCAACCGGTCGACCCGACGACCGACCTGCTGGTGCAGCGCGTCGCGGGTGTCCAGCAGGCGCAGGTGGGCGGCGCGGACGGCGGGGCGCAGCGCGTCGGTGATCCCGGCGGCGGAGATGGCGCGCAGCAGCCCCACGTCGCGCAGCCCGCCGGCGGCCTCCTTCAGGTCGCCTTCGAGGAGGAAGGCCAGCTCGCCGTGCGCCTGCCAGCGGGCGGCGGTGACCTCCCGCAGGCCCGGCAGCTGGCGGACGGCGGTACGCCGCCAGTGGTCGGCGGCGGTGCGGATCAGGGCGTCGGCGAGCGCCTGGTCGCCGACCACCAGGCGGGCGTCGAGCAGCCCGAGGGCGACCTTGACGTCGTCCTGGGCCACCGACAGCGCCTCGGAGACGGTCCGCACGGAGTGGTCCAGGCGCAGGCCGGCGTCCCAGATCGGGTACCAGACCGAGGCCGCCAGCTCGTCCGTGCCGGGCACCCCGGCGTGCAGCAGCACCAGGTCGAGGTCGCCGTAGGGGGCGCACTGCCGCCGCCCCAGACCCCCGACGGCCATCAGCGCGACCCCGTCGCGCGCGGGCAGCAACCCGCGCAGAAACTCGTCGTACGCGCCCGCGCGCGCCCGGCGGGCGGGCTCCCCGATCCCCCCGGGTACGCCGACGACCTCGTTGATCAAGAGGTTCGCGTCGCCGTTCCCGGCGTGCCCTGACGCGTTCTTCCTGATCAACGAGGTCATGTCGTCGTGGCCCGGATCAGAGGGCGTCGAGGCCGCGCTCGCCGGTACGCACCCGGACGACCTCCTCGACACCGGTGACCCACACCTTGCCGTCGCCGATCTTGCCCGTACGGGCGGCGCCGACGATGGCGTCCACGATCTTTTCCACGTCGATCTCGTCGGTGAGCACCTCGACCCGGATCTTGGGCAGGAACTCGACCGTGTACTCGGCACCCCGGTAGACCTCGGTGTGCCCCTTCTGCCGTCCGTACCCCTGAACCTCGCTGACGGTCAGCCCGGCCACGCCCAGGGCGTGCAGAGCCTCCTTCACCGCGTCCAGCTGGTACGGCTTGATGACCGCGGTCACCAGCTTCATGTCCAACCCCTCCATCTAAGGAACGTTAACCGGCGACCTTGGCGCTGACCGGCTCGGTGGACTCCGCCTCCGGCGCGGCGCCGCTCGGCGCCGCGCCACCAGGGGTGCCGATGCCGGCCATCGCGAACGCGCTACCCGTGCCGCCGCCGGCCGGGGACAGGTCGTAGCTGCTCTCGGCGTGCTCGGCGATGTCGATGCCCTCGACCTCGGCCTCACCCTTGACGCGGAAGCCGATCGTCTTCTCGATGACGAAGGCGAGCACCCAGGCGATGCCGAACGACCAGGCGGTGACGATCAGGCCGGCGAGGGCCTGCCGACCGAGCTGGGTCGCGCCGCCGCCGTAGAACAGGCCGTCGGAGGCGCCCACCACGTCGCTGATCGCGGCGTTGACCGAGTTGGTGGCGAACAGGCCGAGCCAGAGCGAGCCGATCCAGCCACCGACGAAGTGCACGCCGACCACGTCGAGGGAGTCGTCGTAGCCGAGCCGGTACTTGAGGCTGACCGCGAGCGCGCACACGATCCCGGCGACGATGCCGAGCAGGACGGACGCCCACGGGGCGATGAAACCACAGGCCGGGGTGATCGCGACCAGGCCGGCGACCGCGCCGGACGACGCGCCGACCATTGTCGGCTTGCGGTCCTTGACCCACTCGACAGCGATCCAGCCGAGCACCGCGGCGGCGGTGGCGAGCTGGGTGTTGATGAAGGCGAGACCGGCGACCGAGTCGACGGTCAGCTCCGAGCCGGCGTTGAACCCGAACCACCCGAACCACAGCAGACCGGCGCCGAGCGCGACCAGCGGGATGTTGTGCGGCTTCATGCCCTCGCGGGGCCAGCCGAGCCGCTTGCCGAGCACCAGCGCCACGGCCAGGGCCGCCGCACCGGCGTTGATGTGCACCGCGGTGCCACCGGCGAAGTCCAGCGCGTGGATGTCACCGCCGATGATGCCGCCGCCCCACACCCAGTGGGCGACCGGGAAGTAGACGAGCGTGGCCCAGCCGAACGCGAACAGCAGCCAGCCTGCGAACTTGGCCCGGTCGGCGATGGCGCCGCTGATCAGCGCGACGGTGATCACCGCGAAGACCATCTGGAAGGCCATGAACACGTAGAGCGGAATCCCGATGCCGCTGGGGTTTTCCGTCGTGGCGCCCCACAGGTCGGTCTCGGCGAGGAACGTCTTGGTGCCGAGGTACGCGCCCGGGTCACCCCAGAAGCCGTTCACGTCGGTCCCGAAGGCGACGCTGAAGCCGTAGAACCACCACAGAACAGAGATGAGCCCGATAGCGGAGAAGCTCATCATCATCATGTTGAGTACGCCCTTGGCCCGGTTGAGGCCGCCGTAGAACAGCGCCAGTCCGGGGGTCATGAGCAGCACGAGCGCGGTCGAAACCAGCAGCCACGTGGTATTGGCGCCGTCGATCGTCGGTGCTTCAGGCACGCTGGCCTCCTAAAGGTGAAGTCCTCCTTCGCGGCTTTCCGGGGCAGCGTCGCCCGTAGGCCGGTTGCGCGGAAGCCTCGCGGCCGGCTGTTTCACCCAGGGTCCCGTGCGGGTTTCCGTTTCGTGACGGGTTGTTTCGGACGTGTCACGAACTCCGCACAGTCAGCAGCATGGACGAAGGTGGATCGACCGGACGTCGAGCGTCGATGGCTGACCGGTCAGCGGCATCGACCGGTGCGCTTGAGAAGCCCGGCCGAGCATCGGCCGGCAGCGCGCTCAGCGGAGGGCGTTCTCCAGGGCGTGCCGCTCGTAGTCGAGCAGCCGCAGGTCGCGCATCGGCCGCCGCAGGTGGCCCTTGTGCACGATCCGCACGAACGCCGGCTCACCGGCGGCGGCCATCCGGCGGATGCCCTCGACGTGGTCGACGATCCGCTTGCGGATGGTGCGGATCAGCCGGTGCCTGTCGCGCGGGATCAACCCGTACGCGTCGGCGAAGAGGCGCAGCCGGCGCGGCCGGTCGGGATGCTTCCAGCCCAGGGTGATCGAGTCCCGGTCGGCGAAGATCGGCACCCACGTCCAGGCGGCGTACGCCACGTCGTAGATGCGGGCGCCGGGCGAGGCGAGGTCGAAGTCGATCAGCCCGAGCGTGCCGTCGGGCCGCCAGATGACGTTGTGCGGGGCGGCGTCGTGGTGGCAGATCACCTCGGTGTCCGGCGGCGGCGGCCCGAACGAGCGCCAGACCGCCCCCGGCGGCGGGGCGAAGCCGTACTGCGCGTCGTGGAACATCCGCAGCATGGTCGCGACGGTGACCAGCGCCTCGTCGGTCACCCAGTGCGGGGCGAGGGGGTATTCCCCGCACTCCCCCTCCAGGTACGACAGCACCTCCCGGTTGCGCTCGTCCATCCCGAGCGCCCGGGGTGCGCCGGTGAACCCGACGTACTCCAGGTGGCGCAGCAGGGCGTGCACGGACGGGGTCCACGGCCCGGCGTTGCGACGGACCGTGTCACCGACCCGGACGACGGTGCTCACGTTGCCGCCGTGCAGCGGGATCTCCTGCGAAGTCACGTACGGTCTCCCGAGGCGCTGCGAAGGGTGGCCGGGGTCGCGCCAGCCCGCGTACGCGCGATCGTCAGTGGTCACCCGAGACTACGCGTCCCGTGCGGCCGGCTCGGTGCCCAGCAGCGCGTCGACGAACTGCGCCGGGTCGAACGGAGCGAGATCGTCCTTGCCCTCACCGAGGCCGACGAGCTTGACCGGGATGCCGAGCTTGCGCTGCACGGCGATCACGATGCCGCCCTTCGCGGTGCCGTCGAGCTTGGTCAGCACCACACCTGTCACGTTGACGACCTCGGTGAAGACCCGGGCCTGCTCCAGACCGTTCTGGCCGGTCGTGGCGTCGAGGATGAGCAGCGTCTCGTCGATGGGCCCCTGCTTCTCCACCACGCGCTTGACCTTGCCCAGCTCGTCCATCAGGCCGATCTTGTTCTGCAGGCGGCCGGCGGTGTCGATGAGCACGGTGTCCACGCCGGTGTCGATACCCCGGCGGACCGCGTCGAACGCCACGCTGGCCGGGTCGGCCGCCTCCGGGCCGCGGACGGTCTCGGCACCGACCCGTTCGCCCCAGGTCTGCAGCTGGTCGGCGGCGGCGGCCCGGAAGGTGTCGGCGGCGCCCAGCAGCACGGTCCGGCCGTCGGCGACCAGCACCCGGGCGATCTTGCCGCAGGTGGTGGTCTTGCCGGCGCCGTTGACGCCGACGACCAGCACGACCGCCGGCACGCCGTCCTTCGGGGCGGTGCGCAGCGAACGGTCCATGCTGGGGTCGAGGGCGTTGACCAGCTCGGCGGCGAGCAGCGCGCGCAGCTCACCGGCCGAGCGGGTGCCCAGCACGCGGGTCTGCTCGCGCAGCCGGTCGACGATGTCGCGGGTCGCGTCGACGCCGACGTCGGCGGTGATCAGGCTGTCCTCGATCTCCTCCCAGACGTCCTCGTCGAGGTGGTCGCGGGCGAGCAGGCCGAGCAGGCCCTTGCCGAAGACGTTCTGCGAACGCGACAGCCGCGAGCGGAGCCGGACCAGGCGGCCGGCGGTCGGCTCGGGCACCTCCACGGTCGGGGCGGGCGCCTCGATGACCGGTGGGGGCTCGACCAGGACACCGGTGGACAGATCGGACTCCGGTGCCTCGACCGGCGGGCCGGCGAGATCCTCCTCGGCACGGGTGTCGACCTCGGTGCGCGGAAGCGGGGGCTCGGGCCGCCGCCGCAAGCGCGGCACGACCAGCCCGACTGTGCCGGCGATCAGCACACCGAGCAGGACCAGAGCGAGGACGAGATATTCGGCCATGCCGGAATCCTGTCAGATGCCGGCGGCGGCGTCCCAGCCACCGCACCCGGCCGGTCTCCCGAACCGGCGGTAGGCTCGCCGCATGCCCGCCGCACACCTCCTGATCGGCCCACTTCTGCGGCGAGTGGTCGACACCCGGGCGACGATCTGGGTGGAGACCGCCGCGCCCGCCGTGGTCACCGTCCGCACGGCCGACGGCGCCACCGGCACCGCACCCACCTTCTCGGCGTACGACCACCACTACGCCCTCGTCGTGGTGGAGGGGCTCACCCCGGACAGCGCGACGACCTACGAGGTGCTGGTCGACGACGAGCTGGTCTGGCCGGTGGAGAGCAGCGGCTTTCCGCCCAGCGTGATCCGCACCCGGGCGGTCGACGACCGGGACCAGCCGGTCAGTCTGATCTTCGGTTCGTGTCGGGAGACCACCCAGCACGCCACCACCCGCAAGCTCCCGCCGGACGCCCTGGACGCGTACGCCCGGCGGCTGATGGCCGACCCGGAGTCGAACCCGCTGCCCGACCTGCTGGTCCTCCTCGGCGACCAGGTGTACGCCGACGAGACCTCGCCGACCGTGCGCCGGCTGCTGCGCCGGCGCCGGCGGCGGCCCAAGGGCGCTCCGGCCGACCAGGTGGTGAGCTTCGACGAGTACACCAAGCTGTATCTGGAGTCGTGGCGCGATCCGGAGATCCGCTGGCTGCTCTCCACAGTGCCGAGCGTGATGATCTTCGACGACCACGAGATCATCGACGACTGGAACACCTCCGCGTCGTGGCGTGCCGAGATGCGCGAGCAGCCGTGGTGGGCCGAGCGGATCGGCAGCGGGCTGGCCTCGTACTGGGTCTACCAGCACCTGGGCAACCTCTCCCCGGACGAGATCGCCGCCGACCCGCTCTTCGCCAAGGTCGCCGCCGCGGAGGACGCCACCGGCGTGCTGCGCGAGTTCGGGTACCGGGTCGACCAGGAGTCCGACCTGGCGCACGACACCGAGCGCTGGCGTGCCGTGCAGTACCAGTGGAGTTACGCGATCGACCTGGGGCGCACCCGGCTGGTCATGCTCGACAACAGGTGCAGCCGGGTGCTCGAGCCGGGCAGCCGGGCGATGCTGCCGCCGGGTGAGTGGTCGTGGTTCCTCGACCAGGCGCACGGCGTCTACGACCACCTGGTGGTGGGCGCCTCGCTGCCCTGGCTGCTGCCCCAGGGCATCCATCACATCGAGGCGTGGAACGAGAAGCTGGCCGACTCGCGCCGGCCGTGGGTGGCCCGCGGGGCCGAGAAGCTGCGCCGGGCCCTCGACCTGGAGCACTGGGCGGCGTTCCGGCGTTCGTTCGAGGCCCTCGGGGAGACGTTCGCCCGGATCGGCACCGGCACCCCGAGACAGTCCGGCGCCCGGGTCGGCGCCGGGCCGGCGTACGCCCCACCGGCGTCGATCAGCGTGCTCTCCGGTGACGTGCACCACTCGTACGTGGCCCGGGCCCGGTTCGCCGATCCCGCGGTGGTGACCCCGGTGCACCAGCTCACCTGCTCACCGATCCACAACCAGGTGCCGGCCGGCATCCGTCCGCTGATGCGGCTGGGTTGGTCGTCCGGGCCGGCGGGCGCCACGCGGGCGCTGGCCCGCTCGGCGGGTGTCCGACGCCCGGGGGTGCGCTGGCGCAAGCTGGCCGGTCCGTACTTCGGCAATGCCGTCGCCACCCTTACCCACCGGGGTCGGCGGGCCGAGGTGATGATCGAGGGCACCACGAGCGACGGGCACCTGCGTCAGGTGATGAGCCGCCGCCTCTCCGGCGACGACTGACCGGGCCTCGCCGTACTCTCTTCCCCGTGGACGAGCACCTGCCGGAGCCGATCCGGGCTGTCGAGCACGAGCTGACCGCGTTGCTGCGCCGGGGACGGGCGGTTTCGTGGGAAATCGCCCGGGAGGTGCACCCGACCCTCGAACCGAACACGTACGGGCTGCTGCTCTGGTTACGGCGCAGTGGATCGATCCGGTTGACCGAGCTGGCGGCGCGACTCGGCGTGGGCAAGGGGACGCTGAGCCGGCAGATCAACGGGCTGGAGGCGCTCGGTCTGGTGCACCGCGACCCCGACCCGACTGACCGGCGGGCGGCGCAGATCAGCCTCACCGAGGAGGGCCAGCGCCGGTTCGACGTCGCCCGGTCCGCCCGCCTGGGCGAGTTCCTGCGTGCTCTGGACGACTGGCCGGCGCGGGACGTCGAGGAGTTCGCCCGCCTGCTCGGCCGGTTCAACGAATCCTGGAGATGATCTCCGAAAACGGGGAATGCGGTCGCCGTCCGCCCAGTTGTTGCTTGAGGCAACCAAACGTACGGTTGCCTCAGGCAACTCCCAGGCGGGGACCGCCCTGCGGCCCGCCCACCATCTCTACTCCGCTCGGAGGCAGTAAACGATGAGCCAGGCGACAGCGTCACGGGCGCCCGCCGTCGACATGACCCACCGGCAGATCCTGGAGGCTCTCTCCGGCCTGCTGCTGGGCATGTTCGTAGCGATTCTCTCCTCCACGGTCGTCTCGAACGCGCTGCCGCGCATCATCACCGAGTTGCACGGCGGCCAGTCCGCGTACACCTGGGTGGTCACGTCGGCTCTGCTCGCGACGACCGCGACCACCCCCATCTGGGGCAAACTCGCCGACCTGACCAGTAAGAAGACACTTGTCCAGCTCTCCCTGGCGATCTACGTCCTCGGCTCGGTGCTGGCCGGCGCCGCGCAGGGCACCGGCGAACTGATCGCGTGCCGGGTGCTCCAGGGCGTCGGCGCCGGCGGCCTCACCGCCCTGGCCCAGGTGATCATGGCGACGATGATCGCGCCGCGCGAGCGGGGCCGCTACAGCGGCTACCTCGGCGCCGTGATGGCCGTCGGCACCATCGGCGGACCGCTGATCGGCGGCGTCATCGTCGACACCTCGTGGCTCGGCTGGCGCTGGTGCTTCTACGTCGGCGTGCCGTTCGCCATCGCCGCGCTGGTCGTACTCCAGAAGACCCTGAAACTGCCGGTGGTCAAGCGCAAGGCGCAGATCGACTGGTGGGGCGCCACCCTGATCACCGCGGCCGTGTCGGTGCTGCTGATCTGGGTCTCCCTCGCCGGCGACCAGTTCGCCTGGGCCTCCTGGCAGACAGTCGTCATGGTCCTCGGCGCTCTGCTCCTCGGCGCGCTCGCCGTCCGGGTCGAGACCCGGGCAGCCGAGCCGATGATCCCGCCGCGGCTGTTCCGCAACCGCACGATCAGCCTCGCCGTCGTCGCCAGCATCGCGGTGGGCGTGGGCATGTTCGGCGCGTCGATCTTCCTCGGCCAGTACTTCCAGATCAGCCGGGGCGAGAGCCCGACCATGTCCGGCCTGATGACCCTGCCGATGATCCTCGGCCTGCTGGTCGCCTCGACGGTGGGTGGACGCATCATCACGAGGACCGGCCGCTGGAAGCGGTTCCTGGTGCTCGGCTCGGCGCTGCTCACCGTCGGCTTCGCGCTCATGGGCACGCTGCGCGCGGACACCAGCTTCACCCTGCTCAGCGTCTACATGGTGCTCATCGGCGTCGGCCTGGGCCTGACCATGCAGAACCTCGTCCTCGCCGTGCAGAACACCGTCGGCCCGCACGAGCTGGGTGCCGCCAGCTCGGTGGTGGCGTTCTTCCGCAGTCTGGGCGGCGCGATCGGCGTCTCGGCCCTCGGCGCGGTGCTCGCCCACAAGGTCAAGGACTACACCGCAGACGGGCTGTCCCAGCTCGGCATCCGGGCGTCCAGCTCCGGCAGCGGCGGTACCCTGCCCGACGTGCACACCCTGCCCGGTCCGCTGCGCGCGGTGGTGGAGGGCGCGTACGGCCACGGCGCCGGCGACATCTTCCTGGCCGCCGCTCCCTTCGCGCTGATCGTGCTGATCGCCGTGAGTTTCATCAAGGAAGTGCCGCTGCGGCAGCACAACGGCAGCCCGGTTTCCGCTGCGGCCGACGGGGAATCGAACCTCGTCTCCGGTGCGGTCCGGACCGGCGAGCAGAGGTGAGGTAGAACCATGAGCGTGGGAGCGCCGGACCGCGAGGAGTACGGCCCTCGGATCAGCCCGCTGCCCTTCGAACGGGGCACGGACGGCCCGCGGGTGGTCATGGTGGGGGTGGACGGCACCCGCACCTCCGCGCGGGCCGGCGCCTACGCCGCCGGGCTGGCCCGCCGGCAGGGCGCCGCCCTGGTGGTGGTCTTCGTCAGCTCGGCGAGCGGGCTCACCGCGCTGGTGCCCGGCATGGACGCCGGCGCGGTCCAGCGCACCTACGACGAGTTGGCTGACGAGCTGCGCCGCGAGTGCCGGCGTGGGGCCGAGCAGTTGGGCATCCCGGTGACCTTCCTGTGCCGGCGCGGCGACGCGTTCGCCGAGCTGTGCGCGGCGGCCGACGAGTTCCAGGCCGACATGGTGGTCGTGGGGGCGTCCGAGCAGGCCGGTCACCGGCTGGTCGGCTCGGTCGCCACCCGGCTGGTCCGCAAGGGTCACTGGCCCGTCGTCGTGGTGCCCTGATTAACCCGTCGCGGACCGTCAGGGGTGCCGGGCAGGATGCCCGCCATGACGTGGACCGCACCGGAGATCACCCGGACACCCGAACCGTACGTCGGCGACGAGCGCACCATGCTCGACGGCTGGCTCGACTACCACCGGCAGACGCTGCTGCTCAAGTGCGCCGGCCTGACCGGGGAGCAGTTGCGCACGCCGAGCGTGCAACCCTCCGGCCTGACCCTGCTCGGCCTGGTCCGGCACCTCGCCGAGGTGGAGGCCTGGTGGTTCCGGGAGAACTTCGCCGGCCAGCCTGTCGACTACCCGTACTTCACGCCGGAGACGCCGGACGCCGACCACGACGTCAGCGCCGCGGACGCCGAGGCGGACTTCGCCACCTTCCACCGGGAGGTGGCGCTGGCCCGCGAGGCCGCGGCCGGCCGCTCCCTGGACGAAACCTTCGTCGAGGTCAGCGGGAAGAAGCGCACCTTCAACCTGCGCTGGGTGTACGTGCACATGATCGAGGAGTACGCCCGGCACAACGGCCACGCCGACCTGATCCGGGAACGCATCGACGGCACCACCGGCGAGTGAACCCGTTCGGCGGACAACGCCCACCGAACGGCTGCCCGCCGGCGCCGATCCTCCATCATTGACGATCTTCTGCAACGCGCCGCAGACCTGAATCGTCATCCTGCCGAACGGGTTGTGGCCAGATCCGTTCCCGCCACCGACGCCCCCTCTACGGCCGCGGCGCGGATCACCGGGCCGCATACACGGGGAGCGGGACCATGGTTGGCAGAAGCGAGATCAGGCACACCCGGAGAGCGACGCTGGGCATTCTCGGGGCGGTCGGGGCGGTGATACTGGACTCGGGCTGTCAGGTCCGCCCGCCGGCCGCCACCGCCCCGCGTGTCGACCCCAACTACGTGGGCGATCCGACCGGCCCGGGCCCGGCCACCCCGCTGCTGCGCGCCACCGGGTCGCCGCCAGTCGTCGTGGAGAACGCCCGGCCGGGCGCCAGCGGATTCCGCCTGACCGGGCACCGGTTCGCGACGGACAGGGGCGGCGAGATCGCCGGCTACGTCCACGCGACCAGCGTCGCGCCCGGCGAGGAACTGCGGTTCCAGGTCTCGGCCGCCCGACCTCAGCGGTACCGGATCACCATCTTCCGGGTCGGCCACTACGACGGTCGCGGAGCCCGGCAGGTGGCGGTCAGCCCGTGGCTGGACGGGTATCCCCAGGCCGCACCGACGGTCGACCCAGCGACCGGCGCGGTGCGATGCGGGTGGCGCACGCAGTGGCGACCGACCGTGGCACCGGACTGGACGAGCGGGCTCTACCTGGCACTGCTCGCCAGCGCCACCGGCCATCACCAGTGGATCCCGTTCGTGGTACGCGACCCTGGGCACGCCCGCGGTGCTCTCGTTGTCCTGCCCACCAGCACCTGGCAGGCGTACAACTGCTGGCCGGAGGACGGGCGGACGGGGGCCAGCCTCTACTACGGCTTCGACAGCGCGGGGCAGATCACCACGAAGCACCGGGCCCGGGCGGTCAGCCACGACCGGCCGTACGCCGGCAACGGCGTCCCGGCGCTCGCCGACCACGACATCGGGTTCGTTCAGTGGGTGGAAGGTCAGGGAATCGACGTGGCATACGCCACCAGCGAGGACCTGCACACCGGGCGGGTGGACCCGGCCCGTCACCGGGCGGTCGTCTTCCCGGGACACGACGAGTACTGGTCGACACCTATGCGCGAGGCGGTCGTCACGGCCCGCGACGGCGGCACCAGCCTGGTCTTCCTCGGCGCCAACAACTGCTACTGGCGGATCGGTTACGGCGCGGACGATCACGACGACCGCTTGGTCCGGTGCGCCAAGGAGAAGACGCCGGCGTCCGGCCCGCTACCGCTCGGCATCATGTGGCGGTCGGCGGGCCACGCGGAGCAGCAGTTCATCGGGGCGCAGTACGTCAGCGTGGTGGACGGCTACGCCCCGCTGGTGGTCCGCGGCAGCCGACACTGGTTCTGGGCGGGCACGGGCGTCCGGGACGGCGACCTGATTCCCGAGGTCGTGTGGGGCGAGGCCGACCAGTGCATGCCCGGCTTCGCCGAGCCCCCGGCGGCGGAACGCACTCTGCTGGCCGAATCACCCTTCCGGCGCGACGGCGCACCCCAGCGGCAGCAGAGCCAGCTCTACCGGACCACGTCCGGGGCCTGGGTGTTCGCCGCTGGCTCGCTGGGCTGGACTCGTGCGCTCGCCGACCCGCGACTGGCCCGGGCCACCGTCAACCTGCTGAGGCGGGTGGTCACCGGTGAAGCGCACACCTCGACGTAGTGACGCCGACGCTCAAGGGCGACTCGGAGCCCGGCTCGAGCAGATGCTCGGGTGACCCACCCGGCTCAGTACGCGAGCGCGGCCCGCAGGTAGCGCAGGTCGGCGTGACCGCCCCAGCGGTGCGCCGACAGCCCGGCGGACCGGGCGCCCCGCACGGCCCAGTCCTCGTCGTCGACGAAGAGCACCCGGGCCGGCGGGGTGGCCAGCGCCTGGCAGGCGGCCTGGAAGTACTCCGGCGTCGGCTTGTGCACCCCGAGCGTGGAGGAGTTGACCACCACGTCCAGCTCGCCGACCAGGCCGAGCGCGGCGAGGTCGGTGTCGAGCAGGTCGGTGGCGTTGGTGCCCAGCCCCACCCGGACGCCCGCCGCGCGGACCTCCCGGACGAACGCCAGCACCTCCTGGTCGACCTCTCCCCGGTAGCTCTGCCACTGCTGGACCGCGGCACGGGCCCGTTCCGGACTGCCCACCGACTCGGTCAGGGCGTCCGCCACGCTGCTCACCCACGCGGCGTGACTGACCTGGCCGGTGAGCACCGGCTGGAGCCGCCCCCACTGCATGGCGATGTCGCCGAGCACCCCCTCGGAGAGGCCGTACTCCCGCTCGACACCGGCGGCCACCGCCGGGTCCCACCGGCGCAGTACGCCGTCGAAGTCCAGCAGGAGCGCCGTCGCGCGTTCCCGAGCCACTACCCGTTCTCCTCGCCGCGGCCGGGCCGCTGCTCGTTCTCGTCGGCCCGGTTGAGCCGTTGACTGATCACCTGGGTGACCCCGCTGCGCATGGTCACGCCGTAGAGCGCGTCGGCGATCTCCATCGTCCGCTTCTGGTGCGTGATGACGATCAGCTGGCTCTTCTCCCGCAACTGTGCCAGCAACGTGATCAGCCGGCCCAGGTTCACGTCGTCCAGGGCCGCCTCCACCTCGTCCATGATGTAGAACGGGCTGGGCCGGGCGCGGAAGATCGCCACCAGCATGGCCACCGCGGTCAGCGACCGCTCGCCACCGGAGAGCAGCGACAGGCGCTTGATCTTCTTACCCGGCGGTCGGGCCTCGACCTCGACGCCGGTGGTGAGCAGGTCCTCGGGGTCGGTGAGGATCAGCCGACCCTCGCCGCCGGGGAAGAGCACCGTGAACACCTGCTCGAACTCCCGGGCCGTGTCCTCGAACGCGCTGGCGAAGACCTCCAGGATCCGCTCGTCCACGTCCTTCACGACGGTCAGCAGGTCCCGCCGGGTGGCCTTGAGGTCCTCCAACTGCTCGGAGAGGAACTTGAAGCGCTCCTCCAGCGCGGCGAACTCCTCCAGCGCCAGCGGGTTGACCTTGCCGAGCAGGGCCAGTTCGCGTTCCGCCTTGGCGGCCCGCTTCTCCTGCACCGGTCGCTCGTAGCGCACCGGCTCGGGCACCGGCAGACCGTCCCGCTCGGCGAGGGCCACATCGGCCTGGGTGGGCGGCACCGGCTGGGCGGGGCCGTACTCGGCGACCAGCGTCTCCACGTCCAGTCCGAAGTCCTCGGCGGCCTTCGCCTCCAACTGCTCGATGCGCAGGCGCTGCTCCGCGCGGGCCACCTCGTCGCGGTGCACCTGGCTGGTCAGCCGCTCCAGCTCCGCGCCGAGCCGCTTGGCTGCCCCGCGTACCTCCTGGAGCTCGGCCTCGCGGGCGGCGCGCTCCCGCGCGACGGCGTCGCGGTGCTCCTCGGCCACTGCGATCGACGTGGTGAGCCGGGTGAGCGCCTCCCGGGCGCCGCCGGCGACGGCCCGGGCGATGCCCGCGCCCCGGGTGCGCGCGGCCCGCCGGGCCGCGGCGCGTTCGCGGGCGGCCCGCTCCGCGGTGGCCTGCCGGGCGAGGGAGTCGGCCCGGCCGGCGATCGAGGAGACCCGCTCCTCGGCGGTACGCACGGCGAGCCGGACCTCCATCTCGTTCTGCCGGGCCTGCGGCACCATGGCGGCGAGCTGGTCCCGCTCCTCGGTGGAGGGCTCGGCGTCGACCGGGGTCTCCTCGGCCAGCCGTAGCCGTTCCTCCAGCTCGTCGAGCGTGGCGAGGTCCCGCTGCCGGGCCGCCTCGGCACGGGCCCGGGATTCGCCCAGCCGGTCGGTCTCCGCCTTGGCCGAGCGGGCGGCCGCGCCCAGCTCGGCGAGCCGGCGGGCGGCGGCGTTGCGGTGGCTCTCCGCCTCGCGCTTTTCGGCGGCGGCGTGCTGCACGGCCTCCTTGGCGGCGGCCACCTCGGCACGCGCCTCGACGAGCTGGTCGCGCAGTTCGGCACCGGCCTGTTCGGCGGCGAGCCGATTGGTGCGGGCCTCCTCGACGGCTGCCTGCACCTCGATGTAGCTGGGGGCCTTGGCCGACCCGCCGGCCGCCGCGTACGCCCCGACCACGTCCCCGTCGGGGGTGACGGCCCGCAGCTCGGCGTTGCCGGCGACCAGCTCGGCCGCGGCGGCGAGATCGTCGACCAGCGCCACGTCGCGCAGCGCCCGGTGCACGGCGGGGCGCAGCTCGTCGGCGCACTCGACGAGGTCGGGTGCCCAACGGGCGCCGTCGGGCAGCTTCGGACGCAGCGCGTCGGCCGAGCCGGTCATGCCGGGCCCCGCCGGGCTGCCGACCAGCAGGCCGGCCCGGCCGGCGTCGGAGATCTTCAGCAGGCGCATCGCCTCGACGGCCTCGTCCACCCCGCTGACGGCGACCGCGTCGGCGAGCCCACCGAGTGCGGCGGCCAGCGCTGCCTCGTGCCCCGGCGCGACGGTGAGCAGCCCGGCGAGACTACCCAGCAGGCCCGGTACGTCCCCCGCGCGGGCGAGCAGCGCTCCCGCGCCGTCCTTGCGCCGCAGACCGAGGGCGAGCGCCTCCTCGCGGGCCTTCCAGGTGGCGGCGTCCTTCTCGGCGCCCCGCTCGGCGTCGGTCAGCGACCGGACGGTCGCCTGTGCCCGGTCCTGGACGGCGACCGCCTCGGCGTGCCGGGCGTCCAGGTCGGCGTTGTCCCGGTCCGCCTCGGTGGACTGCGCGGCAACCGCGTCCAGGTCGGCCTGCGCCTGCTCGGCGCGGCCCAGCGCGTCGGCGTGCGCGACGGCGAGGCGTTCGATCTCCTCGCCGGCGCTCGTGGTCCGGGCCCGTGCCGAGTTGACCTGGCCGGTGAGCCGGGCCATGCCCTCGCGCCGGTCGGCGATGGCCTTGGCGGCGGCCACCAGCTCCCGCTCGGCGGCGGCGAGCTGCCGTTCCAGCTCCTGACGGTGCTCGACCGCCTCGGCCAGCCGGATCTGGTCGTCGGTGAGCGCCGCGCGCAGCTCCTCCTCCTGCTCGCGGACCCGTTCGGCCTCGGCCTCCAGCTGGTCCGGGTCGCGGCCGGGCCGCTCGTCGTCGCCGGTGGCGCTGAGGTGCCGCAGCCGCTCCCGGGCCAGTTGCTCGATCGAGCGGAAGCGTTCCTGCAGGGCGGAGAGCTTGTACCAGGTGTCCTGCGCGGCGGCGAGCAGCGGCGCGTCCTCGGCGAGGGCGGCCTCCAACTCGCCGAGGCGGCCCTGCACCTCGGTGTGCTCGCCCTCGATCTGCTCGCGTCGCTCCCGCAACGCCGTCTCGTCGGCGATCTCCCGGTCCAGGGTGGTCCGCAGCGTGGCCAGGTCGTCGGCGAGCAGTCGCAACCGGGCGTCGCGCAGGTTGGCCTGGATGGCGGCGGCACGCCGGGCCACCTCCGCCTGCCGGCCCAGCGGCTTGAGCTGGCGGCGCAGCTCGGCCGTGAGGTCGGTCAGGCGGTTGAGGTTCACCTGCATCGCGTCGAGCTTGCGCAGCGCCTTTTCCTTGCGCTTGCGGTGCTTGAGGACGCCTGCCGCCTCCTCGATGAACGACCGGCGGTCCTCCGGCTTGGCGTGCAGCATGCCGTCGAGCCGGCCCTGACCGACGATGATGTGCATCTCCCGGCCGATGCCGGAGTCGGACAGCAGCTCCTGGATGTCGAGCAGGCGGCACGAGTTGCCGTTGATCTCGTACTCGCTCTCGCCCGAGCGGAACATCCGGCGGGTGATGGAGACCTCGGTGTACTCGATGGGCAGCGCGCCGTCGGTGTTGTCGATGGTGAGGGTGACCTCGGCCCGGCCCAGCGGCGCACGGCCGGCGGTGCCGGCGAAGATGACGTCCTCCATCTTGCCGCCGCGCAGCGCCTTGGCGCCCTGCTCGCCGAGCACCCAGGCGATGGCGTCGACGACGTTGGACTTGCCGGAGCCGTTCGGGCCCACCACACAGGTGATCCCGGGCTCCAGCTTCAACGTCGTCGCGGAGGCGAAGGATTTGAAGCCCTTCACCGTCAGGCTCTTGAGATACACCTACTCGATCCTCGTCCGGTGGCCGCCGTACCGTCGCCGGCTGCGCGGACCTGGGTGAACCCGCAGACTAACCCGATGGCGGGACCGACCCGGCACGCGACCCGCCCCGGGCCGCCCCGGCGGACGGCGCGGAGGGTGACAGTGGGCCGAGCGCGCTGTTGTCACGGCGGGACCGGGAAAGACAAACAACGCTCATGATCGGCCCGCCGCCCGGCTGTTTCGGCGAAACTGCGCGGCGGTTATCGCGGCGCCGGTTACAAGATCACAAATGGTCGGCCACGAAAGGCGCCGGACAGCGTTGCGCGCCGGCACGGAGGTGTCGGCGCGCATTTTTGCGGTGGTGCTGCGATTCAGTTTTCCGCGCTGAAGATCAGGTCAGCGCCGGCTCGGCGAGACGGAGCAGGTCGTCCGCTTCCGCCGCAGCCGCCGCGAGCCGATCATTGTCGGCACGCAGACGCGTGATCTCGAACTCCAGTGCCTGAACCCTGGCACGCAGTCGGGTGACCTCGTCGAGCAGACGCCGGTCGGGCGCTGCACCTACGTGGCCGTAGAGGGCCTTCGCCATGCTGACTCCTTGATATGCGCTGCCGGAAAGGCCGGCCAACGCGCGCCCAATTTTGTACGCGGCTGTCATTCCAGCTGTATCTGGGCATGACCGGGCGCGACTGGCGACACCTATATATTGAGCCGCAAACCCCTCCTTCGTCAAGTTCTCGCAGGCCGTAGATCATCTCTACGTCGACCTGTCCACTTGTCGGGGGGGCTGCCGCAAGGCACGGACACGCTCTGTCCGGACGCCTTTACTGTACGCCCGGATTCGGGGAAGTCAGCGCCTTGGCGTCCGACTTCCTCTTAACTCTTCCTTAGCCACGTTGCCGCAGCTCGCGGGCGAGTCGTAGCGTCACCCCGGCCCGCAACCGACCCCGTGGAGGCACAGGCGTGTACGGCTGGACCGACCCGATGGACCCGAACGGCGCCTCCCGGCGTGCCGAGCGGCCGACCGACGAGCCGGACTGGCTGCGCGACCGCCCGGAGCCCCGCTCGGCCTACCTGTTCGGCGACGACCCCGACCAGCCCGGCGACGAGTGGCACCGCGCGGAGCCCACCGCGCGCTGGCAGCCCGCGCCCGTGGAGGCGCCGACCGACGGCTGGCGGGACCAGGAACGGGGCGACGAACCGACCGACGGCTGGCGCGGCGACGCGCGGCCCACGGAGATCGTCGACGGGTGGCACGCCGAGACCGACGCGTACTCCCCCGGCGGCGGGATCACGGAGGCCGCCGGCGACGGGCGGACCGGCAGCGGTCGGCACCGCTCGCCCCGGCGCTGGCGTCGCCCGTTGATGATCGGCGGCGCGGCCGCGGCAGCCACCCTCGTGGTGAGTGTCGGCGTCGGCGCGCTCGCGATGCCCGGCGGGAACGGCCCGGCCGACGAGCCGACCGCCGTCGACGACACCGTCGCCGCCGCGCCCGCCGTCCCGACGGACGAGCCGGCACTCGACACCCTGGTCGCCCCCTCCCCGACCAGCTCGCCCAGCTCGGCACGGCCGAGCCCGTCGCCGAGCAAGGTGGTCAAGCCCACCCCGGCCGCGTCGCGGACCACCGCCACCTCCCGGCGCAGCGCCGAGCGCAGCAAGGCCCCGAGCACCACCAGTGGCTCCGGGGGCGCCAGCGGCAGCCTCAGCGCCCAGGCCCAGGAGGTGGTGGACCTGGTCAACGCCGAGCGCGCCAAGGCCGGCTGCAAGGCGCTGAGCGTCGACGACAAGCTGATGACCGCCGCGCAGCGGCACAGCCAGGACCAGGCCGACCACCAGAACATGTCGCACACCGGCAGCGACGGCAGCAACACCGGAGTCCGGCTGGACCGCGTCGGCTACGCCTGGCGCACCTACGGCGAGAACGTGGCATGGAACCAGAAGACGCCGACCGCCGTGATGGACGCCTGGATGAACAGCTCCGGGCACCGGGCCAACATCCTCAACTGCGCGTTCACCGAGATCGGCGTCGGCATCGCCAGCAGCAACGGGCCGTACTGGACGCAGGTCTTCGCGGCGCCGCGCTGAGAGCGCGTCGTCCGCGCCCCCGCGCTCGTTGGACCCGGTGAGGCACGCCGGACCGGACGTGGGGGCGGCGTGCCGGTGTGGGCGGCGACCCGCCGCCCGGGACCCGGGGGCTGCCGATGCGGATCCGGCTGCGGCGACGTGCCGCCGCACGCCCGCTGCGCCGGATCGTGTCGGCCGGCGTCGTGCTCATCCTGGTGCTGCCGGCGTACGGATGTCGGCGCGAGCTGATCCCGCCGGGGGCGCCCACCCAGTGGCCGGCCACCCAGGCCCGCCACTGGCAGTGGCAGTGGCAGCTCGACGGCCCGCTCGATGAGACGGTGGACGCCGACGTCTTCCTGCTCGACCCGGTGGCAACCACCGCCGCGCAGACGGCCGAACTACGCACCCGTGACCGCCGGCTGATCTGCCAGGTGTCCGTCGGCTCGCTGCGCCCGACCGACCCGGACGCCAGCCGGGTGCCCGCCGCCGTGCGGGGCGCGGCCGGCCCGGAGCCCGGCAGCCGGTGGCTTGACGTCCGCGGGTGGGACGCGTTGGAGCCGGTGCTGGCCGACAGGTTCCGGCTGTGCCGGGGCAAGGGCTTCGGCGCGGTCGCTCTCTCCGACGCCGACGGGTACGCCCACCGCAGCGGCTTCCCGCTCGGCTTCGACGACCAGCTGCTGTTCAACCGCCGGCTGGCCCGGCTGGCCCGCACACTGGACCTCTCCCCCGGGCTGGTCAACGACGTTCCGCAGCTCGCGGCGCTGGCACCGGACTTCGACTTCGTGGTCAACGAGGAGTGCGTCCGGCTGGACCAGTGCGCCAAGCTGCTGCCGTTCGTGGACGCGGGCAAGCCGGTCTTCCACGTCGAGTACACCGGCTCGACCGACGACTTCTGCGTCACCACGGTCGGCTACGGCTTCGCGTCCATGCGCAAGAACCGGGCGTTGGACGCCTGGCGGGAACCCTGCGCGCTGCCGTGACGCCCGGTCGCGGTCGGCCGACACGGTGGTGCCCCCGTCCGCGGTGGCGAACGGGGGCTGCTCGGTCAATCCTGCGGCGCGAGGCCCCGGGTGGCATCCGGACGGCACGTACCGGGCCGCGGATCGCGGCCCGGCACGAGAGACGACCGGCCACTCAGGAGACGGGCACCAGCTCCGGCGCGGGCGCCGGCGGGTCGGTGGGCGCGGGCACCGGCGCCGGGCTTCGGCGCAGGAACCGCGGAGCCCACCAGTTCGCGTCACCGAGCATGGTCATCAGGGCGGGCAGCACCACTCCCCGGATGATCGTGGCGTCCAGCAGGATCGCCGCCGCCAGGCCGATGCCGAGCTGCTTCATGTCGATCGTGCTCAGCGTGGCGAAGATCGAGAACACCCCGACCATGACGATCGCCGCGCTGGTCACCACCCCGGCCGACGACGTGATGCCGTACGACACCGCGTCGCGGTTGGACATGCCGGCCCGCACGCCCTCGCGGATCCGGCTCACCACGAAGACGTGGTAGTCCATCGAGAGGCCGAAGAGCACCACGAACAGGAACAGCGGCAGCCAGGAGACGATCGCGCCCATCGAGGTGAAGCCGAGCAGCCCCTCGGCCCACTCCCCCTGGAAGACCAGCACCAGCAACCCGTACGCGGCGCCGGCGGAGAGCAGGTTCAGCACGATCGAGCTGGCCGCCACCACCACCGAGCGGAAGGTGAACGTCATGACCAGGAAGGTGAGCACCAGCACGAAGCCCATCACCAGCGGCAGCTTGTCGCGCACGTGCGACGCGTAGTCCTCGCTGTCGGCCACGCTCCCGCCGACCGCGTACTCGATCCCGGGGATCCCCCGCAGCTCGGCCGGGACCAGGTCGGCCCGCAACTTCTCCAGTGACTGCACCGACCGCTCGTCGCGGCTGGCGTACGGGGTGGCGACGTCCAGCACCGACACCCGGTGGTCGGCCGACACCTTGATCTTCGGGCCGTCCGCCTCGGTGGGGGCGAACAGCGGGTCACCGCTGGCGCGGGCGGCGAGGTCGGTGAGCGCCGCGTTGACCCGGTCGGCCTGCTCGGCCGGCGCCCGGACGGCCACCACGTGGTTGGTGCCGGTGCTCGGGAAGGCCGCGGTGAGCCGGTCGTACGCCTGCATGGCCGGCGTGGTGCGCGGCAGGTCCTCCATGCCGGGGAACTTCAGCTTCATGCCGAGCGCCGGCACGGCAAGCGCGAGCAGCAGACCGACCGAGATGACGAGCGTCGCCACCGGGGCGCGCAGCGCGGGACGGAGCACCGCCGGCCAGAGCCGGGGCGTACGCGGCTCGCCGTGCCGGCCGGTGCGCGGCGCGGTCAACCGCCAGAGCAGCGGCACCCGGGGCCGGTCGACCCAGCGGCCCAGCCTGGCCAGCAGGGCCGGCAGCACGGTCAGCGAGCCGGTCACCGCGACGGCGACCACCAGGATCGAGCCGACGGCCAGGGACGAGAAGACCACATCGCCGGCGAGGAACAGCCCGGCCATCGCGATGATCACGGCGAAGCCGGAAACCACCACGGCGTGCCCGGAGGTCTCCGCGGCGATCTCCACCGCGTCCAGGCCGGAGCGGCCCTTGGCCCGCTCCTCCCGCTCCCGGCGGATGTAGAAGAGCGAGTAGTCGACCCCCACCGCCATGCCGATCAGCAGGATCACCGGTGACGTGGTGTCGGTGGCCGGCACGAGGTGCGAGGCGAGGGTGGACAGGCCCATCGCGGCGGCGACCGAGGAGAGCGCCAGCAGCACCGGCACGCTGGCCGCGATCAGCGCGCCGAACGCGATGATCAGGATGGCCAGGGTGACCGGCAGGCTCAGCAGCTCGGCACGCTCGAAGTCCTTGCCCAGGGTGTCGTCGAGCGCCTGGCCGATCGACGGCCCGCCGACCTGCTCGACGCGCAGCTGCGGGTGCGCGCCCTGCACGGTGGCGGTGGCGTCGCGCAGCGGCTGCACCCGGTCCGAGGCGGTCTCCGGGTCACCCGCCATGGTGATCGGCAGCAGCAGGGCGGACCCGTCCCGCGCCGTGACCGGCGGACCGACCTCGGCGACCCCGGTGACCGTGCGCAGCCGGGCCGCCGCGTCGTCGGCGGCCGCCTTCGCCGCCGCCGGGTCCAGGGCGCCGCCCCGGGAGGTGATCAGGACGTTCTCCACGGCCGGGTCGTCGAAGGCGCCGTCGTCCACGATGAGGCTGGCCCGCCCGGCCTCGCCGATCGCCTGGTCCCCGCTGGTGGCCTCGGAGAGACCGGCGGCGTTACCGCCGACGAAACACACCGCCACGAACACGACCCACAACGCGATCGCCCGCCACGGATGCTCGGCGCTCCACCGCGCCATCCGCACCGTCACCGGTCTGTTGCCCATCTCGTGTCCCCCTGTCACGTCGACCCCCTGTCAACCGTGCTGACGTTAGGGGCGTGACGAGGCGGTCACATCGGGGAACGGCCCCCGTCCGCCCCGGAGTCGGTCCGCCGACGGCGGCGGGCCCGCCGGACGGGCATCAACCGCGATTCGGGCGTACGCCGGGGTGGGGCCCGGAGCGTCCGGCCGCGACCCGCCGGTGCCGACCCGGAGCCGGCTCCGGGTCATCCCCGAAGGGCACCCCGAGGCCGGGGCTGGCAGCGCGGGCAGCTGAACGACGAGCGGTTCATGAAGGACTCGCGCCGGATCGGCGCTCCGCACCGCCGGCACGGCTCGCCCTCGCGGCCGTAGGCGTTCAGCGCCCGGTCGAAGTAGCCGCTCTCGCCGTTGACGTTCACGTAGAGGGCGTCGAAGCTGGTGCCGCCCACCTTGATCGCCTCCGCGAGCACGTCGCGGACGTGGCCGAGCAGACGCTGCGCGGCGGGCCCGGTCAGCGCGTCGGTGGGGCGGGCGCCGTGCAGCCCGGCACGCCAGAGCGCCTCGTCGGCGTAGATGTTGCCCACGCCGGAGATCAGCGTCTGGTCGAGCAGGGCCCGCTTCACCTCGGTCCGTCGGCGGCGCAGCGCGGCGACGAACGCCGCGTCGGAGAACTCCGGGTCCATCGGGTCGCGGGCGATGTGCGCGATCTCCGCGGGGAGGTCGGCGCCGCCCTCGCTGACCGCGAGCCCGCCGAACGTGCGCTGATCGACGAAGCGCAGCTCGGGCCCGTCGTCGGCGAACCGGAACCGCACCCGCAGGTGGGTCTCGTCAGGTGTGCCGGGCGGCTGGAGCAGCAACTGACCCGACATGCCCAGGTGCCCGACCACCGCGTCGCCGCTGTCCAGCGGAAGCCACAGATACTTGCCGCGTCGGCGCACGTCCACGATGGTCCGGCCGGCGAGCACATCGGCGAAGTGCGCCCCGCCGGGGACGTGTCGCCGGACGGCGCGCGGGTGTCGAACCTCGACCGAGGCGATCCGCCGGCCGGTGACCCACTGGGCCAGCCCCTGCCGGACGGTCTCCACCTCGGGCAGCTCAGGCACGGCGTACGCCCGTCTCGCGGCCGGTCGGGGCCTCGACGTCGCGGGCCTCGACCGGGCCGCCGCCGTTGGCGGACATCGGCCGCTCGGGCGGCGTCTGCTGGTCCGCCACGTCGGCCGGCATGGCCTGCGCCAGGTGGTCGGCCTCCTCGGCCCGGGCCGCCTGCTCGGCGCTGTCCAGCGGCTCCGACGGCTCGCCCTGGTCGGACCCGTCCTGCTGGGCGTTCCGCTCGTGCTGCTCGGTGAGCATCCGCCAGGCCGCCTCGGCGGCCCGCTGCTCGGCTTCCTTCTTGCTGCGCCCCTCGGCGCCGCCGTACCGGTTGCCGGCCACCACGACCCAGGCGGTGAACGTCTTGAGATGGTCCGGTCCGGTGCCCTCGATCCGGTACTCGGGCACGCCGAGACCGAGCGCGGCGGTCAACTCCTGGAGGCTGGTCTTCCAGTCCAGGGCGGCGCCGCGACCGGCCGACTCGGCCATCAACGGGTCGAAGAGCCGGTGGATCACGATCCCGGCGGTGTCCAACCCGTATTGGAGGTAGATGGCGCCCAGCAGCGCCTCCAGGGTGTCGGCGAGGATGCTCGCCTTGTCCCGGCCACCGGTGGTCTCCTCGCCCTTGCCGAGCAGCAGGTACGCGCCGAGGCCGTCCGGGCCCAGGCCACGGGCCACGTCGGCGAGCGCCCGCATGTTGACCACGCTCGCCCGCAGCTTCGCCAACTGCCCCTCGGGCAGGTCCGGGTGGTTGTGGAACAGCGCCGTGGTGATCACCACGCCGAGGACCGAGTCGCCGAGGAACTCCAGCCGCTCGTTCGTCGGCAGGCCACCGTTCTCGTACGCGTACGAGCGGTGGGTCAGCGCGCGTTCCAGCAGGTCCGGCTCCAGGCTGACGCCGAACGCGGCTTCCAGGTGACCGACGGACGCCCGCCGCCGCTTGTCGATGCTCATGATGTGCGTACCTCGGTGTCGGTGGAGCGGTCGGTGCGGTCCGTCGCGGCGTCGCCGTCGAGCAACGCGGAGACCAGTTCGGTGGCACGGCGTCGCCACAGGTGGGCGGCGAGAGCGATGCCGGAGGCGATGTCGTCGGCGCGAGCGGAGCCGTGACAGACGACGACCGTCCCGGCGACGCCGAGCAGGGCGGCCGCCCGGGGGGCGCCACCGCTGACGGGCGGGCCGCCGGCCATCGCGTACGCGCCCTCGATCGCCTTGAGCAGCACGTTACCGGTGAAGCCGTCGGTGACCACCACATCGGCACGCGCGCCGAGAGCCACGTCGTACCCCTCGACCAGGCCGACGTAGCGTGCCTCGCAGGGCAGCGGTTCGACGGCGAGCAGGGGGTCGGTGGCCCGGCGTACCCGGTCGCCCTTGCCGGCCTCGGTGCCGACCGAGAGCAGGCCGACCCGTGGCGCGACGACCGAGTGGGCCACCGCGGCGTACGCGGCGCCGAGCACGGCGTGTCGGGCCAGGGTGGCGGGGCGGGGTTCCAGCGAGCCGCCGACGTCGAGCAGCACCACCGGCCCGGCGACCGCGGGCAGGGTGGCGACCAGGGCGGGTTGGCGGATCTCCGGCCAGCGCCCGAGCCCGAGCACGGCGGCGGTGACCGTGGCGCCTGTCGCGCCGGCCGAGACGAGTGCGTCGGCGGTGCCGTCGCGCACGGCGGTGACGGCGGCCCGGACGGTGCTCTCCGAGCGCGCGGCGCTGGGATGGTCGGCCATGCCGACTGCGGAGCGGACCGGTCGGACCGTGATCCGGGCCCGCTCGGTCGGGGCGAGGGCAGCGATCAGCGCGTCGGCGACCTCGGTCGGACCGACGAGCAGCAGGTGCAGATCGGGATCGGCGCGCACGGCCCGCAGAGCGCCGTCAACCACGACGGCGGGAGCGTCGTCCCCGCCGAGGAGGTCAACGGCGATCCGCGCGGTGCCCGGCTCCACCGGAACACCGGCCGGGTTGGGCCGGCCAGCGTCGGAGGGAGCCGGGGCACCGGGCGAATGCCAGGGTGCGCGCGCCGCCCGACCCGGGGTCGGGGGCGTCACTCGGCGTCCAGGTCAGACCTCGAGAACCTGGCGGCCGTTGTAGGTGCCGCAGACGGAGCAGGCGGCGTGCGGCAGCTTCGGGGACTTGCACTGCGGGCACGCGACGGTCGCGACCACGGTCGCCTTCCAGTTCGCCCGGCGGGACCGGGTGTTGCTGCGCGACATCTTGCGCTTGGGGACGGCCACGGTTCTTACTCCTCTGTACGGGTCAGTTGCGTCAGGCCCGCCCAACGCGGGTCGATCTGCTGGTGACTGTGGTCGGCCGGCAGATCGTCCCAGTGCGCCCCGCATTCGGGGCACAGTCCAGGGCAGTCCTCCCGGCAGAGCGGGTTGGTCGGCAGCGTGAGCACCAACGCGTCCCGCAGCGCCGGCTCCAGGTCGATCAGATCGCCCTGCATCCGGCCCACCTCGTCCTCGTCGGTCGTGGCGTCCGTGGTGCTGTTCTCGTACGCGTACAGCTCCTGGATCGTCACGGCCATCGATTCGTTGATCTCGCGCAGGCAACGCCCGCACTCGCCCCGGATGGGACCGGTGATGGTCCCGGAGACGAGCACACCCTCGGACACCGACTGCAACCTCAGATCGAGGTTGAGGTCCGCGCCCTCCGGCACGCCGATCAACTCCACACCGAGGTCCGCCGGTGCCGGCACGACCCGCTGGACCTCACGCAACGCGCCAGGGCGACGCGGCAGGTCCCTCGTGTCGAGGACCAGCGGCGACCTGGGGTCGAGTGTCGATGGCGAGTGCTTGGGCATAGTCAGACTCCGGCCGGTGAGAGGCCGACAAAAAAGGTTACCTGGGCGACCGCCGGACCGTCGAACCGGGGGGACGCCTGAGGTGAGAATGTCGGCTGGTGAGGTGCCGCTCAGAAGGGTAGCGGGCGTTCCGCCTCATCCCCACCGAAGGTGCCGATCTCCCGCAGCGCGTGCATCTTGTCGCGGCCCCGCTCTATCGAGGCGAGGGCCCGGGTGAGGAACTGCTCGAAGTTGGCCAGCGCGGTGTCGACGTAGTCGTCGACCTCCTCGCGCAGGCGCTGGGCCTCGGCGCGAGCCTCGGCGATGATCCGGGCGCCCTCGTGCTCGGCGGACACGGTGATCTCGTTCACCGATACGAGGCGGGCGTGTTCTGCCTCACCCTCGCTGATGATCCGGTCCGCCTCGCGCTTGCCGGCGTCCATGATCTTGTCGCGCTCCTCGAGGAGCGCGGCGGCCCGACGCAGGTCGGCGGGGAGGTCGGCGCGCATCTCGTCCAGGGCGGCGATCATCTCGCCCCGGTCGACCATGCAGTTGTTGCGCGACATCGGGACGGAGCGCGCCTGCTCCACCATGGCGATCAGTTCGTCGATGCGATCGAGCGGGTCCACCGGTACCTCACTCCTGTCGTTCGTCGGCCGACCTCCATGATGCGGGCCACGGCCGGGTTCCTGCTCGACCAATCATGTCGTGCCCGCCCCACCACCGCCCCACTCACCCCAACCCGGCGAGTCGCGACATGGTCACTCCCCGCCCCCGCGCTCCCCGCCTCGCACTCCCCTGCCGCGTCGATCTTGCAGTTTCGGTCGCGGCAAAGCACCCCGAAAGGGGGCGATCCGGGGTCGGTAAGTGCAAGATCGGCGCGGGATGGAGGAGCGCCGGGCCGGGGTCAGGCCAGGGGTGGGGGGCCCAGGCGGGACTGCAGGGCCTCGCGGACCGGGTCCGGGACGTGGGCGGAGATGTCGCCGCCCCACTTGGCCACGTCCTTGACGAGGCTGGAGGAGAGGAACGAGTAGAGCGGATTGGTCGGCATGAAGAGCGTCTCGACCCCGGCCAGCCCGATGTTCATCTGGGCCATCTGCAACTCGTAGTCGAAGTCGCTGACCGCCCGCAGCCCCTTGATCAGCACGCTCGCCTGCTGGGCGCGGCAGAAGTCGACGAGCAGCCCCCGGAAGGACTCGACCCGCACGTTGCCGTACGAGGAGGTCACCTCGCGGAGCATCTCGATCCGCTCCTCGACGGTGAACAGGCCGCTCTTCGACTGGTTCACCAGCACGCCGACGATCACCTCATCGAACAGCCGACTCGCGCGGCCGATGATGTCGAGGTGTCCGTTGGTGACCGGGTCGAACGAGCCGGGACACACCGCACGTCTCATGATCGGCGACCGTACCAAAGGGTGGTCTCGCCGTACCGGCGACTGCGCTCGGGGGTGATCCCCTCCACCCACTCGAACTGCCTGGTGCGGCGGGACCGTTCCACCACCACCAGCGCGTCGGGCGCCAGCCAGCCGCCGTCGACGAGCGTCGTCAGCAGCGCGGTGATCTCCGCGTCCGGCACGGCGTAGGGCGGGTCGGCGAAGACCACGTCGTACGGGCCACCGTCCGGGCCGGCGGCCAGCACTGTCGCCACCTTGCCGGCGACCAGTCGTACGGCCGGGCCGGCCCGCAGGGTCGCCACGTTCTCCCGGATCACCCGGGCCGCCCGCGGGTCGGACTCGACCAGCAGGACGTGCCGGGCGCCCCGGGACAGCGCCTCCAGCCCGACCGCGCCGGAACCGGCGTACAGGTCGGCGAAGCGCGCGCCGTCGAGGTCGACCTCGGACTCGACGGCACTGAACAGCGCCTCCCGGACCCGGTCGGACGTGGGTCGGGTGCCGGCGCCGGGCGGCGCGGCGATCCGCCGGCCACCGAGCGTCCCGGCCACGATCCGGGTCACCGTCTCCTCCTGCTCATGACCCCGACGCTACGCGACCCCTCGGGACCGCTTCCGACACGGTCGGTACCGCCACGAGGATGACGTGATCACTTCTCGTATATCAATGATCTCAAGTTCATAACATCAGTCTTAGCAAATCCTGAGCGCTGTATCACGCGGGGCGATATCGCTAGGGTCTGCCGGGTGCCGGCGAGAACACGCCGGCCCACGGCTCGGGAGGGCGCCTCTCCGATCGGACGTGCGGTGACCGTCCACTGTCTCTCCCGTGCCACACCCCTGACGCTTCAGCACTCCAGGAGTACCCGTGATCCGTCCCAAGCTGTCGCTCCGGCGACCGCTGGCCATCCTGGGAGCCGCCATCGTCGGCCTCACCGGGGTCGTCGCGGTAGCCGCCCCAGCCAGCGCACACCACACCACGATCAGCGCCACCGTCGACTGCGACCGGCAGAGCGGCGAGCGCGTGATCACGTGGAAGGTGGAGAACAGCGAGCGCGACAAGGCTGTGACGCTCCAGAGGGTGACCGCGGACCCGGCGACGCCGGTGACCGTGCCCGTCGAGGGCGCCGAGGCGGTGCCGCTGCAGGGTTACGTCATCAAGAAGGGCGGCTTCGTGCAGGCCGTCCAGCGGGTGCCGGGCAACACCGCCAGCGCCAAGCTCGTGGTGTTCGGCAAGTGGAAGAAGAACGGCAAGGAAGCCACCAACGACGGCAGCATCACCATCCCTGCCGACCAGTCCTGCGCACCGGCGCCGAAGTGCGTCGACGTCAGCAAGGCCACGTACAGCCACACGTTCGACGGCCCGAAGGGCACCGCCACCGTCAAGCTCGACGGTGACCTGCCGCTCTGCGGCGACGGCAAGCAGTACTTCACGCTGGTGTCGTACTTCGCGCCCCGGCCGCAGTTCGCCACCCCGCAGTACGTCTACGGCACGCCGGACAGCGACTTCGTCAGCGCCACCCAGACCGAGATCACGCTGAACGTCGAGATCCCGGACTGCCACACCCAGGTCGACCTCATCTGGGGCGACAAGGACCAGGTCATCGACGAGATCGTCGACGGCGGCAAGCGCTACGACAACAAGAAGCTCGGCTCGCCGGGCGCCCCGGGCAACCGCTCCAAGGGCCCGCAGGGCTGGTACAACGGCGGCAGCAAGAGCTGCGTCACCCCGGCCTCGACCTTCGCGTCCAACTGCGACGGTTCGGTCGCCGTGTCGCTGAGCAACGACGGCAAGATCAGCAAGTACGCCGTCGAGTTCGAGGTCAAGGGTGAGAACGGCTTCACCAAGAAGGTCTCCGTTGCCCCCGGCAAGGCCGACACCAGCATCGTGGTGCCCGCCGCCGACGCCGGCAAGATCGAGGTCCTGGTCGACGGCAAGGTCATCGAGAACGGCACGTACTCGTGGACGCGTCCCGAGGACTGCCCGCTGCCGGCCGTCACCACCAAGGCCGACTGCAAGGAGTTCGCCCTCACCGTCACCAACCCCGAGGGTGGCATGCCGGTGAAGACCACCTTCACCTACGGCGACAAGACCGAGACCCGTACGGTCGCGGCCGGCGCGTCGGAGACGGTGACCTTCAAGGCTGGCAAGGCCGAGTCGGCGCTCGTCACCCTGCCGGACCTGGACCTGGAGCTCGAAGCCGTCTACACGCCGGAGGGCAACTGCGGCGGTAGCGGTGGCGGCGGCGGCGACGACCAGCCGGGCCTCCCGGTCACCGGTGCGGCCGCGGGCGGCA
>NZ_JBEZFG010000012.1:0-96448 GCF_040649315.1 Micromonospora sp. NPDC049004
CCCGGACATCCCACCCCTGCAACACCGGCTCCTGCGCGCCCTGTCCCAACGGGCGCAGTGGAAGGCCGCGCTCCTGGCCGCGAGAGACCGCGCTGCCACCGCCGCCCCGACCACCGTCGACCACCCCACGTCCTGACCGGAGGAGCAATGGAACACGTCACCATCCCCACCGCCACCCGTCCGGATCTGCCCGGTCGGACCCTGCGCACTAGTGACAACCGCGCCGTCTACTCCGTCCGCGAGGTCGCCCGACTGCTCTCGCTCTCCCTGGGCAGCACCTACGCCCTGGTCCGCGAGGGAGAGATACCCGCCCGCAAGCTCGGCGGGCGCTGGGTCATCCCCAAGAAGAGATTCCACGACTGGCTCAACGAAGCCAACGAGCAGGACAACCGAGCATCGGAGGGGTGGGCCTGATGGGCTTCGTTCGTAAGACTCCCGTTGGGCGCCACCGGGCGTGCTGGCGTGATCCGGCCGGCAAGCAGCGATCAAAGACGTTCCGCACCAAGAAGGAGGCCAATGCCTTCCTGGCCGAAGTCGAGTCGGCGCTCAACCGCGGAACGTACGTCGCTCCCGATGCCGGCCGGCTCCGCTTCGCTGACTACGCGCAACGCTGGCTGAGCAATCGCAACGACGAGAAGGCGACTGCTGCCCGCGATGCCTCGATCATGCGAAACCACGTCGTGCCGCGTTGGGGTGCGGTGCCGCTGGCGAAGATCGAACACTCGGCCGTGCAGGAGTGGGTGACCAAGCTGGGGGAGCGGCTGTCGCCAGCTACGGTCCGCGAGTGCTATCGGCTCACGTCAGGCGTGCTCCGATCGGCGGTTCGTGACCGGCTCATCGGCTTCAACCCCTGCGAGGGCGTCCGTCTCCCGCCCCGGCGGCGCATGGACACCGACGAACTGGTCATCTCCCGCGCGGATCTGTTCGACAGGCTTCTCCCCGCCGTCCCGGACCGGTATCGCGCCCTGGTCGCCGTCGCGGCTGGCACCGGCCTCCGCTGGGGTGAGTGCGCGGGACTCCGCTGGGATGCCGTGGACCTGGCCGCGGGCTTGCTCCGGGTGGTGCGGGTCGCGGAGGAGGTGTCAGGGCACGTCACGCTTAAGCCCTACCCGAAGTCACGAGCTGGCCGGCGGAATGTGCCGCTGCCGCCCTTCGTGGTCCAGGCGCTGGCCGACCACCGGCAGTCCTTCGAGACCGGCGCCGAAGATCTGATCTTCGTTGCCCGGACCGGCGAACCGCTCAAGCGCGGCACCTTCCGGGCGCGGATCTGGAAGCCTTCGCTGCAACGGGCCGGGCTGCCCCTCGCGCTCCGGTTTCACGACCTGCGGCACTCGTATGCGACCTGGCTCGTCTCCGATGGCGTGCCGATCAATGACGTTGCCAAGGTGATGGGACACGAGCAGACGTCCACGACCCTAGACCGCTACACGCACTCGACCCGCGACCGCGATCGCAGGGTGCTCGCGTCATTCGCTGCCTTCTCGCTGCCTCAGGATGAGCGATAAGCCCTGAAAACGAATCAAGACCCCTCCGTGGAGGGGCCTTGACCTGCTGTTACCTCTGGTCGGGGTGGCCGGATTCGAACCGACGACCTCTTCGTCCCGAACGAAGCGCGCTACCAAGCTGCGCCACACCCCGAGGCGTGCCGACAAATAGTAGCCCACCCGCTCCGATGGTCAAACTCGGTACCCCCGCCGCCCGACCCGGCCGAATCACGCCCGCAGCCGCCAAGATCCGCGCAACTTCCCCGATGTTGCTGCCTTGCGGCACGGCGAGGCAGCAACATCCCCGATACTGCGCGGATCTTGGGGCGCGGCGGGGCGACGGCGGGGACGAGGGCGGGGCGACGGCGGGGCGGGTGGTCGGGGGCGGTCGGGGAGGCGCGGCGGGACAGGTCAGCGGGGGATGAGGGTCAGGATGCTGGCCTCCGGGGGGCAGGCGAAGCGGATCGGTGCGGTCGGGTGGGTGCCGAGGCCGGCGGAGACGTGCAGCCAGGAGTCCGATCCCGGCCACCGGTGCAGGCCACGTGCCATCGAGCGGGGCAGGCCGCAGTTGGTCACCAGCGCCCCGTACCCCGGGACGCAGACCTGGCCGCCGTGGGTGTGCCCGGCCAGCAGCAGGCCGAAGCCGTCGGCGGCCATCTGGTCGAGCACCCGTGGCTCGGGGGAGTGTGTCACGGCGATGGACAGATCGGCAGAGGACGAGACGCGGCCGGAGACGACAGGGTAGTCGTCCCGGTCGATGTGCGGGTCGTCGACGCCCACGAGGTCCACTTCCCGGCCGCCGGCCTTGAGGGTGGTCCGGGCGTTGTTGAGGTCGGCCCAGCCGGCGCCGGTGAACACCTGGCGCAGTTCCTCGTAGGGCAGGTCGACGCCCTCGGTGTACTCCCGGTCAGGCAGGAAGTAGGTGAACGGGTTCTTCAGCACCGGCCCGGTGTAGTCGTTGGAGCCGAACACGAACGCGCCCGGGTAGTCGAGCAGCGGTTGCAGCGCCCGCAGCACGCCCGGCACCGCGCCCGGGTGCGCCATGTTGTCGCCGGTGACCACGACCAGGTCCGGGTCGAGGGCGGCCAGCGACGCCACCCAGCGCTGCTTGCGCGCCTGGTCGGGCATCATGTGCAGGTCCGACAGGTGCAGCACGCGCAGCGGCTCCGCGTCGGCCGGCAGCGTCGGCACGTCGTACCGCCGGAGGGTGAACATGTTGCGCTCGACGAGCGACGCGTACGCGAGTGTGGTCGCGCCGACCGCTGCGGTTCCGGCGGCGAGGCGGAATAGTGTGCGCTTTCGCATGGCGTTCAGGGTAGTTTGACCGTCCATGAGCACGCTGAAGGACCGCCTCACCGCCGACATGCGTTCCGCGCTCAAGGCGCGCGACGAGCTGACCACCTCCACGCTGCGGATGGCCCTGGCCGCCGTGGGCAATGCCGAGGTCGCCGGCAAGGCCAAGCGCGAGCTCACCGATGACGAGGTGCTCGCGGTGCTGACCAAGGAGGCCAAGAAACGTCGGGAGGCGGCCACCGCCTTCGCCGACGCGGGCCGCGCCGAGCAGGCCGCGAAGGAGACCGCCGAGGGTGAGGTGCTGGACCGCTACCTGCCCAAGCAGCTCTCGGACGCCGAGCTGACCGAGCTGGTCGCGGGGGCGCTCGCCGCGGGCGGCTTCACCGGCAAGGCCCAGATGGGCCCGGCCATGAAGGCGGCCCAGGCCGCGGTGGCCGGCCAGGCCGAGGGTGGTCGGGTCGCCGCCGAGGTACGCCGACAGCTCGGGCTCTGATCCCCAGCGCCCAGTCCGGACATGCGAACGGGCGGTCACCCCCACAGAGGGTGCCCGCCCGTTCGTGCGTACTGCTGCTGATCAGCCGCCCGGGCGGCCTGGCGGGTTGCCGGGCTGCCCCGGCTTCTTGGCCGGCGGCGTGCCGGCGGCGCCGCCGCCGGTGCTGATCTCGATGGTGACGGGGCCGCCCTTGATGGTGCGCCCGTCCGGGTTGGTACCGGCGGCGGTGCCCGCCGGGCAGGGGGAGGTCACCTTCGTCTGGGAGACGATCGGCTCGAAGCCCGCGCCCTTGATCCGGGACTTGGCGGTCTCCACCGGCTGGCACTTCACGTCCGGGATGCTGCGCTGGTCACCCTCGGAGATCTTCTGGCCGGGTGGCTCGAAGTTGATCCGCGGCTTGCCCTTCATGGCGTCTCGCAGCGTCTCGTACACCGGCGGGTTGATGCCGTCCTTCTCGGCGTGCTTCATCTTGACGTTTGTCTGCGGCCAGTCCGGGTCGGCCATGATGCCGGCCACCGCGTACTGCTTGGTCATCGCGACCAGGGCGGCGGTCTTCTCGGAGTCGGTGGTGCCGGACTTGCCGGCCACCGGCGCGTCGACGATGCCCTTCACGACGCCGGCCGTACGGCTGCTGCCGCACTTGCTGGTCTTGGAGTTGTCGCCGACCGGGCAGCGGGCGGCGTCCACGGCGGCGCGGGCCACGTCGGTGCTGAACCGCTTCTCGCAGCGCGGGTTGGCGATGTCCAGCTTCTTGCCCTCGGGGTCGCGGATCTCCTGCACCGGGATCGGCTCGCAGTACTTGCCGTCCGCCGCGAGCGTCGCGTACGCGTTGGCCAGGTCCAGCGGAGTGGTGGAGGAGACGCCGAGGGTGAAGGCGCCCCACTGGTGGGCCGAGTCCTTGGTGGCGGCGAACTTGGCGTCGTTGCTGGCCCGGAACTGGATGCCGGCCCGCTTGGCGACGTCGACCACGTTCTCCGCGCCGACCTGCTGCTGAAGCGGCACGAAGTAGGTGTTGATCGACTGGGCGAAGGCGCTCCACATGTTCTGCACGCCGCCGGCCTTCTTGCCCGAGTTGGTCGGGCAGTAGAAGTGGGTGCCGGAGCAGGCGGCAGGGCTGTTGCTGTCGATGATGTATTCCGACTTGAACTGCTGCGGCGCGTTGAACGAATAACTGAGGGGGATGCCCTTCTCCAGGGCGGCGACGATCGTGAAGATCTTGAACGTCGAGCCGGCCTGGTAGCCGGCGATGCCGTCGCCGCCGGTGAGCAGCGGGTTGACCGTCGCCGGGTAGTTGCCCTTGATGCCGCGCTTGCTCTTCGCCGGGTCGCTGGAGATCTTGTTCTTCGGGCTCTTCGGATCGTCCAACTTGAACTGCCGGTTGACCGCGAGCGCCCGCACCCGGCCGGTGCCCGGCTCCACCACGGCGACCATGGCGGCTTCCTTGCTGGTCTCCTTCTTGGCCCGGCGGACCGCCGCGTCGGCGCCCTTCTGTGCCTGGACGTCGATCGAGGTCACGACGGTGTAGCCGCCACTCTTCAGTCGCCGCTCACGGTCGTACGAGGTCGAACCGAACGTCTCCTGCTGCATCCACCAGCGGTAGAAGTAGTCGCAGAAGAAGCCCCAGCTGTTGACGTTGGTGGCGACGCAGCCGTTCGGGGTGCGCTTGTCCTGCACCTTCAGCTTGACCGCCTTGGCGGCGTCGGCCTCCTGCTGGGTGATGGCCTTGGTGTCGACCATGTTCTGGATGACGTAGTTACGACGGTCCAGCGCCAGCGGGTAGCCGCTCTTGGTGGTCGGGTCGTTCGTCGTCGGGGCCTTCACCATGCCGGCCAGCAGCGCGGCTTCCTCGATCTTCAGCTTGCTCGGCGGCTTGCCGAAGTAGACCTGGCTGGCGGCGTAGATGCCGTACGCGCCGTTGCCGAACGAGGCGAGGTTGAGGTAGCGGGTCAGGATCTCGTCCTTGGAGAACTCCTTGTCGACCTGCAGGGCCAGCCGCATCTCGCGGAGCTTGCGGGCGCTGGTGTCCTCGGTCGCGGCGACCACGTCGGCCGGGTGGGTGGCCGAGTAGGCGATGGCCAGCCGGACGTACTGCATGGTCAGCGTCGAGGCGCCCTGGCGCCCGGAGCCCTCGCTCTGGTTGTTGACGAACGCGCGGGCGACACCGTTGATGTCGACGCCGTTGTGCTTGTAGAAGTCGTGATCCTCGGCCGCGATGATGGCCTTGATCATGTACGGCGAGATGTCGGCGAGCTTCACGTCGCGACGGTTCTCGTCGTACATCGTCGCGAGCGGCGTCTTGCCGTCCGACGCCAGCAGATAGCTGATCTGTGGCGCGCGGGCCACCGTCAGCTCTGTCGGCAGGTTGCCGAATGTCTCTGCCCCGGCCTTGGCGGCCAAGCCGGACATCGCCACCGCGGGGAAGGCCGCCGCAGCGACCACCACGCCAGCCAACAGGCCACATATGAGCAGCGATGCGGCGTTGGTCAGCACATTGTGGTCACGTTTCCGCATCCAGGTCACCTCGGCATGGTACGCGAGTAGGGAACGAGGGCCGCCTGGGCGTCTTTCCCCATTTCCTGCGTGCGCTGCCCTCGTTGTGCTAAACGCATGACCCCCCGTACGAGGTTGCGTGTGACCTGGCGCGAGTCTCCACCGTTTGGCGGAGGCTCCGCAGCGTTTTCGCCGACCTCGGCGGGGTAACCGGCGGTCGAGAGCCCGGGAAGCCGGGAGTGTCCGGAATGATGGATTTCGCCGACAACGTTGCGTAATCAGTCGACTACAGAGCATGATGATGGCGGCGACAGCGCCACATGTCGTCCGCACCGCCTTGGGGAAGGCGGCCGGGCGACCGGGGGGAAATTGCCGGCTGCCGTGCAACGAGGTCGGTAGGTACTGCAAGGGGGGACGTGTACACATGGGCATGATCACTGACTGGCCGTCGCTGGCGGCGTGTCAGAACGGGGACCCGGACGCGTTGTTCGTACAGGGCGCCGAACAGAACGTGGCGAAGCGGATCTGCCGGAGCTGCCCAGTTCGGTACGAGTGCCTGGCCGACGCGCTGGACAACCGGATCGAGTTCGGTGTGTGGGGCGGTATGACCGAACGCGAACGCCGGGCGTTGCTGCGTCGTCACCCCCAGGTGACGAGCTGGCGCAAGATGTTCGAGGCAGCGATGAAGAAGAACAGCAAGGACAAGGCTGGCAAGGACAAGATCCTCGTCAGCGCGGCCACCTGACGCCGGTCACGACCGGCTGATCGCCGCGCCGATCGTCCGCAGCCCGTCGACGTCGTGCACGTCGGCGGGCTGCGCCGTCACCGACACCGCCGGCACCGCCGGGAACGCCTCGGTGAACCGCGCGGCGACCTGCTGCTCGCGTACCGCCTGACGGGCCAGCGCGGCGTGCGCCCGCAGCACGTCGGCGGTGGCCTCGTGCCCACCCAGCTCGGCCAGCCGCTCCGCGGCGGCCCGACTCTGCTCGGCGTCCAGCTCCGGGACCGCCGGTCGGTGCACGCGGTTGAGCACCAGGCCGGCCAGGGGCATCTTCTCCTCCCGCAGCCGGCCCGCGAAATAGGCGGCCTCCCGGACCGCGTCCGGCTCCGGCGCCGCGACCAGCACGAAGGCCGTCTCCCGCGCCTGCAGGATGCGGTACGTCTGCTCCGCCCGTTGCCGGAAACCCCCGAACATCGAGTCGAGCGCGGCCACGAAGCCGGACAGGTCGGTGAGCAGCTGCGCGCCGAGCACCTTCTGCACCACCTTCGAGAACATCCCGAACGAGGCCGTGACCAGGTTGAACATGCTCCGTCCGCCGCTGCGCGCCGGTGCCAGCAGCAGGCGCAGCATCCGGCCGTCGAGGAAGCGGGACAGCCGGGCCGGCGCGTCCAGGAAGTCCAGCGCGGAGCGGGACGGCGGCGTGTCCACCACGATGAGGTCCCACTCGCCCCGGGCGTGCAGCTGGCCCAGCTTCTCCATCGCCATGTATTCCTGCGTGCCGGCGAACGTCGAACTCATCGCCTGGTAGAACGGGTTCGCGAAGATCTCCGCGGCCTTCGCCGGGTCGGTGTGCTGGAGCACCACGTCGTCGAAGGTGCGCTTCATGTCCAGCATCATGGCGTGCAGCTCACCGCCGCTGGCCTCGACGTCGATGCCCTTGACCTGGCGGGGTGTGTTGTCCAGCTCGGTCAGGCCCAGTGACTGGGCCAGCCGGCGGGCCGGGTCGATGGTGAGCACCACCGTGCGCCGGCCGTGGTGTTCGGCGGCCCGCAGCGCCAGCGCCGCGGCCGTGGTCGTCTTACCCACCCCGCCGGCACCGCAGCACACGACGATCCGCACGCCCGGGTCGGCGAGGATCTGGTCGACGTCCAGCTGCGGCGCCGCGTCTTCGGAAGGCACCAATCGAGCGTATCGGGCCGCGTCGGTCCATGCGCCCGTGCTGAGCTCAGGTGTGAGTCAATCGGCGCTGACGAGGGCACGGGCCAGTGCCGTGAGGCCCGCCCGGTCCACCCCGTCGGGCAGCAATGGCAGCTCGATCATCGGCAGCCCCAACTCCACCAGGTCGGCGCGGAGCGAATCCTCCAGTTCGCGCCGGATGAGCTGGTCTCGCGCCTCGTCGTGCAACCCGGCCACGATGTCCTGATCGGCAGGCAGCCCGGCGGCGACCAGACCGCGCCGGAGTTCCGCGGCGGTGACCGCCGGGCCGGCCGGCAGTGGAGGCCGGGCGCCGTTGACGATCACCTTCCCGATGCCGAAGCCGAGCGCGGTCAGGTCGGCGATGGCGTCCACCGTCTCCTGCACCGGCATCTCCTCCAGCAGCGTGACCACGTGGACGGCGGTCATCGGGGAGCGCAGCAGCGCGGACACCCCCTCGCTCTGGGTCTTGATCGGGCCGACCTTGGCGAGCCGCGCCGTCTCCGCAGTGACGTTGAGGAAGCGGCCGATCCGACCGGTGGGCGGCGCATCCAGCACTACCGCGTCGTACGCGCGTCGCTGCCCCGTGGTGCGGGTGGTGGCCTCCTTCACCTTGCCGGTGAGCAGCACGTCACGCAGGCCCGGGGCGATGGTCGTGGCGAAGTCGATGGCGCCGAGCTTGCGCAGGGCCCGGCCCGCGGCGCCCAGCTTGTAGAACATGTCCAGGTATTCGAGCAACGCCTCCTCGGCGTCCACCGCGAGCGCGCGCACCTCACCGCCGTCCGGTGCGTCGGCGAGGCGACGCTCCTCGTACGGCAGCGGGTCGATGCCGAAGAGCTGGGCGATGCCCTGCCGGCCCTCCACCTCCACCAGCAGGGTGCGCCGGCCACCGGCGGCCAGCGCCAGGGCCAGCGCCGCGGCCACGCTGGTCTTGCCGGTGCCGCCCTTGCCGGTCACCACGTGGAGGCGGGCCGACCATCCGGTACCGGCCGGGTCGGACGGCCGCTCAGCTGCACGCACCCGTCGAGCCTATCCAGGCTCGCCGGTCAGGCGACCTCGCAGACCCACCAACCCGTCTTCTGCACCACAGTGAAGCGCAGGTCCTGGTCGGCCACCTTCTCGTCGGCGGTGGTCATGGTGATGCGGGTGGAGACGGTGGCCCGGTCGCCGGTCTGGTTGTCGACCTTCGGGGTGGCCCACTTGAACCGGGGGTTCTGGTACTCGGACGCGTACTTCTGCACCTCGGCCACCTTCGCCGCGATCTTCTTGTCGTCCCGGGAGGCAGCGCAGACGTGCTTGGCGGCCTTGGTCGCGTCCCGGTCCTTGTACACGGCCGTGAGGAACTCGTCGACGGCGACCGCCGGCTCCTTCGCGCCCTCGCCGGACTCGGCGTTGCGCAGGGTCAGGAACGCCACGACGCCGCCGCCCACGCAGAGCACCATGATCACGACCAGCGCGATTGCCGCGATCAGCAGACCGCGCTTCTTCTTCGGCTCGGCAGTGCCCTGGTACGGCGGGTAGCCGGGCGGGGGCGGCGGGAACGCGCCCGGGGCGCCGGGAGACTGCGGCGTGCCGGTCGGAACATCGGTCTGCGGAAGGCCAGCGGGCGGGCCGGGCTGGGTCGGCACGCCCGGCTGCGCGGGGAATCCCCCCGGCGCGGGCTGCCCGGGCAGAGCGGGCTGCCCCGGAAGGGCGAGCTGGCCTGGCTGGGCGGACGGGCCGGACGGGACCGCCGAGCCGGAAGGGGCGGCCGGGGCGGGAAGTGCGGGCTGGGCGACCGGGCCGGGTGAAGTGACTGTCGCCGCTTCGGGCTCGCCCACGGGGGTGCGCGGGTCGGGTTGCCCGGGGATCGGCTGGCCGGCGGACGTCGGATCCGGCTGGCCGGAAGCCGTCGGGTCGGGCTGTGCGGGGATTGCCGTCTTCTCGGGTTGACCGGCGGAATCCGGGGTCGCCGACGGAAGAGCGCGCGGGCCGGCCTGGTCGCCGCTGGGCGGTTGGGTCATCTCGTTCCCCCGGGGGTGCGGCGCCCGGCCGCCACCCCTGGCGCCGAGCGAGATCGAGCGGGCGGCCGGGCGCTGTGCGACCGTCCGACCGGAAGGGTAGCGGCCAGCCGACGGTTCGGTGTCGCCCCTATCGCGCGGTGTGTGGGCATGGCGTGCATCACGCAGACGGTGAGATCACTCGCAGTCGGGATTCCTGCCCGACATCTGTCACATATGTGACTCTCGGTGACTGATCGTGCGCGTCCTGTTGGCGGGACCGCCGCCGGAGACCTACCTTCGTCCGGGCGGGGGGGCCGGAACGGATGAATGGTCCGGGCCGGAAGCGTGGTCCGAGAGGTACGACCGGAGGCAGTTCATGCGCGACGCGGACAACATCCCTCGCACCCAATTCCCGACGAACGAACGGCAACGCCGGCCCGCATCCGTGGGCGAGGTGGCCGGCGGGCCGTTGGGCAGCCTGCCCATCAACGAGCGGTCGTACCGTCGGGTTCCGGAGCCCCCGGAAGTGATCCGGATGTCGAGCCAGCCCGTCGAGCGGCTGCGGGACGACGACGAGCCCGGGTTCGTCATCCACCTGCCGATCCGGGTGCCCGACCTGGCCTCGGCGACCGTGCTGGCCGGTCGCGTCGCGGAGTCGCTGGGCTTCCTGCCGGAGCTGGACGCCGGCGAGACCACCGTGTCCAACGCCGACGACCAGAACAACCGCCACCGGGTTTTCTGCGACCTGCTGCTGCCCGACCGGTCGCGCTGCCCCCAGGGGTACGAGCACGAGGGCCCCTGTGGAGAGCTGCCGACCGCGCCGGAGCAGCGTCCCGCGCCTCGTCCGGCCAGCGGACCGTAGGCTGTGCCCGACGAAGTCCGCACCACGAGGGAGCCCTCCAGCGATGCAGAAGTGGGAATACTCCACGGTCCCTCTGCTGGTCCACGCGACCAAGCAGATCCTCGACAACTGGGGTGAGGACGGGTGGGAACTCGTCGCCGTGGTCCCCGGCCCCAACCCCGACCAGCTGGTGGCGTACCTGAAGCGGCCCAAGGCGTGAGCGCGGCGCGGCGCGGCACCGCGGTCGCGGGCCACGGGGTGACGCGATGAGCAACGGTCCCCACGCGAAGCTCGCCGAGCTGGGCCTCGAACTGCCCGACGTGGTGCCGCCGGTGGCCAGCTACGTGCCGGCAGTGCAGTCCGGGCAGCACGTGTACGTCTCCGGCCAGCTGCCGATCGCCGAGGGCAAGCTGCTGGCGACCGGCAAGGTCGGCGCCGGCATCTCCGCCGAGCAGGCGAAGGACCTGGCCCAGCGGTGCGCGCTCAACGCGCTGGCCGCTGTCGACTCGTTGGTCGGCCTGGAGAACGTGGTCAAGGTGGTCAAGCTGACCGGGTTCGTGGCGTCGGCCCCCGGCTTCATCGGTCAGCCCGCCGTGATCAACGGCGCCTCCGACCTGTTCGGCACCGTCTTCGGCGAGGCCGGTCGCCACGCCCGCAGCGCCGTCGGGGTGGCCGAGCTGCCCCTGGACGCCCCGGTGGAGATCGAACTGATCGTCGAGGTCGCCTGACCTGACCGCACCGCCACCGTCCCGCGATCATGCGCCGCTGGCCCGGAGGAAAGCCCTGAACAGGGACGAATCAGGGGCCGGACGTGCATGATCGCGGGACGTGGCGGGCAGGGTCGTACGATCGCAGCCATGAGCGGGCACGTGACGGGGGCGACTGCGGCGCTGGCCGACAGGCTGCCGAGCTGGGTGACACTGCTGCGCGCGCCGAACCCCGGCCCGATGACCCTCGACGGCACCAACACCTGGCTGCTGCGCGCGGCACCGGGTGACCCGGCGGTGGTCGTCGACCCCGGGCCGGCCGACGAGGGACACCTGGCGGCGATCGCCGCACACGGCCCGATCGGGCTGATCCTGATCACGCACGGCCACCCCGACCACACCGAGGGCGCCGCCCGGCTCAGCAAACTGCTCGGCGGGGTGCACGTCCTCGCCGTCGACCCGGCGCACGCCATCGGCGGCACGCCCCTGACCGACGCGCACCTGGGCGGCTTCGGCCTGGGCATCCGGCTGCTGGCCACCCCGGGGCACACCGCCGACTCGGTCTGCTTCCTGGTCGAGCACGGCGACGAACGCGCGGTGCTCACCGGTGACACTATCCTCGGCCGCGGCACCACGGTGGTGGCCCATCCCGACGGGCACCTCGGCGACTACCTGAGCAGCCTGGAGCTGCTGTCCGCGTACGCCGGAATCCCGGCGCTGCCCGGGCACGGCCCGGCGCTGGCCGACTGCGCCGCCGCAGCCACCTTCTATCTTGCCCACCGCCGGGCCCGGCTCGACCAGGTCCGCGCGGCGGTCGCCGCCGGCGCGCGGACACCCGCGGACGTGGTCGCGGCGGTCTACGCCGACGTGGACCGCTCGCTCTGGTGGGCTGCGGAATGGTCGGTCCGTGCCCAGTTGGAGTATCTGGGCGTCGACACCGGGGAATCTGCGCCTGGGGTCAGTGGGTTGGAGCACATGTGACCTGCCCGGTGTGCGGAACTGTCGCTGTCCCCGGCGCACGGTTCTGCCACAACTGCGGTGCCGCGCTGCCGGCCGCCGCCACGTTGCCGGCGGCCGAGCGTCGGGTCGTCACCGTGCTCTTCGGTGACCTCTCGGAATTCACGTCCTGGTCGGAGGACCTCGACCCGGAACGGGTCGGCGCGGTCACCGACCGGGTGCTCGCCTCCCTCGCGGGGGCGGTGAAGACGTTCGGCGGGCACGTCGACAAGCTGACCGGCGACGGGATCATGGCGGTCTTCGGGGCGCCGGTGGCGCACGAGGACGACGCCGAGCGGGCCATGCGGGCCGCCCTGTCCATGCAGCGGGCCGTCCGCCGGGTGCTCGACGACGAGCGCGGCGGCGGCGCACCGCTCGGCCTGCGGGTCGGCCTGAACACCGGCGACGTCATCGCCGGCATCCAGGCGGCCATCGAATACACGGTCATCGGCGACACGGTGAACACCGCCGCCCGGTTGGCCGACGCCGCCGCTGTCGGCGCGGTCTACGCCGGCGGGCGGACCGCCGCAGCGACCCGGCACGTCGCCTCCTGGCGGGCGCTGCGCCCGCTCCGGCTCAAGGGCAAGCGCGAGCCGGTCGAGGCGTACGAGCTGCTGGGCCTGCTGGACGCGCCGGGCACCCGGTCGGGTCTCGGCGACGAGGCGCCCTACGTGGGCCGGGAGACCGAGATCGGTCGGGTCGCCGGCCGACTCGCCGAGGTGATCGACCAAGGCGACCCGCGGGTGCTGCTGATGACCGCCGAGGCGGGCATCGGCAAGTCCCGGTTCGCCGCCGAGGTCGAGCGTCTCGCCGCCGGGTACGACGTGGGCGCCGGCCGGTACGCCGCGCACACCGGCGCCCGGGTGCTCTCGGTGCGTTGCGCCGCCTTCGGTGAGCGACGCAGGCTCGCGCCGTTGGCAGACCTGGTCCGCGCCGCGGTCGGTCTGCCCAGTGATGCGGCAACCGCGCTGACCCGGCCGGCTGTGGAGGAGCGGCTGCGCCGGCTCGGTCAGCGGCTCGCCCGCTCCGGCGGCGAGTCGCCCCCGATCGCCACCGACCAGCTGCTCGCCCTGCTCGGTTACGCCGAACTGCCCGCGCACGGCGGTGCCGACAACGGCGAGTGGGGCAGCTCCACCGCCTCGCCCGCCGATGCCGAGGCGGTGCCGAACGCGGTCGCCGACCTGCTCAGCGGGCTCGCCTCGGAGGCGCCCCTGGTCATCGTGGTGGACGACCTGCACGACGCCACCCCCGAGACCATCCGCGCTCTCGGGTTGGCGCTCTCCCGACTCACCGGTCCGGTGCTCGTGCTGCTGCTCGGCCGCCCCGAGCTGGTCCGTACCGCCGGCGCGCTGACCCGCGTCGCGGACGCCGAGGTGCACTCCCTGCCGCCGCTGCGCGGCGCCGACGCCGCCCGGCTGCTCACCAGCTACCTCGGCGGAGGGAAGCTGCCACCGGCCGACGCGGATCGGCTGCTCGCCACCGCCCAGGGCAACCCGTTCTACCTGGCGGAGCTGGTCACCCTGCTGATCGAACGCGGCGCGCTGACCGCGGAGCGGCAGGCGTCCGGTGACGGTGACCCGGCCACGCCGGCCGGCTGGCGCCTCGTGCCCGGTTCGCTGGGCAGCCGGCTGCTCTCCCGGGACCTCGCGGCAGTCCTCGCCGCCCGCATCGACGCGCTGCCACCGGACGCCCGTTCCGTCCTGCGGGACGCGGCGGTGGTCGGTGACACAGTGCCGACCGGCGCGCTGGAGGCGCTGCGCGAGCAGCGGGCCGGCCGCGACGGGAGGCCCTCGGCGGTGGTCGCCGTGGAGTTCGACCGGGCCGTCGAGGAGCTGCTGCAACGCCGCATGCTGCACCGCACCCGAGCCGGCTACGCGTTCGCCACCCCGCTCATGCGGGAGGCCGCGTACGCCGGGGTGAGCAAGGCGGAACTGGCCGAGCGGCACGCCGCGCTGGCCCGCTGGGCGGCGCCCGTCGACGGGGCTACGGCCGGCGCGGTGGGCGGGTTCACCGAAGAGGCACGCGACGACTTCGTCGCCGTGCACGTCCAGCGGGCCGCCACGCTCGCCGACGCGGTGAAACTGCGACCGGACGCGCCGGCCCGCGCCGTGGTCCCGCTCGGGATCGCCGCGCTCGGCCGGGCCGCCCGCCGGTCGCTGTCCGCCGGGGAGCCCGCGCTCGCCGTCGAGTACGCCGAACGCGCCAGCGAACTGGCCCGCGACGGGATACCGGCGATCGACCGGGTGGTGCACGCCCGTGCGCTGCTGCAGATCGGCCGGGTCGCCGACGCGCTCGCCTTCGCCGAGAAGATCGCCGCGAACGCGGGGGACGAAGCCACCCGTGCCAGCGCCCTGCTGCTCGCCGGGCAGGCCCAGCAGACCCTCGGCGACCAGGGTCGGGCGGAGGCCGCCTGGCAGGAGGCGTTGCAGGTGGCCACGGCCGGCGGGCTGCCCACGCTGCGCGCGTCCGCCATGCGTCGGCTCGGCATGGGCGACTTCGTGGCCGGCCGGCTCAGCCAGGCGAGCAGCCGGTTGGCCGCCGCGTACCAGGTCAGCCTCGGCGCGCAGGACCGGCGTGGGCAGGCCTGGTCGCTGCAGAACCTGGCCTGGGTGACCACGACCCGGGGTGACTTCGCCGGCACCGATGCCGTCCTCGGCCGGGCCGCGCGGCTCTTCGCCGAGCTGAAGGACCCGTACGGGCGGGCCTGGCTGCGGGGCACCACCGCGTTCGCCCGGCTGCTCGCCGGTCGGCTGCGGGAGGCGTGCCGGATGGCGCAGGTCTTCCTGCCCTTCGGCGAGCGGGTCGGCGAGGCGTGGGCGGTGGGCACGCTGCGCGCGGTCGCCGCGTTCGCCACCGCCGAGTTGGGCGACCTGGCCGAGGCCGACCGGGAGGCCCGCCGGGCGTACCGCGAGTTCGCCGCCGCGTCCGACGACTGGGGTCGCGGGTTCGCGCTCGTCGTCCGGGCCGTCGTCGCTCGTGGACTGGGCGAGCCGGAGCACGCGGCCGACCTGCTCACCGACGCCCTGGTGTACGCCGACCAGACCTCGCACCCGCTGCTCACCGGAATGGCGGGCACGCTGCGCGGCTTCGTGGCGCTGGACATGGGCGACCACGAGACCGCCGAGCAGGCCGCCCGGGCGGTGCTGACGGCCGTCGAACCGCACAACCCGCAGGCGCCGGCGCAGGTCGCGCCCCGGGTGCTGCTGGCCACCGCCCGGCTTGCCGCCGGTGACCCCGCGACCGCGGTCGGGCTGCTCGCCCCGGTGGCGACGGCCGCCGCCAACGCGCCCTCGCTGCTCTTCTCCCGCCGCCAGACCATGGCCCGGTACGCGTCGGCGCTGCTCGCGCACGGTCAGCGGGAGCAGGCGCTGGACTGGGCGAGACGGGCGGTCACCGCGCCCGCCGAGGACGTACGCAGTCAGGTGATCGCGGCGAGCGTGCTCGCCGAGGCGCTGGCGGCCTGCGGCCACTCGGCGGAAGCCCGGTCCTGCGCCGACGAGGCGGTCCGCCTCGCCTACGCCACCGAACAACGCAGCGAACGAGCAGCCGCAAAGTCCCTACAAGCCCGCCTGACCCTCCCCTAACCCCACTCCACCCACCCGGCCCCTACCCGGGCCTCCCGCGGTTGATCATGAAGTTGTTGCGCCGACGCGCCGGCATTGGTGGCAACAACTTCATGATCACCGCGCGGTGCGGGTGGGGCCGCAAGGGGTGGGGTGGGGCGGTTTTGGCGGTTCTGGGGATGTGGTGGTCGGGGCGAGGGGCTAGCGTGTCACCACCGTGCGGTGGTCCACAGTGGCGACCGTCGCCGTGCCTGGGGAGGCCATCATGAAGCTGCCGCGTTCCGTCGCGGGCTGGACCATCGCGGTCTTCGGCGTGCTGGCGCTGGTGATGGGCGCGGTCGGGTTGCTGTGGCCGGAGGCGCAGCTGCGTCTGCTCGGGTTCGAGGTGCCGGCGACTCGTGGCGCTGGCGACTACACCGGCACCTTCCTGCTGGCGTCGTCGATGGCGTCGTTCAACATGGGCGTCTACTACCTGCTCGCGACGGTCACCGAGTGGCGGGCGTTCTACCGTTTCACGGTGGTCTTCCGGCTGGTGACCTTCACCGTGTTCAGCATCGCCGTGCTGGCCGACATCGCCCCCGACCGGTTCTTCGGCGTGGCCGCGTGGGAGGGGTTGGGCGCGGTTGCCACGGCGATCGGACTGCGGATGGACGCCCGTCGGGGCACGCCGGCCGCCGTCGACACCGCTGCCGTGTCTCCCACTCCCGCCGCGTCTCCCGCCGCGGCGTCCGCTCCGCCTGCTCCCGCTCCCGCCTCCGCGCCCGCTGCGCCCGCCGCCTCCACGTCGGCCGATGCCGACGCGCCGGAAGGCACCGGAGAGGCGCCCGGCGCGGCCGGTGCCGCTCCGGCGGACGCGGCGCGCTGAGCCGCCGGCCGGGTTGGGTATTTTCGAGCGGTGACCGACACCCCGACCGGCGGCTTGCCGGTGCCGATCGTGCCCGGTCTGACTGATTTGCGGGTCTTTGCCCGAGGCGGCTACGCCACCGTCTACCAGGCCACCCAGATCTCGGTCGGTCGAGAGGTCGCCGTCAAGGTCGAGAACCGCACGCTGGACAGCGAACGCGATCAGGCCCGTTTCCTGCGCGAGGCGCGTGCCGCCGGGCGGATGTCGTCGCACCCGCACGTGGTGGACCTCTTCGACGTGGGCGTCACCGTCGACCAGCACCCCTACCTGATCATGGAACTCTGTGACGGGTCGTACGCCGAGCGGATGCGCAGCTCGCCGCTCGGCCCGGTGGAGGCCCGCGATCTCGGCATCAAGATCGCGGATGCGTTGGCGCACTCACACGGAGCCGGGGTGCTGCACCGGGACGTGAAGCCCGCGAACATCCTCTACTCGCACTTCAACTCGGCGGTGCTCGCCGACTTCGGGCTGGCCGTGCTGGCCGAGGCGCGCGACGCCTCGGTCACCCTGGAGGTGCTCACCCCGGCGTACGCGCCGCCGGAGATGTTCAGCCACAGCCCACCGTCGCCTGCCGTCGACGTGTACGCGCTCTGCGCCACCCTCTACGCGGTGATGCACGGCCGGCCGCCCCGCTGGCAGTCCGAGCGCAACCCCAGCCTGGTCACCGTGCTGGAGATGTTCAACCAGCCGCTTCCCGGCCTCCCGGGCGTACCGGACGAGCTCATCGACGTGCTGCGTCTCGGCATGGCCAACGACCCGGCCGAGCGGCCGTCCGCCCTCGAACTGCACGACCTGCTCGCCAACCTGCCGTTCGGCTCACCGTCCGCCCCGGTTAGCGGCGTCCCGACCAGCGGCTCACCGATCAGCGGCGCCCCGGTCAGTGGTGGCCCGAGCCGGTCCGGCCTGTACGGCACCGGCCAGCCAGCGCCCCGGCCGCCGGTCGAGGACTCCCGCCCCAGCGTTCCCGGCGGCCGGCGGTGGCGACGACGCTGGTTCCTCGGCGGCGCCGGGGTGCTGGCGCTCGCCGCCTCGGCCACCACCGGGGCCTGGCTGGCGAGCGGTGGCCCGCCGCCCGGCCCGTCCCCCTCGGTGACCCAGGTCGCGGCACCGGCGACCGGGCCGCTGCCCGGCTGCGCGTCAGGTGCCGGGGCGCCGACCGCGCTGCCCAGCGGCGCCCGTTGCCTGCCCGAGCTGGAGTGCTTCGGCCCGGTACGCATCCGCGGTGCCCGCGCCGAGGCGGCCCGCGTCCCGTGCGACGGCCGGCACACCTGGGAGACGTACGCCGAGGGCATCCTGCCGGTGCAGCTCGTCGGCGCGGCCTACGACGAGGTGATCGCCGCCGAGCCGGTACGACAGGTCTGCAGCGCCACGACGTTCCGACTGACCACGGAGATCGCCGAGCCGGTCGGCTGGCACCTGGAGGTGTTGCCGCCGGTGGACGGCAACGTCGACCGGGTCTACCGGTGCCTGGCGGGGCGGGGCGTCGACGCGCTCACCGCGCCCACGCTCACCGGTCGCTGAACCCGCCGCGCGCCCGTCCCCGGTCACGCACCGCACGCAACGCGTCCCGGCTGTCCAGGGCGTCGAGCGTGTCGGCGTCGATCCCGTACGGCATCAACTCCGGCGGTGCGGTGGCGTGTGGCTGGTCCGCCGGCTCCGGTTCGGCGCGCTGGCGGACGGCGGACACGGCGACCGCGGCGACCATGGCCAGCAGCACGCAGAGCAGTGCGAGAACCACGCCGAGAAGGTCCTGCCGGCGCAGAACGACCAGCAGGGCCAGCAGCGCGACGGCACCCGGCGCCGCGACCGCCGCCACCATCCGCGCATCGATCCTGGACAGTCGACTCACCCCTCCAGCATGTCGCGGCCTGGCCCGCTGTCAACCGGAGAGGCGATCCGCCGCGCCGATCAGTGTTGATCGAACGGACCATCCGACCTGACCGGTCGGCGTGCACACGCAGTGGACTCGTCTCGCTACTCTCGGTGTTCCGCAGGCTGCTCCGTCAGCGAGGTCGCCCATGAACGTACGCAGTTCCCAGTCCCGGCTCCGCTCGGTCGCGTCGACACTGGCGGTCGCCCTGACCCTCACCCTCTCCGCCGCCGCCGGCTGCGAGAGCCGCAAGGAACCGGACCTGCCGTCGGTGCAGGAGAAGTTGCGCGAGTCGCACATCTACAGGCAGTCGAAGCTGCGTATCGGCGTCGCCACCAACGAGCCGTTGATGGGCGACCTCCGCAACGGCCAGCACGTCGGCTTCGACGTCGAGATCGGCAGGTACATCGCCGCGTCCCTCGGTTACCAGGGCGAGCAGCAGTTGGAGTTCGTGTCGGCGGCCACCGAGGACCGGATCCCGTACCTGCAGGGCGGCACCGTCGACCTGGTGATCTCCAGCTTCTCGATGACCGAGGAGCGCAAGAAGCTGGTCAGCTTCGCCGGGCCGTACTTCGTCACCACGCAGGAGGTGTTGGTGCCGGTCCGGCTCAAGGACAGGATCCGCACCATCGAGGACCTGCGCGACCCGGCATACAAGGTCTGCACCACCGGCGGCTCCACCACCGAGGCCGAGCTGGAGAAGCGCCAGGTCAAGGCGCTTGTGGTGAAGGACGTCTGGGACTGCGTGACAGGCATCCGCGCCGGCCGGTACGACGTGGTCAGCTCGGACGAGACGATCCTCGCGGGCTTCCTGGCCACGTACCCCAAGGAGTTCGAGATCGTCGATCTGCCCTTCGGCACGAGCGAGCTGTTGGGCATCGGCGTGCCGATCGGCGATCCGGCGCTGCGTGACCTGGTCGCCTTCTTCCTGCAGAAGAGCTACCAGCAGGGCCGCAACGGGCAGGCCAGCCCGTGGCTGACGGCGTACAACCGGACCCTGGGCCCGTGGCTGCGCGTCGAGAAGACCCAGCCGCAGCCACTTGAGGTGCCGAAGCTTGTCGACTTCGACGACAAGGCGCCCCGGCGGTGAGCACGGTGCCGATCACCACAGGCGACGCGAGCGCCGATGGCACGGTGCCGCCGCCCCGGCCCGCCGTGCCGACCGACCACGTCGAGGTGGACCCCGGCGGGTGGCCGGCCGGTGTGCCGCGGGCCGAACCCGCAGTGCCGGTCGCCGACGTCGAGCAGGTGCCGGTGCGGTGGGATCCGGCGGAGCGGCGGGCGCGGGCCAGCCAGTCGTTCTGGACGGCGGTCGTGGGCGTACCGGCGATCTTCTCGGTGCTCCGGCTCGGCGTCGAGGCGGGTGGGGAGCTGCAGACCACGCTGCTGCTGGTCGCCAACGTCGGGCCGGTCAACCTGCTCGCGGGCTTCCTGACCACCGCGGCTCGACTGCTCTCCACCGGGCTGGTCGCCGTCTTCGCGCTCGGCGCGGTGCTGGCCGTGAGCGTGGACCGACTGCCGCCGGGCACCCGTCGCCGCCCGCTCTTCGCCCGCTGGGCGGACCTCACCCCGGCCTGGGTGGTGCTGGCGAGCTTCCTGCTCGCCCTGCTCACCTGGCCGCTGCTCTACCTGCCGCTGCTGCTGCCGGCGTTCGCTGCCGCGTTCCAGCTTCGTCCGGACCGGCTGCACGAGTGGGTCGTACCCCGGTTCCTGGCGATCGTCGCGCTGCTCGCCGGGTACGGCTGGCTGCTGCTGCCGACGCTGCGCGACGCGGGTGGGCAGCGTGAGCTGCTGGTGCTCGCACTTCTCGTGGTGCCGCCGGTGTTGGCGCTGTTCATCGCCGGGCCGCTGCCCGGCATGGTGATCCGGCCGCTGGCGTCGCTGACCGAGGTGGCGGTGCTGGCCATGCTGGTCTGGGCCGCGCTGCCGGTGATCAGCACACCGGTGCTCCCGCTCACCGTCACCACCGTGGGCGTCGAGAACGGCCCGACCGAGGACGTCCGGGGGCACGTGGTGACCACCGACGACGTCAACATGGTGATCCTGCAGGAACGGGGCGGAGTCCGGTACGTGCCGGTCGGCCTCGTCCGCGCGCAGGTGCTCTGCCCGAGCGAGGAGGAGTTGCCCCGGCACCGGCTGCGGATCCACGACTTCCACATCGAGGATTCGCTGCTGGAGGGGTTGGGCCGCCGCGTCCGCCCGGTGCACCGCATCGACGCGGCCTGCCGCGCCCCCGGCTGAGGTCAGTAGGACTTGTCCTGACCGAGGACGTGCTGGGCGACGAAGTTCAGGATCATCTCGCGGCTGACCGGGGCGATCCGCCCGGCCCGGACCGCGCCGAGCAGGGTGGCCACCCCGTACTCCGTGGTCATGCCCGCCCCGCCGAGGGCCTGCACTGCGGTGTCCACGGCGAGGGCGGCGGCCTCCCCGGCCGCGTACTTGGCCATGTTGCCGGCCACCCCGGCCTCCAGGTCGCGGCCGGCGTCGTACAGGGTGGCCGCCTTCTGGATCATAAGGCGGGCCAGCTCCACCTGCACCGCCGCGTGGGCGAGCGGATGCGCCACCCCCTGGTGCGAGCCGATGCTCCGGCCACCCCACACCTTGCGGGTGGCGGTGTACTCGCTGACCCGCTCGATGGCGTACCGACCGGTGCCGGCGCCCATCGCGGCCACCGTGATCCGCTCCGGGTTGAGCCCGGCGAAGAGCGCCGGCAGCCCGGCGTCCAGGGATTCGCCGACCAGCGCGTCGGCGGGCACCCGCACGTCGTCGAGGTAGAGCAGGAACTGGTTCTCCGGAGAGACGATCTCCATGTCCAGCTTGGACCGGGTCAGCCCCGCCGCGTCGGTAGGCACCAGGAACAGCGCGGGCTTGAGCTTGCCGGTGGAGGAGTCCTCGGTCCGGGCCACCACCAGGACGTGCCCGGCCTCGTCGACCCCGGAGATGTAGCACTTGCGGCCGTTGAGCAGCCAGTCGTCGCCGTCGCGGCGGGCCACCGTGCCGAGCCGGTGGAAGTTGGAACCGGCCTCCGGCTCGGTGATCGCGAAGACGATCTTCGCCGAGCCGTCCGCGAGGCCGGGCAGGTGCCGTTTGCGCTGCTCCTCGGTGCCGTGCCGGGCGAGCACCGTCGCCGCGATGGCGGGGGAGACCACCAGTAGCAGCAGCGGGCACCCCGCCGCCGCCAGTTCCTCGCAGACGATGGCCAGCTCGGTGATGCCGCCGCCCCCGCCGCCGTACTCGGTGGGGATGTTGACCCCCAGATAGCCGAGCCGTCCCGCCTCGGCCCACAACTCGGTGGTGTGCTCACCGGCCTTCGCCTTCTCGACGAAGTAGCCGTGGCCGTACCGGCGGCCCAGCGCCCGCACGGCGTCGCGGAGCTGGTCCTGCTCGGGGGTGAGGTCGAAGGTCATCGGGGGTCCTCCTCGGGGTTCGACGGCGTCGGGTCGTCGCTTGCGGGGGAGCCGTCGATGACGGCCAGGACGGTGCCGGTGCGCACCTGAGCGCCGGCCGGCACCGGGAGTTCGATGACCACCCCGTCGGTCGGGGCCAGCACCTGATGTTCCAGCTTCATCGCTTCCAGCGTGAGCAGTGGATCGCCGGCCGTGACCCGCTGGCCGACCTGGACGTGCACCCGGGTCACCGCGCCGGGCAGCGGCGCGAGCAGCGACCCGGCCGCCACCGCCGCCGTGGGCAGCGGGAGGCGCGGCAGCTCGACGAGGCTCGCCGCCCCGTCCGGGCCATCCACGAAGATCTCCGACCCCACCCGGTGTACGCGGTACGCGCGCCGAACGCCGTCGACGTCGAGCGCCACCCGGTCCGGGGTGACCTCCGCCAGCGCTACCGTCGGCGGCTTCCCCTCCAACGCCACCGTGTCGCCGGGCGGCGCTGCGGACCAGTCGGCGAGTCGGCCGGTGCGGTCCAGCCGGTAGCGGACCTCAATCTCGCCGTCCGGGCCGGTGAAGCGGCTGACCTGCGGTACGGCGGGCACGTTGCGCCAGCCGGAGGGCAGCCTGCCGAGCACCGGCGCGGTCGTTCGGCGTTGGGCCGCACCCGCCAGCGCGGCCGCCAGGGCGGTCAGCGGAAGCTGATCGGCGGGCAGCAGCGGCGCGAAGACCTCGGGGTGCCGGTCCAGGAAACCGGTGTCGATCTCCGCGGCCGCGAACGCCGGGCTGCGCAGCACCCGGACCAGCAGATCGCGGTTGGTGGCCACCCCGTGCAGCTCGGCCCGGGTCAGCGCGCCGGCCAGTGCGCGGGTCGCCTCGGCCCGGGTCGGCGCCCAGGCGATCAGCTTGGCGAGCATGGAGTCGTAGTGCACGCTCACCTCGGAGCCCGTCCCGACGCCGGAGTCCAGCCGCAGGCCGGCGTGCTGGAGGCCACCGAACTCCCGGTCCACCCCCGGCACCGCGAACCGGCGCAGCACACCTGTCGCGGGCCGCCAGCCCTGCGCCGGGTCCTCGGCGCACAACCGCACCTCGATCGCGTAGCCGCGTACACCCGGCTCGTGCAGGTGCTCCGGCAGCGGCACGCCCTCGGCGACGAGCAGTTGCCACCGGACCAGGTCGAGCCCGACGGGCACGGTCAGCTCGGTGACCGGGTGCTCCACCTGCAAGCGGGTGTTCATCTCCAGGAAGAAGAACTCACCGGTCGGAGCCAGCAGGAACTCCACAGTGCCGGCGCCCACGTAGTCGACGGCACGTCCGGCGGACACCGCCGCCTTGTGCAGCGCCGGACGCAACTCCTCCGGGAGCACCCCGGGGGCCTCCTCGATGATCTTCTGGTGTCGGCGCTGGATCGAGCACTCGCGCACCCCGAGGGCGGCCACCGTGCCGTGCGAGTCGCCGAAGATCTGCACCTCGACGTGCCGACCACGCTCGACGTACCGCTCGATGAAGACCGTGCCGTCGCCGAACGCGGCAGCCGCCTCCCGGCTGGCGCCGGCGACGGCCTCCGCCAGCTCGTCCGCGGACCGCACGATCCGCATGCCCCGGCCGCCGCCGCCAGCGGACGCCTTCACCAGCACCGGGAAGTCGGTGACCTCGTCGGCGTCGGTCCAGCTCGGCAGCATCGGCACGCCCGCCTCGGCGAGCAGCGCCTTCGCCGCCAACTTGTCGCCCATCGCGGCGATCACCTTGGCCGGCGGCCCGATCCAGGTCAGCCCCGCGTCGGTCACCGCCGCCGCGAACTCGGCGTTCTCGGCGAGGAAGCCGTAGCCGGGGTGGACGGCGTCCGCGCCGGCCTTGCGGGCCGCGTCCAGGATCAGATCCACCCGCAGGTACGTCTCGGTCGGTGAGCTTCCCGGCAGGCGTACGGCCAGGTCGGCCTCGGCGACGAACGGCGCGTCGGCGTCCGCGTCGGAGTACACGGCGACGGTCTGCACGCCCATCGCGCGGCAGGTGGCGAAGACCCGGCGGGCGATCTCGCCCCGGTTGGCCACGAGCAGTCTGTTGATCATGAGTGGCCTCTCTACATCCGGAAGACGCCGAAGCCGTCGGCGCCCTTCACCGGTCCGTTGTGGATCGCCGAGAGGCAGAGACCGAGAACGGTGCGGGTGTCCCGCGGGTCGATCACCCCGTCGTCGTAGAGCCGGCCGGAGAGGAACAGCGCCCCGGACTGCGACTCGATCTGCTGCTCGACCATCATCCGCATCGCCGCGTCGGAGTCCTCGTCGTAGTCGCGCCCCCGGGCGGCGGCGGCCTGCCGGGCCACGATCGACAGCACGCCGGCGAGCTGCGCCGGGCCCATCACCGCCGACTTGGCGTTCGGCCAGGTGAACAGGAACCTCGGCTCGTACGCCCGGCCGCACATGCCGTAGTTGCCGGCCCCGTACGAGGCGCCCAGGTTCACCGTCAGGTGCGGCACCGTCGAGTTCGACACCGCGTTGATCATCAACGCGCCGTGCTTGATGATGCCGCGCTGCTCGTACTCGGTGCCGACCATGTAGCCGGTGGTGTTCTGCAGGAAGATCAACGGGGTGTCCGAGGCGTTCGCGAGCTGGATGAACTGGGCCGCCTTCTGCGCCTCCGCGCTGAACAGCACCCCCCGGGCGTTCGCCAGCACCCCCACCGGGTAGCCGTGCAGCTCGCCCCAGCCGGTGACCAACGCGTCCCCGTACGCCGGCTTGAACTCGTCGAAGTCGCTGCCGTCCAGGATGCGGGCCAGGACCTCGCGCGGGTCGAACGGCACCTTCAGATCGGAGCTGACGATGCCCAGCAGCTCCTCCGGGTCGTACTTCGGCGGCTGCGGCACCGCAGTACGCGGCGACGGCCCCTGCTTGCGCCAGTTGAGCCGGCGGACGCACTGCCGGGCCAGCCGGATGCCGTCGCGCTCGTCCTCGGCCAGGTGGTCGGCGAGCCCGGACGTGCCGGCGTGCATCGCCGCGCCACCCAGCGACTCGTCGTCGGTGACCTCACCGGTCGCCATCTTCACCAGCGGCGGCCCGGCCAGGTAGACCTGCGACCGGTCCCGGATCATGATCACGTGGTCGGACATCCCCGGCACGTACGCGCCACCGGCAGTGGCGTTGCCGAAGACCACGCTGACCGTGGGGATGCCCGCCGCCGAGAGCCGCGTCAGGTCCCGGAACACCCGGCCACCCGGGATGAAGATCTCCGCCTGGGTGGGCAGGTCCGCCCCGGCCGACTCGACCAGGTTCACCATCGGCAGCCGGTTGGCCAGGGCGATCTCGCCGGCCCGTCGGGTCTTCGCGAGCGACCACGGGTTGACCGCGCCGCCGCGTACCGTCGGATCGTTGGCGACGATCAGGCACTCCACGCCCTCGACCACGCCGATGCCGGTGACCACGCTGGCCCCGACCGGGAAGTCCGTGCCGTACGCGGCGACCGGCGACAGCTCCAGGAACGGGCTGTCGGCGTCCACCAGCAGTTCGATCCGCTCGCGGGGGAGCAGCTTGCCGCGCTTGTGGTGCCGGGACACGTACTTCTCGCCGCCGCCCGCCCGGGCCTGGTCCAGCGCGGCGTCCAGCTCGGCCAGCCGCTCCAGCAACGCCGTCCGGTTCGCGGCGTACCCCGGTGCGGCGGGGTCCACCCTGCTGTCCAGTGTGGTCACAGGCCCATGCCCTTCGCGATGATCTCGTTCATGATCTCGGTGGTGCCGCCGCCGATGCCGAGGATCCGGGCGTCGCGGTAGTGCCGCTCCACCTCGGCGTCCCGCAGATAGCCGAAGCCTCCGTGCAGTTGCAGCGCCTGGTCGACGACCTGGTCGCAGGCGGCCACCGCGACGTTCTTCGCCATCGCCACCTCCGTCACCACCGGCTCGCCCGCGGCCACCCGGACGGCCACCTCGTGCACGTACGACCGGGCCGCCTCGGCCCGCGTGTGCATCTCGGCCAGCCGGTGCCGGACCAGCTGCCGGCTGGCCAGCGGACGCCCGAAGGTCTCCCGGTCCCGGCACCAGCGCACCGCCAGCTCGACACAGCGCTGCGCGGTCGCGTACGCCTGGGTCGCCAGAGACAGTCGCTCGGCGGCGAAGTGCTGCATGATCGCCAGGAAGCCGGTGTTCTCCGCGCCGATCCGGTTGGCCACCGGCACCCGCACGTCGACGAACGACAGCTCCGCCGTGTCCGAGCAGTGCCAGCCCAGCTTCTCCAGTCGGCGCCCCACCGTGAACCCGGGCGACCCCTTGTCGATGACGAGCAGGGTCAGTTCACCGCTGCCGGGAAAGTCGGTGCACACCGCGGTGGTCACGAAGTCTGCCCGGTGCCCGCTGGTGATGTACGTCTTCGACCCGTTCACCACGTAGTGCTCGCCGTCGCGGCGGGCGGTCGTACGGATGCCGGCGACGTCGGAGCCGCCGTCCGGCTCGGTGATCGCCAACGCGCCGATCATCGTGCCGGCCAGGGTGGGCCGGACGTACCGTTCGATCAGGCCGCCGTCGGCCGGCGACGGGGTGCCGCCGAGCCGGCCGCCCAGCGACCCGCCGGTGCGGGCGCCGGCCGCGGCGACCATGTGCGGCAATGCGATGCCGTGCGTGAACAGGGCCGCCACCAGGCCGGACGAGCCGCCAGCGCGGATCAGCTCCTCCGTCACGATGATCGAGTCGAGCAGGTCACCGCCGCTGCCGCCCACCGACTCGGGAAAGCCGATGCCGAGCAGGCCGAGCTTCGCGGCGGTCGCGTGCAGGGCCCGGGGGACCTCGCCGGCCCGCTCCCAGTCGTCCAGGTGCGGCAGGACCTCCCGGGTCACGAAGGCCCTGGTCAGCTCGCGCAGCTGCCGCCGTTCGGGGGTGTCCACGATGCTCATCGCGCCACCCCCGTCAGCACCTCGGCGGGCAGGTCGACGATCCGGGCGCGCAGCAGCTCGCCGAGCGCCTTGGCCTGCGGGTCGAACCGGGTGGACGCGGCCACCCCGGCCCCCAGCAGACCCTCGATCACGAAGTTGACCGCCCGCAGGTTCGGCAGCTCGTAGCGCCGCACCGACAGCGACGCCGTCTCCGGCAGCAGCTCGGCCAGCCGCTCGACTGTCAACCAGGCGCGCAGCCACGCGTACCCGGCGTCGGTCCGGGCCCAGACGCCGAGGTTGGCGTCACCGCCCTTGTCGCCCGAGCGCGCGCCGACCAGTTCGCCGAGTGCCCCGCGCCGGGTCGGGCCGTCGACCGCCGCGCCGCCGCCCGGCACGGTCTCGTCCCGCACCGTGGGGGCGGTACGGACCGGCGGGGCGATCGGCACCCGTTCACCGCCGGGCCGGACCGCGACGTGCGCCACCGCGTCCTGCGGCACGGTGTCGGCGGTGAAGACGCCGTACGGTGTCGCGTCGCCCGGGAGGGTGGTCAGCGTGCAGCCCGGGTAGGAGGCCAGGGCCAGTTCCACCGCGGCGGCCGAGAAGGCCCGCCCGGCCCGTGCCTTGTCGCCGTCGCGCAGGTGTACGTGCAGCAGGGCGCTCGCGACCTCGGTGTCGGCCGCGTCCGGGTGGTCGGTGCGGGCGAGCGTGAACTCCAGCCCGTCCTTGCCCACCGCCTCCTCGATCTGCCCCCGCACCAGGGCCGCCTTCGCCTCGATGTCCAACCCGCAGAGGACGAACGTCATCGAGTTCCGGAAGCCGCCGAGGTTGTTGACGCCGACCTTGAGCGTCGCCGGCGGCGGGGTGCCCCGGACGCCGGAGATCCGGACCCGGTCCGGCCCGTCGGGGCGCAGCGTCACCGACTCCAGCCGGGTGACCACGTCCGGTCCCAGGTACGCCGGCCCGCCGATCTCGTAGAGCAGCTGGGCGGTGACGGTCTCCACGGTGACCGCACCGCCGGTGCCGGGATGCTTGGTGACCACGGATGAGCCGTCGGAGTGCACCTCGGCGATCGGGAAGCCGGGGCGGTGCCCGCCGTCGGGCAGTTCGGTGAAGAAGCTGAAGTTGCCGCCGGTGACCTGGGCGCCGCACTCCAGGAGGTGCCCGGCGACTGTCGCCCCGGCCAGCTCGTCGAGATCGTCGCGACCCCACCCGTACCTGGCGATGGCCGGGCCGACCACCAACGACGCGTCGGTGACCCGGCCGGTGACCACCACGTCCGCGCCGGCGTCGAGGCAGGCGGCGATCCCGAACGCGCCCAGGTACGCGTTCGCGGTGAGCGCGTCGGGCCGCCGGAGCGCGTCGCCCTCGACGTACCCCACCTGGGCCGACAGGCCCAGACGGCCGGCGAGCGCCTCGATGGCGGCGGCCAGGCCGGCCGGATTCAGCCCGCCGGCGTTGGTCACGATCCGCACCCCCCGGTCGAGGGCCGTGCCCAGGCACGTCTCCAGCTGACGCAGGAACGTCTTCGCGTAGCCGAGGTCGGGGTCGCGCAGCCGGTCCCGACCGAGGATCAGCATGGTCAGCTCGGCCAGGTAGTCACCGGTCAGCACGTCCAGTTCGCCGCCGTCGAGCATCTCCCGCCAGGCCGTGAACCGGTCGCCGTAGAAGCCGGAAGCGTTGCCGATGCGGATCACGCCGTGACTCCGCGTCGGCTCGACGGTTCGCGCCCGGTGCCCGGCGGGCCGGCGAACGCCTGCGCCACGTCGAGCCACTCGTCGGCGACGGGGCCGCTGGCCAGCAGGGCGAGGTCCGCGCGGTGGCGGCGGCGGGTGACGAGCAGGCAGAAGTCCAGGAGGGGACCGCTCAGGCGGTCGGCGGCGTCCGCCGGGCCCCAGGTCCACGTCTCCCCGCCGGGTCCGGTCAACTCGACCCGGACCGGTGCCGCCGGTGCCGGTCGGCCGTGGGCGGCGAAACCGTGCCCGAGAGTACGCACACCGAGGTGCGCCACGTGCCGGAGGCGGTCGGTGGCGGGGCGGACGACACCGAGGGCGTCGGCCACGTCTTCACCGTGCGCCCAGGTCTCCATGATCCGGGCGGTCGCCATCGACGCGGCCGACATCCGGGTGCCGTACCAGGGCAGCTTCTCGCCGGCCGGGACCGCGAGGAGCGCGTCGTTGAGCGCCGCCCGTCCGGCCCGCCAGCGGGCGAGCAGGTCGGCGGGCGGGGCGAGGAACGCCTCGGCGCCCGCGTCGACCATCCGGTTCGGGTCCGGCGCGGCCGTCACCGTCGCGTAGAAGGCGTCGGCGTCGGTGGCGGCCAGCAGGGCCACGTGGTCGGTCCAGGCGAGGTGGGCGATCTGGTGCCCGATGCTCCAGCCCGCCGCCGGGGTCGGGCGGGCCCAGTCGGCCGCCGGCAGGGGCGCCACCAACGCGTCCAGGTCGGCGGACTCGGCGGCCAGATCCGCGAGCAGGTCACTGAGGTCGACCATGATGCCTCCGGTCGGTGCTGGGCCGGTGTGGCCGGGGTCAGGGCGTGAGGAGGGTGGCGAGCTGGCGTTTCCAGGTGGCGAGCAGGGCGGCGCGGCGGGCCGAGTCGTCGCTGAGCAGGTTGGCCACCCCGAGCCCGCGCAGCAGGTCGAGGGTGGCCTGCACGGCTTCGCGGACGCCGGGACGGCGCTCGTCGACCCCGAGCAGGGCGACGGTGAGGCGGTGCATCTCCCGGCCGACCGTCGCCTCCAGCGGGACCAGGGCGTCGAGCAGCTCCTGGTCGGTGCGGGCGGCCACCCACAGTTCGAGCGCGGCGACGAAGAGTGGCCCGGTGAAGGCCACCCCGAGCAGGTCGATCACGCGGTCGAGCCGCTGCGGGCCGGCCGGCAACGCCTCGGCCTCGGTGCGCAGCTCGTTGGCCCGGCGCTCGGCCAGATGAGCGACGGCGGCCGTGACCAGCGCGGCCTTGGTCGGGTAGTGGTGCAGCTGCGCACCCCGTGAGACACCGGCCCGCGCCGCCACGACTGTGGTCGTGGTGCCCGACCAGCCGTGATCGATCAGGCAGTCAACTGTCGCCTCCAGCAGGCGGGCCTGGGTGGCACGACTGCGTTCCTGCTGAGGAACACGCGTCGCGCCGGCAGATGTCGATGCGGCGGACGTTGATGTGGCGGACGTTGATGTGGCGGACACGGCAACAGCCTGCGGCCTCCGAAACAAACAGTCAAGACTGACTTTTTATGGCCGAGTCGGCGGCCGTGCTCCGGTCGAGCCGACCTCGACTGCCCTACCCGTGCCCTGTCGAGCTGCCCCACGAGTGGGACGGCGGCGGTGCGCCATCTGCCCCTTCCCGTGCCCTGTCGAGCTGCCCCACTCCTGGGGCAGCTCGACAGGTAGGAGAGCGGGTCCACGGGCCTCAGCTGACTCGCCGGATCAGCGGCTATCTGCGCGGCGAGGGATGCGCCGCGTTGAGGGGACGTGCGGGGTCGAGGACACGTGCACGGCCGAGGAAACGTGCGGGGTCGAGGGGATGTGCGGCGTCGGATCGGTGGGGGTCAGCGGCCGTCGCGCGGGCCGAAGACGGCGAGGGCGTCGGCGTCGCTGTGCTGGGAGCGCAGGTACTCGTCGGCCCAGGCGGCGGCGTCCAGGTACGCCGACTCCGCGGTTACCCGGGCGCAGGCCGCGTCCACGTCGAAGGCGGTGCGGCGCAGCTGTACGCCCGGCCCGAGCAGCGCCCACCACGCGCCCGCACCCCCGTACGGCATGCCGACGCTGCCCGGGTTGACCACCAGGCGCCGGTCGACCAGCCGGGTGAACGGCATGTGGGTGTGGCCGCAGACCACCGTCCCGACCTCGGCGGGCAGGCCCGCGAACACCTCCTCCCAGCGCGCCATCCGGGAGTCGACGAGCACCACCTCCTCGTCGTCGCGGGGCGTCGCGTGGCAGAACAGTGTCGGCCCGAGGCCGTCGATCTCCACCGTCACGGTCGCCGGCAGCGCGGCGAGCCGGGCCACCTGATCGTCGCGGAGCTGCCCGGCCGCCCAGTTGGACACCTCGAAAGCGGCGGGCCGTCCGGCCCGCGCGTCAACCAGCTCACGTTCGCAGTTGCCGCCCACCCAGCAGACCCGGTCACCCAGGTCGGCGAGCACGTCCAGCACCTCGACCGGCTGCGGGCCGGACGCGATGTCGCCGGTCAGCACGATGAGGTCGGCGGCGGCGACGTCCGGCTCGGCCAGGACGGCCTCCAGCGCGGGCAGTACGCCGTGGATGTCGGAGAGCACCGCAACTCTGTTCACCATGGCCCCACCCTCACCACTTCAGCCGCCGCGAGCCAGCATTTCTGCGCCGGGCAGACGAAACGTCCCCGCCTCCGTCGATGACGGAAGGCGGGGACGGGACGTACCGCTCAGACGCGGGCGCGGCGGGCCAGGCGCTCCGGGTCCAGGATGATGATGCTCTTGCCGTCCAGCCGCAGCCAGCCGCGCGAGGCGAAGTCGGCGAGCGCCTTGTTCACCGTCTCCCGGGAGGCGCCGACGAGCTGGGCGATCTCCTCCTGGGTGAGGTCGTGCGTCACGCGCAGCACGCCGCCGTCGCGCGTGCCGAACCGGCCGGCCATCTGGAGCAGGTTCTTCGCGACCCGGCCCGGCACGTCCGTGAAGATCAGGTCGGCGAGCGAGTCGTTGGTCCGGCGCAGTCGCCGGGCGAGCACCCGGAGCAGCTGCTCGGCGATCTCCGGGCGGTTGTTGAGCCACGGCCGCAGTGCCTGCTTGCGCAGCCGCACCAGCCGGGTGTCGGTCACCGCGGTGGCGGTCGCCGTACGCGGACCCGGGTCGAAGAGCGACAGCTCACCGACCATGTCCGACGGCCCCATCACCGCGATCAGGTTCTGCCGGCCGTCCGCCGCCCGGCGGCCGACCTTGATCTTCCCGGACAGCAGGATATAGAGGCTGTCGCCGGGCTCGCCCTCATTGAAGACGATCTCGCCCTTGCGGACCTCGATCGTCTCCATCTCCTTGGCGAGCGCCTCGGCAGCTTCCGGGTCGACACCCTGGAAGATCCCGCTGCGGGCCAGTACCTCATCCATCGCGCACCTCCGGTTACGCGTGCCGTCCGTCGGCCGGGGCCGCCGTCCGCTGATCCCCTCGCGCGCCGCCAAGTCTAGGCGCATGTGAGCACGAATCAGAGGTCGGCCCTGGAATCTTGATCGGTGGGCGTAACCTGCCCGACGTGCTGAGCGACCCGACCCTGACCAGCCGCGCCGAAGACGGGCGGCACATTCCGCTGCTCGTCTGGCGGCCCGACAGGCCCCTGCGAGCGGTCAGCAGCGGCCCGCTCGGCGGTGGCGTCGGCGTCCGGCACTGGGTGCTGAACGCGACAGTGCCCATGTCGTACGACCGGGACGACCCCGCCGCCCACCTGACCGCGCTCGCCGCGGACCTGGCCCTCGACGGGCCCGGGGTGGGCCTGCTGACCGGCGTCGACGTGACCGAGGTGGTCGCCCGGACCGACAGCGGCGTGCGGGTCTGGGCGACGGTCGGGCTCGGCACCCCGGTGCCCGCCGCCGCGCCGGAACCGGCCGCCCTCGCCCAGCGGGTGGGCACGGTGAACATCGTGGTGTACGTGCCGGTCCGGCTCGCCGACTCGGCCCTGGTCAACGCCGTCGCCACCGCCACCGAGGCGAAGACCCAGGCGATCGTCGAGCTGGGCTTGCCCGGGACCGGCACCCCCACCGACTCGGTCACCGTGCTCTGTCCGGTGGACGGCCCCCCGGCCGCGTACGGCGGGCCGCGCTCCACCTGGGGCGCCCCGCTGGCCCGAGCCGTGCACGCCGCCGTACGCGCGGGCGGGGACCGGCCGGTGGTGCCCTGGTCGGACCGGGTGACCGGCTGAACTTCCGACCGATCGGCCCTCGTCGGCGCGTTGAGCGGCCGGTAGGGTCGCGGACGATGTACGCTTCCGCCCCCCTCGCGTCCCGCCCGTTCCGCCGCGTCGCCATCGGCCTCGCGGCGCTGCTGGCCGCCCTGCTCGTCGCCGGCTGTGCCGACAGCGGGGAGGCCCCGGTGTGGCAGCCCGGCGCCGGTGGTGGTGGCACCGGAGCGCCGGTGAGCACGGCCGGCCCCAAGGCCAGCGGCGGTGCCTCGGCGTCGGGCGGGGGCGGCGCCATCTCGCTCTCCGCGACCGGCGACATCATCATGGGCAACGCGCCGAGCCGGCTGCCCGCCGCCGGCGGCAAGGGCTTCTTCGACTCGGTCAAGCAGGCGCTCAAGGCCGACCTGGTGATGGGCAACCTGGAGGAGCCGCTGACGGTGGACACCGGCACCGGCAAGTGCGGGGCCAACTCGACCCGCTGCTACCAGTTCCGGGCCCCGCCGGAGTACGCCGCGCACCTGCGCGACGCCGGCTTCGAGGTGCTCAACCAGGCCAACAACCACGGCTACGACTACGGGCCGAAGGGCTACGAGAATACGCAGAAGGCGCTGGAGAAGTACGACCTGAAGCACACCGGCGCCCCGGACGAGACCACCGTGGTCGACGTCAAGGGCGTCAAGGTGGCCGTGGTGGGTTTCTCGTCGTACGTCTGGTCCAACAGCCTGGTCGACATCGCCAAGGCCAAGACGGTGGTCGCCAAGGCGGCCACCATGGCCGACCTGGTCGTGGTGCAGGTGCACATGGGCGGCGAGGGCGCGGACAAGACCCGGGTGAAGCCGGGCACCGAGATCTTCCTGGGTGAGAACCGGGGGGACCCGGTCAAGTTCTCGCACGCCATGATCGACGCAGGCGCGGACCTGATCGTCGGGCACGGGCCACACGTGCTGCGCGGCATGGAGTTCTACCAGGGCCGCCTGATCGCGTACAGCCTGGGCAACTTCGCCGGCGGTAGCAACACGTTGATCAATACCGGCCGGCTCGGCTGGGGCGGGGTGCTGAAGGTGTCGCTCAAGCCCGACGGGAGCTGGGCCGGCGGCTCGTTCACCTCGACGTACATGAACTCCGCAGGCAAGCCGACGATGGACCCGGACGACCGCGGCCTGGGCCTGGTCACCGAGCTGAGCCGCGCCGACTTCCCCAAGGGTGGGGCCCGGTTCGACGGGCAGGGCAGGATCACCGCGCCGACGGCGGGTTGACCCGAGGAGGAACGTCCGGGGCGCGACGTAGGCTGACCGTCGTGACCAGTAGCTCTCCCGGTGCCAGCGAGACCGACCTCGGGCGCACACGTCGTGCCCGCAAGATCGGCCGGGTGCTGGCCGAGACGCACCCCGACGCGCACTGTGAACTGGACCACTCCAACGCCCTGGAGCTGGCCGTCGCCACCATCCTCTCGGCGCAGTGCACCGACAAGAAGGTCAACGAGGTCACCCCGAAGCTCTTCGCCCGCTACCCGAGCGCCCCCGCGTACGCCGGGGCCGACCGGGGCGAGATGGAGGAGCTGATCCGGCCCACCGGCTTCTACCGCAACAAGACCGACTCGCTGCTCAAGCTGGGGCAGGCCCTCGTCGACAGGTACGACGGTCAGGTCCCCGGCCGGCTCGTCGACCTGGTGACGCTTCCCGGGATCGGCCGCAAGACCGCCAACGTCATTCTCGGCAACGCCTTCGACGTCCCCGGCATCACTGTCGACACGCACTTCCAGCGGCTGGTGCACCGGTGGCAGCTGACCACCGAGACCGACCCGGTCAAGATCGAGCACGCGATCGGCGCGCTCTACCCGAAGCGCGACTGGACCATGCTGTCGCACCGGATCATCTTCCACGGGCGACGGGTCTGCCACGCCCGCAAGCCCGCCTGCGGGGCGTGCACGCTCGCGAAGCTGTGCCCCTCGTACGGCACCGGCCCGACCGAGCCGGCCGCCGCCGCCAAGCTGCTCAAGGGCCCCCGCGCGCGTGACCTCGCGGTGGCCGCCGGGGTCGACCCGGAGCTGGTGCCGGCGCAGGCGGTCGCCGCGGAGGTGCCGTGAACCGCCGCCTCGCCCTCGCCGTCCTGCCGCTGCTGCTGGCCGTTGCCGGCTGCACGGGCAACCCGGCCGACGACGCACCAGCGACCCGCCCGGCCGCGGCCGAGCGGCCATCCCCGTTCCGGGACTGCGCCGCCCTGAACACGGCACCCACGGCCGGGGCACCCGGCTCCGGCCCGGCGACCCCTGCGTCGCCCGGTTCGGGCACAGCGGCCTCTGGCACGTCCGGCACGCCGACCCCCACCGCCGGTGGGCAGCAGCTGCCGGAGCTGACGCTCTCCTGCTTCACCGGCGGGGCGCCCGTCGCGCTGCGCGACGTGGCCGGGCCGGCCGTGATCAACGTGTGGGCCTCCTGGTGCCCGCCGTGCCGCAAGGAGTTGCCCGCTTTCCAACGCCTCAGCGAACGGGCCGCCGGTCAGCTCCAGGTGGTCGGGGTCAACAGCCGGGACAGCCGCAGCGGCGCCCAGTCCATCGGTGAGGACTTCGGCGTCCGGTTCCCGATCCTGGTCGACCAGGGCGAGGCGCTACAGCGCGAACTGAAGCGCAACGCCATTCCGCTGACCCTCTTCGTCGACGCGCAGGGCCGCATCCGGCACATCGACGCCACCGGGGCTCTCGATGACGCCCAGATCGCCAAGCTGGTCCGCCAGCATCTCGGCCTGACGGTGCCGGCATGACCCGCCGACCGCCGGAATGGATCGAGCCGTTGCTGACCCGGCTGGGCACCGCCCGCGCCGAGGACTTCACCCGGCTGACCACCCCCGCCGAGGGCGGCCGGGAGAGCGCCGTGCTGGTGCTTCTCGGTGAGCAGCCCGACCTCGGCCCCGACGTGCTGGTCCTGCAACGGGCCGCCACCCTGCGCAACCACGCCGGTCAGCCGGCCTTCCCCGGCGGGGCGGCCGACCCGGAGGACGCCGACGTCCGGGCCACCGCGCTGCGCGAGGCGAACGAGGAGGTCGGCCTCGACCCGGCCAGCGTCACCGTGCTTGCCGAGCTGCCGAAGTTGTGGATCCCGGTCAGCGACTTCGTGGTCACCCCGGTGCTGGCCTGGTGGCACGACCCGCACCCGGTGCACCCGGCCGAGCCCGCCGAGGTGGCGCACGTGGCGCGACTGCCGGTCCGCGAGCTGGTCGACCCCGCCAACCGGCTGCGGGTCCGCCATCCCAGCGGCTGGGTGGGGCCGGCGTTCTCGGCGCGCGGCATGCTCGTCTGGGGCTTCACCGCCGGGGTGCTGGCGACCCTGCTGGACATGGGTGGTTGGGCCCGCCCGTGGTCGCCCGGCCGGCTGGTCGATCTGCCGCCCACGGGGGCCACTCCCGCGCCGTCGGCCGGCACCGAAGACGTCGACGAGACCGCCCTGCGCTGACCACGCGGTCACCTTCCGCAAGCGGTGGTCATCCGGCGGGCGCACTGCCCGTACGCTGGACCCCGTGTCCGTCGTGGATCTCGTCCTGCTGCTGCTCATGCTCGTGTTCGCGATCAGCGGATACCGCCAGGGTTTCGTCATCGGCATCACGTCGCTGTCCGGCTTCTTTCTGGGGCTGCTGCTCGGCCTGCAACTCGGGCCGCTGTTCGCCCGGCAGTTCGTCGACGCCGGCACCCGGGTGCTGATCTCACTGGTGGCGATCTTCGGGTTGGCAGTGATCGGGCAGGCGCTCGCCGGCTGGCTCGGCTCGCACCTGCGCAAGACGATCACCAGCGACGTGGGTCGGCGGATCGACGACATCGGCGGGGCGTTCGTCTCACTGTTCGCGGTGCTCCTGCTGGCCTGGCTGGTCGCCGTGCCGCTCGGGTCGTCGTCGGTGCCCTGGCTCGCCTCCGCGGTGCGCAACAGCGCGCTGATCGGCGTGGTGAACGGGGTCCTGCCGGAGGAGGCGCACCGCCTCTCCACCGCCCTGGAGGACACCGTCGACACCGACGGGTTCCCGGACGTCTTCGGTGGTCTCACGCCCACCCGGGCCCGCCAGGTCGACCCGCCCGACCCGGCGCTGGCCGGCTCGCAGGTGGTGGTCAACGGTCAGCGTTCGGTGGTCAAGGTGCTCGGCTCCGCGCCCAGCTGCTCGCGCCGCATCGAGGGCTCCGGCTTCGTGTACGCCGACGACCGGGTCATGACCAACGCCCACGTGGTCGCCGGCACCCGTTCGGTGGCGGTGGAGCTGGGCGGGGAGCGGTACGACGGTCAGGTGGTGGTCTACGACCCGAACCGCGACCTGGCGGTGCTGCTCGTGCCGGGGCTGCCCGGCCCGTCGCTGCGGTTCGCCGCCGGCAACGCGGGCAGCGGCTCGGACGCCATCGTGCTCGGCTTCCCGCTGGATGGCCCGTACAACGCGCAGTCGGCCCGCGTTCGTGACGTCGACAAAATCAAGGGGCCGGACATCTACTCCTCCGGCGACGTCACCCGGGAGATCTACACCATTCGTGCGCTGGTGCGCAGCGGCAACTCCGGTGGACCGCTGCTCTCGGCCAACGGTCTGGTGCTCGGCGTGATCTTCGCGGCGGCGGCGGACGACCCCAACACCGGGTTCGCCGTGACCGCCGCCGAGGCCAGGCCGGTGGCGCTGGCCGGGGCCGAACGCAACCGGGCCGTCGCCACCGGCGAGTGCACCTGAGCGGTCCGCCGGATCAGGTCCGGGCCGTGGCGGCCATCGGCAGCTTGGCGCGTCCCCAGCGCAGTCCCCGGTCCAGCACCGCCCGGGCCATGATCGCGACGCAGGTGCCGCCGTTGATGAAGGACGCCACCACGTCGCTCGGGTGGTGCATCCCCCGGTACATGCGGGTCAGCGCCACACCCACCGGCACCAGCAGCAGCGTCCACCAGGCGACCTTCGCTCCCGTGCTGCGTGCCCGTAGGGCCATCAGCACCGCGATACCGACGTAGAGGGCCACCGCCGCCGAGGTGTGCCCGGACGGAAAACTCGACGTGGGCGGCGAGGTGTCCATGTGCTCCACCGCCGGCCGCTGCCGGTCGATCACCATCGTGGTGAACAGGAACACCAACGCCTGGGCGGTCACCGCCGCGCACAGGAACAGCGGCTCCCGCCAGCGCTTGAGCCAGAGTCGCAGCACCAGGGCCACCAGCACGGTGACCACGACGATCATCTGGGTGCTGGCCAGCGTGCTGAACACCAGCGAGACGTCGTTCCAGCCGCCGGTGCGGTCACCCGCGAACTCCCGATTCACCGAGTCCTCGACGGTGAACGGCCAGGTCCGTTCGAACACGCGGGTGATCAGCACCCCGAGCAGCACCATGAAACCGAACAGGAGGGACACCGGCAGCAGCACCCGCCGGAGGATCTGGACCACGGTGTCGGACATGAGCCGGCCAATACCCGATCGACGTCGTCGTCACGCCTCAGGTCTTGTCCGGCTGCCGCTCGACCTCGGGCGCGACGCCGTCGCGCACCGGCCGGACCGGTCGGAGGCCGGTGTGCGCCCGCCAACTGGTGAACGCGGCGGTGGTCGCCGCGATCACCGCCACGCCGAGCAGCCAACCGCCGAGCACGTCACTGGTGAAGTGCACACCGAGCGAGACCCTGCTCAGCCCGGTCACCAGGGTGAGCAGCAGTGCGGCGATCCAGAGCGCGACCCGCGCGGCCCAGCGCCGGACGTACGGCAGGAACACCAGCAGCAGCACCCCGGCGGCCAGGGTGGCGTTCAGGGCGTGCCCGGAGGGGAACGAGTAGCCGGCGGCCCGCGCCACCGGGTCGAGCAGTTCCGGCCGGTCCCGGCCGACGAGCAACTTGAGCAGCGGACCCATCAACCCGCCGACCACCATCGTCGTGGCCACCCAGAGGGCCAGCCGGCGGGCCCGGCGGCGCAGCAGCCAAATCACCACGAGCAGGGCCACGACCCGCAGCGGCAGGGGCGCGAACACCGCACTCCAGACGTCCATCAGCGCGACCCAGGCCGGGTGGCGCACCGCATGGTCGTGCAGCGCGTCGGTGATCGTCGTGTCCAGCCGGTGCAGCGGCCCCCACGCACCGAGCACCAGCAGTGCGAGCAGGGCGAACGGCACCAGCACCAGGAACGTCGCCGTCGCCGCCAGGGTCAGCCGCAGACCCAACGAGTGGTCCGGGTCGAGGCGGCGACGCCGCCAGGACGGGCGCCGGTCGGTGTCGAGGGTTCGTGCGGCGGGCGTGCTCATGCGGACGGTTCTACCCCACCCGCCGGGCCTTCAGGCCTGCCGTCCGCGACGCTCAGCGACTGCGCTGGCGGAACCGGCGCACCATCAGCGCCGCACCGGTCACCAGGGCGGCGAGGAGCGCGACACCGGTCCACAGTTGCTCCGGCACCGATTCGGCCGGAGCGCCCGCCGGTCGGGCCGTCCACCCGGTCTGCTGTCGTCCGGCGGTGAAACCGAGCGGGTCGCTGCCGGCGCCGCTGACCGGGCCGTTGTCCTCCGAACCGGGGGCCGGACCGAAGCCGACCACGCCCGGCGAGGTCAGATCGTCCAGCGGGTTGACGGTGACCGGGGGAACGTCCGCGGTCAGCGCCGCCACCGGGTCGACCACCCCGTACCCGAAGCGGTCGTCCCGGCCGGTCGGGCCGAGGTCACGGGCGGTGGCCAGCAGCCGGTTGACCACCTCGCCGGCGGGCATGTCCGGAAAACGGGACCGGACCAGCGCGGCGGTCGCGGCCACCAACGGCGCGGCGAAGCTGGTGCCCTGCACCCGCCAGTACCCGTCCGCCGGGCGGGCGCCGACCAGGCCGGTGGCGGGGGCGGTGAGCACCGTCGCCCGGCCGGTGATCGAGCCGGACCACAGGTTGTCGCTGCTGCGCTCCAGCCCGGCGACCGCGATCACGCCCGGCTCGCGAGCCGGGTACCAGACCTTGGAGTCGGTCGACGTGGCCAGGTTGCCGGTGCAGGCGACCACGACCACGTCCCGGGCGAACGCGTAGTCCAGAGCCGCGGCCAGGGCCGGGCTGTCCCCGCTGCCGCCCAGCGACAGGTTGATCACCCGGGCGCCGTTGTCGACCGCCCAGCGGACACCCTTCGCGACGATCAGGGCGTCGTCGTACTTGTTGCGCTCGTCCAGCACGCGGACCGGGAGGATCCGGGAATCCGGCGCCAGGCCGACCACGCCCCGCTTGTCGTCGTTACGCCCGGCGATCAGGCCGGCGACAGTGGTGCCGTGACCGACCGGATCCGGACCGGCGCCGCCAGCGGGCCCGACCAGGTCGAGGCCGGGCAGCACCTGGCCGGCCAGGTCGGGATGGTTGGCGTCCACACCGGAGTCGACCACCGCCACTGTCACGCCCCGGCCGGTCGAGCTGCGCCACGCCGTGTCGGCCCGCAATTCGTCGAGCTGCCACTGCTCGTCACGGACCTGGTCGGTGCGGGCCACGCTGTCACCGGGGGCGAGCGCCACCGGTGCGCCGGCGAGTTGCCCGCCGCTGCTGGGCGCGGCGACAGGTGCGGCGGCCGGGACCGCGACGGCGAGCATCGCCGCCACACCGAGCAGCGCCCGGCCGGCCCGTCGGGCCACTGCAGGACCGCTGTGCCGAACCCCTGTCACATCCTCAGCCATTCATCCCGACGGAACCACGACGATCGGAGATTACCGGTTTCCCCACCCGTCACGGGAGGAACTACGGAGACAGGTCATGGTGGCGGCAGATGTGCGAGCTGCACGAGGCGTACGCCCTCCCGTCGGGTGACCAGCCGACCACGGCCCGCCGGCAGCGGTCCGGGCCGCACCGGGCCGACCAGCGCACCCTCCTCGGGGCTGCCCGCCATCACCAGCCCGGCGGTGGAGAGCTCCCGCAGCCGCTGCACGATCGGCTCGTACTGGGAACGTCCCGCGCCTCCGGAGCGGCGGGCCAGCACCAGGTGCAGCCCGACGTCGCGGGCGTGCGGCAGATGCTCCTCCAGGGCCCGCAACGGGTTCGCCGGCCCCGCCGCCACCAGGTCGTAGTCGTCGACGAGCACGAACAGTTCCGGTCCCGACCACCAGGACCGGTCCCGCAACTGGGCCGGAGTGACCTCCGGCCCCGGAGCCCGCCGCTCCAGGTATCCGACGGCCGACTCGACCAGGTCGGCGGTGTGCGCGGCGGCCGTGCCGTACCCGATGAGGTGCGGCGTCTCGATGGCGCCGAGCAGACTGCGCCGGTAGTCGACCAGGATCACCCGGGCCTCCTCCGGCGCGAACCGGGTGGTGATCGAGGTGGCCAGCGCCCGCAGGAACGTCGACTTGCCGCACTCCGCGTCCCCGAAGACCACGAAGTGCGGCTCACTCGCGAAGTCGAGCAGCACCGGCCGCAGGTCCGCCTCGGCGATCCCGATCGGCAGCCGCAGCCCGGTCGTCGCGGCCAGATCCAGGTCGGCGTACGGCAGCACCGGCGGGAGGAGCCGGACCCGGGGGGCCACCGGCCCGGCCCAGCAGTCGGCGATCCGTTTGACGAGGTCGGTGGTGCCCCCGCCCGGGGCGGCGAGCTGCGGGAGCGCGGTGAGGAAGTGCAGGCTCTCCGCCGTCACCCCCCGGCCGGGGCGCTCCGGCACGTTCGCCGCCGCCCGCCGGGCCACCAGGGAGTCGGCCGGATCGCCGAGGCGCAGCTCCAACCGGGAGCCGAACAGGTCCCGGATCGCCGGGCGGAAGTCCAGCCAGCGCAGCGCCGTGGCGACCACGTGCACCCCGTACGACAGGCCCCGGGTGGCCAGGTCCGTGACCAGCGGTTCCAGGTCGTCGTACTCGCCGCGGACGGTGCTCCAGCCGTCGATCACCAGAAAGACGTCGCCGAACGGGTCGGCGCCCGGCTGGCTGGTCGTACCCGCCGCGGCGCGACGCTGCCGGTACGCGGCCATCGACTCCACGCCCAGCTCCGCGAACCGGCGCTCCCGCTCGGCCAGCACTGTCGTCATCTCGCCGACCGTGCGCCGCACGGCGGTCGGATCGGCGCGGCCGGCCACCCCGCCCACGTGCGGCAGATCGCGCAACGCCGCGAGGCCACCGCCGCCGAAGTCGAGACAGTAGACCTGCGCCTCGGCGGGAGTGTGGGTGAGCGCCAACGCGCAGATCAGCGTGCGCAGCACGGTGGACTTTCCGCTCTGCGGCGCACCGACGACCGCGACGTGTCCGGCCGCGCCGTCCAGGGTCAGCCAGAGCAGGTCCCGCCGCTGCTCCAACGGCCGGTCCACCACCGCCACCGGCACACCCAGCGCGCCGTGCAGCTCGGGGTTGCCCACGGTGAGTCCGCGCGCCTGGTCCACCTCGACGGGGCCCACCAGCTCGTCCAGGGACGGTGGCTCGCCGAGCGGCGGAAGCCACACCTGGTGGGCGGGCGGGCCCTGCCCGACGAGCCGGTCGACCAGCAGGTCGAGCAGGGTCTCCCGATCGCCCTCGTCCTCGGCGACCATGGTCAGGGCCGGGGTGGCCGGCTCGGGCAGCGGCACGGCGTGGGTGGTGAACGTGAGCAGGCGGGCGCCGCCGCCGGCCGAGGCCCCCGCCGTCGCGGCGCGGCGGCGCACCGTTCCGGAGACGTACGCGGCCTTGAAACGGGCCAGCGGATCGGTGCCCGCCCGCAGGTAGCCGTGGCCCGGCGAGCGGGGCAGTTCGTGCGCGTCCGGCACACCGAGCACCGTCCGGGACTCGAGAGCGGAGAAGGTGCGCAACCCGATCCGGTACGACAGGTGGGTGTCGAGCCCGCGCAGCCGGCCCTCCTCCAGGCGTTGGCTGGCGAGCAGCAGGTGCACGCCCAGCGACCGGCCCAGGCGGCCGATCTGCACGAACAGGTCGATGAAGTCCGGCTTGGCGGAGAGCAGTTCGGAGAACTCGTCGCAGATCAGCAGCAGCGACGGCAGCGGCGCGAGTGGACTGCCGGCCGCGCGGGCCCGCTCGTAGTCGCGCACGCTGGCGAAGTTGCCGGCACGGCGCAGCAGCTCCTGCCGGCGGACCAGCTCCCCGTTGATCGCGTCGACCATCCGGTCGACAAGGGGCAGCGCGTCGGCCAGGTTGGTGATCACGGCGGCGGTGTGCGGCAGCCGGTCGAACGGCGCGAAGGTGGCGCCGCCCTTGAAGTCGACCAGGACGAAGTTGAGCTGCTCGCTGCTGTGCGTCGCCGCCAACCCCAGCACCAGCGTGCGGAGCAGCTCGGACTTGCCGGACCCGGTGGCCCCGATGAGCAGGCCGTGCGGGCCCATCCCGTCCTGGGCGGACTCCTTGAGGTCCAGCTCGATGGCGCCGCCGTCGACACCCACCCCGATCGGCACCCGCAGTCGGTCCCGGGCCGAGCGCGGCGCCCAGCCCTGCTCGGCGGTGAAGCTCTCCGGATCGCCGAGGCCGAGCAGCTCCGGCAGGCCCAGCTCGACCTGGAGCGGGGCGTCCGGGCCGCGGGCCGCGCCGGCCAGCCGCAGCGGCGCCAACCGCCGGGCGACCGCCTCGGCGTCGGCGAGGTCGAGGTGGTCGGCGGTGCCGACCTCCGCGTGCCCCTCCACCGACCACGAGTGCAGCCGCCGACCGCGCAGCTCCAACAGCAGCGCGTACCGGTCGAGCAGGCGGGGCGGCGGAGTGTCCAGGTCCAGCACGGTGACCGCGTCGATGCCGCCGTCGCCGGTCAGGTCGGTGGCGCCGGTCAGGTCGCCGCCGTCGAGGACCACCACCACGTGCGGGCCGTCGGTGGCCGGTCCGGCAGGGCTGAACCGGGACCGGCTGGCCAGCACGTCGCCGAGCAGCCGTTCCAGCTCCGCGCCCGACGAGGTCACCAGCCGCACCGGCCCGAGCGCGTCCGTACGAGAGGGATGGTGCGCGTGCGGGAGCCACTTCACCCACTCCCAGTCGGCCCGGCGTTCCGGGCCGGCGCAGACCGCGATCAGCAGCTCGTCGGGGGCGTGGAACACGGCCAGCTGGGTCAGCACCGCCCGGGCCAGGGCCTGGGCGGCCCGGTCGCCGATGGGCGGTTCACCGCCGGCCGGACCACCGGCGGCGGTCCGCACGTGCACCCGGGCGAAGCTGCGCAGCGACAGGGCCACCGGCAGCTCCGGCACCACGGAGTACGCGTCCAGGAAGCGGCGCAGCGCGCCGGCGGTCATCGGCTCCAACTCCTCGAGCGGCCGGGTGACCGGTCCGACGAGCGGGGTGGCCAGGGTCTGCGGCCCGACGGCGACGCGTACGACAGCGAAGTCCGGGTCGGCGGGACGGCGTTCCCAGACCCGGCCGCTGTCCACCGTCGACCACAGCCGACCCGGGTCGGGGTGCCGATAGTAAAGGCCGGCCCGCTGCTGCCCGGCGGTCTGCCGGACCCGGCGGCGCAGTGTGGCCAGGTGGCGCAGGTACTCCCGGCGGGCCGCCATCATCTCCGACTTCTTCGGGGTGCCCGAGGCGCTGCCCCACGAGGTGACCAGCATCGCCAGCGACGAGAGCCCGAACATCCCGCCCACCACGTACGAGTAGGCGCCGCCACCCCGGCCGAACATCATCGCCATCGCCACCGTGCCGCCGAGCATGGGCAGCACCATCAGCATCTGCTGCCACCGGCCGCCGGTCACCGCGGGGATCTCCGGCGGCGCCTCGACGGGCAGCTCGCCGACGGGGATCTCCGGCGCCGGCCGTCGCGGCGGACGCTTGATGACGACTGTGGACACTCGGCCTCCTGACAGCGCTGGGTAACCCGAGCCTGGCTCATCGTAGGTAAAGTCCTGTCGTCCGCGCAGCCTCCGATCCCCGTCGATATGGAGATCCCTCGATGACAACCGGGCTGGCCCGCGTCACCATCAGCGCGCCGCAACGGCGGGTCGACGTCGCACTGCCGGAGCAGGTGCCCCTGGCCGAGCTGCTGCCCGACGTGCTGCGACACGCCGGCGAGGGCCTGGCCGACGACGGCGAGCGGCACGGCGGCTGGGTGCTGCGTCGTACCGACGGGGCGCTGCTGGCGACGGCGCAGGCGCTGCTGCCGCAGGGGGTCCGCGACGGCGAGGTGCTGCACCTGGTGCCGGCCCGCGCCCACTGGCCCGAGTTGGAGTACGACGACGTGGTGGAGGCGATCGCCGACGGCGCCCGCCGCCGGGGTGGGGCGTGGTCACCGGACGCCACCCGGGTGGCCGGTCTGGCCGGTGCCGCCGTGCCGCTCGCCGTCGGGCTGTTCGCGCTGCTCGCGGGCGGTCCGACGCTGCCCAGCGGCTGGTTCGCGGCGGCGGTGGTGGCGCTGCTGCTCACGGTTGCCGGCGCGGTCGCCTCCCGCGCCAACGGCGACGGCGCCGCGGGAGCGACGCTCGGCGGCTACGCCCTGCCGTACGCCTTCGTCGCCGGCGCCCTGGCGATCGGCTCTGGTGATCCGGTCGGCCCGCTCGGACCGGTGCGCTGGGTCGGCGCACCCGAACTGCTGACCGGCTCGGTGGCGTTGCTGCTGGTGGCGCTGGTCGGTCTGCTCGGGGTGGCCAGCCGGCTGCGGGTCTTCGTGGCCGGCGTGACTGTCGGTCTGCTGGGTGCCTGCGCGGCGCTCGGCGCGCTGCTGCTGACCCCCGCCGGCACGGCGGCGGTGCTGCTCAGCGCTCTGGTCTTCGCCCTGGGGGCGATCCCGTTGCTCGCCATCCGGTTGGGCAAGCTGCCGTTACCGCCGATCACCCTGCCGGCCGCCGTGTCGGGTGCCGAGCCGGAGCGCCCCCGGGACCTGCCGGACCGGGGTCGGGTGCACGCGGCCGTCACCCGCACCGAGGAGGTGCTCACCGGGATGCTGCTCGGGCACGCCGTGCTGGCGGTGGGCGCGGCGGTCATCCTCGGGGTGGCCGGTGGGACCGCCGGCCCGGTGCTGGTGGCCGTGGTCTCGGCGGTGCTGCTGCTGCGCTCGCGGCTGTTCGTGGCGCTGCGGCACCGGGTGCCGACGGTGCTCGCCGGGCTCGCCGGCTACGCGGTGCTGGGTGCGGTGCTTCTCGACCGGGCCGACGACACCGGCCGGCTGGCGCTGGTCCTCGGTGGCGCGGCGCTGGGCCTGGTGACCGTGGCCGCCGGCACCGGCTACGCCCGGCGAGCGGTCTCGCCGTACCTCGCAAGGGTCGCGGACCTCACCGACACGGCCCTGGTGGTCGCCGTGGTGCCGGTCGCCTGCGCGGTGCTCGACCTGTACGACCGGGCCCGGGGGCTGCTCGGTTGAGCGGCTCCCGGGCCCGGTCGGTAAGCGATCGTCAGTGGGCGGACTCGCCGCGCGCCTCGGCGTCGCGGGCCCGCTGGTAGGAGGCCCGGATCTCGGCCTCGGCCTCGGTGCGGCCGACCCAGGTCGCGCCCTCGACCGACTTACCGGGCTCCAGGTCCTTGTAGACCTCGAAGAAGTGCTGGATCTCCAGGCGGTCGAACTCACCCAGGTGGTGGATGTCGCGCAGGTGCTCCTGGCGGGGGTCCTCGTAGGGCACGCAGAGGACCTTGTCGTCGCCGCCCTTCTCGTCGGTCATCCGGAACATGCCGATGGTCCGGCAGCGGATGAGACAGCCCGGGAAGGTCGGTTCGGGGACCAGCACCAGCGCGTCCAGCGGGTCGCCGTCCTCGCCCAGCGTCTCCTCGATGAACCCGTAGTCCGCCGGGTACTGCGTGGACGTGAACAGGGTGCGGTCCAGCCGGATGCGGCCGGTCTTGTGGTCCACCTCGTACTTGTTCCGGTGACCCTTGGGGATCTCAACCGTCACGTCGAAATCCATCTGCACGCTCCCTCGTCTGCCCACGCTGGCTAACGGAACCACTGGCGACCCTCCGGACAGGTGAATGCCCACCCGCCGACTCCGGCCGCCGCATAGTCTTCGGACCGAAGTAGTGTCACCCAAGCCGATTTTCGCTGGGGGAGGAGGGGGTCGTGGGGAGGGAAGATTCACACTACCGCCCGGACGGGGGCACCGCGCGTGGTACCGGACGATCCGGCTCCGGCGGCGCCACCGGACGGGTGCCGGTGCCCGACGCCCACCTTCCCCTGCCGCCCGAGGAGTCGGTGCCCGAGCGGCCTCCGCCGCTGCCGTGGCGCCCGTCGGAGGCGAATTCCGCCGGGCCGAACAGCGGTCGCTTCCCGGTCCTCGGCGGTGGAGACCGTCCCACGAGCGCCCCGCCGAACGGCGCACAGCCGACCAGCCCCGCCCCGGCAGGCTCCGCCCCGGCCAGCCCGGCCCGGGCTGGCGCACCGTCCGGTGACGGCCCGACTGTCCGCATTCCGACCGGCGTACCGCCGCTGGGCCCGCCGATCTCCGCGCTGCCGGCGCCGGCCGACGCCGAGCCGCCGCTGGCGCCGTCCCCGCCACGCCGCCGCCGGCGGCTGGTGACCGTGCTGGCACTGGTGGTGCTGCTCGTGCTGACGGGTGTCGGCGTCGTGGTGACCCGGCCCGGCCCGGTCGCCGGCTGGTTGGGTGAGGAGGCGGCGTCCACGCAGGCCGCCGCCGGCCCCGCCGCGGAACCCGACCCGGCGGACGTGCTGGACGGGCCCGACCCGAACGCCCCGCTGCCCGCGCCCGACGGCGTACGGGCCGCGCTGGACCCGTTGGTCGGTGTCCCCGCCCTGGGCGACCGGGTGAACGTCTCGGTGGCCGACGTGACCACCGGTCAGACGCTGTTCGCCAAGGGGGCGGACGACGGGACGGTGCCCGCCTCGGTGACGAAGCTGGCGACCGCGGTGACCGTGTTGGCCGCCCGCGGGCCCGGGTACCGGATCCCCACCCGGGCGGTGGCCGGCGCCAAGCCCGGCGAGGTGGTGATCGTCGGTGGTGGCGACCCCACGCTCGCGGTCGACAAGAAGGGCTACTACCCCGGCGCGGCACGCCTGGACGACCTGGCCGCGCAGGTGCGCACCGCGCTCGGCGGCACGGCCCCGACCAGCGTCACCGTCGACGGCACGATCTACTCCGGCCCGGTGTACGGCCCCGGTTGGGACGACGACATCCCGACCGGCGGGTACGGCGGCGCGGTGACCGCGCTGATGACCGACGGTGCGCGCAAGGACCCGGGCGCCGAGCCCGGCGGCGCCGAGCGGGTCGCCGAGCCGGACCTCGCCGCCGGCCGGTCGTTCGCCCGGCTGCTCGGCGTACCCACCAGCACCGTCAAGCGGGGCACGGCCCCGGCCCTGGCCACCGCCGCCGGTGGCACCCCGCCTCCCGGTACGGAGCTGGGCGCGGTGCAGTCGCCGCCGTTGATCCGGCTGGTCGACATCATGATCAGCGAGAGTGACAACCTGCTGGCCGAGGCGCTGGCCCGCCAGGTGGCGCTGGCCCGCAGCCAGAAGGCCTCGTTCGACGGCGCCGCCGCCGCGATGGACGCCGAGGTGGCGGCGCTGGGCCTGCCCGCCGAGGAGATCACCCTCTCCGACGGCAGTGGGCTGTCCCGCAAGAACCGGATCAGCCCGTCGCTGCTCACCGACCTGATCCGGCTGGCCGCCAGCCCGGACCACCCGGAGCTGGCCGGCGTCTTCGGCGGTCTGCCCGTGGGCGGCTGGTCCGGCACGCTGGGCGAGCGGTACCGGGGTGCTCCCGGCACCGCCGCCGGGGCGGGCGCCGTCCGCGCCAAGACCGGCACCCTGACCGGGGTGCACGCCATCGCGGGCCTGGTCACCACCGCCGACGGCCGGCTGCTCACGTTCGCGGTGCTCACCGACAAGGTGCCCGGCGGGACGGACACCGCCCAACCGGCGCTGGACCGCATCGCCGCCGCGCTGGCCGGCTGCGGTTGCCGCTGACGGGCGTCGGGGCGGGTCTCACCCCCGGCGGGCGATGGCGTGCCGTGGCTACCGCTGACCTCGTCCGGGCCGGTCACCCGGCCGGTGCGGGGGCCGCGACCGGCGTCGATCGCCGACGCGAGCCCGGGCCGGGGTGTCGCGACGCGGGTACGGTGGGTTCATGGCGCAGTTCGTGGACTGGGATCTGGCCGCCGCGACCGCGGGGGCGTTGAGCAAGTCGGGCCCCCGGGTGTCGTACTCCGAGGCCACCGACGTGGTCGGCGACCTGCGTCGGCTGACCGAGGAGGCGGCCGGGCACGTGGCCGACTACACGGGGCTGCGGGCGCAGGTGGCGCACCCGCCGGTGCGGGTCGTCGACCGCCGGGACTGGGCGGCCACCAACATCGCCGGGCTGCGTGAGGTGATCACTCCGCTGGTCAGCCGGCTGTCCGGTGACAAGCCGCCCGGCGCGCTCACCGAGGCGATCGGGTCCCGGCTGACCGGGGTGCAGGCCGGCACCGTGCTGGCCTACCTCTCCGGCCGGGTGCTCGGCCAGTACGAGGTCTTCTCCGCCGACCCGGGCCAACTGCTGCTGGTGGCGCCGAACATCGTCGAGGTGGAGCGCAAGCTCGGCGCCGACCCCCGGGACTTCCGGCTGTGGGTCTGCCTGCACGAGGTCACCCACCGGACGCAGTTCACCGCCGTGCCGTGGATGCGGGCCTACTTCCTCAGCGAGGTGCAGGCGTTCGTCGACGCCTCGTCCAGCGGCGGCGAGCACCTCGTCGAGCGGCTGCGACGCGGGGTGGCGACGCTGTCCGAGGCGGTCCGCGACCCGGAGAGCCGCACGAGCGTGCTGGACATCGTGCAGACCCCGGCGCAGCGGGCCGTCCTCGACCGGCTCACCGCCCTGATGACCCTGCTGGAGGGGCACGCCGAGTTCGTGATGGACGGCGTCGGCCCGCAGGTGATCCCGAGCGTGGAGCGCATCCGGTCGTCGTTCAACAGGCGTCGCGAGGCAGGTAACCCGTTGGAGAAGGCGATCCGTCGGCTGCTCGGGGTGGACGTCAAGATGCGTCAGTACGCCGAGGGCCGCAAGTTCGTGCACGGTGTGGTCGAGCGGGTCGGCATGCCGGGCTTCAACTCGATCTTCAACTCACCGCTCACCCTGCCCCGGTTGTCCGAGCTGGGCGACCCGGACGCCTGGGTGGCGCGCGTGCACGGGCCGGCCGGCACCGTACCGGCCGCCGGCTGACCGTCAGTCGATGGGCGCGCTCGCGCCGCCGGTGGCCGCGATCCGGGTGGCGGTCCGTCGCGCGCTGACTCACCTGCCGGCCGGCGGCCCGGTGCTGGTCGCCTGTTCCGGTGGGGCCGATTCGCTGGCCCTGGCGGCGGCGGCCGTGTTCGTGGCGCCCCGGCTGGGTCGGCCCGCCGGTCTGGTGACCGTCGACCACGGCCTGCAGGCCGGCTCGGCGCAGCGCGCGGAGGCGGTGGCCGGCTGGGCCCGCGAGTCCGGGTTCGCGCCCGTGACCGTCGCCCGGGTCGAGGTGGCCGGCCGGGTGGGTGGCCCCGAGGCGGCGGCCCGGGAGGCCCGCTACGAGGCGTTGACCGAGGCGGCTCGGCGGCACGAGGCGGTCGCGGTGCTCACCGGGCACACCCGCGACGACCAGGCGGAGACCGTGCTGCTCGCGCTTGCCCGGGGCGCCGGTCCACGCGGGCTGGCCGGCATGCCCGGCCGACGTGACCTGGGCGGGGTGCCGCTGCTGCGGCCGCTGCTGGAGATCGGTCGGGAGCAGACCCGCGCCGCCTGTGCCGCGCTCGGGCTCAGCCCGTGGCAGGACCCGCACAACACCGACCCGTCGTACGCCCGCTCCCGGGTGCGCGCCGACGTGCTGCCGGCGTTGGTGCGGGCGCTCGGGCCGGGCGTGGTGGACAACCTGGCGCGTACCGCCCGGCTGGTGGCGGCGGACAACGCCGCCCTCGACGAGACGGCGGCGGCGGCGCTGGCGGCGGCCCGGCACGCCGCCGGTGGGCTCGCGGTGCCGGAGCTGGCCGGTCTGGGCGCCGCCGTACGCACCCGGGTGCTGCACGCCTGGGCACGGGAGCTGGGCGCGGTGCCCGGGGCGCTGTCGCATCGGCACGTCGCCGCGCTGGACGCCCTGGTCACCGACTGGCACGGTCAGGGTCCCACCGACCTGCCCGGGGGTGTCCGCGTACTCCGTCGTGGCGACCGGCTGACGGCCCTCAGCTCGGGCTGAGCGCCCCGGCGGCGTCGGCCCGGTCCCGGAAGGTGGTCCGGTAGCTGTGCGGGGTGGCGCCGACCCGGCGGCTGAAGTGGTGGCGCAGCGCGGCGGCGTCGCTGAAGCCGGCCTGGTCGGCGACGGCCTCCACGCTCAACGGGGTCTCCTCCAGCAGTCGCCGGGCGAGCAGCACCCGCTGGTTGGTGAGCCAGTCGTGCGGGGTGGTGCCGGTCTCGGCGCGGAACCGGCGGGCGAACGTGCGCGGGGCCATGCCGGCGCGGGCGGCCAGCTCCTCCACTGTGATCGCCCGGTCCAGGTGCCCCATCAGCCACTCCAGCACCGGTTCGAGCGTGGGCGCCTCGGGGGCCCGGGGGATGGGTGCCTCGACGTACTGCGACTGGCCGCCGTCGCGGTGCGGCGGGACCACCATCCGCCGGGCCAGCCGGGTCGCGGTGGCCGAGCCGTGCACCTGGCGGATCAGGTGCAGGCAGGCGTCGATGCCGGCCGCGGTGCCGGCGCTGGTGAGCAGCCGGCCGTCCTGGACGTAGAGCGAGTTGCAGCGCACCCGGGCGCGGGGATGCCGGCGCTGCAGCTCGTCGACGTAGCGCCAGTGGGTGGTGCACTCCCGGTCGTCCAGCAGGCCCGCAGCGCCGAGCAGGAAGGCGCCGGAGCAGACGCTGAACAGGTGCGCGCCGCGCGCGTCGGCGCGGCGCAGCGCGTCGAGCACCGCGTCGGGGATGACGGTGCCCGCGCTGTGCGCGGGGACGGCCACCAGGTCGGCCTCCTCCAGCGGGCCGAGGTCGGCGTTCGGGGTGAGGTGGAAGCCGGCGGACGTCCGGACGGCAGCGCCGTCGGGGCTGCACACGTCGAACCGGTACCCCGGGAAGCCGTCGGCCGTCCGGTCGGTGCCGAACACCTCGGCCAGCACGCCGAGCTCGAAGGGGGCGACCTGGTCGAGGGCGAGGACGGCGACGGATCGGAGCATGTGACGAGGGTAACCCCAGAGGTGGCAGTAAATCGATGCCCAGTGGCATCTCTGCCACTGTCCGGCCGGCGGGAGTCGGCGGAGACTGGTCTCAGTCCGGTGCGCACCGGCGGCGAAACCGACAGCAACCATGCGAAAGTGAGCGCCGCCATGGAGTTCCTGCTCTTCCTCCTGTTCCTCGTCCTGCTCGTCGCCGCCTCGGCGGCCGGCCTCACCGCGGACAGCCACGACTCGGCCGACTGGAAGCCCAGCGAGGACGGCCGCCGCTGGCGGTCTCGCACCAGCTGATGCGTTTGATGTCCTTTGCGCCGAAGATCCCCGGCGGGACCGCGCCGAAAGGTGCGGCCCCGCCGACGGAGGCCATCGGACGTACGGCAGGCTAGGAGTCATGGCTGACGGCTCCTGGTACGACGCCGACATCGACCACGTGATCATTTCCGAGGCGCAGATCCGCGAGAAGACAGCGGAGCTGGCCAAGCAGGTCTCCGCCGACTACGCCCACGTGGGCGACGGACTGCTGCTGGTCTGCGTGCTCAAGGGTGCGGTGATGTTCATGGCGGACTTCGCCCGGGCGTTGGGCCGCAACGGCCCCCCGGCCGAACTCGACTTCATGGCCATCTCGTCCTACGGCCAGGGCACCACCTCCTCCGGGGTGGTCCGCATCCTCAAGGACCTCGACCGGGACATCGCCGGTCGGCACGTCGTGGTCGTGGAGGACATCGTCGACTCCGGCCTGACGCTCTCCTGGCTGCTGCGCTACCTGGAGTCGCGCTCGGCGGCGAGCGTCGAGGTGGTCGCGCTCTTCCGCAAGCCGGACGCGGTCAAGGTGCCGGTGCCGGTGAAGTACGTCGGCTTCGACATCCCCACCGAGTTCGTGGTCGGGTACGGCCTCGACTTCGGCGAGCGGTACCGGGAGCTGCCCTACGTCGGGGTGCTCAAGCCCGAGGTCTACGCCCGGTCCTGACGGCCGGCAGCCGGTTCTGGCTGCCGCTCGCCTGGTCCTGGCGCCGCCCGGCCCGGCCCCGACGGGTCGCGCCCCGGCCGAGTGAGAGCAACTCGCATCGGTATTCGTCAAGCCGACGTTCAGCGGGCTCTCAGCTGTTCCGGTTACCGTGGAGCCCGGTGGCGCGGAGGCAACTTCGCGCCCGGCCCCTCGACCGCGTGACCGGGCGTGCGGGTGGCCGGGCCGGATTCCCCGCCACGCCGGTTCTTGCCCGGACCCGCCGTACGCCTGGTGCGGGGCTGGCGAGGCCGCTCACGGAGCCCGTCGTCGATGGCGACGGACAGCCGGGGGTGGGACTCGCGGGCCTGCTCCTCACGTGCACGGGCCTTCGATTGATGCACCACTGCGGGGCTCGCAAGCTCACTCCTCGCGTACACGGTGTACCGTCGAATGACCGCGGCGCGGCAGTTTTCGCGCCTCGGGGTCGAGGCCGGCCCGCACGGCGGCTCCGACGCCGCCCAGGGCGGCGACACCATCAGACGGTCAGGACGTCGATCAGGAGGATGCGGGCGCTCCGGCGCTCGACAACAGTATGGAACGTACGCGTTTCTTCCGCCGACCGGTGGTCTGGATCATCCTGGTCATCCTCGGCGCCGTTGTGCTCAGTCAGCTGTTCACCGCTGGTCCCAGCTACCACCGCGTGGACACTTCCGTTGCGCTCGACCAGCTCCACACCGCCCAGATCAACAAGGTCGTCTTCCAGGACAAGGAGCAGACGCTCCAGCTGGACCTGAAGAACAAGACCAAGTTCGGTGACACCAACACCGACCGGATCGAGGCCCAGTTCCCGTACCAGGCTGGGGACGAGATCTGGAATGAGGTGCTGGACGCCAAGGCGGCCAACCGGGTCACCGGCCCGGCCGACGCCAAGGTCTCGTCGGACAGCATCTGGGTGAGCCTGCTGGTCAACCTGCTGCCTATCGCGCTGCTCGTGCTCCTGCTGCTGTTCTTCATGTCGCAGATGCAGGGCGGCGGCTCCCGGGTGCTCAACTTCGGCAAGTCCAAGGCGAAGATGATCACCAAGGACACTCCGAAGACGACCTTCGCGGACGTCGCGGGTGCCGAGGAGGCCGTCGAGGAGCTGCACGAGATCAAGGACTTCCTGCAGAACCCCGCGAAGTACCAGGCCCTGGGCGCCAAGATCCCGAAGGGCGTGCTGCTGTTCGGCCCGCCCGGCACCGGCAAGACCCTGCTGGCCCGCGCGGTCGCCGGCGAGGCCGGGGTGCCCTTCTACTCGATCTCCGGCTCCGACTTCGTCGAGATGTTCGTCGGTGTCGGCGCGAGCCGGGTCCGCGACCTCTTCGAGCAGGCCAAGTCGAACGCCCCGGCAATCGTCTTCGTCGACGAGATCGACGCCGTCGGCCGCCACCGCGGCGCCGGCATGGGCGGCGGCCACGACGAGCGGGAGCAGACGCTCAACCAGCTGCTCGTCGAGATGGACGGCTTCGACACCAAGGGCGGGGTCATCCTGATCGCGGCCACCAACCGGCCGGACATCCTCGACCCGGCGCTGCTGCGCCCGGGCCGGTTCGACAGGCAGATCCCGGTGGACGCCCCCGACATGGAGGGCCGCAAGGCCATCCTGCGGGTGCACGCCAAGGGCAAGCCGTTCACCCCCGACGTCGACCTCGACTCGGTGGCGCGGCGTACCCCGGGCTTCAGCGGCGCCGACCTGGCCAACGTGATCAACGAGTCGGCCCTGCTCACCGCCCGCAAGGACCAGCGGGCGATCACCAACGACTCCCTGGAGGAGTCGATCGACCGGGTGATCGCCGGTCCGCAGCGACGGACCCGGGTGATGAGCGACCAGGAAAAGAAGATCACCGCGTACCACGAGGGTGGGCACGCGCTGGTCGCCTGGGCGCTGCCGCACGCCGCGCCGGTGCACAAGGTGACGATCCTGTCCCGCGGCCGCTCGCTGGGCCACACCCTGGTGCTGCCGACCGAGGACAAGTACACCCAGACCCGCGCCGAAATGATCGACACCCTGGCGTACGCGCTGGGCGGCCGGGCCGCTGAGGAGCTGGTCTTCCACGAGCCCACCACCGGTGCCGGCAACGACATCGAGAAGGCCACCCAGCTGGCCCGCGCGATGATCACCCAGTACGGCATGAGCTCGAAGCTCGGCGCGATCAAGTACGGCACGAGCGGGGACGAGCCGTTCCTCGGCCGCAACATGGGCCACGAGCGGGACTACTCGGACTCGGTGGCCGCCGAGATCGACGGCGAGATGCGGGCACTTGTCGAGCTGGCGCACGACGAGGCCTGGGAGATCCTGGTGGAATACCGGGACGTCCTGGACAGCATCGTGCTCGAGCTGATGGAGAAGGAGACCCTCTCCACGGCCGACATGGCGCGGATCTGCGCGCGGGTCGTCAAGCGCCCGCCGCTGGCTCCGTACAACGGCTTCGGCAAGCGCCAGCCGTCCACCGAGCCGCCCGTGCTCACCCCTGCGGAGAAGGACAAGCTCAAGGCGCAGGCCCAGGCCGACGGCGCGCAGGCGTCCGTTGGTGGCGGCACGCCGTCCAACAACTCGGACGGTACGCACTGAGCGACGACCCGACGGCCAGCTCCCCGCACCGGGAGCTGGCCGTTTCCGCGACCGAGCCCGACGGCGACGACGGGCTGGACTACGTTGCCGCCCGGCTGATCAGCGGCCGGTTGACCGGTCGCCCGGTCGAGGACGCAGTCGACCTCGGCCGGATCGAGAAGGCCGTCCGGGAGATCCTGATCGCCGTCGGCGAGGACCCGGACCGCGACGGGCTCCAGCAGACCCCGGCCCGGGTGGCCCGCGCGTACGCCGAGCTCTTCGCCGGCCTGCGCGTCGACCCGGCCCAGGTGCTCAGCACCACCTTCGAGGCTAACCACGAAGAGCTGGTGATCGTCCGGGACATCGACGTGATGAGCCTCTGCGAGCACCACCTGCTGCCGTTCCGGGGCAGCGCGCACATCGGCTACATCCCCGGCCCGGACGGGCGGATCACCGGCCTGTCCAAGCTGGCCCGCCTCGTGGAGGTCTTCGCCCGCCGACCCCAGGTGCAGGAGCGGCTCACCTCGCAGGTCGCCGACCTGCTGATGAGCAAGCTAGCCCCGCGCGGCGTCGTCGTCGTGCTCGAATGCGAGCACATGTGCATGGCGATGCGGGGCATCCAGAAGTCCGGTGCCAAGACCATCACCTCGGCGGTGCGCGGCATCCTGCAGTCCGACTCCAAGTCGCGGGCCGAGGCGATGGCGCTGATCATCCCCCGCTGACCTGGCGAACGCGACAACGGCCGGCCGTCCCCTCCCGGGGTGGCCGGCCGTCGCATCTCCGGGTGTCGCCTCTGCGGTGGCCGGCGCTCGCTTCGGTTTGACCTGCGCGGCGGCGGGTCAGCCGGCCAGCAGGGCCAGCAGCAGGCCGGCCGTGACCAGCACAGCCGGCACCAGACAGACCAGCGCACCGAGGCGTACCGTCCGGTCCAGCCGCTCGCCGGGGCTGGCGTGGAACACCCGACCGACACCCACCCAGCCGACGACGAAGGCGACCGCCGGCATCGGGAGCCCAGCGATCAGGGCTGTCACGCTGGCCGGGCCGGTACCCGTCGTCGCGTACACGATGACCTGGATCAGCGGCACCAGCAGCGCCAACGGCCCGTACACCAGGAGGTTGCGCGCCCGCGCGGGCCAGGAGGCCGGCCGGACGCCGCGACGTGCGGCCAACGCCGCGTCCGCGGCCTCGGCCTGACCCCGCGCGGCCCGCAGCGCCGCCAGCACGGCGGCCGGACCGCCGGCCATCGACCGGGCCGCCTCGGTCAGCTCCGGCGGCGACGGCACCAGCGAGATCGCCGGTACGCCGCGCTCCCGCAGCCGCTCCTGCTGACTCGCCAGCCCGGCACGCACGACAGTCAGTTCCTCCCGGGCGGCCTCCGCCGAGCGGGCCTGCTCACCGGCAGCGGCAGCCGCGCCGCGCCGGATCGCATCGAGTTGCCGCGCCGCCGCCAGATACTCGGCCCACCCGCTGACGGGTTCGGCAGCCGCCGGCGTGCCATCGCCGTCCGACCCGGCGGTCCGCTGCCGCCCCGGCCCGGTCACCGTAGCGTTCGACCCCACACCGACACCTCCCGCGCGCACCGCCCGCTCACCCCACCCCGTCGGCGAACGGCACCAGGACCGTGCCCCGCTCGTCCGGACCGTCCCACAGCGCCGCCCGCTCCGGGTGCGCCCGCCACTGGACCGGCCGGCCGAAGACGGCGGCGAGCTGCGCCGCCGGCACGTCCAGCACCACGACGGCGGCGAGCTTGTCGACCTCGCCGTCCGGCTCCAGCAGCGCGGCGAACGGCGGCACCGCCCGCCACCAGCCCAGCAGGTGCCGGCCCGCCGGCGGCCCGTCCCGCAGCAGCGCGCGCAACCGGTCGGCCGGCAACTCCCGCGGCCCGGGCCGATCCAACCCGAAGACCACCAGGTACGTCGGCAGCTCCCCGTCGGTGTCCGCGAGCAGCGTCGGCACGTCCACCAGGCACGCCGGATGGCGGGCGGCCAGCTCGGCCGTCAACTCCTCCGCCAAGGGGCGTGCCCCCTGGTCCGGCGCGGCCACCAGGAACCGGGCGGTGCCCGGCGGGTGATGAGCCGCGGTGCTCCGGGCCGCCGTCGCCAACAGGCCACCCGCCGCCGGTCCCGAGCCCAGCACGGCGAGGTTCCGACCGGCCGCCGGCCCCATCGGAACGGCAACCGTCGTACGGGCCACGTCCACCGCCCGGCCGAGCAGAGCCGCCGGCCCGTGCGCCTGGCCCGCCAGGGCCGCCCGGTGACGCGGATCGTTGCTCAGCAGCGGGCGAGCGTAACCGGCGAACACCACAGGTGGCGCCGACCCGGCCGGCCGGGCCGCCCACAGCTCGTGCCGCAGTTGCTCGACGACCTCCGGATGGTCCAGCGGATCCGGGTGCCGGATCAACCGCTCGTGGCCACGGATCGCGCCCCGGGGACCACCCAGCCCTCCGGCGGTGTTCACCACCGCGCTGCCCACCGGCAGCCCTGCGGCCGAGTCGTTGGTCGGCTCCAGCACCGGGCCGCCACCCGGCAACGCCACCCGCACCGGGAACTGTCCGAGAACCGAATCCCGGTGCCCGGCGTCCGCGCGGCCACTCAACCCCAACTCACCCGCGCCGGCCAGCACCAGGTGTACGCCGTACGCCCGACCGGTGCGGGCCAGCTGGTCCACCTGCGCGGTCAGCTCGCCGGCCAGCCGATCGCGCTCAGCGAAGAGCAGCGGCACATTGTCCACCACACAGACGATGCGGGGCAGCGACCGGTGCTGGCGCAGCTCCGCGAAGCGCTGCCCGCCGGCCCGCCCGGCCGCCTCCGCACGGCGCTGCACCTCGGCCGTCAACTGGTCGAGCAGATCCCGGACGTACTCCCGGTCGGCCGCCATCGCCGCAGCCCGCACGTGCGGGATCCAGGAGCGGTCCCGCTCGGTCTGCAGAAACTCCACGAACGACTCACCGTCGCCCAGATCCGCCAGGTACAGCGCCAGGTCGTCCGGGCCGTACCGCGCAGCGAGCCCCAGCAGCGCGGTGGTCAGGAACGCCGCACGTCCCGCCCCGGAACGGCCGCTGACCAGCCAGTGCGGGGTCAACTCGGTGAAGCCCAACGGCACCGGCCGGCCCCCGGCGTCACCCACCATCGTGGTGAGGCTGTCCGAGGAATCGGCCTCCCAGAGTTGCTCACCCGTCGCCGGCAGGAGATCGGCCAACGCCAGTCGGGAACCCGCCTCCACCTGGGCGGCGAGCCGTCGACAGACCGCGTCGACGAGATCCGCCGGCGGGTCCGTCTCCACGAAGACCGGTGAGTTCAACCCGCCCGGTGGCTCGGCACCGGGGCTCGCGAACGACGCCCCCGGCGGATCGCCGAGCAGCGCGTACGCGTTACGCAGCACCAGCGAGGTCGCCTGCGGCAACGGCGCCCGGGACGCGTACGGGCCCGGTGGCGGCCAACCGGCCACCACCAGGTGCAGGCCGGCCGCGGGCCCCTGCTCGGCCAGTGCCTCGATCCGGGCCAGGTCGTTCGGGCCGGTCAGCTCCGGCAACGCGGCGACCACCAGCAGCAGGGTGCGGTCGTGGCGACGACGCCCGCTCGCACCCGGGGTCACCCACTGCTCCGCCTCCGTCAACACCGCCCGCAGACCCGCCACGTCCACCGCCGGCGGCGGCAGCAGCCCGGCATCGGCCAGCGCGCCGAACGGCGTCAGCACCGCACCCGTGGCGTCCACCGCGCGCACCAGCAGCGCACCGGCCGGCGCCCCGCCCAGCAACCGCAGCAGCACGGCCCGCAGCAACCCCGCCACCCGGGGCTCCCGCGCATCGGCGTCCACGCTCAGATGCCCGACCCCGATGAGCGGCACGAGCGCCGGGAAACGGGCGTCATCCAACGGCGCCGCCGTACCCACCCGCACGAAGGGCGGCGGGCCGTCACCCGCCGGAGAATCCACGGTGAGCGAGTCCAGATTGGCGCCCGACCAGCCCGGCGCCAGCCGCGCGGCAACCACCCGCAGCCGGTCGGCCAACTCGTACTGGCGGCGCTGATCCGCGGGGGCCGGTCGAGTCTCATCGAGGATGCCGGCCGCGGCGGTCACGACAGCTGCGGCCCGGCGGTGCAGCGCCGCCGCTCGGTTCGTGCGTGCCTTCGGACCGGCCACCGTGTCCACCCCCTCACCCGAGGTTGGCAACCCCTCCCCGAGCAGTGACGGTATCCCAGCCCGAGCCGCTCCTCCGGGAGGTACCACGGCGGTGCGCCGGTGTTGTCGCGGATCTCACCGGTGGGGAGGGGTCCGTCACGATCCGCTGGATCTGAGGCATTGGCTCCGGGCCGTCCAGCCGATAACTTCAGGAGGTGGAATCAGTGCAGCCCCCCGCCGGTTCCCAGGTCTCCCGCGTACCGGCCCAACGGACTCCGTCCGGGCAGCTGCCGCCGGCCCCGCCAGCGCCGGCACCACAACCGCGCCGTCGCCGACTGCGAACCGTCCTCACCGTGGTCGGTGGGGTGCTCGCCCTGCTCTGCCTCGGTGCGGTGGCGACGGGGTACGTGTTGTACAACCGGGCGGCCGCTCCCGACCGCAGCGCCCCCGACGTGGTTGTCGTCAACTACCTACAGGCGGCGCTTGTGTCTCGCGACGTCAACAGGGCCAAGCAATTCACCTGTGACGGTGCAGTTCCGGCGCTGGATGAGTTCGGCGCACAGGTAGTCCAACGAGAACGAGAACTGGATGTATCGTTTTCGATCAACATCGAAGGCGTCGTCGTTTCCAAGGTCAGTTCACGTGACGCTTCGGTTATCGCTGTTATCCGCCGTAGCGCATCAATCGACGGAGTTCAGCAAAGTCTGGCTGACACCTGGCGGTTCGATGTTCAAGACAGAGATGGCTGGCGTGTGTGCACCGGCAGCAGGGTCAGCCAGTAGTCATTCGATCCACAACAGATGTACGGGCACCTCCAGGGTGGTGGGTGACTGGCCACGCCAGGCCCAGCGGTACCACTCGACTTCGGGCGTGATCCGCACGCAGATGTCGCCCTCGGCCCCGGAGTAGGTCTCGGTGACGGCCCGCATGTCCCGGTGCTCCAGCCCACCCTCGACGTGCACCACCCGGCGGCCGGTGACCGCGTCCGCCTCGAACACCGGCGTGGGGGACCGGTGGGACGGCCCGTCCAGCGAGACCAGCCGGATGCCGGTGTCCCCGGTGTCGTCCGATCCGGGCCGTTCACCGACCGTCTCCACCCAGACCCGCTCCACCGGCACCAGCGGCGCGAACACCTCGACCTGGTCGGCCTCGGCCCGGTACCACTCGTGCTCGGGGATGACCGGCACGTAGGTCCGGGCACCCTGCACGACGCGGTCGTCCGCGCGCAGGTCCCCTCGCCAGCCCAGCCCGGGTAGCCCGACGAGCACCCGCTGCCCGCGTAATTCCACACGCCCGGTCGCGGGCACGATGGCCAGTGGGCGAGGTGGCCGGGGCGCCCAGTCGGGCTGGTCGGCGAACGGGTCCGGCATCGGTCCGGTCATGCCCGCGACAGCCTCACTCCGCGGCGCGCAGCGGGGCGCCCCGCGCGCGCATGAACGGAATCGGGTCGGTCGCGCCCCGGCTGGACCTGTCGTTTCGCAGGTGCACCTCGAAGTGCAGGTGGGGACCGGACGAGTTACCGCTGCTGCCCACCTGCCCGATCACCTCGCCAGCCGGCACGATCTGATCGGGTGTGACCCGGGGGCGGACCACCATGTGGCAGTACCGGGTGATGTAGCCGCCGGCGTGCAGGATGTCGACGAACCAGCCACAGCCGCCCTTGCCGGGGTACCCGTCCACGTCGCAGCTCCGCCGTCCGCGCTTGTCCGGGTCGCAGCGGGCTACGAGCACCCGGCCGGCGGCCGCGGCACGGATCTCGGTGCCCTTGCCCGCTCCGATGTCGACGCCGTTGTGGCTGGGTCGGTCGGCGGTCTGGAAGCCGGAGCCCACGTCACCGGAGATCGGCGCGGTCCAGCCGGAGGCGGCGATCTGGCCGCGCTCGGCCGCATCGCACACAGCCTTTCCGTTGATCTCGACGGTGCGGGCCGCGCCACCGGCCAGCGCGTCCACGATCTTGCTGGCCAGCTCCTCGTGCTTGGCGTACGCGTCCGGATAGGCGCTGACCTGGACCTGCTGGGCCACGACGGTCAGCGGTCGGCGCTGCCAGCTGCGCACCTTCACGAGCTTTTCGTAGAACTTCCGGGCCGTGTACGCGGGAGTCATCCGCTCGGCGACCGAGCCCCATCCCGGCCGCTGCTGGAACAGACCCAACGAGTCGTGGTCCGCGCCGACGCCCTCGTGCGGCAGGGCGAGCGAGGCGGGCACCCCGGTGTTCGCCAGATTACGCAGCGCGGACTCCTGCATGGCGGTGGCCAGGGCGATCACCCAGCCACGCGAGGGCACCCCCATGTCCTGGCCGACCTTGATGATGATCGCCGCGTTGCGGACCTGAGCGTCGCCATACTCGGCGAACCGGGGCAGCTCGCCGACAATGTCCACCGGGCGCACTGGTCCGCAGCCCCAGCCGGCCAGGGCGTCCCCGTTCTCCGCATCGCCGCCGAGACCGCTGAGAAAGAACGCCGCGGTGCCTCCAGTGCAGCAGAGCAGGAGCAACACCCCGGTGAGCACCGAGGCGATCACGCCGACCCGTATCGGGCGGCGAAGAGCGCGGCCCGCTCGGCCGGCGGTCACTGTCGCTCCCAGTCGATCACGTCGACCAGCCAACCCTCGTCCGCAACCACCAGCTCCAACCGGAGCCGCCCGGTGTCGAGCGGTAGCAGCACCTCGACGAACGTGTCGGTGCGCGATCGCACCGATGGTGGGCCGGTCACCTCCCCGTCCGGCACACTACCGGGCTCGGCGCCGGCCAGCTTCTCGGTCAGCGCCGGGGTCGACAACGGCCGCAGGCCGGCCTGCCACTGTTCGGTGGTCATGCCGGGTCGACCGAGCCAGGCCGAGGCAAACCGGTCGGCGGTCTGCTCCGGCGTGCGGGCGCCGGGCCGGGTGACCGGCGACGGCGGAGCCTCGGTGGAGATCACCCCGTCGTCACCGGCCGTCGGGTCGACGGTGGTGATCGGCCGGTTCGGTCGGCTGCTCAAGCCGTCCGCCGGGTCCATCGGGCCGGACGCGAGGCGGGCCGCCCCGATTACCCCGAAGACCAGTACCGCGATCACCACCGCCACTCCCAGCCGAGACCGCAACGCCCGGGTGAAGAGGAATTCCAGGGCCCGTCGCATCGCTGTCACCGAGCCTCTGAGCGCACCCGAGGTCCGGTGCGGTCCGGCACACGTTCGGTGGAGCCCGGCCGGTAGACCACGAACGACGGGTTCTCCGACGGTACGTCCGGTTCGGTCCACGTCGCCGGCTGCCGTCGACGGGGCTGCGGCGGCACCGGACGACCTCGGGTGCCGGTCTCCTTCGCCGGCGCCTCATCGGCGCGTTCCTGACCGTCCGGTCGACCGTCGCTGGCGCGTACGCCCCCGACCGGGGTTGGCGTCGGCGTCGGGGCCGGGTCTTCCCGGCGGGCCTCCGGGCGCAGTCGGGTCTGCTCGGCGACCGGCGATCGGCGGCGTCCGCCCACCGGTTCCATCGTCCCCCCGGGCTCGGCCACGTCGAGCCGGGCCGCCGTCCGCATGTCCCGGAAGAACCGGCGGTGCCAGGACCCGGCCGAGCTGACCGCCTCGCTGCTGTCCTTGCCGCCGAGCTGGGTGATCCGCCGGTACGGCCGCAGCAGCAACCAGCCGACCACTCCGCACAGCCACACCAGCACCACCTGGAGCCAGCCGGGCAGCGTGGGCGTACTCATGATCAGATCGACCGCGAACAGGTAGATGGCGGCCCCGGTGCCGAAGATGGCGATGTTGAAGATAGCGGCGACCACGGCGTTCGCGAGCCGCCGCAGGCCGGCACTGGCTGGTCGGAGCAACCCGACAGTGCCCAGGATGGGTGCCGCGATCACTGCCCATCGGAAGATCAGGAAGCCCAGCAGGACCAGTAGCGACGCGGTCAGGTCGAACATGGCGAACAGGATCGAGGCCAGCACCGCGATGAACCCGGCCCCGACCCGGTCCATGTCCCGGACACCCTGGAGGTACTCGTACGCCTCCGGGTCCTCGGTCTGAATCTGCTCGGCCACCCGCGCCCACTGCTGCTGCTTGGCCTTGATCGTCGCCTCCCGGGTGGCCGGGTTGGCGCGCATGGACTGTGCTTCGCCCCAGGTCAGAGATCGCGCGTCGTAAAGTGCCGGACCGTACTTGCGGGCCGTCTCACTGTCCGCCGATCCGAGGACCCCCCGGACCCAGTTCCGATAGAGCATGGTCTCGGTAGCGGTGTCGCTCGCGCGGACGGCCGGGGTTCTGAGGTCTTTGCAGCGATCTGGATCGATGCAGCGGCCGGGTGCGGGTTCTTTCGCTTGCGGGCCCACCGCGTCGTGCACCACCCCGAGGCTGGTGACGAGTGCGCCGTCTGCGATGTTCGCCGATTTCACCGGCCATGCGGCGAGCGCGGTGACCGCGACCATCACCAACAGAGCCCAGCCGGCGGTGGTCATGGCGTTACTCATGTCCGACTGCCGGGACCGCCAGAGCAGATAGAGCCCCACCACGCATAGCGTGACGATCCCGAAGACGCTGAACACCTTCTCGTAGACGGACTTGGTGGCCTTCTCGACCAGGGGGTCCGCCCAACCCCACATCGAGCCGGGATCCCAGGCGCGTTCCCTGAGCGCGTTCGAGGCACCGATGATCGACGTGGCGATCATGAATTCGCCGTTCGCGACCGTCGTGGTGAACTTGTAATCCGGATGCAGCACACTCGACGCGCAGCCGCCGTCGATGTCGTAGGTGTTGTAGTTGTAACCCGCGTATCCGTAGAGGCTGTACCGACCGGCTACTCCGTTCGCCGCCTCAGCCGGCGGCGCGGCGGCGAACCAGCCGGCGAGGCCGGAGTCCGGCGTCCCTGGGGTCGGCGCGTTGCGGCACTTGACCTCGTCCTCGCTGACCGCCTGGAGCTTCCCTACGCAGGCCCGGAAGTCCGCCTGCCATTCGGCTGTCGTGCAGAGGTCGGCGCGGGCCTGGGCGACCGGTGGGGCGGCCGCGGCCGCCTCCGCGCCGATCAGCGGCCAGCTGAGGGTGGCCCCGGCCAGCACGCCGAGCGCGAGCAGGAACGACGCGATCCGTGCCCGGGGCCCAGCCATGTCACGCCTCCAGATCCGGCAGGGAGATGCTCGGCAGGACTCCGGCCGCCGCGGCGATCGCGGCGGGCGTCGTGTCGAGGTGGTCCAGCAGGCCTTCGACGTACGAGACGTCGACGCGGACCTTCTGCACCCGGCCGTCGACGTCGCGCATCACGAACTCGCGGAATCCGAGGCGGTTGGCCGAGTTGGTGTCGGCGGCGGAGAGCGAGGCCAGGGTGGCCTCGTACCCGTCGTTCACCGGCACCCGCAGCAGCCGCAGCGCTTCGGAGGCGATCTCGGCGTCCTCGGCGATGCGGCCGACGAAGACTGTGGAGACCAGGTTCTGCACGTCGAGGCCGAGGATGTCTCGGGGGTTCTGCGAGGCGACCAGCGCGGCGAGGTTCCACTTGCGGGAGTCCCGGGCGAGCCGGACCAGGAACGACCGGCCCGACCGCCAGCCCTCCATGAAGTGCGCCTCGTCGAGGCCGACGAGCTTGCGGGACGACATCGACCCGCCGTAGCAGCGGCGGACGGCGAGCCGGTGCGCGGTGTGCAGCATCGGCAGGGCGAGGGCCTCCTCGGCCGACCAGTACTCTCGTTCGATCTTGAGGTCGGGCAGCCGGAGCCCGGCCATCGTGATCACGGTGAGTGCTGCGTCGGCACCGAGCAGACCCTCGGGCGGCCGACCGAAGAAGAGCATGGCCAGCGGCATTTCCGCGGTGTCCAGGAGCAGGTTGGCCAGCTCCTTGCCGGCGTCGTCGTCGAGCCGCCCGAGGCAGCTCACGACGTCGTCCAGGGTGGACGTCTCCTCGGCGGGAACCTGCCGGACCGCATGCCGGAACAGGGTGGCGGTCGACGCCTCCCGGGCCACCTGCGGCGGCACGAGCATCATGCAGATGTCCTGGACCAGCATGCGCCGCTCGGCCCGGGCGTTGGAGACCGCGATCTCGAACTCGCGGTCACCGGAGGCACCGGTGGCGAACTCACTGCGCAGGGGCGTCGGGATGAGCGAGTAGGGCGCCAGGGTGCCGTGCTCCGAACCGGTCAGGTTCAACACCCGGGAGTACGGCCGCAGCTCGGGCATGGCGCAGAGCCGGGCCAGCGGCCCGGACGGGTCGAGCAGGGTCACCTGGACCCCTCGGCGGGCGGCGAGATAGCCCAGCGCGCCGAGCAGGGTCGACTTGCCACCACCCGGTTCGGCCACGAAGACCGCGAGCCCGGAGCGTTCGCGTACCTCCATGGGGAAGTGCAAATCGAGGAAGACCGGGCGGCGGCAGGTGCCGGCGGTACGCCCGATGAGGTCGCCCCTGCGGTCGCCGACGGTGGACGCGGCCTGGGGGAGCGCGGCGGCGAGCAGCGGGACCGGCATCCGGCGGACGTAGCCGGTGTTGGCGATGGGCTCGCCGGGGATGAACTCGCGAGCCAGCCAGTCCTGGTTCTTCGGGTGCTGCAGGGAGATGCGCAGCTCCCGGGAGTAGAGCTGGATGAGCCGGCGGGCCCGCTCCAGGCACTCCTCCCTGGTCCGGCCGCCGACCGCGATCCGGTGCCAGCCGTGGGCGCGGGCCGAGTCGACGGGCAGCCCGGTGGTCATCTCGTCGCCGATCACCAGCGCCCGCTTGGCGAGGCGTTCCAGCTCCGGTGGTGCGTCGATGCCGTGCTCGGCGTAGTCGAGCTGCTGGGAGCGGATCATCCGCAGCCGGTGTTCGAGATTGCGGAACGAGTCGCCGGAACCGAGGATGTCGACCCGGGTGGAGATCTCCATCGGCCAGGGCAGGCGCTCGTGGAAGTGCAGCCAGGGCTCGTGCCGCTCCGGGATCTCCAGCGGCTCCATCCGGCCGACGGCGAGCACGGCCACGTGCCGTTCCTCGCCGGTCATCCGGTTGACCAGTTTCACTGTCGAGCCGTACGGGGTGCGGTAGCGCTCGACCTGCTCGGTCAGCGCGAGCAGGTCACCGCGCTCCCAGTGCCCGTCGGTCACCGGAGATAGCCGGCCCGGGGGTGCCATGCACAGCGCCACCGAGCGGTAGAGCAGCCACTCCAGCTCCTGGGCGGTGACTCGTCGGCCGCGCATGCCGAACGCGCCGAGCACCTCGTCGAACTGTTCCACGGTGCGACCCAGCTTGCGGCGCTCGCCCTCGGCGGTGCCCCGGCCGAAGGTGCGGAGCAGGCGTTCGGTCATGGAGTCGCCGAGGGAGCGGCGGGCGAAGGTGACGCCCAGGTAGGTCTGCCCCTCGGCGTGGTTGACGGCCATCAGGTGCCGCTGGGCGGCGACCAGGTGGTCCGCCCAGCCGGTGGTGCCGGCCACGTCGGGCAGCGGTGCCGGGGTGTGCGCGTCGATGGTGCGCGCCCACTCGTCGGCGGGGAACGGTCGGGTGGTCCGGCGCAGGTGCAGCCGGAAGCCGGCCAGGCCCGCGTACTGCTCGGAGATCGCCGACAACAGCGCCTCACGCTCGGCGTCCGGGCGGAAGGCCCAGCGGACCTCGGGCAGCCAGTACCAGGCGGTGACCGTGTTGGGGGTGAAGGTCAGGTGGCCGGCGATCTCGGTGATTGCCAGCTCGACCGACGGATCCCGGTCGCCGAATTTGATTTTCGGAGCCCGGACGCGGGTCGGCTTGATCGGCCGGTCCTGGTTGCTCGCGGCCCGCTGACGGGGCGGTGCGACCTCTTTCCCGGCCTCCCTGGACCGCTCCGACCCGGAGCGGCGTGGCGCCCGCTCCAGCGCCGGCCGGTCGCTCGGGGCGGCGGTGGCCGGCCGTTCCGCCGGCACGGTCGGCCGGTCCTGCGGGGCGGTCGGACGCCGCACCGATGCCGCCGGTGGGGCGACGGGCGCGGTGCTGGACGTCCGAGGTGCCGAGCCGATGGCTGCGGCGCTCGGCTCGGGGTCGTCCGAGGAGTGCGGCATCGGGTGGCGGTCGCCCGCCTGATGCGGCACCCGGGATTCACCGGCCGGGTAGACGTCCGCCCGTCGTGGCTCGACGGCCTGCCGGTCGCTGGTGGACCGGTCGTCGGGCGTCCACGGTGGCTCCAACTCGGGAGCCGGCCGGGCCGGCGTCGGGGCGGCCGCGGGCGGCTGCTGCGGGATCGCCGGCTGGCTCCGGGTCGCGGGGCCTGCCGTCACGGCCCGTGGACCACCAGGTCGCGCGCCACCGAACAGGTCCAGGAACGGCGAGTCGATGTCGGCGTTCTCGCCGGCCGAGACCGTGCTGGGCTCGGCGGGCGGCGTCCGGCGGGTGACCGGCCGAGGTGCCTGGAACACACCTACCGCGCCGTGGCCGGGCGAGGTCACCAGCGCGGGATCGAGCGCCACCTCATCCTCGGCGTCGGGGTAATCAAATGACTGCGCACGGTGACTGGCCGGCACGGCCGGGCGGCCGGCCGGGGGACCCGGCGGGGACGAGCGACTCATGCGACCGCCTCACCCGCGTCGTGCAACAGACCGCTCGGCGTACGCCCGGTCATGCCAGCTCCTCCCGGATCCTGATCCGGCTGCCGACCAGACGCGGGTCGCGCTGCTCGATCGCCGGCTCCCGGGTGCGTCGCCAGTCGGTCAGCGCGGTGCGGATGACCACCCGCGCCGGCCGGTCGGGGTCGACGTGCCGGAAGATGAACGACGTGGTCACGATGGCTAGCGCGATCTCCCACGCTGGGAAGAGCTCGACAGTCAACGTGAACAGCCAGTGGATGAACATGTAGAGGGGGACGAGCAGCATGAAGAGCCCGTACTGGGCGTAGGGCAGGTGGACCGGAAGGGTGTAGCCGGGCGGCCCGAGGTAGACCAGGCGGGCCCGGTAGATGTCGTCGTCGGTGCGTAGCCGCATCTGGTGAACGCGCCTATTCGAAGATCAGGTCGATCAGGTAATCGCCGACGAAGAAGAGTGTTGCCGCGCCGGCGATGAAGGCGAGCCCGACGATGGCGATCGCGGAGCTGGTCAGCACCTTGGAGATCTCGCCTCGGCTGGCGCGACCGATGAAGATGACGCCCAGGACGGCGAGCAGGATCGGCGCGATCTTGCTGGCGAAGAAGGTGACGACACCGCTGGTGTCGATCCCCTTCGGTGCCGGCTCCGCGAGTGGAGCCGACGCCAGAGTGGAGAGCGCGTGGGCGACGCCGGAAGACGCCGTCTCCATGAGCTCGAAGGCGATCACTGGAACCTCCCCATAGCGCGGCCGGCGGTGCCGCAGCGGTGCAATGGACGAGCCTGGCGGGAAATGTGCTCCACAGGGCGCAGCGTTCTTGACCCTGCGTTCGTTACTCACCACGGAGGGTGGCGAGGTTTGGGCGGTTTTCCCCCGCTTCGGCCCTCCCTCCAAGCTTCGCCATCTCGATGCTGGCCAATTCCAAAGCGTACGGGCCGCCCCGCTATGCGACAAGCCGCGAAGGGACTGCCTGATGCTGCCCGGATGACCGATCGTACACCTGTTCTAATGAGCACGTCAGGGGTGGTCGACCCGGGCCGCCGGGTGCCGCCGCCGCGACCGGTACCGTCTAGTCGTGACCGATCTGGTGCGGGCTCCGGGCCCGGTGGTGATGGGCGTCCTCAACGTCACGCCGGACTCCTTCTCCGACGGCGGACGGTACGCCGACCTCGACGCGGCAGTCGGACACGGCGTCCGTCTGCGCGCGGCCGGGGCGCACCTGATCGACATCGGCGGCGAGTCGACCCGCCCCGGCGCCGAGCGGATCGACGCGGTCACCGAGGCGGAACGGGTGCTACCGGTCATCCGCGAGCTGACCGCCGCCGGTGTGCCGGTCAGCATCGACACCAGCCGGGCGCGCGTTGCCGAGGCCGCGCTGGGTGCCGGCGCGGCCGTGGTCAACGACGTATCCGGTGGGTTGGCCGACCCCGACATGGCCCGGGTCGTCCGCGACGCCGGCTGCCCCTGGGTCCTGATGCACTGGCGGGGGCATTCCCGGCAGATGCGCGACCTGGCCAGCTACATCGACGTGGTGACAGATGTGCGGGACGAGCTGTCCCAGCGGATCGACGAGGCACTGGCCGCCGGGGTCACTGCGGACCGCATCGTCATCGACCCCGGCCTCGGCTTCGCCAAGACGGCCGCCCACAACTGGGAACTCAGCGCCCGACTGCCGGAGCTGCTGGACCTCGGGTACCCGCTGCTCTTCGGCGCCAGCCGCAAGTCCTACCTCGGTCGACTGCTCGCCGGCGCCGACGGCACACCACGACCCACCGCCGAACGGGAGGCCGCCACCGTGGCCACCAGCGTGCTCGCCGTAGCGGCTGGCGCGTGGGGCGTACGCGTGCACGACGTGCGGGCCACCGTGGACGCGCTCGCCGTCTGGGCCGCCACCGGCAGCCCGCGCCTGGTGCCGGCCGGCCCGGCTGGGCCGACCGTGCGCGCAGCCGCCGGCCGACGAGAGGGAGACCGATGAGCGACCGGATCCAGTTGACCGGCCTGCGGGCCCGCGGCCGGCACGGGGTGTACGACTTCGAACGGGCCCAGGGGCAGGACTTCGTGGTCGACGCCGTCCTGGAGTTGGACCTCGCCCCGGCGGCGGCCAGCGACGACGTCACCGCCACGGTCCACTACGGCGAGCTGGCCGAACGTCTGGTGGCGGTGGTGACCGGCGAGCCGGTCAACCTGATCGAGACCCTCGCCGACCGGCTGCTCGCCGTCTGCCTGGCCGACGAACGGGTCCGCACCGCCACGGTCACCGTGCACAAGCCGGAGGCGCCGGTGCCGCACACGTTCACCGACGTGGCAGTCACGATGACCCGGACGCGTACCCGATGACCCGGGCCGTGCTCTCGCTCGGCAGCAACCTCGGCGACCGCCTGGAACACCTCCGGACGGCAGTCGCCACGTTCGGCGACACCGTACTTGTGGTCTCCGGCGTGTACGAGACTCCACCGTGGGGGGACGCCGACCAGCCCGCGTACCTCAACGCCGTGCTGCTGGCCCAGGACGCGGCCGCCACGCCCCGCGACTGGCTGGAGCGGTCCCGGGTCGCGGAGCGTGCGGCCGGCCGGGTCCGTGACCCGGGGCGGCGGTTCGGGCCGCGGACCCTCGACGTGGACGTGATCGCGGTCTGGGGCGACGACGACGAGCCGGTGCTCAGCGACGACGAGGAGCTGACCCTGCCGCACCCCCGGGCGCACCTGCGCGCGTTCGTGCTGCGACCGTGGATCGACATCCAGCCGTACGGGCGACTGCCCGGCCACGGCTGGTTGACCGACCTGCTCACCGCCGGTCCGGTCGCCGACGACGCGCTGGAACTGCGTCCCCGGCCCGAACTGGCGTTAGAGTCGACGGCATGACCCAGTGGAGCCGGCGGGCATGACGCAGGCGAAGTCCCCACCACCGGGCGGGCCGGGCCCGGACCGGTCGCGGATGGGCCCCACCCGCATCTCGACCCTGGTCGTGGCCGCCCTGGGCGCGGCGGCTGTCGCCTGGCTGCTGATCAGCACCCTCTACTACAGCGGCATCCCCCGTCTGCCGTGGCTGCCGGTGGTGACGCTGGCCGCGCTCGCGGTGCTGGAGGCCTACGCGGCCGTCAACACCCGTGGTCGCATCGAGCGCAAGCCCGGCCGGGATCCGGTGAACCCGCTGATGGTCGCCCGGTTCGTGGTGCTGGCCAAGGCGTCGGCGCTGGCCGGGGCCATCTTCGCCGGTTTCTACGCCGGTCTCAGCGGCTGGCTCTTCGTCGAGACCACCCGGGCCGCCATCGAGGACCGGCCGGCCGCCGGGGGCGGGTTGCTGGCGTCGCTGGCGCTGGTCGGGGCCGCGCTCTGGCTGGAGCGATCCTGTCGGGTCCCGGAGCGCCCGGACGACGAGCACGAGCCCGACCAGCGTCAGAGCCGTCCCGGCCAGCGCTGAGCAGGGGGTTACGCCCGGCTCCGGGCGCGGGTACGGTGCCTCCGATCGGAGAGCAACGGCCGCCCCCGATCCGTCCGTGCGCCGGACCGGGGGCGGCCGGCCACTGGGGAGGCGGTGCCATGGGGTACGAAGACACGGGCCGGGACCGGTCGGTCGAACCCTCGTCCGGGGTTCCTGCCGCCGTCCTGGAGAACGTCTTCGACGATCCCACCCACGGCGAGCCGGGCCGGGACCGCGTCGGCGTGCACATGATCTGGGAATTCCTGCTGCTGGTCGGTCTCGCCGCCCTGGGCTGGCTACTCTGGCGGGTCGACCCGGACGCGCTGCGCGGCGCCGGCCTGCGTGCGTTGCTGGTCGGCGCGGTCGGCCTCGGGCTGCTCGCTCTCGCCGCCGGGCTGAGCCTGCGCACCTCCACCCCCAACCTGGCCGTCGGACCGGTCGCGGTCGCCGCAGCGCTGCACTACGCGGAGCAGGGCGACCGGGGTCTGACGGCGTCAGTCGGGTCGGCTGTCGTGGTCGCCGCGGTGGGCGGTCTCGTGTTGGCGCTGGCCGTGGTGGTGTTACAGGTGCCCGCCTGGGCGGCGAGCCTGGCCGCGGCGGCCGGGGTCGTGGTGTACATCGAGCGCCGTTCGACGTCGATTCTGGTGCAGGGGGACTACGACCCGAGGCGCACCGCCGGCTACCTCTTCGTCGGGTTCGCAGCCGTCGCGGTCCTCGGCGGTCTGTTCGGCACGATCAGGTCGATCCGCCGGCTGGTGGGTAGGTACCGGCCGGTGGCCGACCCGGCCCGTCGCCGGGGCACGCTGGCAGCCGTGGTAGCCGCCGTCGCGCTTGTCGGTTCCACGGTGCTGGCCACGCTCGCCGGTGTCCTGCTCGCCGCCAACGGCCCCGGGGCGGTCACGCCCACCTCCGGGCTGGACTGGACCGTCCTGGCCATCGGCGTGTCCCTGCTCGGCGGCACCAGCGCGTACGGCCGCCGCGGCGGGGTGTTCGGCACGGTGCTGGCCGTCGGCCTGGTCACCGTCTTCCAGGCGTACGCGCCGGAGCGCGACTGGACGGTGAGTCGCTGGGCGCTCGGTGGCGTGGCCCTCGGCGTCGGGTTGCTGGTGACCCGGCTGGTCGAGACGTTCGGGCGACCCCGGCCGGGCAGCGTGGAGAGGATCGAGCCGGTGGGCGACGGCACGATCAGCACGGGATGGAACGTGCCCCGGCAACCGCCGGCCGAAAACTGGCCTCCGACGCTGCCGACACCGCCCGCACCGGAACCGGCCGACCCGTGGCGTGACCCCCGCTGGGAGACCGGCCCGCGGCACTGGGACGCCGACGGCAGGTGAGCCGTGTCCCGTCCGCCGAGCCGGCGCTGATCTCGACCGTTAGGCTCGCCGCATGACCGACACACCTGCCGCCACCCCCGGCGGAACCTCGTTCGAGGAACTCGACGCGCTGTCCACGGAGGAACTGCGGGAGCGGGCGTTCGCCCGGGCCCGGGAGCGTCGCGACGTGGGCTTCTACTGGTCGGTGCTGCGGCACCTGCCGAACGCGGACGAGGCCACGGTGCTGGACGGTGCGCCGAACTCGATCGGCCCGACCATCGACGAGGCGAACGCCCTGTGGCGGGAGCTGACCGGGCACGGCTACGAGGAGTCGGCGCCGCTGCTGCGGGCCGCCTTCATCGACTACCTGCTGAAGCACTGAGCCGTTCGGGGCAGCCCAGGTCCGCCCGGCCGGCCGGCACGGGACCTGGGCGGATCATGGGACTCGTCCGTACGGGCCCGGTGAGCGGCTACGGGACGGCCGCCGGCACCGGCGCGCTCGCCGTGCTGCTGCTGGTCGGCATCTGTGGCAGTCCGGCGTACACCGGCTGGGCCGCCGCCACGCTCACCGACCCGGACTCGGCAGGTGGCTTCTATCTGCGCCTGCTCGCCTGGCCGGCCTGGCGGCTGGACGCGGACGGGCAGGCCGGCGGACTGTTCGCCGCCGACCTGCGGGCCGTGGCGCTGGTGGTCCTCGCGGTGGCGCTGCTCTATCTGCTGCCGGCCGCCCAGGTGGCCCGGGTGCCCGGTCCGGTCAGCCAGTTCTTCTCCGGCTGGGCCGCGTACGTGCTGGCCGGCGGGCTCGCCGCCGTGCTGGCGGCGCTGCTCGGCCCGGACCCGTCGCTGCTGGCAGCACTGCGCGACGCCAGCAGCGGCGCCGGCTACGGCTTCCTCACCGGCTGGATCATCGGCACCGCGAGCCTCGGTGGTCGCGCCTGAGAAGAGCGACACCCGGCCGGGCGGGTGCCGCCGACGCCGGCCGGGTCACGGGCCCGGGTCAGCTCGGCGAGCGGCCCAGGTCGAGCAGACGTTGGCGGCTGAGCGCGCCCACCGGACGGCCGTCGTCGGTCACGACGAGCTGGTCCCGTCCCGACGTGAGCAGCACCGCCAGCGCGTCGTACGCCGTGCCGTCCAGCGCCACGGTGGGCAGATCCGCGGCGGCGCCTGAGGGCACCGGCTCCAGGGACTCCCGGTCGAGCGGGGTGACCGCCAGCCGGCGGATGCCCCGGTCGGCTCCGACGAATTCGCGGACGAACGGGGTGGCCGGTGCGCCGAGCAGGGCGGCCGGCGTGTCGTACTGCTCGAGATGCCCGCCCTGGGACAGCACGGCGATCCGGTCGCCGAGCCGGACGGCCTCGTCGAGGTCGTGGGTGACCAGCACGATCGTCTTGCGGACCTCGGCCTGGAGGCGGAGGAACTCCTCCTGGAGGCGGGCCCGGACGATCGGGTCGACTGCCGAGAACGGCTCGTCCATCAGCAGCACCACCGGGTCGGCGGCGAGCGCGCGGGCCACGCCAACCCGCTGCCGCTGGCCGCCCGACAGCTCGTGCGGATAGCGGCGGCCGAACTGGCTCGGATCCAGACCGACCAGGTCGAGCAGCTCGTCGACGCGGGCCCGGGTCCGATCCCGGGACCAGCGGAGCAGGCCCGGGACGGTTGCCACGTTCGCGCGGACGGTCTGGTGTGGAAAGAGGCCGACGTTCTGGATCACGTAGCCGATCCGGCGGCGTAGCCGCACCGGGTCGACGTCGGTGACGTCCTCGTCGCCGAGCATGATCCGCCCGGCCGTCGGCTCGATCAGCCGGTTGACCATGCGGAGCACTGTCGACTTGCCGCAGCCGGACGGGCCGATCAGCACCACCAGCTCGCCGGCCTTGACGTCCAGGCTCAGGTCCCGCACGGCCTCGGTGCCGTTCGGGTAGCGCTTCTGGATGCCCTGCAGGGAGATCGACGCCGCGCGAGGGGATTCGGCCACGCTGGCGGCCTCCGGGGTAACGTCCACGTATGTCCTTCCGCCTGAGCTACCGGGCCGACCCGGGTAACCCCTGGTTCTCCTGGCAGTACGTGCGGGACAACTCTGACACGATCCTCGCCGCCGTGCGCGAACACGCCTCCCTCACGGGACGCGCGGTGCTGATCGCGGTGCTGATCGCCCTGCCGTTGTCCGTGCTCGCGTACTGGGTCCGCCCGCTGGCCGGCCCGATCCTCGGCGTCACCGGCGTGATCTACACCATCCCGTCACTGGCGCTGTTCGCGTTCATCGCGCCGTACCTGGGCACCGGCGCCACCACGGTGCTGGTCGGGTTGGTCCTGTACGCGCTGCTGCTGATCGTCCGCAACGTGGTGGCGGGGCTCAACCAGGTGCCGCCGGAGGTCGGCGAGGCCGCCGACGGAATGGGTTACGGCCGCTGGCGGCGGCTCTTCCGGATCGACCTGCCGCTGGCGATCCCCGGCATCCTGACCGGCTTGCGCCTGGCCACCGTGTCGACTGTCGCGCTGGTCACCGTCGGTGTGCTGGTGGGGCACGGCGGCCTCGGCCAACTGATCTTCGCGGGCTTCCAGAACAACCTTTACAAGGCCGAGATCATGACCGGTACGGTGCTCTGCGTGGCGCTGGCGGTGCTGCTGGACCTGCTGCTGGTCCTCGTCGGCCGGCTGATCACCCCCTGGTCCGCCCGGGGTGTCCGGTGAGCGCCGCGGCCAACCCCGTGCACCAGGCCGTGCTCTGGCTCAACGACCCCCTGAACTGGAGCAACCCGGGCGGCATCCTGGACCGGCTCGGCGAGCACCTGACGATCTCCGCCCTGGCCGTGGCGCTGGGCTGCCTGGTGGCCTGGCCGGTCGGGCTGTGGCTCGGGCACACCGGCCGCGGCGGTGGCCTGGTGGTGCTGGTGTCCAACGCCACCCTGGCCATTCCCACCCTGGCGCTGCTGACCATCCTGCCGCTGACCTTCCTCGGCTTCGGGCGTACGCCGGTGGTGGTGGCGCTCGCCGTCTTCGCCGTCCCACCGCTGCTGGCCAACGCCTACACCGGCGTACGTCAGGCCGATCCGGAGGCGCGCGACGCGGCCCGCGGGATGGGCCTGTCCGGCGGGCAGTTGCTGCGTCGGGTGGAGCTGCCGCTCGCGGTGCCGTATCTGGCTGCCGGCTTCCGGACCGCCGCCGTGCAGGTCATCGCGACGACCGCGCTGGCCTCGTTCGTCAACGGTGGCGGTCTCGGCGAGATCATCCGTACCGGATTCGGTCTGAGCATCGCCGCCGGTGGCGGGCAGATCGTGGCCGGTGGGGTGCTGGTGGCCGGGCTGGCACTGCTGGCCGAGCTGCTCCTCGGGATCGTTGAACGCCTGGTCACTCCCCGTCCGCTGCGGCGCGGGCGGCAGCGCGCGGGCCGACCGCGGCCCGCCGACGCCACCGGCCGCGCCTGACACCCCTTCGTGATCCGTCCGGGTGAGTGGACGCCGAAGCGGCGACCAGCGGCGGGCCGTTCGGTGACGATGCGGTGACGAAGCCCATCCCAGGTTGTCGGTCGCTCCCGGAAGATGTTGGGTGGAAAGTCGCGGGCGGCCACAGTCAGGTTCGCCCGTCGGACACGCGGCCGGCCCGGGACGGGTCGCGCCGGGACACGGAAGGCGGGCGGCACATGCGCGCACGTACACGTCTGGCCATCGGCGCCATCGGCGCCGTCGCCGGGGCAGCACTCCTCACCGGGTGTGGCGATGCCGGCTCGTCCGGCACCGACGCTCCCCAGACGAGCGCCTCCGGCGCCGGGTGCGCCCCGGTCGCCGGTCAGCAGCTCATCGCCCTGACGGACGACAAGAAGCTCCAGAACTCCGACAACGTCATCCCGGCGGTCAACAGCAAGGTGGCCAACCCGCAGTTGCTCGCCGCGCTGGACAAGGTCTCCGCGGCGCTCGACACCCCGAAGCTGATCCAGCTCAACAAGGCCGTCGACGCCGACCGCAAGACGCCCAAGGTGGCCGCCGAGGAGTTCGCCAGCGCCAACAACATCACCGCGGGCATCGCCAAGGGCCCGGGCGGCGAGATCGTGGTGGGCGCCGGCAACTTCAGCGAGAGCCAGACCCTGGGCGAGCTGTACCGGATCGTGCTCACCGCCGCCGGTTACCAGGTCAAGGTGCAGCAGATCGGCAACCGGGAGCTGTACGAGCCGGCGCTGGAGAAGGGCGAGATCCAGGTCGTCCCGGAGTACGCGTCGACCATGGCCGAGTTCCTCAACACCAAGGCCAACGGCAAGAACGCCCAGCCGGTGTCCTCGCCCGACATCAACGCGACGGTGACCAAGCTCAAGGCCGAGGGCGACAAGGTGGGCATCACCTTCGGCACTCCGGCCGCCGCACAGGACCAGAACGCGTTCGCGGTCACCCAGCAGTTCGCCGACAAGTACGGCGTACGGACCCTCTCCGAGCTGGCCGCGAAGTGCTCCGGCAGCGCGACTGTGCTGGGCGGCCCGCCGGAGTGCCAGCAGCGTCCGTTCTGCAAGCCGGGCCTGGAGAAGACGTACGGGCTCTCGGTGGGCTCGTTCTCCTCGCTGGACCAGGGCGGGCCGCTGACCAAGAACGGTCTGCGTGAGGGCAAGATCAGCGTCGGTCTGGTCTTCTCCTCGGACGGTGCCTTCGCCACCAGCTGAGGCCCTCCTCGGTTGTGCCGCGGACGCCCCCTCCCCATCTCGGGGCGGGGGCGTCCGCGCGTCCCGGGACCCGTTCCCTCCGCTGGGGATCGTCGGTAGGCTGCACACCCATGCCAGCCCCGGTCACCCCCGACGCCCGGCGTCAACCGCTGCTGCTGACCGTGCTCTTCTGGGGCGGCGTGGCCCTGGCCCCGGTGGCGGCGCTGATCCTTCTGGTCGCCGACGGTAACGGCCCGCTGCGCTTCGCGGCGGTGCTCGCCATCGCGGCGGTGGTCCTGATCGGTCTCTCCATCGCGTTGCGCCCCGACGGTGACGACGCTCGGGCCGATGAGCTGCTGGACGAGATCGAAGAGCTGCGCCGGGAGTTGCGCGCCGAGATCGTGGCCGCCGCGCAGCGCGGCAACCAGGCGCTCGACCAGGCGCAGCGAGCCCAGGAGGGGATCGCGGCGGTCCGCCGTCGCCTCGATGCCACCGGAGCGGCCCTCGCCGGCGCCGCCCCGCCGGCCGAGCCCGTCGGTGCCGGTAGGGTGCGGGTTCCGGCCGCCGATCAGGTGGACGAGACTCCGCCCGCCCGCAGCCGCGTACCGGTCCCCGGCGACGCCCCGGTCGCCCGGGTCCGGGTGCCCGCTCCGGATGACGCCGGCCGGGTTCCGGGACGCGGGCCGGACGAGGTGGCCGGTCGGGTTCGGGCGCCGGCCCCGGACGAGGTCGCCGGTCGGTGGGGTCGCGACGAGCGCGCCGACGAGGAACCGGCGTACCGCCACCGCGCCGCCGCCGACGTGCCACCCGAGCCGACCGCCGGCGGTGTCTACGGCGCCGAACGGCCCACGCCCGGGTACGCCGCCACTCCCCGCCCTCGTGAGCACGACCACCCTCGTGAGCACGACCACCCTCGTGAGCACGACCGCCCTCGTGAGCACGAACGCCCGCGTGAGCACGACCGTCCGGAGCCGGCGCACCGGCCGGTCGGCGTGGTCCGGCACACCGAGACCGTGCACGTCACCACCCGGCACACAGTCGTCGACGGCGGACCGGCCGAGCCGGGCGGGCGCTACGGCGGCGGGTACGCCGGCCAGTGGAACCCGTCGGCCCAGGAGTGGACCCGGGGCGGTGGCACGGAGGGACGTGCCCGCCCGGCCGACCGCTCGTGGGGCGACCCGGAGAACCCCCGGTCCACGTACGCCGACGACCGTGCCCGCCCAGCCGACGACCGGTCCTGGGGTCAGCAGCCCGCCGCCCGGGGTGAGTCCGGTTTCGGGGGCGCCCGGGACGGCTCGGGCTCCGACCGGAACGGGCCCGACCGCGGCGACGAGAAGCCGGGCTGGACGACTCGCCGCGACGAGCCGGAGTGGACCGGGCAGCGCGACGGGTACGCCCAGGCCGACCAACCCGCCTGGGGCGGCCGTTCGCCGCGCGACGACCGTGGCTGGTCGGAGCAGGCCGAGCCCGACCACGCCGGTGCGCCGCAGCCCGGTCCGGCCCTGCGAGCTGACGACACCGGCGAGTACTGGTCGCAGCTGCGGGCCGGCGACCGGTGGGCGGCCGTCCGGGACGACGAGAACGGCAGGGAGCTGCACGTCGGGGAACGCCGGGCCGAGGTGCACGCCGACGCCACGGGGACCGAGTACCGGATGGCGGACCGTTGGGCGTCCGTCCGGCACGAGGACCCGCGCCGCCACGAGGACCCGCGCCGGCAGGACGACCCACGCCGGCACGAGGATCCCCGCCGCCACGAGGACCCGCGCCGGCACGACGAAGCCCGCTGGCAGGACGAGCGCGAGTCGTACCACCGGTCCGAGCCGGGCGGCCGGGCCGCGCTGCCGGTCGGCGGCGTGCCCGTGCCGGACGAGTGGCGCCCGCCGCGCCAGCGCGGTCACGAACCGGAGCCGGCCCCCGAGCGGGCCGGCCGACGCCGGGTCGAGGAACGCTACGGTTACCCGCCGCAGGACGACGTGCCGCGTGCCGGCGGCGCCCCGCCCGGCGACCGCTGGCGCTGACGCCCCGACCAGCCCCGGTCACCGACCGCCGGCGCCGGCGCTCTCACCGGCGACGGTCACTTGTCGATGTCGCCGACCACGAAGAACATCGAGCCGAGGATGGCGATCAGGTCCGGCACGAGGCAGCCGGGGAGCAGGGTGGCAAGCGCCTGCACATTCGCGTACGAGGCGGTGCGCAGCTTCAACCGCCACGGGGTCTTCTCGCCCCGGGACACCAGGTAGTAGCCGTTGATGCCGAGCGGGTTCTCCGTCCAGGCGTACGTGTGCCCCTCCGGCGCCTTGAGCACCTTCGGCAGGCGGGTGTTGATCGGCCCGGTCAGCTGGTCCACCCGGTCCAGGCACCGCTCGGCGAGATCCAACGAGACGTACACCTGGTCGAGCAGCACCTCGAAGCGGGCATGGCAGTCCCCGGCGGTCTTGGTCACCACCGGCACGTCCAGCTCGTCGTACGCCAGATAGGGGTCGTCCCGGCGCAGGTCCAGGTCGAGCCCGGAGGCGCGGGCCACCGGCCCGGACGCCCCGAACGCGGCGGCGTCGGCGGCGGACAGCACGCCCACGCCCACCGTGCGGGCGAGGAAGATCTCGTTACGCCGGATCAGGTGGTCGAGGTCGGGCAGCCGCCGACGGACCTCGCCGATCGCCGCGCGGGCCCGCCCGGTCCAGCCGTACGGCACCTCCTCCTTCAGCCCGCCCACCCGGTTGAACATGTAGTGGATCCGGCCGCCGGAGACCTCCTCCATCACCGCCTGGATGGTCTCCCGTTCCCGGAAGGCGTAGAAGACCGGCGTGATGGCCCCGATCTCCAGCGGGTAGGAACCGAGGAACATCAGGTGGTTGAGCACCCGGTTCAGCTCGGCGAGGGCCATCCGCAGCCAGGTGGCCCGCTCCGGCACCTCCATGCCCATCAGGCGTTCCACAGCGAGCACCACACCCAGCTCGTTCGAGAACGCCGAGAGCCAGTCGTGCCGGTTGGCCAGCACGATGATCTGCCGGTAGTCGCGCACCTCGAAGAGCTTCTCCGCGCCCCGGTGCATGTAGCCGACGATCGGTTCGCAGGCGATGACCCGCTCGCCGTCGAGCACCAGCTTCAGGCGCAGCACGCCGTGCGTCGAGGGGTGCTGCGGGCCGATGTTGAGCACCATGTCGGTGCCGAGCTGCTGATCGCCGGTGCCGGCGACCAGACCGGCCCCGGTGCCGACGGTCAGTTCACGAAGGGCCCCGGCGTCGGTGGTCATGCCCGTCATCGTGCCACGGCCGGCGGTAGCCCGATGCCGACCGGTTGGTGCAGCCACAAGTGTCCGCCGAGCCCGGCCGGGTCGGTCAGCTCGGCCACCGCCGACGCCGCGGCCAGCGCCCGCACGTAGCCGGCCGGGTCGGTGCCGGCCAGGCTCAGCGGCGGTCGCCCACCGTCGGCCCCGAGCGCCCGCAGCGCCTCGGCCTGCGAGATCAGGGAGTACGCACACCTGGCGACCGCCGCACCGGCGGAGGCGACCGAGTCCATTGCCACGTGCGCTGTCACATCACTCGACCCGTCCGGCACCGGAGGCACCTGCCGTCCACCCCGATACCCGGTCAACGTCCCGTCCACCGGCCGACCCTCCCGCAGATGCCCGTAGTCGACAGCGACCGCCAGCCCTCGGCTGATCTGTCGCACCGCGTTGGCCCAAGCCTCGTCTCTGCTTCGGCCGATCTCGGCTCGCTGGTAGTCGCTGTGGGGGGTTTCCGGGCTGGTCGCGTCCGACCAGGTCAACCCCAGATCCGGGTCACCGGTAGCACTCGAAGGGCTCGCGGGACTGGGCCACCAGGTGGTCAGCCAGTCAACATCGGCAGCGTTGACCAACTCGCCAACCGTCTCCACGCCGCTGTCGGGGTCGACCAGCACATATCGCCAGCCCTCGGTGGTGTGCACCGCCACGTCCAACGGGACGTTGTCCAACCACTCGGTAGCGATCAACAGTCCGTTGATCTCGTCGGGTATCTCAGCGGTCCAGTTGATCTCTTCCGGCAGGTTCTCGGGGCGGTGGGCGTACTCGACTGCTGTGAACCGCACGCGTTCCGCGAGCGAGCGACGGACGGTGCCGGACGACGGACCGTCGGGCGACCGACGGACGGAGGCCGTGGAAGTCGGGGTTTCCGGGGAGCCCGCCCACGCAGGGATCAAGCCTGACCGCCCGGAGTGGGTGGGCTCCCCGGAAACCCCCACCGCAACCCCGACGGCCGGTGCCGCTGCGACGAGCCTGAGCAGGCTGTGCAGGAGTTCCCCCCGCCCAGCCCCCACGTCGACGACGTCGAGGCGGGGAGGGTGGCCGAGAGCCGCGTCGACCTGCGAGAGCAGTCGCAGCAGCGCGGTGGCGAAGGCGGGGGAGGCGTGCACGCTGGTCCGGAAGTGATCGGCCGGACCGCCGCCGGCCACGAAGAAGCCGTCCGGCCCGTAGAGGGCGTGGCTCATCGCGTCCCGCCACGGGATCGGCATCAGCTCACTCCGGGTTCAGGAGGCGTCACCGTGCCGACCCTACGGCCACCCGGCGGGGCGACGACTCCCGATCCCCGCCGGGCGGCTTCCTCGCTCATGCCGTCCGGAAGTAGTGCCCTTCGTGCAGGTCGGCGATCAGGCCGGGGTGGGTGGGGGTCCAGCCCAGCAGTTCGCGGGTGAGGGCGGACGACGTCGGGTTGTCGAGCTGGACGAACGATCCGAGGAAGCCGAAGTGGTCGTCGGCCTCGGCGGGGCTGATGCTCCGGACCGGGATGTCGAGCTTGTGGCCGATGGCCTCGGCGATCTCCCGGAAGGGAACTCCCTCGTCGTCGGCGCCGTGCAGGCGCGTGCCGGCCGGGGCCTTTTCGAGAGCGAGTCGGTACAGCACGGCCGCGTCGAGTGTGTGGACGGCCGGCCATCGGTTGGCGCCCTCGCCGACGTAGGCGGAGTACCCCGTGCGTCGCGCCGCGGCGATGACGGCGGTGATGAAGCCGTTGTGGTCGAGCGAGCTGTGCACCGTGGGCGCGAGTCGGACGATGGACGAGCGCACATCGCGGGAGGCGAGGCCGGCCACGAAGTTCTCCGCGTCGATCCGGTAGCCGCCGCCGGGGAAGATGTCGCGTTCGGTGCCGGGGCGGCCGACGACGCCGCCCATCACGAGCATGGCCGTCCCGCCGGTGCCGACCAGGGGCTTGCCGGAGCCGGCCAGGCCGTCGGCGAGTGCCGTGAGGGCGTCCAGGTCGGCCTTGGCGGCGCTGGCCAGGTCGCCGCTGACCATGAGGTCGTGGCGGAACGCCAGGTGGATCACTCCGTCGGCGGCAGCCGCCTCTTCCCGGAGCACGTCGAGGTCGGAAAGGTCGCCGCGGTGTGCCTGGGCGCCGAGCTTCTCGATGGCGGCGGCGGACGTGTCGGAGCGGGCGAGGCCGACGACCTCGTGCCCAGCGGAGAGGAGTTCCGGGACGACGGCGGAGCCGACGTGGCCGGAGGCGCCTGTGACGAATACGCGCATGGCGGGTTCCTTCGTGAGTGCCGATGTCACCTTGCGACATCACGCTACCCCGCACGATGTCGCGGCGCGACATCGCGGCGGAAGTAATGTCGCAGTGTGACGTCGGATACGATTCGCCGCATGGCCCGCTGGCAACCCGACGCGCGCGGCCGCCTGGAGGCGGCCGCCTTCGAGCTGTTCCGCGAGCGCGGCTTCGAGCAGACCACCGTCGCCGACATCGCCGGCCGCGCGGGCCTCGACAAGCGCACCTTCTACCGGCTCTTCGGAGACAAGCGCGAGGCGCTCTTCAGCGGCAGCGCGCACCTGGAGGAGGTCCTGGCCAGGACGGTGGCCGAGACGGACGCCGGCCCGTTCGAGGTGGTCATCGCCGCCTTCCGCCGGGTGGCGGAGGAGATCTTCGCCGACCGCCTCGAACTGGTCCGGGCACGACAGGCCATCATCGAGAGCAGCCCCGAGCTCCAGGAGCGTGAGCTGCGCAAGACGGGTTCGCTGGTGGCCGCGGTCACCGCCGCCCTGCGTGCCAAGGGCCTCGACGAGAGCACGGCCACCCTGGCCACCGAGTCGGGTGCCACGGTCTTCCGGGTCGCGTACGCCCGCTGGGTCGCGCCCGGCGGTGACGTTCCGCTCACCGACCTGATCGCCGAGGTGGCCACCGAACTACGCGCGATCACGTCGGCCTCCGGCTGAGCCCGACCGACCTGCGCCGAGCCCCTTGCTTCGGCGGTGAACGTTTTCACACATCCTGTCTCGGCTCTGTGGCGCGGGCGCATACTTGCGATCGACCGGTACCCCTTCTCGAGGACTGGATCGTCGTCATGAGCGCACCGCTGCGCCCGCGTCCGGCCGCCCAGCTTGGGCCTGCCGCACCGCGGGATTCCGCCGTCACCGGCACCCCCACGTCCCGCCTGCTCACTGTCGGCGTCGTCGGCGCCGGCCGGGTCGGTGCCGTCCTGGGCGCCGCGCTCGCGGCCGCCGGGCACCGGGTGGTGGCTGTGGCGGGTGACTCCGGGACCAGCCGGGCACGGCTGGCCCTGCTGCTGCCCGAGGTGCCCCGCCGCCCGGTCACCGCCGTCGCGCGCGCCGCCGCCGACCTGCTGCTGATCGCGGTGCCGGACGACGCGCTGGCCGTAGTGGTAGCCGACCTCGTCGACCGGGGTGCCCTGCACCCGGGCCAGGTGGTCGCGCACACCTCGGGCGCGCACGGTCTCGCCGTGCTGGCGCCGGCCGCCGCGGTCGGCGCCCGTCCGCTGGCCCTGCATCCCGCCATGACCTTCACCGGTACGCCGGACGACCTGCCCCGGCTGGCCGGCATCTCGTACGGGGTGACCGCCCCGGCTGACCTGCGTCCGCTGGCCGCCCGGCTGGTCGCCGACCTCGGTGGCGTCCCCGAGTGGGTGGCCGAGGGGGATCGCCCGCTGTACCACGCCGCGCTCGCACACGGCGCGAACCACCTGGTGACCCTGGTGAACGAGGCGACCGACCGGCTGCGCGACGCCGGCGTGGCCCGTCCGGAGAAGGTGCTCGCCCCCCTGCTGCGGGCCGCCCTGGAGAACGCGTTGCGCCTCGGCGACGACGCGCTGACCGGTCCGGTGTCCCGGGGCGACGCGGGCACCGTCGAGCGGCACCTGGCCCGGCTGGCCGCCACCGCGCCGGAGTCGGTCCCCGCGTACCTGGCGCTGGCCCGGCGTACCGCCGACCGGGCGATCGCCGCGGGCCGCCTGCGTCCGGTGGACGCCCAGCCGCTGCTCGGTGTGCTCGCCGGGACGAGCCGGGAGGTGGCCGCATGACGCAGCTTGTCCACACGCGCGCCGAGTTGGCCGAGGCCCGGGCGGCGTTGAAGGGCACCGTCGGCGTGGTGATGACCATGGGCGCCCTGCACTCCGGCCACGAGACGCTGCTGCGCGCCGCCCGGGAGCAGGCCGACCACGTACTGGTGACGATCTTCGTGAATCCGCTGCAGTTCGGGCCGAACGAGGACTTCGACCGCTATCCGCGCACCCTCGACGCCGACCTGGAGGTGTGCCGGCGGGCCGGCGCCGACCTCGTCTTCGCGCCGTCGGTGGCCGACATGTATCCGGACGGCCAGCCCCGCGTACGCCTCGACCCGGGTCCGCTGGGCGGGGAGCTGGAGGGCGCGAGCCGTCCCGGCTTCTTCCACGGGGTGCTCACCGTGGTCCTGAAGCTGCTCCAACTCACGCGTCCTGACCTGGCCTTCTTCGGTGAGAAGGACTATCAGCAGCTCACCCTGGTGCGGCGGATGGCCCGGGACCTGGACGTGCCGGTCGAGGTGATCGGCGTACCGACCGTCCGGGAGGCGGACGGGTTGGCGCTGTCCAGCCGCAACCGTTACCTGAGCGAGCCCGATCGGGCGGCGGCGCTGAGCCTGTCCGCCGCGCTGCGGGCGGGGGCCCGGGCCGCCGACGACGGCCTGGACGCGGGGGAGGTGCTGTCCGCCGCGCACGCCGCGTTCGGCGCCGGTACGCCCGGCGCCCAGCTCGACTACCTGGTGCTCACCGACCCCGAACTGGAGCCGGGGCCGGTGTCCGGGCCGGCCCGACTGGTGATCGCCGCCTGGGTCGGCGCCACCCGGTTGATCGACAACGCGGCGATCCACCTCGCCCCTCGCCCCTGACCCGGCCGCACCCCACCACCACTTCTTTCGCGCGAAAGGCGAGCCCGATGCTGCGGACCATGCTCAAGTCGAAGATCCACCGGGCCACCGTGACCCAGGCCGACCTGCACTACATCGGTTCGGTGACTGTGGACGAGGACCTGCTCGACGCCGCCGACCTGCTCCCGGGGGAGCAGGTCGCGATCGTGGACATCACCAACGGCGCCCGGCTGGAGACGTACGTCATTCCCGGCGAGCGGGGCAGCGGCGTGATCGGCATCAACGGGGCCGCCGCGCACCTCGTGCACCCCGGTGACCTGGTCATCCTGATCTCGTACGGGCAGATGGACGACGCCGAGGCCCGGTCGTACCGGCCGCGGGTGGTGCACGTCGACACCGACAACCGGATCGTCGAGCTGGGGGCGAACCCGGCGGTGGCGGCCCCGGGCACGGCCGGCGACCCGGTGCCGAGCCCGTTCGCCGTGTCCGGAGTCTGATCTCGCGCGAGCCGATTCCGGTCTGTCACCGGAAGGTCATGTGCGGTTACCCTGGGCACGCTGGCGGAAGCCGGTAGGTGGCTGGGGGAGGCCGCGATGCGCCGTGCCATGACGACCCTGTTCGCCACTGCCGTCACGGCAGTGTTGCTGGTCGGCTGCGCCGGGTCCGGTGGTCTGGACGGTGACCTGACCGACGACTGGGCGGCACTGCCACCGGCCATGGCGTTCACGCCGGCCGTCGGGGTGTGTCAGGCCGCCGACTTCGTCGAGGTGGTGACGCTGGCCGCCTATCAACCGATGGACTGCGCCGGCCCGCACCGGGTGGAGACCGTGCACGTCGGGGTGTTCCCGCCGGAGCGGGCTGCCGCCCCGGCCAACGGGTCGGTGGAGCTGCGCGGGGCGTTCACCGAGTGCGACACCCGGGCCTCGGCGTACGTGGGCGACGACTGGCGGGCCGGGCGGCTGCGGCTGTCGGTGGCGCTGCCCTCCGGGCCGGGCTGGGCAGCCGGTTCCCGCTGGTTCCGGTGCGACCTGACCGAGTTGACGACCGTCGAGGCGGCCGCCACGGTGGTGGTCCGGTCGGGCAGCCTGCGGGACGCGTTGAAGGGGGCCTCCGGGCTGCGGTTGGGCTGCCAGCAGACCCGCTCCGGGGCGGGCCGGGGTGTGCAGACGCTGGTCCCGGTGGAGTGCGGCGGTCGGCACGACGCCGAGTTCGTCGGGGTGTGGCGCGCGCCGGACCGGCCGTACCCGGCCAAGGATGCCGACTGGGCGCCGCTCTACACCGGCTGCCGCACCGTCCTCGGCCGCTATGTCGGCGTGCCTGACGACTCCGACCTGCGGTTCCGCAGCGGGGTGGTGGTGCGCCCGCCGGGTGCGGGGCGTTGGCGGGTCGGTGACCGGGGAGTCCGCTGTTACCTGTGGCTGAGCGACCGTACGGTGACCGCGTCGTTGAAGGGCGCCGGTCCGGCCGGCCTGCCGGTGCGGACGAAGTGAGCGGCGCGGCACGGTTCGGGCCGGACGGGGTAGCCCAAACCACTCGTTGAGCCCCCGCCTCCCCCGGCGAGGATCCTTCGGGTTGACTGGTGGGATGGACGTTCCGACGGTCGATCTGCCGGCCCTGCCCAGACTGCTGGCCGCGCCCGAGCCCGGCTGGGTGGAGACCACCGACGTGATCGTGGTGGGGTCCGGGGTCGCGGGGCTGACCGCCGCGTTGCACCTGCGTGAGGCGGGCCTGCACGTCACCGTCGTCACCAAGGTCAACATTGACGACGGTTCGACCCGGTGGGCGCAGGGCGGCATCGCCGCCGTGCTCGACCCGGCGGACACCCCCGCGGCGCACGCCCGGGACACCGAGATCGCCGGTGTGGGGCTCTGCGACCCCGCGGCGGTCCGGGTGCTCGTCGAGGAGGGGCCGACCCGGCTGCGGGAGCTGATGCGGATCGGGGCCGAGTTCGATCGCCACCCGGACGGTTCGCTGATGCTGACCCGGGAGGGTGGACACCGGGCGGACCGGATCGTGCACGCGGGCGGGGACGCCACCGGCGCCGAGGTGCAGCGGGCCCTGCACGCCGCCGTGCAGCGCGACCCGTGGATCCGGCTGGTCGAGCACGCCCTGGTGCTGGACCTGCTGCGGGCGCCCGGCGACGGCCCGGACGGGCTCGGTCCGGCCTGCGGGATCACCCTGCACGTGCTCGGTGAGGGCAGCGAGGACGGCGTCGGCGCGTTGCTGGCGCGGGCGGTGGTGCTGGCCACCGGCGGGATGGGGCAGATCTTCGCGGCCACCACCAACCCGGCGGTCTCCACCGGCGACGGGGTGGCGCTGGCGATGCGGGCCGGCGCGGCGGTGACCGACGTGGAGTTCGTCCAGTTCCATCCGACCGCCCTGATCACCCCGCCCGGCGCGGGGGTGCCCGGCGCCGGGCACGCGCAGCAGCCACTTGTCTCCGAGGCGCTGCGCGGCGAGGGCGCGTACCTGGTGGACTCCGATGGCAAGCGGTTCATGGTGGGCCAGCACGAGCTGGCCGAGTTGGCCCCCCGGGACGTGGTGGCCAAGGGCATCCACCGGGTGCTGATGGCCAGCGGCGCGGACCACGTCTTTCTCGACGCCCGCCATCTGGGCGGCGATTTCCTGGCCGGGCGGTTCCCGACCATCGTGGCGTCCTGCCTGGCGATCGGCGTGGACCCGGCCACCGACCTGATCCCGGTCGCCCCGGCCGCCCACTACGCCTCCGGCGGCGTCCGCACCGATCTGCGCGGCCGCACGTCGATCCCCGGCCTGTACGCCTGCGGCGAGGTCGCCTGCACGGGCGTGCACGGCGCGAACCGGCTGGCCAGCAACTCGCTGCTGGAGGGGCTGGTGTTCTCCCGGCGGATCGCCGACGACATCGCGGCCGGCCTGCCCGAGCAGGCCCAGCCGGCGGACGTCGGCGCATGGCGCGGCGGTGCGGGCTGGGTCGTGCCGGCCGGGGTGACGCCGACGCTCCAGCGGGCGATGACCCGGGGGGCCGGGGTGCTCCGGTCCGCGGCGACGCTGGCGGAGACGGCCGGGACGCTTACCGAGCTGGGCGCGGCCCGGGGCCGACCGCGCACCGCCGACTGGGAGGCGACCAACCTGCTCACGGTGGCGTCGTCGCTTGTCGCGGCGGCGTACGCCCGCGCCGAGACCCGGGGCTGCCACTGGCGGGAGGACTTCCCGACGGCCGACGAACGGTGGCTGGGCCACCTGGTCGGGTCGGTCGGGGCGCAGGGCCTGGTGACGGAGCAGTGGGAGGGGAGTGCACAGTGAGCGCGAGGAGTGAGCCGGGGTTGCGAGCCCCGCAGTCGCGAACGGAGATGGCCCAGTGAGCGCGAGGAGTGAGCCGGTTTCGCGAGCCCCGGAGTCGCGAACCAAGGTGGCGTTGACGGGGTCGACCGAGGCGGCGTTGCGGGCGACCGGGCTGGACCCGGAGCAGGTGCGGCGGGTGATCGAGGGCGCGCTGGTCGAGGATCTGGGGCCCGATTTCCTCGACGTGACGAGCGTGGCCAACATCGGAGCGGAGCAGACCGACACCGCCGACCTGGTGGCCCGCGCCGACGGCGTGGTGGCCGGGCTGGCCGTGGCCGCCGCCGTGTTCGAGTTGGTGGGCGAGGTGACCGGCTTCGGTCGTACCGTCGAGGTGTCGGTGCTGGCCCGCGACGGTGAGCGGGTGGCGCGCGGCGACGTGCTGGCGACGGTGACCGGCCCGACCCGGCTGCTGCTGACGGCCGAGCGGACGGCGCTCAACCTGCTCTGCCGGATGTCCGGGGTGGCCACCCACACGCGTGCCTGGGCGGACGCCCTGGCCGGCACGAAGGCGATGGTGCTGGACACCCGCAAGACGACGCCGGGCCTGCGGGCGCTGGAGAAGTACGCGGTGCGGGCCGGTGGGGGCACCAACAAGCGGATGGGCCTCTACGACGTGGCCATGATCAAGGACAACCACAAGCTGGCGGCCGGGGGCATCACTGCGGCGTACCGGCGGGTCCGGGAGGCGTTTCCGGAGGTTCCGGTGCAGGTCGAGGTGACCACTGTCGCCGAGGCGGTGGAGGCGGTGGAGGCGGGGGCGGACTTCCTGCTCTGCGACAACATGACGCCGGAGGTGCTGGCCGAGGCGGTGGCCGCGGTGGGCGACCGGGCGGAGCTGGAGGCGACCGGCGGGCTGACCCTGGAGGTGGCCGCCAGGTACGCGGCGACCGGCGTCGACTTCCTCTCGGTGGGCGCGTTGACCCACTCGTCGCCGATCCTGGACATCGCGATGGACCTGCGCACCGAGTAGTTGTCTAGGCTGCGACAGTGCTGCTCTGCATCGACATCGGAAACACCAACACCGTGCTGGCGACCTTCGACGGCGACAAGCTGGTGCACTCCTGGCGGATCAAGACCGATGCCCGCTCGACGGCGGACGAGCTGGGCCTGATGTTCCGGGGCCTGCTCGCCGGGGACAACGTCGAGATCACCGGTGTGGCCGCCTGCTCCACGGTGCCGGCCGCGCTGCGGTCGCTGCGGACCATGCTCGGCCGCTACTACGCCGACCTGCCGAGCGTGATCGTCGAGCCGGGCGTGCGCACCGGGGTGCAGCTGGCGATCGACAACCCGAAGGAGGTGGGCGCCGACCGGGTGGTGAACACGCTTGCGGCGTTCACCCTCTACGGCGGGCCGTCGATAGTTGTGGACTTCGGCACCACCACCAACTTCGACGTGATCAGCGGCCGGGGCGAGTTCCTGGGCGGGGCGTTCGCCCCGGGCATCGAGATCTCCTTCGACGCGCTGGCCGCCCGCGCCGCCCAGCTGCGCAAGGTTGAGGCCACCAAGCCCCGCTCGGTGATCGGCAAGAACACCGTGGAGTGCCTGCAGGCCGGTCTCTACTTCGGGTTCGCCGGGCAGGTGGACCGGATCGTCGAGCGGATGACCGAGGAGTTGGGCGAGGTGAAGGCGGTGATCGCCACCGGCGGCCTCGCCTCCCTGGTGATCAACGAGTGCAGCACCATCACCCACCACGAGCCGATGATCACGCTGATCGGCCTGCGGATGGTCTACGACCGCAACCTGTGAACCCCGGCCGCCGCCGGGGCCGTCCTGCGGGCGGCCCCTCAGCGCCGCCGGGCCCGCAGCACGACCGTGCGGTACGGCAGGTCGACGGTTTCCCGTCCGGCCAGCTCGGGATGGCCCGCGAAGAGGTCGCCCAGTTCCCGGTCGATGCGCTCCCGTCGCTCGGGTCCGGCGGTGAGCCAGTACGAGCGGGTGTGCAGCATCGCGATCACCTCGTCGGGTGTGAGCGTCGTGTGGTGCGTGAACTCGCCCAGCTCGACAGGTGTGAACGCCGTGCCGAAGTCCTCGTACCGTCCGACGACGTCGCCGGCGTTGTCACCGAGGTGGGCGATCCGACCCAGCTCGGCCACCCAGTCGACCCGTTCGTCCCGCATGTTCCAGATCGGGGCGAACGTCCCGCCGGGCCGCAGCACCCGTGCGATCTCGGCGTGCGCCAGCTCCCGGTCGAACCAGTGGTACGCCTGGCCCACCACCACGGCGTTGGCGAGTCCGTCGGGCAGCGGCAGCGACTCGGCGCCGCCGGCCAGAGCGGTGACGCCTGGGGTGGCGGCGTCCAACTGGGCGCGCATCTTGGGGTCCGGCTCCACCGGGGTCACCCGGTGGCCGAGAGCGAGCACTCCCCGGGTGAGGATGCCGGTGCCGGCGCCCAGGTCGACGACCTCGGCGGAATCGTCCAGCCCGTCGAGCGCCCACCGCACGGCCGGCACCGGATAGCGGGGCCGAAACCGGTCATAGTCGGCCGCGGCCACGCCGAACGAGAGCGCCTGAGTGTGATCCGCCATGGCGGGCAGGTTATCCGATAACGACCACCTGAGCGCTTGAGTACGCTCGGGCCTGACCCCCCGTAGTCTTCGTGACGAGGAAGCGTGCCGTGACCGAGCAGAACGCCGTGCCAGTGGACCCCGCCGACGACCTTCCCGAGCAGATGAAGGTCCGCCGGGAGAAGCGGGACCGGATGCTCGCCGAGGGCGTGGAGCCGTACCCGGTCGGCTTCCCCCGCACCACGACGCTCGCCGAGATCCGCGCGAAGTACGCGGACCTGCCCACCGACACCGCCACCGGCGACCAGGTGTCGGTCACCGGCCGGGTGATCTTCGTACGCAACACCGGCAAGCTCTGCTTCGCCACCCTGCGCGACGGCGACGGCACCGAGTTGCAGGCCATGCTCTCCCTGGACCGGGTCGGTCCGGAGGGACTGGAGGCGTGGAAGCGCCTGGTCGACCTGGGCGACCACGTCGGCGTGACCGGCGAGGTGATCACCAGCCGGCGGGGCGAGCTGTCCGTGCTCGCCCAGCGGTGGGAGATGACGGCCAAGGCCCTGCGGCCGCTGCCGGTGGCCCACAAGCCGCTCTCCGAGGAGGCTCGGGTCCGGCAGCGCTACGTCGATCTGATCGTCCGGCCGCAGGCCCGGCAGATGGTCCGCACCCGGGCGGCGGCGGTGCGCAGCCTGCGCGATTCACTGCACGGCCAGGGCTTCATCGAGGTGGAAACGCCGATGCTGCAACTCCTGCACGGTGGCGCGGCCGCCCGACCCTTCGTGACCCACAGCAATGCGTTGAGCACCGATCTGTATCTGCGAATCGCTCCGGAACTGTTTTTGAAGCGCGCGGTCGTTGGTGGTGTGGACCGCGTCTTCGAGATCAACCGCAACTTCCGTAATGAGGGTGTCGACTCCTCGCACTCGCCGGAGTTCGCGATGCTGGAGACGTACCAGGCGTACGGCGACTACGACACGATGGCCGAGTTGACCCGCAATCTCGTGCAACAGGCGGCGATCGCGGTCAGCGGGTCGACGGTGGTGACCCATGCCGACGGGCGGGAGTTCGACCTGGGCGGCGAGTGGCGATCGGTGACCCTGTTCGGTGTCCTTTCCGAGGCACTCGGCGAGGAGGTCACCGTCCGCACCGACCGTTCCCGGCTGGTGGAGTACGCGGACAAGGTGGGATTGGCCGTGGACCCGAAGTGGGGCCCGGGCAAGCTCGCCGAGGAACTGTTCGAGGAACTGGTCGTCCCGGGCCTGCAGGCGCCCACCTTCGTACGCGACTACCCGGAGGAGACCAGCCCACTGACCCGGGCGCACCGCAGCGAGCCGGGGCTGGCCGAAAAGTGGGACCTCTACGTTCTCGGCTTCGAGCTGGGCACCGCGTACTCCGAGCTGGTCGACCCGGTGGTACAGCGGGAACGGCTGGTGGCCCAGGCGCAGTTGGCCGCCCGTGGCGACGACGAGGCGATGCGTCTCGACGAGGACTTTCTCCGGGCCATGGAGTACGGAATGCCGCCGGCCGGGGGTATGGGAATGGGAATCGACCGGCTGTTGATGGCCCTGACCGGCCTCGGAATTCGGGAAACGATCCTCTTCCCGTTGGTCCGCCCGGAGTAGTCGCCCGCCGACTCCCAGCGAGTCGTAACGGCATCCTATTGACGGGGCGAGCAGCGCGGGGGTTATTGTGCTCTCGTTAGCAGGAGCGCCCTGCTCGAAAGGAATGTGGGACGTGGCCAAGCAGATCATTCACAAGCTGGTCGATGACCTGGACGGTGGGGACGCTGACGAGACCGTCAAGTTCGCGCTCGACGGCGTTCAGTACGAGATCGACCTGTCCGGTGCCAACGCCGCGAAATTGCGCGACGTATTCGCTCCGTACATCGGCGCCGGCACCAAGGTGGGTCGCGGTGGCGTGGTGATCGGTGGGCGGGCCGCCCGCGGTCGGGGTGGCGCCACCGCCGACCGGGAGCAGAACAAGGCGATCCGGGAGTGGGCCAAGAAGTCCGGCAAGGACATCTCGGACCGGGGCCGTATCCCGCAGGAGATCGTCGACGAGTACCACGCCAAGCGCTGATCCGTTCAGCTGACCGGTGGCAGCCGCCACCGCAAGGGCGACACCGACGCCGGGCCGGAGCATCCTCCGGGCCGGCGTCGCCGTATCCGCGCCCGGGACGGGCCGGCCGGAATGTTTCCCGGACCGGCCGGCGTTGTCCACAGGCGGTGGAGTAACTATCCACAACCTGTGGACAACTTCCCGAAAGGGGTCGGGTGCGGCAGCCCGAACGGTGCCGACGACCGGCGCTCGCCCCCACGACACCCGCTGGAGGCCGTCGAAGGCCCTCCCCGGGCCCTGCGGAGCCTTCCGTGGGGTCGGTCGGATTTCGCTCTGCGCGTAGCGCCAGGGGTACCGGAACACCTCCTGAGCGCGGACGGTTGTGCAAAACGACGTGGAACTGACCCAGACCGGAGAGACACGACCTCAGCTGAGTCGGTCAGCGACGATAGAGTAAGGAGGCACGGACGCCCGTCCCGGACGTTCGTGCACCGGCCCCGCCAAGATCTTGACCATCAAGGCGCACGGCACGTGAGGAGCACGAGGGCATGTTCGAGCGGTTCACCGACCGAGCGCGACGGGTTGTCGTCCTGGCCCAAGAAGAGGCCCGGATGCTCAACCACAACTACATCGGTACGGAACACATCCTGCTGGGCCTGATCCACGAAGGTGAAGGCGTCGCGGCAAAGGCCCTGGAGAGCCTCGGCATCTCCCTGGAGGGCGTCCGTCAGCAGGTCGAGGAGATCATCGGCCAGGGCCAGCAGGCGCCGAGCGGGCACATCCCGTTCACGCCGCGGGCCAAGAAGGTGCTGGAGCTGTCGCTGCGCGAGGCGCTGCAGCTCGGCCACAACTACATCGGCACTGAGCACATCCTGCTCGGGCTGATCCGTGAGGGCGAGGGCGTCGCCGCCCAGGTGCTGGTCAAGCTCGGCGCCGACCTCAACCGGGTCCGCCAGCAGGTGATCCAGCTGCTCTCCGGCTACCAGGGCAAGGAGCCCGCCGCGGCGGGTGCCGCGCCGGGTGAGGCCGCGCCGTCGACCAGCCTCGTGCTGGACCAGTTCGGCCGCAACCTGACCCAGGCCGCCCGCGAGGGCAAGCTCGACCCGGTCATCGGGCGCGAGAAGGAAATCGAGCGGGTCATGCAGGTGCTCTCCCGCCGTACCAAGAACAACCCGGTCCTGATCGGTGAGCCCGGCGTCGGTAAGACCGCCGTGGTGGAGGGGCTTTCCCAGAAGATCATCAAGGGCGAGGTGCCCGAGACTCTCAAGGACAAGCAGCTCTACACGCTCGACCTCGGTGCCCTGGTCGCCGGTTCCCGCTACCGCGGTGACTTCGAGGAGCGCCTCAAGAAGGTGCTCAAGGAGATCCGCACCCGCGGCGACATCATCCTGTTCATCGACGAGATCCACACCCTGGTGGGTGCGGGTGCCGCCGAGGGCGCGATCGACGCCGCAAGCATCCTCAAGCCGATGCTGGCCCGTGGTGAGCTGCAGACCATCGGTGCCACCACGCTCGACGAGTACCGCAAGCACCTGGAGAAGGACGCCGCTCTCGAGCGCCGGTTCCAGCCGATCCAGGTGGGTGAGCCGTCGCTGGCGCACACCATCGAGATCCTCAAGGGCCTGCGCGACCGCTACGAGGCGCACCACCGGGTGAGCATCACCGACGCCGCTCTGGTGGCTGCGGCGACGCTTGCCGACCGGTACATCTCCGACCGCTTCCTGCCGGACAAGGCGATCGACCTGATCGACGAGGCCGGCGCCCGGATGCGGATCCGTCGGATGACCGCGCCGCCAGACCTGCGTGACTTCGACGAGCGCATCGCCCAGGTGCGTCGCGACAAGGAGTCCGCGATCGACGCGCAGGACTTCGAGCGCGCCGCCCAGCTGCGCGACAAGGAGAAGCAGCTCCTCGGCCAGAAGGCTCAGCGGGAGAAGGAGTGGAAGGCCGGTGACCTGGACGTCGTCAGCGAGGTTGACGACGAGCAGATCGCCGAGGTGCTCGGCAACTGGACGGGCATCCCGGTCTACAAGCTGACCGAGGAGGAGACCTCGCGCCTGCTGCGCATGGAGGACGAGCTGCACAAGCGCGTCATCGGCCAGGAGGACGCGGTCAAGGCGGTCTCGAAGGCGATCCGGCGTACCCGGGCCGGCCTGAAGGACCCGAAGCGCCCGTCGGGCTCGTTCATCTTCGCCGGCCCGTCCGGTGTCGGTAAGACCGAGCTGTCCAAGGCGCTCGCCGAGTTCCTCTTCGGCAGCGAGGACGCCCTCATCCAGCTGGACATGTCCGAGTTCCACGACCGGTACACGGTGTCCCGCCTCGTGGGTGCCCCTCCCGGCTACGTCGGCTACGACGAGGGCGGGCAGCTGACCGAGAAGGTGCGGCGTCGGCCGTTCTCGGTGGTTCTCTTCGACGAGATCGAGAAGGCCCACCCGGACGTGTTCAACACGCTCCTGCAGATCCTGGAAGACGGTCGGCTCACCGACGGTCAGGGTCGGATCGTGGACTTCAAGAACACGGTCATCATCCTGACCACCAACCTGGGCACCCGCGACGTGGCCAAGGCGGTGTCGCTGGGCTTCCAGGCGTCGGAGGACTCCGAGTCCAACTACGACCGGATGAAGCAGAAGGTCAACGACGAGCTCAAGCAGCACTTCCGGCCTGAGTTCCTCAACCGGATCGACGACACCATCGTCTTCCACCAGCTGCGCCAGACCGAGATCCTCTCCATCGTGGACATCATGATCCAGCGGATCGAGACGCAGCTGCGCAACAAGGACATGGGTCTGGAGCTGACCGACAACGCCAAGAAGTACCTGGCGGCGAAGGGCTTCGACCCGGTGCTTGGTGCCCGTCCGCTTCGTCGCACGATTCAGCGCGACATCGAGGACAACCTCTCCGAGCGGATCCTCTTCAACGAGCTGACCCCCGGTCAGATCGTCGTGGTGGACTGCGAGGGCGACCCGAACGACATCGACAAGTCCAAGCTCGTCTTCCACGGTGCGGACAAGCCGGTCGAGGTTCCGGACGCCGTCCCCGCCGACCTCGGTGGCACCGCCGCCGGCACCGCTGCGGCGGGCGCCGACGAGTAGCACGACCAGCAGCAGGGGGCGGGGCCCCGGTGGCGCAAGCCACCGGGGCCCCGCCTTTGTGCGCTACTCGCACAGGCAACACCCCGCCGGCCCCGCTCGACACCCCCGCGACCCCCCGGCCGGCCACCGCCGCCGACGACCGGCCGGAACCCAAGGCTCGGGTGATCGGCGAGGAGCAGGCCGTCGCCGAAGCCGATCTCCAAGCCGCCCTCCCGACGCGCAGCACCCACCCACCCGCTCGCCTTCGGCGGCCCGCTCGCCTTCGGCGGCCCGCTCGCCTTCGGCGGCCCGCTCGCCTTCGGCGGCCCGCTCGCCTTCGGCGGCCCGCTCGCCTTCGGCGGCCCGC
>NZ_JBEZFG010000012.1:96548-135741 GCF_040649315.1 Micromonospora sp. NPDC049004
TCGCCGTCGCCCGCCCGCTCGCGTCGCCCGCCGTCGCCGCTGCCACGGCCGGCAAGATTCGCGCAACATCAGGGAAAGTGTCGCCTCACGGCGTCCGGAGGCAGCAGTTTCCCTGATGTTGTGGCCTCCGACGGGGCCTCCGTCCGCAAGATCGTGCTCGATCCAGGATGTAGGGGCATCCGCCTGGTCTGACACCACTACATCCAGGATCGAGCACGATCTTGGGGTGAGCTGCCAGCGGCGCGCGGCATGCGGCATGCGGCATGCGGCGTGAAGGCGCGTGGGCGAGCGCGGTGTGGGCCTGCGGCGGGCTTGGAGCGCGCGCGGATGTGCGGCCAGCGGGTCGCTGGGCACGATGGGCGGGGTGGGGGCAGGTCAGGTCGTGAGGTCGGCCGTTGGCAGGGACGGGCCGTCGCCGGCCAGCCGGAACGAGTCGGTGCCGACCGGTTCCACCAGCCCGTCCTGTACGAGGCCGGCCAACGCCCGGGCGCGCTGCACGTCGTCGGTCCAGACCTGGTCGAGGCGCTGGTGCGGGACCGGCCCGGTGGTCTCCCGGAGCACCCCGAGCAGCAGTCCGCGTACCTGCCGGTCGGTGCCCGCGTACCGCTGGGGGCGGCGGGTCGGGCCGGTCGCCGGCGCCTGCCCGGAGGCCCGCCACGCGCAGACCGACTCGATCGGGCAGGCCGTGCACCGTGGTGACCGGGCCGTGCAGAGCACCGCTCCCAGCTCCATGAACGCGGCGCTGGCCAGTGCCGCGGCGGCGGGCTCCGCGGGCAGCAACTCCTCGGTGGCGACCAGGTCGGCGGGTCGGGTGACCGGCCCGGCGTCCGGTTCACCGGCAACGGCGCGACAGACCACCCGTCGTACGTTTGTGTCGACCACCGGATGTCGCTGCCCGTACGCGAACGCGGCCACCGCACGCGCCGTGTAGGTGCCCACGCCGGGCAGCGCCAGCAACTGCTCCAACCGGTCCGGCACCTGACCGCCGTGCCGGTCCACGATCGCTATCGCGCACTCCCGCAGTCGGACGGCCCGGCGGGGATAGCCGAGGCGCCCCCACATGCGGATCGCCTCGGCCGGGGTGTCGGCCGCCAGCGCGGCCGGGTCGGGCCAGCGGGCCAGCCAGGCGTGCCAGGCCGGCACGACCCGGACGACCGGGGTCTGCTGGAGCATGACCTCGCTGACCAGGATGGCCCACGGGCTGACCCCGGGTTCCCGCCACGGCAGGTCACGGGCGTGCTGCTGGAACCACCGGCTGACCACTGTGGCGAAATCGGGTTGAGTCATGGCGCCGTCGATGATGTCACGCGGTCCGGTCCCGCTGGATGGGCGGCTCGGGCGGGGTGTCGCGGTGGCGGTGGGCGGATCGGGCAGAATGCGCGGATGAACGAGCTCGCGATCACCGTCATCGGTCGGGACCGGCCGGGCATCGTGGCCGACGTCGCCGAGGTGCTGGCCCAACTGGGCGCGAACCTCACCGACAGCACGATGACCCGCCTGCGGGGGCATTTCGCGATGACCCTCATCTGCACCGGGCCGGACGCCGCAGGTGTGGAGGCGGCGCTGGCGCCGCTGGCCGCCGAGGGGCAGCTGTTGGCGACAGTCCGCGCGGTGACGCCCGACGGTGAGGTGGCCCCGGCCGGCGAGCCGTACGTGCTTGCGGTGCACGGGTCGGACCGGATGGGCATCGTCGCGGCGATGACCCGGGTGCTGGTGGACGCCGGTGGCAACGTGACCGACCTGAGCACCCGCCTGGCGGGTTCGCTCTACGTGGTGTTGGCCGAGGTCGAGTTGCCGGCGGGGGTGGCCGAGGCGGTGACGGGACGGCTGCACCGGACGGCCGCCGAGTTGGGGGTCGAGGTCACCCTCCGGCCGGCAGACCCGGATCTGCTGTGAGCGAGGGGCGGAGCGGGCCGGACGCCGGCCGGGACGTCGAGGCGTACGCCGGTCTGGGGAACTGGACGCCGGAGTCGCTGGCGGTGGCGGGCGAGGTGCGGGCCGTGGTCTCGGCCCCGCATCCGGTGTTGAGCCGGGCCGGGGACGATGTCGATCCGACGGCCGAGGAGACGGTCCGGCTGGCCGCCGACCTGGTCGCCACGATGCGGGTGTCGCCGGGCTGCGTGGGGTTGGCGGCGCCGCAGGTCGGTGTGCCTGCGCGGGTCTTCGCCGTCGACGTGACGGGGCATCCGAAGGCGGTCACCGTGCACGGCACCTTCGTGCTCTGCAACGCCCGGGTGGTCGAGGCGACCCGTTGGAAGCCGGGCCGGGAGGGGTGCATGTCGGTGCCGGACCTGACCGGGGATGTGAAGCGGGCCAGTCGGCTGGTGGTGGAGGGTGACCTGCCGGGCACCGGCGCGGCGGTCCGGTTGGTGACGGACGGCTTCGAGGCGCGGGCGTTGCAGCACGAGATCGACCATTGCGCGGGGCTGCTCTTCCTGGATCGGGTGGCCGGCGCGCACGCCGTCTACCAGCGCAAGGTGTACCTCTGAGCGGGCCGCGGACTGTCGGCGCTTCCGTCCTTTGTGGAGATTGGCCACGGTGGCCCGGTGACGCTCCGGCGCGTCGTGACGGGCTGGTGGGTGCCGCGCGGCTACGGTGGGGGGCATCATGCGTCTGACGGTCGGCCCCCTGCCACCCGCCGTGTACTGGCGGCGTCGCGCCGTCGTACTCGGAGCGGGGCTTCTTTTCCTGATTGTCCTGCTCTACTCCTGCACCGGGTCGAGCCGCTCCGGCGACAAACCGAATGCGGGGGCGGGCTCGACGTCGACTCCGACGTCCACGGCGAGTCCCGGGCCGGGCGGTCCGCTGTTGAGCCCGCAGACCGGGGCGCCGTCGGCGTCCGCGCCCGCCGAGTCGAATGCTCCGGACGGGTCGGCCGGTCCGAACACCACGGACCCGAGCCCCGAGACCACCAGCAACGACCCGCCGCCGGGCGCGGCCGGGTCGGTCGACGACGGCACCTGCACCGACGCGGAGATCAGCGTGACCTCGGTGGCGCGGCCCACGTCGGTCCAGCGCGGTGCGGTGGTCGACCTGCAACTGAAGATCAAGAACACTTCGCAGCGGACGTGCAGCCGCAACGTCGGCGCCGACCTTCAGGAGATCTTCATCAAGGCCGGCGCCGAGAAGGTGTGGTCCTCGGACACCTGCGGCAAGGTCCAGGGCTCGGATGTGCAGTCCTTCACGCCCGGGTTCGAGCGCTCCTACCAGGTGGGCTGGAACGGGCGGGACACCACCCGCTGCGACGGCGCCGGGCTGGCCGCCGGCCCCTTCCCGCCGGCCGGGACGTACCAGGTGTTCGCGCGGGTCGGCACCAAGTACAGCGCACCCGTGAAGATCACCATCACCGGCTGAGCCGGATCAGACGTACCGCTCCAGGATGGATGCCTCGGCGAGCCGGGACAGGCCCTCCCGGACGCCCCGGGCACGGGCGTCGCCCACGCCCTCGACAGCCTGCAGGTCTTCCACGGTCGCGCCCAGCAGCCGCTGAAGGCTGCCGAAATGCAGCACCAGGCGGTCGACCACGGCCACCGGCAGACGCGGCACCTTGGCCAGCAGCCGGAAGCCGCGCGGGCTGACGGCGGCGTCCAGCGCGTCCGATGCGGCCGGGTAGCCGATGGCCTTGGCGACCGACACCAGGTCGATCAGCTCGGTGGCGCCGAGCAGATCCAGCTCGACCAGCGCCTCGTCCAGCGTGCGGGACTTGCGGCCGACCGGGAGGTAGTCCCGGATGACCAGCGTGCGGTCGGCGTCGACCCCGGCCATCAGCTCGTCGAGCTGAAGGGCGAGCAGTCGCCCGTCGGTGCCCAACTCGACGACGTAACCGGCGATCTCGTCGGCGATCCGGCGGACCATCTCCAGACGCTGCACCACTGCCACCGCATCCCGCACGGTGACCAGGTCTTCGATCTCGAGCGCGGAGAGCGTGCCGGAGACCTCGTCCAGGCGCAGCTTGTACCGCTCGAGGGTGGCCAGCGCCTGGTTGGCCCGGGACAGGATCGCCGCCGAGTCGTCCAGCACGTGCCGCTGACCGTTGACGTAGAGGCTGATGATCCGCATCGACTGGCTGACCGAGATCACCGGGTAGCCGGTCTGCCGGGCGACCCGCTCCGCGGTGCGGTGCCGGGTGCCCGACTCCTCCGTCGGGATGGACGGGTCGGGCATCAGGTGCACGGCCGCCCGGACGATGCGGGTGCCGTCGCTGGAGAGCACCACGGCCCCGTCCATCTTGCACAGCTCCCGCACCCGGGTCGCGGAGAACTCGACGTCCAGCGGGAAGCCGCCGGTGCAGAGACCCTCGACGACCTTGTCGTAGCCGAGCACGATGAGCGCGCCGGTGCGCCCCCGCAGGATGCGCTCCAACCCGTCCCGCAGCGCGGTGCCGGGTGCCATCAGGGCGAGGTTCGCCCGCAGCGGATCGCCGGCGCTCCCGGCAGCGGCGGTCACACTCACGCTGATCGGGCGGGCTGGCGAGCCCACGGCGCCGGTGCGGGCCTGGGGCGGCGCACCGGCAGGCTTGGTGGTATCGCGGTCGATCGGCACGGGCACAGTCTACGGACTGCCGTGCGGTGGGTGCTGTCGTGGTTACTGTGATGTGTCACGATGCCGCCCTTCGAACCGTTTCCACTTGCGCCGATGCTGTCCGGTATCGCCGCTCGCGTCGACACGCTCGGTCACTCAGCGGACGCGCGGGCCGCATGGTGCAGCGCGGAGCGGACATCAGTGACCTCCGTCACCCGCATCCCGTCGGGCCCGGCGCCCGTGCTGGCCGGCCCACAGCCGGCCGGCACCAGCGCCACCTTGAACCCCAGGCGGGCCGCCTCGGCGAGCCGGCGCGGCACCGCTCCCACCCGGCGCACCTCGCCGGTCAACCCCACCTCGCCGATCGCCACGAGGTGCGGCGCGATCGCCAGGTTGAGCCCGCCGGAGGCGACCGCCAGCGCGACCGCGAGGTCGGCCGCCGGCTCCACCACCCGGATGCCGCCCACGGTGGCCGCGAAGACCTCACGGTCGTGCAGGGTCAACCGCTCGGTACGCCGTTGCAGCACCGCGAGCACCATGGCCAGGCGCGCGGAGTCGAGGCCGGAGACCGTACGACGGGGTGAACCGGCAACAGTCGCGCCGATCAGGGCCTGCACCTCGGTGACGAGGGCCCGCCGCCCCTCCATGGCCACTGTCACGCAGGTGCCGGGCACGGGTTCGGAGTAGCGGGTGAGGAACAGCCCGGACGGATCGGCCAGGCTGCTGATGCCGCCCTCGTGCATCTCGAAGCAGCCGACCTCGTCGGCCGCGCCGAACCGGTTCTTGACGCCCCGCACCAGCCGCAGCGAGGAGTGCTTGTCGCCCTCGAAGTGCAGCACCACGTCGACCAGGTGCTCCAGCACCCGGGGCCCGGCCACCTGGCCGTCCTTGGTGACGTGGCCGACCAGCACGGTGGCGATGCCCCGTTCCTTGGCGACCGAGACCAGGGCGGCGGTGACCGCGCGCACCTGGGTGACGCCACCGGGCACGCCCTCGGTGCCGGTCGTCGAGATGGTCTGCACCGAGTCGAGCACCAGCAGGCCGGGCTTGACCGCGTCGAGGTGCCCGAGCACCGAGGCCAGGTCGCTCTCGGCTGCCAGGTAGAGCTGGTCGTGCAGGGTGCCCATCCGCTCGGCACGCAGCCGGACCTGGCTTACCGACTCTTCGCCGCTGACCACCAGGGAAGGGCTGCCGGCGCCCACCGCCCACTGCTGTGCCACGTCGAGCAGAAGGGTCGACTTGCCCACGCCGGGCTCGCCGGCGAGCAGCACCACGGCACCGGGGACCAGCCCACCGCCGAGCACCCGGTCGAGCTCACTCACGCCGGTGGGCCGGGCGCGGGCCGGAGCGGCGCTGATGGTGGCGATCGGCCGGGCCGGCTCGGCCGGCAGCCGGGAGCTCACCACCCGACCGGAGACGGTCGGGCCGGTCACCGTGGACTCGACCACCGAGCCCCACTCGCCGCACTCCGGGCAGCGACCCACCCACTTGGGCGGCTGGTGCCCGCAGGCGTCGCACTCGTACGCCGGACGCGGGTCGCGGGTGGCGGACCGGCCGCGGGCGGCACCGGCCGTGCCGCCACGGCCAGAGGTCGTTCGGGAGGTGGTCACCACAGGGACGCTAGCCCTCTCGTACGACGAAAACACCCCGGCGTGGTGGTTCCCACGCCGGGGTGTTCGTCGATGTCGGGGTCGGGGTCAGCCGTGGGTGGTGCCGCCCTCGTCGCCCTCGTAGCCGCCCTCACGCTCGATGATCGGCGAGGCGGGCGCGGCCGGGGTGAGCGGGACGGCGATCGGCGCCTGGCCGGTGACCGTGTTGCCGTTGCCGAAGTCGAAGGTCACGACGACGTTCTGGCCGGAGCGCAGCGCCTCGGTCAGGCCGACCAGCCGCAGCTGGGTGGTGGCTTCCGAGTTGAGCTGGAGGTAGCTCAGCGGGGCCAGCTCGATCCGGGCGGGCTGACCCGGCGCGTCGGCGCTCGCCGAACCCGATGCCCGCGCCGACTCCGGGGCCGACGGCGTCGCCGACGACGAACCGGTCTCGGACGGGGTCGCCGACGGGCTGGCCGAGCGGGACTCGGGCGCCGACGGGGTGGCCGAGCCGGACGCGGAGGCCGACGGAGTGGCGGACGCCGACTCGGAGGCCGACGGCGTCGGGCTCGCCGAACCACCCGAGATCAACACCTCGCGCGCGCTCTGGGTGGTGACGGTGACCGTCACGGTGCTCTTCGAATCGTTGTAGATCACGGCGTTGAGCGGGGCGTCCTGACCGGCCCGGTAACCCTCGGTGCCCGGGTAGGTGACCAGCAGACCACGCACCGAGTAGGCGCCGTTGGGGGTCGTGAGGTTGACGCCCTGGACCGACGGCTCCTTCAAAGCCGTCTCGGCGATCTGGCCGGCGCCGCATCCGGACGCGAGCAGGCTGGTAGCCGCCGCCATCCCGGACAGCAGCAGGGCCGCCCGCCGGGATCCCCTGATCGAGCGCGTCACGTCGGTCCTCCTCGTTACGATCCCCACCCGGCCGCACGCCGGGCACGGTGGCCATACCCGCGCAGACCGCGCTCCAGGGTAGTTGGAGCTGATCGAGGCCCGCACGGGGACCCGGCAATGCCACCTTTCCGGGTGCCCGTCACACCACCCGACCGCTCGCCACCAGCAGAACGACGTCGATGAGGGCCACCAGCATGACCGCCCGGAAGGCGGACACCGGCCGCCGGCCCGCCCGGGCCGCCGAGCGTCCGGCGTACCAGCTCAGTGGCGGCACGACGGCGGCCGTGCCGACCGCCGCCAGCCCGAGGGCCGACGGCGGCCCGGGCGGCCCGAGGACCAGGATGGCGGTCGCGGCGAGCAGCAGGCCCGCGGCGGCCGCCCGGCTGCCCGCCGCGCCGAGGCGGTGCGGCAGACCGCGTACCCCCGTCCGGGCGTCGTCGGCCAGGTCCGGCAGCACGTTGGCGAAGTGCGCGCCGGCCCCCAGGCAGGCCGCCGCCGCCAGCAGCCAGGCCGGCGGGGTCGGCTCGCCGGGCAGCGCCAGCACCACGAAGCCGGGCAACGCGCCGAAGGACACGGCGTACGGCACCACCGAGAAGACGGTGGCCTTGAGCGGCCAGTCGTAGAGCAGCGCGGAGACGAGGGCGACAGTCAGCCAGAGCGCCGCCGGAGGGTTCGTGGTCAGCGCCAGCAGCGGGCAGGCCAGCGCGGCCGCCGCCGCGGCCCAGGCCGTGACGCGCCGGCCCACCGCGCCGGCGGCGACCGGTTTGTCGGTACGCCCCACAGTGGCGTCCCGCTCGGCGTCCAACGCGTCGTTGGTCCAGCCGACGGCGAGCTGGCTGGCGAGTACGGCGAGCACCACCGAGACGATTCCCGACGGCCGGTGCCCCACTCCCCAGGCCAGCAGACCGGACACCGTGGTCACTGCGACGGCCGGTTCCGGATGGCTCGCTCTGACCAGCCCTAACACCCTCGACGACATAAGGGAAGTCTGGTCGTTACCGAGCAGTCGTGCCACGCTCGGTGCCATGCGAGACGTGGCTGCGGCCGCGGCGTCCACCGGTCCCCGGGTGCTGCCGCGCAACGACCCGCGCCAGTACGACGACCTGGCCGGCGAGTGGTGGCGGCCCGATGGCGCGTTCGCGATGCTGCACTGGCTGGCCGAGGCCCGCGCGGCGCTCGTGCCGCCGGCGACCCGCCCGGGCGCGGTCCTTGTCGATCTGGGTTGCGGCGCCGGGCTGCTCGCGCCGCACCTCGCCGGCAAGGGATACCGGCACGTCGGTGTCGACCTGACCCGCTCGGCGCTGGTCCAGGCCGCCGGGCACGGGGTGCGCGTGGTCCAGGGTGATGTCACCGCGGTGCCGCTGCCGGACGGGTGCGCCGACGTGGTCTCGGCCGGTGAGCTGCTGGAACATGTTCCGGACTGGCCGCGCGCGGTGGCCGAGGCGTGCCGGCTGCTGCGCCCGGGCGGCCTGCTGGTGCTGGACACGCTCAACGACACGACGCTGGCCCGGCTGGTCGCGGTACGGATCGCCGAGCGGCTGCCGACCGTGCCGCGTGGCATCCACGATCCACGGTTGTTCGTGGACGCTCGCGCGCTGGTGGCCGAGTGCGCCCGGCACGGTGTCGAGCTGCGTCTGCGCGGCATCCGTCCGCAGGTCGGCGGCCTGGTCGGCTGGCTGGTGCGCCGGGCGCGCGCGGCGCGGACGCCGGGCGCGACGTCGACGGGCCGGGTCCCGCGCATCGTGCCGACGCGGTCCACCGCCGTGCTGTACCAGGGCCAGGGGGTCCGCAGAGGATAGTCGGCTTCGTGGCGGGGTATGGGACGCCGAGGAGGAAGCGATATGACGGTGCACGCGCTTGAGGCGGCCCGCCGGTTGGCGCCGCGGTTCGCCGCGCGGGCGGCGGAGCACGACCGGGACGGCTCCTTTCCGGTCGACGACTTCCGCGACCTGCGGGACGCCGGCCTGTTCGGGCTGATGTTGCCCCGCGCGCTGGGTGGCCTGGGCGCCAGCTTCGCCGAGTACGCCGCGGTCGCCACCGAACTTGCCCGGGGCAACGGCGCGACCGCGCTGGTGTTCAACATGCACGCCTCGGTGACGGGCGCGCTGGGCGCGGTCACCGAGGAATTGGCCGAGGCCCTGGGTGTGCCGGACGAGGCGCTTGCCGCCCGGGACCGACTGCTCACCGCCGCCGCGGAGGGCTCCTGGTACGCCGTGGCGATGAGCGAGCGCGGCGCCGGTGCGCGACTCTCGGCGTTGAGCACGGTCTACGAGGCGACCGACGAGGGGTGGCACCTCAAGGGCAGCAAGACGTTCTGCTCCGGTGCCGGGCACGCCGACGGTTACCTGGTGGCCGCGCGCAGCTCCGCCGACCAGTCGGTGGTGTCGCAGTTCCTGGTGCCGGCCGGTGACGGTCTGAGCGTCGAGCCGACCTGGGACGCCCTCGGCATGCGCGCCACGTCGTCGCACGACCTGCACCTGGACGTCACCGTGCCGGCCGACCGGCTGCTCGGCGGGGTGGAAGGGCTGGCGCTGGTGGTCGCCCAACTGATGCCGCACTGGCTGGTGGCCAGTTACGCGGCCGTCTACGTGGGGGTGGCCCGGGCGGCGATCGACGCGGCGGCCGAGCATCTCAACGCCCGCAACCTGGCCGGCCTGCCGGCGGTGCGGGCGCGGCTGGGCCGGGCGGACGCGGCGACCGCGGCGGCCCAACTGGTGGTGGCCGAGGCGGCCCGCCGGGTGGACGACGCCCCGGGAGACGCGGAGACCAACCGCTGGGTGTGGCGGGCGAAGCTGCTGGCCGGCACCACTGCCGCCGAGGTGGCGGCGTCGATGCTGGAGGCGGCGGGGACGTCGGCGACCCGGCGTGGTCACCCGTTGGAGCGGCTCTACCGGGACGCCCGCTGCGGCTCGCTGCACCCGGCCACCTCGGACGTCTGCGCCGACTGGCTGGGCATCGCCGCTCTGGGCGGGGACCCGGATCGCGACGCATCGGTACCGCGTTGGTGAGCCCGCGCGGCGTTACACGTACGGGGGAGGGGCCGGCCGAGGTGGCCGGTGGGACGGCCAGGGGGAGGACAGCGTCTGACGAGAGGTGGGGATCGTGTCCGTACCAGTGATCGCGGGGCTCGGGACAGCACAGCCGCCGTCCGCTTCGCAGGACGAGTTGTGGGAGGGCTTCTTCTCCCGGCACTTCACCGGCACCACCCGGTCGTTGGCCCAGCGGATCTTCGCGAACTCGGGGGTGACCCGACGGCAGGCCGCGGTCAACCCGCTGCTCGAGGACGTCTCGGACTGGCCGACCGAGCGCCGGATGCGTCGGTACCAGGTGGAGGCGCTGCCGCTCGGCAAGGAGGCGGTGGGGCGTGCGCTGACGGCCGCCGGTCTGGACGCCAGCGACATCGGGCTGTTCATCGTCTGCTCCTGCACCGGGTACGCCACCCCGGGGCTGGACATCCTGCTCGCCCGCGACCTGGGCATGGCAGCGGACACGCAGCGGATGTTCGTCGGCCACATGGGCTGCTACGCGGCGCTTCCGGGGTTGGGCGCGGCGAGTGACTTCGTGACCGCCCGGGGCCGGCCGGCGCTGCTGCTCTGCGCGGAGCTGACCAGCCTGCACATCCAGCCGTCCACCGCCCGGGTGGACACCCAGCAGATCGTGTCGCACGCGCTCTTCTCGGACGCGGCGGTCGCCGCCGTGCTGGTGCCCGGCGGTCGGGGGTACGCGTTGCGCGAGGTCACGTCGGTCACCGACACCTCGACCGCCGACCACATGACCTGGGACGTCACCGACGCGGGGTTCCGGATGGGGCTGTCGCCGAAGGTGCCCCAGGTCCTCTCCCGGCACGTCCGGGGGCTGGTGGATGACCTGTTGGCCCGGCACGGCGGCGTCAGTTCCGACGTGGACGGCTGGGCGGTGCATCCGGGTGGGCCCCGCATCCTCAACGTGGTGGAGCGGGAACTGGCCCTGCCGCCGGAGGCGTTGGCCGCGTCCCGGGCGACGCTCGACGAGCACGGCAACTGCTCGTCGCCGACAGTCCTGCTGATCCTGGACCGGCTGGGCCGTTCGACTCCGGCGCCCCGGCGGGTCCTCATGCTGGCGTTCGGTCCGGGCCTCACCCTGTACGCCGCCCTGCTCGATCGACAGGACTGAGCGCCGGCGACCCGACCGGTACGCTCACCACATGGATGCGGCGGAGGACCGGCTGCGGTCGGCGGTGCTGGCCGGGGTGACCCTGGCCGCGCTGGTGGTCGGCGGCTGGTGGTGGCATGCCGCCGCGCCCGCACCGATGGCCGGGCCGGTGGGCGTACCGAGCGCCGAGCCGAGCGTCAGCACCGAGTTGGAGCGTGTCCTGGCCCGTGGTGTGCCCGAGGGACGGGTGACGGTGCGGGTGGATCCCGAAACGGGCGAGGCCGTCCGGGTGGAGCGCGGGTCCTCGCTTGTCGACCCGGCGACGGGCGCTGTCGTCGACCTCGGCGACGATCAGGGCGTGCTCTCTCCCGGGAGTGACCTGCCCTCGTTCCGCGCCACGGTCTGGCGGGAGCAGCGGGAGCTCACCCCCGGCCAGGAGGTGACGCGTCAGTCGTCCGACGACGGCTCGCGCTATCTGCTGCAGTACCGGTGCACCCGACCGGGCACGCTGGCGGTGACGAGCACGGGGGCCGGGATCGCCGGCCCGCCGCGCATCGACTGCGACGGCACGCTGGCCTCCGCTGAGGTGCTGCCCGGCGGGGGGCCGTTCGGGGTGACCCTGTCGACCGCCGGTGACGAGCCCATCGACGTCCAGGCGCAGCTCGTCGCGCTGCCCCCCGCCTAGGACGACCGCTCAGCGGGCCAGGGAGATCAGGTCGTCCTGGTACGCGTCGACAGACCCCGGGTCCGGCAGCACCCGGGTCACCACGCCGGTGCGGTCGACCAGCAGCGCGTTCGCGGCGCCGGGCCCGAGGAACGAGCGCAGCCCACCAGCGGGATCCGCCAGCGCCCGGACGCCCCTGGCCGGCGGTGCGGTCGCGACAGCCCGTCCCTCGGTAACGGTGACGACTGTGACACCGGCGGGCGCCGCCGCCACGGCCTCGGTGACGACGTCCGGGCAGCCGCAGTCGTCCACGAGGATGATCATGGCGGGCAGCAGGCCACGCAGCGGCACCGGCGCCTGCCCGGCGTCGACCAGGTCCAGCGCGGGCAGCGGCTGGCCGGTGAGCGTCACGGGCGGCGTCGAGGGCGTCGGGGTGGGTCGGTCGGTGCCCCGGCCGACGCGGGGCCAGGTCACGGCGACCAGGCCGGCCACGGTGGTGAGCATCGCCACCAGCAGGACCAGCAGCGGCAGGGTGAGGGCGCGGTGCCCGGTGTGGCGGCCGGCCGCGCGGCGCAGCTCGCGGCGCACCGCGGCCGCCTCGCTCGCCAGGGCCGAAGCGTCGTCGGGGACGACGACGCGGCCCCACTCGGGTGGCAGGTCGGGCAGGCCGTAGGGAGGCCCGTGGCCCTCTGCGTCCGGCTTGCCCATCGGACCCCCTCCGAAGCGTCTCGAGAGCGGAGTGCGGCTCGGACTCCAGCGTCCCGCACCGGGGGCACCTCCCGCTACACCTGGGCGCGTTTCCGCCGGGCGGGATACCATGGGAGGAGCGCATTGCCCTTGATCTCGACGTTCTGTTCACCCGTACCGGGAAGTCATCCGTGCGTTACGGAGCGTGTTCGAACCATCGGTTTGACCGCCTGTCAAGCTGAAGAAAGACCTCTCACAGGGCCCCTGAGCTGCGCCAACGGTCAGGACATCGGTGAGACATCGTTGCCTGAGCGTGTTACCCTAGACACAGCGAAAGGGGTTTCGAACCTATGGTTTTCAGTGTCGGCGAGACCGTTGTTTACCCCCACCACGGGGCCGCACTCATCGAGGCAATCGAGACTCGGGTCATCAAGGGCGAGCCCAAGCAGTATCTCGTCCTGAGGGTCGCGCAGGGTGACCTGACGGTCCGGGTGCCGGCCGAGAACGCCGAGATCGTGGGCGTCCGTGAGGTGGTCGGCGAAGAGGGCCTCGGTAAGGTCTTCGACGTTCTCCGGGCTCCGCACACCGAGGAGCCGACCAACTGGTCGCGGCGTTACAAGGCCAACCTGGAAAAGCTGGCCTCCGGCAACCCGCTGAAGGTCGCCGAGGTCGTGCGTGACCTGTGGCGCCGGGAGCGGGAGCGGGGCCTCTCCGCAGGCGAGAAGCGGATGCTGGCCAAGGCCCGCGACATTCTCGTCGGCGAGGTCGCGCTGGCTGAGAAGAGCACCAAGGACGAGGCGGAGACGCTGCTCGACAAGGTCCTCACCGAGGCCTAGTCCGCACAGCATCGTCGTACCCACTTCGTAGCGAAGAAACCACCGAGGACCGCGACGTGACCGCGCAGCTCAATCCGCGCGGTGACGTCGCGGTCCTCGTGCCTGCGGCGGGTGCCGGCGTACGGCTCGGTCCCGGCCGACCCAAGGCGCTGCGCCTGCTCGCTGGCGAGCCGCTGCTGGTGCACGCCGTACGCCGGCTCGCCGCCGCGGCGTCGGTGCACACGATAGTGGTGGCCGCGCCCGCCGCTGAGGTGGTGGGCGTCCGTGAACTGCTGGCGCCGGTGGCTCCGGTGATCGTGGTGCCGGGTGGCGCCGAGCGGCAGGCCTCGGTCGCCGCCGCGCTGGCGGCGGTGCCGGCCGGCCCGACGATCATCCTGGTGCACGATGCCGCCCGAGCGTTGACCCCGCCCGAGTTGGTCGAATCGGTCGCCGCCGCCGTCCGGGGTGGCCGGGCCGCGGTGATTCCCGTCCTGCCGGTCGTCGACACGATCAAGGAGGTCGGCGCGGACGAGGTGGTGCTGGGCACCGTCGACCGGGCCGCCCTGCGGGCGGTGCAGACCCCGCAGGGCTTCCGCCGGCCGGTCCTGACCGCCGCGCACGCCGCGGCCGGCGACCCGCTCACCGACGACGCCGGCCTGGTCGAGAAGCAGGGCATCGCCGTGAGCTGCGTGCCCGGCTCGGAGTACGCCCTGAAGATCACCCGTCCGTTCGACCTGGCGTTGGCGGAGCACCTGCTCGCCGCCGCCGGCTGACGCGTAACCTCTGATCATGATCGTTCCTCGGGTGGCCATCGGCACCGATGTGCACGCGTTCGAGCCGGGTCGGCCCTGCTGGGTGGCCGGCCTGCTCTGGCCCGACCAGGACGGTCTCGCCGGGCACTCGGACGCCGACGTCGCCGCCCACGCCGCCTGCAACGCGCTGCTCTCCGCCGCCGGCCTCGGTGATCTCGGCGCCGCCTTCGGCGTGGACCAGCCGGAGTGGGCCGGGGCGTCCGGCGTGGCGCTGCTGGCCGAGACGGCCCGCCGGGTGCGGGCCGCCGGCTTGGAGATCGGCAACGTCTCCGTGCAGATCGTCGGCAACCGTCCCAAGATCGGCCGCCGTCGGGACGAGGCCCAGCAGGTGCTCTCCGACGCTGTCGGCGCCCCGGTCACCGTCTCCGCCGCGACCACCGACGGGCTCGGTTTCGCCGGCCGTGAGGAAGGTCTGGCGGGCATCGCGGTGGCCCTGGTGTACGACGCGCCGGCCGCCTAGGCTCGCCGCGATGTCCACCGAACCCGCCCCCGACCGGTTCGCCGGCGACGGCTATCTCGAACGCGCCCAGCTCCTCGCCGAGCTGGGACGCCACGACGAGGCGGCTGGCGAGCTGACCGAAGGGCTCGCGCTGAAGCCCGCGGATTCGCAGGCCCTCACCATGCTGGCCCGGGTGCATCTCGTCGCCGACCGGCCGGCCGACGCGCTCGCCGCCGCCGACGCGGCAGTGGCCGCCGCACCGCAGGCCCTGCCGGCGCTCGTCGTCCGGGCCATGGCGCTTGTCGACCTGGGGCGCTACGCCGACGCGGCGGCCACCGCCGACCGGCTGCTGGCGCTCGGGCCGACCGACGCGTACGCCCAGCGCAGCGCGGCGGCGATCCTGGCCGACTCGCGCAACGGGCAGCCGGCGCTGAACGCGGCCTGGCGGGGGGTTGAGCTGGCCCCGCAGGAGGCGCAGGCGCACCTGGTGCTCAGCCTGGTCGCGGCCCGGCTGGAGCTGTTCGACCTGGCCGAGCGGGCCTACCGGGAGGCGCTCCGGCTCGATCCGCGCCTCAGCGAGGTCGAGCACGGCGTCGGTGTCCTGCACCTGGAGCAGCGTCGCTGGTCCGAGGCGTTGGCGCACGTGGCGGAAGCGGTGACGATGGGCCCGAGCCGGGTCGACTCCCCGCGGACCCTCGCGTACGGCCTGCGCCGCCTGGTGCTCTACGGTGCGGGCTGGTCACTGGTCGCCGCGGTGGTGGTGGCGTTCGCGGCCTCGACGAGCGACGGGTTCTCCCGTGTGCTGGCGGTGCTCGCGGCCCTCACGGGCGGCGTCGTGGTCTGGCAGCTCGCGGCGCGGCTGCCGGGGCTCACCCGGACCGTCCTGCCCGCCATGCTGCATTCGGACCGCACGATGGCCCTGGCGATCTACGCGGTGGCCGCCGCGCCGGTGCTGCTGCTCGTGTACGCGGTGGTCGGCTCGCCGTGGCCGCTGGTGCTGGCGATCGTCGCCACCGCGATAGCCGAGTTCGCCGTCTTCACCAGAACAACCTTCCGCTGACCAGGCACCCCACCTTCGGCAACACCACAACAGCTCAACAAGCGTCGTTCAGCTCGCCCAGGTCAGGGTTTTCGCCGGAGCCCGCCCGCGTCGGGATCAAGCCTGACCGCCCAGAGCGGGCGGGCTCCGGCGAAAACCCAAAGGGCGACTAAACAGAACGTGCCCACGTCCAGGCGTACCCCTCGTCCTCGCAGGCGCGCGCCGCGTCGCACAGGTCGAGGGGCCGGAAGGTGTCCACCATGACTGCCAGCTCGTCGAAGTGGTCCGCGCCGATGGAGCGTTCGGCGGCGCCCGGCTGAGGGCCGTGGGTGAAGCCGGACGGGTGCAGCGAGATGGAGCCCTGCTCGATGCCGGAGCCGCGTCGGGCCTCGTAGTTCCCGCCGGTGTAGAAGAGCATCTCGTCCGAGTCGACGTTGTGGTGGTTGTACGGCACCGGGATCGACTGCGGGTGGTAATCGACCTTGCGGGGCACGAACGAGCAGATGACGAAGTTGGGGCCCTGGAAGGTCTGGTGCACGGGCGGGGGCTGGTGGATGCGGCCGGTGATCGGCTCGAAGTCGTGGATGGAGAACGCCCACGGGTAGAGGTGCCCGTCCCAGCCGACCACGTCGAACGGGTGGTTGGCGTACACGTAGCGGGTCCAGCCACGACGGTGGCGGACCAGCACCTCGACCTCCTCGCCGTCGACGAGCAGCGGGGCGTCCGGGCCGCGGACGTCGCGCTCGCAGTACGGCGAGTGCTCCAGGAACTGGCCGCGGACGGAGAGGTAGCGCTTGGGTGGACCGATGTGCCCGGCCGCCTCGACGGTGAGCAGCCGGACGGGCTGGTCGCCGGTGGGCACCAGCCGGTGGATGGTCGAGGTGGGGATGACGACGTAGTCGCCGGCGACCGCGTCCAGCGCGCCGAACGGCGACTCGACCCGCAGGGTGCCCGCCTCGACGTAGAGGCAGTGGTCACCGGTGGCGTCGCGGAACAGCGGGGAGGGCCGGTCGGCGAGGACGTACCCGATGCGGACGTCGTCGTTGGCGAGCAGGTACTGCCGGCCGAGGATCGGGTCGGCGCCGCCCGCGTCGAGCTTGTGGGTGCGCAGGTGGCGCGGCTTGAGCGGCAGGTTCGGCGCACGGGTGAACGTCGGCGGGGTGAACTCGTCGGCGGCCAGGATCGCCGTGGGGGCGTGCCGGTGGTAGAGCAGGGACGAGTCGGAGGAGAAGCCCTCCTGGCCCATCAGCTCCTCGGCGTAGAGGCTGCCGTCGGGCTGGCGGAACTGGGTGTGGCGCTTGCGCGGCACCTCGCCGACGCTGCGGTAGTACGGCATCTCGCCTCCCGATATATCCCGTTCACCGGCCAGAGGCGTCCGATAATCGGACGCTGTTGTCCGTTCCTTGTAGCGTCCCGTACATTCTTGTTCCGTGTCAACGCAGGTGCCCGCGCTCCTTCACGGCCTGGTGGACGACGCCGCCGTCTTCCCTCCGGGCAGCGCCGCGCTGCCCGACGCCCTGGCCGCCCACCGCCGGCACCGCGCCGCCTGGTACGCCGACCTGGTGGGCCCGCTGCTCATCCCCGCCTCGACAGTCGCGGCCGGTGAGCTGAGCGGTCTCGTCGACCCGGCCGAGGGTCTGGTGATCGGGCTGATCGGTGACACCGGTATCGGTCGTCTACCCTTCGCGCTCTCGTTCCTGGCACCCGACGGCGTTACCGCACGCCAGGTCGAGGTGGCCGTCGCCAAGCGGGGCGAGAACCCGCTGCCCGGCATCGCCGAGCTGCTGCGGCTGACCGAGGAACTGCCGGACGTCGACGCCGTCTACGCCGAGCTGCCGCTGACCTTCGGGCTGATGGGCGCCCTCGACGCGGTCGCCGCCGCCCGCGCCGACGGCGTGCCGATCGCCGCCAAGTTCCGCACCGGCGGCCTGGCCGCCGAACTGTTCCCCACGCCGGCCGAGCTGGCCGCCGTGATCTGCGCCTGCCGGGACCGGAACCTGCCGTTCAAGCTGACCGCCGGGCTGCACCAGGCCGTGCGACACCTCGACCCGGAGACCGGGTTCACCCACCACGGGTACGCCAACGTGCTGGCCGCGACGCTCGCCGCGGCCGACGGGGCGGGCGTGCGGGTGGTCGCCGAGCTGCTGACCGCGCTCGACCCGCGCCCGCTGCTCGAACGCGCCAACGAACGGCTGGACGCGCCGCGCCCACTCTGGGTCGGCTTCGGCTCGTGCAGCATCCTGGAACCACTTACCGATCTGATCCGGCTGGGGCTGGTGAACGGGGGGCACGACGCATGACCTGGGTGACCGGCGTTGACGGTTCGCCGTACGGGGTGACGAACCTGCCGTACGGGGTGTTCTCCGCAGGCGGGGACGAGCCGCGGATCGGCGTACGGATCGGGTCGTGGGTGTTCGACCTGGCCGGTGCCGAGACCGCCGAGCTGGTGGTGGCCGCTGGCGCGCTGTGCCGGCCCACCCTCAACGACTTCATGGCGTTGGGGCGTCCGCAGTGGACGGCGGTGCGTCAGCGGATCGTCGAGCTGCTGACCGACCCGGCGCACCGGTCGGCTGTGGAACCGCTGCTGGTGCCCCTGGCCGACGTGGAGCTGCTGCTTCCGTTCGAGGTGGCCGACTACGTCGACTTCTACTCCTCCGAGCACCACGCCTCGAACGTCGGGCAGATCTTCCGCCCCGGTCAGCCGCCGCTGCTGCCCAACTGGAAGCACCTGCCGATCGGCTACCACGGCCGCGCGGGCACCGTCGTCGTCTCCGGCACGCCCGTGGTCCGGCCCACCGGCCAGCGGGCGTCCGCCGAGGGTCCGGTCACCGGCCCGTCGGTACGCCTCGACATCGAGGCCGAGGTCGGTTTCGTGGTCGGTGTGCCCAGCCCGCTGGGGGCCCGGGTGTCCGTCGACGACTTCGCCGACCACGTCTTCGGAGTGGTGCTGGTCAACGACTGGTCGGCCCGCGACATCCAGGCTTGGGAGTACCAGCCGCTCGGCCCGTTCCTCGGCAAGTCCTTCGCCACCTCGGTTTCGGCCTGGGTGACGCCGTTGGACGCGCTGGCCGAGGCCTTCGTGCCGGCTCCGGAGCAGGACCCGCCGGTCGTCGACTACCTGCGCGACGTGCCGCACCTGGGGCTCGACCTGCGCCTGGCGGTCGAGTGGAACGGCGAACGGGTCAGCGAACCGCCGTTCGCCACCATGTACTGGACCCCGGCGCAACAGTTGGCGCACCTCACCGTCAACGGCGCGTCCCTGCGGACCGGCGACCTGTACGCCTCGGGCACCGTCTCCGGCCCGGACCGTTCCCAGGTCGGCTCCTTCCTGGAACTGACGTGGGGCGGGGCCGAGCCCGCGAAGGTCGGCACCGAGAGCCGTACCTTCCTGGCCGACGGCGACACGGTCACCATCACCGCCACCGCGCCCGGCCCGGACGGCACCACAATCGCCCTCGGCGAGGTCACCGGAACGGTCCGCCCGGCCCGCTGAGTCGGCCCGTCCCGCGGGCCTGCGCCCGGCCCGCCTGCCACCTGACGCGACGTCGGCTTCCCTTGCTCTGCTTCAACGGACGCAACACCTGGGGCCGCTCGCTGTTGCGTCCGTTGAAGCAGAGCAAAGGGTCCGCCGGTTCACCTCGGCCCGCGTCGGAGCCGCCTGAGCGCCTGCCCGTCGGGCCGTCCCATCGATGAGACTCGTGATCGCACCGCCTGTGCGATCACCAAGCCTGGTTACCCCGTTGGTCACGCGGACCACGTCGCCGTGCCACCCGTACCGCCGGAGCGCGCCCGGCCGCGGGTGGTGGGGCATCCCGACGCACACGGAGGTAACGACGATGCACGATCTCACCGGAGCGCTCTGGCGCACCAGCAGCCGTTCCAACGACCAGGGGCTCTGCGTGGAGGTTGCGGACAACCTGGTCGACGTCCTCGGTCTGGTCGCTCTGCGCGACTCGAAGGACCAGGCCGGACCCACGCTGGCCGTCAGCCCGCCGGGGTGGACAGCGTTCATCGGCGCGATCAGGGGTGGTCGCTTCGACCGCTGACCGGCACGCCGGGCATTCGTGCACGATCGGTGCCAGGCGACAGCCGGAACGGACAACGGGGCCTCCGGACGGTGAAAATTCCGTCCGGGGGCCTCGTCCGGCCCGCACCGCGCGTACCGTCGACGACACGGGAGGGTGGCATGTCGACGGTGGCGGTTACCGGGTTCATCGAGGCGCACGCTGTCGATGTCTGGCGTCTGCTGACCGACCTGCCCGGCCGGGCCACCCGCCTCAGCGCGGCCGGCCCGGTCGAGGTGCTGACCCCGGGCCCGTTCGGACCGGGCACCGCCTGGCGCGAGGCGCGCGCCCAGCCGGGCGGCGGCACCCTCACCGAGGAGTTTCTGGTGGTGGAGGCGCTCGCGCCGCAGCGTCTGGTGCTCTGTTCCTCAGGTGCCGGCGCGGACTACCGGATCACCTGGAGCCTGCGGCCGGTCCGACGTCGCCGCCGCGCCCGCACGGCGGTCACCGTCACCCAGGAGGCCGTGCCCACCGATCCGTACGGCCGGGTGGTGGCGCTGCTGCTCGGTGGCCTCGCCGCCCGGGCGGTCGAGGTGGCGCTCCGGCGCGACCTCGCCGACCTGGCCGTCGCGGCCGGCACTCTCGGCTCGGTCGAGGCCGCCTGACCCGTTCGCCCGCGCACCGCGCCCCGGACAACCTGGCCGGGGTCCGGTCGGTTGCGCTGGGTAGGGTGCCGGGCGGAGGTGCGGCATGGGGTTCCCGAGGGGCCGACGACGGCTCGTGCTGGCGGCGGTGGTGCTGCTCGCCGTGGCAGCCGTCGCGGTCATCGTCCACCGGGTGCTCGCGCCGGCCGAGGTGAGCACGCCGGCGCACGGCGCGTATCCGGCCGCGCCCCGGCCGGCCGCAGGTGTGGTCGGTCGGCTGCCGGTCGCCCCGTTGATCGTGGACGGCAGGCTGCGGGTGTACGCCGCACACCGCCAGGTCTACGCCGACCGCCCGGTCGACGGGCGGCACCGGACAACGCCGTACTGGTCGTACCGGCGCTGGCCGGCGGAGCTGACCGGGGTGGTGGCGAGCGGCAGCACAGTGATCAGTCGCTGGTCCGACGGCCGGCTCGTCGCGCTCGACGCGTCGACCGGGCGGGTGCGGTGGCGGGCCGACGGTCCGGTGCCCGCCAAGAACCCGGAGGTGATCCGGCGGACCGGGGCCGCGACGGTCTGGGACGCGCGCGGGCTCCTCCTCACCGACCTGGCGGACGGCCGGACGGTGCTGACGGTCACCGGTGACACGCAGGCCCGCGGGGTGGAGGTGGCCGGCGGTCGGGAACTGTGGCGAGCCGATCTGCCCGGCGCCTGCCGCAGCGACCTCGGCACCACGGCGACCGGGCAGGTGATCGGCCTGGACGCCTGCGCCGGGCCGGCCACTGTCGAGTTCCGGGATGCCGCGACGGGTGTGGTGGGCGAGCGTTGGCGACCGCCGGGCGGCCCGGATCGGCTGGTGGTCACTCCACTCGGTTGTCGTACCGGCCGGTCGGGTTGTCTGGGCCTGCGGACCGCAGGCCCCGGGGACGCCGGTGGCCGGGGCTGGCTGCTGGGCGGTGGCGGGCCGCTGGCCGCGCCCGCGCTGGACCCGGCCGGGGCCACGCTGGCCGGTGACCAGGCCATCGCCGTCGTCGACGGGGTGGCGGTGGGGCGGTCGGCGCGGACGGGCGCCGAGCTGTGGCGTTTCGCCGGCCTGGGACCGGCGCGGGTGCTCGCGGTGCAGCCCGGCCGGGCGCATCTGCTGACCGAGGCCAACGAGCTGGTGACACTCGACCCGGTGACCGGGGCGCTGCTCTCCCGTTACACGCTCAACGTGGGCTCGGACGGCACGGGCTGGGCGCCCGGGGCGGTCTGGGCCGAGGACGGCTACGTCGCGGTGGAACGGCTGCGCGAGCCGGTCGACCCGAACGGCGACGACCAGCGCTACTACCTGACCTCCGAGGCGGTGATCCTGGCCGCCACCTGATCGGGGCACCGGGTCATGAAACTTTCACCCACTCTGACCAGAAAAGGTACTTTTCTCACGGTTCAGGTTTCCGGTGAGAGGGGTCGGCGCATGGCCAGCAGGGCAGCCAGATGGTGGGTCGGCGGCGTGCTTGCCGCGACCGCGGGCCTCGTGATCACGGTGCCGCCGGCGCTCGTGTCGGATGGGACGTCGGCCAGCGCGTTCGCCGCCGTGCGGGTCGCGCCGTCGGACGACACGGGTGTCACCTTCGAGGTGGTGCCGGCTACGCCGACCGCCACCCCGACCACGCCGACCCCGACCCCGACCCCGACCCCGACCCGGCACCCGCACCCTCCGACGCCCAGCCACGGTGGAGAGTTGCCGGTCACCGGCTCGGGTGGGTCGGTCCTGCTCCTCGCCGCGCTGGGCCTGACCCTGCTGGCCGTCGGTTGGCTTGCCGCACGCCGCCGCCGACCCAGCTGACGTTCCCCGGCGGATGTCAGCGTCCCGCCGGGACCCGCTCGTGGGGCGCGGCGGCGGGGGAGCGACGGGACCGGCGGGACCGACGCAGGAGCAGCGCGAGACCGGTGGCCAGCAGCAGTGCCGCGACTGTCGCCCCCAGCGTCCAGGGGGACAGCATGCGGGAGACGACGCTGCCCTTGCGGCCAACCTGACCCGGGTCGGGGAACCGGATCTGTGCGGTCAGATTCCGCTTCACCAGACCGCTCTCCAGGTGCACCTCGGCTTTCCAGGGGCCGTTCGGCAACTCGGCGGGAAACCGGGCGACGACCTGTCCGGTGCCACCCGGGGGCAGGGTGACGCCCTCCCCGACCGGGAACGGGCCGGCCCGGCTGCCGGCCGGTCCGTCGCTCAGGGTTATCGCGCCGGTCAGGTCGACGGCACGGCCGCCGGTGTTGGTGACCTGGACGGTCAGCGACGGCACGCCCTCGGGGCCACGGGCCGGCCGCAGGTCGCCGATCGCGAAGTCGGAGGCCGGTTCGCCACCGGGACCGACGTCGAGATACATCCGGACGCCGACCCGGTGGATCTGCTTGACCTCGCCGCTCGCCCGGGGTGTCGAGGTGGTGGACGCCCAGAGCACCCCGTACCGCTCGCCCCGGGAGGCGGGCGGTGGCACGGTGATGGTGGCCCGCACCCGGGCCTCGCCCCACGGTTCCAGCTCCACGGCGCTGCGGTCGATGGTGGTCCAGGACGTTAGCTCGTTTGCCGCGCGGCCCTCACCGAAGGTGAACGCCGAACCCTCCAGGGTCGCCGCTGCCGGGTACACGTCGACGTGGCGCGGCTCGCCGGTCCGGTTGACGATCAGCAGTTGCCGCTTGATCGTGGTGCCCGGCGGTAGGTGGTCGACGATGTAGCGCAGCGCCCGCGGGTCGTCGCGGCGGTCGGTCGGGGCCTCCAGCAACCGGATCCCGATGCTGCCCTCGTCTGATCCCGCAGCCGGCTCGGCCGCACCGGCCCGGGTCGATAGACCCGGACCGGCGAGGCAGAACAGGGCGAGCGCGACCGCGATGGTCGACCGCCCCCGGCGGTCACGCCACCGAATGTGTCACCGTGCCGGTGTAGACGCCCGCGATGCTGTCCAGCGGGACGTTGACCACCAGGGTGGGGTTCCAGGAGGCGGTGTTGCCGCCCGTGCCGCCGGAGTGGGTGAACGCGGTGAGCGGAGTGACGCTGTCCAGCGGCGCCGCGTCGCCGGCGGTGGCCTGTCCGGGCGTGAAGGTGCCGTCACCAGTGGTGGCGGTCGCCGGGCCGGACCAGTAGTCGATCTCGGACGGCAGGACCGTCTCGGGAGGAGAACCACCGCCGGTCTGGAAGACAGTCGCCGTCACCGAGGCGACCCAGGACGCGTCGGCGGCGCCTCGGGAATCGGTAACGGTCACCGTGCCGAGCGGGCCGGTGATGGTGCCGCCGGGTGCGCCGGTGCCCAGGTCGGCGGTGGCCGGCGCGTCGATGTCGAGGGTGCCGACGAGGACCTCGAAGGTGACCGTCGTGGTGTCGGTGGGCGCCGCGACGGCGGGTGCGGCGAGGAAGCCGACCATCGCGGCGGCGGCCGCTCCGGCGAGACAGATCTTGGCAGTACGCACTGTTCGTTACCCCGTTTTCTCGAAGTGAGCCGGCGCGGGTCCGCGCCACGCCGGCTACTTCGGAAGATAGGGCAAATAACACGCAAAACTGGACAAAACAGTCTTATGTCATCGGTTGGTCACACCGCGTCCGCTCAGGTGAGCGCCGCCTCCGCGGCGGCCAGGAACGCGTCGTTCTCGGCCGGAGTGCCGATGGTGACCCGCACGCCGTCCCCGGCGAACGGCCGGACGATCACCCCGCGCGCCTCGCACGCCTTGCCGAACGCCACGGCCTTCTCGCCCAGCGGCAGCCAGACGAAGTTGGCCTGGCTGGTCGGCACGTCCGGCACGAACTTGCGCAGCGCCTCGGTGACCCGGTCCCGCTCGGCGACGACAAGCGCGCAGCGGCGCTCCATCTCGCCGGCCTGGGTCAGCGCCGCGAGCGCGCCCGCCTGGGCGGCCGTGCTCGTCGAGAACGGCGTGACCACCTTGCGGATGGCCGCCGCCACCGCCGGCTGGGCGACCAGCCAGCCGATCCGGAGCCCGGCCAGGCCCCACGCCTTGGACAGGGTGCGCAGCACCGCCACGTTCGGCCGGTCGAGGTAGTCGAGACCGTCCGGCACCTCGGCGTCGGTGACGAACTCCCGGTACGCCTCGTCGATGACCACCAGCACGTCGTCCGGCACCGCGTCGAGGAACCGGTCCAGCTCGTCCCGGCGTACGGCAGTGCCGGTGGGGTTGTTCGGGTTGCAGACCAGGATCATCCGGGTCCGGTCGGTCACCGCCGCCGCCATGGCCGCCAGGTCGTGCCCGTGCCCGGCGTCGTTGGGCACCCGCACGCTCGTCGCGCCGCTGGTCGCCGCGATGATCGGGTACGCCTCGAACGACCGCCACGAGTAGAGGACCTCGTCGCCGGGCAGGCAGGTGGCCCGGACGAGGTGCTCGGCGAGCGCCACCGACCCGCAGCCGGTGGCGATCCGGTCCGCGTCCACGCCGTAGCGCTGCGCCAACGCGTCGCGCAGCGCGACAACGCCCATGTCCGGGTAACGGTGCGAGGCCATGACCGCCTCGGTGACCGCCTCGACCACACCGGGCAGCGGCCCGTACGGCACCTCGTTGCTGGCCAGCTTGATGGCCTCCGGCAGACCCAGCTCGCGCGCGAGGTCGGCAGGGCTGCGCCCCGGCACGTAGTTGGGCAGCGCGTCCAGGTCGGCGCGGGTCAGTCGCAGCGCGGGCTCGTGACGTCCGGAGTCGGTCATGGCGTGTCTCCCGAGGGCTGGGGGTGGTCGTCTGGGGCGGGGGAAGCGGCGGTGTCGGGGACCTCGACGACCACCGTCTGCGCGCGCTTGTCGTGCAGCGCCCGGCGCAGCGGGTGGTCGAAGAGCGGGGACAGGGAGTCGACAAGTTGCAGCAGCAGGCCGAGCCCGGCGCAGTACCAGAGCAGGGTGGGCAGGCCCAGTGTCGTCCAGCGGGTCAGCGCCCGACCGAAGCCCAACGGCTGGTCGGCGGCGATCGGGACCGCCTTGATCCGCATCAGCCGCTTGCCGATGGTCTGCCCGTTGGCCGCCATGGCGGGCACCTCGTACGCCAGCCACAGCGCGGTGGCGATCACCACGATCACCACCTGGAGGAGCCCGGTCTGCTCGCTGATCGGTGGCATCCCCTCGGTGGAGGTGTTGCCCTCCAGGCCGCGCCGGAACGCCTCCCGCCAGTACGGCATCAGCTCGTCCAGCCACCGCCAGACGAACCAGCCGTTGACCAGCACGTTCAGCGCGAACACGAGACCGAAGTCGATCAGCCGGGCGACGAGCCGGCGGCCGTAACCGGCCAACCTGAGCCCGTGCGGCCGGGGCTCGGGCGGTCGGCCGAGCCAGCCCGGCGGCACGCCCTGCGGCGTCCAGCCCGGCGGCACGCCCTGCGGCGTCCAGCCCGGGGGACCGCCCTGCGGCGTCCAGCCGGGAGGACCGGCCTGCGGTCCCCAGCCGGGCGGCACGCCCTGCGGCGTCCAGCCGGGTGGGCCGGCCTGCGGGCCCCCACCCGCGCCGACCGGACCGTGCCCCGGTTGCGAGGCCGGCCCGGAGTGCGGAGGCCAGCCCGGCGCGGTGCTCACCGGTTGGTCGGTGGCCGGAGCGGCAGGGGTGACCGGTGCGGGCGGCGGCTCGGCCGGCGGCGGCCCGTCCGGCGGGGTGGCGTCGACGGGAATGGGTGCGCCGAGCCAGCCCTCGCCGTCCCAGTACCGCCGGGTCTCGGTGTCGGCGGGGTCGACATACCAGCCGGGTTGCACGCTCACGCCGACGCTCCGCTGCTGTACCTGCTGGTTCGCTCGCTCACGAGGCAACCTTAACGACGATCGTTTCGGCGGCCTTGTCGTGGAGGCACTGCTGCCAGGGCTTGTCCCAGAGCTGCCAGAACCCGTCGAGGTAGCTGCCCCCGGGCACCAGGCCGGCGAGTTGCTGCACCAGGAACCGCTTGGCGGCGGTCCAGCGGTCGAGGGTGCGGGTCGGATCGAGCGGCACGACCCGCAACTTCATGGTCTTCTTGCCGAGGGTCTGGCCGGTCCGGAACATCATCTCGACGTAGTACACGTACGAGAGCACGAGCGAAGCGGCGAAGATCGCGAGTTCCAGCCACAGCAGGGGCAGCAGGAAGTCGTGGTAGAAGTCCGGCTCCACCATCGTGCCGTCCGCCTTGACCTGGAACACGTCGGGCGCGATGACGACGAAGAAGTAGATCATCGCGGGCACGGTGAACACCATGCCGATCACCATGAAGACCGCGTAGTCGATCAGGGTGGCCAGCAGCCGGTCGGTGAAGCTGGCGAGCGGCTGCCCACCGGGGCTCAGCGTCGGCGGCGGGGCCACCGGCCGGGGTGGGCCGGGATACCACGGCGGTGGGCCGTAGCCGGGCGGCGCGTACTGCGGTGGGATTGCGTACCCGGGTGGGGCGTGGTGCGGCGGCACGGCGTACCCCTGGGGGATCTGTCCGGGCGGCGGCGCGACGCCGCCGGCGGCGGGCGGGGGCCCACCGACCGGCGGCGTCGGGTACGGCGGAGGCTGCGTCACGCTCGACAGTGTTACAGGTTGCCGCGGGCTTCCTGCTCCCGCTCGATGGCCTGGAAGAGGGCCTTGAAGTTGCCCTTGCCGAAGCCCAGCGAGCCGTGCCGCTCGATCAGCTCGAAGAAGACGGTCGGGCGGTCCTGCACCGGCTTGGTGAAGATCTGCAGCAGGTAGCCGTCCTCGTCCCGGTCGACCAGGATCTTGCGGGCCTTCAGCTCCTCGATCGGCACCCGCACGTTGCCGATGCGGGCCCGCAGCTCCGGGTCCTCGTAGTACGAGTCCGGGGTGTCCAGGAACTCCACGCCGGCGGCGCGCATCGCGTCGACGCTGGCCACGATGTCGTTGGTGGCGACGGCGATGTGCTGGGCGCCGGGGCCCTGGTAGAACTCCAGGTACTCGTCGATCTGCGACTTCTTGCGGGCGATGGCCGGCTCGTTGAGCGGGAACTTCACCTTGCGGGTGCCGTTCGCGACGACCTTGCTCATCAGCGCCGAGTAGTCGGTGGCGATGTCGTCGCCGATGAACTCCGCCATGTTGGAGAAGCCCATCACCCGCTTGTAGAACTCGACCCACTCGTCCATCCGGCCCAGCTCCACGTTGCCGACCACGTGGTCGACGGCCTGGAAGAACCGCTTCGGCTGAATGCCGGCGTCGATCATCGGCTGCCGGTCGACGATCGGGCCGCGGGCCACGAAGCCGGGCAGGAACGGGCCGCGGTAGCGGGACCGGTCGACAAGGGTGTGCCGGGTGTCGCCGTACGCGGCGATGGCGGCCATCCGGACGGTGCCGTTCTCGTCGCTCACCTCATGGGGCTCGACGACGCCGGTGGCGCCCTGGGCGACGGCGTGCGCGTACGCGGCGTCGACGTCCGGCACCTCCAGCGCGATGTCGCTGATCCCGTCGCTGTGCTTCGCCACGTGCTCGGCGCCGTCGGCGTCCGGGCGCACCGCGCCGGTCAGCACGAACCGGGCCGAGCCGCTGGTCAGCACGTACTGGGCGTGGTCGCGGTAGCCCTGCTCCGGGCCCCGGTACGCCACGCAGGTCATGCCGAAGGCGGTGGAGTAGTAGTGCGCGGCCTGCTTGGCGTTGCCGACCAGGAAGTGCACGTGGTCGAGCCCACGGACGGGGAACGGGTCGTGGCTGATGTCGTGGTCGACAGCGCCGACGAGCCGGTCGACGTCGACGTCCTCGGTCGACTGGGGTCGGTCGATCGCCTGGGTCATGGTGGCCTCCCTCGCGTACCGGCCGGCCTCGTGGGCCGGTTCTTGACCGAAGGATCGCGGTGCGGGCATCGAGTGGGCAACTGTCGGTGTAAATGCTGGTCAGGTTGTGCATTCGGTATGGTCTGAACCCGTGAAGGGTGAGCAAGCTGTGCAGCTCGACGTCCTCGACGTGCGATTGGTCGAACTGCTCGCCGAGGAGCCGCGGATCGGGGTCCTGGAGTGCTCCCGGCGGCTCGGCGTGGCCCGGGGCACCGTGCAGGCCCGGCTGGACAAGCTTGTCGACAGGGGTGTCATCGGTGGCTTCGGCCCGGAGATCTCGCCTGCCGCGATCGGATTCGGGGTGACCAGCTTCGTCACGCTGGAGATCAGTCAACGGCAGGGGCACGACCCGGTCACCGCCCACCTCGCGGCGATCCCCGAGGTGCTGGAGGCGCACACCATCACCGGCTCCAGCGACCTGCTCTGCCGGATCGTGGCCCGCTCCAACACCGACCTGCAACGGGTCATCGACCAGATCGTCTCGTCGGCCGGCATCACCCGCGCGTCGACGATCATCGCGCTGGCCGAGCAGATCCCGTACCGCACGCTGCCGCTGGTGCGCAGCGCCGTCCGGGCCGAAGGAAGGGCTCCTTCCTGACGCCTCCGGCAGTGCAAGGCCCCCCGTTAACACCTTCGGCCCCAGAAAGCGCGGCGACACGGCGGCGCGGGCGTACGGAAGATCCGTGATCGTGGCTACGGTGTGCGGGTGGCGAAGGGGAGCGTGCGCGGCGGGCTGCTGGTCGGCCTCGCCGTGGTCGTCGCGCTCGCCGCCACCGGCGTGTGGAACCCGTTCCCCGGCCTGTGGGAGTGGGTGGACCGCAGCGAACCCATCTCCGAGCCGGACGTGGTCTGGCAGCAGCGGGTCGGCGGCACCCCGCGCAGCGTGACCATCGCCGGGGACGCCGTCGTGGTCGAGCAGCGCACCCGGGTGGAAGCCCGCAGCCTGGCCACCGGCGCCCAGCTCTGGGAACGCAAGGCGGACTGGTCGGCGGTCGCGGGCGGCGACTCCGACCCGGTCGTCGCCGTGGGCAAGCTCCTGGTCAAGGGGTACGAGCTGCTCGACCCGACCACCGGGGCGACCCGGCGACGCGACGACGACGCGGTGGCCGTGTGGACGTACCGCAACCTGCTGCTGGACGCCCGCTGCACGGACGCCACCGACTGCACCCTGAGCGCGTGGGACCCGCGGGGCACCGCCCCACTGTGGACTGCCTTCCTGCCCGGCGTGCACAGCGGCCTGCTCGCCGACAACCCGGGCCTGCGCGGCACCCGCCGGCTCGGCGCCACCCGCATCGACGACGGGGTGGCCGGGCCGGAGCCGGTGCCTCCGCTGCTCGGCTTCCCGGTCGACGGCCGGGTGCACGTCGTGGACACCGCCACCGGCCGGGTGCTGCAGAACGTCGAGCCGGGCCGGGACGAGCGGCTCTCCGTGGTGGGCGGCCGGATGTTGCGGATCGCCGCCCGCTCCCAGGACGGCACCTGCTACTTCACCATCTCGGCGCGGGACCCGGCGACGGGGCAGGAGGCGTGGCAGCGGGCCGGGGTCAACCTGCGCACCGCCGACACCGCCGGCTGCGTCCAGCGCGAGGACCCGCAGGGGGCGCGCAACGTGCTGATCGGCGTGGGCCCGGACGGCCGCGAGGCGGTCATCGACGGGTACGACGGGCGGCTTCTCTGGGTCGGTGAGGCGAGCACCAAGCTCGTCGCGGTCGACGACCGCTACGCGGTGTTCCGCTCCGCGGACAAGCGCTCGGTGGTGTCGCGTGACCTCGGCGCCGACCGGGTGCGGTGGACCCGTCCGGCAGGTGCCAAGTCCGGCGCGGCACTCACCCCGTACGCGGCGGTGCTCACCGACGAGAAGCCGTCGAGGTTGGTCGCCCTCGACCCGCGCAGCGGCCGGGAACTGGCGGTCCTGCGGACCTCCGCGAACGCTCTCGCCGTCGGATCGCAGGGAATGATCATCGGTGAGGGGCGGGAGATCGGGTACGTCCGCTTCGGCGCCACTGGAAGCGCCCCCGTCCCGCCTCCCGGCGACGGTGGCAACCCCGGCCCCGGCGGCACCGGCCCCGGCCGGGGCAACGACGGCAACGACGGCGACGACAACTGCGGGCCCAAGCGTGAACTGTGCCCCGATCCCGGCAGCGGCAAGGACGGCTGAGCGGGCACGACACCGGTGCGCCCAGCGCGCCGGGGCCCGGGGGATGAGAGCGGCGTCCCAGACCCAGCCCGGCGGGTGGGAATGATCGACCGGTCTGCCCTAGGCTTGCCGCTCATGAGCAGTGCCGCCGCATTCTCGTACGCCCCTCTGCTGCCGACCGGTCCCGACCAGACGGACTATCGCCTGGTCACCGACGAGGGCGTGGACGTCGTACACGGCCCGGGGGGCCGTCGTTTCCTCACCGTGGAGCCGGCCGCGCTCACCGCGCTGACCGCCGAGGCGATGCACGACATCGCGCACTTCCTGCGCCCGGCGCACCTGGCCCAGCTCCGGGCGATCATCGACGACCCGGCCGCGTCGCCGAACGACCGGTTCGTCGCGTTGGACCTGCTGCGCAACGCCAACATCGCCGCCGGCGGGGTGCTGCCGATGTGCCAGGACACCGGCACCGCGATCGTGATGGGCAAGCGTGGCCGGCACGTGCTGACCGACGGGGCCGACGCCGAAGCCATCTCGCGCGGCGTCTACCAGGCGTACACGAAGCTCAACCTGCGCTACTCCCAGCTCGCCCCGCTGACCATGTGGGACGAGCGGAACACCGGCAGCAACCTGCCGGCCCAGGTGGAGTTGTACGCCGAGGACCCGGACGGGCACCCCGACGCGTACAAGTTCCTGTTCATGGCCAAGGGCGGCGGCTCGGCCAACAAGTCGTACCTGTACCAGGAGACCAAGGCGCTGCTCAACCCGACGCGGATGATGCAGTTCCTGGAGGAGAAGCTGCGGCTGATCGGCACTGCCGCCTGCCCGCCGTACCACCTGGCCATCGTCATCGGCGGCACCTCCGCCGAATACGCGCTGAAGACCGCGAAGTACGCCTCCGCCAAGTATCTGGACGCGCTGCCGACGCAGGGTTCGATGAGCGCCCACGGCTTCCGGGACCTGGAGCTGGAGGCGGAGGTGCTGGAGCTGACCCGCAACTTCGGCATCGGCGCGCAGTTCGGCGGCCGGTACTTCTGCCACGACGTGCGGGTGGTCCGGCTGCCCCGGCACGGCGCCTCGTGCCCGGTGGCGATCGCCGTCTCCTGCTCGGCCGACCGGCAGGCCGTCGCCAAGATCACCCCGTCGGGCGTCTGGCTGGAGCGACTGGAGACCGACCCGGCCCGGTTCCTGCCCGACGTCACCGACGACACCCTCGACTCCGAGATGGTCGTCCGGGTGGACCTGAACCGGCCGATGGACGAGATCCGCGCCGAGCTGTCCAAGTACCCGGTGAAGACCCGACTGTCGCTGTCCGGCCCGCTGGTGGTGGCCCGCGACATCGCCCACGCCAAGATCGCCGAGCGGCTGGACGCCGGCGAGCCGATGCCGCAGTACCTGCGCGACCACGCGGTCTACTACGCCGGCCCGGCGAAGACCCCCGAGGGGTACGCGTCCGGCTCGTTCGGCCCGACCACTGCCGGGCGGATGGACGCGTACGTGGAGAAGTTCCAGGCCGCCGGTGGTTCGCAGGTGATGCTGGCCAAGGGCAACCGGTCCGGTCAGGTGACCCGCTCCTGCCAGCAGCACGGCGGGTTCTACCTCGGCTCCATCGGCGGCCCCGCCGCCCGCCTCGCCCAGGACTGCATCAAGCACGTCGAGGTCCTCGAATACCCGGAGCTGGGCATGGAGGCGGTCTGGAAGATCGAGGTCGAGGACTTCCCCGCCTTCATCGTGGTCGACGACAAGGGCAACGACTTCTTCGCCGAGGTCACCAAGCCGGTGCTCACCGTCGGCCGCCGCTGACCGTTCCGTCACGCGAAGAGGCGCCAGGCTCGCACCTGGCGCCTCTTGCGTCGGTAGCACCTCCACCGACATCGGTACGCCCGCCCGCTGGGGGGTGGGAGGGGCGCACCGCCCCCGTCGGATGTCGTCACCGGCAACCTGGACAAGTCTGCGATGCGCCACGCTCGATTCGCTCTCAGATCACTATCACCGGGCGATGTCGGGCTGTGATCCCCGGACTACGCTGCTGGCTGGTGTGTCGTCGACACGGGGGAGCAGATGCGGTTCGGGATCCTGGGGCCTCTGCGCGTCGGCGGTGGCGAGTCCACAGTTACCGCCGGCCGGGACCGGGTCGTGCTCGCGATGCTGCTGCTCCGCGCCGGTCGGCTCGTGCCGGTCGAGGAACTGGTCGACGCGGTCTGGGAGGAGCATCCTCCGGCCACCGCCCGTGCCCAGTTGCAGACCTGCGTGTCGCGGTTGCGTCGCCGGTTCAGCGAGCTGGGGCTGGCCCCGGAAACCATAGTCACCGACCCGGCCGGGTACGGCGTGCGTACCGACCCCGCCGACCTGGACGCGCACCTGTTCACCCGGGGTGTCGAGGCGGCCCGTGCCGCCGTCGCGGCCGGTCGTCTGGTCGAAGCCCGTACGCACTTCCGGGCCGCCCTGGCCCGGTGGCGGGGGCCGGCCTGCAGCGGCATCACCAGCCGCAGCGTCCGTCGCCGGGCGCAGGCGCTCGACGAACAGCGGCTCACCGTGCTGGAGGAGTGCGTCGACGTCGAGCTGCGCCTCGGGCGGGCCGCCGAGTTGATCGAGGAGTTGACCGAGAGCGTCGATCAACATCCGCTGCGGGACCGGCTGCGGGGTCAGTTGATGCTCGCGCTCTCCTCGGTCGGTCGGCAGGCCGACGCGCTCGCGGTCTACCGGGAGGGCCGGCAGTTCTACGCCGACGAGCTGGGCCTCGAACCGGGCGCCGATCTGCAGGAGCTGCACCAACGCGTACTCGCCGGTGATCTGGCTCTGGCCGGTCGGGACGGCCGGTCGACGGGGCCGGTACGGTCGCTGCCCCGGGCGATCGGCGACTTCATCGGCCGGCGGGAGACGGTGGCCCGCCTGGTCAAGGAGATCGAGGAGGACGGTACCCGGATCCAGGTGATCGACGGCATGGCCGGCAGCGGCAAGACGACGCTCGCCGTGCACGTCGCCAGCGCCCTGGCCGAGCGGTACCCGGACGCTCAGCTCTTCATCGACCTGCACGGGCACAGTGAGCGTGACCCGTTGACACCGGCGACGGCCGCAGCCGCCCTGCTGCGTCAGCTCGGCGTGCCGACCAGGTGGATACCGGAGGACACCGACGACCGACTGGCGCTGTGGCGTACGGAGCTGGCCGGCCTGCGTGCCCTGGTGGTGCTGGACAACGCGTTCGCCGCCGACCAGGTCGCGCCGTTGCTACCCAACGGTCCGCACTGCCAGGTGCTGATCACCAGCCGTCGTCGACTGGTCGGGCTCGACGAGGGTCGCCCGTCGTCGCTGGCGGTGCTCGACGCCGACGAGGCCGTGGAACTGCTCGGGCGGGTGGTCGGCGCGGAGCGGGTCGCCGCCGAACCGGAGGCGGCAGCCGAGGTGGTGCGGCGCTGCGGCCACCTGCCGCTCGCGATCCGGCTGGCCGGCGCCCGCCTGGCGCACCGGCCCCGCTGGCGCGTCGCCGACCTTGCCGAACGGATGCTCGCCGGAGCGGGAGCGCTGCCCGAACTGACCGCGGGGCAGCGGTCGGTGGGGCGGGCGTTCGCGTTGTCGTACGAGCAGATCACTCCCGCGGCGCAGCGGCTGTTCCCGCTGCTCGGTCTCCACCCCGGCGGGTGGCTGGACGGTCGGGTGGCCGCAGCCCTCGCCGAGCTGCCCCTGACGGACGCGCAAGACCTGCTGGACGAGCTGGTCGACGCCCATCTGGTCGAGGAGGTGCAGCCGGACCGCTACCGCCTGCACGACCTGCTCCGCGAGTACGCCCGCCTGCTGCTCGGCGAGCCGGAGTGGCAGGCCGAGCGTCGGGCCGCCCTGGCGCGGCTGCTCGACCACCACCTGGCTGTCACCCTGGCGATCGCCCGGACCATCGAGGCGGCGGGCAGCCGCCGCACCATCCCCGCGCACACGCCCGGTCGACCCGATCTGATCGACGCCCCGGTGGCGCAGGGGCCGGCGTGGTTCGAGGAGAACCACGCCGCGCTCACCGCGCTGGTACGCCTGGCTGCCGAGGAGGGCTTCGGAGTTCGGTGCTGGCAGCTGGCCCGAGCCTGTTGGCGACTCAACTTCGACGGCGGGCACCTCGACGAGCTGATCGAGACCCACACGACTGGCCTACGAGCCGCCGAGGAACTGGGCGACGAGGCGGCGGTGGCCACGATGTTGAACTACCTTGCGTCGGCGTACTTCCGGCTTGCCCGCTTCCCCGAGGCGATCAGAGCGATGGACGTGGCACTCGAACTGCGTCGCCGGCTCGGGCTGCGCGGCGAAGTGCTCACCACGCTGTGGAACCTGGCCGTGTCGTATTCCGCGAACGGCGACTTCCGGCAGGCAAGGCGAAGTTCGAGGAGGCTCTCGAACTCATCGCCGGCCGGGGCGACGCGAACGAACTGGCGAACCTGCTGAACAACCTGTGCCTGGGACTCATCGCCTGGGGTCGGTACGACGAGGCGCTGCCCCTGGTCCGGCAGCACCTCGTCCTGGCCCGTCAGACGGTGGACCTGGACCTGCCGCAGATCGCACACGCGCTCGGGCACCTCGGCATCGTCCGTCATCGGATGGGTGACGTCGGTCCGGCTCGTCGGATTCTTCGACTCGCGCTGCATTTCCGGCGCAGGGTGCGGAATCGGTTCGGCCAGGGTGAGGTGCTCAACGAGCTGGGCGTGATGGAGCGCAACGCCGGAGAGCCGGAACGCGCCGCGGCCCTGCACCGGGACGCGTTGGTGGCGATGATGGAGGCCGGCGACCGGATCGGCCAGTGCGCCTCGCGCAACCTGCTGGCCGTGGCCATGCTGGCGCAGGGAGATGCCGCCAGCGCGCTCGACCTGCACCGCCGGGTACTCGTCGACGCCGGCCGGCTGGGCGCCCGCTACGAGCAGGCCCGGGCGCTTCAGGGCATCGCCCGGTGCGTACGCGACACCGACCCGGCGGCGGCCCGTGCGCACCTGACCCGAGCACTGTCCCTGTACCGGCAGATCGACGTGCCAGACCGGCACGAGGTGGAACGGCTGCTCGCCGAGTTGGGCTGACGGATCATCTGCGGGTCGGCCACGGGCGCGGCAGGATGGTACGCGTGACGACTCCAGAGACGACCGGTTACCGGATCGAACGTGACTCGATGGGCGAGGTGGAGGTGCCCGCCGAGGCGCTGTGGCGGGCGCAGACCCAGCGCGCGGTGCAGAACTTCCCGATCTCCGGGCGGGGCATCGAACCGGCCCAGATCAAGGCCCTGGCCCAGATCAAGGGTGCCGCGGCCGAGGTCAACGGCGAGTTGGGCGTGATCGACGCCAACGTGGCCGCCGCGATCGCCGCCGCCGCCGCGCACGTCGCCGACGGCGGGTACGACGACCAGTTCCCGGTCGACGTGTTCCAGACCGGTTCCGGAACGTCGTCCAACATGAACGCCAACGAGGTGATCGCCACCCTGGCGAGCCGTGAACTGGGCTCGGCCGTGCACCCGAACGACCACGTCAACGCCTCCCAGTCCAGCAACGACGTGTTCCCGTCCTCGATCCACCTGGCGGCCACCCAGTTCATCGCGGAGGATCTGCTGCCGTCGCTGACCCATCTCGCCGAGGCGCTGGAGGGCAAGGCGGCCGAGTTCGAGACGGTGGTGAAGGCGGGGCGTACGCACCTGATGGACGCCACCCCGGTCACCCTCGGGCAGGAGTTCGGCGGGTACGCCGCCCAGGTCCGCTACGGCATCGAGCGGTTGGAGGGGTCGCTGCCCCGGCTGGCCGAGCTGCCGTTGGGCGGCACGGCCGTGGGCACCGGGATCAACACGCCACTCGGCTTCGCCGCCGCCGTGATCGGCAAGCTGCGTGAGTCGACCGGGCTGCCGCTGTCCGAGGCCCGCAACCACTTCGAGGCGCAGGGCGCCCGCGACGCGCTGGTGGAGACCTCGGGGCAGTTGCGGACCATCGCCGTGGGCCTCTACAAGGTCGCGAACGACATTCGCTGGATGGGCTCGGGCCCCCGGGCCGGCCTGCGCGAGCTGCGCATCCCCGACCTCCAGCCCGGCTCGTCGATCATGCCGGGCAAGGTCAACCCGGTGGTGGCCGAGGCGATGCGGCAGGTCTGCGCCCAGGTGATCGGCAACGACGCGACTGTCGGTTTCGCCGGGTCACAGGGCGACTTCGAGCTGAACGTCATGCTGCCGGTGATGGGCCGCAACCTGCTGGAGTCGATCCGGCTGCTGGCCGCGGCGAGTCGGCTGTTCGCCGACCGCCTGGTGGCCGGCCTGGTCGCGGACGCCGAGGTCTGCCTGGCGTACGCCGAGGGGTCGCCGTCGATCGTCACCCCGCTGAACCGCTACCTCGGGTACGACGAGGCCGCCTCGATCGCCAAGGAGGCGCTGGCCAAGCAGGCGTCCATCCGGGAGGTCGTGATCGCCCGAGGTCACGTCGACTCGGGCAAGCTCACCGAGACCCAGCTCGACGAGGTGCTCGACCTGCTCCGGATGACCCACCCCTGACCAGCGCCGCCCTCTGCTCACGCCCGGCGAAGCGCGGCGCGATCCTTCACGCCCGGCGCAGTGCGGCGCGATCCTTCACGCCCGGCGCAGTGCGGCGCGCTGCTCACGCCCGGAGCAGTGCGGCGCGGCCCGCGAAGCGCGCCGAGTCGCCCAGCTCCTCTTCGATCCGGATCAGCTGGTTGTACTTCGCCGTCCGGTCGGAGCGGGAGAGCGAGCCGGTCTTGAGCTGACCGCAGCCGGTGGCGACCGCCAGATCCGCGATGGTGGTGTCCTCCGTCTCGCCGGAGCGGTGCGACATGACGACGGTCCAGCCCGCCCGCTGGGCCGTCGTCACCGTGGCCAGCGCCTCGGTCAGGGTGCCGACCTGATTGACCTTGACCAGGACCGAGTTGCCGACGCCGGTGCGGATGCCCTCGCTCAGCAGCGTCTCGTTGGTGCAGAACACGTCGTCGCCGGTGAGCTGGCAGCGGTCGCCGACGCGGGCGGTCAGCTCGCGCCAGCCGTCCAGGTCGTCCTCGGCCATCGGGTCCTCGATGGAGACGATCGGATAGGCGTCGATCAGCCGGGCCAGGTAGTCGGCGTGCTCGGCGGAGGTGCGGCGTACTCCCTCGCCCGCGTAGTCGTACACGCCGTCGCGGAAGAACTCGGATGACGCCGGGTCCATGACGAGGCCGATGTCCGTTCCGGGGCGGTAGCCGGCGCCCTCGACGGCGGTCAGCACGAAGTCGAGCGCCTCCTCGGCGGTACGCAGCTCGGGCGCGAAGCCACCCTCGTCGCCCACGCCCGTGGAGTGCCCGGCGGCCAGCAGATCGCGGCGCAGGGTGTGGAAGACCTCGCTGCCCATGCGGACGGCTTCGGCGAAGGAGTCCGCGCCCACGGGAACGATCATGAACTCCTGGAAGTCGAGCGGGTTGTCGGCGTGGGCGCCGCCGTTGACGATGTTCATCATCGGCAGCGGCAGGAGGTGCGCGTCGGCGCCGCCGAGGTAGCGGTAGAGGGGCTGGCGGTGGGCCGCCGCGGCGGCCTTGGCGACGGCGAGGGAGACGCCGAGGATCGCGTTGGCGCCGAGCCGGGACTTCGTGGCGGTGCCGTCGAGGGCGATCAGCGCGGCGTCCAGACCCGCCTGGTCTGCCGCGTCCCGGCCGCGCACGGCCGCCGCGATCTCCCCGTTGACGTTGGCCACCGCACGGTCGACGCCCTTGCCGTGCCAGCGCGTCGGGTCTGCGTCGCGCAGCTCCACGGCCTCCCGGGCGCCGGTGGAGGCGCCGGAGGGGACGGCGGCCCGGCCCAGAGACCCGTCCGTCACCGTGACGTCGACCTCGACTGTGGGGTTGCCCCGGCTGTCGATGACGCGGCGGGCGGTGACGGTCTCGATGGTGGTGGTGATGGTTCCGGCTTCCAGTGCGGACATGGGAGGTCCTTTTCGTTGTCGCCTGCCGTGACCCCAGCTGCGACAACGCTGGCGCTGAGCCCGACAGCGGCAAACCCTACAGCAATGCTGATCAGTCATGCTGAACAGCCCCGCTGAACAGCATTGCTGTGCAGGTCAGGTGCCCAGCAGTGCTGACGAACGGGGTAAAGTGCCGTGTGCCCACCTCGGAAGCCGCCGCCATCGCCGCCGAACTGCGCACCGCGATGGGCAAGCTCACCCGGCGCGTCAAGCACGAGGACCGCATCCCGCTCGGTCAGATCGCCGTGCTCGGCGCACTCGACCGCGACGGCGCCATGACCACCAGCGACCTCGCCGCCGACCAGCGCGTACGCCCCCAGTCGATGGCCCGGGCGGTGGGGCTGCTCATGGAGCAGAAGCTGATCACGCGACGGGCGCACCCCACGGACGGCCGCAAGTCGCTGGTCGAGCTGTCGGACGCCGGCCGGGCCGCACTGGAGGCGGAGCGCAGCCGCAGAGCCGGTTGGCTCGCCCAGGCCATCGAAGCCGAACTCACGGACGAGGAGCGGGCGTTGCTGGCCCGCAGCGCCGCCCTGCTGGAACGGCTCGCCATGCGCTAGACGCTCCCCTCGACGGCCGGGCCGCCGTCGACGAGCGTCAGGGTTCGGGCAGCGCAGCCCAGCCGAGGAAGCGCACGTAGAGCGCTGCCGGGTCCGGGCCGTCGTGCGGGTTGAGTCGGTACAGGTCCGCCGCCGCGTCGTGCAGAACGGTGCACAGGTAGATGCTCAACGCGATCCGGTCGTGGGCGTACTCGCGGCGGAGGCTGAGCCGGGCGACCGCGCATGGCCAGGGCCCGGCGCAGACCCGACAGAGCCACAGTGGACGCAGCGGCAGGTGCGGTCGTGGCGTGATCGCGCGGTCGTCCGGGGCGGTCCGGGACATGGCGTGGGAGTCCTTTCGAGCTGAATCGTCTCTGACGTCACCTCCCCGTGGGCCGTCTCGCTTTCGGCGACGTCGCCGAGTTCGTGGTCGACCGCGCGATGACCGCCATCCGCCCCAACCACCGAGATCTTGGACAGTTTCCGTTGGTGGGGCGGGCTCAACCGATGGTTGCAACACCCTTTCGTGATCGTCGTTGGGGTGGTTATGGCGTCGAGGTTGAGTCCGCTGGAGCGGGAGCAGATCGG
>NZ_JBEZFG010000013.1:1867-129782 GCF_040649315.1 Micromonospora sp. NPDC049004
AATTAGTGATTCCGTGAGTAGTGGCGAGCGAAAGCGGATTGAGGCTAAACCGGCTGCGTGTGATACCTGTCAGGGGTTGCGTGGTCGGGGTTGTGGGACCCTACTGAACAAGCTGACACTTGTTCGAGGAGTTACAAAGTCAGTGGCTAGTCGAACAGTCTGGAATGGCTGACCGTAGACGGTGAGAGTCCGGTAGGTGAAAGTTGCTGACCTTCTGTGGGTGTTCCCGAGTAGCGGCGGACCCCTGAAATCTGCCGTGAATCTGCCAGGACCACCTGGTAAGCCTAAATACTTCCTGGTGACCGATAGCGGACGAGTACCGTGAGGGAATGGTGAAAAGTACCCCGGGAGGGGAGTGAAATAGTACCTGAAACCGTTCGCCTACAATCCGTCGGAGCCTTGCGGGGTGACGGCGTGCCTTTTGAAGAATGAGCCTGCGAGTTAGTGGCATGTGGCGAGGTTAACCCGTGTGGGGGAGCCGTAGCGAAAGCGAGTCTGAATAGGGCGATTCAGTCGCGTGTCCTAGACCCGAAGCGGAGTGATCTAGCCATGGGCAGGCTGAAGCGCGGGTAAGACCGCGTGGAGGGCCGAACCCACCAACGTTGAAAAGTTGGGGGATGACCTGTGGTTAGGGGTGAAAGGCCAATCAAACTCCGTGATAGCTGGTTCTCCCCGAAATGCATTTAGGTGCAGCGTCGCGTGTTTCTTGCCGGAGGTAGAGCACTGGATGGTCTAGGGGGCCCACAAGCTTACCGAAATCAGCCAAACTCCGAATGCCGGTAAGTGAGAGCGCGGCAGTGAGACTGCGGGGGATAAGCTTCGTAGTCGAGAGGGAAACAGCCCAGATCACCAGCTAAGGCCCCTAAGCGTGTGCTAAGTGGAAAAGGATGTGGGGTCGCATAGACAACCAGGAGGTTGGCTTAGAAGCAGCCACCCTTTAAAGAGTGCGTAATAGCTCACTGGTCAAGTGGTTCCGCGCCGACAATGTAGCGGGGCTCAAGCACACCGCCGAAGCTGTGGCATTCACATTTTAACCTCGCTTGGACTTGATTCCTTGTGCAGGTGTGTGGATGGGTAGGGGAGCGTCGTGCCGCGAGTGAAGCAGCGGGGTGACCCAGTTGTGGACGCGGCACGAGTGAGAATGCAGGCATGAGTAGCGAAAGAAGGGTGAGAAACCCTTCCGCCGGATGACCAAGGGTTCCAGGGCCAGGCTAATCCGCCCTGGGTGAGTCGGGACCTAAGGCGAGGCCGAGAGGCGTAGTCGATGGACAACGGGTTGATATTCCCGTACCCGCGAAAGAGCGTCCCTGATGAACCTCGTTGTGCTAACCACCCGAACTTGGTGAGGTCTTCGGACTGAGCTGAGGGAGCGTGGGAACCTGATGGGTAGTAGTCAAGCGATGGGGTGACGCAGGAAGGTAGCTGAGCCCGGCCGGTGGTTGTGCCGGGGTAAGCGTGTAGGCCGTGTCGTAGGCAAATCCGCGACACACATAGGCTGAGACGTGATGCCGAGCCGATTCAGGTGAAGTCAGTGATCCTATGCTGCCGAGAAAAGCCTCTAGCGAGTTCTTAGCGGCCCGTACCCCAAACCGACACAGGTGGTCAGGTAGAGAATACCGAGGCGATCGGGCGAACTGTGGTTAAGGAACTCGGCAAATTGCCCCCGTAACTTAGGGAGAAGGGGGGCCGGAGACGTGAAGCCCCGCGCGGGTGGAGCGTTGTATGGCCGCAGAGAGCAGGGGGAAGCGACTGTTTACTAAAAACACAGGTCCATGCGAAGAAGTAATTCGATGTATATGGACTGACGCCTGCCCGGTGCTGGAACGTTAAGGGGACCTGTTAGCTCTTCGGGGCGAAGCGGAGAACTTAAGCGCCAGTAAACGGCGGTGGTAACTATAACCATCCTAAGGTAGCGAAATTCCTTGTCGGGTAAGTTCCGACCTGCACGAATGGCGTAACGACTTCCCCACTGTCTCAACCACAGGCCCGGCGAAATTGCAGTACGAGTAAAGATGCTCGTTACGCGCGGCAGGACGGAAAGACCCCGGGACCTTTACTATAGCTTGACATTGGTACTCGAATTAGCTTGTGTAGGATAGGTGGGAGCCGGTGAAGTCCATACGCCAGTATGGGTGGAGGCAATCTTGAAATACCACTCTGGTTGATTTGGGTATCTAACTTCGGACCGTTATCCGGTTCAGGGACAGTGTCTGGTGGGTAGTTTAACTGGGGCGGTTGCCTCCTAAAGGGTAACGGAGGCGCCCAAAGGTTCCCTCAGCCTGGTTGGCAATCAGGTGTTGAGTGCAAGTACACAAGGGAGCTTGACTGTGAGACTGACAGGTCGAGCAGGGACGAAAGTCGGGACTAGTGATCCGGCACTTGCGAGTGGAAGCGGTGTCGCTCAACGGATAAAAGGTACCCCGGGGATAACAGGCTGATCTTCCCCAAGAGTCCATATCGACGGGATGGTTTGGCACCTCGATGTCGGCTCGTCGCATCCTGGGGCTGTAGCAGGTCCCAAGGGTTGGGCTGTTCGCCCATTAAAGCGGTACGCGAGCTGGGTTTAGAACGTCGTGAGACAGTTCGGTCCCTATCCGCCGTGCGCGTAGGATACTTGAGAAGGGCTGTCCCTAGTACGAGAGGACCGGGACGGACGAACCTCTGGTGTGCCAGTTGTCCCGCCAGGGGCACGGCTGGTTAGCTACGTTCGGAAGGGATAACCGCTGAAAGCATCTAAGCGGGAAGCCTGCTTCAAGATGAGGTATCCCACCCACTTTGGTGGGGTAAGGCCCCCAGCTAGACGACTGGGTTGATAGGCCGGAAATGTAAGCCCGGTAACGGGTTCAGTTGACCGGTACTAATAGGCCGAGGACTTGACTACTAAGCTGCTACGCGTCCACTGTGCAACTCTGAACGAGCGAACACCCGTGACTTTGTGTGCCGGGGTTGTTTGATATGTTCATAGAGTTACGGCGGTCATGGCGGAGGGGAAACGCCCGGTTACATTCCGAACCCGGAAGCTAAGCCCTCCAGCGCCGATGGTACTGCACTCGTGAGGGTGTGGGAGAGTAGGACACCGCCGGACAATCTTCCAGAAAAGGCCACCCCCATGGGGTGGTCTTTTCTGCGTTCCCCGATCCGGTGCCGCTGACATAGGGGCTTTTGCTGTCATCGGACAGCCCCGACACGGGACGGCCAGGGGGCACCGAGGATCCGCCGCCCGGACGAGCGCGGATCAGTCCCGGGTCTGCATGTCCCCGCGAAGGTCACGGAACAGGGCGCCGGCGTCGGTCACCGACCTACCGGGGAACATCGCCATCACGACGCTGCCGTGGTCCGCCCAGCCACACACCGCGAAGTCGCCGCCGTCGCCACTGGTGCTACCGCACTTCATGACGCCGCCCAGGTCGCCCGCGGGCACCTCGCGCAGGCCGGTCACCGCGCCGGTCTCGTCGGACATCAGGCCGAAGAGGCTGTCCAGATCGCGCTCCGGCTGCCAGAGCAGCGTGGTGCCGCCGAAAATCAGCACCGAGCGCTTGTCGTCGGCCGGGTCGCGGTAGACGGTGCCGAAACTGCGGTCCAGCTCGATGTCGGCGGCCAGGCCGCTGCGCAGGTAGTCCGCCGTGCTCCTGGCCCGCTCACTGTCGTCCCGGGTCAACCCCGCCACCTGGTCCGGTGAACTCAGCCGGGTGTCCTTCTGCTGCGCCACACGCCACCCGCCGACTCCCAGCACGCTCGCGCCCGCGAGACCCACGACCAGCGCGACCGTCCAACCGATCTTGCGGCGCCGGGACCAGCCACCGGACCGATCGTCGGGGTCGCCCCCGGTGTCCCGGGTGCTCAGCTGGATCGGCTCCTCGGTCAGCAAGATCGGCTCGTGACTGTCGTCGAGCGAACGTTCGGTGAGATGTGCGTCGGACATAGCCGACACCGTACGCGAACGAGAGGTGGCGCACGTCAGGTCCGCGGAAGCCCTCCGTAGACTTGTCAGGTGACCGAGAGACTGGATGCCCGACGCCCCGACGCCCCGACCCTCGCCGGCCAGTACCAGCCCGGCGAGGTAGAGCAGCGACGGTACGAGCAGTGGGTAGCCGCTGGGCACTTCCGGGCCTCCGCCGACAGCGACAAGCCCCCCTTCACCATCGTCATCCCGCCGCCGAACGTCACCGGCTCGCTGCACATGGGCCACGCGTTCGAGCACACGCTCATGGACGCGCTGACCCGGCGTAAGCGGATGCAGGGCTTCGAGGCGCTGTGGCTGCCCGGCATGGACCACGCCGGCATCGCCACCCAGAACCTGGTCGAGCGTCAGCTCGCCGCCGAGGGCCTGTCCCGACACGATCTCGGCCGGGAGAAGTTCGTCGAGCGGGTCTGGCAGTGGAAGGCCGAGTCCGGCGGCGCCATCCTCGGCCAGATGCGCCGCCTCGGCGACTCCGTGGACTGGGACCGTGAGCGCTTCACCATGGACGCGGGGCTGACCCGCGCCGTCCAGACGATCTTCAAGAAGCTCTTCGACGACGGTCTCATCTACCGGGCCAACCGGATCATCAACTGGTGCCCGCGCTGCCTCACCGCGCTCTCCGACATCGAGGTCGAGCACACCGACGACGACGGTGAGCTGATCTCCATCCGCTACAGCGACGAGGTCGTGGTGGCCACCACCCGGGCCGAGACGATGCTCGGCGACACCGCCGTCGCGGTGCACCCCGACGACGAGCGCTACCAGCACCTGATCGGCACCGAGGTCGAGTTGCCGCTCACCGGCCGGCGGATCCCGATCGTCGCCGACGCGCACGTCGACCCGAGCTTCGGCACCGGCATGGTCAAGGTGACGCCCGCCCACGACCCGAACGACTTCGAGATCGGCCAGCGCCACGACCTGCCGGCGTTGACCGTGATGGACGAGCGCGGTGTGATCACCGTGCCCGGCCCGTTCGAGGGACTGGACCGGTTCGAGGCGCGACCGGCGATCGTGGCCGCGCTGCGTGAGCAGGGCCGGATCGTCGCCGAGAAGCGGCCGTACGTGCACGCGGTCGGGCACTGCTCGCGCTGCAAGACCACCGTCGAGCCGCGGCTGTCGCTGCAGTGGTTCGTCAACACCGCCCCGCTCGCGCAGGCCGCCGGCGACGCGGTGCGCGACGGCCGGGTGCGCATCGAGCCGGCCGAGCTGGCCAAGCGCTACTTCGCCTGGGTCGACAACATGCACGACTGGTGCATCTCCCGCCAGCTGTGGTGGGGGCACCGCATCCCGGTCTGGTACGGCCCGGCGGGTGAGATCGTCTGCGTCGGCCCCGACGAGGAGGCGCCGACCGGCGAGGGCTGGCACCAGGACGAGGACGTCCTGGACACCTGGTTCTCCAGCGGCCTGTGGCCGTTCTCCACCCTCGGCTGGCCCGAAGAGACCCCGGACCTGGCGAAGTTCTACCCGACCAGCGTGCTGGTCACCGGGTACGACATCCTGTTCTTCTGGGTCGCCCGGATGATGATGTTCGGCCTGTACGCGATGGACGGCCGGCCGCCGTTCGACGTGGTCGCCCTACACGGCATGGTGCGGGACCAGTTCGGCAAGAAGATGTCGAAGTCGTTCGGCAACGTGGTCGACCCGCTGGACTGGATCGACAGGTACGGCGCCGACGCCACCCGGTTCACCCTGGCGCGGGGCGCGAACCCCGGCCAGGACGTGCCGGTCAGCGAGGAGTGGTGCCAGGGTTCGCGCAACTTCTGCAACAAGCTCTGGAACGCCACCCGGTTCGCGCTGATGAACGGCGCGCACACCACTGGCGACCTGCCGCCCGTCGAGCAGCTCTCCACAGTCGACAGGTGGGTCCTGTCCCGGCTGGCGCACGTCACCGCCGAGGTCGACGAGCAGTTCGAGGCGTACGAGTTCGCCAAGGTGTGCGACCTGCTCTACCACTTCGCCTGGGACGACGTCTGCGACTGGTACGTCGAGCTGAGCAAGCCGGTGCTCGCCGAGGGCGGCGAGCGGGCCGACGCCACCCGGAGGGTGCTCGGGCACGTGCTCGACCAGCTGCTGCGGCTGCTGCACCCGGTCATCCCGTTCGTCACCGAGGAGCTGTGGCTCGCGCTGACCGGCGGCGAGACGGTCCAGGCCGCCGCCTGGCCGGTGGCCGACCGGTCGCTGATCGACGACGCCGCCGAGGCCGAGCTGGCCGGCGTGCAGCGGGTGGTCACCGAGATCCGCCGGTTCCGTTCCGACCAGGGGCTGCGCCCGACGCAGCGGGTGGCCGCCCGCCTGGACGGGCTGGCCGGGGCCGGCATCGCGGCCCACGAGCCGCTGATCAGGTCGCTGGTCCGGCTGGACCCGGCCGGGGACGACTTCCAGGCCAGCGCCACGCTGGCCATGCCCGGCGCGGTAGGTGTCGCGTTGGACACCCGGGGGTCGATCGACCTGGCCGCCGAGCGGGCCCGGCTTACGAAGGACCGCGCCGCCGCCGAGAAGGAGGTCGCGCAGGCCCGGGCGAAGCTCGACAACCCTGCCTTCATCGGCAAGGCCCCCGAGCCGGTCGTCGCGAAGATCCGCGACCGGCTCGCCACCGCCGAGGCCGACCTGGTCCGGATCGACGCTGCTCTGGAGACACTGCCCTCGTGACCGACCGTACCGATTTCGCCGCCGCCGAAGCCGAGCTGAACGCCCGCGGTTTCACCCGCATGGTGTTCGAGCTGGACCGCATCGAGTCGCTGCTCGACCTGCTCGGCAGCCCGCAGCGGGCGTACCCGGCGATCCACCTGACCGGCACCAACGGCAAGACCTCCACCGCGCGGATGATCGACTCGCTGCTGCGGGCATTCGGGCTGCACACCGGCCGGTACACGAGCCCGCACCTGGAGACCGTGCGGGAACGGATCAGCCTGGACGGCGAGCCGGTCAGCGAGGAGCGGTTCGCCGCCGTGTACGGGGAGATCAAGCCGCTGGCCGAGCTTGTCGACGCCCGGTCGGACGAGCCGCTGACGTACTTCGACATGACCACCGCGCTGGCGTTCGCCACGTTCGCCGACGCGCCTGTCGACATCGCAGTGGTCGAGGTGGGGCTCGGCGGCGCCGAGGACGCCACGAACGTCATCCAGGCCGGGGTGTGTGTGATCACCCCGATCGGTCTGGACCACACCGAGTGGCTCGGCGACACCCTCCAGGACATCGCGCTGGCCAAGGCCGGCATCATCCACCCGGGCGCCACGGTGATCGCCGCGGCGCAGGAGGAGGAGGCCGCGCGTCCCCTCCTTGAACGCTGCGCCGAGGTGGGCGCCACCATCGCCCGCGAGGGCGGCGAGTTCGGGGTCCTGAGCCGGGCGGTCGCCGTCGGCGGGCAGGTGCTCAAACTGCAGGGCCTCGGTGGCGTCTACGACGAGGTGTTCCTCCCGCTGCACGGCGCGCACCAGGCGCAGAACGCCGCGGTGGCGCTCGCCGCGGTGGAGGCGTTCCTCGGTGCCGGGGCCCGACGGCAGCTGGACATCGAGGCCGTCCGGGAGGGCTTTGCCACGGCCAGCTCCCCGGGCCGGTTGGAGCGGGTCCGCAGTGCACCCACGGTCCTGCTCGACGGTGCGCACAACCCGCACGGCATGGCCGCGACGGTCACCGCCCTGCAGGAGGAGTTCGCGTTCAGCAAGCTGGTGGCGCTTGTCGGGGTGCTCGCCGACAAGGACGCGAGCAGCCTGTTGGAGCTGCTGGAGCCGGTGGCCGACGTCGTGGTGGTGACCCGCAACAGTTCGCCAAGGGCGATGCCGACGAAGGAACTCGCCGCGCTGGCCGCCGAGATCTTCGGCGAGGAGCGCGTCGAGGTGGCCGAGGAGTTGCCGGACGCGATCGAGCTGGCGGTCGCGCTGGCCGAGGAGGACGTCCCCGGAGAGCTCAGCGGCGTCGGGGTCCTGGTGACCGGTTCGGTGGTCACGGTGGCCGACGCCCGCCGGCTGTTGAAGCGATGACCGGCCCCGAGCACGGCCCACGCGCCACCGACGACCCGACCGGCCCGTCGGACGGCGAGGCGGGCGGGTCCACCGGTGGTCAGGGCACGACCGGACCGTCGGTGGGGGAGTCGGAGGCCGGGCAGCCGCGCCGGTCCGGGCTGCGCAACCCGGAGCGGGCGGTACGCGGCCTGGGCGCCGGGACGCTCAGCCTGGAGGCCCTGGTGCTGCTGCTGGCCATCCAGCCCATCCGGGTGGTTGGTGGTGACCTCGGTGGGGCCGCGATCGCGGCGGTGGTGGCCCTGGCGGTCGTCGCCGTCCTGCTCGCCGGCATGATGCGCCGCCCCTGGGCCTGGCACGCCGGCACCGTGCTGCAGGGCCTGCTGCTGCTGGCCGGTCTGCTGCACTGGTCGCTGCTCGTGCTGGGCATCATCTTCGCCCTGGTCTGGGCGTACGCGCTGCACGTCCGGCGGGTCATCCTCGGCTAGACGCGCCGACGACCCGGCCGGGTCAGGCGTCGGCGCGTTCGCGCCACTGGGTGAGGGCGATGCCGTGGCCGTCCGGGTCGCGGAAGGCCGCCGCCCACACCTCCAGCCGGCTGCCCCGGTTGACCACCCGGGGCGCGTACGTGAAGCGCACGCCGGAGTCGCGCAGCCGGCCGTACGCCGCCTCGATGTCGTCCACCTCGAGGTTGACGTGCACCAGCCGGCGGCTGATCGGCGCGGCCCCGGTCACCTCGCGCAGCACCAGCCGGGTCGTGCCGAAGGCGAGCACGGCATTGCCGGCGCCCTGGTCGACCTCGCTGAAGCCGAGCATGTCGCGGTAGAAGGCGAGCGACCGGGACAGGTCGGTGACCAGCAGGGTCAGGCCGACACCGCTGATCGGGCCGGCCGGATCGGCCGCGGACGCGCCGTCGTACCCGAAGATCGCCTCGTCCAGGTCCTCGGCGGTGACGGTCTCGCGGGCCGTCCCGGTCGGGGTCGGATCGTCCAGCGGCAGGTCCAGCGGGTCCAACGGGTCCATGGCGACCGGGCCGGTGCGCTGCGCCGGAGGTGGATCGACGCGCGGCGCGGCGGGCGGGTCGAGGCGGGCCTCGGCGGTCGCGCGCCGGTCGTCGGTAGTCGGGTCGATGCGGTCGTCGGCCTGGTCGATGCGGTCGTCGATCGGGGCGAGCGGGTCGGCGTCGGGCTCGTCGAAGTGCTCCTCCGCCGGTGGACGCGGTGCGGGGGTCGCCCGTCGGGGCAGCCCCGAACCGGGCTGCGGCTCGACGACGACGCCTTCGAGCACCACCGGACCGCCCGGGCTCTGGCTCATGACCACCGGCTCGCGCTCGTCGGGTGCGAGTGCCGGGTCGTCGCGCAGCGGGTCGGGGCCGCGCGCGTCACGGAACACCTCGGGGCCGCGCGGGTCGCGGAACGGGTCACCGTCGCGGGCGTCGCGGAACGGATCACCGTCGCGGGCGTCGCGGAACGGGTCGCCGTCGCGGGCACGCGGGTCAAGGAACCCTTCGGAGTCGCGCCCGTCCCGGAAGTCGTCGTCGGCAGCGCGGTCGGCCCACGGCGGGGCGTCCTGTTGGATGATCACGTCGTCCACGGCGTCGATGTCGCCGAACTCCGGTGGGAGGTCGGCGACGGCCGCCGCGGTCTCGGCGTGGGTGGGCACCTCGTCCCAGAGGACCTTGACGTGCCGCTGGTCGTCCAACGCGACCCGGATCGGCAGGGTCTGACCCAGCGACGGCCACTTCGAGACCGGCACCCGCGGCTCGATGATCTTCTTGGATCGGGGTGGCAGACCTGGCGCGTCGATGACCAGTTGCAGCTCGCACCGGCCGAACGCGTACTGGGTGGGTGGTTCGGAGGCGCTGTGCACGTGCGCCACGCCCACCACCCAGGTGCGCCCGCCGCCGCGTACGGTCGCGAGCGCAATCGCCAGCACCAGCAGGGCGACCCCGAGGGCCACGATGGCCCAGCTGGTCATGCCCAGCCCGAAGAGGACGACGAAGGTGGCCACGGTGCCGAGCACCGTGCCGATGAGCTTGCGTACCGGCGCGATGGGCCGGTTCCCGCCATTCGCCACAGTGGACCTCCCGGGGGTCAGGGCCAGGCTAGGCCGGATCGGCCACCGGGGGAAAGACCGGCCGCCGCGCCGGCGCCGGGACCGGGTCGCTAGGCTGACCGTACCGAGCCCAAGCGTTCTGCGCGTACAGGAGGAACCCAGCGTGTCCAGGAACAGCCCGGATGAGCGCAGCCTCGTGCTGATCAAGCCCGACGCGGTCCGCCGCGGTCTGGTCGGCGAGGTCCTCTCCCGCTTCGAGCGCAAGGGGCTGCGGATCGACGCGATGGTGCACCGGACGATGGACGCCGCGCTCGCCGATGCGCACTACGCCGAGCACGTCGACAAGGCGTTCTACCCGCCGCTGAAGGACTTCATGACCGGCGGCCCGCTGGTCGCCCTGGTGCTCTCCGGCGACCAGGTCATCGACGTGGTCCGCGGGCTGGTCGGCGCGACCGACGGCCGCAAGGCAGCCGCCGGCACGATCCGGGGCGACCTGTCGCTGTCCAACCGGGAGAACCTCGTACACGCCTCCGACTCGACGGACAGCGCCAAGCGCGAGATCGGGCTCTGGTTCCCCGAGCTCAGATGACAGCGCGGGGGTTCAGTCGACCGGCGGTAGCTTCTCCGGGTTGCCCACGACGTAGATCCCGGTGATCCGGCCGGCGTCGGCGGTGACGGTCATCGTGTACCGGCCGCCGTCGGAGCGGCGGGTCAGCAGGATGGCCGGTTCGCCGTTCATCTCGACCCGACGCGCCGTCCACTCGCGGCCGGGGCCGTAGATCCCGGCGTAGAACCGGGCGACCCGGTCGGCGCCGTGCAGCGGGTTGCGGGCGGAACGCACCCGGCCGCCGCCGTCGTTCCACGCCGTCACGTCCGCGGCCACCAGACTGGTGAGCGTCGCCAGGTCGCCGTTTCGGGCGGCGGCGAGGAACGCCTCCAGCAGCCGCTCACGCTCCGACCGGCTGGCGGTGAAGCGGCGGCGCTCCTGGCGTACCCGGGTGGCCGCCCGGTGGTGCAGTTGCCGACAGTCCTCGGGGCTCCGGTCCAGGATCTCCGCGATCTCGGCGTACGGCAGGTCGAACGCGGTGTGCAGGACGTACACCGCGCGCTCCGGCGGGGTGAGCCGCTCCAGGACGTGCAGCAGGGCGGTGGACAGCGAGTCGCGCAGCTCCGCGCGGTCCAGTGGCCCGAACGGCGAGGGCTCGGTCGGCACCGGCTCGGGCAGCCACGGCCCGACGTACGTCTCGCGGGCCGCCTGCCGGGTCCGCAGCCGGTCCATCGCCAGCCGCGTGACCACCCGGGACAGGTAGCGGCGCGGCTCGGCCACTGTGGCGCGGTCCACGCCGAGCCACCGCAGGTACGCCTCCTGGAGCACGTCCTCGGCGTCGTGCCGGCTGCCGAGCAGGCGGTAGGCGAGCCCGAGCAGCATCGGCCGGTGCGCCTGGAGCGCACCGGCCGCCTCTGCCGCCCCGGTCGTCACACCTGCGCCGGGGGCTCCGTGTGCGTCGTCACGGCGATACGATTCCACACGTTGATTGTGGCGATCGCGAGGACCAGATCGGCCAGTTCCTTCTCCGACCAGACCTTCGCGGCGGCGTCCCACACCTCGTCCGACACCCCGTGCTCGCCGAGCCGGGTCACCGCGTCGGTGAGCGCCAGCGCGGTCTGCTCCCGCTCGTCGAAGAACGACAGCGCCTCCCGCCAGGCGGACACCGCGAACAGCCGCCGGCTCGACTCGCCGGCGGCGAGGGCGTCGCGGCTGTGCATGTCCACGCAGTACGCGCAGCCGTTCAGCATCGACGCCCGCAGCTTGACCAGCTCCAGCACGGTGTGGTCGACGTTCGCCTGGACGTACTTCTCCAGGCCCGAAACGGCCTGGTATCCCTGCGGCGCGACCTCGAAGAGCCTCATTCGTTGCATGACCAACTCCCTGTTCGATCCGACACCGCTACGACGGTCCGAGCGGGGCCTGCCGTGACAACCGTCGTGGTGACCCCGGTCACGCGTGGTGGGCCGGTCGGAAGCGTTCCGGCCGGACAGCAGGCGTTCGGGCCCCGGTCATCCGGGCCGCCGGTCGCGGTCATCTCCGCCCGGTAGACCGACGGGGTCAACCCATGACCGGGAGGAAGCATGACCGAGCTTGATCGACGTACCCTGCTGCGGGCTGGTTTGGTGGCCGGGGCCGGAGTCGCCGGCGGTGCGCTGCTGGGCGGCGGCGGCGCGAACGCCGCCCCGGCCTGGCGCCCGGCGGGGCGCCCCGTGCTCACCCACGGCGTGCAGAGCGGCGACGTGACCGCCGATTCGGCGCTGGTCTGGACGCGGGCCGACCGTCCGGGCCGGATGCTTGTCGAGGTGAGTCGGCGGCCCGACTTCCGGGGCGCCCGGCAGCTGCGGGGTCCGGTGCTCGGCCCGAGCGGGGACTTCACCGGCAAGGTGCGGCTGCGGGGCCTGCCGGACGCCGAGCGGCTGCACTACCGGGTCCGGGTGGAGAGCCTGGAGCGGCACGGGGTGGTCAGCGAGCCGCTGACCGGGTCGCTGACCACCGCGCCGGGCCGGCACCGGCGACGCGATGTGTCGTTCGTGTGGACCGGGGACATCGTCGGGCAGGGCTGGGGGATCGACCCCACCTACGGCGGACTGTCGATCTTCCGGGCGATGCGGGAGGTCCGTCCGGACTTCTACCTGTGCAGCGGCGACACCGTGTACGCCGACGGGCCGCTGGTCGAGTCGGTGACGCTGCCCGACGGGCGGATCTGGCGCAACCTGGTGACCCCCGAGAAGAGCAAGGTCGCCGAGACGCTCACCGAGTACCGGGGACAGTTCGCCTACAACCTGCTCGACACGCACCTGCGGGAGTTCGCCGCGGCGGTGCCGCAGATCAACCAGTGGGACGACCACGAGGTCCTCAACAACTGGTACCCCGGGGAGATCCTGGACGACCCGCGCTACACCGAGCAGCGCGTCGACGTGCTCGCCGCGCGGGCCAGTCAGGCGTTCCACGAGTGGCTGCCCGTGCCGGACGACGGGCCGCTGTACCGACGGATCCCGTACGGGCCGCTGCTGGACGTGTTCGTGCTCGACATGCGCACCCACAAGGACCCCAACGACGGCAACACGTACGCCGACCCGAAGCGCGGTCTGCTCGGCCGCGAGCAGCGGGAGTGGCTGATCCGGGAGCTGAAGCGCTCCACGGCGACCTGGAAGGTGATCGCCAACGACCTGCCGATCGGGGTCGTGGTGCCGGACGGTCCGGGGGCGCAGGAGGGTGTCGCGCAGGGCGACAGCGGTGCGCCGCTCGGTCGTGAGCTGGAGTTCGCCGAGGTGCTGCGAGCAACCCATCGGGCTCAGGTGACCGGCATGGTCTTCCTCACCGCCGACGTGCACTACTCCGCCGCGCACCACTACGACCCGTCCCGGGCGGCGGTCGGCGACTTCACGCCGTTCTGGGAGTTCGTCTCCGGCCCGGCGCACGCCGGCGCGTTCGGCCCGAACGCCCTGGACGGCACGTTCGGCCCGCAGGCGGTCTTCGTGCACGCCCCGCCGCGTGCCAACACCTCACCGGCCGAGGGCTTCCAGCACTTCGGCGAGGTGTCGATCGACGGCGAGTCGGCGGCCCTGACGGTCCACCTGCGCGACCGCGACGGCGCCTCGCTCTGGAACACCACCCTCCCCGCCCCGTAACCCCACCCCACCCCGGCCCGGCCTTCGGTTGATCATGAAGTTGTTGCCGCGACACGCCGCTGCGGCGGGCAACAACTTCATGATCACCGGGGGTGGGTGGGTGGGTGGGTGGGTAAGTGGGTGGTGGGGTCAGAGGGTTTCCAGGGAGGCTCGGCGGCGGGACTCGGCTTCGAAGACCTTGAGCAGGACGGCGGCCAGGATCGCGTACGCGACGGCGATGGCCAGTTCGGCGGCGAGCTGGGGCGCGGCGGCCCGGAAACCCTCGCCGGCAACCAGCCGGCGGGCCGCCTCGGCCGCGTGGGTGATCGGCAGCAGCTCGCCGGTGACCCGCATCCAGGCCGGTAGCCCGGCGGCGGGCACGTTCACCCCGGTGAGCAGGAGCAGCAGGGCCACCGACACGTTGGAGACCAGCCAGACGTCGCGGAACCGCAGCCCGATCGCACCCAGCGTCAGGCCGAAGAACCCGCACGCCAACGCCGCCACCGCCAGGGTGAGCAGCAACCCCGGCAGCGCGTCGGCCGGCACCCGCAGGCCCAGCAGCAGCGACGCCGCGGTCAGCGTGGTCACCGCGATCAGCAGCCCGTTGCCGGCGTACGGCAGGACCCGGCCGAGGAACACCGCGGTGCGGCTGCGGGGGGAGAGCAGCACGTGCCCGAGGGTCCCGAAGCGCCGCTCGTTGGAGACGGCCATGGTGCCGCCGAACACGCAGGCCAGCGAGGACGCCAGCACGGCGTTGCCGGTGATGTAGAAGCCGTCGTCGGCGACGCCGAGCTGCCGGCCCAGGTAGGCGAAGAAGAGCAGTTGGAACAGCGGGCCGACGAGCAGCGTGCCGACGAACATCGCCGGGGTGGTCCAGTTGAACAGGGCCCGGTAGGCGATCACGCCACCGGTCCCGATCAGGCGCAGCAGTGCGGTCATCGTCGCCTCCTCAGGCCAGGGCGAGGGTGGCTGCCGCGCGGGCCCGCCGCTCGACGTGGGTCATCATGAGCGCACCGAGAGCCAGGCAGGCCACGCTGATCGCGAGGCAGATGCCGAGCGAGGGCCAGACCGGCCCGCTGCCGGTGGCCGCCTCACGGACCGCCCGCGCTCCCCACGTGGTGGGCAGCACGGCGCCGATCGGGCCGGTCCAGCCGGGCAGCGCGGTGATCGGGATGAGCATCCCGGAGACCAGCCAGATCGGGTACTCCATCGTGTTGGTGAGCGCGTTGGCGTTGCGCAGCAGCACGAACGTCGAGGCGAGCAGCAGACCGAACATGCCGAGGCCGATGATGCAGCCGGGCACCGCGACCGCGAACGCCAGCGGGTCGGCGAAGGTCAGCGGGATGCCGTACAGCAGGCGACCCCAGGCGAGGGTGGCGAGCATGGCGTACGTGCCGGTGAGCGCGGTCGCGAGGGTGATCGGCAGCACCACCAGGGCCGGCGGGCGAGGTGCCAGCATGATCATTTCCAGGGTGCCCTGCCACCGCTGGTTCTGGATGGCGCCACCCGAGCCGAACAACACCGACGACCAGATGCCCATCAGGCCCGCCCCGACCGCGGCCTCCAGCAGCCGACCCGGCTCACCGCCGGCCCGGAAGAGATAGACGGCCAGGGGCGCCTGCACCACCGGCACGATCAGCGCGGTGGCGATCTCGAACGGCGAGCGGCTGAGCTGCTTGGCGTGCAGCAGCGCACCGACGGCGATCATGCGCAGCGTCCTCACACCCCCACCGCCTCAGCGGGTCGGGCCTGCGCGTCGACGCGGTTCACGATCGCCACGTACGCGTCCTCCAGGGTGGGCCGCCGGGCCGTGACACGACCCAGCCGCACCCCGTCCAGTGCCCGCAGCACGTCCGCCTGCACGTCCACCCCCGCGTCGGACTGCACGGTCAGCACCTGCGCCGCGCCGGTGACGACAACGCTCGCCTCGCGTACCCCGGGAAGGGCGTGGATGAGCGCGAGCTGCGCGTCGCTCACCCCGTACGCCTCGACCTCCAGCACCTGCCGGCCGTCGGCGTGGTGCCGCAGTTCCGCCGGGGTGCCGAGGGCCTGGATCGCCCCGTTCGCGATCACGGCGATGCGGCCGCACAGCTCGTCGGCCTCGGCCATGTAGTGGGTGGTGAGCAGCACTGTGGTGCCGGTGGCGGCGAGGTCGGCAACTGTCTGCCGCAGTTCCCGGGCGGCCACCGGGTCCACCCCGATCGACGGCTCGTCGAGGAAGAGGACACGCGGCCGGTGCAGCAGGCCCCGGGCGATGTGCAGCCGCTGCCGCATGCCCCGCGAGTAGCCCTCCACCCGGTCGTTCTCCCGGCCGGTCAGGCGGACCAGCTCGAACAGCTCGGCGATCCGCCGCTTCTGCTCGCGCCCCGGCACGCCGTACAGCTCGGCGAAGTAGCGCAGGTTGTCCCGCGCGGAGAGCCTGTCGTACAGGCCGCGGTCGCCGCCGAAGACGTACCCGATCCGTCGGCGTACCTCCCGGGTCTGCCGGACCACGTCGAACCCGCAGATCCGGGCCTCACCGGCGGTCGGGATGAGCAGCGTGTTCAGCAGCTTGATGGTCGTGGTCTTCCCAGCGCCGTTCGGCCCGAGCAGGCCGAACAGCTCCCCGTTGCCGACCGTCAGGTCGACGCCGCGGACCGCCTGGACCTCCCGGCGCTGGGGTCGTAACCACCCGGTGCGGCTGCGGTACGTGCGCCGCAACCCGACCGCCTCGATCGCGTGTTCGCTCATGTCGGGAGGTTAGGAGTGGCCGGGGTGGGTGGGAAACGAATTCGGACCGGGCCGAATCCTCAGGCCGATGCCGTCGTCGGCTCGTCACCGACGAGCTGCACCAGGGCCACGCCGGCCGGCTCCAGGCCGTACAGCACCCGACGGCCGACCCGGCGGCGGTGCACCACCCCGGCGGCGAGCAGCGCCGAGAGCTGCTCCGAGACGGTGCTCGGGGCCAGCCCCAGGGTCGCGGCGAGACCGGCTGTGGTCGCCGGTCGGGTCAACGCCCGCAGCACCTGTGCCCGACCCCGACCGACCAGCACCGCCAGCCGGTCGGTGGTCGGTGCGGCACCCGGCGCCGGTACCGGCCCGCCCTCGGCGAGCAGCACCGCCCCGCGCGCCTGGTAGGAGACGGCGACGATCTCGGGATGATCGGTGGAGCAGGTGAGCGCACCCCGCGAAAAGATCAACGGAACCAGCAGCAGGCGCTGGTTCACGGCCTCGAAGCGCTGCTCCAACGGCTTCACGAGCGTCAGCACCGGCTTGTCCCAGCGCACCCGTTCGTGCAGGTCGGCCAGCAGCGCGTCCGGGCCGTCGGCGGCGAGCGCCCGCGCCCGGTGCAGCACCTCCTCGTCCAGCGCCGCCCGCATCGCCGGCCACCAGGGCGCGATCGCCGCGTCCCAGTACGCCTCGATGCCGTCGGCGAGCCGGTCCAGGGCGGCCTGCCGGTCCGTCACGAACGGGCCCAGCCACCCGGGCAGGTCGTCGAGGCGGTGGTAGCGGGGGATCTGCTCGGCGATCACCTCCGCGGGTGTCGCGCGCAGCTCGGCGAGCTGCTCGGCCAGCGTCGGCGCGGCGGACGAGGGGACGGGCGTGAGGAAGTCCGGCGCACGTGAACCGATCGTCAACACCCGGACCGGCGCCGTCGCCGGCACCTCGGCGAGCACCCGCCGCGCGTGCCGCGCCCAACCCGTGTACGGCCAGGGCGCCTCGCCCGGATTGCGGTGCAGCACGTACAGGCTGGTCAGCACCTCCCAGAGCGGGCTGATCGCGATCCGGGTGCGGGCCAGCGTCGGCTCGTCCAACTCGATCCGGATCACCCGGCCAGCCTAGGGTGCCCGCGCGCGCCATTACTCGGCGGCGCGGCGGTGGGCCTGTCGAGTATCGTTGTGCACCGTAAGGCGATGACCCGGCCATCACCGGTGAGCCTCCGGAAGAACAGCCGGGCAACCGGCCCAGTAGAACCGGACGGGTGCGGCCCGTCACAGCCGGCAAATGAGCGGGCGGTCGATCCTGACCGCCAAGCGGGGTGGTACCGCGGGCCACCCGGGAGCGCCGTCGTCGGCGTACCCGGAAGGTTCGTCCTCGCAGACCCACGTTGAGTGAGCTGCGAGGAGAACGACACCCGATGGCCTATCCGTTGCACGACCCGACCGCTGCCGGTGTCCCGGCGAGCCCGGACCTGCCCGCGGTCGAGCGCCGGGTGCTGGAGCACTGGACGGCCGACAAGACCTTCGAGGCGTCCGTCGAGGCCCGACCGGCCGGCGACGACGGCAAGAACGAGTACGTCTTCTACGACGGCCCGCCGTTCGCCAACGGCCTGCCGCACTACGGCCACCTCTTCACCGGGTACGTCAAGGACGTGGTGCCGCGCTACCAGACCATGCGCGGGCGGCACGTGGAGCGGCGGTTCGGCTGGGACTGCCACGGCCTGCCCGCCGAGGTGGTGGCCGAGAAGCAGCTCGGCATCACCAGCAAGGCGGAGATCATCGACCTGGGCGTGGCCCGGTTCAACGAGGCCTGCCGCACCTCCGTGCTGGAGTTCACCCAGGACTGGGAGCGGTACATCAACCGGCAGGCCCGCTGGGTCGACTTCGCCAACGACTACAAGACCCTCGACCTGGACTACATGGAAAGCGTCATGTGGGCCTTCAAGACCCTGCACGAGAAGGGTCTGATCTACGAGGGTTTCCGGGTGCTGGCGTACTGCTGGCGCTGTGAGACGCCGCTGTCGAACACCGAGACCCGGATGGACGACGTCTACCGGGACCGGCACGACCCGACGTTGTCGGTGTGGTTCGGGCTGACCGCCGACGAGTCCGCACCGGAGCTGGTGCGCGGGCCGGTCAAGCTGGGCGTCTGGACGACCACGCCGTGGACCCTGCCGTCGAACCTGGCCCTCGCCGTCGGACCGGACATCGAGTACGCGGTCCTGGAGCGCGACGGCGACCGCTACGTGGTGGGCGCGGCGCGGCTGGCCGCGTACGCCAAGGAACTGGACGGCTACGAGCAGGTCGGCACCGTGTACGGCCGCGACCTGGTCGGACGCCGCTACACCCCGCTGTTCGACTTCCTCGTCGAGCAGGCCGGCGAGAACGCGTACCAGGTGCTCGGCGCGGAGTTCGTCACCACCGAGGACGGCACCGGGATCGTGCACCTCGCCCCGGCGTTCGGTGAGGACGACCAGAACGTCTGCAACGCCGCCGGCATCCCCACCATCGTCACTGTCGACGACCACACCCGGTTCACCGCGCTGGTCCCGCCGTACCAGGGTGAGCAGGTCTTCGACGTCAACAAGCCGGTGATCCGGGAGCTGAAGGACCGGGGGGTGGTGCTCAAGCAGGACACCTACACCCACTCGTACCCGCACTGCTGGCGCTGCGACACCCCGCTGGTCTACAAGGCGGTGTCGTCGTGGTTCGTGGCCGTGACCAAGTTCCGGGACCGGATGGTCGAGCTGAACCAGGAGATCAACTGGACGCCCGGCCACATCAAGGACGGCTCGTTCGGCAAGTGGCTGGCCAACGCCCGCGACTGGTCGATCAGCCGCAACCGGTTCTGGGGCTCCCCGATCCCGGTGTGGAAGTCCGACGACCCGAACTACCCGCGCCTGGACGTCTACGGCTCGCTCGCCGACATCGAGCGGGACTTCGGCGTACGCCTGAGCGACCTGCACCGGCCGGCGGTGGACGACCTGGTCCGCCCCAACCCGGACGACCCGACCGGTCAGTCGATGATGCGCCGGGTGCCGGAGGTGCTGGACTGCTGGTTCGAGTCCGGGTCGATGCCGTTCGCCCAGGTGCACTACCCGTTCGAGAACGCGGACTGGTTCGAGCACCACTACCCGGGTGACTTCATCGTCGAGTACATCGGGCAGACCCGGGGCTGGTTCTACACCATGCACGTGCTGGCGACCGCGCTGTTCGACAGGCCGGCGTTCCGCAACTGCCTGAGCCACGGCATCCTGCTCGGCTCGGACGGGCGCAAGATGTCCAAGAGCCTGCGCAATTACCCGGACGTCTACCACGTCTTCGACTCGTACGGGTCGGACGCGATGCGCTGGATGCTGATGTCCTCGCCGGTGCTGCGCGGCGGGGACATGGCGGTCACCGAGACGCTGATCCGCGACGCCGTGCGGCAGGTGCTGCTGCCGCTGTGGAACGTCTGGTACTTCTTCTCGCTCTACGCCAACGCGGACGGGTACCAGGCGCGGCGGCGCACCGACTCGACGCACCTGCTCGACAGGTACATCCTGGCCAAGACCAACGAGCTGGTGTCGACGGTCAGCGCGCAGATGGACGCGTACGACATCTCCGGCGCGTGCGCCACCGTGCGGTCCTACCTGGACGCGCTGACCAACTGGTACGTGCGCCGCTCGCGGGACCGGTTCTGGTCCGGCGACGCCAACGCGTTCGACACCCTGTCGACGGTGCTGGAGACGCTCTGCCGGGTGGTGGCGCCGCTGGCGCCGCTGACCGCGGAGGAGATCTGGCGCGGGCTGACCGGGGAGCGCTCGGTGCACCTGACCGACTGGCCGGAGGCGAGCGAGTTCCCCGCCGACCACGAGCTGGTCGCCGCCATGGACAACGTGCGGGCCGTGGCCTCGGCGGCGCTGTCGCTGCGCAAGGCCAAGGGTCTGCGGGTACGTCTGCCGCTGTCGAAGCTGACCGTGGCCTCCCCGGCGGCGGAGCAGCTGCGACCGTTCACCGACCTGATCACCGACGAGGTGAACGTCAAGGCGGTGGAGTTCAGCGCGGAACTGTCCGAGTACTGCCAGCAGGTGCTGACAGTGGTGCCCCGGGCGCTCGGTCCGCGCGTCGGCAAGCAGGTCCAGCAGGTGATCAAGGCGGTCAAGGCCGGCGACTGGGAGCTGGTCGACGGCGCCCCGGTGGCCGCCGGCGTCACCCTGGCCGAGGGCGAGTACGAGCTGCGCCTCGTCGCTGCCGACGCCGAGCACTCCGCGCCGCTGCCCGGCGGCGAGGGCGTGGTCGTGCTGGACACCGAGGTCACCCCGGAGCTGGCCGCCGAGGGCCTCGCCCGCGACGTGGTGCGGGTGGTGCAGCAGGCCCGCCGCGACGCCGACCTGGACGTCTCCGACCGGATCGTGGTGTCGGTGTCGGCGTCCGAGGAGGTGCGCGCGGCGGTGAGCGCGTACGTCGATTTCGTCGCCGGTGAGGTGCTGGCCGACTCGATCGACTTCGCCGAGGGCCTCGACGGGTTCGCCGGCGAGGTGGGCGAGGGTGAGCGGGTGACGGTCACCGTCCGGCGGGTGTAACGCGCGGGTGCGGACGCCTCCCCACCTCCGTCCGGGAGGTGTGGAGGCGTCCGCTACCGTGACACCGCCTGCTCGCACCTCATCTGCCGGAGGACCAGTGCCCCTGCTCTACACCATCGGCAAGCTCACCGTGGCGCCCACGCTGCGGTTGGCGTTCCGCCCGACCGTGGAGGGGCTGGAACACGTGCCGGAAACCGGCGGCGCGATCTTCGCCGGCAACCATCTCTCGGTGGCCGACGAGCTGTTCCTCGGCACTGTGGTGCCCCGGCACCTGGCGTTCTGGGCCAAGTCGGAGTACTTCAAGGGCACCGGCGTGAAGGGCGCGTTCTCGAAGTTCGTCCTCACCGGTCTGGGCGCGATCCCGGTCGAGCGGGCCGGTGGGCGGGCCGCGCTGTCCGCGTTCGACGCCGCCATCCCGGCGTTGCAGGGTGGTGACCTGGTGGTGGTCTATCCGGAGGGCACCCGCTCACCGGACGGCAAGCTCTACCGGGGGCGGACCGGAGCGGCCCGGCTGGCGATCTCCGCCGGTGTGCCGATCATCCCGGTCGGCACGATCGGCACGGACAAGGCCCAGCCGATCGGCGCCCGGGTGCCCCGCCCCGGCACCGCCAAGATCACCGTCCGGTTCGGTAAGCCGCTGGACTTCACCGGTCGCCCGGACGACCGCACCTCGCTGCGCCAGATGACCGACGAGCTGATGAGCGAGATCCAGAAGCTCACCGGCCAGGAGTACGTCCCGCGCTACGCCCCGCCGCGCGCCCACCCGGACCCGACCCGCGACGCCTGACCCAGGCTGCCGCCTGTCGGCGCGTGCCCGCCTGTCGGCGCTGCCGTTCGTCGGGGGTGTTGCTGGCGGGGCTGGGGTTTCCCGGCTGCTGCTGTCGGGCCCGCTGGCCTCGGCCGCCGAGCTGGCGGGCAATCCGGTCGGAGGCGATATACCTGTGAGTCATATTTATGACTCACAGGTATCTGCATTGCTCGCCCTGTCGTCCACCTGCGGCGTGACGCAGCGTCATGCAAGCACCCAGTAACCAACACGCCGGCACACGGCGGGCCAGCGCGGCGGCACGCCAGCACGCGGCACGCCAGCACGCGGCACGCCAGCACGCGGCGGGCCAGCATGCCAGGCAGCGTGCGGGCGGGGCTCAGCCCCGCTCGGGCTGGACGATCTGGCCGCGCAGGGTGTCCAGCAGAGCCGCGCTGTCGGAGATCGAGAGCCGGGTGAACACCCCGGTGGCGATGCTGCCGTGGTCGACAGAGGTGCACACCACCACGTCGCCGTCGGCCGGCCGGCCGATCGCACACCGCTCGTGCCGACCTCGTACGCCGGTCCGCACCGTCTCCGGCGCCTCCAGCGCGTAGCGCTCACTGAGCCGGGTGATCTCCGCGTCCGCGTCCGCCTCCGGGGTCAACCGGAAGCCGGTGCCGCCGAAGACCGTCACCCGCTTGCCGTCCCCCGTGGCGTAGACGCCGGCGAAGGTGTCCTCGGCCAGCCAGTTCTCCTGGCGTACCTCGTTCTCCAGCTGTCGGGAGGTCGCGGCGCTGCCGTCGTCCTGACGCAGGCTCAGATCGGCGACCTGCTCGGGCAGCGCGGCGCGGGCGGGGTACTGGGACGAGATCGGTAGGCCGTAGTAGGCGGGACATCCGCAGCAGCAGGCCAGGGTGAGCAGCAGCAGCCACGGCCAGCGACGCCGGCGGCGGACCGGGACCGGCACGTACCCCTTCGGGGCTTCCCAGCCAGGTGGTGGCGTCACCGGCGGTGGCGTGGCCGACCGCCGTCCCCGCCGCTGCTTCGGCACCCTTGCGGGTCGCACCGGCGCGGCGGGCCGGGCCGTGCCGGGCTGCGCCGGCAGGGACGGCCGGGCGGGCGGCGCCGAGTGAGCTGGTGGCGCCGGGTAGGTGGGTGGCGCCGGGTAGGCGGGCGACGTCGGGTGGGCGGGTGGCGGCGACACCGGGTGCGTCCCCACCGGCGGTGCGGGCGGCCCGGACCACTGCCGGGTCGACGGGGGCGCCGGGTAGTCCAACGTCGGGGGCAGCGGGGGCAGTTCGGCGGAGGGCAGGTCCCAGCCACCGGTGTCCACCCCGGCCCACGGGTCGACCGGGGTGCGGTGCTCGGGTGGCTGCTCGGGCAGGGGCGGCGGCGGGGTCGGCTCGGCCGACTCACCCCAGGCACGCCTGCGCGGCAGCGGGGGAGGGACCGGCGCGGACCCACTCCACCGGGGCGCGGGGGAGTCCGCGGACGCGGCGGGGGCCGCGGGCTCCTGGGCCGTCGGTTCGGGCTGGGCCGCCGGCTTCCGGGCTGCGGGCTCCTGGGCCGTGGGCTCCGGCTGGGCTGCGGGTTCCTGGGCCGTGGGTTCCGACTGGTCGGGGGCGGCGGGGTGGTCCGGCGGTACGGGTGGGGAGGTCGACTCGTCGGCGACCGCCGGAGCGTCGTCCGGCTCCGGGCCCAGGGTGCGCCCGTCGGCCGGCCGTGCTCCCGGCTGGGGCTCCGGCATCGCGGCAATCTCCTCTCGCGCCGGTCCGAGGTTAGTACCGCGTCGCCACCACCGCCGCGCGGGCATCGCGGCGGAGCGTGTGCAGGAGTGTTGTCGGGTGGCATCGTGGCGTGCGCGCGGTCACCGACGGGCGGGCGCGTACCCTTGGGCATCATGAGTGCCCCGTCCACGACGCCGCGCGCGGCCGCGACCAATTCCGTCTGGCCCCGGCTCGAGCCGCTGCTCCCTCAGGTTTCCAAGCCCATCCAGTACGTCGGCGGTGAACTGGGCGCGGTGGTCAAGGACTGGGACGCGGCGACGGTCCGCTGGGCGCTCATGTACCCCGACGCGTACGAGGTGGGCCTGCCCAACCAGGGTGTGCAGATCCTCTACGAGGTGCTCAACGAGCTGCCCGACACCCTGGCCGAGCGGACGTACGCGGTCTGGCCCGACCTGGAGAACCTGATGCGCACGCACGGCGTGCCGCAGTTCACCGTCGACGCCCACCGGCCGGTGCGCGACTTCGACGTCTTCGGCATCTCCTTCTCCACCGAGCTGGGCTACACCAACATGCTCACCGCGATCGACCTGGCCGGCATCCCGATGCTGGCCGCCGACCGCACCGACGCCGACCCGGTGATCGTGGCCGGTGGGCACGCCGCCTTCAACCCGGAGCCGATCGCCGACTTCATCGACGCCGCAGTGCTCGGCGACGGCGAGGAGGCCGTCCTGGAGATCACCGCGATCGTCCGGGAGTGGAAGGCCGAGGGCTCCCCGGGTGGCCGCGACGAGCTGCTGCTGCGGCTGGCCCGCACCGAGAGCGTGTACGTGCCGCGCTTCTACGACGTCGACTACCTCCCCGACGGGCGGATCCAACGGGTCGTGCCGAACCGGGCGGACGTGCCGTTCCGGGTGCACAAGCGCACGACGATGGATCTGGACGCCTGGCCGTACCCGAAGAAGCCCCTCGTCCCGCTCGCCGAGACGGTGCACGAGCGGTACGCGGTGGAGATCTTCCGGGGCTGCACCCGGGGCTGCCGGTTCTGCCAGGCTGGCATGATCACCCGCCCGGTGCGGGAGCGGTCGATCACCACGGTCGGGCAGATGGTCCGCGAGGGCCTGGAGTTCTCCGGCTTCTCCGAGGTCGGCCTGCTGTCGCTCTCCTCGGCGGACCACTCGGAGATCGGCGACATGTGCTCGGGCCTGGCCGAGCAGTACGCGGGCACCAACGTCTCGCTGTCGCTGCCGTCGACCCGGGTGGACGCCTTCAACATCGACCTCGCGCAGGAGTTGTCCCGCAACGGGCGGCGCACCGGTCTCACCTTCGCCCCGGAGGGCGGGTCGGAGCGGATCCGCAAGGTCATCAACAAGATGGTGTCGAAGGAAGACCTGATCCGGACGGTCGTCACCGCGTACAGCAACGGTTGGCGCCAGGTGAAGCTCTACTTCATGTGCGGCCTGCCCACCGAGACCGACGAGGACGTCCTCGAGATCGCCGAGATGGCCCACGAGGTGATCAAGGCCGGTCGGGCCGCGACGGGCTCGAAGGACATCCGCTGCACGGTCTCCATCGGCGGGTTCGTGCCGAAGCCGCACACCCCGTTCCAGTGGGCCGCCATGGAGCGCCCCGAGGTCATCGACCACCGGCTCAAGATCCTCAAGCAGGCGATCAACTCGGACCGCTCGCTGGGCCGGGCCATCGGCTACCGCTACCACGACGGCGAGCCGTCGCTGATCGAGGGCCTGCTCTCCCGGGGTGACCGTCGGGTCGGCTCGGTGATCCGCAAGGTCTGGGAGAACGGCGGCCGGTTCGACGGGTGGAGCGAGCACTTCTCCTACCAGCGCTGGGTGCAGGCGGCGGCCGAGACGCTGCCGGCGTTCGGGGTGGATCTCGACTGGTACACCACCCGCCAGCGCGACGGGCTGGAGGTCCTTCCCTGGGACCACCTGGACTCGGGCCTGGACAAGGACTGGCTGTGGCAGGACTGGCAGGATTCGCTGAGCGAGTTCGAGCAGGACGACTGCCGGTGGACCCCGTGCTTCGACTGCGGCGTCTGCCCCTCGATGGACACCGAGATCCAGATCGGCCCCACCGGCAAGAAGCTCCTGCCCCTGACGCCGATCAAGGGCCTGAAGACCCCCACGCCCTGACCCCGGCCCTCCCGGCCCCGCCCGTCGCCCGCGTCGATCATGAAGTTGTTGCCCGGAACACAGCGTGTCGCCGACAATAACTTCATGATCAACCGGTGCTGAGTTCCGAGGAGCGAGACGATCAGTAAGAAAAACCAGCCGGAGGGTGGGCAGGCGCCGGTCGTTCAGCGCGCCCGCATCCGGTACGCCAAGCGCGGGCCGCTGCGGTTCACCTCGCACCGGGACTTCGCCCGGGCCTTCGAGCGTGCGTTGCGCCGTGCCGCCGTACCGATCGCGTTCTCCCAGGGCTTCACCCCGCACCCGAAGATCTCCTACGCCAGCGCCGCGCCCACCGGGGTGGCGAGCGAGGCGGAGTACCTGGAGATCGGCCTCCAGGCGCCGGTCGAGCCGGAGGCGCTGCGCGCCGCGCTCGACGCCGCGCTCTCACCCGGGCTGGACGTGCTGGAGGTGGTGATCGCCGACGGTGGCAGCCTGGCGGACCGCATCGAGGCGTCGCACTGGCACATCGAGCTGCCCGAGGTCGACACGGAGACACTGCGCGCCGCCGTGGACGCCTTCACCGCCGCCGACGAGGTGCTGGTCGAGCGGATGACCAAGCAGGGGCGACGTACCTTCGACGCCCGCGCGGCGGTCATGTCGATCGATGTCCTCTCCCCGACGCAGACGCCTTCCGGGGCGCCGGCCGTACCGTGTGCGATACTCGAACTGGTCGTGCGGCAGGTCACCCCGTCCGTACGGCCCGATGACGTCCTTTCCGGCCTCCGCGTGGTGGCCGACCTGGAGCCGCCGGTCTCGCCGAGGGTGACCCGGCTGGCTCAGGGCACGCTGACCGCGCAGGGTGCGATCGTGGATCCGTTGGATGCGGACCGCGGCGGGGCAGCCATCGTTGGGCACTGACCGACGGTCAGCGCTCTTGCAGGCAGACTTCGGCGGTCGCGCACCACGCGCGCCCGGCGGAAACACTTTTGCGGCGACCCTGCGTGGCAGCGCTCACCCGCGCCCGGGGCAGCCAGAACTGGAGAACGTCCATGCTCGAGAACGAGCCCGAGGGCGGCGAACGGACCGGTTCACAGCCGGCCGGGGACACCGCTGACCAGAGCACCACCACCGACGGCGCCGCCAGCGCGGAGCAGGCGGGCGCCCAGAGCGCCGAGCCTGCCGCACCGCCCCGGCGGGCGCGGGCCACCCGGCGTCGGGCCGCCCCGCTCAACCAGCCGGAGCAGGCCGAGGCGCCCGTCGAGGCGTCCGCCGGCGGGACCGGCGCCGTCGAGTCGCCGCAGGCGGAGGTCTTCGCCCCGATCTCCGGTGACCTGGACGTCGCCCCGAAGACCCCCCGACGCCGCCGCAAGGCCGCCCCCGTCGAGACGACCGCCGAGGAGCCGCTGGTCGCCGCGAGCGCGGAGCTGGCCTCTCCCGAGGTCGTACCTCCGGTCAAGGTGACCCGCACCCGGCGCAAGAAGGCAACGCCCGCCGTCGAGGAGCCGCCGGCCGTCGAGGAGCCCGCCGCCGTCGAGGAGCCCGCCGCCGAGGCCGTGGAGCCCGCCGTCGAGGAGGACACCGCGGAGACGCCTGCGGAGTCCGACCTGCGGGAGGCCGAAGCCGAGCTGAACGAGGCGCAGACCCCGCCGGCCGGACCCGTCGCCGAGCAGGCGTTCGGTGCCGGGCGGGAGCGCTCCGGCGAGGTGGCGCCCGGTGTCGGCGTGGCGAACGTGGCAGATGAGCCGATCGAGCCCGCCGAGGTGATCGAGCCCGAGCAGCCGCGGACCCGCCGTCGGCGGGCCGCGCTCTCCGCACCCACAGTGCTGTTCATGGCACCCCAGCCGGACGCCGTGCCGGTGACCCGGCCGGCGGAGCCCGCTCCGGTGGCCGAGGAGCCGGCCGTCGAGGCCGAGCCGTCCCGCCGACGGCGGCGCGGTCGCCGCGACGTCGAGCCGGTGGAGCCGGTCGAGGCCGTCGAGGCCGAGGAGGAGCCGACCGAGGAGGCCGACGAGGCCGCCGAGGTGGATGAGGACGACGAGGACAGCGCCGCCGCGCGTCGCCGCCGTCGGCGTGGCCGCCGCGGTCGGGGCCGGGGCAAGGGCGGCGCCGACGACGCCGAGGACGAGGAGTCCGACGAGGCGGCGCAGGCCGACGAGGAGGAGACCGCCGAGGCCGAGGCCGAGGGTGACGAGGACGAGGAGTCCGAGGGTGGGGACGGGCTGACCCGTCGTCGCCGTCGTCGCCGCCGTCGCGGCGCCGGTGACACCGAGGGCGCCGCCGCCGACGACGGTGTGCCCACCGTGGTCAAGATCCGCGAGCCGCGTCGCACTGTCGACGAGGTCCAGGGCGTGTCCGGCTCGACCCGGCTGGAGGCCAAGCGCCAGCGTCGCCGGGACGGCCGGGAGCAGCGGCGTACGCGGCCGCCGATCCTCAGCGAGTCGGAGTTCCTGGCCCGCCGGGAGGCGGTCGACCGGGTCATGGCGGTCCGCCAGCGGGGTGACCGCACCCAGATCGCCGTCCTGGAGGACGGTGTGCTGGTCGAGCACTACGTCACCCGCAACTCCTCCGGCACCATGGCCGGCAACGTCTACCTGGGCAAGGTGCAGAACGTGCTGCCCAGCATGGAGGCGGCGTTCGTCGACGTCGGCCGGGGCCGCAACGCGGTGCTGTACGCCGGCGAGGTCAACTGGGACACCTCCGGGCTGGAGGGGCGTGCCCGCTCGATCGAGCAGGCGCTGCGCTCCGGCGACTCGGTGCTGGTCCAGGTCACCAAGGACCCGATCGGGCACAAGGGCGCGCGGCTGACCAGCCACATCGCCCTCTCCGGCCGGCACCTGGTCTACGTGCCCAACGGCAACGCGTCCGGGATCAGCCGCAAGCTGCCGGACACCGAGCGCAAGCGGCTGCGCGACGTGCTCAAGAAGCTGGTCCCGGACGGCGCCGGCGTGATCGTCCGTACCGCCGCCGAGGGCGCCAGCGAGGATGAGCTGGCCCGCGACGTCAAGCGGCTCCAGGCGCAGTGGGAGGACATCCAGGCCAAGGCCGCCGAGGGCGGTGCCCCGGTGCTGCTCTACGAGGAGCCCGACCTGGTCATCCGGGTGGTCCGGGACCTGTTCAACGAGGACTTCCGCGAGCTGGTCATCGAGGGCGAGCAGTCGTACGGCATGGTCGAGTCGTACCTGTCGCACGTCTCTCCGGATCTGGTCGACCGGGTGCGCCGGCACGTCGGCACGAGCGACGTGTTCGCCGAGTACCGGATCGACGAGCAGATCATCAAGGGCCTGGACCGCAAGGTGTTCCTGCCCTCCGGCGGCTCGCTGGTGATCGACAAGACCGAGGCCATGACGGTCGTCGACGTCAACACCGGCAAGTACACCGGCTCCGGCGGCAACCTGGAGGAGACGGTCACCCGCAACAACCTGGAGGCGGCGGAGGAGATCGTCCGCCAGCTCCGGTTGCGCGACATCGGCGGCATCGTGGTGATCGACTTCATCGACATGGTGCTGGAGTCGAACCGGGAGCTGGTGCTGCGCCGGCTCACCGAGTGCCTGGGCCGGGACCGCACCAAGCACCAGGTCACCGAGATCACCTCGCTCGGCCTGGTGCAGATGACCCGTAAGCGGATCGGCGCGGGTCTGCTGGAGGCGTTCAGCGAGACCTGCGAGTGCTGCAAGGGTCGGGGCGTCATCATCCACACCGAGCCGGTGCCCGAGAAGCCGCGTACCGGCGGGACCGCGGAGAAGGTCAAGGCGGTCGCCTCGTCGGCGCCGGCCGCGCCGGCCACTCCGGCCGTCGAGGCCGGCACCGCGTCGTCGCGCCGCCGGGCGCGCAAGAGCGCCCCGGCCGAGCGCGCGGTGGTCGAGGTCGTCGACACCGACACCAGCGCCGAACCGGACGCCGACTACCAGGACACCATGGGGTACGACCTGTCCCGCTACGAGGCGGAGACCGAGGCGGCGTCGGCGGTGTCCGACAGCCAGCAGGGCGAGTCGGCCCGGCTGGCCGCCGCGGACGACCCGGACGCGGTCGCCGACGGTGACACCGACGAGGAGGCCGGTGGCGCGGGGCGTCGCCGCTCCCGCCGCGGCGGCGCCCGCCGGCGGACCCGCCCCTGACGGTCCTGACCGGCCCGGTGTTTGACGAGGTCCCTTTCCCGGCATATTGACGGGGAGGGGACCTCGCCGCCTCCGGTCACCCCGGGCCGGGAGTGGTCGGCCCCGGTCAGGAGAAGAAGATGCGTCGCCTGCTCGCCGTCACCGTGCTGGTAGCCGTGCTCGCCCTCGGGGCCGGCTGCTCCGCCGACCGGTCGGTCGATGCGGGCCCGACCGGCGCGACCGCCGGGGCTTCCGGCCCGGCTGCCGGGTCCGGGGGCGCTCCCGGCGGGTCGACAGGTACGCCGGGAGGTGGCGGTGCCGCGGCCGGCAACCCGCAGGTCTGCGCCGAGGCGCAGCAGGCCGGCGCCACCGCCGTCCGGGAGTACGTGGCGGAGCTGGGCCGGATGGTCGCGGCCGTTGGTGCGGGGGACACCGCCACCGCCGATGCGGCCCGCACGAGGGCGCAGACGGCGCTGGCCGGCTGGCGGGCCGCACTGCGCGAGCAGTCGGCGCGGTCCACCGATCCGCAGCTCAAGACGCTGCTCAGCGACCTCGGTACGGAGGTCGCCGCACTCGGCGTGGACGTCGAGTCGATCGACGAGACCGAGCTGGACCGGCTCCAGCAGCGCCTCGACCAGCTCTGCGCCCGCTGACCAGGGCGGGCCGGTTTGGGGTCCGGGCCGGCGATGGCGTACTCTTGCCTGCGGCCCACCTTTGGTGTGCCGAGTTCCCGTGTGCCCGCGCCGCCGTGCACTGCTACCCGGCGAGCCGCCGCGGGGACGACCGCCAGCAGCCTCAACGACAGGGAGTCCGCCTCCGATGTACGCGATCGTCAAGACCGGCGGCAAGCAGTACAAGGTCGCCGAGGGCGACGTGATCGAGGTCGAGAAGCTCACCGGTGCCCCCGGTGACGCGGTGAAGCTCACCGCGGTGCTCCTCGTCGACGGTGACGACCTGGTGACCGACGCGGCGAAGCTTGCCGAGGTCGCGGTGTCCGGCGAGATCGCCGCGCACACCAAGGGCCCGAAGATCCGGATCCACAAGTTCAAGAACAAGACCGGCTACCACAAGCGCCAGGGTCACCGCCAGCCGTTGACCCAGGTCAAGGTGACCGGCATCTCCAGCGGGAAGTAGGTCGTCCTCCAATGGCTCACAAAAAGGGTGCGTCCAGCTCGCGTAACGGTCGTGACTCCGCGGCCCAGCGACTTGGCGTGAAGCGCTTCGGTGGTCAGGTCGTCAGCGCCGGTGAGATCCTCATCCGGCAGCGTGGCACCAAGTTCCACCCCGGTGACCTGGTCGGCCGTGGCGGCGACGACACGCTGTTCGCGCTGTCGGCCGGTGCGGTCCTGTTCGGCACGAAGCGCGGTCGCAAGACCGTCAGCATCGTTCCGCAGCAGTAGTTCTCTTCGCTGGGCGGGCCGCGGACCTCCGGGTCCCGGCCCGCTTCGCTTTTCAAGTGCGGGGTCGACCCTCGCTGGAAGGATTGACGCCGTGGCGACGTTCGTTGACCGGGTCGTCCTGCATCTGCAGGCCGGCGATGGTGGGCACGGTTGTGTCTCGATCCACCGCGAGAAGTTCAAGCCCTTCGGCGGGCCGGACGGCGGCAACGGCGGGCACGGCGGCAGCGTGTCGCTGGTGGTCGACCCGCAGGTGACCACGCTGCTCGACTTCCATTTCCACCCGCACGTCAAGGCCGACAACGGCAAGGGCGGCGCCGGGTCGAACCGGGACGGGGCCAACGGCCACAATCTGGTGCTGAAGGTGCCCAACGGCACTGTGGTCCAGACCACCGACGGCACCGTGCTGGCCGACATGGTCGGCGCCGGCACGACCTTCGAGGTGGCCCGGGGCGGGCGCGGCGGGCGCGGCAACGCGTCGCTGGCCAACGCCAAGCGCAAGGCGCCGGGCTTCGCCGAGCTGGGCGAGCCCGGCGACCAACTGGACATCGTGCTGGAGCTGAAGAGCGTCGCCGACGTGGGCCTGGTGGGCTTCCCGTCGGCAGGTAAGTCGTCGCTGATCTCGGTGATCTCCGCCGCGAAGCCGAAGATCGCCGACTACCCGTTCACCACCCTCGTGCCCAACCTCGGTGTGGTCCGGATGGACAACCACACCTTCACCGTCGCCGACGTGCCGGGCCTGATCCCGGGCGCGGCCACCGGCAAGGGCCTGGGTCTGGAGTTCCTGCGGCACATCGAGCGCTGCGCGGTGCTGGTGCACGTCATCGACTCGGCGACCCTGGAGCCCGGCCGCGACCCGGTCGCCGACATCGACGCCATCGAGGCCGAGCTGAGCCAGTACGGCGGCCTGACCGACCGTCCACGGCTGGTGGCCGTGAACAAGGTCGACGTGCCGGACGGCCGGGACCTCGCCGAGATCGTCCGCCCGGACCTGGAGGAGCGCGGTTACCGCGTGTTCGAGGTCTCCGCGGCCACCCGCGAAGGGCTCAAGGAGCTGACGTACGCGATGGCCGAGCTGGTCGAGGCGGAGCGCAAGGCCGCCCCGCCGGCCGAGCCGACCCGGATCGTGATCCGGCCGATGGCCGTGGACGACGACGGCTTCACCATCACGGCCGAGGTTGACGGCTCGTTCACCGTCCGGGGCGTACGCCCGGAGCGGTGGGTCAAGCAGACCAACTTCGACAACGACGAGGCCGTCGGTTACCTCGCCGACCGGCTGGCCCGGCTCGGCGTGGAGGACAAGCTCGCCAAGGCCGGCGCCCAGCCCGGTGACCTGGTCCGGATCGGCGAGCGCGAGTTCGACTGGCAGCCGACGCTGTACGCGGGTGTGGAGTTCGTGCCCGGCAACCGGGGCACCGACGTCCGCCTGGAGGAGAAGTCGAACCGGGCCTCGGCGGCGGAGCGGCTCGCCGCGCGCAAGGCCCGCCGGGTGCGCTCGGCGGACGAGGTCGGCGCGGACTCGTCCGACGACGACCTCGAGGACATCGAGGACTCCGACGACGCCGAGTAGCCCGTTGCTCTCCGTGATCGGGACGACTGCCGGAAACCTCCGCGAAATCCACCCCTCCTAGCGTGGGGTGATGCTGATCGAGTCGCGGCCCGCCACCGATCCCGAGATCGCCACCCTGGTCGTCGCCCAGCAGCGTGAGCTGCGCGAGGCCGACGGCGGGCTGGACGGCCAGGTCACCGTCACCCACGACGACATCCGCTACCTGGCGGTGGTGGTGCACGGTCGGGCGGTCGCCTGCGGCGGGCTCCAGTCGCTCGGCGCCGTCACCGGCGAGGTCAAGCGGATGTACGTCCGGCCGGCGTACCGGGGCCGGGGCATCGCCCGCCAACTGCTCGCCGCGTTGGAGGAGTGCGCGTTCCGGCAGGGGCACACGGTGGTCTGCCTGGAGACCGGCACGTACCTGCCGGCGGCGATCGGGCTGTACACCTCGTGCGGCTACGAACCGGTCCCGGTGTACGGGGAGTACGTCGGCAACCCGTACAGCGTCTGTTTCGCCAAGCGGCTCCCGGTCGCGGCCTGACGGCGGCCGGTCCCGCCGGCCACGGCGGGCCGGTCCTGCGCGACGGGTCGGTCAGGCGCCGGTCTCGGCGTGCGCGACGGTGACCGGCTTCGACTCCGGCGACGCGTGCTGCCGCAGGACGATGCTCAGCAGGATCAGGGCGCCGACCGCCAGGAACTCGCTCTGCCAGTTCTGCATGGACTGGAACCAGAAGTCGCTGGTGCCGAAGAAGTCCCACGCGCTGATCGGCGGCGCTCCGCTCTGCAACGCCTGCTCCTCGTTGTAGGCGGCGGTGCCGCCGAGCAGGTGCCCAACGAACGAGCCGGCGAAGATCAGCAGCAGCGCGAGGGAGAGGCTGTTGCGGTAGACCACCAGCGGAAGGCCGCCGGCGCGTACCGGCCACGGTGACCGGGCGGTGGCCCGGCGCTCGTCGTCCTCCGGCCGGTCGGTCTGGTCCACCGGCTTGGACTCGGCCGAGCCCCGCTGCACCAGGTACGCGGTGAGCAGCACGTACCCGCCCATCTGGAGGAACTCCGACTCCCAGTTCTCGAAGACCGCCTCGGCGAAGTGGCCGCTGGCCAGGTACGCCGGCCAGCTCAGCGGGGCGGCGCCGAACTCGGTGAGCTCCTCATTGTGGGTCTGCCAGCCGAAGACGCTCTGCAGGACCAGGAAGACTCCAAACGCGCCCAGCATGGCGGCGGTCAGCGCGTTGTCGCGTATCCAGCGAGGCATCATCGACCCCTTCCACGGATTCTCAGGCGGTCACCTACCCACGCCGCCGTCGCCGTCAAACACGTGAATCGGCAGGTCAGGGCCGGTCGATCGGGCTGTCCAGGCGCCCACCGGTGCCCACCTGGTTGGACAGCAGCAGCCCGAGCGCGAGCATGCCGAAGCCGAGGGCGAGGTGCAGCCAGTTGTCGGCGTCGTTGACCGGCAGGATGTTCGCGGTGGCCTCGGGGTCGACCGCCTCGATCGCCAGGCCGTACAGCCAGAGGGCCAGGTAGATCGCGCCGCCGCCGGCCAGGAAGAGCCGGGCGCCGGCGATGCTGCGGGCCAGCACCAGACCCGCAAGCCCGAACAGCAGGTGCAGCGCGTTGTGCAGGATCGACACCTGGAACAGTCCGAGCAGCTTGGCGTCCGAGTGGTGCCCGGCGAAGGTCAGCTCGCCGTAGTCGGTGGTGATGCCGGGGATGAAGCCGAGGATTCCGATCAGCAGGAAGACCCCGGCCACGACCAGCGCGACCACCTGCACCCGGGGCCGGGGGGCGGCAGGTCGGCCACCTCGCGCGTCTCGTGCCATCCCTGCCCCCTCTTCGTGGATCTGCCGGTACCGCGAACCTCGCTGTCCGCAGCGGCGACGTGACGCAGCCCGACGATCCTCCATTTTGAAGTCGATCCCGCCGGCCGCGCAGAGAAATGCACGAACAGGTATGGAAGCGCAAACGCAGGGTAGGTGAGTTGTCAGCGGCCACGGCGTCACGGCCGCATCCCCCCAGCACAACCGCGACGACTTTCCGAGCGGAAGGGAAATCATGACTTACGAAGTGTCACCCACGTCTTCCACGTACGGGCACGAGTCCACCAACGGCGGCGGCGTCCGCGAGCAGGCCCGCCACGTCGGGTCCGAGGCGGCGCACGCCGGTGGCGCGGTCGCCCAGACCGCGAAGGAGCAGGGCGCCGAGGTTGGCCGCGAGGCCGCCCGGCAGGCCCGCAACCTCTACGGCGAGGCCCGCACTCAGCTCGCCAGCCAGACCGGTGAGCAGCAGCGCCGGGCCGCCGGCGGACTGCGGTCGATCGCCGACGAGATGCGCACGATGGCCGAGCAGGGTGGCCAGGCCGGCCCGGTGAGCGAGCTGGCCCGCCAGGCCGCCGACCGGGTGCACGGTGTGGCCGGCTGGCTGGAGGAGCGCGAGCCCGGCGACCTGATCACCGAGGTACGCGACTACGCGCGGCGCAACCCGGGCACCTTCCTGGTCGGCGCGGCGGTGCTCGGCGTGCTTGCCGGGCGCCTGACCCGCAGCATCTCCGACTCCGGTGACCACTCCGGCAACGGCTCGGCGGGCTACCGCGGCAACGGGGCGTACGACCCGGAGCAGACCGCGGTGATCCCCACTCCGCCGCCGGCACCCCGGACGGCCGCGGACACCACCCCGGCGGGCGGCTACCTCGACCCGACCCCCGGCACGTACACCGAGCCGACCTCCGGCGGCTACAACGACCCGACGCCGGGCGGCTACAGCGACCCGACCCGCCAGGACGGCTACACCGAGCCGACCAGCACCGGTCAGCCGCTGCCGCCGGTGACCCAGACCGACCCGCTGCCGGGCGTGCCGTCCAGCGGCAGCCCCCGCCCGTGAGGCGCCGAGTCATCCGAAGGGAGGCGACGGCATGACCATGCCGACGCAGGGGTCCGGCCTGGACTCCGGTTACCACCCCGAGGCGGGCGCCCCGCACACCGCGGCGGACGTGAAGGGCAGCTCGCTCGGTGACCTGATGCGCCAGGTCACCACCGACCTGTCGACGCTGATGCGTCAGGAGGTCGAGCTGGCCAAGGCCGAGATCCGCCAGGAGGGCAAGAAGGCCGGCAAGGCCGCGGGCCTCTTCGGCGGCGCCGGCTTCGGCGGCTACATGGTGGCGTTGTTCGTCTCCATCGCCGTGTGGCAGTTCCTGGACAACGTCATGGACTCCGGCCTGGCCGCGCTGATCGTGGCCATCATCTGGGCCGTGGTCGCCGCGGTCCTCTACTCGATGGCCAAGAAGAACGCCCAGCACGTACGCGGGCTCAAGCAGACCAACGACAGCGTGCAGCGGATCCCCGACGCGCTCAAGCCCCACCCGGAGGGAGTCACCCGATGAGCACCGACCCCGACCAGATCCGCCGGGAGATCGAAGCCACCCGCAACAGCCTCAGCTCCGATGTGGACGCGCTGGCGTACAAGGTCAGCCCGAGCCGCATCGTCGACGACCGCAAGCAGCGGGCCCGTTCCGCGCTGCAGAATGTGAGGGACAAGGTCATGGGAACCGCGTCTGACCTCGGCCACGGCACCGGCCACGCCGCCCACTCGGTGGGTGACCGCGCCTCCTCGGCGGCCTCAAGCGTCAGCGACGCCGCCCACTCGGCGGCCTCCAGCGTCAGCGACGCCGCCCACAGCGCGCCCCGGGTGATCCGGCAGAAGTCGCAGGGCAACCCCCTCGCGGCCGGCCTGATCGCCTTCGGGGTCGGCTGGCTGGCCTCCTCGCTGATCCCGGCCTCCCGCCGGGAGCAGCAGGCCGCCGCCCAGGTCAAGGACAAGGTCAGCGAGCACAGCGGCGCCGTGAAGGAGAAGCTGGGCGAGGTGGCCAGCGAGCTCAAGGACGAGCTGCGCGAGCCGGCCCAGCACGCCGCCGAGTCGGTGCGGTCCACCGCCCAGGACGCCGTGCACGCGGTCAAGGACGACGGCCGGTCGGCTGCCCAGGACGTCAAGGACCAGGCCCAGCAGGCCCGCCAGCAGGTCAGTTCCTGAGCCCACCGGCGTCGACGACGGCTCACGGCCACTCCGGTGGCGGTGAGCCGTCGCCGCGTTCTCCGCGATCTTGCACTTTCTGTCGCCGTTCTGGTGTCTAGCGAGGCTTTTGTCCGAGCAGAAAGTGCAAGATCGCGGGGACGTGGTGGTGCGGGCGGGCTGGTCGGCGGATTCTGCGGTCGCCGTAGCGGACTCCGCCCCGCAGGACGCGCTGGGCGAGCGCCAGCCAGCTGCAGATGCCCCGTTCGAGCAGCCAGAGTGGGGCGGCCAGCGAGGTGCTCGGTGGGAACACGATCCCGCCGTCGGCGCGTCGGCGGCCCACCTCGGCCACGGCGACGACAGCTACCGCCGTGCCGAGCAGCAGTCGGGGCCGGCGGGACGCGACCGCCGCGGCCAGCGCCGGCAGGACCGCGAGCGCGGTCAGCAGGCGGGCCGGCTGGGCCAGGTCGTCGTACGCCTGGCGGACCCGCTGGCCACGAAAGTGCGTCGCGTCCGGCGGTAGTCGGCGTACGTACAGCCCCGGCGGCGCGGCCTCGACCCCGCCGTACGCGCGCACGGTGCGGATCAGCTCCAGGTTCTCGAAGAGCACGTCCGGGTCGTACCCGCCCATGGCGTGGAACGTGCTGCGGCGCACCGCGAGGGTGCCGGGGTAGTCGTTTCCGAGCGCCCGGTTGAGCAGCGTCCGCCCGGTGTCCCACCAGGCGTGCCAGGGCAGGGGGTCGAAGTAGTTCTGCGGCCGGACCAGGTCGACCCGGCCCAGCAGCCGGTGCACGGCCCGCAGCCCGGCCTCGTCGTACCGGACGTCGTCGTCGGCGATCACCACGTGTTCGTGGTGTGCCGCGTCGACGCCGGTGTGCACCCCGACCACCTTGCCGTTGAGCCCGCGCCCGCCGGGATCGGGCGGAAGGTGCCGGACCAGCCCCTGCCAGGCCGCCGCGTGCCGCGCGAAGAGCTCCGGAGGCGAGCCGTCGACGACGATCACCTCGACGAGGCCGCTCAGCCGGCGCAGGTAGCCGGTCAGCTCGTCCAGACCGCTGTCGGTGCCCCAGCGCAGCGGCAGCACGTATGACATCGGCAGGACGGTCGGCGCCCGGGTGGTCGGCGTCGTGCCGGTGTTGTCGCGCCCGGCCCGCCGGGCGGCGTCACCGTGGGCCCCCAAGGACATCGGTGCCTCCTGGACAGGCGGTCCGCGACAGGCGTGGCGGGACGCCCTCAGGCGCGGCGGACGTTGGTGAGGGTCAGTCCGCTGGGCGGCAGCGCGGGCATGCGCCGCAGGTCCAGGGTCAGGTCCTGCGGCGGGACCTCGTAGCGCATGCCGCCGGTCAGGTGGGTGACCGCCCGCTTCATGAGGTCAATGGTGATCCACTCGCCGGCGCAGCGGTGCCCGGCGGTGTAGTCGCCCCCGCCCTGCGGGACCAGTTCGAACGGGTCCACCCGGCGGCCGGCGAACCGCTCGGGACGGAACAGCTCCGGCTCGGGCCAGATCGCCGGGTGGTGGTTGGTGCCGTAGAGGTCGAGCAGCACCCGGCGTCCGCGTGGGAAGTGGTGGCCCTCCCAGTCGAACGAGCGCCGGACCCGGGCGGCGGCCATCGGAAAGAACGGGTAGTAGCGACGTACCTCCTGGACGAACTGCTCGGTGGCCTCGTCGTCGCCGTCGACCCGCTCCCGCCAGCCGGGATGGTCGCGCAGGGCGAGCGCGGCGAAGACGATGTACCGGTCCACGGCGACCACCGGGCGCAGCAGGTTGAGCAGTTCGACGGCGGCGATGGGGCGGGGGAGCAGCGCCCCGCTCGCGTCGCGGTGCTCGGACACGATCTCCAACGGGCTGCCGACGGGCGCCGGGTGGATGCCCGTGCGGGCCCGTTCGACGAGGTCTCCGATCCAGCGCTCGGCGCGACGACGGGCGAGGAGGCCCCGCCAGTGCCGGGGGCCGACGACCGCCGGGCCCTCGATCATGGCGTGTAGTTCGACCGCGCGTCGGTTGACCTGCGAGCTGGCCAGCGGCACCCCGGCCCACGCGCAGACCGCCCGGGTCAGCAGGCGGCCCAGCTCGTCGTAGAGCGGCACCGGCCCGGCCGCCTCCCACGCGGGGATCCGCGCCCGCCACTCGTCGTCGAAGAGCTGCCCGAGGCGCTGGATGGCCGCCGGCGTCATGATCGACATGAACATGGCCTTGCGGTCGGAGTGCGCCGATCCGTCCAACCCCTGCACGCCACCCCGACCGGTGAGCGTCCGCTGCACCCGCAGGGGCATCGCGCTGTCCCGCTGGAAGCGTTCGCTGTCGTAGAAGAGCATCGCCGCCGGCCGGCCCCGCAGGCAGATGGTCGGTGCGAGCAGGATCCGGGCCTGAAAGACGTCGCTGCCGTGCCGCTCGCAGCGCTCACCGATGAACCGGTAGCCGGAGCGCAGCAGCGCGAGGGTGCTGTCCGGCGTGCGGTCGGCCGGCATGGTCGCCATCGGGGTCTCCTCGGGTGCGGGCGGTGGCCGGCGTCGCCGTCGCGCTGCGTCTACCCGTGTCGCCGCCGCTGAATCCCCGCGGCGACAGCGCGTTGGCTGGCCCCTCCCACGGGCGGCGGAACCTGGTTGGCTGGCTGGTGGGGCCGCCGTGCGCCGGCAGCACCGGTCAGCCGGTCCGGTCCTCGGTGGGCCGATGGCCACGACCACGGGGAGGGCGAGATGCACGACAACAGGTCGCCGCACTGGCGGCAACGGCGGGCGGTCGCGGCGACGGGCGCGGATCGTGCCCTGCGTCCACTCATCGGCCCGCCCGGCCGGCCGAGGAGACCGCGCCGGTTCTTCACCGTGCACCTGGGGTTCACCGCGCCGGACGCGGCCGACGCCCGCGAGCAGGCGGTGACGTACGCGGAGGCGCTGAGCCTGCTTCGTCCGGAGGTGGCCCTCGGCGCGGCGGCCCTGTCGCCGGCCGACGCGTGGCACCGTGCCGAGCGGCTGTTCTGTGGGGCGGTCGGCCCGGACGGGGAGCGCTGCGTCGATGTCGCCGAGCATCCCGGCTTCCACCACGCGCCGGGTCCCGGCGGTCTCGGCTGGGGCGACGGTGACGCCTGACCTGGCGTCGCGGGTGGCGGTCGATCCACGCCACCCGCGACCGCCGGGCGATCAGTCCAGGTCGAACTCGCCGTCCTGCGCACCGGCGACGAAGGCGTCCCACTCGGCCTGGGTGAAGACGAGCACCGGGCCCTCCGGCTCGGCGGAGTTGCGCATCCCGATCAGATCGTCGACGAACGCGACCTCGACGGCGCTCTCCGAGGTGTCCCCCTCGGCCCGTTGCCAGACGGCCCGGGAGAGGTCGAAGTCGCCCTTGGGGTGCTGCGCCATGGTTCTTTCCTCCAGTGCGGGGGCCGTCTGGGGATCGCGTGCCGATCCCCATCGGGCAGGATAAGCGGATGCCGAGCCTGACCCGTGTAGAGGCGACCGCGCGTGGCGCGGCGATTACTGTCGAGTCCTATCAGGTGGACCTCGACCTGACCGGCGACGGGGAGCTGTTCCGCTCCCGCGTCGAGATCCAGTTCCGGGCGACCCCCGGCAGCGACACCTTCGCCGAGGTCAAGCCCGCCAACCTCCTGGCCGTACGCCTCAACGACCGCGACGTCGACCCCGGCACGTTGACCGACAACCGGCTGCCGTTGGATGACCTCGCCGCCACCAACACCCTCGTCGTCGAGGCGGAGATGGCGTACTCCAACACCGGCGAGGGGATGCACCGCTTCGTCGACCCGGCCGACGGGGAGACCTACCTCTACGCGGTGACGTTCCTGGACAACGTCCAGCGCATCTTCGCGGCGTTCGACCAGCCCGACCTCAAGGCGTCGTTCACCCTCGCGGTCACCGCGCCGCCGGAGTGGACCGTCTCCAGCAACGCCGAGGTGGCCGCCAATCCGGCCCCGGGGCGCTGGGAGTTCGCCCCGAGCGCGCCGCTGTCCACGTACTTCTTCTCGCTGATCGCCGGGCCGTACCACGTGCGGCGGGCCGAGCACGACGGCGTGCCGCTGGGCCTCTACTGTCGACGGTCGCTCGCCGAGCACCTCGACGCCGACGCCGAGGAGATCTTCACCGTCACCCGGCAGTGCCTGGACCGGTTCCACCAGCTCTTCGCCGAGCGCTACCCGTTCGGCAAGTACGACCAGGCGTTCGTCCCCGAGTTCAACGCCGGCGCGATGGAGAATCCGGGCATCGTCACTTTCCGCGACGACTACGTGTTCCGCTCGGCGGTCACCGACACCCAGCGCGAGCTCCGGGCCACCACGATCGCCCACGAGATGGCCCACATGTGGTTCGGTGACCTGGTCACCATGCGCTGGTGGGACGACCTGTGGCTCAACGAGTCGTTCGCGGAGTACCTGGGCACCCGGGTCACCGCCGAGGCGACCCGCTTCGGCCAGTCGTGGACCACGTTCGCCATGCGCCGCAAGGCCTGGGGGTACGCGGCCGACCAGCGACCCTCCACCCACCCGGTTGCCCCGCAGGAGGTGGCCGACGCCGACGAGGGTCTGCTCAACTTCGACGGCATCTCGTACGCCAAGGGCGCCTCCGTGCTGCGGCAGCTCGTGGCGTGGCTCGGCGACGAGGCGTTCCTCGCCGGCCTGAACGCGCACTTCGCGGCGCACCGCTTCGGCAACGCCACCCTCGCCGACCTGCTGGCCAGCCTGAGCGCGGCCAGCGGCCGGGACCTGTCCGGTTGGGCCGAGCTGTGGCTGCGTCAGCCGCAGGTCAACACGCTGCGCGCCGAGGTATCCGTCGACGCCGACGGCCGCTACACCGAGGTCGCCGTGGTGCAGACCGCGCCCGAGTCGCATCCGGTGCTGCGTCCGCACCGCATCGGCGTGGGCCGGTACGCGGCGGACGGCACGGTCCGGCGTACCGAGGTGGATCTCGACCCGGCCGTCGACGGTGGCCGGACCGTGCTCGACGAGCTGGCCGGCGAGCCGGCGGCCCAGGTGCTGCTGCTCAATGACGGTGACCTCACCTACGCCAAGGTGCGCCTCGACCCGGCGTCGGCGGACGCCGTCGCGCTGCTCCTGCCGCGCCTGACCGACCCGCTCACCCGGGCGGTGCTCTGGGGCGAGGCACTGGACGCGGTGACCGACGGGGAACGGCCGGTCGGCGGCCTGGTCGACCTGATGGTCGAGGCCCTGCCCGCCGAGACCGAGGTGATCATCGCGGAGGACGTGCTGACCCTCAGCCGGTCCCTGGTGGACCGCTACCTCGACCCGCTGGCCCGTTCGGCGGCGCTGGCCCGCGTCGCCGAGGCGTGCCGCCAGTTGCTGGACGGCGCGGCGCCGGGGGAGTCGTTGCAGCTCGCCGCCGCGCGGGGCTGGATCGCCGCGACCACCGACGCGGACCTGCTCGTCGGTTGGCTCGCCGGCCGGGACGTCCCGGCGGGGCTGAAGGTCGACGCCGAGCTGCGGTGGGCAGTGCTGCGCCGGCTCGTGGTGCTGGGCGCGGCGGGGGAGCCGGAGATCGCCGCCGAGGCGGCCGCCGACGTCAGCGCCACCGGCGCGGAACGGGCAGCCCGCTGCCGGGCCGCAGTGGGTGACCCGGCGGCGAAGCAGGCGGCATGGGAGATCATCGTGGGCGACACCGGGCTGTCCAACCGGCTGCTGGAGGCGACGGCCGAGGGGTTCTGGCAGCCCGAGCAGGCCGACCTGACCGCCGCGTACGTCGAGCGGTACTTCACGGAGATGCCGGCCGCCACGAGTCGGCGTACCGGCTGGACGGCCGACTTGGTGGCCAAGCTGGCGTTTCCCCGCTACGCCGTGGCGCAGCCGACGCGGGAGGCGGCCGTGGCGCTGCTGGCTCGCGACGACCTGACCCCGGGCCTGCGCCGGGTGGTCACCGACGCGGACGACGACCTGCGACGCGCGCTCGTCGCTCGGACGGCGGTGGCCGCCGCCTCGGCCTGAGGCGGGGTCACGGCGGCAGCCCGAGGCCGTCCCGCCGGAGCGTTTCGGCGCCGGTCGGGCGCGGGGTGGCCTGGCCACCCCGCGCCCGGCGGTCAGCGCAGCGCGGGCTCCGCCGTCACGGGGGCGTCGAAGTCGATGACGTGGCGCTGCTCGTGGGCGATGGTCCGCTCCGGATCCATCGCCGTGCGCACGAGCAGCGGCATCAGCAGCGGCATCAGCGTCCGCGCGACCGGTCCCGGGGCCTTGGTGTGGTTGATCCGGGCCGCGCGGGCGGCGACCTTCTCGACCCGGGTGCGGCGCAGTCGCACGTACGCGTCGAACGCGGACGCCACGTCGGGCAGGTCCCGCAGGCAGCGGGCGAGCTGCACCCCGCTCTCGATGGCGAGCGAGGCGCCCTGCCCGGAGCTGTTCGACGGCGCGTGCGCCGCGTCGCCGACCAGCACCATCCGCCCACGGTGCCAGTGCGGCACCGGCGGCATGATCTGCAACGACCCGACGGCCTGGAGTTCGGCGGCGCTGCTGGTGGCCATCAGCTGCCCGCCCGGGTCGTCGTCGCCGTAGGTCCCGCGCAGCGTGTCCAGCCACTGTTCGGCCGGCACCGCGCGGGCCTCGACGAGGCTCATCGGCCGCTGCTGCGGCAGGTTGGCCCCCCAGCGGGTGCCGCCGCCGGGCTCCGGCCAGTACAGGTAGTAGCCGCGTCGGCCGAACGCGAACGTCATCGTGCCCGCCTCGGCGTCCACCTCGTGCCGGGCGACCGCCTCGAAGCCGAGCAGCCCGGTGAACCGGGGGCCGGGCGCGGCCGGGTCGATGAGGCCACGGACCGTGGACCGGATGCCGTCCGCGCCGACCAGGACGTCGGCGGTGGCCGTGCTGCCGTCCTCGAAGCGCGCGGTCACGCCGCTGTCGGTCTGCTCGACGGCGACCAGCCGCCGCCCGTATGCGAAGGCGACGCCCTCGGCGACCGCCCGGTCGTGCAGCACGCGGTGCAGCTCGGCCCGGTGCACCACGCGCAGCGGCGGCACTCCGGCCAACGTGGGCAGGTCGATGCGCCGACGGCCGACGGCCATGACGGTGCGGTGGATTCCGGTGGCGATCGCCGTCACCGCCTCGTCCGCGCCGACGGCCCGCAGGGCCGCCACGCCGTTGGGCGCGAGCGCGAGGGTGCCGCCGATGCCGCCCACTCCGGCGGAGGTGGCCGGGTACGCCTCGTGAACGGTGGCGGTGATGCCGGCGCGGTGCAGCGCGAGCGCCGTCACCGGGCCGGCGATGCCGCCGCCGATGACGATCGCGGTTCGTGCCGTGGTCATGTTCTCTCCCTGGGTGTCGTCGGGTGCGTGCGTGCGAACCGACCTGGGAGGGAACCCGGTTATCCTCGTGCTTGCCGCTTCGGGCCGGGTGCCTGCTCAGGTGTCGGTTCGAGGTAGGGCTCCGGCGGGGTGTTGGCGCACCCCGCCGGAGCTGTCTTCTCAGTCGGCGTTGTCGGGGTCGCTGCTGGTCCTCTCGGCCAGCTCGGTCAGCTCGGCCGGCATCTCGCCGGTCTCGTGGAAGGCCCGCCACGTGTCCAGCCCCGGGTAGCTGCCCGAGGTCAGCTCGGCGAGCAGGGCCCGCAGCCAGGTCGTCTCCGCGGCGCGCATGGCCAGGTCGTACTCCGACTCGACAAGGAACAGCCGGGGGATCTCCCGCAGGTGGGCGTCGAGCGTCTCGCGGTCCTGGTGAAGCGCGTCGTCCAGCCGGTCGAGTCGCTGCCGGAGCAGGTCGATGGCCTCGTCGGGATGCAGGGCGGCGAGGACGGACAGGCCGGCCCGGAAGCGGGGATGCTCCGGCATCGGCGTGGCGACCAGCTCACGCGCCCAGTCGACAAGCTCGGCCCGCCCCGCGTCGGTGATCCGGTAGACGGTGCGTTCCGGACGTCGGCCCTCGCGGACGCTCTCCACTGCGGCGATCAACTGGTGCTTCTCCATGTTGCGGATGACCGTGTAGAAGGAGCCCCACTTGATCTCCATGTCCTGGTCCTTGCCCCGGGCGCGCAGGGTGCTGGCCATCTCGTAGGGGTGCATGGGCCGCTGGACGAGGGCAGAGAGCACGGCCAGTGCCAGCAGGTTGCCGACCTTGCGCCGCTTCGACATGACGTCCCCTTACTCGCTGACGACTACTCGCAGACGAGTATATGCACGGGATCGGCCCCCTGGCGACCCCCCACGCGCCGGCACCGGGCCCTGGCGGCCTGCCCCGACGCCCGGCCTACGATCACGGGGTGGAGGAAGATATCCGGCGGATCGGGATCATGGGCGGCACCTTCGACCCGATCCACCACGGGCACCTCGTCGCGGCCAGTGAGGTGGCGGACCGGTTCGGCCTGGACGAGGTGGTGTTCGTCCCGACCGGGCAGCCCTGGCAGAAGGCTGACGAACCGGTCAGCCCCGCCGAGGACCGGTACCTCATGACTGTCATCGCCACCGCCTCCAACCCCCGCTTCCAGGTCAGCCGGGTCGACATCGACCGCAGCGGCCCGACGTACACGGTCGACACCCTGCGCGACCTCCAGGCCGAGTACGGCCCCAAGGTGCAGCTGTTCTTCATCACCGGCGCGGACGCGCTGCAACGCATCCTGTCCTGGAAGGACCTGGACGAGATCTTCGAGCTGGCGCACTTCATCGGGGTGACCCGTCCCGGCTTCCCGCTGACCGACGAGCACCTTCCGGCGGACACGGTCAGCCTGATCCAGGTGCCCGCGATGTCCATCTCGTCGACCGACTGCCGTGCCCGGGTCGCCCGGGGTGAACCGGTCTGGTATCTGGTGCCCGACGGTGTGGTGCAGTACATCGCCAAGCGACGCCTCTATCAGCCCTGATCACGTCCGGTATGCACCGTTTCGTGCGTCTAATCGACCAGAACTGACGGGTCGTGACCTCGCCGGGTGTGAGACGCTTGGAGGATCGCACGGTTGATCGAAGGAGAACGGTGACAGTTTCCGAACGCGCTCACGAGCTGGCGATCGCCGCCGCCCAGGCCGCCGCCGACAAGAAGGCGCAGGACATCGCGATCATCGACGTCGGCGACCAGCTCGCCATCACCGACGCGTTCCTGCTCGCCGCCGCCCCCAACGAGCGTCAGGTGCTCGCCATCGTCGACGCCATCGAGGAGCGCCTGCTGGAGCTTCCGGAGAAGGCCAAGCCGATCCGGCGCGAGGGTGAGCGTGGCGGCCGCTGGGTGCTGCTCGACTACGTCGACATCGTGGTGCACGTCCAGCACACCGAGGAGCGCGAGTTCTACGGGCTCGACCGCCTCTGGAAGGACTGCCCCACCATCCCGTTCGTCGACCGCGACCTGGTCGAGGCCGACGCCAGCGGGACCGCCGCAGCCGAATGACCCGGCTGATCGTCTGGCGGCACGGCAACACCGACTGGAACGCCGCCAACCGCGTCCAGGGGCAGACCGACGTACCCCTCAACGAGCTGGGCCGCGACCAGGCCCGCGCCGCCGCACCGCTGCTCGCGTCGCTGCGTCCCGACGCCATCGTGTCCAGCGACCTGAGCCGCGCCGCGGAGACCGCGGCGGCGTTGGCCGCGCTGACCGGGCTGCCGGTCCGCACCGACGCCCGGTTGCGCGAGCGGCACTTCGGCAGGTGGCAGGGCCTGCACCTCACCGAGGTCGCCGAGCGCTTCCCCGCCGAGTACGCCCGCTGGCGGGCCGGCGACCCGGCGCCGGGAGCCGACCTGGAGCCGCTGCACGACCTCGGCGAGCGGGTTGCGGCGGCGTTCCTGGCGGCGGCCGACGTGACCCCCGGCGGGACCGTGGTCCTCGCCACTCACGGCGGCGGCTCCCGCCAGGGCATCGGCCACCTGCTCGGCTGGCCCACCGACGTGCTGCGCACCATCGGCTCGCTGGCCAACTGCCACTGGTCCGAGCTGCGGCACGACGACGTTCGAGGCTGGCAGCTGCGGGGGCACAACGTCGGCCTGGTCACCGCCCCGGCCGTCGTCGACGCGGTCTGAGCGCCGTCCCCACCCGGGGTCGGCGCGCTCGCGCCTCGGCGTATCCCGTCGTGATCGGCTAGCGTGCCGGGCATGCCCGTCGCGGTCGTCACCGACTCCACCGCCTACCTCCCGCCCGAGCTGGTGCGTCGGCACCGGCTGACCGTCGTTCCGCTGACCGTCGTGCTCAACGGCGCGGAGGGTCTGGAGGGGGTGGAGACCCAGCCCGCCGACGCCACCAGGGCGCTGCGCGAGCGGCGGGTCTCGGCCAGCACCTCCCGCCCGGCGCCCGAGCAGTTCGCCCGGACGTACCGCCGCCTCCTCGACGAGGGCGCCGACGGCGTCGTCTCGGTACACCTGTCCGCCGGCCTGTCCGGCACCGTCGAGGCGGCCCGGCTGGCCGCCGCCGACTTCGACGGTCGGGTCGAGGTCGTCGACAGCCGCTCCGCCGGCATGGGGCTCGGCTTCCCGGCCGTCGCGGCCGCCAGGGCCGCCGAGGCCGGGGCAGACCTCGCCGGTGTACGCGACGCGGCGCTCGCCGCCGTCGCCCGGACCACCGTCTGGTTCTACGTCGACACGTTGGAGTTCCTCCGCCGGGGTGGCCGGATCAACGCGGCCGAGGCGCTGTTCGGCACCGCCCTGTCGGTCAAGCCGATCATGCACATGCCGGACGGGGCGATCGTGCTCCGCGAGAAGGTGCGTACCGCCAGCCGGGGAGTGGCCCGTCTCGTCGACCTGGCCGTCGAGGCGGCCGGCGACGACGACGTGGACCTCGGCGTCCACCACCTGGCTGCGCCGGAACGTGCCGAGGCGCTGCTCGCCGCGCTCACCGAGCGGCTCGGCGCACGGCTGCACGACACGTACGTCTCCGAGGCCGGCGCGGTGGTCGCCGCGCACGCCGGGCCGGGGCTGGCGTGCGTGGTCGTGCACCGCCGATCGGACGGCTGACCCGGTGGCCACCGCGTGCGTGGTGACAGGTGGCGGCCGTGGCATCGGCAGGGCGGTGGTGCAACGGCTGGTGACCACCGGCGTCACGGTCGTCGTCGTGGAGCGCGACGCCGAGGCGGTGGACTGGCTGGCCGGGCACCCGGCCGGCGACCGCCTGCTGCCGGTGGTCGGCGACGCCGGCGACGAGCGGGTGGCCGAGCGCGCCGCCGAGGTGGCTGAGCGCGCCGGCCGTCTCACCGGCTGGGTGAACAACGCAGCGGTCTTCCGGGACGCGGCACTGCACTCGGCGTCGGCCGACACCGTCCTGGACCTGATCGGGCTGAACCTGCGCCCGGCCGTGGTGGGCGCGGCGGTGGCGGTCCGCCGGTTTTTGGCCGCCGGCACGGGCGGGGCCATCGTGAACGTCTCGTCGCACCAGGCCCGCCGGCCGGTGTCGGGCGCCCTGCCGTACGCCACGGCGAAGGCCGCCGTGGAGGGGCTGACCCGGGCGCTGGCAGTCGAGTACGGGCGGCACGGCATCCGCGCCAACGCCGTCGCGCTCGGCTCGATCGCCACCGAGCGGCACGCCGAGTTCCTCGCCGCGCAGGAGCCGTCCCAGGCCGAGTGGATCGACGCCGAGCTGACCCGGCTGCATCCGGTGGGCCGGATCGGGCGCGCGGACGAGGTGGCGGAGGCGGTCGCGTACCTGCTGTCGCCGGCGGCGAGCTTCGTCAACGGGGTGACGCTGCCGGTCGACGGCGGACGAGCCGTGCTCGGCCTCGACCCGGAGGCCCGCTGACCCGGCGCGGGCGTGCCGCCTCCGGGCCGTGCCGCCTCCGGGCCGTGCCGCCTCCGGGCCGTGGTGACGACCCGGAGACGGCGCGATCGGCGGACTGATCAGCTACGCAGGGCCCACTGCTGGTTCTGCTGCCCGTTGCAGGCCCAGAGGATGAGCTTCGTGCCGTTGGCGGTGGCGGCGCCGTTGGCGTCGAGGCAGAGCCCGGACTGGACGCCGGTGATGGAGCCGTTCGCGTTGACGTTCCACTGCTGGTTGGTGCCGCCGTGGCAGTCCCAGATGATGACCTGGGTGCCGTTGGTGGTGCCCTGACCGTTGGCGTCGAGGCACTTGTTGCCGTACACCTGGATCTGCTTTCCCGCGGTGTAGGTCCAGCGTTGGGCGGTGCTGTTGCTGATGCAGTCCCACAGTTGCACCTGGGTGCCGTTGGTGGTCGTGCCGTTCGGCACGTCGACACAGCGGCCGGACTGGGCGCCCACGACCTGGACGTTCTGCTGCGGGTTGCCGCCGCTGGCGGGGGTGTAGGCGGCAGCGGCGATGTTGGCCTGCACGGCGTCGTCGGTCGCGGCCGACGGGTAGCCGGACGTCAACACACCCTCGAAGAAGGTGCCCCGGCCGGTGATGCTGTTGTCGCCACCGATGCCGAGCAGGATCGCCCCCTCCTTCTTCATCGGGTTGTAGCCGTTGGGGCGTCGGCCGTCGAAGTACGTGGTCAGGCCGCCCGACTGCGCGTTCCCACCCCTGATCGCCCAGTGGTTCGGCTCGCCCTTGACCATGGCGGTCACGAAGCGGTGGTTGATCGACGCGATGTTGTTGTAACCCGCGTTCACCCCCGAGAACAGGCCCCACTCCAGGTCAGCCATGATCCAGGGGCCCGCCCCTGCTCCGTAGCCCCACTGCTTGTTGGCGCCGAAGTAGACGGTCTCCATGATGGCGCGCTCGTCGGCCTGGACGTTGGTCTGCGCGTTGCCGTAGTCGAAGCAGCACCACTGGTTGTAGTGCGTGCCGTCGACGACGGCGTAGATGCCCTCGGGCTGGTCGCCGGTCGCGACGCCGTTCGTGTTGTTGTTGCGGTAGCCGGTGCCGGGCGCGATGTAGACGCCGTACGCCTTCTGGCCGCCGATGGTGACCGGTGCCGCCTTCGCGTCGGCGAGGTTGTCGTACCCGCCGCCGGCGGGGCCGGTGAAGCCGCCCGGAGGCGCCTGGGTGAGGCGGTTGTTGCGGCCGGACTGGTCGTAGATGACCGTGATGACGCAGTTCGTGTTGGCGCAGAACGTGTCCTGGGTGGCGGCGTTGGCGACGCCCCCGGCAGTGAGCACGCCGACGTCGCGGGTGGTGTTGTCCGACGAGCGGCGGACCTGGTAGAGCGGGCCGTTGTACGCCCCGTACAGGGCTCGGGTGGTGCTGTGCGCGGCCACGCACGGCGTGCCGCCGGAGGCGTAGATGTCGCACGGGCCGGTGCCGGCTGCCCGGGCGACGCCGGGCGTCCCGGAGACCACGTAGGCGCCGGCCCCGGCGACGAGGACCAGCAGGGTCCCGGCGGCGGCCAGCGAACGGCTCAGCCTTCTCTTCATGTCCATGGATTCCCCTTGCGGTGGCGGTGGCGGTGGCGGTGGTGGTGGGGGACGGCGCCACGCATGATAACGCTAACATTAACCTTCATCCATGCGTCTGTCGCTACCTCCGGCGGCCAGGGGAGGCCCGGTCCTAGCAGACGCGAGCATGATCAGGGCGTTGTCCACAGAGGCGTCGGCTGTCCACAGGTCGGGCCCGCAATGACTCTCTCGTGGCGTCCGGCGTCCTAGCGTCGCGGCGTGTCAGACGACGAGGAGACAGCGGTACGTCAGCGTCTGCGCCGGTTGACGGCCACCACGGGTGGCGCGGCGTCGCTCGCGGAGGCGCTCCCGCTCGGCGTGCCGCCACCCCGGGTCGGTGCGCCGGTGACCGACCCGGCTGCGCACGTTCCCGCCGAGCCCGACGGCGGCGCCGCCGCACGGCTGCCCGGCCCGGGTGCGTTCGATCCGGGGCGGCGGGGCGTCCGCGCGTTGGCGGTCGTCGCCCTCGTGGTGGTGCTGGCCGCCGCTGGTTGGGCGTGGCGGTCCCGGCCGCACGCGGAACCGGTAACCCAGTCGACCGGCGCGGCGGCCCCGGCCGTCCCGGCGGAGCAGGGGAGCGCGTCGCCGGCCGGCGAGCTGGTGGTGGCCGTCGCGGGCAAGGTGCGCAGGCCCGGGCTGGTGCGTCTGCCAGCCGGTGCCCGGCTCGCCGACGCCGTGCAGGCGGCCGGTGGCCCGCTGCCCGGGGTCGACGTGGCGCTGCTCAACCCCGCCCGCAAGGTCACCGACGGCGAGTTGATCGTGGTCGGGGTGACGCCGCCACCGGTGCCGGGGGGTGGGCCCGATCCTGCTGCCGGTGGGGGACCGGCCGCCGGCGGTCCGCTGAACCTCAACACCGCGACGCTGGCCCAGCTCGACGCCCTGCCCGGGGTGGGGCCGGTGCTCGCCCAGCGGATCCTCGCCTACCGGGATCAGCACGGCGGGTTCAAGGGCGTCGGCGATCTGCGTCAGGTGGACGGCATCGGTGACGCGCGCTACGAACAGCTCAAGGATCTGGTGACGGTGTGAGCGGCACGCATCCCACGCCGTCGAGCCACCCGGACCCCGTCCGACCCCGGACGCCACCGCCGGATCTCCGGCTCGCCGGGCTGGCCGTGGCAGCCTGGCTCACCGCGCTCACCGGCCTGCACGTCGGCGTCCGTCCGCTCCTGCTGGTGGGCGGGACGGCGGCCGTGCTGTCGGCGCTGAGCGCCCTGCACCTGCTCGGCCGACTCGGCCACCCCCGCGCTGCCGCTCGTCGGCACGGCTGGGTCGCCGTCGCGGTCGGCCTCGGGGTGCTCTGTGGCGCGGCGGCGACCGCTGGCCGCCTGGCCGTCCGGGACGCGCCGCCGATCCGTGTCCTGGCCGAGCAGCGCGCTCCGGTCAGCGCCGAGCTGGTTGTCCGCGACGATCCGCGCCCGATCCGATCCGCCGGCCGTCCCGGCATGCTGCTGACGTCGAGTGAGCTGATCCGGCTGACCGGTCCAAACGGCCAGCGGATTCGGACGTCGGCGCGGCTGCTGGTCCTGGCCACCGACCCGGGCTGGCGAGGTCTGCTGCCTGGTCAGCGCGTGAGGGCCGAGGGTCGCCTCGGCGTTCCGCGCGGCGGCGATCTCACCGCGGCGGTGCTCGGCGCCACCGGACCCCCCGAGCGTCATGGTGCGCCGTCCTGGGCACAGCGCGCCGCCGGCACGCTGCGCGCCGGCCTGCAACGGGCCTGCGCTCCCCTTCCCGACGATCCAGGTGGCCTGCTTCCCGGGCTGGTGGTGGGCGACACGAGCCGCCTGTCGCCCGCCGTCGAGGAGGACTTTCGGGCGACCGGAATGACGCACCTCAATGCCGTTTCGGGCAGCAACGTCGCGATCGTGTTGGGTGCGGTGCTGTTGTTGGCCCGCTGGGCGCGCGCCGGCCCGTGGCTCGCCGGTCTGCTCTGCGGGGTGGCGCTGGTGGGGTTCGTCATCCTGGTCCGGCCGTCGCCGAGCGTCGTCCGGGCCGCCACGATGGGGGCGATCGGCCTCGTCGCACTGGCCGCCGGCCGACCTCGGGCCGCGCTGCCCGCGCTGGCCGCCGCCGTGACGGTGCTGGTGCTGGTCGACCCCGAGTTGGCCGGCGACGCCGGGTTCGCGCTGTCCGTGCTGGCCACCGGCGGTCTGCTGCTGCTCGCGCCGCGCTGGCGCGACGGGCTGCGCCGCCGGGGCGTCCCGGCCGGACTGGCCGAAGCGTTGGCGGTGCCGGCGGCCGCCCAGGTGGCCTGCGGCCCGGTCGTCGCCGGCATCTCCGGCACGGTCAGCCTGGTGGCCGTACCGGCCAACCTGCTGGCGGTGCCGGCCATCGCCCCCGCGACGGTGCTGGGCGTGACGGCCGCCGTGCTGTCACCGCTCTGGCCGGCGGGGGCCGGGTTCGTCGCGTGGCTGGCAAGCTGGCCCGCCTGGTGGCTGGTCATCATCGCCCGCCAGGGCGCCCGCCTCCCGGCCGGCACCCTGCCCTGGCCGGGTGGCGCGTGGGGCGCACTGCTGCTGGCCGGGCTGACCGTGGCGCTGCTGGTCGCCGCACGTCGACCGCTGGTGCGCCGGCTGGTGGCGGTCGTCGCCGCCGCGGCGCTGCTCGGCGTCCTCGGAGTCCGGCTGATCGCCACCGGCTGGCCGCCGCGCGGTTGGGTGGTGGTGGCCTGCGCGGTGGGTCAGGGTGACGCCCTGGTGCTGCCCGTCGCTCCTGGTCGGGCGGTGGTGGTCGACGCCGGCCCGGACCCGAGCGCGGTGGACGCGTGCCTGCGCCGGCTCGGCATCTCCGAGGTGCCGCTGCTCGTGGTCAGCCACTTCCACGTCGACCACGTGGGCGGCGTGGCCGGCGTCTTCCGGGGCCGGCGGGTGTCCGCCGTGCTGGCCCCGCCATCGACGGACCCGGCGAGTGGCCGGGACGCGGTCCGCGCGGCGGCGATGGGCGGGCGGGCCACGCTGCTCGGCACCACCGCCGGGGCGCTGCATCGGGTCGGCGGTGTCGACCTGCTCGTGCTCGGTCCGCCGTACCCGCTGGCCGGCACCAGGTCCGATCCGAACAACAATTCGTTGATGTTGCGGGCCACGGTCGCCGGGGTGCGGATCCTGCTGCCCGGCGACGCCGAGACCGAGGAGCAGCACGCCGTGCTGGCCCGGACGGCGGCGGAGCAGCTGAGGGCGGACGTGCTGAAGGTCGCCCACCACGGCTCGGCGTGCTGTCCGATGATACCGTACTTCTTCCCCCTCGGTCGAACAGTGGAGCAGAGACATGAGAGCGGCACTCTACCTGCGGATCTCGAAGGATCGGACCGGCGAGGCAGAGGGTGTCGAGCGCCAAGCCGAGGACTGCCGAGCCTTGATCGACGCCAAGGGCTGGACGCTGGTTGAGACGTTCACCGACAACGACACGTCGGCCACCTCGGGTCGCCGTCGACCAGGGTTCGAGGCTCTGATGCAAGCCGTCGAACGGCGAGCCGTTGACGTGATCGTGCCGTGGAACGCTGACCGGCTGTACCGCACGCCAGCAGACCGGCTACGGGTGGTCGAGGCTTGTCGGCAGCACAGCGTGTCCCTGCACCCCGTACGCGGGAGCGGCATCGACATGACCACCCCGAACGGGCGCATGGTTGCCGGCATGCTCGGCGAGATGGCGTGGGCAGAGGTTGAGAACAAGTCCGACCGGCAGCGGCGAGCCAACCGGCAGGCAGCGGAGAAGGGCAAGCCGTGGATGACCGGCCCGCGCCCGTTCGGCTACGCCAGGGAGAACGGCACCCTGGTTCCCCATGAGACCGAGGCTGAGTTGGTGCGAGATGCGTTCGCGCTCATCACCTCGGGTGCCTCACTCCTGTCGGTCACGCGCATGCTCAACGGGGCAGGTGCCCGCACCACCGTCGGCAACGAGTGGCGGCACAACAACGTGCGGGTGATGCTGCTCAACCCGCTGTACGCCGGTCTGCGTGCGTACGCCGAGATGCCGCCTCTCGGGTCGAAGCAGTCCGCCCGATCCCGTCCGCCGGTCGAGGCTCGCAAGCTGGTACCGGGGACGTGGGAAGCGTTGATCCCGGAAGATGTCTGGCGCGCATCGGTAGCCGTTCTGCGCGACCCTGCCCGGACAACCAACGTCGGCAACTTCTCGACGGTGCGGCACCTCGGAAGCAACCTGTTCCGCTGTGGTCGGTGTGAAGCTGAGACCGGCACTGAGGCTGACGCCAAGCGGAACGGTGAGCCGGTGATGGGGGTCAACTACACCAACCCTCGCCGCAGCGGAGAGCAGGGCCACCGGATCTACAAGTGCAAGCGGTGCAACGGCAGCCGGCGAGCCGACCCCGTTGATGAGTTCGTGGGTGAGGTGATCGCCGCCAGGCTCGACCGCAGCGACGTTGCCGACCTGGTCGCCGTCGACAAGGCAAGCGGCAGGGAGTTGAGCGCACTACGGCGTGAGGCAGGGGAGTTGCGTGCCCGGCTCGATGTGCTGGCCGATGCTCTCGCTGACGGGGAGATGAGTCGGGACCAGTTCGCCCGCGCCAACCGGCGTGCGCTCGACCGGCTCGCCGAGGTGGAGGGTCAGTTGACGGTGGCGGGCGGCAGTCACGTACTGGCTGGCTTGCACGGTCCGGGGGCGGGGCGACGCTGGCTCACCTCGGATGACATCCAGTGGAGACGGGCAGTGCTCGCCGCGCTGGTCGAGGTGGTGTTGCAACGAGCCAAGACAGGCAGGCCGCGCAACGCTGAAGAGATCGACCCGACCAGCATCGAGTTCCGGTGGCGTCAGTTCTGACCGCCGTCCTGGTCGGGCTCGACGTACCCGCCGATGTCCTTGACCGTTCCCGCCTGGTCGATGACCAGCCGTTGTACGTGCAGCATGCCTGCCTGCGGTAGCCGGACAACCTTGCCCGTCACCGCATGCCGCTTGCCGTCGTCAGCCCGTCGCCAACGCAGGATGCCAAGCTGTCCGTCACCATCGCTGACCGTCCACTGATCGCCCACCCGCTCGACACGCAGCCGGTCACCGATCCGAACGTCAGCGACCCGAGGTAACGGCGCGGGCTTCATGGCGAGTCCGTGCACAGGCGGGGTGTCCCGGTCGTACAGGTCTTGAGCCAGCGGACCAGCGATGCCGATCAGCCGATCCCCGTTGGCTCGCTGAGAGATCACCGGGTACTGCTCGATGTGCTCGGTCATGCCTGCCCTCCCGCTGGTCGGTACGTCAACGTAACGCGAGGCTGGCTGTTCCGGTGGCGTCAGCCGTGACACTGCCTGATGGCCCGGCGTTGGTAGCCTGCTGGAACCGCAACCGCCATCGATCCGGGGCAGGCAGAGTGACCACCGCCGAGAAGATCACCGCAGTTATCGCCCTCCTTGCCGCGCTGGGTGTGGGTGCCCTGCTCCCGATGCTGGTTGGTCACCTGCTCGGTCGGGGTGAGAAGAAGGTCAACATCGCTGACAAGTCAGTGCAGATGGCCGAGACGCTGATGACCAGGATGGAAGCGGAGATAACGCGGGCGGAAGAGGCGCTCGGCAGAGCGCGGAGGGAGAACCAAGAACTGCAAGCAGAGCTGACGAAGGCAACAGCGAGCATGGGTCGATCTCTCAACCCTCAAGAGCGCAGCATCCGCCGCAGACTGAGTGAGTCGGATCGGGAGCTTGAAGCCTCGCTCAACGCCCTTGCCCGCCTGCAAGGAGATGTGCAGAAACTCAGCGAGGGCGAGATCGAGCGGCTGTCGCGTTACCTCGACACGTCGCCCGAACTCAGGATGCGGTTCATGTCTCTCTACATGGAGCTGCACGAGGCGCGCTCCAAGCGTGGCGACGGTAACGGGACTGGCGGGACTGTGTCGCGACAGCGGCACTGAGCATCCACTGCCGCCCCTGGGGGTGTGACCCCTTCGGCCTGAACTCCCGCACCGCTTCGTCATAGCAGCCAAGATCGCGCCACGGTTCCGAAGTCGATCGGATCGGCCCGATACGCCGTCCCACCAGGGCATGTGCCTACTGCGACGTGTAGCAGAGTGCCACTGTTGGAACCTCGATGATCTTGGAACGCCAACAGGCGGGGCACCGCCAGGTCTTCCCAGCAGTACCCCGCCTCGTTGACTGTCAGGCCGCAGCCCGAGCCGCACGCTTGCGGCATGTTGCTCCGCAGTACCGTGCCCGCTGACTGTTCACCGGGTCACCGCACTCGACGCAGCACCACTCGGCGGGCTCGTCGTCCAGGTGGTCACCGGCCGCCATGACGGCAGCCATCACCTCCGGGCTGATCGCCTTGTGGCTGTTGTCGCGGTAGCTCCTCGCCTTGAACCCTCGCGCCCGCTTGCGCGCGGTGGCGTACGCCTTGACGATGGCCCGCGTCTTGTCGTCGTTCGCCGCCTGGTGGACAGCGTCCAGGTCGTTGGTCACGTGCCCGTCGGTGCAGTACCGGGCCATGTGGTTGACCAACTCCTGAGCGGTGGGGGTGTGCACTGGGATCAGCTCCTCGCTGCCGATGGACGCGACCTGTTGTCGTCGTCCAGGCCCGATCCCTCTCGGTCCCTCTCCGTTCGGCTGCTCCGATCGCTGCCTCAGCACCCCATCCGTAGGCTCAGAAGTGTGACAAGCCGCAGGTCACAGCCTTGATCAACAGGGCCGCGGCGCCTCCTGCATGTCCCTGTGTGGGCAGGGGTGGGGGAGCCCTCCTCGTGGCTCTCAGAGGACTCCCCATCACCTGCTACTCGGTCAGGCGACAGCCGCCACGAACTCGGCCAGCGCGGTCACCGTGACGGCAACGTTGCGCACATCCGCCCCGGAGTTGGCCCGCTCGCCCTCGACCTTCAACCCGACGCAGCGGCCGAGACCGTCGGCGTACCGGCCTTCCAGCTCGACCAGGCCGGCGGTCAGCGCGATGGAAGCCGAGTCGTACGGCTTGGCCGTGGAGGCGTTCGTCATGCTGAGGCTCAGCCGCACCAGGCTGCGCCGCTCACCGTCGACCACCTCGGACTTGATCAGCTCGCCCCAGTTGCTCAGGGCACCACCGGCCCGCCAGTCCGTCAGGGTGGCCCGGAGAGCGGTCGCCGCGTCAGCCGAAGCGAGCTTCGCGTGGTAGGCGGTCGGCTCGGTCGGGATGTACGGGGTGAACTCCCAGCCCCGCTGGATGGACGCACCGACGGTCGAGATGTACCCGCCGCCCTTCATCGCGGTGAGCTGTTCGGAACCGTTGACCACCCCCGTCGAGACCTGCGGGCACTCCTCGACAGCCTTGCGGAGCGCATCCTCCGTCAAGGCGAGAGGGGCAGCGGTGTGCATCTCGATGATGACCTCAGCGGAGAGAGCACCCCCGCCGGTCCGCGCCTGCTTCGTCGCGTTCCGCTGGTGCACGTACACAACCGGCTGACCGTCATGCTGGCTGCGGTCCGGGGTGGAGTCGACCACCTTCACCGGGACGCCGGTCAGTACCGGCCGGATGGCGTCGGCGATGACGCCAGCCACCGACACCTTGTCGGTCACCTCGGCGTTCTTGATCGCCTTCGCGAGAGCCCGCTCCGCAGCCTTCACGAGGATGTCGGCACGCTCAACAGCGGTGGCCGCCTCGGTCATGTCAGCGGTGGTGACCGTCTCGTCGCCGGAGTTGAGGCGGTCGGTCAGATCCTCCTGAGCCAGCTCCGCAGCGGAGTGATCCCGCTGGCGACGGGCCAGGATCTCCCGAGCCTCAGTGACAGCGTCGGCAGCGGTCTGACGGGCGGTCTTGGTAGCGGTGGTCTTGGCGTTCTTGGTGTTCGTAGACACGGTTGGTTCACACTCCTGTGTGTTGTGGTTGCAAGGCATGGCGGACCGGGACGCCGTTGTCCCGGCCGCCGGGTACTGCTGGTTGGGCTGGATCAGTTGCCGATGAGCAGGGACGCCTGCCACCAGTGCTTGGCGCGGTAGAGACCGCACTCCCGAGTCATGGGCAGGTTCGAGGACTGGCGAACCCGGAAGTTCAGACCCTCGTAGGCGGGGTCCAGGTAGCCCGGATGGATCCGAGATGACTCGGCCTCGGTGTACTGGAGGTCGCGGGGGCTGAGGACGAGGTGGCCCTCATGGGCGTACGTCACCACGACCACCGAGAGGCGTGCCCAGTTCCGGGAAGCCGAGATGAGGGGAACCTCGCGGTTCGACTTCCACAGGATGGCGGGCACGTTCTTCGGTGCGCGCATGAGCGGGTGCCCGGTCGGAAGCTGGATCACCTCGCCAAGGTGGCTGTAGGCGTTCGTGATCAACTGACCGACGAGGGTGAGCAGATCAGCGGGGGGAAGCCTCCGACTGTCGATCACCACTGGACCTCGGAAGCCGCCTGCTGTTCGGCCTTCCGCCGTCTCGCGGCGGTGTTGCTGGACTGGATGGCAGCGCGGAGAGCCCGGTGTGCCCGGGACAGCTCGGTGACGGCCTGGTCGATCCGCGGAGACCAGGTGTACGGGAAGGCGTGCACGGACGCCAGGGCAAGCCCGTGCTGTGCTTCCTGGACATCCACCCGGCCGATGGCAACCTGCTCCCGGTGGTACCACTCGTCCTTGCCGAGCGGGTAACGGTTCTTCGTGTTGGTGTTGATGGCGGACTCCCATCCGCTCGTTGACCCGGCAGGTCCCGGGTCCTCATGGATCTCCCTTCACTCGTTGACCGCCCCCGGCCGGGGGCGTCTTCGTCTTGCCGCTGATCGGGTCTTCCAGGTGATGCCCGCTCTCGCGGGCTCATCGGCTACCCGGGTCTGCTCTTGCTTCTCGCCGCCGCAACATCCCGAGGGACGGCAGCCGCTCAGTCGCCCAGGGCAGCCGGCTCGCATGCGGGCCTCTGGGCATGGGTCGCGACCGTGCGCCAGTCGTACTGATCAGGTGCCAGTCGTTGACGGTTGAGGGTGAAGAAGAGTAGAGAGAACACTTGTGTTCTCCCAGGTCAGGTGCCAGATGGTGACGCACCAGAGGCGTCACCTTGACGCATCAGAGGCGTCACCCTGAGCCCTCGACTGACGCCGTGCTCATCGCAGGTGTACGAGCCTCGACCGCCACGCTGGAAGACTCTCTGTGAGACGACCAGGCAGCGAGCGTTGGACGCGGGCTCGATCAGGCCCCGGTCCTTCGCCTCGGCGATGGCCTTGTTCAAGGTGTTGCGGTGGGGTTCCTTGCCTCGCCCGTCGGCGAGGATCTGCATCAGGGTCAGCCCGCCGAGCCGACTGTGTCCGATGTTGTTCGCCCACCCGATCGCCGCGTACTCGATCCTGTAGACCAGCGGGTGCCGGGGATCCTTGGCCCTGCGGCGCATGGCGGCCTGGTTGCACCCACCCCACGAGTCGCCCCCGAAGTTGATCGCCATCAGTCGTCGCCGTCTTCGTCGCGCAACCAGTAGTCGCCGGTCACGTTGAGGCCGATCTCATCGAGCAGGTTCCAGACCTCACCCCACCCGTAGAGCAGGCAGCGCGCCTCGTCCCTGGACTCGTCGTCACCCTTGGCGCGCAGTTCCAGGTAGTAGGCCCATGAGACCTGTGCCCGTCGGTAGGCGTCGGCGAGAGCGGGCAGGCTGAACGTCCTCGGGATGCTCACCTCCCGCCACCCCAGACCGCGCCCAGCTCGATCGCTCGCCGCAGAGACATCGGCAGGTACCGGGACTTGGCCCCGTAGGTCTGGTGCATGCGGGAAGCCGCAGCCTCAGCCTCGGCGTAGGTGCCTGTCCTGATCCCCGTGTCGCAGTACCCGTCGGCTCGCGTCCACTCGGCGACCATGTAGCCACCACTGTCCACGATGGGGACACCTCCTCCATGTCTTGACCCGGCGGGTCCGGGTCGTCATGGGCCTCCCTTCACTCGGTGGTAGGTGTTGTCAGTGGTCAGTAGCTGCGGCGACGCGCAGCCCGAGCAGCCTCGATCGGGTCGAAGTAGCCGTCACCGTTGGCGTCCAACGGGTCCAGGCCGCCGGACAGGTTCATCACCCGTTCCAGCTCTGCTTCGTCGGCTTCCGCCTTGGCCGCCCGCTCTGCCTGCTCGGCTTCCCGGTCAGCCTTCCGGGCCTTCCGTGCCTCGATGTCGGCGACGATGGCGTCGGACTTCTCGTCGATGCGGCGAAGACGTTCGTAGTAGTTGGCGCTCACGCCGCGTCCCCCTGGTGCCGCTTGGTGGTGATGGTCAGGAGCGCACGCAGCCGTGCGCGGGTGGCCGGGTCGATGGGTGGGGCAGCGTCGGCCAGTCGGCGCGCTACCTGCATCAGCTCATCCGTCACGCCGCCGCCCTCTCAGGGCAGTTGGGCATGGCCGCCGGTAGTGGTTCTCGGTGCACGGGTAGCTACCCGCCTCTCTCGTTGTGACCCCGCCGGTCGGGGTCGGCATGCCTCTCCTCGTCGCCGTTGTTCGCGCCCGACTTCGGTGACCGGTGCGCCTTGCTGGTGCGCGGTCCATGCGTCCGGCTCGGCCTGCTCTCCGTTGTCGGGTCATCGCATGGCTTGCTGCCGGTCACTGGGACCGCGCTTGTTGGCCCGCCTCTCAGTTGGGTCGGGCCGCACGTTATGGAGTTGGTGGGGCGACCTCGCAGCCATCAGCCCCACGACAACAACTCTACGCATCCAACCCCAGCTTGACAAGCCAGAGTTGCATGACCTGGGTCACGCTTCGCCCCATGCCTGGCAACTCAGGGTTGGACGTGCCAGACTGCCCACATGGCTGCGAAGACGATCACGAAGACGAAGACGCAGACGGAAGCCGGCTGGACCGTCACCGCGACGTGGGAGGTTGGCGAGGATGGGCCGGTCTCTACCGGACCCTCGTCGGTGTCCGTCACGCTGGCCGCTGACGCTGACCCGAAGGTGAGGGTGCGTGGCTACACCACCGGGGTCGCCCGGCGGGTTGAGCGGATGATCGCCGACATGCAGACCGAGGTGGTCGGCCAGCCCAAGGCAGCGCACCTCTCAGGGATCTCTGCGCGGGCACTGACGAACGCCATCGCCGAGATGCCGGACAGTCCGCGCAAGGGGCCAGACGCCTACTACCGGGGGCTGCTCGCGCTGTTCGACATGCTGGATGCAGCCGGCCACCCTGCCCCGATCAACGTCCTGTCGGACCGCCTCGGGGTGCCGAAGCAGACCATCAAGACGCAGCTTGCTACGGCACGCCAGCGGTACCGCTGAGCCGCGAACACGGAAGCCCCGGTCACCCGTGTTGGGTGCCGGGGCGTCTTCGCGTCTGGCTACGTGAACGGCGTGCGCCTGGTCCAGCCGATGAACCTGGTGAAGAGGACGTGGGGGCCGGGCATGTCGTGGGGGTTGAGCTTCACCAGGTCGCCGGTCGCGTCGAACAGGTAGCCGGCCATCTCGATCGACAGCCCGACCGGGTCATCGTCGAACACGGCGCGCAGGGTCAGTCGGGCCGTCGGGCACGGCCAGACACCGCAGCCTCGGCGGCAGTGCCAGATCGGGCGGATGGGTGCGTGTCCTACGGAGATCGGCAGGCAGTGGCCAGAGGGAGCGTGGCGTGACGGCATGGTCACCATGTTGTCGCCGATAGTTGGCGTGCGTCAACAACATGCAGCATCAACCTCACACGTTGCCGCTCGGTTACCATGCGTCGTTGCCTACCGTCAAGGGCGTGGACCTCGTCGGCGTTGCGGAGATCCGAGACATGCTCGGCGGCATCTCCCGCCGGCGGGTCAGCATCATCGCGAACAGCAAGGGCTTCCCTGACCCGGTTGCCGTGCTCGCCATGGGCAAGGTGTGGCGACGGCGAGACGTTGCCCGCTGGATCGCTGAGCACCGACCCGACCAGGACTGAGCACAGCGAGAGCCCGACCCCCTCGACGTGAGAGAGCCGGGCTCGGCTGGTTCGCGGGCTACTCGGTGACCACCTGGGCGACGGCAAGCAACTCCCGCCACGCCTCGGCAGCCTGGTCGACGCTCGGCTCAGAGATCACCGGGTCTCGTCCGTACAGCCCGATGACCTGTCGCCCGTCGACCGTGGTGCCGACGTCCATGGTTCCGCCGTCGTCATCCTCGGTCGGTTCCCAGCCTCGCTGGTCGAGATCCCTCATGGCGTGATCCCAGCCGGCAGCCTGCAAGGTGACCGGACCGGCAAGCGGGTCGATGTCGTCGGCAACGCGGGGGAGGATCAACAGACCCTCGCCGGTCATCGGGTCGAGGTGGGCAACGTGGTCGGCGTAGGTGATGGTCTCGATCACTGGCTGATCCTCTCTCCGGTCTCTGCCCATCGGGCAAGGTCGTCGCGGTCGTACACATCGACCCCGTTGCGCTTGTTGCGCGGCTGCGGCACGTCACCGACTCGCCGCTGTGCTCTCTTCTTGGTGGCCTCGTAGGACCAGGGGAGTAGGCCCGTAGCACATGCCTCCTTGAGCGTCAGCCTGTTGTCCCCGCAGGGCTTGATAGACGCGCTGACCAGGGAAGGGGACACGTCCGGGGACATCGCCAGCGAGCGAGCCTCTGAGGCGGTCAGGTAGGCAACCTGCGTCTCGGTCACCTGGTCGCCGATGACTACCTGCCACCGGCCACGGACCCGAGACGCGCGGGGCATGGCAGCCTGCGGGGCGAGCATCTTCCACGCGTTGGCGGTGTACCGGGCGAGGCAGCGAACCCCGAAGTTCTCCCGGCTCTCGGGTCCGCCGATCGCTCGGGCGGTGAGCATCTGCGCCACGCCGATCACGTTGACCTTGGCCGAGCGACCCATGAACAGCAGTTCGCCCAGAGCGCCGACAGCGGGGGACCGCTTCGGGTCTCCCTTCTCCCGGTTGTCGGCCCACCAGTTGGCAAGCTGCGTCAGGGTGGCGTTCAACTCCTCGCAGATCACCAGAACGCGGGGACCGCAGTCCCAGTCTTCCGGCGCGTGGAAGGCGAGGGTGTTCCGCTCGTCGGCGAGCGCAGCCAGCTTGACCAGCGCGTCATGCATCTGTGTCGGTCGAGTGCAGTAGTCGACCCGGTCGAGCCCGAGTGCCCAACGGTGGGAACCCTTGCGATCCAGGATCACCACCCGACCACCACGCCGGAGCACCTGAACGGCAACCAGTTGAGCAAGCACCGACTTGCCCGCACCCGTACCCGCGCTGACTGCGATGTGCGGGGAGTCGTCGTCAAGGCTGATCGTCACCGGCTGGTTGCCGGCACCCATCCCGAGGAAGAACACCGCGTCATCGGTCGGCAGGTGCTCGGCCACGTGGTCGACACCAACCCGAGCAGGGGGACGCTTGCGCACAGTCCAGGTAGCCCGCACCCGAGGGCCAACCTGGTGCCACGACTCGACCAGGTCGGCAACGGGGATCTTGCTGCCGATGATGGAAGAGACAAGCTGCCGTTGTTCCTTGGTCAGGTACGGGGTGTCTGCGGTCAGCTCGATCCGCGGACCCTGGTCGCCGTCGACCGGACGGCGGAACACAGCCAGCTTGGACGTGACCGGCTCAGCCGTGCGCTGTACCGACCAGGCTGCCCGCTGTGCACGCTCGGGAAGCCAGCGGATCACCGGCTCTACCTTCTCGCCGTACCAGGTCCGCATGGCAACCTCGGCCGGGCTCAGCGGCTTGGCCAGCCGGGGAGTGAGGTTGCCCAACGACGGATCAACGTGCAGGCTCACGCCGGTCTGTAGACCCATGGCCGGGGCAAGGGCAGCCAGGGTCGGCGTGACGTACTCCCGGTTGAACCGACGCATGGTGAACCGACGCCTGAGCCGGTAGCTCACGACCAGGGCAGCCGAGCCAACCAGTGAACCGACCTGCTCAGGCTGAGCCACGGCCAGCGCAGCCGTAGCCGGCACGCTGAGCCGGATCACCTGACGCTGCCAGCCGGCCAGCCGACCCGGTCCCCGGTGGCGGTACGGGTAGCCAGGCTTGCCGCTGAGCGGCCGACCAGACAGGTACCGATACGCCACCCGAGAGACCGAGTGCTTGCGCTGTAGCTTGCGGAGAGCCCGCTCCAACTCGGTCATGCCGCCATCCCCGCCAGCTCAGGTGCGCGCTCGCTGACGACAACCTCGGCAGGCTGCGCCGGGGAAGCCGAGCCCGTCGAACGGGTGGGGCGGTAACGCTTCACGGTCGCCAGGGACACCCCGGCAAGCTCAGCGATCCGGGCGTGAGTCGCCTCGGGCTCGGCGAGGTGAGCCGACATGATCCGGTCAGCCGACGTGAGCGACCGGGGGACAGGCTTGCGGCTCGGCTCACTGGTCCGCTTGACCCGCTGAGCCTTGACCGGCTCGACCGGCTCGACGGCAACCGGCTCGGGGGTCGGCTCAGGCTCGGCGGCAACCGGCTCAGCGGTGACCGGCTCGACCGGGGCAACCGGCTCAGGGTGGATCAGCTTGCCTCGACGGCTCAGCACCTCGACGGCGATGAGGAAGGCGACCGGGGGAACGGCGGCAACGGCACGGGCAGTCCAGGTCGGGTGAGCCGATGCGACGTTGGCGGCAAGGGTGGCGACGATGCCGAACGCCACGGCCAGCCGAGCGGACAGGCGAGGCTTCCGCCCGCTGCGCTTGTCGTCGAGCATCGCCAGCGTGCCAACCAGGATCAGACCGTCGATCGACAGCGGGAGGACGGCGGCAACCGAGACGTGCTCACCAGCCTGCCGAGCAACCTTGAAGATGTGGGAGAACGAGGCGTAGCCGGCGACAAGCGCGACCAGGCCGGTGGTCAGCCGAGAGGTAACAGAGGTGATGTTCACGCTGCGGCCTCCTTGGTCGCGGGGGTGGTGGTGTCGAGGTGGGGGAAGTGCGCGATGTGGTCGGCGACCTGGTGGCCGTGCTGGTCGACCAACCGGCGAGCGATCACGAACGGCGCGAGCATCGCCGGGGGTCCGCCGATGAGGACCAGGGCGAGCGCGTAGGCAGCGGTCTCGTTCATCGGCCGCCGGCCAGAGCCTCGGAACGGCACGGGCCGCAGTTGTGAGCCAGCGATCCCCGGTGACGCGGGCACTGGTCGGTGCCGCTGGTGGGCGGCAGGGCCGCCCCTCGACGCTCCGGGTAGCCGCTGGTGCCGGGGTTGGTGTTCTTGTTCTTGGGGATGAAGCGACGCCAGTCCCGCGCGCTTGCGCGCGTCTTCAACTTCTCTTGGTCTTCACCACTTCGGGTGTCAGCCAAGGTGTCACCCGTGCTGGCCTGACCTGTCACCCCCTGGTCGGCAGATGACACCCCCAGGGGAGCGGATGACACCCCCTGACCGAGGGCCAGGCGGTAGACGCGGGTGGCGATGCCGGCGACCTTGGCGACGACCAGTCGGCCCAACTGGACCAGCTTGGCGAGAGCCCGTTGCACGGTCCGCTCAGAACAACCGGCGTACTCGGCGAGGGTGGCAACCGAGGGCCAAGCGTTCCCCTCGTGGTTGGCGTGAGCAGCGATAGCGATAGCTACGGCACGCTCGTTCTTCCCCAGATCACGGGTCGCAAGCAGGGCTTGCTTCACAGCTACACTCATGGGCGGGCGGACCTCCTGTGTCCGTCAAGAGCCCGGATCACAGGTGTTCCAGCACCTGCCGGGCTCGCTTTATGTCGGTACTCGCCGCGCTCATGCGTCGGCGTACCAGGACGACAGCTTTCTGGCCGCCGTCCGGCCGGCCGTCGCGTTGGTGCCGGTCGGCGCGGGCAACACCTACGGGCACCCGAGCCCGTCGCTTCTGGCCCGGCTCAGCAGAGGCGGCGCCCGGGTCCTGCGGACCGACACCGATGGTGACCTGGCGGCGATCCGGACCGGCGACGGGCTGGCGGTGGCCCGTCGAGGGGTGCGACCCGGGCGGCCGCCGTGAGACTCGACGGCGGGCAGGCGGGCTCTGCCGTCGCGAGGTGGGCCGGCTCTGCCGTCGCGGGAGTGGGCCGGTTCTGCCGTGGAAATTGCAGCGCGGCTGATGAAATGGCGACCGTCTTGCGGATTAAATGGCGAACCGAGGTAAATGTCTGGATTTGCGCTTAGTGCGGGCTGCACCGACCGGGCGGCGAATGAGCAGGCCCGTACCCGCCGTGGGCCGTGCGAATATGGGCGACGTGACCCCCGCCAGCCTCGCCCCCATTCTGCTCGTCCTCGGCGACGAGGAGCTGCTCGCCACGCGCGCCGTGACCGAAGCTGTCGAGCGGGTCCGCAGCGTCGAGACCGAGGTGGACGTTCGCGAGTACCAGGCAGGTGCGCTCACCGTCGGTGAGATCGCCGAGATGCTCAGCCCGTCGCTGTTCGGGGGGCGGCGGCTGCTCATCCTGCGCTCCGGTCAGGACGCCCGCAAGGACCTGGTCGCCGCGCTCCTGGCGTACGCGAAGAACCCCGACCCGGACGTCCAGTTGCTGGTGCTGCACCTGGGTGGCGCCAAGGGCAAGGCGTTCGCCGACGGGCTGCGGTCGGCAGGCGCGACGGTGATCCCGGCGGCCAAGCTCAAGGGGCACCGCGAGCGGGTCGCCTTCGTCCGAGACGAGATCCGCCGGTCCGGCGGCAGGTGCACCGACGACGCCGCCGAGGCGTTGATCGCGGCGGTCGGCAACGACCTGCGCGAACTGGCCGCCGCCTGCTCCCAGCTCATCGCCGACACCGACGGGCGGATCAGCGCCGAGACGGTGGCCCGCTACTACCGGGGGCGGGTCGAGGTGACCGGCTTCACGGTGGCGGATGCCACTATGGTCGGCGATGTGCCGGCCGCCCTGGAGGCGCTGCGCTGGGCCCTGCACGTCGGTGTCGACCCGGTGCCCATCGCCGACGCCCTGGCCGACGGGGTGCGTACGGTGGCCCGGGTGGCGTCGGCCGGGCGGGGCAACCCGTACCAGCTCGCCAGCAGTCTCGGCATGCCGGCCTGGAAGATCGAGCGGGCGCAGCGGCAGGGGCGCGGCTGGACGCCGGAGGGGCTTGTCCAGGCCATGCAGGTCGCCGCCGAGTGCAACGCCGCAGTCAAGGGCGGCTCGGACGACCGGGCGTACGCCCTGGAGCGCGCGGTCTTCTCGGTGGCGGCCGCCCGGCAGGGCAGCGGCCGGTGACGCGGCCGAACCGTACGGCGTGGGCCACCATGCCCGCCGACGAGGAGAGGTACCGGCCGCTCTACGCCCGGCTCCTCGGCCTGCGGTTCGTCAACCCCGGCGGGGTGCTCTGCTTCCTCTTCTTCGAAGGCGCCATCGCCCTGGCGGTGCTGCTCGCCCTGGCGGAGCTGGTGACCTGGTGGGCGGTGGTGGTGCTGCCCGTGGTGGTGGCGGCGATGGTCAAGCTCAACGACATGGTGGCCGCCGTGGTGGTCCGTTCCGCCGCGCTCGTGCCCGAGCAGGAGCGGGACCGTTTCCGTCGGCAGATGGAGCCGGTCGTCGGCCGGGCCCGGGTCGCGAACGCGGTGACCTCGGTGGTGGTCACGGCCGACCCGGTGCGGCCCACGCGCCGTACCGACCCGTTGGACTGACCGCCGGCCGAGGCACGGGCACGCCGATCGGGCCGCCGGCCCCACGTCAGGCCGTCGACCTGTCCGTGGACACACGGAAGCCCCGGACCGAGGGTCCGGGGCTTTCCGAATCAGTCTGACGGTGAAGTCGTCAGGCGGAGAGCGCCACCACGCGCTTCGCGATCGCGGACTTGCGGTTCGCGGCCTGGTTGGAGTGGATCACGCCCTTGCTGACGGCCTTGTCCAGCTTGCGAGAGGCGTCCAGCATGAGGGCGGTGGCCTTCTCGACGTCACCGGCCTCGGCAGCCTCGTTGAACTTCCGGACGGCGGTCTTCAGCGACGACTTGACCGACTTGTTGCGCAGCCGGGCCTTCTCGTTCTGCCGGTTGCGCTTGATCTGGGACTTGATGTTCGCCACGCGACAGCCTCGTCTTGATAGCTCGGGTTGGTCAGCTTATTGCGCGGGATGACGAACATGCGTCATCGCTGCGCGAAGAGCCAGGTTACCAGGTCGCCCGGGACGAGCCAAAACGGCTCGGTCATCGCGCGGCCCATCCCGGCCCGACGACCACCAGACTACGCCCCCGCCGGGCCGGCTCCGCGTCACCGGCAGCCGGCGGGGGCGTCACCGCCAGACCGGCTCCGCGTGCGCCGGGCCGGCCCCGCGTCACCGCCAGCCCTGTCGGCGGGCGAGCCAGTCGAGGGCCTGTTCGCCGCTCCACCGCTGGTGCGCCGACCGGTGCGGGGAGGCCGTGGCCGCTGTCGCGTCCGCTCCGGTGAGGTAGTAGCCGGCCAGCGCGGCCAGGGTGGCGTCCAGCGCGTCCGGGGGAGCGCCCGCCGACGCCGGGTGTTCGGCGAAGAGGCGGTCGGTGTCCAGGCCGCTGGCGTACGCGGTGAGCAGCAGGCCCACGAGGTCGAACCAGGCCGGCCCGGAACAGGTCCAGGTCCAGTCGCAGAACCACGCCCGTCCGTCACCGCCGATGAGCACGTTGTCCACCCGCAGGTCGCCGTGGATCATGCCGGTCGCGCCGTCCGCGTACCGGGGGAGGCGGGACTCCAGCGCCACCAGCTCGGGCAGTCGACCCCGGGCGGCGCAGGGCAGCGCCGGGAGCGGCTCCCGGCCGGCGGCGACCTCCTCCCACCAGAGGATGTCCGCGCGGGCCAGCTCGGCGAGCTGGGGCAGGCCGAGCGCGGTCAGCCCGGCCGGCGGGGTGGCCAGGGCGGCGGCGACCTGGGCGTACGCGGCGAGCGTGGCGTCCAGCTCGGTAAGCGTCCAGGGCAGGCGCGGGGTGTGGCCGTCGACCGCGTCGGTGCACAGCGCGAACCAGCCGGCCTCGTCCAGCGTCCACCGCAGGCGGGGCGCCGGCAGGCCGGCCGGCAGCCGGTCGAGGATCGCGGCCTCCCGCGCGTACGCCTGCACGAGGCGCGGTTGCTCGACGGCGGGTGCCGCCTTGACGAAGGCCCGACCACCGTCGGCGGTGTGGAGCACGGCGGCGAACCCCCGGGTGAAGCCGGCGGCGGCGGTCCGGGCGGTGACCACCGGCACGCCGAGGCGCCCGGCGATCGCGGCCCGCAGCGCGGCCGGGAGGTCTTGCCACGAGGGGCGCAGCGCACCCGCGTGGTACGGCACCGGGGGCAGCGGCGGGGAGGACACCCCACCATGCTGCCCCGGGGTACGTGCGCGGCGCGCGGCGACACTGCCAGACTGCCAAGCCATGAGGACCGAGGACTTCTGGCAGCTGATCGACCAGGCCCGCGCCGGAGGCGGGGGAGAGCCCGGGCCGGTCGCCGCGCGGGCCATCGCGCTGCTCGCCGAGCGCGACCCGGAGGACATCGTCGGGTACGCCCACCACCAGCGGCGGGTGCTGGCGGCCTCGCACAAGGCGGATCTGTGGGGTGCGGCGTACCTGATCAACGGCGGCGCGTCGGCGGACGGCTTCGAGCACTTCCGGGGCTGGCTGATGACCCAGGGGCGGGCGGTCTTCGCCCGCGCGGTCGGCGACCCCGACTCGCTGGCCGAACTGCCCCAGGTGCGGGCCGCCTCGCTCAGCGGGGAGGAGTTCTCCGCCGAGCAGATGCTCTCGGTGCCCTGGGACGCGTACCGCAAGGCCACCGCGTCGGAGCTGCCGGAGGACCGCGAGCCGGTGCGTACGCCCGATCTCAACGACTTCTGGGACTTCGACGACGAGGAGGAGGCCCGCCGCCGCCTGCCCCGGCTGGCCGCGCTGTTCGTCGAGCCGCCCCTGGAGTGAGAGGTCCTCGGGACCGATCCGTCGCCCGCGCAGTGGGCGTACCCCGGCGGCGTGGGAACATGGAGGGGGCCGGCGGTGCGCCGGCCTGTTCACGTCAGCCGACCAGAACGGACCGCTGTGCCACCGAAGCTCGATCCCGGCGCGAACGCCCCTGGTGCCACCGACCCCGGTCGCATCCGGAACTTCGGCATCATCGCCCACATCGACCACGGGAAGTCGACCCTGGCCGACCGGATGTTGCAGCTCACCGGCGTGGTCGACCCGCGGCAGATGCGCGCGCAGTACCTGGACCGGATGGACATCGAGCGCGAGCGCGGCATCACCATCAAGAGCCAGGCCGTCCGGATGCCGTGGACCATCCGCGAGGGCGAGCGGGCCGGTGAGCACGCGGTGCTCAACATGATCGACACCCCGGGGCACGTCGACTTCACCTACGAGGTGTCCCGGTCGCTGGCCGCCTGCGAGGGCGCCGTGCTGCTTGTCGACGCCGCGCAGGGCATCGAGGCGCAGACCCTGGCCAACCTCTACCTGGCGCTCGAGAACGACCTGCGCATCATCCCGGTGCTCAACAAGATCGACCTGCCGGCCGCCCAGCCGGAGAAGTACGCCGAGGAGCTGGCCCACCTGATCGGCGGCGACCCCGCCGACTGCATCCGGGTCTCCGGCAAGACCGGCGAGGGCGTGCCGCACCTGCTCGACGAGATCGTCCGGCAGTTCATCCCGCCGGTCGGCGACGCCGAGGCGCCCGCCCGGGCGATGATCTTCGACTCGGTGTACGACGTCTACCGCGGCGTCGTCACCTACGTCCGGGTCATCGACGGCCGGATCAGCGCCCGCGACCGGATCAAGATGATGTCCACCGGAGCGGTGCACGAGCTGCTGGAGATCGGTGTCATCTCACCGGAGATGGTCAAGGCCGAGGCGCTCGGCGTCGGCGAGGTCGGCTACCTGATCACCGGCGTGAAGGACGTCCGGCAGTCCCGGGTCGGTGACACGGTCACCATCAACAGCCGGCCGGCCGCCGAGGCGCTCGGTGGCTACAAGGACCCGAAGCCGATGGTCTACTCCGGCCTCTACCCGATCGACGGGTCCGACTACCCGAACCTGCGTGAGGCCCTGGACAAGCTCAAGCTCAACGACGCCGCCCTGGACTACGAGCCGGAAACCTCCGGCGCGCTCGGCTTCGGCTTCCGCTGCGGCTTCCTCGGCCTGCTCCACCTGGAGATCATCCGGGAGCGGCTGGAGCGCGAGTACAACCTCGACCTGATCTCCACCGCCCCCAACGTGGTGTACCGGGCGATCACCGACGACGGCGCCGAGATCGTCGTCACCAACCCCAGCGAGTACCCCAACGGCAAGATCGCCGAGGTGTACGAGCCGGTGGTCCGAGCCACCGTCCTGACGCCCAACGACTACGTGGGCGCGGTGATGGAGCTCTGCCAGGGCCGGCGCGGCAGCCTGCTCGGGATGGACTACCTCTCCGCCGACCGGGTGGAGCTGCGCTACACGCTGCCCCTCGCCGAGATCATCTACGACTTCTTCGACCAGTTGAAGAGCCGGACCAAGGGCTACGCCTCACTCGACTACGAGCCGTCCGGCGAGCAGGCGTCCGACCTGGTGAAGGTGGACATCCTGCTGCACGGCGAGCCGGTGGACGCGTTCAGCGCCATCGTGCACAAGGACAAGGCGTACAACTACGGCGTCACCATCGCCGCCAAGCTGCGCACCCTGATCCCGCGCCAGCAGTTCGAGGTGCCCATCCAGGCCGCCATCGGCAGCCGGGTCATCGCCCGGGAGACCATCCGCGCGATCCGCAAGGACGTCCTCGCCAAGTGCTACGGCGGTGACATCAGCCGTAAGCGCAAGCTGCTGGAGAAGCAGAAGGAAGGCAAGAAGCGGATGAAGATGGTCGGCCGCGTCGAGGTGCCGCAGGAAGCCTTCATCGCCGCCCTGTCCTCCGACTCCGGCGACACCAAGGCCCCAAAGAAGTAAGCCCCCCGTCCCCGGTCCCCCCGGTCCCGCCTCCTGCGTCCCGGTACCTGCCTCCTGCGCTCCGGTGACGCCTCCTGCGTCCCGGTGACGCCTCCTGTGTCCCGGTGATCAAGAGGTTTGTGTCAGTTGAGGTCCGGATCCTGACGCGAACCTCTTGATCACCGGCCCGGGTGGGCGTAGGCCCGCCCGGGCGGGTCGATGGTGGAGGAATTTTTTTGGCCGTGAGGCGGGGTCGTCGCCCTGGGCAACATGTTGCCTGACCTGTGTGGACGCGCTCCCACCCCAATCGACGCAGCCGTTCGGCATCGACGCCGGCAACTTCTGTGCGGCTGAGTCGGTTTGGTTTTTCGCTGGGTCGGGAACTTAGTCGTCACGACAGGAAGCACACATTGTGTGTCAGACATTCTTAGAAGGAGGGCGACCGTGGAGCTCACCGTGTGGGGCATCATCACTGCCATCGTTGTTGGTCTCATCGTCGGGGCGCTCGGCCGCCTGGTTGTTCCGGGTCGGCAGAACATGCCGATGTGGCTGCACCTGCTGATCGGTGTCGGTGCGGCTCTGCTGGGCACGGTGCTGGCGCGGGCGATGGGTATCGCGACCGAGACCGCCGGTATCGACTGGACCGAGCTGCTGGTGCAGGTCGTGGTTGCCGCGATCGCTGTCGCGCTGGTCGCCGGTGTGGGTGGCCGCCGCCGCGTCACGCGATAACACCAGCACAGGTAACACCGAACCACTTCCGAGGGGCGCCCGGCCGACAGGCCGGGCGCCCCTCGGCGTTTGTCGGGTCGGCGGGTGGAGCGCCTGTTGGTGTTTATCGCTCCGCACCGATCGACTCCAGTGCGCCGAAGTGGTGGCATCCGGTTCGCCGGACACCGCCACCTCGGCGCAGTGGGGTCGATCATGCTCGTGCGCGGCCCGCGTGGCCCGGCGCAGTGGAGTCGACCCCCGCGCGACCCGCACGACCCGCCGCGCGACCCCCGCGCCACCCGGCCGGAGCGCCCGCGGGCGCGGCTGAACGGGACGGGTGGCAGCGCCGGAATCGCCTGGCAGAGCGTCCTCGCGCAGTCGTGCGACGTTCGTGGCGATGATGCGCAGCACTTCGGCGGCTGACCGCGCGCTCAGCCCGGTCGATCACGCTGCCGGCGTGCTCGGGCTCCACGGCGCCGATGGCGGGAGTCGGGTGACCGGCGATATCGCCGAAGGGGAGTCGATCACGCCGCGGCGTGGTGCACGGCCCGGCCGATGCGCGAGGCGGACGCGTCGCCCGGTGGAACGTGCCGTTGTTGGCCAAGTCGTGATCGTCTGGGCGACGAAGTCGGTTTGGTTTTTCGGTGGGTCGGGAACTAAGTCGTCACGACAGGAAGCACACATTGTGTGTCAGACATTCTTAGAAGGAGGGCGACCGTGGAGCTCACCGTGTGGGGCATCATCACTGCCATCGTTGTTGGTCTCATCGTCGGGGCGCTCGGCCGCCTGGTTGTTCCGGGTCGGCAGAACATGCCGATGTGGCTGCACCTGCTGATCGGTGTCGGTGCGGCTCTGCTGGGCACGGTGCTGGCGCGGGCGATGGGTATCGCGACCGAGACCGCCGGTATCGACTGGACCGAGCTGCTGGTGCAGGTCGTGGTTGCCGCGATCGCTGTCGCGCTGGTCGCCGGCGTGGGTGGCCGCCGCCGCGTCACCCGGTAACAACCTGGCATCACCGCACCACGGAAAAGGGCGCCCGACCACTGGTCGGGCGCTCTTTCGTGGTGAAGTGCCCAGATTCGGCCCTACGCCACGACCCGTCGGGTCGGTTCCCTGCGGTACGGTCGCGACGCTTCGGCCTCCCCGCCCACTGTCGTAAAGGATTTCTTCGTACTAAGGTGCGGCGGAGAAGGTAAGTTCCAGGCGGCGCGAGGGGAGAAGTGGCGTGAACAGGTGGAAGCGGCTGGCCCCGGTCACCGCCGTGGTGGCCTCGGCCGCGATGGTGCTGACCGGCTGTGGAGGCTCCGACGACAAGGCGGGCGACGACAGCAAGCTCACGGTCTGGATGATGGGCGAGGGCGGCGACGCGCAGAACAAGTTCCTCGACGGCGTCGAGGCGGAGTTCCGCCAGAAGCACCCCGACACCGATGTGGTCGTGCAGTACATCCCCTGGCTGGAGGCGCCCAAGAAGTTCCAGGCCGCGCTCGCCGGTGGTGAGGGACCGGACATCACCGAGCTGGGCAACACCGAGACCCAGGGTTGGGCCGCGCAGGAGGCGCTCGCCGACGTCAGCGGCCGGATGGGCGGCTGGGCCGACGGCAAGGACCTGCTGCCCGACCTGGTCCGCAACGCGCAGCTCGACGGCAAGCAGTACGGCGTCCCCTGGTACGCGGGCGTGCGGGCGATCTACTACCGCACCGACTGGTTCGCCGAGGCCGGTGTCCAGCCGCCGAAGACCTGGGACGACCTGGTCACGGTGGCCAAGGCCGTGCAGGCGAAGAAGCCGGGCACCTACGGCATCGCGCTGCCGGGCAACTCCGAGCTGCCCTTCTACTCCTTCCTCTGGGGCGCGGGCGCGGAGATCGCGACCAACCAGGGCGGCGCCTGGAAGTCCGGCTACACGACGCCGGAGGCGCAGCGGGCCGTCAAGTACTGGACCGACCTCGTGACCGTCCACAAGGTGGCCCCGCCGGCCGCCGCCGGTTGGAACGAGATCGACGCGCGTACCCAGTTCGCCACCGGCAAGGCCGCCATGGCGTTCGCCGGTAGCTGGCAGCAGGGCGCCATCAAGAAGGACAACCCCGAGATCGAGAAGGTCTGGGGTACGTTCCCGATCCCCGGCCCGGACGGCAAGGCAGCGCCCGGCTTCGCCGGTGGTTCGGACGTGGCGATCTGGAAGGACAGCGAGCGCCAGGATCTGGCCTGGGACTACCTGACCGTGCTGCTGAACAAGAAGAACGCGCAGAGCTTCGCGAGCAGCCTCGGCTTCTTCCCGGTCTACAAGGACCTCGTCGCCGGTGACACGTACGCCAACGACAAGGTCATGGCGGCGTTCGCCACCACCATGCAGAACAGCAAGCTCACGCCGCTCACCCCGAAGTGGGTGGAGGTCAGCCGGACGAAGACGGTGACCCAGGCGATGAACAGCTCGGTCATGAAGGGTCAGAAGACGGTCGAGAAGGCTACCGCTGACGCGGCCGGTGAGATGGAAAGCATCCTCAACTCCAAGTGACCACGCTGACCGAGGTGCCGGAGACGTCCGCCGCGCGGGAGACCCCCGCGCGGCGGCGTCGCCCGGTGGACCGCCTGCCCTACCTGCTGCTCCTGCCCGCACTCGTCATCATCGGGGTGCTGCTGCTCTGGCCGCTCGGCCAGGTGGTGGCGATGTCCTTCTACCGGCTCAACAGCGTCCGGCAGTTGCGCGGCGACCGGGAGTGGCCGTGGGTGGGGCTCGGCAACTACACCGACATCCTCTCCGACCCGTTCTTCTTGACGGTGCTGCGCAACACGGTGCTGTTCGCCGCGGCGAACGTGCTGCTCACGATGGTGCTCGGCACTCTGGTCGGGCTGCTGCTCAACCGGCTCGGCCGCAAAATGGCCACCTTCGTGGCCAGTTGCGTGATGCTCGCCTGGGCCACCCCGGCGCTGACCGGCACGATCGTCTGGAAGTGGATCTTCGACGACACCAGTGGCCTGGTCACCTGGCTGTTCAACGCGTTGCCGGACGGGTTCTCCCAGGCGCTGTTCGGCCGCAGCGACTGGACCGGCTACGGCTGGTTCAACTCGCCGCTGCTCTTCTTCGCCATCCTCACCCTGGTGGTGGTCTGGCACTCGTTCCCGTTCATCGCGGTGAGCGTGCTCGCCGGCCTGAAGAGCGTGCCGAGTGAGCTGCACGAGGCGGCCCGGGTGGACGGCGCCAGCCCGTGGCGGGTCTTCTGGAAGATCACGTTCCCGCTGTTGCGGCCGGTCTTCGGAATCCTGATCGTGCTCTCCACCATCTGGGACTTCAAGGTCTTCACCCAGCAGTTCGTCCTGGCCGGCGGCACCCAGGACCGGCCGACGTTCATGCTCTCCATCTACTCGTACGCCGAAGCCTTCTCCCCGCCGCCGAAGTACGGCCTCGGCGCGGCGATCGCGGTGATCCTCACGCTGATCCTGCTCGTGGTGACCGGCTTCTACGTACGGATGGTGCTCAGGCAGGAGGACGAGTCGTGAAGAAGGTGGCCCTCAACGCGGCCGGGCTGCTGGTCGCGCTCTTCGCGGCGTTCCCGGTCTACTGGATGATCTCGACCTCGTTGAAGCCGAGCAGCGAGATCTTCTCGTCCACCCCGCAGCCGGTGCCGGCCCACCCGACGCTGGCGCACTACCGGGAGATCCTGACCGGCAACCTGATCCCCGGCGTCAGCTTCCTGGACTTCTTCGTCAACAGCGCGATCGTCGCCGTGTCCACTGTGGTGCTCAGCGGCCTGGTCGCCCTGCTCGCCGCGACGGCGGTGGCCCGGTTCCGCTTCAAACTGCGGACCAGCTTCCTGATCATGCTGCTCGTGGTGCAGATGATCCCGCTGGAGGCGCTGGTCATCCCGCTGTTCCTGATGATCCAGCGGCTCGGGCTCTACAACACCCTGCCCAGCCTGATCCTCACGTACCTCGGCTTCTCGCTGCCGTTCGCGGTCTGGATGCTGCGCGGGTTCGTCGCCGCCGTGCCCAAGGAGTTGGAGGAGGCGGCGGCGATCGACGGCGCGAGCCGGGCCCAGACGTTCCGGCGGGTGCTGTTCCCGCTGGTCGCGCCCGGCCTGGTCGCCACCAGCATCTTCTCCTTCATCACCGCGTGGAACGAGCTGATCTTCGCGTTGACGTTCATCAACGACCAGGGCCGCTACACGCTGCCGGTGGCGATGACGTTCTTCTTCGGCCGCGACGACACCAACTGGGGGCCGGTCATGGCCGCCTCCACCCTGTTCACCCTGCCGGTCATCATCTTCTTCCTGCTGGTGCAGCGACGGATGGTCTCCGGCCTCGTGGCCGGCGCCGTCAAGGGCTGACCGCGCCGGCCGGCGGTCATTTGCGGGGCGGCTCGGCGAGCCGCTCCATCCGGTTCCAACCGGACCAACCCCGCTCGCGCATCAGCTCCCGCAGCCGCTGCGCCCGCGGGTCCGCCTCGTCGGCGAGGGCGTCGATCAGGTCGTGCGGAATGTCGTCGTCGGCCTCCTCGGCGTGCAGGAAATCGCCGGCGGCGTACGCCTGCTCCGCCAGGCAGGCCATGATGTCGGCGGCCTCGGCCAGCCGCGGGTCGTCCTGCTCGTCACCGTCGAAGATCTCCGAGAGCACCCGGTAGAGCCGGACGACCTGCGGATCATCGAGAGCGGCGCTCTTGCCGGGCATCCACTCGACGATGCGGTCGGGCCAGCGCGCCGCCACCAGGATCCACCCGTCGCGTTCGGCCTCCACCATCCGCTGTGACGCCCCGATGGCCCGGAGCCGGTCGAGATAGGCGGCGACCTCCGGTGGGAGCGCCAGGCTGTCCCCGGCGGTGAGCTGCGCGATGTGTGTGCGGCTGGTCTGCAGCCGCTCGATCTCGTCGCGCAGGTTGCCGTCGATGGTCCGGATCGCTTCGGCGAAGGCTGACGGGTCGGCGTCGAGCATCCGACTGATCTGCGACAGCGGCACGCCGGCGTCGGCGAGGGTGCGGATCTTGATGAGGGACACGACAGCCGTCGCGCCGTAGCGCCGGTAGCCCGATGCGTCCCGCTCCGGCTCGGGCAGCAGTCCGATCTGGTGGTAGTGCCGCACCGCCCGCACCGTGACGCCGGCGTACGCCGCGAGTTGACTGATCGTCAGCATGCTCTGATCCTGCTCTCACTCACCTTGTCCGGTACGCCAGCCAGCTCAGGAGATCCTGCGACGGTAGGTGACGTTGGCGAACAGGTAGGCGAGGACGAGGATGCCGACGCACCAGGCGAGGGCGATCCAGATGTCCGTGCCGACCGGCTGTTGGCTGAACAGGTCCCGGATCGCGTTGACGATGGAGGTCACCGGCTGGTGCTCGGCGAAGGCGCGCACCGGGCCGGGCATGGACCCGGTGGGCACGAAGGCGGAGCTGACGAACGGCAGGAAGATGAGCGGATAGGAGAACGCGCTCGCGCCGTCCACCGTCTTCGCGGTGAGGCCGGGGATCACGGCGATCCAGGTCAGCGCCAGGGTGAACAGGACCAGGATGCCGGCGACCGCGAGCCACTGCGACACCCCCGCCCCCGTCCGGAAGCCCATGATCAGGGCGACGCCGACGACGACGACGAGCGAGATCAGGTTGGCGACCAGTGAGGTCAGGACGTGCGCCCACAGCACGGATGACCGGGCGACCGGCATGGACTGGAACCGTTCGAAGATGCCGCCCTTCATGTCCAGGAAGAGCCGGAAGGCGGTGTAGGAGATGCCCGAGGCGATCGTGATGACCAGGATGCCGGGCAGCAGGTACTTCACGTACGAGTCGGTCCCGGTCTCGATCGCGCCGCCGAAGACGTAGACGAACAGCAGCATGAAGGCGATCGGCATGATCGCGGTGGTGATGATGGTGTCCGGGCTGCGGGCGATGTGGCGCAGCGAGCGTCCGAGGAGAACGGCGGTGTCGCCGACGAAATGCCTGTTCATCGTTGTTCCTTGTGGGTTCGGGCGCCGACGAGGGTGAGGAAGACGTCCTCCAGGCTCGGCTGCTTCTCGACGTACTCGATCGTCGCGGGTGGGAGGAGCTGCTTGAGCTCGTCGAGGGTGCCGTTCACGATGATCCGGCCCTCGTGCAGGATCGCGATCCGGTCGGCCAGGTGCTCCGCCTCGTCGAGGTACTGGGTGGTGAGCAGGACTGTCGTACCCGCCTCGGCCAGATCCTTGACGGCCTGCCACACCTCGATGCGTGCCTCCGGGTCCAGCCCGGTCGTCGGCTCGTCGAGGAAGATCACCGGTGGGTTGCCGATGAGGCTCATCGCGATGTCCAGCCGGCGGCGCATGCCACCGGAGTACGTCGCCACCCTCCGGGTGCCCGCCTCGGTCAACGAGAAGCGCCGCAGCAGGTCGTCCGCGATGGCGCCCGGGTCCTTGAGGTGCCTGAGCCGGGCGACCAGGACGAGGTTCTCCCGTCCGGTGAGGATCTCGTCGACCGCCGCGAACTGCCCGGTGAGACTGATCGACTCGCGCACCTCGGCGGCCTGCGTCGCGACGTCGAAACCGTTGACCCGGGCGGTTCCCCCGTCGGCCTTGAGCAGCGTGGACAGGATCTTCACCACAGTGGTCTTGCCTGCCCCGTTGGAGCCGAGCAGGGCGAAGATGCTGCCGCGCGCGACGTCGATGTCCACGCCGCGCAGCACCTTCAGTTGCTTGAACGATTTCTCCAGGCCCTGCACGTGTATCACGGTCTGCTCGACCTGGTCGGTTGTTGGCGGGATGCTCATGGCAGTCAGCATGGAGGGTTGACGCAGCGTCAAGGTCAAGCCCGGACCGCGGATTCACCTAGGCTGTCCGCCATGACGGGCAGGGTGGCAGCGGTGAATCTCGGCATCGTGACCGAGGCGGCGTGGGCGGGCGACGCGAGCGGTCGCAGCGGCATCGACAAGCGATCGGTCGACGGGCCGGTGGCGGTGCTCGCCGGCGGCCTGGCCGGTGACTTCATCGGCGAGCGGTCCGTGCACGGCGGGCCGGACAAGGCCGTCTACGCGTACGCCGAGGAGGACGCCGCGTGGTGGTCGGCCGAGATCGGCCGGTCGATCCGCTCGGGGGGCTTCGGGGAGAACCTGACCACGTACGCCGTCGACGTGACCGGCGCGGTCATCGGCGAACAGTGGGCGGTGGGCACGGCGGTGCTCCAGGTGACGATGCCGCGTACCCCCTGCACGACGTTCGCGGGCTTCTGGGGCGTGCCCGACCTGATCCGGCGCTTCACCGTGCGGGCCTCCCCGGGGGCGTACCTGCGGGTGTTGCGCGAGGGCGAGGTGGGTGCCGGCGACCCGGTCGAGGTGGTGGAGCGGCCCACGCACGGGGTGACCATCGGCGAGGTGTTCCGGGCGACCAGCCTGGAGCCGGAGCTGTTGCCCCGCCTGCTCGACGCGGACGACCTGCCGGAGCCGATCCGGGACAAGGTCCGCCGCCGTCTCGCCGCCCGTTAGCCGACGTCGGGGCGCGAGCGCCCAGCCGTTCGTTGTGGAACACGGTCTTTCATTCTCATTATCGAGAGTGATACCGTTCGGTTGTGGAGATGTCGAGAGAGCGCTGGGCGGATCTGGCGCTGCATCCGGTGCGGATCCGGATCCTGCGTGCGGTCGCGGGCACGCGCCTGACCACACAAGGGCTGCTTGAGCTGCTGCCCGATGTCCCGCAGGCCACGATGTACCGGCACCTGGCGATCCTGGTCAAGGCAGGGCTGGTCGAGGTGGTTGACGAACGCAGGGTTCGCGGCACCGTCGAGCGGGTGTACGCGTTGCCCGCGCACGGCGCGACGCTCGACCCGGCGGCCCTCGCCACGGCAACGCCGGAGGACCATGCGCGGTACTTCACGGCGTTCATGTCGAGTCTGCTGTCGGAGTTCTCCCGCTATCTCACCCGGGAACGGATCGACTTCACCGCCGACGGTGTGGGCTATCAGCAACTCGTGCTGCACCTGACCGACGCCGAACTGGGCGAGTTCGCCGCCGGTCTCACCGCACTGGTGGGCCCGCTGCTCGGCAACCAGCCCGGCGGTGAACGGATACCGCGACTGTTGGCGACCGTTCTGCTGCCCACCGATCTGCCGACGACCGACAGGCGCACGCCTGCGCCGACGGACGACTCCGACACGACGAAAGGGGATGACTGATGGCATCGGTCATGGTGACCAACGATGTGATCGACATTCGGTTCACCGGATGGGAGCGGGTCTGGGTCGGACGGGAGCAGTTCGCACTGCCCCTCACCGCGGTGCGGCACGTCGCCCTGGTGGACAACCCGCTCCGTCTGGCCCGTGGCGCCCGCCGGGGATACGTGGTGTCCGGCTTCGCCAAGATCGGAGTATGGGGCCTGTACGGCGGTCCTCGGCAGCTCGTGGCAGCCCGCCGTGCGGAACCGGGGCTGCACCTCGTTCTGGACCGGGCGTCGGCAGGCGGCGAGTTCGACGAGGTAGTGCTCTCCAGCCCGGCCGCGCCAGGCCTCGTGGAGACGATCACGCGTGCCATGGCGGCCCGCGCGTGACCGGCGACCACCTCGCGATCGAGGTGTCGTGCCTGACAAAGCGCTACAGTGACGTGACCGCCGTGCATGATCTGAGCTTCACCGTGCAGCCCGGTGTGGTCACCGGATTCCTCGGCCCGAACGGCGCCGGCAAGACCACCACGATGCGCATGATGACCGGGCTGGTGTCGCCGACCAGTGGCACCGCCACGATCGGGGGCCTGCCGTACGGCCAACTGGCCCGGCCCTCGCGCACTGTCGGCGCCGTGTTCGACGCCAACGCGTTCCACCCTGGACACACCGCCCGCGACCACCTGCGCGTCTACGCCGCGATGGGCGGATATCCGGACAGCCGGGTCACCACCCTGCTCGACCTGCTCGGCCTCGCCGAGGCCGCACACCGTCGCACCCGAGGATTCTCCACGGGCATGCGGCAGCGGCTCAACCTCGCCACGGCGTTGCTCGGCGATCCCCGCGTACTGCTGTTGGACGAGCCCGGCAACGGCCTGGACCCGGAAGGCGTGTCGTGGCTGCGCGGCTTTCTGCGTCAGTTCGCCGACGAGGGCCGCACCGTCCTGATCTCCAGCCACGCGCTCGGCGAGATCCAGCAGCTCGTGGATGACGTCGTGGTGATCCGGCGTGGCGAACTCGTCGCCGCCGGGCCCTGTTCCCGTCTCGCCGGCCCGCCAGCGGTGCTGGTCACCTCACCCGACGCGGACGCGCTCGCTGCCGTTCTGACGGCCGACCCCCCCAACGGCGGCACGGCACCGCACGTCGAAGCCGTCCGGCCCGATCGGCTGCGGGTGCGAGGGCTGGACGCGCCGAGCATCGCCGATCTCGCCGCCGCCCACCACGTTCGGGTGCACGAGCTGGTCGTCGAGACTCCCAGTCTCGAAGAACTCTTCCTCCACCTCACCACGAACAAGGCGGTCAGCTGATGAACCACCTGATCAGAGCGGAGTTCCGCCGGCTGCTGGCCACCCGCATGTGGGGCGGCCTGCTGCTCGCCGCAGCTGTGCTGGGCGGGGGCATGTTCGGGGCCATGGCGCTGGCGGGACCGGAGAACTTCGATCCACCGATGCCCGGTCTGGACACCGAGGCCGGCCTCCGCGCGATCCTCGGCATTCTCGGCTACACCGCGTTCGTGCCGGCCGCCGCCGGGGCCCTGGCGGTCACCTCCGAGTACCGACACCGCACCGCCGCGGTCACCTTTCTCTTCGCTCCGCGCCGTGGGCGGGTGCTCGCCGCCAAACTCGCCACGTACGCGGTCGTTGGCCTCGCGTACGGGCTCGTTCTCGCGGGCACCGCCGCGGTGGCGCTGTTCGCTGTCGCCGCCGCCCGCGATGTCCCACTCGGTCTGCCAGCCTCCACGGTGCTGGCGCTGCTCGGCCGTATCGCCGTCGCGATGGTGGTCTACCTGCTCCTCGGGGCCGGGATGGGCGCTCTCATCCACCACCAGGTCGCGGCGCTGTGCGTCGTGATCGGCTATCTGTACGTGGGGGAGCCGGTGCTGATGATGATCCCGGGCGTCAACACGCTCTACCCGATCCTGCCCGGCGGAGCCACCGCCGCGCTGACCGATTTCACCTACGTCGCCGACGCCATCTCCACGGAACTCGGCAGCGGCACCGTCAACCTGCTCCCGCCGGCGGCCGGCGCTCTCCTGCTCACCGCGTACGCGGTGGCCGCCTCGGCGATCGCCCTGTTGCTGCCCCTGCGTCGAGACGTCACGTGACCGGCTGAAGGCGCGGGGCTGACCGCGTTGCCGAGGCGACACGCCAGCGTTGGGGTGGCCAGCGGCCGGTAAGAACCGGATGACGGGGTTGGACGCGAGCGGTTGCCCGTATCGTCCCCCTTGAGGGCATGCGGTGGAGGCCGGGTGAAGCGCGATGTCGATGGCCACGGACGGCGGCGCCACGGCAGCGGCACCCGATCCGGCGCTGGAGCGTCCGGCGTTCCTGGAGCTCTTCTTCGACCTCGTCTACGTCTTCGCGCTGGTCACCTTGGCGACCATCCTGGCCAACGACCTGACCTGGACCGGCGTCGCCAAGGTGCTGGTGCTGCTGCTCGCGTTCGCGATGGTCTGGGCGCTGAGCGTGTGGACCGCGGACACCATCGACCTGACCAGTCCATCCGGGCAGGGGCATCTCACCTCGGTGGCGGCGGCCAGCCTGCTGTTGGCGGCGATCGCGGCCGAGGCGTACGGCGATCGCGCGCTGCTCTTCGCGATCACCTTCGTGTTCATTCCCCTCAGCACCACCGCCTACTACGCAGTTGTCGTCTCGAAGGGCCGGCCCCTGCGGCGGTCGACCATCCGGATCCAGACCTGGAAGTGCGTCACCGGCGTCGGCTGGATCGCCGGAGCGCTCGTCGGCGGCTCGGGCCAGTTGTCGATCTGGGCGCTCGCGATCATCGTCGAGTACGTCGGGGCGGTGTGCGGCTGGCCGCTGCCCCGGATCGGCCGCTCACGACCGGGGGACTGGCGGCTGGTCCACGCGCGGGTGGCCGAGCGCTACCGGCAGTTCGTCATCATCGCGCTCGGGGTGTCGATCTTCGTGACCGGGACGACCTTCAGCCGGAGCGATTACACGCTGGAGAGGGCCTGGGCTCTGCTCGTGGTGTTCAGCACTGTGGTGCTGATGTGGCGGATCTACATCTACCGCGCCGGTGAGCTGCTGACCGACGCGATCGTCAGGTCGACCGACCCGGCGTTGCTCACCCAGTCCGCCGCGATCACCCATCTGATCATGGTGGCCGGCATCGCCGGGGCGGCGGTCACCAGCGACCTCGTGGTGAATCGACCGTTGGGCGAGACCCCGCCGTCGTGGGCCGCGGTCATCCTCGGCAGCCCCGCGTTGTACCTGATCGGCCGGGGCCTGCTCGACTTCACCGTGTTCGGACGCATCTCGCGGTCCCGGCTGGCCGGCGTGGTGCTGCTGGGGTGCCTGGCGCCGGCCACGCCCGTGCTTCCGCCGATCCTTGTCGCGCTGCTCGCCATGATCGTGCTGGCCCTGATCGCCGTGGCGAACCTGGCCAGCACCCGACGACACACGCGTACGCCGGCGCCGCCGATGCTGGGGTGAGACTCCGCGCGGCGGGTGGGGGCGACCCCTCACCGGGCCGGCGCGGTGACCTCGGCCCGCCTGCGACGGGCGGCCAGCCCTTCCCCGGCCAGGGTGAGCAGCAGGACCAGGTTCGCCACCACCAGGACGGTCAACGGCGGCAGACGGAACGTGCCGGGCGCGACAAGCGCGCACAGCAGCACGACCGCCAGCAGCACGATCGCCAGCACCCGGGACCAGAGAATCCGCGCCGTCACCACGGCGTCGAACAGCACGCTGCCGAACAGGAACAGCACCGGTCCGCCGAGGATGGCAACCATCACATCCACCGGGGTGTGACCGGACGGCCGAGCAATGACCATCGAGGTGCCGGTCGAGACCAGCACCACCCCGGCCACCATCACCAGATGGGTGTACGAGGTGGAGGTGCCGGAGCGGACCCGCTCCACAGTCGTGACGCTCGGTGGGGCCAGGATCCGCTGGACGCGCTGGAAGTAGAGCTGGAACAGCAGGACCGCGCTGACGAACGCGACCGCGCTGGCGGTCACCTGACCGGCGGTGAACCCGCTGCCGGCCAGCCCCGTGCCGGTGCTCAGGATCAACTCGCCGAGCGCGACGATGAAGATCGCCCGGTGCCGCTCGGAGAGGTGCACCCCGGTGAAGATCTGGCTGGCCAGCTCGGTGCGGCCCAGCCCCGGCGTCGGCCAGCCGAACCGTGCCGAGCCGAGATCGACCGCCACCGCGAGCGACCAGAGCACCAGTCGAGCCGTCTCGTCGACGAACACCCCGGCAACCCAGGGCGTCACGGTGATGCCGAACCAGAAGAAGACCCGGATGCTCCGGGCCTGGATCGGACGATTGACGCGGGTGCCGGGGATCAGGACGGCGTCACGGATCAGGTGGATGCCGAAGTACGCCGCGACGAAGAGCCACCCGTACCGGCCGAAGGCGTACGGGGTCGCGATCGCCATCAGCAGGGTGCCGAGCATGACCAGCAGGACTGTCGCCTGGATGATCGGCAGTCGGGGGTTGAACAGGTCGGTGAGCCACGCCGTGAGCACCCAGACCCACCAGGCGGCCAGCAGCAGGACGGCGGTCTGCGCCGCGTTCCGCACGGTGAGGCTCTCGCCCAGACTGGCGGAGAGCCGCGAGAGCAGGAAGATGTAGACCAGGTCGAAGAAGAGTTCCAGGAAGGTCGGATATTCCGGCTCGCCGCGCCGGCGGAGGATCCGGGGGAGCGGAGCGGACGTCATCGCGGCTGCCTCCTGTGCCACCCCGCGCCCCGGGCAGGCGCTGCGCCCCGGCTCTGCCTACCCGTCACGCTACCGACAGTGCGGCAGCCGGTGGACCGGAAGCGGATACGGAACGGCCCCCCGCCAACGGTGGCGGGGGGCCGTTTTCAGCCGCAGGTGATCAGCGCAGCCAGGGGATGTTGCGGTCCAGCAGGCCGCGCTCCTTGAGCTCCTTGCGCAGCGGGATCTCGTCGTCGACGTACCCGTCCCAGTTGATGCCCCAGTAGTTGGCGGTGTGGGTGCCCTCGCCGATCAGCTGGCGCTGCACGGGCGTGCGGTTGCGGTACCACTCGCCGTTCAGGTCGGGGTGCAGCTCGTCGAGCGGCCGGATCCACCGGTAGGTGTAGCCGACGAAGAGCATCTTGCGGGTGATCGTCGACAGGTTCGTCGAGCGCGAGTGCCACTGCCGGCGGTCGAAGATGAACGCGTCGCCCGGGTTCGCCGTGATCTCCAGCGTGCCCTCCGGGTCGGGGTTGTGCACGCTCAGGTCCTTGGGCCGGTCCAGCGAGTTCCACAGGTGGCTGCCCGGGATGACCTTGGTGGCGCCGCGGCCGGTCTCGGAGAGGTCCGAGAGCACGTACGCCACCTTCAGCGAGAACATCGGCCGGGGCAGGTTCGGGTCCATCGTCTCCGGGTCGGAGTTCTGCCGGTACCCGTCCTGGTGCCAGCCCCAGTAGGGCTTCTCCGGCTCGGCGGCCGGCGGGGTGACGTCCAGGTGGTTGTGGTGGGTGTAGATGTTCCAGCCGGCCAGCCCCCACATGTACGGGAAGGCGATCGGGTGGGTGAGCAGCTCGCCGAAGAGCTCGTCACGCTCCAGGAAGCCCAGCAGGTGCAGCGTGCCGTCCTTCTTGGTGTTGCCCTTGGCCTGCTCCTCCGCGTAGACGCGGTCGACAGCCGCCTCCAGCGCCGCCCGGTGGTCCTCCGTCAGGACGTTGCGCAGCAGGAGGAACCCCTGCTCGTGGAACTCCTTGCGGTCAGTGTCGCTGATCGGTTCGTAGCCGGTCCGGTCGCCGTAATCGAACACCGCGTCGTACCCCTCCCCATGAGGTGAAACCATTTCTGGCACAGGCCGCCGATCGTAACGCGAGTGCCTAAGCGGTGGGAGGGCGAGCGGTGCAGGTGCGGCCCCCGGTCGGACCGCACGCAGCGGTACGGGTGCGGAGAGTCACATTCACCTGATGGCCGGCTGGTTCTGCGGGCTTATGTCCGATTGTGCGGTCACTGCCGGTTAAGAGATCCGGGTCGTCAGCCTTCGGCGAAGACCTCGGCCACCACCCGATCCGCCGGGCCCTGCCCGCCGGTTACCCGGCCCCAGGTGCCGTTGCGGGCGGTCCATTCCAGGTCACCGAAGCGGACCCGCTTCACCCCGTGGTCCTGGGCGTGCGAGACCAGCCAGTGCGCGTACCGCCACCCGTCGCGCTGGTCGTCGGCAGTCACCGCCAGGCCGGTCTGGCTGGCCGGGTCGGCGCCCGACACCCCCCAGTCCAGCACCAGGTTGCGGGTCAGCTGGGCGGCCGCCGCCGCGCCGTGCATCACCGGGGTACGCCCCACAGTGCAGGCCACCGCGCCGGTGACATCGCCGAGCAGGGCCCTGCTGAGCACCTCGGAGTCGTCGGCCCACTTCTGGTACGCCTCGGGAAACGCCGAGCGCTGCACCCGCTGGGCGGCATCGGTGACCCGCATCTTCTCCCAGCCGCGCACCTTCTTCAGCGCCGCGTAGAACCTGTTGGCCGCGTAGCGGGGGTCGCGGATCTGCGCCGACGTGCCCCAGCCCTGACTCGGGCGCTGCTGGAACAGGCCTACCGAGTCCCGGTCGCCGTCGGCGAGGTTGCGCAGACCCGACTCCTGGTAGGCAGTGGCCAGCGCGATCACCACGGCCCGCTCCGGCATCCCGCGCTGGGCGCCGATCGCCGCGATGGTCGCCGCGTTGGCCATCTGCTCGACGTCCAGCGCGACCCGGCCGTCGGCCTGGACCGTGCAGGTGCGCCCCGCCAGCGGCAGTCGCAGTTGATCCCCGACCTGCCGGACGACGAGCCAGATCGCGATCACGGCGACGAGGATGAGCACCACTCCACCCGCCACGGCTGCCCGAGTTCGCACCCACACCCCCTGAACGACAGTTCGACAAGCGTACGTCCCCGTCGGCGTCGTCCGGGTCGTCCGACCGGTTCGGGGTCCGCGCTGCCGCCGCGTACCCGATCGGGACGTTCCCGCTCCGGGGCCGAACTCACCTGCCGCGCCGACCGGGCTCGGGGCTGTCTGCCGGATCACCCGACCGCGGACGCCGGGAAGCGATTGACCGGCTCAGGGACTTGAGCGATTGACACGTCAATCAGGGGCCGGGAAACGGGCCCCGACCAGGCAAGGAGGAGTCCGATGGGCACGCTGGACGGCAAGGTCGTACTCATCACCGGCACCGGCGGCGGTCTGGGCCGCGTCGCCGCGCTGACCTTCGCCCGGGAGGGCGCCAAGGTCGTCGGGGCCGACATCCAGATCGACGGCAACAACGAGACCGTCGACCTCGTCCGGGCGGCCGGTGGGGAGATGACGAGCATCGCTCCGGTCGACCTGACCGACCCGGAACAGGCCCGCAAACTCGTCGAGGACGCCGTAGCCGTCCACGGGGGGCTCGACGTGGTCTACAACAACGCCGCCGCGCTGCGGTTCGGCCCGATGCCGGACTTCTCGGTCGAGGACTGGCGCTACACCATCGCCGGTGAACTCGACATCCCGTACCTCGTGTCGAAGTTCGCCTGGCCGCACCTGGTCCGGCGCGGCGGTGGCGTCATCATCAACGCCGCCTCGATGGCCGGCATGATCGCCGGTCAGGTCCCCCCGATGGTGGGCCACACCGCCGCGAACGCCGGCGTCATCGGGCTGACGCGGCAGCTCGCGCTCGAAGGCGCACCCCACGGCATCCGCGCGGTGGCCGTCAGCCCCGGCCCGATCCTCACCCCCGCCAGTGAGCGGGACCTCGGTGACAACCAGGCGGCCCGGGACGCCATCACGGCCAAGACGCTCCTGAAGCGCTTCGCCCGTCCGGAGGAGGTCGCCGAGCTGGTGGTCTTCCTCGCGTCCGACCGGGCGTCGTACATCACCGGCGCCAACTACCCAGTCGACGGCGGCGCGACCGCCTGGTGACCCGACCGGACGGACGCCGGGACGCCACCGGGCGACGGTGGCGTCCCGGCCCTACCCGGCATGATCAGCGGAACCGCCCTCCAGAACGGCCGCCCATCGAGCCAATCTCTTTTCCCGAAAGGCCAGGACGCCCTCGCGCCCCTCGTCGGAGAGGAAGTACCCGGTCGAGAGGGCGGACAGCCGCGCCAGATCCGCCCGCAGCTCGGCGGTGCCCGGCCGGCGCAGCAGCTCCTTCGCGCCGGCCAGCGCGCCGGGTGCCCCGCGCACCAGCGAGTCGCAGTAGCGCCGTACCGCGTCGTCCAGCCCGTCCGCCGGCACGGAGGCCGTGACCAGGCCGATCTCGGCGGCCCGTCGGCCGTCGAAGGTGTCGCCGGTCAGGTACAGCTCGGCGGCGGCACGCGGGTGCAGGCGGGGCAGCACGGTCGCCGAGATCACCGCCGGGATCACCCCGATCCGCACCTCGGTGAAGGCGAACGTCGCCTCGTCGGCGCAGACCGCCAGGTCGGCGGCCGCGATCAGGCCCAGCCCGCCGGCCCGGGCCGGCCCGGCGACCCGCGCGAGCACCGGCTTCGGGCAGTCCCAGAGCGCCGCCAGCACATCGCCCAGCATCCCGGCCGGCACCGTTCCGCTGGCGTACGCCGCGGCGGTCTCCTTCAGGTCCGCGCCCGCGCAGAACACCGGGCCCGTGTGGTCCAGCACGATCACCCGGACCGCGTCGTCGGCCACCGCCTCGGCAAGCCCGGCCAGCAACTGGGTCATCAGGGCGGTGGAGAGCGCATTGCGGTTGTGGGGGCTGTCCAGGGTGAGGGTGGTCACCCCACGGGCCGTGGCGACCCGCACGAGGACGTCGGGAGAGGTCATGCCGGGCACACTAGTGGCCATGCCCGGCGTCCTTCCAGATGGTGAGACCGTCCCCGTCGACGGATCGCTGCCCGCCACCGCCACCTCGGCGGTCGGCGCGCGCGGCTTCGGCGTGTACGTCCACGTTCCGTTCTGCGCCAGCCGCTGCGGCTACTGCGACTTCAACACCTACACGGCAGCCGAGCTGGGCGGGGGCGCCAGCCGGGAGGCGTACGCCGACACCGTGCTGGCCGAGCTGGCGCTCGCCGCCCGCGTGCTCGGCGACAGCCCGCCGCCCCGGGTCGACACGGTGTTCGTCGGCGGCGGCACCCCCACCCTGCTCCCCGCCGACGACCTGGCCCGCATCCTCGACGGCATCGACCGCACCTGGGGGCTCGCCGCCGACGTCGAGGTGACCACCGAGGCCAACCCGGAGTCGGTCACCCCGGAGTCGTTGCGGCGGCTGCGGGCGGCCGGCTACACCCGGATCTCGCTGGGCATGCAGTCCGCCTCCCCGGGGGTGCTGGCGATCCTGGACCGCACACACAGCGCCGGTCGGGCCACCGCCGCCGCCCTGGAGGCCCGCGACGCCGGGTTCGAGCACGTCAACCTGGACCTGATCTACGGCACGCCGGGCGAGCGGCCCGAGGACTTCGCCGCCACGCTGGAGCAGGTGGTCGCCGCCGGGGTGGACCACGTCAGCGCGTACGCCCTCATCGTGGAGGACGGCACCCGGCTCGCCGCCCGGATGCGGCGCGGCGAGCTGGCGTACCCCAGTGACGACGTCGCCGCGGACCGCTACCTGGCCGCGGAGGCAGCCCTCGACGCGGCCGGCCTGTCCTGGTACGAGGTGTCCAACTGGGCCCGCACCGACGACGCCCGGTGCCGGCACAACCTGCTCTACTGGACCGGCGCGGACTGGTGGGGGCTCGGCCCCGGGGCGCACAGCCACGTCGGCGGGGTGCGCTGGTGGAACGTGAAGCACCCCACGACGTACGCCCAGCGGTTGGCCTCCGGCGCGTCCCCCGGCCTGGCCCGTGAGGTGCTCACCCCCGACGAGGCGCACATGGAGGACGTGATGCTCCGGCTGCGGCTCGCCAGCGGGCTGCCGCTGGCAGTGCTCGACGCGGCCGGCCGGGCCGGCGCCGAGCGGGCCCTCGCCGACGGTCTGCTGGTCGCCGGGGACTACGCCGCCGGCCGGGCGGTGCTCACCCTGCGCGGGCGGCTGCTCGCCGACGCGGTCGTCCGCGACCTGCTGCCCTGACCCGAACGCGCCGCCCGACCGGCGGTGCGCCTCGCGCCGGCAGGGCGAGCGGTGCGCCGGACCGGCCGGGGGAGCGGCCGGCCCGGATCACTTGACGAGGTTGGCCGAGAGTGGGTAGCGGTAGAGGCTGCCCTCGTTGGCCTTGATGCCGGCCAGGATGCCGAACACGGCACCGAGGATGACGGCCGCGCCGACGCCGATGAAGCCGATCAGGATGCACGAGAGCACCCAGCCGACCAGGCCGACGATCGACCAGATGAGCTGGAAGTTGAGCGCGGCGACGGCGTGCGCCCGGACCGTCGGGGACTGGGTGCCCCGGGCCAGCATCGCCACCAGCGGGGCGATCCAGCCGAGCACGCCCGCACTGACGATCATCCCGGCCGCGCCGCCGAAGTGCGCGACCAGCGCCCAGGTCTTGTCCTCGTTGTTGGCGTAGCCGCCGCCGGGGCCGCCGTAGGCGCCGCCGGTCGGATAGCCGCCAGTCGGGCCGCCCGGGGGATAACCGCCCGGCGGGGGGTAGCCACCTGGCGGAGGGTAGCCACCCGACGGCGGCTGGTCACCAGTGGGCGGCGGATAGCCACCGGCCGGGGGATACCCGGCCGGGTCGGGTGCCCCCGACAGTGGTGCGGTGGGCGGCTCGGCCGCGTAGGGCGAGCCCGGGGGAGTCGGCTCCGGCGGGTAACTGCCGGGGTCTCCCGCGCCGGGAGGGCGAGGTGGTTCAGTCATGACTGTCACGGTAGGTGTCGGCGGCAACGTCGCACCAGAGCGACACCGCCCGGTCCCGTGGGCCGATCGGCCCGCTCGGGGTGGCGCGGGCCGCACCGACGGCCTGTCGTTGATCATCGCGTCGGCGGGGGCGCCGACGTAGACTGGCACTCGTTACAGTCGAGTGCCAGGACGGCCGACGGCCCGGGTGGGCTGCCGGCCGACGTGCGACAGGAGGTGCGGAGGATGGGTCTGGACGACCGCAAGCTCGCCGTGCTCCGCGCCATCGTCGAGGACTACGTCTCCACCCAGGAGCCGGTCGGCAGCAAGGCGCTTGTCGAGCGCCACCAGCTCGGGGTCTCCCCAGCGACGGTCCGCAACGACATGGCCGTGCTGGAGGAGGAGGGCTACATCCGGCAGCCGCACACAAGTGCCGGCCGGGTGCCCACCGACCGCGGCTACCGCCTGTTCGTCGACCGGCTGTCCCGGGTCAAGCCGCTCAGCCCGGCCGAACGCCGGGCCATCGAGCGCTTCCTCGTCGGCGCGGTCGATCTCGACGACGTGGTGCACCGCACCGTCCGTCTGCTCGCCCAGCTCACCCGGCAGGTCGCCGTCGTGCAGTACCCGAGCCTGGCCCGCTCCTCGGTGCGCCACCTGGAGCTGGTGCCGATCTCCACCACCCGGCTGATGCTCGTCATGATCGCCGACACCGGGCGGGTCGAGCAGCGGCTGGTGGAGCTGCCCGCGCCGGTGCCCGCCGACGACGTCACCGACCTGCGCCGGCTCGCCAACGAGAAGCTCGCCGGCGCCCGCCTGTCCGACACCCCGCCACTGGTGCAGGCGCTGGTCGAGGAGGTGCCGTCGGAGCTGCGCGGCGCGATGACCACCCTCTCCACGGTCCTGCTGGAGACGCTCGTCGAGCGGCACGAGGAGCGCATCGCCCTGGCCGGCACCGCCAACCTCACCCGGGGCGGCCTGCTCGACTTCCAGGGCTCGTTGCGACCCATCCTGGAGGCGCTGGAGGAGGAGGTCGTACTGCTCAAGCTCATCGGCGAGACCGAGCCCAGCACGACCCGGGTCCTGATCGGCGACGAGAACGAGTTCGACAACCTGCGCGCCGCCTCGGTGGTCAGCACCGGGTACGGCCCGGGGGCCACCATCGTGGGCGGCCTCGGCGTGTTGGGGCCCACCCGCATGGACTACCCCGGCACCATCGCCACGGTGCGCGCCGTGGCACGCTACGTGGGCGAGCTGCTGGCCCAGAACTGACCAGTCAGGGCCGACGGCCGGCTGCGGCCGCCGGTCGGCGTAACGCGAGACGAACATGAGGACACGGAACGCAGTGGCCAGGGACTACTACGGCATCCTCGGTGTCAGCCGGGAAGCCTCCGATGACGAGATCAAGCGCGCCTACCGCAAGCTGGCACGCCAGTTCCACCCGGACGTCAATCCGGACCCGGAGGCCCAGGAGAAGTTCAAGGACATCAACGCCGCGTACGAGGTCCTCTCGGACGACCGCAAGCGGCAGATCGTCGACCTGGGTGGCGACCCGCTCGCCCCGGGAGGCGGCGGCGCGGGCGGTCCGGGTGGCCCCGGCGGGGCCGGCCCGTTCGTCGGCTTCCAGGACATCATGGACGCGTTCTTCGGCGGCGCGGCAGGTGGCGCCCGTGGCCCACGGCCGCGGACCCGGCCGGGCGCCGACGCGATCCTGCGCCTCGAACTCGACCTGCACGAGACGGCGTTCGGCGTCGAGGCCCCGATCACCGTCGACACCGCGGTGCTCTGCACCACCTGCTCGGGCGCCGGCACGGCCGCCGGCACCCACCTGGCCACCTGCGAGGCGTGCGGCGGTCGGGGCGAGGTGCAGTCGGTGCAGCGCACCTTCCTCGGCCAGGTGGTCTCCGCCCGGCCGTGCACCGTCTGCCAGGGCTACGGCACGACAATCCCGCACCCCTGCCCCACCTGCGCCGGCGACGGCCGGGTGCGCACCCGCCGCTCGCTCACCGTCAAGATCCCGGCCGGTGTCGAGGACGGCATGCGGATCCGGCTGGCCCAGCAGGGCGAGGTCGGCCCGGGTGGCGGCACCGCCGGCGACCTCTACGTGGAGATCCACGAGCGGCCGCACGACGTCTACTCCCGCAAGGGCGACGACCTGCACTGCCGCGTCACCGTGCCGATGACGGCCGCCGCGCTGGGCACCCGGCTCACCATCAAGACGCTGGACAGCGAGGAGACCGTCGACGTCAAGGCCGGCACCCAGCCGGCCAGCACGCTGCGGCTGCGCGCCCGGGGCGTACCGCACCTGCGCGGCACCGGCCGGGGCGACCTCTACGTGCACCTCGACGTCCGGACGCCCACCAAGCTCGACCCCGACCAGGAGAAGATGCTGCGCGACTTCGCCAAGACCCGGGGCGAGGAGGTCGCCGAGCTGACCAAGCAGGGCGGCTTTTTCTCCCGGATGCGCGACGCGTTCAACGGCCACGCCTGACGTGTCCGCGCCGCTCTTCCTGGTCGACGCGCTGCCCACCGGCGACGCGCTGACCCTCGACGGGCCCGAGGGGCACCACGCCGCCACCGTGCAGCGGTTGCGCGTCGGCGAGGAGCTGCTGCTCGCCGACGGGCGGGGTGGCACGGCCGCCGCAGTGGTCACCGCCGTCGGCAGGGGCAGCCTGGAGGTCAGCGTCACCAACCGGGAGTACGCGGACGCGCCCGTACCCCGGATCGTCACCGTGCAGGGCATCGCCAAGGGTGACCGGGGCGAGCTGGCCGTGCAGGCGATGACCGAGGTCGGGGTGGACGAGATCGTGCCCTGGGCGGCGTCGCGCTCGGTGGTCCAGTGGCGCGGCGACCGGGGCGTACGGGCGCGGCAGAAGTGGGTCGCCACGGCTCGCGAGGCGGCGAAGCAGGCCCGCCGGCCCTGGCTGCCGGTGGTGGCCGGTGCGCCCGACGAGTCGACCGCGACTGTCGCCCGCCGGATCGCCGGCGCCGCCGCCGGGTTCGTCCTGCACGAGGAGGCGCAGGAGCGGCTCACCACCGCCGACCTGCCGACCGGCGGTGAGATCGTCCTGGTCGTCGGCCCCGAGGGCGGCATCGCCCCGGCCGAGTTGACCGCCTTCCGCGAGGCCGGCGGCCGGCCGGTCCGACTCGGACCAGCCGTGCTGCGCACCTCGACGGCCGGGGTCGCGGCGCTCGCCGTGCTCGCCACCCGCCTCGGCCGCTGGTAGCCCCACCCTCGGTTCGGCGGCGGGCCGCCGTGCCCGACCCCGGCAACCTCGTCGGCGTCCTTTGCTCTGCTTCAACGGACGCAACAGTTTCGGCCCTCGGGTGTTGCGCCGATTGAAGCAGAGCAAAGGACGCGATGAGTGGCCCGGAGGCCCTGCTCACCCCGGACTGCGCTGGGAGCGGCCGGTCAGCTGCGCAGGTAGGAGGCGCCGTTGAGGTCGACGATGGTGCCCGACGCCCACTCCGCCTCGGGTGAGGCCAGCCAGTGCACGGCGGCGGCGATCTCCTCCGGCCGGGCCACCCGGTCGAACGGGCTCTGCGCCCGGATGGCCGCGCCCCGCTCACCGCGCAGGTGCTCGGTCGTCATGTCCGTCGCCACGAAGCCCGGCGCGACGGTGGCCACCGTGATGCCGTACGGCGCGAGCGCCACGGCGAGGGACTGCCCCAACGCGTTCAGCCCCGCCTTGCTGGCGCCGTACGCCGGCTGGTCCGGCTCACCCCGGAACGCGCCCCGGGACGACACGTTGACGATCCGGCCGCCGCGCTCGCGCAGGTGCTGGGCGGCGCACCAGATGACGTTGCCGGCCCCGGTCAGGTTGGTCTCCAGCACCTGCCGCCAGCGCTGCTGCCACTCGTCGTACGACGTGCCGAAGATCGGGTGCGGGACGTCCCGGTCGCCGTACGTCCCGGCGTTGTTGACCAGCACGTCCAGCCCGCCGAGCAGTTCGGCGGCCCGGTCGACCATGGCCCGGACCGCGTCCGGGTCGGTGAGGTCCGCGCGGACCACCACGTGCCCCGAGCCGGGCAGCCCCGCGCGCAGCTTCTCGGCCGCGTCGCCGGAGTCGCGGTGGTGGATGGCCACCCGGTCGCCGCTGGCGGCGAACGCCTCCACCACCGCGCGGCCGATGCCACGCGAGGAGCCGGTCACCAGTACCGCCCGATCCGTCATGCCGGCCATCCTGCCTCAACCGTGCATCCTCTCCTTACACTGCCCCGATGGGATCCGACTGCCTGTTCTGCCGCATCGTCGCCGGGGAGATCCCGGCCACCGTGGTCCGGGAGACCGCCACCACGCTCGCCTTCCGCGACATCGACCCGAAGGCCCCGGTGCACGTCCTGGTCATTCCGAAGGAGCACTACGCCGACGTCGCCACGCTCGCCGAGGGTGACCCGGCGCTGGCCGGTGCGGTGCTCGCCACGGCCGCCGCGGTGGCCGAGGACGAGGGGCTGCTCGGCGACGGGTTCCGGCTGATGTTCAACACCGGGGCGTACGGCGGGCAGGAGGTCTTCCACGCGCACGCGCACCTGCTCGGTGGCGCCCCGCTCGGTCCGATGCTCGCCCGGGACCTGGCGTGACGGCCGGCCCCGACGCGTACGACCGGTTGGGTCGGCTGGTCCGCCGGGTGCAGGCCGACGCCCGGGTGCCGGCGGTGTCGGCGGCGCTGCACCGCGCCGACCGACAGCTGTGGACGTGCACTGTCGGGGGCACCGGCACCGACAGTCCGTTGGGGCCGGGCACCCAGTTCCGGATCGGCTCGGTCACCAAGACCTTCACGGCGGTGCTCACCCTCCAGTGCCGCGACGACGGGCTGCTGGACCTGGACGACCCGGTGGGCCGGCACCTGGACCTTCCCGCGCACGGCGAGCTGACCGTGCGCCGGCTGTTGTCGCACACCGGCGGCCTGCAACGCGAGCCGTTCGGTGACGTCTGGGACACCCTGAACGCGCCGGACGTCGAGCAGCTGGTGGCCGGCCTCGACCGTGCCGAGCGGGTGTTGCCCACCGGTCGGCGCTTCCACTACTCCAACCTGGGCCTGGCCGTGCTCGGCCTGCTGGTGGGCCGGCTGCGTGGGGGCACCTGGGCGGAGGTGCTCGCCGAGCGGGTGCTGACTCCGCTGGGGCTGACCGACACGACAGTGACCCCGCGGCCCTCGGCGGCCACCGGCTACCTGGTCGACGCGTACTCCGACGAGGCGCACCCGGAGCCGCCGACCGACTTCGGCGCGGTGGGCCCGGCCGCCCAGCTCTGGAGCACCGCTACCGACATGGCCCGCTGGGCGGCGTTCCTCGCCGACCCGGCGGCGCTCGACCCGGCCGGCGCGGTGCTCGCCCCGGGCACCCTGGACGAGATGCGTTGGCCGCTGACCACCACCGACGAGACGCTCTGGGGCGCCGGCTTCGGGCTCGGCCTGATCCTCGTACCGCAGGGTGAACGGGTGGTGCACGTGGGGCACGACGGGGCGATGCCCGGCTTCCTGGCCGGCGTGTACGGCCGGCGGGGTGGCGACGGCACGGCCGGCGCGATGGGCGCCGCGGTGCTCGGCTCGTCCGGCACGGCCAGCGAGGTGCTCGAACTGCCGCACCGGCTGCTCACCGAGGCGGTCGAGCACGATCCCGCCGACATCGAGCCGTGGACGCCGGGCGCACCCGCTCCGGCGGCCCTGCGGGGGGTGCTCGGCCGGTGGTGGGGCGAGGGTTCCGAGTACGTCTTCTCCTGGCACGACGGCGCCCTGCGGGCGCGCGGGGCCGGGGACCAGGCGGGCCGCCCGCCGGCGGTCTTCGCACCGCTGCCGGACCGGCCGGACGTGTTCCGGACGGTCTCCGGCCGGGAGGTCGGCGAGCTGCTGCGGCTGACCCGCGACGAGGATCGGACGGTGGTCCGGATGCACTGGGCGACCTACCGGTTCACCCGCCACCAGGAGACCTTCGACGGGTACGACTTCCGGGCCGGTAGTTGATCGCGGCCAGCGGAAATGGGCGCGATGCGGCCCGCGTTGAACCGATACGATGGGTGTAACGTCCGCACGCCGTGCCAGCAGGGCCGGCGCCGAGATCGAGAGCAGGTGCGCAGGGCCCTTCGGCCCGACCTATGACCGGCACCCCACCTCCCGGCCCGCCCCGGGTGCAGACCAGGATCACCGTGCCCGACTCCAAGATCATGGTCAATCTGCTCGGCGCGGGCGACGAGATCCTGCGACTCGTCGAACGCTCGGTCGCCAGTGACGTGCACGTCCGGGGCAACGAGATCACGATCACCGGCGCCCCCGCGGACAACGCCCTCGCCGAGCGGGTCTTCAGTGAGCTGCTCGAACTCATCGAGAAAGGCGAGACCCTGACCACTGACGCCGTCCGGCGTACCGTCGGCATGCTCGAGCAGGGCAGCGCCGAGCGACCCGCCGAGGTCCTGACCCTCGACATCCTCTCCCGTCGCGGGCGCACCATCCGCCCCAAGACGCTCGGGCAGAAGCGGTACGTCGACGCGATCGACTCGAACACCATCGTCTTCGGCATCGGCCCGGCCGGCACCGGCAAGACCTACCTGGCGATGGCGAAGGCCGTCCAGGCGTTGCAGGCCAAGCAGGTCAACCGCATCATCCTGACCCGACCGGCGGTCGAGGCGGGGGAGCGGCTGGGCTTCCTGCCCGGCACGCTCAACGAGAAGATCGACCCGTACCTGCGCCCGCTCTACGACGCGCTGCACGACATGCTCGACCCGGAGTCGATCCCGAAGCTGATGGCCGCCGGGACGATCGAGGTCGCGCCCCTGGCGTACATGCGGGGCCGCACCCTCAACGACGCGTTCATCATCCTCGACGAGGCGCAGAACACGACGCCCGAGCAGATGAAGATGTTCCTCACCCGACTCGGCTTCAACTCCAAGATCGTCGTGACGGGTGACATCACCCAGGTGGACCTTCCCGGCGGGACGAGCAGCGGCCTGCGGGTGGTCCGGGAGATCCTGGAGAACGTCGACGACGTGCACTTCTCCCAGTTGTCCAGCTCCGACGTGGTTCGCCACCGGCTGGTCGGGGAGATCGTCGACGCGTACGCCCGCTGGGACGAGCGGGAGAACCAGCAGGCGCAGGGCGTCCACGCCGTTCCCGGGCGACCCGCCCAGGGCGGCCGGTCCGGCCGCCGCCGCTAAAGCAGAGGAAAGCAGTTGTCCATCGAGATCGCCAACGAGTCCGGTGTCGAGGTCGACACCGACGCCGTGCTCGCCGTCGCCCGGCACGCCCTCGACGAGATGGGGGTCAACCCCCTCGCCGAGCTCTCCGTGCTGCTTGTCGACATCGACTACATGACCGAGCTGAACCACCGCTGGATGGGTGGGGACGGCCCGACCGACGTGCTCGCCTTCCCGATGGACGAGGGGAGCGTCGACCACGGTCCGGGCGAGAGCGCCCCCGCCGGCGGCGAGCCGGCCCTGCTCGGTGACATCGTGCTGTGCCCCGAGGTCGCGGCCAAGCAGGCGGCGACCGCCGGGCACGCCTCGGCCGACGAGCTGCACCTGCTCACCGTGCACGGGGTCCTGCACCTGCTCGGCTACGACCACGCCGAGCCGGAGGAGGAGCGCGAGATGTTCGCTCTGCAGGCTCGACTGCTGGCGAGCTGGCGGTCGACCCGCACCCAGTGATGTCCACTCCCTTGTTACTCGCGGTCGGCCCCACGGCCGGCCTTCCCGACCTGCAACTGATCGTCTTCGCGGCGGGCCTGGTGGTGCTGGCCGGTGTCATCGCCATGACCGAGGCGGCGCTCGCCGCGGTCTCGCCGGCCCGGGCCGCCGAGCTGGCCCGCGACGGTGTGCGCGGCGCCCGGACCCTCCAGGTCGTGGCCGCGGACGTCGTCCGGCACCTCAACCTGCTGCTGTTGCTGCGGCTGCTCGCCGAGCTGACCGCCACCACGCTCGTGGCGTTGGTCGCGGTGGACAGCTTCGGCGCCGGGTGGCGTGCCGCGCTGGTCACCGCCGGCGCGATGACAGTGGTCAGCTTCGTGGTGGTAGGCGTCGCGCCGCGCACCATCGGCCGGCAGCACGCGTACGCGGTGGGCCGGGCGGTCGCGCCGTTGGTCCGCTGGCTGGGCCGCGCGCTCAACCCCCTCGCCTCGTTGCTCATCCTGATCGGCAACGCGGTCACCCCGGGGCGCGGCTTCCGCGAGGGGCCGTTCGCCAGCCAGGTGGAGCTGCGGGAGCTGGTGGACCTGGCCGAGCAGCGCGGCGTCGTGGAGCACGGCGAGCGTCAGATGATCCATTCGGTGTTCGCGCTCGGCGACACCATCGCCCGCGAGGTGATGGTTCCGCGTACCGAGATGGTGTGGATCGAGGAGGGCAAGACCCTCGCCCAGGCGTTGGTGCTCTTCCTGCGCTCGGGTTTCTCCCGCATCCCCGTGATCGGGGAGAGCGTCGACGACGTGCTCGGGGTGCTCTACCTCAAGGACCTGATCCGGCGGTCGCGGGGCGGCGACCCGGACGCCGAGCAGTTGCCGGTGGCCGAGCTGATGCGCCCCGCCACCTTCGTCCCGGAGTCCAAGCCGGTCGACGATCTGCTGTCGGAGATGCAGGCGGCCCGCAACCACCTGGTCATCGTTGTCGACGAGTACGGCGGCACCGGTGGTCTGGTCACCATCGAGGACATCCTGGAGGAGATCGTCGGTGAGATCACCGACGAGTACGATGTCGAACGCCCGCCGGTCGAACGCCTCGCGGACTCCTCGGTGCGGGTGACCGCCCGCCTGCCGGTGGAGAACCTGGGCGAGATGTTCGGCGCCGATCTGCCCACCGACGAGGTGGAGACGGTCGGTGGCCTGCTCGCCCAGTCGCTGGGGCGGGTGCCGATCCCCGGAGCGCAGGCCGAGGTGGCCGGCCTCCGGCTGGTCGCCGAGGGCACCACGGGCCGGCGCAACCGGATCGACACCGTCCTGGTCAGCAGGGTGGAGTCGGGCGACGAGCAGGACAGCACCGGGCGCGGCGACAATGCCGGCCCCGGGGACGACCCGGATCATTATCGAGACGAGGAGAGGCAAGCCGCCGATGCCTGAGACACCCGCCGCGCCCGCCGCCCGGCCCACCCCCACCGCGCCGGGTCCGCTGAGCGCCGAGGACGGCAAGCTCGTCGTCCTGGCCCGGGGCGCCCGCGGGCGGGTCGGTGCCGTGGAGGGGGCCGCGGTCCGGGACTCCGACGGCCGGACGTACGCGGCGGCAAGCGTCGCGCTGCCCTCGCTGACCCTCACGGCGCTGCAGTTGGCGGTGGCCTCCGCCGTGGCCGCCGGTGCGGCCCGGTTGGAGGCGGCGGTGGTGGTGACCGAGGCGTCGACGCTGGACGGCGCCGGACACGCCGCGGTCCGCGACCTCGCCGTGGACGCGCCGATCCACGTGGCCGCGCCGGACGGCACCGTGCTCGGCACGGTGACCCAGTGAGCCCCGTCCGGGATCCGGAGCCGCGTCCGTACCGGGCCGGGTTCGGCTGCTTCGTGGGGCGGCCCAACGCCGGCAAGTCCACCCTGACGAACGCCATCGTCGGCACCAAGATCGCGATCACCTCGAACAAGCCGCAGACCACCCGGCACGTCATCCGGGCGGTGCTGCACCGTCCGGAGTCGCAGCTGGTTCTGGTGGACACGCCGGGTCTGCACCGCCCCCGTACGCTGCTCGGCGAGCGCCTCAACGACCTGGTCCGCTCGACCTGGACCGAGGTCGACGTGATCGGCCTGTGCATCCCGGCGGACGAGCCGGTGGGGCGCGGCGACCGGTTCATCACCGGCGAGCTGGCCGAGCTGAAGGCGACGGTGCTGGCGGTGGTCACCAAGACCGACCTGGTGGACAAGCGCCGGCTGGCCGAGCAGCTGCTCGCGGTCAGCGAGCTGGGCGAGTTCGCCGAGATCGTGCCGGTGAGCGCGGTCTCCGGGCACCAGGTGGACACGCTCGTCGACGTGATGACCAAATATTTGCCGCCGTCGCCCCAGCTCTACCCGGACGACATGCTCACCGACGACCCGGAGCAGGTGATGGTCGCGGAGCTGATCCGGGAGGCGGCCCTGGAGGGCGTCCGCGACGAGCTGCCCCACTCCATCGCCGTGGTGGTCGAGGAGATGATCCCCGAGGGTCAGGTCATCAAGATCTACGCCGACCTGTACGTGGAACGGCCCAGCCAGAAGGCCATTGTTCTGGGTCACAAGGCGAGCCGGCTCAAGGAGGTCGGCACGACCGCCCGCCGGCAGATCGAGGAGCTGCTGGGCAGCCGGGTCTATCTCGACCTGCACGTGCGGGTCGCGAAGGACTGGCAGCGCGACCCGAGGCAGTTGCGCAAGCTGGGCTTCTAAGAGCGCCATCCGGCCGCCCTGCTGAGGGGCGGCCTGATCGTTTGCGGTCGGGGCCGTGGGCAGCTTCACGATCGGCCGGGGTCGGCGTCGTTTGGCGCACGGGCCGCGAAGGGTAGGGGAGGAAGCACCGCGTCCCCGATCCAGATGCAGGCTGATGCGCAACAGATACCTCGATCTGCTCCGTTTCCTGGCCATCGTCCGGGTGGTCGTCTACCACGTCACCGGCTGGGCGACGCTCACCCTCGTCTTCCCGGCGATGTCGGTGATGTTCGCGCTGGCCGGCTCGTTGATGGCCGCCTCGCTCGCCCGGTCCGGCCCGAGGGCGGTCGGCCGCCGGTTGCGCCGGCTGTTGCCGTCGCTGTGGGTGCTGGCGGCGGTCTTCGTGCCGACCATGCTGCTCACCGGGCTGGCGCTGTCGCCCCGGGTGCTGCTGTGGCTGTTCCCGATCACCGATCCGCCGGCGAACAACTGGGGCGCCCTGGCGCTGAGCATCATCTGGTACCTGCGCGACTACCTGTGGTTCGTGCTCGCCTCGCCGGTCGCGCTCTGGCTGTTCCGCCGGGCCCCGCTGCCCACCCTGCTCGCCCCGTACGTGGTGCTGGTGACGATCGAGGTGGGGATCTACCCGGCGCCGCCGGTGGTGCGCGAGTTCGGGCTGTACTTCGGCGCCTGGCTGCTCGGCTTCGCCCACCACGCCGGAATGCTGCGTCGACTCACCGGCCGGGTGCTGTACCCGCTGTCGCTGGCCCTCGCGGTCGTCGGCGGGGCCTGGATCGTCACGCATCCCGGCCCCCGCGGGTACGACCTCAACGACAACCACCTCGGCAACGCGCTCTGGTCGGCCGCGTTCATCCTGGTCGTGCTGGGTCGGGCCCCGGCCGGGGTGGCCTGGCTGGAGCGCAGCCGGCTGGCCGACCGGCTGGTGACCGTGTTCAACCGGCGGGCGCTGACCATCTACCTCTGGCACATGCCGTTCGTGGTGGCGCTCACCCCGCTGGTCGACGTGGTCGGCTGGTCGCACCAGGACCCGGTGGGGCTGGCCGTCCGGGTGCTGCTGGTCTTCGCACTTGTCGGTCTGGTCACCCTGGCCGTCGGCTGGGTCGAGGACGTCGCCGCCCGTCGCCGCCCGGAGCTGATTCCCGCCGGCTCGTCGCGCCCGACCGGCCCGCCGGCCCCCTCCGACCGTGGCCCGGCGGGTCGTCCCGACGTCGACGAGACCGCCGTACGGGCGGCCGTGCCGGCGCAGCGGGTGCCCGGTGCGCCGGTGACCGTCGAGGTCAACGCTGGCTGATCGACACGTCTCCGCTGCCGGCCGAGCCGTCGAGCACCAGGGACGCGGCCGGGTCGTCGGCGACGGTGATCCGGGCGTCGCCGGAGCCGGTGCTGGAGCGGACCCGGTAGCTGCCGGCCGGCACCACCAGCGAGACGTCCCCGCTGGAGGCGTGCACACGCGCCGAGGCGGCGGTCTCCAGCTCGACGGTGACGTTGCCGGAGCCGGCCTCGGCGTCCGTCGTCCCGTCCAGGCGGCGAGCCGTGATGTCACCGGAGCCGGCGCGCAGTCGTACCGTCGAACGGGCCTCGCTCAGCTCGATGTTGCCGGAGCCGGTCTCCACGTCGATCGCCCCGGCGACGTCGCTGATCCGCACGTCACCCGAGCCCAGCCGCAGCTTCACCGCGCCGACCTTGGTCAGCTCGACGTCACCCGAGCCGCTCTCGCCCTGCACGGTCACGCCCTCGGGGACGGTCACCTCGTACGAGACGCTGCACCTGTCGCCGCAGTCGGTGTCCAGCACCAGCTCGCTGTCCTTGATCTCGTACCGGGCCTTGGGCTCGCCGCCCTGGTAGCGCACGACCCGCTTGATTCGTGCCTCGCCCGCCGTGCCGCCGCCTCGGACGATCACGTCTCCGGAGCCCCCCTGCACCCGGATGGTGCTGATCTTCACCGCCTCGGTGTTGTCGTAGTCGAGCCGGCGGAAGGACAGGTTGTCGCACCCGGCGAGCAGGATGAGGCCGGTGGCCAGCCCCAACGCGACGGGCGCGGCGGCGCGGCGACGGGCGGCGGTCATCTGGTGCAGTGCCATGGCCAGCACGCTACGGCCGGTGGCGAGCCTGGCGCATCGGGGTTCGTCCGCGCATCCACCCCGAACCGACCCTGATTTCAGACCCCGAGGGAGAATGGTCAGATGGCCGGGTACCGCCGACAGCTCTACCGCGACGACGCGGTGGTGCTGCGCGTGCAGAAGCTCGGCGAGTCCGACCGGATCATCACGCTGCTCACCCGCCGGCACGGCCGGCTGCGGGCGGTCGCCCGGGGGGTCCGGCGCACCATGAGCAAGTTCGGCGCCCGGCTGGAGCCGTTCGGTCACGTCGACCTTCAACTCGCCGGCGACCCCAAGGGCAACCACGGCAGCTCGCTGCACACGGTCAGCCAGGTCGAGGGCATCGAGCTGTACGGCAAGCGGTTCCTCGGCGACTATCCCCGCTACACGGCGGCCAGCGCGATCGCCGAGACCGCCGAGCGGCTGACGCCTGTCGAGCGGGAGCCGTCGCTGCGGCTGTTCCAGCTCACCGTGGGGGCGCTGAAGGCGCTGTCCCGGGGCGAGCACGCGACGACGCTGGTGCTCGACGCGTACCTGCTGCGCGGGATGGCTCTCGCGGGCTGGGCGCCGGCGCTGATCGCCTGCGCGGTCTGCGGCACCACCGGGCGGCACCGCGCGTTCTCCGTGCCGGCCGGCGGCGTGGTCTGCCCGGACTGCCGGCCGCCCGGCGCGGCCCACCCCGCGCCGGCCACCATCGACCTGATGTCCGCGCTGACCACCGGCGACTGGGTGGTCGCCGACGCCACCGAGACGGGTGTACGCCGGGAGTGCAGTGGGCTGGTCGCGGCGCACCTCCAGTGGCATCTGGAACGCGCGCTACGCTCGCTGCCGCTGGTCGACCGGGGTCCCTCGGTCGCCGGCACGGTCCCGCCGCCGGGCGGCGGTGGGGCTGCGATGCTCCGGCCGCGCGGTGACGTCGAGGCCGGTGCGGACGGCACGAGCAGGGAGAGAGCCGAGTGATCCGATCGATGAGGTCCGGCCGGCGGGAGCCGACGCCACCGACCCCGCACCCGTCCGGTGCCCGGCCGCCGGCGCTGCCGAGCGAGGCGGTGCCCAAGCACGTCGCCGTCGTGATGGACGGCAACGGCCGGTGGGCCAAGGACCGCGGGTTGCCCCGCACCAAGGGCCACGAGGCGGGGGAGCACAGCCTCTTCGACACCATCGAGGGCGCGATCGAGATGGGCATCCCCTACCTGTCGGCGTACGCGTTCTCCACCGAGAACTGGCGGCGCTCGCCCGACGAGGTCCGGTTCCTGATGGGCTTCAACCGGGACGTGATCCGTCGACGCCGCGACCAGCTGGTCGACCTCGGCGTCCGGGTGGTCTGGTCGGGGCGGTCGGGGCGGTTGTGGAAGAGCGTCATCTCCGAGTTGCAGACCGCCGAGGAGATGTCCCGGGGCAACTCGACGCTGACCCTGCAGTTCTGCGTGAACTACGGCGGGCAGGCCGAGATCGGCGACGCCGCCGCGGCGATCGCCCGGGACGTGGCGGCCGGTCGACTGGACCCGTCGAAGGTCACCGAGAAGACCGTCGCGAAATACCTGTACCACCCGGAGATTCCGGAGGTGGACCTGTTCCTGCGGCCCTCCGGCGAGGAGCGGATCTCCAACTTCCTGCTCTGGCAGACCGCGTACGCCGAGCTGGTCTTCCTGGACACGCTCTGGCCGGACTTCGACCGCCGCCACCTGTGGTACGCGTGCGAGCTGTACGCCCAGCGGGACCGGCGGTTCGGCGGCGCGCTGCCCAACCCGGTGGCCCCGACGGTCTGACGGAGGCTTACCCGACGGTCACTCTGGGTACCAGCTACGTCAGAAGCCACTGACGGAGGTGAACCCACATGATCCAGAAGCGCATTGCCCAGTGGGCGGTGATGGCGATCGCGGTGCCAGTGGCCGCGGCCGGCGCCCGCCGCCTCAGCCACACCCTGGAGGCCCGCCGTGGTCCCTCCGGGGCGACCCGGCTGCTGACCAAGGGTGCGGATCTGATCCGCCCGCAGAAGGCCAAGCGTCGCCGGTTCTGGTAGTTCCCGACTCTCCCGCGCCGCCCCGCACACGACGTGCGGGGCGGCGCTGGCGTCTCACCCGGTCGGCGCGTCCAGGAAGCCAAATCGGTGCAGCACGCCCCGGTCGATCATGGAGTTGGGGTGGCCGGTTCGGCCGCATTCGCGACTTTCGTTCGCCACCACAACTCCATGATCGACGCGGCCGGGGAGGGTGGGTGGGGTTGGTTGTTTCGGGGTTCGGGGAGGTGGGGGCAGGTAGGGTCCGGAGGTGGCGGGATGATGCGGTTGGGGGGGATATGCGGGATCTCCGGTACAAGATGATCATGGCGTTGAACGCTGCGGATCTGGGCGACCCGATCTGCGAACAGGTCGCCGAGATCTGCGCCGAGATCGCCGAGCAGCACTGCGCGGAGTTCGGTCACACGCCGCAGCTGCGTACCGGTGAGATCGCCGAGCTGGTCACCGGTGAGCCGGCCCTGACCTGGGCGCCGTCGACCCCCGAGACCGGGCAGCGTGCCTGGTGACCGCACCCGCGCCGTCGGTCGACCTGCGTCGCGCCGAGGACCGGTTCGCCACCCGGATCTCCTGGTTGGATTCCAAGCACTCCTTCTCGTTCTCCCGGCACTACGACCCGGCCAACACCCACCACGGGCTGCTGCTGGTGAACAACGACGACGTGGTCCGGCCGGGCGCCGGCTTCGAGACCCACCCGCACGAGGACATGGAGATCGTCACCTGGGTGCTGCGCGGCTCCCTCGTGCACCAGGACTCCACCGGCCACTCCGGGGTGATCTACCCGGGCCTGGCGCAGCGGATGAGCGCCGGCACCGGCATCCTGCACTCGGAGAAGAACGACGCCTGGCGGCTCAGCAACCAGGAGCCGCACAGCGACCCCGTGCACTTCGTGCAGATGTGGGTGCTCCCCGACGAGCAGGGCGTCGACCCCGGCTACGAGCAGTTGGAGATCGAGGACGAGTTGCTGCGCGGCGGCCTGGTGCCTGTCGCCTCCGGGATGGACCGCTACGACGGGGCGTCCGCGATCCGGATCCGTAACCGGTACGCCACCCTGCACGCCGCCCGACTCGGCCCGGGCGACGAGGTCACCCTCCCGGACGCGCCCTTCGTGCACCTGTACGTGCCGAACGGCACGGTGACCCTGGAGGACAGCGGCCCGCTCGGCACCGGCGACGCCGCCCGGCTCACCATGACCGGCGGCCGGCGGGTGACCGCCGACGAGCCGGCCGAGATCCTCGTCTGGGAGATGCACGCCACGGTCGCCTGACGGGTGCCCGCGTCGGCTCCCATGATCACGCTCGAACATGGATGTAGTGGCCTCCCTGGCGCGGGAGGCCACTACATCCTGGATCAAGCACGATCTTGCTGAGCGCGGCGCGCGGGGCGATCCTGGTTACGCCGGGGACTCGGTCTTGTCGCCGGCCCAGGTGGTGTGGAACGAACCCTCGCGGTCGACGCGCTGGTAGGTGTGCGCGCCGAAGTTGTCCCGCAGGCCCTGGATCAGCGCGGCGGGCAGCCGCTCGGCGCGCAGCGCGTCGAAGTACGCCAACGACGACGAGAACGCCGGCGTCGGCACCCCCGCCCGGGCCGCGTCGGCCACGACCCGCCGCCAGCTCGGCACACCTGCCGCGACCGCCTCGGCGAAGTACGGTGCCACGAGCAGCGTCGGCAGGTCGGGCTGCTCGTCGTACGCCTCGCGGATGCGGTTCAGGAAGCGGGCGCGGATGATGCAGCCGCCCCGCCAGATGGTCGCCGTGCCGCCGAGGTCGATGTCCCAGTTGAACTCCTGGCTGCCGGCCCGGATGTGGTCGAAGCCCTGCGCGTACGCGACGATCTTGGAAGCGAGCAGCGCCCGGCGCACGTCCTCGACGAACGCGTCCCGGTCGGCGACCTGCCACGCCTCACCGGCGTCCGGGAACGCCCGCCGGGCGGCCTCGCGCTGGTCGACGTGACCCGACAGCGAGCGGGCGAACGTCGCCTCGGCGATGCCCGTGATCGGGATGCCCAGGTCGAGGGCGCTCTGCACCGTCCACCGGCCGGTGCCCTTCTGCTCGGCCCGGTCCTGCACGACGTCGACGAACGCGCGGCCGGTCGCCGCATCGGTGTGCGCGAGCACGTCGGCGGTGATCTCGATGAGGAAGGACTCCAGCTCGCCGCCGTTCCAGTCGCGGAAGATCTCCGCGATCTCCGCCGGCTTCGCGCCCAGGCCCGACCGGAGCAGGTCGTACGCCTCGGCGATGAGCTGCATGTCGGCGTACTCGATGCCGTTGTGCACCATCTTGACGAAGTGCCCGGCGCCGTCCGGCCCGACGTGCGTGCAGCACGGCTCGCCGTCGACGTGGGCGGCGATCTTCTCGAACATCGGCCCGAGCTTGGCGTACGACTCCTCCGAGCCGCCCGGCATGATGCTCGGCCCGAGCAGCGCGCCCTCCTCACCACCGGAGACGCCGGTGCCGCTGAAGTGCAGCCCCTGCGCGCGCAGCGACTCCTCCCGGCGACGGGTGTCGGCGAAGTGGGCGTTGCCGCAGTCGACGATGATGTCGCCCTCCTCCAGCAGCGGCACCAGCTCGTCGATCACGGCGTCGGTGGGCGCACCGGCCTTGACCATCACGATCACCGCGCGGGGCCGTTCCAGCGACGCCACGAAGTCGGCCATCGACTCACCGGGCACGAAGGTGCCCTCGTCACCGTGCTCGGCGACGAGGCTGCGGGTGCGCTCCGGTGACCGGTTGTGCACCGCCACGGTAAAGCCGTTGCGGGCCAGGTTGCGGGCCAGGTTCCGGCCCATCACCGCCAGCCCGGTCACGCCGATCTGCGCCGTCGCCTGCTCAGCCATTCGTGCCGCCACCTCTCGCCGTCGAACTATCCTGCTGCGACCGTATCGCGGCGCGCGGGATCGTGGGCGGGTCGTCCCACGGCGGGTCACTGCCTGGTCGCGGCCCGTCCGCCCGGCGCGGCCACACCCTGACCGGCGGCCCCGCTCACCCCTGGGACAGTCGATCCTCCACACGCGCCACCTTCGCGGTGAGCGCGTCGGTGACCCCGGGCCGGACGTCGGCCTTCAGGACGACACTCACCCGGGGCGCCTGCGCGGACACCACGTCGACCGCCCGCTTCACCACCGCCATCACCTCGTCCCACTCACCCTCCACGGTGGTGAACATGGCATCGGTCCGGTTGGGCAATCCGGATTCGCGGACCACCCGTACCGCCTCGGCAACCAGGTCACCCACGGAGTCGCCGGCACCGAGCGGGGTGATCGAGAACGCGATCAGCATGCGCCGATCGTGCCAGGAAAATCGGGTGCGCGTCTCGTCGGGCGGTGGTTAGGGTTCGGGCATGCGCAACTGACGCCCCACTTCCCGAGCCGGCCCGCCTCCCCGCGATCGCGGTCCGTGCGCTCCCGGGCGTCGCGCGTCCTCCTGCACCGTTCGGCGGTGTTGATTCGGCCCGATCCCCGGTGAGCAGTCCTTCCCGTTCGACCGTCGCGTTGCCACGGTCACCAGCCGATCCGACCGACCGCGGGAGCGCGGGACCGCCGGGACGGTCGGCACCGAAGGAGGCCCGGATGCCCGCCAGGCGCAATCCGAGAAAGACCCGTACGTCCGCACCGACGCCGCTGGGCATCGACCCGGCGGCCGGCCACGGCACAGCCCCGGCCCCGCCGGTCGAGTCTGCCGGCTCGACCGGGGCGGACCTGCCGGCTCGTCCCGACGCGCCGGCCCGGGCGGTCAGGTCCGCTCTGCCGGCCCCGGCAGTGGAACCGGTGCTGCCGGCCTTGGCGGCCCCAGCCGTGCCTCCGGTGGCCGACTCGTCGGTGACCGGACGACCTGGGGCGCCCCAGGCCGGGCCACCCCAGGCCGGCCGAGCCCGCTCGTTCGACGGCAAGAGCCAGCGAGCCGGGCAGCCGCGCCGCTACGCCTTCCGACGCAGCTGACCCGCCCCCCGCCCCCGCCCCCGCGATCTTGCACTTTCTGTCGCTACATACCCATGCATTCGGGGTAAATCCACGACAGTAACTGCAAGATCGCGGTGACGGGGGTTGGCGTCAGCCGATCAGGGGACGGAAGGTGCCGAGGAGCACGCTCGTCGTCAGGGCCGCTCCGGCCAGCGCGGCCGCCCCGGCGATCAGCAGCGCGTCGGCGAGGCCGAAGCGCTGGCGCCGGGCGACGGTACGGGGTGTGTCGCCGTCGAAGCCGCGCGCGTCCATGGCGACGGCCAGCCGGGTGCCCCGACGGATCGCCCCGACCAGCAGCGCGAACGCCGTGGACGTGAACAGCCGCAGCTTCGCCACCGGATTGCGTCCGGCGTCGACGCCGCGTGCCCGCCGGGCCATGCTGATCATCTGCCATTCCTGACCGAGCAGCGGCACCAGCCGGAACGCGGCAAGCGACCCGACGGCGAACCGTGCCGGCGCCTTCGCGTTCTGGATCAGCGCGTCGGCCAGGTCGGTCGGGTCAGTGGTGGCGAAGACGATCACGCCGGGCAGGGCCACCGCGAAGATCCGCAGCACCAGGCCGAGAGCGGTGCGCAGCACGCCGGTGCTCACCAGCACCGGCCCGGCCTCCAGCAGCACCCGGCCGGACTGGTCGGCGGCGAAGAGCACCAGGGTGACCAGGATGCCGGTGGCGCTGAGCAGCAGGGGCAGGGCCCGCCGGGCCAGCACCCGGTAGCGGACGCCGAACAGCGGCAGGACGGCAAGTTCGACAGCGATGGCGATCGCCGGCGCCACCGGGTCGAGCGTCGCCAGCAGGACGAACGAGAAGACCAGCGCGGCGGCCACCTTCGCCACCGGGTTCCGCCGGGCCAGCGGGGCGCCGGGCGCGGCGACCGGCTCGATGCTGATCATCGGAGGTCACCTCGGGTGGACGCGGTCCCGCGCGACCCGGCAGCGCCGCCGACGTTGGTGCTCCGGGCGGTCACTGTCGCTCCAGGGTGACCGTGCGGTCGGCGAGCGCGGCGACGAAATCGAGGTCGTGGGTGACCGTGACCACGCCGTGGCCGGCGTCCCGCAGGTCGGCGAAGAGGTCGACCAGCTCCCGCCAGGTCCGCCGGTCCTGCCCGAAGGTCGGTTCGTCGCAGATCAGCAGGCGGGGTGCCGTGGCCAGGGCCGTCGCCACGCTCAGCCGCCGTGCCTCCCCACCCGAGAGGGTGTACGGGTTGGCCGCCGCGAGTCGGGTCAGCCGCAGTCGTTCCAGCAGTTCCGCCACGGTCTCCCGGACGGCGGCCTCGGGTTGACCCGTCCGGCGTGGCCCGAGCGCCAGCTCGTCGAAGACGGTGCTCGTGACGAACTGGTGCTCCGGGTCCTGAAAGACCGACCCGATCCGTCGGGCCAGCGCGGGCGCTCGCCAGCGGTGCGGGGGAGCGCGGTGGTCCGCGCCGGCCAACTCGGCCGAGGCGGTGACGCGGCCGACGCCCGGTTTGAGCAGACCGCCGAGCAGCAGCGCCAGGGTGGACTTGCCGGCGCCGTTGGGCCCGCGTACGGCGAGTGCCTCTCCGGCGCGTACCGCCAGGTCGGTGGGGCCCAGCCGGGGCGGCAGGCCGAGCCGGTCGGCGGTGAGCAGCAGGTCGCCGGGGGTGGCGGCGGCCGTGCGGGGCGCGATGGAGTGACCGGGCACCCAGACGCCCTCGGCGGCGAGGGCGGCGCCGTGCGCGGCGAAGACCGCGTCGGGCGTCCCGTCCGCGCGGACCCCGCCGCCGGGCTCCAGGACGACCACCCGGTTCACAAGTGGCAGTGCCTCGGCGACCCGGTGTTCGACCAGGATCACTGTGGTGTCGGCGTCCAACGCGCCCGTCACCGCGCCCCGGACCAGCGCGGCTCCGTCCGGATCGAGGTTGGCGGTCGGCTCGTCGAGCAGCAGCAGCCCGGGCCGCAGGGCCAACGCGCCGGCCAGAGCCAGGCGTTGCTGCTCGCCGCCGGAGAGCGCGGCAGTGCTGCGGTCCCGGGGATACGGGAAACCGACCCGCCGCAGCGCCTCGTCGACCCGGGGCCAGATCTCGTCCGTCGGTACGCCCCGGTTCTCCAGCCCGAACGCGACGTCGTCGCCGCTGCGCGCCATCACCAACTGGGTCTGCGGGTCCTGAAAGACGATGCCGACCCGTTCCCGCGCCTTGCGGGGGTCGAGCCCGTCGATCTCGACGGTGCCCTCCTGCTCACCGGAATCGTCGGGCAGCAGCCCGGCCAGCGCGCTGAGCAGTGTGCTCTTGCCGGCCCCCGAGGGCCCGAGCAGCAGCACCCGCTCCCCGGCCTCGACCCGCAGATCCACTCCGCGCACAGCCCAGGCCCGCCGCCCGGCATGCCGCCAGCCGAACCCCCGCAGCAGCACCCCGCCCACCCGACACCCCCTTCCAACCACTCCCGGCCGTCTTCCCCGGCTCTTCCCGGCCGTCTTCCCGCCGGTGATCAAGAGGTTTGCGGCAGAATTCCGGCTTCCGTTGACGCGAACCTCTTGATCACCGGGACGGTTGCGCCCTCAGATGAGGGCGCGGTCCCGGCCTACCGGGAAGCGGTCCAGCGCGCCGGTGTTGGCCAGGGCGCGGGTCAGCAACCAGCCGCCCACGCCGGCGATGATCGTGGCGCTGACGATGGTGAGCAGGGCGTACGGGATGCGGTAGTCGCCCAGCGCGTAGTCGACGTTCCAGACGAAGAAGTCGAACAGCGCCGCGCTGAGACCGGTCAACGCGCCGGCCAGTACGGCGGTCGGCAGCCGGAACGACCGGTACCGGAAAGCGGCGAACGCCAGCTCGGCCCCGATGCCCTGCACGATGCCCTGGGGGATCACCGTGCCGGCCCACTGGCTGCCCAGCAGCGCGGAGACGACCGCGGCCACCGTCTCGCAGTAGAGCGCGGCGCCGGGCTTGCGGATGACCAGGCCGCCGACCACGGCCGGCAGCAGCCAGACGCCGTAGATCAGCGTCTGTGCCGGCGGGAAGAAGGCGAACGCACCCTCGGTGGCGCTCCAGACCAGGCCCCAGGCCCAGAAGATGACGCCGAAGGCGACCGCGATCACCGAGGCGACCACGATGTCGATGGTGCGCCAACGGCTGGTGGTGTTGTCCATGCTGTGCTCCCAGTTCAGTGGAACGAACCAGGAGAAGACGCACGCCGCGCGTCCGGTGGCACCGGACCCACGGCGCGGCTGGAGGTCGACCGAACTCCCTGCGCTGGCATTACCCAGATCAGGTTCGAGGGTCTGCGGGCGTGCCCGCACTCTCAGCGCTGTGCGCTCCCCTGTCGGATGTGAAGTTGTCTCGCTGACGCTAGCACCGACCAGGGGTAACAGCCCAGCAGGGCATCCGGACGCCCGCGCAGCCGGGCCGGCGTCCCGCCGCCTGGGTAGGCTGACGATCATGCAGGTCGACGCGCGAGGTCTCACGTTCGAGGTACGCACCGGCGGCCCCTCCGACGGCATCCCCGTCCTCCTGCTGCACGGCTTCCCGCAGCACAGCGGGGAGTGGGACGAGGTCGTGCCGGCACTGCACGCCGCCGGGCTGCGCACGTACGAGCTGGACCAGCGGGGCTACTCGCCGGGTGCCCGGCCGGAGGCGGTGTCCGCGTACCGGATTCCCGAACTGGTCGCCGACGTGGTGGCGGTGCTCGACGCGCTCGGTGTGGACGCCGTCCACCTGGTCGGCCACGACTGGGGCGCGATCGTGGCCTGGGCGGTGGCCGCCGCGCACCCCGAACGGGTCCGTACGTTGACCGCGGTGTCCGTGCCGCACCCGGCGGCCATGGCGCACGCCCTGAGCACCGACCGGGAACAGAAGGCCCGCTCGTCGTACATCGCGCTGTTCCGCAAGCCGGGCAAGGCCGAGAAGGTGCTGCTCGCGTGGCACGCGACGGCGCTGCGCAAGATGCTCGGCGGGGTGGGCGACGCCTCCCGGGTGGACCGCTACGCCGACCCGATGCGGGCGCCGGGCGCGCTCACCGCCGCCCTGAACTGGTACCGAGCCATGTCCCGCGCCGACCTTGCCGCTGTCGGTCCGGTCGCCGTACCCACCACGTACGTCTGGAGCGACCGGGACATCGCCATCGGACGACCCGCCGCCGAGGCGTGCGCCGCCAACGTCACCGGCGACTACCGTTTCGTACCGCTGCCCGGGGTGAGCCACTGGATTCCGGACGCCGCACCCGCCGCGTTGGCGGAGGCGGTCCTGGCCCGGATCGCCGGGACGGCCTGAGCCGTGCCGGGCCGACGGGCGCCGGGCGGGCCGGCGGCAGGGGGAGAAGCGCCGTGACGGCGCCCGCCGGCGGGCTGGGCACCCGTCGCTCGATCGCCGCGCAGCTGCGCCTTCTGGGTGTACGCCCCGGCTCGACGGTGCTGGTGCACGCGGGGATGCGCCCGCTGGGCTTCGTCTGCGGTGGGCCGCAGGCGCTGGTGCTCGCCCTGCGCGACGCGCTCGGCCCGGACGGCACGATCGTGGTGCCCACCCACAACCCCGACAACAGTGACCCGGCGCAGTGGCGCAACCCGCCGGTGCCGGTGGACTGGTGGCAGTTGATCCGCGCCGAGATGCCGGGCTTCGACCCGGCGGTCACGCCGAGCCGGCACATGGGCGTGTTCGCCGAGACGGTCCGCTGCTGGCCCGACGCGCTGCGCAGCACGCATCCCCACGTGTCGTTCGCCGCGCTCGGGCCGACGGCCGAGCAGGTGGTGGCGGGGCACGAACTCGCCGACATGCTCGGCGAGGGCTCGCCGCTGGCCCGGCTCTACGACCTGGACGCCGACGTGCTCCTGATCGGTGTGGACCACAGCGTCAACACGTCGCTGCACCTGGCCGAGTACCGCAGTCCCAAGCCGGTGCGCGAGCGACTGGGCGCGGCGGCACGCACGGCCGACGGTGGCCGCGAGTGGGTGTGGTGGCAGGACGTCCGGCTCGACGCGGGCGACTTCGGCGCGTTGGGCCGGGACCTGGAGGCCATCGGGGCGGTGCGTACCGGCCCGGTGGGCGCCGGGACGGGGAGGTTGGTACGCCAGCGGGCAGCTGTCGACTTCGCCGTGCAGTGGATGGCCCGCAACCGGACGACGGAGGACGCATGAGTGTGAGCGCCGAGGACTACCTGGCCGTGGTGACCGAGACGATCGGCCGGGTGGCCGCCAGCCAGCGGGACGCGGTGGGGCGGGCCGCCGATCTGATCGCCGAAGCGGTACGCGCCGACGGGGTGGTGCACGCCTTCGGCACCGGGCACTCGGAGGCCCTCGCCATGGAGATCGCCGGCCGGGCGGGTGGCCTGGTGCCCACCAACCGGATCGCGCTGCGTGACCTGGTGCTGCTCGGCGGCGAACCGGCCGATCGTCTCGGGCCGCTGCTGGAGCGGGACCCGGCGGTGGCGCACCGACTCTGGGAGCTGGCCCCCGTACGCCCCGCCGACGTCTTCGTGCTCGCCTCGAACTCCGGGGTCAACGGCGCGATGGTCGAGTTCGCCACTCTGGTCAAGGAGCACGGCCACCCTCTGGTGGCGATCACCTCGGCGCAGCACTCCGGGCGGATGACGTCCCGCCACCCGTCCGGGCACAAGCTGGCCGACCTCGCCGACGTGGTGCTCGACAACGGCGCACCGTACGGCGACGCGACGCTGCCGCTGCCCGGCGGTGGCGCGGTCGGCGCGGTCTCCTCGATCACTGCGGCGCTGCTGGCGCAGCAGGTCACCGTGGAGGTCGTCGCCCGGTTGCTGGCGACGGGGGAGCGGCCTCCGGTCTACCTCTCGGCGAACATCCCGGACGGCGACGCGCACAACACGGCGCTGGAAGCCCGGTACGCCGGCCGGATCCGCCGCGGCTCCTGACCCCCTCCCCGGCGGCGCGGGCGGCCGATGGCGCGACGGTATGCGGCCGGGCGCGGGCTGGCGGCGTGGCGCGGGCGATGGCCCGACGCGGGCGGGGCGGCGACGGTGTGGCGACCGGGCGATGACCGGCGGGCGACCGGGAGATGGCCGGAACATGTCGTGAGTCTGTTTCGCGCTCGGCCGGGTGGGGCATTGGCGTTGCTGCCGGCGGCCGGGACCGCCGGCAGTACCGTCTGACCGGAGGTAGCGCGTGTCCAAGGAGACCGAGAAGCAGCGTTGGCAGCGCAACTTCGCCGACCTGTTGCAGGAGCTGCGGGTCGCCCAGACCGGTGTGCAGATCCTCTTCGCCTTCCTGCTCACCCTGCCGTTCAGCAACGGGTTCACCCGGACCAGCGAGTTCCAGCGGGACGTCTACATCGTCGCGCTGCTCGCCGCGGCCGCCGCCACCGCGTTGATCATCTCGCCGGTGGCGTTCCACCGGGCGCTGTTCCGTCAGGGGCGCAAGCCGGAGCTGGTCCGCTTCGCCCATCGGATGGCCACCGGCGGCCTTGCCTTCATGCTGATCGCGATGGTCAGCTCGGTGCTGCTGATCACCGACTTCGTGCTGGACCGGCCGGTCGCTTTCCTGCTCAGTGCGCTGACCGGGCTCTGGTTCCTCACCTTCTGGATGATCCTGCCGTTCGCCCGCCGCAGCTGGGGTGAGGACGACATCGAAGACGAGGACGACGACCCGGACACGCTCACCGGCCGCTGACCACGCCGGAGCGGCCTACGTCGATCCGTGCGCAGCGCTACCCCTGGGTAACAACCGGGGGTAGCGTGACGGTAGTCGCGCACGTCGACGCAGCCGCAACCGAGGTTCGAGGGGGCAGCCGTGACCACGACGCAGAACGGCCGACCGGCACCGGACGGCCCCGACTCCGAAGCCACGCCCGGCAGCACTGCGCCCGTTAGCGCCGCGCCCGGCAGCACTGCGGCCGGCAGTGCCGCGCCGTTGCCGGCGGAGGCGGGGCAGGTCTCCGAGAAGGAGGCCCGGCAGGTCGCCGAGGCCGCCCGGGAGTCCACCTGGGATCGACCCAGCTTCGGCAAGGAGCTGTTCCTCGGCCGGTTCCGGCTCGACCTCATCGACCCGTGGCCGCGCTCCGACCCCGACGACGTGGCCCGCGCCGAGGAGTTCCTTGGTCGGTTCCGCGCCTTTCTCAGCTCCGAAGTGGACGGCGCGGCCATCGAACGCGACGCCTCCATTCCGGACTCCGTCTTCCACGGGCTCGCCGACCTCGGCGCGTTCGGCATGAAAATCGACCGGAAGTACGGCGGCCTCGGTCTGAGCAACCTGCACTACTGCCGGGCGCTGATGCTGGCCGGCTCGGTCAGCCCGGCGATCGGCGCGCTGCTCTCGGCGCACCAGTCGATCGGGGTGCCGCAGCCGCTGAAGATGTTCGGCACCGCCGAGCAGAAGCAGCGCTTCCTGCCCCGGCTCGCCGCGGGCGAGGTCTCCGCTTTCCTGCTCACCGAGCCGGACGTGGGCTCCGACCCGGCCCGGCTCGCCACCACCGCCGAGCCGACCGAGGACGGCACCGGCTACCGACTCAACGGGGTCAAGCTCTGGGCCACCAACGGCATCGTCGCGACCCTGCTGGTGGTGATGGCCCGGGTGCCCGCCGCCGAGGGCCGGCGCGGCGGGATCACCGCGTTCGTGGTGGACGGCGACAGCGCGGGCATCACGGTGGAGCGGCGCAACGAGTTCGTCGGTCTGCGCGGTCTGGAGAACAGCCTGACCCGGTTCCACGACGTGTTCGTACCGGCGGAGAACGTCATCGGCGGTGAGGGCAAGGGCCTCAAGATCGCCCTAACCACGTTGAACACGGGCCGGCTCTCCCTGCCGGCGATGTGTGTGGGCGCCGGCAAGTGGTCGTTGAACGTCGCCCGGGGCTGGGCCGCCGACCGCGTCCAGTGGGGCCGGCCGGTGGGCGAGCACGAGGCGGTCGCCCAGAAGCTCTCCTTCATCGCCGCCACCACGTACGGCATGGAGACCATGCTCGACCTGTGCTGCCTGCTCGCCGACGACGACCGTAACGACATCCGGATCGAGGCGGCGCTGGTCAAGCTGTACGCCAGCGAGATGGCCTGGAAGATCGCCGACGAGCTGATCCAGATCCGGGGCGGGCGCGGCTACGAGACGGCCGACTCGTTGGCCGCCCGCGGCGAACGCCCGGCGAACGTCGAGCAGGTGCTCCGCGACCTGCGGATCAACCGGATCTTCGAGGGCTCGACCGAGATCATGCATCTGCTGATCGCCCGGGAGGCGGTCGACGCCCACCTCTCGGTGGCCGGCGACATCATCGACCCGGAGGCGGGGCTCGGCCGCAAGGCCCGCGCCGGCGCCCGTGCGGGCGCGTTCTACGCGAGGTGGCTGCCGACCCTCGCGGTCGGCAAGGGCCAGAGCCCGTCGTCGTACGCCGAGTTCGGCCCCCTGGCCGCGCACCTGCGCCAGGTGGAGCGGTCGTCGCGCAAGCTGGCCCGGTCGACGTTCTACGCGATGTCCCGCTGGCAGGGAAAGATGGAGCGCAAGCAGGCGTTCCTCGGGCGCGTGGTGGACATCGGCGCGGAGTTGTTCGCGATGTCCGCCGTCTGCGTCCGGGCGTCCGCCGAGCGGGACACGCGACCCGAGAACGTCGAGCTGGCCGACCTGTTCTGCCGGCAGGCCCGGGTTCGGGTGGACGCCCTGTTCACGGCACTCTGGGACAACACCGACTCCGTCGACACCGCAGCCGCCAAGCGGATCCTCGCCGGCCGCTACGCGGGCCTGGAGGAGGGGGTCATCACCCCGTCCGACGAGTTGCCCTGGGTGGCCCGCTGGTCGCCCGGCCCGTCCACCGCCGAGGACGTCCGCCGCCGCATCCCGCCGAAGCCGTAGCCCTTCCCGACCCGCCCGCTGCGTCGCCGTCGATCCTCGCCGCACTGGTGGTGTCGATCGCACCGCAAGATCGCGCTCGATCCTGGAAGTAGTGGCATCCCTCCAACCGCGAGGCCACTACTTCATGCTTCGAGCACGATCTTGTGGCGTGGCGTGGCGTGCCGTGGCGTGGCGTGGCGTGGCGTGCCGTGGCGTGGCGTGGCGTGGTGTGGCGTGGCTCGGCACGGCGTCGCTTGGCACAGCGTGGGGTTTCAGCGGGCGACCGCCCAGGCCAGCACCCCGGCCAGGATCAGACCGTTGAGCCCGGCCAGGGCGAGGTACGCCGCGGGTGGGATCTTCCTGCCCCGGCGGACGAGGGAGACCAGGACGGCGGCGTAGCCGAGCAGCAGTACGGCGATGACGATCAGGAAGTAGAACACCCGAAGACCTTAACGGCCCGATCGCCGCAGGTCCCGAGTCGGCGCGGCGCCACCGCACGGCACACCCCACGCGGAACGTCGTCCCGAGGGGCGCGACCGATCTCGTCGATCTTGCACTTTCGGTCGCTGACTTGTCCTGTTCTGCCCCTTATGCCGCGACAGAATCTGCAAGATCGCGGGTGCGGGGTGCGGGGTGCGGGGTGCGGGGTGCGGGGTGCGGGGTGCGGGGTGCGGGGTGCGGGGTGTGGGTGGGTTAGCGGCCTTTGTTGCGCAGGCCGAGTTGGCGTAGCTCCAGCGCGGCCAGGGCCTCGACGGTCTCGTCGTCGCCGCGTCGCCACGCCTCGGCGACGTCGGGCGCGATCCGGGTCAGCCGGCCCAGCGGCTGGGTGGCCAGCGCGCGTAGCGCGAGCAGGTCCCGCCCGGCCGGCCCGGCAGCCAGCTTCGCGGCCGATCCGGCCCGGCGCATCCACCGCAGCCGCAGCGGCAGCCAACCGAAGAGCACCAGCCCGAGCGGGAAGATCAGCACCGCGACGGTGAGGGCGAGGGCGAGCTGGTCGACCAGGTGCTGCTGCTCCCGGCCGGCGTCGGCGAGCCCGCGGGCGGCGTCGGCGGCCCGCTGGAAGGGCGCGGTCAGCTCGTCACCGACCAGCGGCACCCGCCGGACCTTGCCGCCGGCGTCGGCGAGGTTGTCGGCGAGGCCACCGCCGGCGCCCTCCAGCTTCTGTCCGGGTACGGCGAGCTTCTGCACCAGGTCGTGCAGCCAGAGCGCGGCGCGGATCGCGACGTACACCCAGGCGACGACGAGCAGGTCGGTGATCAACTGTCGGACGGCGGTCGGAAACCGATCGGCGTAGATCTTCACGCCGGACAGCGTGCCACGAACGCGCCGCGACCGGCACCCGCCGGATCAGCTGCCCGAGGATCGCACGGGAACGGTGCGATCACCTGTCACGCCGCGATCAGGCGAGCCGGAGGTCCACGAACGGCACGGTGTCACCGGGCAGGACGTACCGCTCGATCTCGACGAAGCCGTGCTGTCGGGCGAACCGCAGGCCGTCGTCGTTGGAGGCCAGGACGACAGTGTCGATGACCTCTGCGCCCAGATCGCGTGCCCTCGCCAGCCCTCGCTGGTAGACCTGCTCCCCGTAGCCGCGCCGGCGATGTCCAGGCAGAACCCGTGCGATCACGGTCGCCGCCGCCGCGTCGGATTCCGGGGGTCGTACCGTCGAGCACCCCACCGGCGAGCCCTCGACGTACGCGACCTCGAGGATGTTCCGCTGGGCGCGGACGACGATCTCGTCGACCGACAGCGCGGCCGTGGGGATGATCAGATTGTGGATGTACTGCCAGTCGAGCAGGGCTGCTTCGTTACCTACCGATTGCACCGGCCTGAACTGAAGGTCTGACACGGCCCCAGGCTAGTCACCGGACGCAGGCCGGGCAGGTGCCGAAGATTTCCAGGGTGTGGCTGACGTCGGCGTAGCCGTGCTGCGCGGCGACCCGGTCGGCCCAGCTCTCCACGGCAGGGCCGGCCACCTCGACCGTACGCCCGCAGGCCCGGCAGACCAGGTGGTGGTGGTGCCCTTCGCTGCACCGGCGGTAGAGGTGCTCGCCGCCCGGCGGGCGCATCACGTCGATCTCGCCCGCGTCGGCCAACCCTTGCAGGGTGCGGTAGACAGTCGTGAGGCCGACCCGTTCGCCGCGTTGCCGGAGCATCGCGTGCAGGTCCTGGGCGCTGTGGAAGCCCTCCATCTCGCCCAGCAGCGCGCTCACCGCCGAGCGCTGCCGGGTGTTGCGCACCGCGGCGCCGCTCTCGCTCATGATCCCTCCCCGGCGTGGCTGACCGCGTCCGCCACGATGTGCGCGACGTGCTCGTCGACGAGGCTGTACGCGATCTCCCGGCCCCGGCGGGAGCCCCGCACCACGCCCGCGCCGCGCAGCACCCGCAGGTGCTGGGACACCAGCGGCTGTGCCGCGCCCAGCTTCTCCACCAGCTCGTGTACGCACCGCTCGCCGCCGGCCAGCTCGCTGACGATGGCCAGCCGGATGGGCGCCGACAGGGCCCGGAGCAACTCGCTGGCTCCGTCGAAACCCTCGTAGCCTGTTGCGCTGGTCATCTTGCAACGGTAACCAATACCACCGACATCCGCCGATCAGGTTCAGTGCAGGACTACCTCGTGTGGTTCCGGCGCCGGTACGGGGGTCGGTGCGGTGCGGCGGCGCACCGCCCGCCAGAGGGCGCCAGCCACGGCCACCACCAGGAACGAGGCGATCGCCAGCAGCACCACCGAGGCGCCGGGCGGGGTGTCGGCGGTGGCCGCCACCCAGACGCCGGAGCCGGCGGCGAAGAACCCGAGCGCCATCGCGGCGGTCATCGTGCTGCGAAAGCCCCGGGTGACCTGCTGGGCGGTGGCCACCGGAACCACCATCAGCGCGCTGATCAGCAGCACCCCGACGGCCCGCATCGCGATGGTCACCGTGACCGCTGTGGTGACGGCGATCAGCAGGTTGAGGGTGCGTACCGGCAGGCCGGACACGCGGGCGTACTCCTCGTCGTGGCTGATCGCGAAGAGCGCGGGCCGCAGCACGATCATGGTGATCAGGATCGCCGCGCCGAGCACTCCGACGGTGATCAGGTCGGCCATCGAGGTGGAGAGCAGCGACCCGAAGAGGTAGGCGTTGAGGTTGGCGCTTGTCGCGTCCGAGAGGCCGACCAGCAGTACGCCGCCGGCGATGCCGCCGTAGAAGAGCAGCGCCAGGGCCAGGTCACCGGACGTCCGCCCGCGAGCGCGGACCACCTCGATGGCGACCGCGCCGACCGTGGCGACGATCACCGCCACCAGCACCGGCGAGCGGTTGAGGAGCAGGCCGGCGCCGACGCCGGTCAACGCCACGTGGCCGATGCCGTCGCCGATCAGCGTCAGTCGGCGCTGCACCAGGTAGATGCCGAGCGCCGGCGCGGCCAGGCCGATCACCAGCGCGCCGATCAGGGCGCGCTGCATGTAGGGGTACTGGAAGAGTTCCATGGTCAGTTGCTCCACAGCCCGGCGGGCTCGTCGGGACCGTGCGGGTGCACGTGGTCGTGGTCGGGCTCCGCGTGGTGGCCGGCCGGGTCCGGAACCGGACCGTCGTGACAGACGCCGCCCTGGTGGACGACTACCGCCCGGCTGATCACCGGTCGCAGCGGGCCCAACTCGTGTGCCACCAGCAGCACCGTCCCGCCGTCGGCGACGAAGTCGCGCAGCGCGCCCGCGAACGCCTCCTGGCTGGCCGCGTCCACCCCGGCGGTGGGTTCGTCGAGGATCAGCAGCTCCGGCCGGCCGGACAGCGCACGGGCGATCAGGGTGCGCTGCTGCTGACCGCCGGAGAGGGTGGACACCGGGTCGGCAGCCCGGTCGGCGAGCCCCACCGCGCGCAGGGCCGCGTCGACGGCGGCCCGGTCGGCCGCGCCGGGTGGGCGCAGGATCCCCCGGCGGGCGAGTCGGCCGGACGCCACCACCTCGCGGACGGTGGCGGGCACGCCTCCGCCGGCGCCGAGGCGCTGCGGGACGTACCCGATGCGTTGCCACTGGCGGAACTGGCGCAACGGCCGGTCGAAGAGGGTGATCGAGCCGGCGCTGAGCGGCACCAGGCCGAGGATCGCGCGGATCAGCGTGGACTTGCCGGAGCCGTTGGCGCCGAGCACGGCGACCACCTCCCCGGCGGTCACGGTGAGCGAGACGTCCCGGAGCACCGGGCGGCCGTCGTAGCCGACCGCGCCGTGCTCGACGGTGATGACGGGAGTGCTCACGAGCAGCTCAACGCCGTCCGCAGGGTCTGCAGGTTGGTACGCATGACCGAAAGGTAGTCCGAGCCGCTGCCTGCGGCGAGTCCTTCGATCGGGTCGAGCACCGCGGTCTTCGCGCCGACCTGGCCGGCGATGGTCTCGGCGACCTTCGGGCTGACCAGCGCCTCGAAGAAGATCGTGCTGGCCTGGTGCGCCTTCGCGTCCTCGATGACCCGGGCGAGCCGCTGCGGCGAGGGCTCGACGTCCGGGCTCAGCCCGGTGATGCCTACCTGTTCGAGTCGGTAGCGGTCGGCCAGGTAGCCGAACGCGGTGTGGCTGGTCACGATCTCCCGCCGCTGGCAGGTCGCGAGGCCCTGGGTGAACTCGCCGTCGAGGGCCGTCAGATCGGCGCGCAGAGCCGTGGCCCGTGCGGTGTAGTCGGCCGCGTGGTCGGGGTCGACCTCGCCGAGCCGCTGGGCGAGCTGGTCGCCGATGGCGGCAAGCCGGGTCGGGTCGAGCCAGACGTGCGGGTCCTTGGCGTGCGCGTGCTGCTCCTCGCCCTGCTCCTCCTCGCCCTCGTGGTTGTGGCCGCCGGCGCTCGCGTCCAACAGCGGCTGCACGCCTGCCACGTCGAACACCGGGGCGTCGTCGTCCTGCGCGACAGTCTCGTCCACCGCGGGCTGGAAGCCCTTCAGGTAGACGATCAGCTCGGCCTCGGTGACCTGACCGACCTGGCGGGGGCTCAGCTCCAGGTCGTGCGGCTCGGCGCCCGGCTTGGCCAGGTTGGTCACGTGGACGGCGTCACCGCCGATGCGCTCGGCGAGGAACTGGAGTGGGTAGAACGCGGCCACCACGTCGACCCGTTGGGGATCGGCGCCGGCCGCGCCGCCGGTGGAGCAGCCGGCGACGGCGCCCAGGGCGAGCAGGGCGGTCGCGGCGGCCAGGACGCGGGACGTGGTGCGGTTGGTCATGTCCCCAACTGTCCGTGGTAACGACAATGATTGTCAAAAACGCATGCTTGCATGTCAGAGCAGCTTCGCCAGGCCCACCGTGATCAGGAGAGTCAGCATCAGCAGCCGGATCAGCCGCGTCTGTGGCGCCTGAACCGACCAGGTGGTCGCCAACAGGGCGATCAGGGCGGCGGCGAGGGCCAGCGTCAGCAGAGCGCCGACCACCCCCGGCGTGAAGAACGCCACCAGCACCACCACCAGGGTGAGCAGGAACACCGACGTCGGGTTCGCCCCGGCCAACCGGGCCAGCAGAGGGCGCTGCGTACGCTGCATCCCACAGACTCTACGAGGAGGAACCCCCGGTGCTGGTGACCAACCGGTTCGTGGTCGACGTCGATGTCGCCGACGGCTTCACCGAACGGGCGCACGCCGCCCTCACCGCGCTGGCCGCCTGCCCCGGCTACCTGCGCGGCCAACTGGTCCGGGCCCTGGACGACCCCCGGTACTGGACGCTGCTCACCGAGTGGGAGTCGGTAGGCACCTACCGGCGGGCGCTCGGCGCCTTCGAAGTCAAGGTCAGCGCGGTGCCGTTGCTCGCCCAGTCGGTCGACGAGCCGTCCGCGTACGAGGCGCTGGCCACTGCCGCGCCCGGGGGAGCAGTGGTGGTAGCCGAGAGTGATCGGGCCGCTGGTCCTTACCGCTGAGCCGCCGGGCACTACCCTGCTCCTATGACCGCACCCGCCCCGCCGCCCGGTCCCGGTGTGGCTCCGCCGTTCGCCGCGCCGCCCACCGAGGGCCGCCGGACCCGGCTCTGGATCGGCCTCGGCGTCGGCGCCCTCGCCGTGCTGCTCTGCTGCGGCGGCGGAGGCACGGCAGTCGTCGGCCTGGCCGTGAGCGGCGTGCAGGCGGTACGCGAGCAGGGCCGCACGGTGACCGGCGACTACTACCAGGCGCTCGTCGAGCGAAACTACGGCCGGGCGTACGACCAGCTCTGCGACGACGCGCAGCGGCGCGAGTCCCGCCCCGAGTTCGAGCGGCGGGCAGCCGCCGAGCCGCAGGTCACCGCGTTCCGGGTGGGTGAGGTGGACACCACCAACCTGACGGTCCCGGTCGACGTGACCCTCGACGGCGGCGACCGGGAGCGGCAGCAGGTCAGCCTGGGCCAGGACGGTCAGACCGGCGGCATGGAGGTCTGCGGGGTGAGCTGACCCGCCACCGGTATTCTGCTGGGCTCGGGACGCCGGTGGTCGTACCGTTGGCCCGAACCGACCGATCCATCCACATCTCGCCCCCGCCGACCGCCAGCCGGCGTAGGAGGAAACATGCCAGCCGACCGTATCGACGCCGTCGTCAGCCTCGCCAAGCGCCGAGGCTTCGTCTTCCCCTCCAGCGAGATCTACGGAGGCACCCGATCGGCGTGGGACTACGGTCCGCTCGGCGTGGAGCTGAAGGAGAACGTCCGCCGGCAGTGGTGGAAGACCATGGTCCAGCAGCGCGACGACGTCGTCGGCCTCGACTCCGCCGTGATCCTGGCCCGCAAGGTGTGGGAGGCGTCCGGCCACATCGCCGAGTTCGTCGACCCGCTCACCGAGTGCCAGTTCTGCCACAAGCGGTTCCGGGCCGACCACATCGAGGAGGCGTACGAGGCCAAGCACGGCCACGCGCCCACCTCGCTCGCCGAGGTCAACTGCCCCAACTGCGGCAACAAGGGCACCTTCACCGAGCCGAAGATGTTCAACGGCCTGATGAAGACGTACCTGGGCCCGGTGGAGAGCGACGAGGGGCTGCACTACCTGCGCCCGGAGACCGCGCAGGGCATCTTCGTCAACTACAAGAACGTCGAGACGGTCGCCCGCAAGAAGCCGCCGTTCGGCATCGCGCAGACCGGCAAGTCGTTCCGCAACGAGATCACCCCGGGCAACTTCATCTTCCGGACCCGCGAGTTCGAGCAGATGGAGATGGAGTTCTTCGTCGAGCCGGGCACCGACGAAGAGTGGCACGAGTACTGGCTCCAGGAGCGCTGGAACTGGTACCTCGACCTCGGGCTCTCGGCGGACAACCTGCGCCTGTACGAGCACCCTGCCGAGAAGCTCTCGCACTACTCGAAGCGCACTGTCGACATCGAGTACCGCTTCCAGTTCGGCGGCACCGAGTTCGCCGAGCTGGAGGGTGTCGCCAACCGCACCGACTTCGACCTCTCCACGCACAGCAAGCACTCCGGCGTCGACCTGTCGTACTTCGACCAGACCAAGGGCGAGCGCTGGATGCCGTACGTCATCGAGCCGGCCGCGGGTCTGACCCGCGCGGTGCTCGCCTTCCTGCTGGAGGCGTACGACGAGGACGAGGCGCCGAACACCAAGGGCGGCGTGGACAAGCGCACCGTGATGCGGTTCGACCCGCGGCTCGCCCCGGTGAAGGTGGCAGTGCTGCCGCTGTCGCGTAACGAGGCGCTGTCGCCCAAGGCCAAGGACCTCGCCGCGCTGCTGCGCAAGCGCTGGGTGGTCGAGTTCGACGACTCGCAGGCGATCGGCCGCCGCTACCGCCGGCAGGACGAGATCGGCACCCCGTTCTGCGTGACAGTCGACTTCGACACGCTTGACGACAACGCCGTGACGGTGCGGAACCGGGACACCATGGGCCAGGAGCGCGTCTCGCTGGACCAGGTCGAGCGCTACCTGATCGAGCGCCTCCCCGGCTGCTGAGACACCTGGCACGGGGCCCCGGCCGACGCGGAAAGCGCCGGTCGGGGCCCCGTACACTTGTGCGGTGACCGCCTCGACCGTTCCCGTGCTGCGCCCGTTGGCCCTCGGGCCGTACCAGGTGTCGCCACCGGTGGTGCTCGCGCCGATGGCAGGCATCACGAACGTCGGGTTCCGCCGGCTCTGCCGCGAGCAGGGCGGCGGCATCTACGTCTGCGAGATGATCACGACCCGTGCTCTTGTCGAGCGCAACCCGAAGACGCTCCGCATGATCGCGTTCGGCGACGACGAGCAGCCGCGCAGCCTCCAGCTCTACGGCACCGACCCGGAGGTCACCGCCGCCGCCGTGCGGATCGTCGTCGAGCGCAACCTGGCCGACCACATCGACCTCAACTTCGGCTGCCCGGTCCCCAAGGTCACCCGGCGGGGCGGCGGAGCGGCGCTCCCGTGGCGACGCCGGCTCTTCGCCCGCCTGGTGCGGGCCGCGGTGGACGCCGCCGCACCCTCCGGGGTGCCGGTCACCGTGAAGATGCGCAAGGGCATCGACGACGACCACCTGACGTACGTCGAAGCGGGGCTCGCCGCCCAGGACGCCGGCGTCGCCGCGGTGGCCCTGCACGGGCGTACGGCCGCGCAGCGCTACTCGGGCACCGCCGACTGGGACGCGATCGCCACGTTGAAGCAGGCCCTCGACGTGCCGGTCCTCGGCAACGGCGACATCTGGGAGGCCGACGACGCGCTCCGGATGGTCGCGCACACCGGGGTCGACGGCGTGGTGATCGGTCGGGGCTGCCTTGGCCGGCCGTGGCTCTTCGCCGACCTGGAGGCCGCCTTCACCGGCCGGCCCGAACGGCGTCTGCCCAACCTCGGCGAGGTGGCGGTGAGCATGCGCCGGCACGCCGAGCTGCTCGTCGACCAGTTCGTGGCCGGCGCCCGCAACCCCGCGCGGGGTGAGCGCGACGGCTGCACCGACTTCCGCAAGCACGTCGCCTGGTACCTGAAGGGCTTCCCCGTGGGCGGCGAGCTGCGCCGTTCGCTGGCGATGATCGAGAGCCTCGCCCAACTCGACGACCTGCTCGGCAAGCTCGACCCGACCGAGCCGTTCCCGGTGGCCGCCCTGGGTCAGCCGCGCGGGCGTACCAACTCGCCGGGCAAGGTCTCCCTCCCGGACGGCTGGCTGGCCAGCCGCGACGACGACACCGTCCCGGAGGGCGCCGAGATGGACGACTCCGGCGGCTGACCCTCACGGGCTGACCCGCACCGGCTGGGCCGCACCGGCTGGGCGGCGCGGGCTGGGCCGCACCGGCTGGGCGGCGCGGGCTGGGCGGCGCGGGCTGCGCCGTGGCCGCGAGTGGCCTACCTGCTGGGCCGCACGGGCTGGGCCGCACGGGCTGGGCCGCACGGGCTGGGCCGCACGGGCTGGGCCGTGGCCGCGGGTGGCCGACCGAAGCCCCGGTCGGGCCATGCGCCGCGAGCCGCCGGTCGTGTGCGCGCCGACGCCGGCGCTGATGTGGCTCCGATGCCCAAGGGGGACTTTCCCTACCCGCGCCGCCGTGGGTCGGCTCGGTCGTCCAACCGTAACGCCGCAGATCTTGGACAGTTTCCGTTAGCTGCTAACGGAAACTGTCCAAGATCTGCTCACGTCCTGGGCAAGTGGGCTGAGGAACCGGGCCGTTCGGCGCGGGGCGGAGGCGCGCTTCGCGACCGACTGACCTGGACATGCGGCAAGGGCCGGGCCCCTGTGGTGGGGTCCGGCCCTTGTCGGATATGTGGCAAGGGCCGGACCCCACGATCGGGGTCCGGCCCTTGTCGGTTGGTGTTGGTGTGACGGTCAGCTGGTGGCGTAGCCGCGGGTGGCGATCCAGTCGGCGAGGTGTTCGACGGTGACCTGGTAGGAGGCGGTGTTGGGGTCGGCGGAGTCGGCGATGGTGACGGTGGTGCCGTTGTCGCGGTAGCCGACGACGCTGATGTAGTGCCCGCCTTCGAAGGAGTGGGTGTTGCCGTCGGTGTCGACGGTGGTGCCGGCGATGTTGGCGACGACGGCGCGGCCGTTGTCGACGGTCTTGACGATGTCGGCGCGCAGTTGGTCGGTCTGCTTGGCGTCGGCGTCGGGCTTGCTGATCTCGACGCTGTGGTAGGCGTCGTTCTTGCCGG
>NZ_JBEZFG010000014.1:0-83650 GCF_040649315.1 Micromonospora sp. NPDC049004
TGAACAGGGCGGCCAACTCGCCAGGCCCGTACAAGCGCGGTCGCTTCACGACCTGAAAATAAGCGCGACATCTACTTGACTATTGGTACTTGCAGCTTGACAAGACATGGCCAAGTGGTGTGTGGTGAGGTGGTCACGCCAGGCGACGGCGCGACAACTCGCGTGGAGGTCGGGTGCCTAAGCACGTGCCGTACGACGACTACCTGCTGGCGGTGGCGCTGACCTTGGCGCGGCGGCATCGGCCGGTCTGGTCGTGGCAGCGGTGGCGGCGGATCTGCCGATGTGGGGCCGACCTGCCGTGCCGAGCCCGGCACCGCATCCCGATCCGGCGAGGCCACTGGCCAGGGGAGGAGCAGGAGTGACCGAGGATCAGGTCGGACGAATCTTGTCCGTGCACCTGCCCGGCGTTGACGGCCTCTGCGCCGGCCGTCGCTGGTGGTTGGCGCGGCTGTCCCCGTACTCCTGCTATCGGGCGGAACGGGCGGTCCGCTGGCACGCTCGGTCGGCCATCCGGCGCTTCCTGGATGGTCTGCCGTGACCACCCACGGCCCGGTCCTTCCGGTGTGGACCTGCGGCGGTTGCAGTGCCCCTTGGCCCTGCCGGACCCGACGCACGGAGCTTCGTGCCGAGTTCGAGGGCGCACCTGTGTCGTTGGCCCTCTACATGGGGTCCTACCTGGTGTGGGCGGCCGAGGACCTGACCTGGGTGCCCGCCGGGCTGCTGCACCGCCGCTTCTTGGGCTGGGTTCGGTGAGTCTGATCCGGCGGGGAGATGAGCGGTTCCACTACAGCGACAATTCGCACAAGTGGATCCCGCCGAACCCGGACTACGACCAGGAGGTCTGGGACGAGATGGTCCGGCAGCACCAGCTCCAGCACCTGGAGGAGATCTCCAACCGCAGAAAGCCGGCTCGATCACCTGATGCTGACGAGCTGTGAACGACTCGCTCTGATCGGAGTTCGGTAACACCCATGCTCCGACGAACGAAGAAGAGGTGTGAACGCGCGAGAGAGGACGGCCTGTGAATGAGCCGAGCCGAGCCGATGACGACATCTCCGGCATCGGAGTGGATCCGGCGGCCTTCGAGGTCTTCTACCGGCGGCACCTGGAGGCGGTGGGCCGGTTCGTGGCGCGGCGGGTCGACGACCCCCATCTCGCCGCCGACCTGACCGCCGACGTGTTCCTGGCGGTGATCGAGTCGGCGGCCGGCTACCGGCCGGACCGGGGTAGCCAGATCGGCTGGCTGTACGGGGTGGCCCGCAACGTCATCGGCGACGAGCGGCGTCGGGCGGCCCAACGACTGCGGGTGACCGGCCGACTGGCCGGACGACGGGACCTCGGCCCCGATGACATCGCCCGCATCGAGGAGCGGATAGACGCCGAGTCGGTGGCCCGCCGCACCCATCGCGCGCTGAGCGAGCTGCCCGAGGACACCCGGACGCTTGTCGAACTCGTCGCCGTGGACGGGCTCACCGTCGCTGAGGCGGCGACAGTGCTCGGGATGTCACCGGTCGCCGCCCGGGTCCGCCTGCACCGTGCCCGCCGGCTCGTCCGCGCCCTGCTCGCCCGCCCGGTCACCACCCTCGCCTGAGATGAGACGAAGCTGACGATGAACACGACTGAACGGTCGCCGCAGGGTTTCGAGGAGCAGCTTCTCAGGGACCTGAGCGCGCACGTCGCCCGACGGGCCGAGCTGGCGTCGGCGGGCCGTCCGGCCGGACGCCGTACCCGGTTCCCGCGCGGTTGGCGCCTCGCCGGAGCGGCCGGGCTGGCGGTCGCGCTGACCGCCGGTGGTCTGGCGGTCCAGACCATGAGGCTGGGCGATCAGTCGCCGCCCACGGCCAGTGCGTCGGAAATCTTCCACCTGGCGGCCGACGCCGCTCGGCAACAGCCGGAACTCACCGCCCGGCCCGAGCAGTACGTCTTCACGGAAACCCTGGCGACGATCCGGGACATGCCGGCCAGTGGCCCGTACCGGACCATCCGGAACCAACTGTGGCAGTCGGCCGGTGGAGTCGCCTACACGCAGGTGCGCTATCGACCGGAGAGCGACCCGAACGGGTGGAGCGAGCTCAGGGTGCTCCGCATCGATGATCCCGCCGATCCCGAGAAGGAACTCGACGCGTTCCAGCCGCCCGCGTACCACGGCGATCTGCCCACCGATCCGGACGAGCTGCTGCGCTACCTTCGGGCGCACCCGGTCGACCTGCATCTACCCGAAGGCGCCGACGAGGAGGCCGTCTACGGGGGCGAGAGCATGGCGTACACCACCGCGTGGTCGATGCTCGACGGATACGTGCCACCCCGAGCGCTCGCGGCGCTGTTCGAACTGCTGGCACGGCAACCCGGAGCGGTGGTCATCTCGGGTGACGTGGTGGACGCCGCCGGCCGCCATGGGGTGGCGATTCGGATGCCCGGGGTGATCGGTGGAAACCTGGACCTCATCTTCGATCGGGACTCCCACGTCTACCTCGGCACCCGCAACTCGTTGGTGCGTAACGGCAAGGAGTCCCTGTACAACACTGTCGCGCTACTGCGCGTCGCGATCGTCGACCGACCGGGCCAGCTGCCCTGAGTGGTGCCGGGATCGAGAAGGCCGGTGGGTCGGCGCACGAGCACGGGGCTGACCCACCGAACACTGGGCTGCGACGATGAGGGCATGACAACCGCAGAGGCGTACGTCGAGTTCGCGCGCCGCGAGGCACACGGGGTGTCGCCGACGTACGAGCGACTGTCCGACGCCGTCGCCCACGACGGCGTCCTGCTCGCCCTCCTCGACACGCTCCCGCCGGCCAAGCGTCAGCCGAATCTGCTGTTCGGCGTGGTCCGTTGGTTGGGCGGCCCGGTCGACGACCCGGCCACGTTCCACGACTTCACGATGGCGCACTGGCCGGCCGTCGAGGCGGAGATGCGGACCCGGTCCACCCAGACGAACGAGGCCGGCAGGTGCGCCGTCCTGCTGCCGGTGCTCGCCGCGCTGCCGCAGCCCCTCGCCCTGCTGGAGGTCGGGGCGTCCGCCGGCCTCTGCCTCTACCCCGACCGGTACGCCTACCGGTACGGCGAGCACCGGGTCGGCTCCGGCGAGCCGGTCCTGGAGTGCGCGGCCAGCGGGTTCGAGCCGCCGACCCGCGTACCTCGGGTGGTGTGGCGGGCTGGCCTGGACCTGAACCCGCTCGACGTGACCGACCCCGACGACGTGTCCTGGTTGGACGCCCTGATCTGGCCGGAGCACGGGCACCGGCGGGCCCGACTGCGCGCCGCCGCGGCGGTCGCTGCGGCCGACCCGCCGCTGCTGATCCGCGGCGACCTGGTGGACGACCTGCCGGCGCTGGCGGCGCGGGCGCCGACCGACGCGACGCTTGTCATCTTCCACACCTCGGTGCTCTACCAGGTGCCCGTCGCCCGTCGGGAGGCGTTCGTCCGGCTGGTGCGTGAGTTGCCGGGGCACTGGGTCGCGAACGAGGCCCCGGAGGTGCTGCCCTACGACGGGCTGCCCGACTCGCCGGACGCGGCGCTGCACAACGTCCTCGCGCTGGACGGGCGACCGCTGGCCTGGACCCGGGGGCACGGCCAGGCGATCACGTGGTTCGGGTGACACCCTGGCTCATGCGGCCGGTGCGGGTATCGGGGCGCGCAGGGCGCGGATGAACCAGTCCACGGCCGGCGTGACCGCGCCGCCACCCGACCAGCCGTTGATCACCGACAGCAGGTCGAGGTAACGGTCCCGGCGCGGGTCGTTGGCCAGAACCAGCCGGTCGAGCAACCGCTGGCGCAGGTCGGCGTCGTCGGGGAGGCCGTGCAGACGGGCGTACCGGCTGGTGACCGCCGCGACCACCGGCTCGGCCTCGGGGCCAGCCGGATCGAGGCCGGCGGCCAGGGCGGCCACCACCCCGTCCCGGACCACGGCGACGGCGTCCGGGCGGGGCAGCCCGGGCACGTCGTGGTCGGCGGCGTGCTGGCGAACGAGCCGCCGCATGCTCGCCCGAAAGGTCGGGTCCCGGCACAGGTCGGCCAGCTCCACCCACGCCCGCACCTGCTCGGTGGTCGGGTCGTCAGGCAGCTCGGGTGTCATCGAGACGAGCACACCCGGGTACGGCGCCGGGTCGCCGGTGAAGACGCTGTCCAGGAAGTCGTCCACCAGTTGCCGCCGTTCGTGGGCGGTGAGCCGGGCCAACCGGTGCAGGTCGTCCACCTCGGACGGTCCCGCCTCGCGCCTCGCCGCGACGGTCAGGACGGCCTGGCGCAGCCGCAGCACCCGGACCTGCACCGCCAGCGCCTCGGCGTGCGCGGCGGCCACCTCGTGCAGGGGCACCTCGCGGTCCACGACCCGACGGATGGAGGCCAGGTCCACGCCCAGGTCGCGCAACGTCCGGACCAGTTCGAGTCGCGCCACGGCGTCCGGGCCGAACTGGCGGTAGCCGGCCGGGCTCCGGTCGGTCGGCGGCACGATCCCGCTGTCGGCGTAGTACCGGATGGTCTTGACGCTCAGCCCGGTGCGTCGGGCCAGGTCGCCGATCGTGTAACGCTCGTCACCGCTCATGCCCCCACCCTGCGGTCTCCCTCCGCTGGAGACTCAAGCCGACGGGACTCTACGACGCAAGCGGCGGCGTGTCCCGCATCCGTCGCAGCGGCGAGCAGACCACGAACAGGCACGCCGCCCAGGTGCCCAGCACGCACACCCAGAGCGCGCCGCGCAGCCCCAGGGTGGTGCCGAGCGCCCCGCCGGTCAGCGCGCCGAGCGGGACCACCCCGAAGCAGATCCAGAGGAACGCGGCGTTGACCCGGCCGAGGATCGCCGGCGGGGTGATCCGCTGCCGGTACGACATCGCCGCGACGTTGAACAGCACCGCGTTGGCCGAGAACGCGGCCAGCCCGACGCCGTAGAGCAGCAGCCCCCAGCCGGGTCGGGCCAACGGCATCAGCAGATAGAACGGGCCCGGGACGGTCATCGCCAGCCAGATCACCCGGGCCGAGCCGAGCCAGGCCGACAGCCGGGCGGCCAGCACCCCCACCACCAGCCCGCCGACGGCGCTGACCGAGAAGACCAGACCCACCTGCACCGGCGCGGCGTGCAGCTCCCGCACCAGGAAGGTCACCTCGATCGAGGCGGACGCCATCACCCAGAAGTTCGACCACGTCGTGCAGGCCAGGATGCTGACCAGGATCGGCTGCCGCCGGATGAAGCCGAGCCCGTCGGTCAACTCCACCCGCAGGGGTACGCGGGGAGCCGGCTCGCGGCGCACCGGCGCCTCCCGGATCAGGATCAGCGTCAGCGCGCTGACCAGGAAGGCGAACCCGTTGGCCAGGAAAGTGCGGGCGGCGCCGACCAGCCCGATCAACGCGCCGCTGACCGTCGGACCGACGAGCTCGGCGGCGTCCTGGCTGATGGTCAGCTTGGCGTTGCCGTCCACCAGCAGGTCCGCCGGCACCAGCCGGGGCAGCAGGGTCTTGTACGCCACGGTGAACAGCACGGTGAGCACGCCACCGAGCCCGACCACCGCGTACAGGAAGGGCAGGGTGAGGTGGCCGACCAGGGCGGCCACCGGCAGGGACAGCAGGAGCGCGGCCCGACCCAGGTCGCACGCGATCATCAGCCGCCGCTGGTCGAGCCGGTCGGCGACGATGCCCGCCGGCAGCGAGAACAGCAGGTACGGCAGCCAGGCCAGGACGGTCAGCAGGGAGACCTGGAACACGCTGGCGTGCAGGGTGTCCGCGGCGAGCAGCGGCACCGCCACGTTGGCGATGCGGGTGCCCAGCTCGCTTACCGTCTGGCCGCCCCAGAGCAGCAGGAAGTTCCGGCTGCGCCACAGCGACGGGATGGCCCCCGCCTCGACCGCCGGGGACTGCTGCACCTGCTGACTCACCGTCGCCGCCTGTCCGTGCGGGTTAAGCGCCGCCGGCCGGCGGCCCGCGGACTCTATCCACAGCGCGAGCCGTCCGACACCGCATTTCCGCTGCCCCGGCCGTCGCCGCGCAACGCGGGCCGGGGCACTGCCGGCCGGACAAACGACCTGGGTACGGTCGTCGGGCCGTCCGGCGGCGGACGGCGAATGGAGGCTCGACCGTGTCCATCGCGCTCATCACCCTCGGCGGGACCATCGCGATGGGCGGGGTGGACGCCGGCCGTTCCGGCGTGGTCACCCGGCTCACCGGCGCGGACCTCACCGCCGCCGTCCCGGGGCTGGCGGATCTGGGCGTGCCCGTGGACGTGCGGGACACCCACGCGGTGCCGAGCGCACACCTCACCGCGCGGCAACTGCTCGCCGTGGTCGACGAGGCGTCCCGGGCGGTGTCCGCTGGCGCGACAGGTGTCGTGGTCACCCAGGGCACCGACACCCTCGAGGAGACGGCGTTCCTGGCCGACCTCATCTGGCCGCACGCCGCCCCGCTGGTCTTCACCGGCGCGATGCGCAACCCCACCCTGGCCGGCGCGGACGGGCCGGCGAACCTGCTCGCGGCGCTGCGGGTGGCCGCCGCGCCGGACACCCGAGACCTGGGCGTGCTGGTCGCCGTCAACGACGAGGTGCACGCCGCGCGGTGGCTGCGCAAGACCCACAGCACCAGCACCGCCACGTTCACCTCGCCCAACACCGGCCCGCTGGGCCAGGTCATCGAGGGGGAGGTGCGGGTGCTGACCCGCCCGGTGCGCCACGAGCCGTTGCCGCCCGTCGACCCGGACCGGCTCGACGCGACCCGGGTGGCGCTGTACGTGGTCACCCTGGACGACGACGGCGCGCTCCTGCACGGCCTCGCGGACACCCACCACGGCCTGGTGGTCGCGGGGTTCGGGGTCGGGCACGTGCCCGCGACGCTGGTTCCGGTGCTCGGCGATCTCGCCAACCGGATCCCGGTGGTGCTCACCAGCCGCAGCGGCGCCGGCTCGGTGCTGCGCCACACGTACGGGGCGGTCGGCTCGGAGACCGACCTGCAACGGCGGGGACTGCGTAACGGCGGTTTGCTCGACCCGTACAAGGCGCGGGTGCTGCTGCGGCTGCTGCTGGCCGCCGGCGCGGACTCCGACGAGCTGACCGCCGCCCTGGCCCGGCACGGTTGAGTCGCCGTCGTCGGGGCGCCTCTAGACTGCTGCGGGTGACCCGGAAGGACCCTGCTGGTGACCGGTGAGCGACGACCCCTGGCGGATCGACCGCTCACCGAGCCGCACCCGTCCCGGCTGCCGCCCGGGCACCCCGGGCGGGCCCGGATCCTCGCCGCGCACGCCGCCGCGCTGGCCGCCGACGAAGCCGGTTACCTCGACCCGGCGACAGGGCTCTTCGTGCTCAGCGCCGGCTTCCTCGCTCGCCGCGGCACGTGCTGCGGCCGGGGCTGCCGCCACTGCCCGTACGTGGACGATCCACCCTCGGAATGAGGACTTCCGCCCGACCCGGACACCCCGTACGGTGTCCGACGGACATCCGGCGGGGCCACTTCCGCCGTCGGTCGGCGAGAGGGTGGAGCGTGCGCGGGCGGATCGTGGTCGCCGGGCTGGCGGGCCTGCTGGTGAGCGGCTGTGCCGCCGAGGCCGAGCCGGTGGCGGTGCCGCCGCAGGCGCCGGTCGCCCTGGACGTGTCGGCGGCCTCCTCGGGGGGCGCCTGCCGGCTGCTGGACTTCGCGGTGATCGAGCAGCTCGTCAAGGTGCGCTTCGACGTGGCGGCGGCCAGCGAGCGGGGTGACACGCACACGTGCGTGGTCCGGGCCGAGCGCGCGGCGCTGCCGGAGCTGATGCTCAGTGTGTCCGAGACCACCATCGACAAGACCACCTTCGGCACGGACGTGGTGCCCGACAAGGCGGCGAAGGTCACCGGACTGGGTCAGCAGGCGTACCGGCGTACCACCGCCGCGGCCGGCGGGCACGGCCCGGTCGCGGAGGTCGGCTGGCTGGCCGCCGACGGTCGCCTCGCCACGCTGACCTGGACCGGCGCCCGTGCCGCCGACCGCGCGGCCGCCGACAAGCTGGCCGGGGACCTGGTCGGGCTGGCGAAGAAGGTGGACACCCGGGCGCTGTGACGCCCGGGTGTGCGGCCGATCAGTTGGCGGCGACGAAGACCCGGGAGGCGACCTCGCGAGGCAGCCGCACCCGGTCACCGGAGCGGTCGATCGACACCCCGTCGCGCTCCTGAGCCACGGTCACCGTGGCGCCGGGATCGACGCCAGCGGCGTGCAACTGGCGCAGCACGTCGGAGTCGGTCTGCACGCTCTCGCAGATCCGGCGGACCACTACCGGCCCGGACAGCCCGGGGAAGGCCAGGTTGCGCTCACCCTCGCCCGGCTCGCTGGCCGGAGCCTCGGGGGAGCCCAGCTCCTCCAGGCCCGGAATCGGGTTGCCGTACGGCGAGCGGGTCGGCCGGTTGAGCAGGTCGTACACCCGCTTCTCGACGGCGTCGCTCATCACGTGCTCCCAACGGCAGGCCTCCTCGTGGGCCTCCTCGTAGGGCATCCCGATGACGTTGACCAACAGCAGTTCGGCGAGGCGGTGCTTGCGCATCACGGAGACGGCGCTGCCCCGGCCGAGCGGGGTGAGCGTCAGGTGCCGGTCGCCCTCGACGGTGAGCAGGCCGTCGCGCTCCATCCGGGCCACGGTCTGGCTGACGGTGGGGCCGCTCTGCTTGAGGCGCTCGGCGATCCGGGCACGCAGGGGCGGCACCCCCTCCTCCTCCAGCTCGAGGATGGTGCGCAGGTACATCTCGGTCGTGTCGACCAGATCGTGAGACTTCATAAGGTATGCGGCCCTCCGATGCACGATGCTACCCTGCCGCGCGGCGAGCGACCGCTGCCGAATCGCGTGGTGGTGACCCGGATGGTGTTGGATGGTCGGCATGTCCGGTACCGAGGAACTGCTCGTCGAGGTGGACCGGCTCGCCGTCGAGCTCGACGACGCCGACCCGCCCACCCTCCTCGACGTCCGCTGGCGGCTCACCGGCCCGCCCGGTCGCGACGACTACCTGGCCGGCCACCTGCCCGGCGCGGTCTTCGTCGACCTGGACACCGCGCTGTGCGGGCCGCCCGGGGCCGGCGGCCGGCACCCGCTGCCCAACCCGGGCGCGCTACAGGCCGCGCTGCGGACCGCCGGCGTCCGCGCCGGTCACCCAGTTGTGGTGTACGACGGCGGCGACGGCCTGGCCGCCGCGCGGGCCTGGTGGACCTTGCGCTGGGCCGGGCACCGGCCGGTGCGACTGCTGCACGGGGGCTTCCCGGCCTGGGTGGCCGCCGGACGACAGGTCTCGACCACCGCGCCCGCCCCGGCCGACGGTGACGTCGAGGTGCGCCCCGGTGACCTTCCGGTGCTGGACGCCGGGCAGGCCGCCGCGCTGGCGTCCGCCGACGACGCAGTGCTGCTCGACGTGCGCGCGGCACCCCGCTACGCGGGCGAGGTCGAGCCGATCGATCCGGTCGCCGGTCATGTGCCCGGCGCTGCCAACCTGCCCGCCGGCGAGTACGTGGGCGCCGACGGGCGTTTTCCGGCCGTCGACGTGCTGCGCGAGCGGTTCGCCGCGGTCGGCGCGACCGGGGCGCGGGCGGTCGGGGCGTACTGCGGCTCCGGGGTGACCGCCGCGCAGGCGGTCCTCGCGCTGCACCTGGCCGGCCGCACGGACGCCGCGCTCTACGTGGGTTCGTGGAGCAACTGGGTGGCCGACCCGGCCCGCCCGGTCGCGGCCGGGCCGACACCCGGCCGCTGACCAGCGCGTGCGGTGGGCCGACGACGGTCCTCGTGCGACGATGGGCTCATGTCCGACGACACGGTAGTGGTGTGGGACCCCTCGCTGCTCGCCTATGACATGGGCGACCATCCGCTCGACCCGGTGAGGGTGGAGCTGACCGTCGCGCTCGCCCGGGAGCTGGGCGTTCTGGAGCGTCAGGGGGTGCGCGTCGTCAAGCCGGAGCCCGCCGACGACGCGGCGCTCACCCGCGTGCACGACCCGGCCTACCTGGCCGCCGTGCGTGCCGCCCCACGTGATCCACTCTTCGCCGGGTACGGCCTGGGCACCTCCGACAACCCGGTCTTCGAGGGGATGCACGAGTCCAGTGCGCTGATCGCCGGGGCGACGCTGGCCGCGGCCGAGGCGGTCTGGCGCGGTGACGCGCGTCGGGCGGTGAACGTGGCAGGTGGCCTGCACCACGCGATGCCCGCCCGCGCGTCCGGCTTCTGTGTCTACAACGACCCCGCGGTGGCCATCGCCCGACTGCTCGATCTGGGCGCCGAGCGGATCGCCTACGTGGATGTGGACGTGCACCACGGCGACGGGGTGCAGGACATCTTCTGGGACGACCCGAGGGTGCTCACGGTCAGCCTGCACGAGACGCCGCTCGCGCTCTTTCCGGGCACCGGTTTTCCGGACGAGACCGGCGGGCCGGGCGCGCAGGGCACCGCGGTGAACATGCCGCTGCCGCCGGGCGTCGACGACACCGGCTGGCAGCGGGCGTTCCACGCGATCGTGCCGTCGGTGCTGCGCGCGTTCCGGCCGCAGGTGCTGGTGAGTCAGTGCGGCGCGGACGGGCACCGGCTGGATCCGCTGGCCGACCTGAACCTGACGGTGGACGGGCAGCGCGCCACCTACCTGGCGTTGCGGGCGCTCGCCGACGAGCTGTGCGAGGGCCGCTGGGTGGCCACCGGCGGCGGCGGGTACGCGCTGGTCGAGGTCGTGCCCCGAGCCTGGACCCACCTGTTGGCGGTGGCGACCGGCGCTCCGATCGACCCGGCGACGCTCACCCCGCCGGGCTGGCGTGAGCTGGCCGCGGCCCGTCGGCCGGGTCGGGAGATTCCGCTGCGGATGACCGACGACGCGGACCCGTCGTACGAGCCGTGGCAGCCGACGGGCGAGCCGAACGCGGTGGACCGGGCGATCGCGGCGACCCGTAAGACCGTCTTCCCGCTGCTCGGGCTCGACCCGTACGACCCGCGGGACTGAGCCGGGCCGTTTCCTGTGACGACCGTGGACCAGCCGGTGGACGTGCTGCTCAGCGACGGCAGCACCGTCCAGTTGCGACCGATCAGCCCGGACGACGCGCCGGCCGTCGTGGCGATGCACAGCCGGTTCTCCGAGCGCACCCGCTACCTGCGCTACTTCTCGCCGTACCCGCGCATCCCGGAGCGGGATCTGGTCCGGTTCGTCACTGTGGACCACCACGACCGGGAGGCGTTCGTGGTGCTGGCCGGGGACCGGCTCGTCGCCGTCGGCAGGTACGAGCGGCTCGGTCCGCAGGCGCCGGAGGCGGAGGTCGCCTTCGTGGTCGAGGACGCCTTCCAGGGCCGGGGCATCGGCTCGGTGCTGATGGAGCATCTGGCGGACGCCGCGCGGCGTAACGGCATCATGAGTTTCGTCGCCGAGGTGCTGCCGGCCAACGGGACGATGCTGCGGGTCTTCTCCGACTTCGGCTACCAGGTCCAGCGCGCGTACGCCGACGGCGTGGTGCACCTGAGCTTCCCGATCGCCCCGACGGAGGCGACCCTGGAGGTGCAGCGCGGCCGGGAGCACCGCACCGAGGCCCGCTCGATCGCCCGGCTGCTCGCCCCGCGAGGCATCGCCGTATACGGCGCGAGCGCCACCGGCCAGGGCGTCGGCGCGGCAGTGCTCGGGCATCTGCGGGACGGCGGGTTCACCGGCGCGGTGGTGCCGGTGCACCCGAGCGCGTCGACGGTGGGGGGCCTGCCCGCGTACCCCTCGGTGGTCGACGCCGGGGTGGCGGTGGATCTGGCGGTGGTGGCGGTCCCGCCGGAGGCGGCGACCGCGGTGGTCGCCGACGCAGCCGCCGCCGGGGTGCACGGCCTGGTCGTGATCTCGGCCGGCTTCGCCGAGGCCGGCGGTGAGGGCGCGGCCACGCAACGTGCGCTGGTCCGCGCGGCGCACGCGGCGGGGATGCGCGTGGTCGGCCCGAACTGCCTGGGCGTGGCCAACACCGACCCGGCGGTACGCCTCAACGCCACCCTCGCCCCGGCGCTGCCGCCGGCCGGTCGGGTGGGCATCTTCAGCCAGTCCGGCGCGTTCGGGGTGGCGCTGCTCGCCGAGGCGGACCGGCGGGGCCTCGGGCTGTCCAGCTTCGTGTCGGCCGGCAACCGGGCCGACGTGTCGGGCAACGACCTGCTGCAGTACTGGCAGGACGACCCGGGCACCGACGTGATCATGTTGTACCTGGAGACGTTCGGGAACCCGCGCAAGTTCGCCCGGCTGGCCCGGCGGATCGGCCGGGCGAAACCGGTGGTGGCGCTCGCCTCACCGGCCCGCCCGCCCGGGGTGGGCGACTCGGCCGGCCCGGACGAGGTGGCGGTGGCCGCGCTCTTCGCCCAGTCCGGGGTGATCCGGGTGGACACCGTGCCGGAGCTGCTCGACGTGGGGGTGTTGCTGGCCAACCAGCCGCTGCCGGCCGGCGGCCGGGTCGGCGTGGTCGGCAACTCGTCGGCGTTGACCGGCCTGGCCGCCACGGCGTGCGTCGGGCAGGGCCTGACCGTCGCCGACGGCTACCCGCGGGACGTCGCACCGAGCGCCGGCGCCGACGAGTTCGCCGCCGCCCTCGCCGAGACGGCCGCCGACGACGGGGTGGACGCACTCGTCGTGGTCTTCGCCCCGCCGCTGCCCGGCCAGCGCACCGAGGTGGACGCCGATGTCACCGCCGCGTTGCCGGCCGCCCTCGCCCTGGGCAAGCCGACCGTGGCGACGTTCCTCGTCGGTCGGTTGCCCGCCGGGGTGCCCGCGTACGGCGGCGTGGAGGAGGCCGTCCGGGCGCTCGCCCGGGTGCACCGGTACGCCGAGTGGCTGCGTCGCCCGCCCGGGGTCGCGCCCGAGCTGCCCGGGATCGACCGGGACGCCGCGGCGGCCGCGCTGCGCGCCGACGGCACCGACGTCGAGGCGCTGCTGGCCGCGTACGGCATCGAGACCGTCGCGTCGGTGCCCGTGGCCTCGGTCGACGCGGCTGTCGACGCGGCGACGCGGGTGGGTTTCCCGGTGGCGCTCAAGGCCGCCGCCGCGGGGCTGCGGCACCGGCTCGACCTGGGCGCCGTCCGCCTCGATCTGCCCGACGAGGCGAGCGTCCGCCGCGCGTACGCCGACATGGCCGCCGGCTTCGGCGCGGACGTGCTGGTGCAGCCGATGGTCCCGCCCGGTGTGGCCTGCGTGGTGGAGTTGGTGGAGGATCCGGCGTTCGGGCCGGTGGTCGGCTTCGGTCTCGGCGGGGTCGCCACCGAGCTGCTGGGCGATCGGGCCTGGCGGGCGGTGCCGCTGACAAACACCGACGCCGCCGAGCTGGTCGACGAACCTCGGGCGGCTCCGCTGTTGCGGGGGCACCGGGGCGCGGCGCCGGTGGACCGGGCGGCCCTGGCCGACCTGCTGCTGCGGGTCGGTCAGCTGGCCGACGAGCAGCCCCGGGTGCGCTCGGTGACCCTCAACCCGGTGCTCGCCCGCCCGGACGGCATCTCGGTCCTGCACGCCCAGGTGCGGGTGGGCGGCGTGGCCGCCCGTCCGGACACCGGCCCCCGGCGTCTCTGAGCGCGGCAGCTCAGGCGCGGCTGGAGATCTGCTGGACGGCCCAGGCGTTGCCGTCCGGGTCGGTGAAGAAGACGAAGCCGACGTTGTCCAGCGGGTCCGGCACCGGGCGCGGGTTCTGGCCCACCACCTGGATGTCGCTGACCTCCACGCCACGGGCGACCAGCTCCGCGTGGGCCCGCAACAGGTCGGGCACCACCAGTTGCAGGCCCCTCAGCGAGCCTGGCGGCATCTCCGGGACCACGCCCTTGCCGATCACGATCGAGCAGCCGGAGCCGGGCGGGGTCAACTGCACGATGCGGGCGTCGTCGCTGATCACCGTGTCGTGGTCGACGGCGAACCCGAGCTGGTCGGCGTAGAACGTCTTCGCCCGGTCCAGGTCGGAGACCGGCACGATCACCACTTCCAACGTCCAGTTCACGGCACTCTCCTCGCTCGTCGCGGAGTCGGTCGGCGCCACAGTCAAGCACCTCGACAGCGGGCAGGGCCCCGGCGAACCGCCGGGGCCCTGCCTTCCCATCCGGTGCGTCAGCAGGCGTACGCCTCCAGGCGCTGCGCCCGCTCCGGAGCGCGCAGCTTCAGCAACGTCACCTTCTCGATCTGCCGGATCCGCTCACGGGACAGGCCGAACTCGCGGCCGACCTCGTCCAGGGTGCGCTGCCGGCCGTCGTCCAGCCCGAACCGGAGCCGGATGACCGCCTGCTCCCGCTGCGACAGCGTGGCGAGCACGATGCTCACCTCGTTGCGCAGTTCGCCCTGCGCGGCGCCCTCGCCCGGGTCGGTGCGCGGGTCCACCGACGCCACGAAGTCACCGAGTGCGCTCTCGCCGTCGTCGCCGACGGTCTGGTCCAGGCTGACCGGCTCGCGGTCGTACGAGATCAGCTCGATGACCTGGAACTCGGGGATGTCCAGGGCCCGGGCGACCTCGGCGACTCCTGGCTCGCGACCCAGCGTCACCGCCAACTCCCGGCGGGCCCGGACCATCCGGTTGACCTGCTCGACCATGTGCACGGGGATGCGGATGGTGCGGGCCTGGTCGGCCATGGCACGGGTGATCGCCTGCCGGATCCACCAGGTGGCGTACGTGGAGAACTTGTAACCCTTGGCGTAGTCGAACTTCTCCACCGCCCGGATGAGGCCGAGGTTGCCCTCCTGGATCAGGTCGAGGAAGGCCATCCCGCGTCCGGTGTAGCGCTTGGCGATGCTGACCACCAGCCGCAGGTTCGCCTCCAGCAGGTGGTCCTTGGCGGCGCGGCCCTCGGCGACGATCAGCTCCAGGTCGGCCCGGAGCTCCTCGGAGACCGGGGTGCAGGTGGCGAGCTTCTCGTCGGCGAACAGGCCGGCCTCGATCCGCCGGGCCAGGTCGACCTCCTGCGCCGCGGTCAGCAGCTTGGTCCGGCCGATCCCGTTCAGGTACGCCCGGACCAGGTCGGTGGAGATGCCGCGCTCGTCGGTGGCGTCCAGGTCGGTGAGGGCCTCGGCGGACCCGTTGGTCTCGGTGCTGGTGGCTGCCGGGCGCGTCCGGTGTTCCGTCATCTGCAGGACCATCTCTGTCTCTCCCCGTTTCCACGTCTGTGCCGTGTCTCCGGCCCAGTGGTGCCGGTGTGAGACACAGCTTGGCGGGCGGGGCGTAAAACGGGAGTGAGGCGATCGGGCACCCGACAGGAATCCGGCCAGATCGTTGCCGCGGTGTGTCATCCCGGCGGTTGCGGACCCGGCCCGGCTACGTTGCGGACGGTCGGCCGCCCCGGGTCGGCGTGGTCCGACGATGGAGGACGGTGTGGTCTTCAGGCGGCTCATGAAGGCGATGGGGGTCGGCGGCCCCTCGATCGAGACGGTGCTCGCCGACCCGGACTGCCGCCCCGGCGGGCAGCTGGAGGGCCACATCCACGTGCTCGGCGGCGACCACCAGGTCGACATCGACCACGTCACGCTCGGCCTCGTCACCCGGGTCGAGGTGGAGAGCGGCGACAACGACTACGACACCACCCAGGAGTTCCACCGCCAGCGGGTCACCGGTGCGTTCCGGCTGGAGCCGGGGCAGCGCCACGACCTCCCGTTCCGGTTCGACGTGCCCTGGGAGACACCCGTCACCGAGCTGTACGGGCAGCACCTGCACGGCATGACGATGGGCCTGCGGACCGAGCTGGAGGTCGCCCGCGCCGTCGACACGAGCGACCTGGACGCCGTGTCGGTGCACCCGCTGCCCGCGCAGGAGCGGCTGCTGGAGGCGTTGCTGCGCCTCGGCTTCCGGTTCGCGCGGGCGGACGTGGAGCGTGGGCACCTCTACGGCGTACGGCAGACGTTGCCGTTCTACCAGGAGATCGAGTTCAACCCGGCACCGCAGTACGCCCGCTCGATCAACCAGTTGGAGGTCACCTTCATCGCCGACGCGCGGCAGATGCAGGTGGTGCTGGAGGTCGACAAGCGCGGCGGCGTCTTCACCGAGGGCCGGGACACCTTCGGCCGGTTCACTGTCGAGCACGCCACCGCCGACGACACCGACTGGACCGTCGAACTGGACACCTGGCTCCGCCAGTCCCTGACCCGCCGAGGCCTCTTCTCCTGACCTCTACAGGGGCGGGGTCAGAGGTCCAAAAGGAGGGTCTGGGGGCCGATGTTGAGGCTCTCCACCAGCATGTGGGCGCGGAAGCGACCCGTCTCGACGGTGGCTCCTCGTTGGCGTAGGGCGTCGACCACAGCTGTCACCAGGGGTTCGGCCACCTCGGCGGGGGCCGCCGCGGTCCAGCTTGGACGGCGGCCCTTGCGGGCTTCGCCGTAGAGGGTGAACTGGCTGACCAGCAGGATCGGCGCGTCGGTGTCGGCGGCGGACCGTTCACCGTCCAGGATGCGTAGCTCGTGGACCTTGCGGGCCATCGTCTGAGCGGTCTCCGCCGTGTCGGTGTGCGTCACCCCGAGCAGCACCAGCAGGCCGTTCTCGATCGCGCCGACCACCTCGCCATCGACGGTCACGCTGGCCCGCCCGACGGTCTGCACCACCGCCCGCATCAGCGCGCCACCGCGCACATCGTCCGCATCACCCGGTCACCGGCTCGATGAAGCCGCGCTCCACCAGGTGCGCGACGATCGGGCCGGCGGCCTCGGCCATCTCCGCGGGTTCGACGTCGTGGGCCGCCGCGAGCAGGGCGAGCTGGTCGCGCAGCGGCAGCCGGCCGTCGGCCCCACCGACCAGGGCCAGCACCAGCGGGTCGATCTCCTCGGTCCAGCGCAGGCCGTTCGGCATCGCGAGCACCTGCCGGTCCACCGCCCAGCCCTCGTCGCCCATGGTGGCCTCCTGGCGCAGCTGAAGGCCGTCGGTGGCCCGGTAGCGCTCGGCGAGCAGCGCCTCGGTGCCGCGTACCCGCAGGAAGTCCTGGCGGTCGAACCAGCCGCCGATCTGGTCGCCCAGCGGTGGCTGGACCCGCTGACGCAGGTCCTCCACGCGGACCACCGGGTCGGCGTGCCCGCCTTGGCGCAGCGACACGATGCCGAAGCCGATCGCCTCGATCTTGTGCGCGTCGAACCAGTCCAGCCAGACGGCGGCCCGCTGCGGGTCGGCGCCCTCGCCGACGTCGGTGAGCCACAGGTCGACGTACGCCATCGGGTCGGCCACCTCGCGCTGGATCACCCAGGCGTCCAGGCCGGTGCCGGCGAACCAACCGGCCACCCGCTCGTCCCACTCCTCGCCGGCGACGTGCACCCAGTTCGCCAGGTACTGCATGGTGCCGCCCTCGGTGAGCAGGCCGGGGGCTGCGGTGGCCAGCTCGGCGGCGATCGCGTCACCCACCCGCCCCGAGTCGCGGTAGACGTGCGTGGTGGTGCCGGGGCCGACGACGAACGGTGGGTTGCTCACCACCAGGTCGAAGCGGCGGCCGGCCACCGGTGCGACCAGGTCGCCCCGCAGCAGCTCCCAGTCCTGGCCGTTGAGGGCGGCGGTGGTCGCGGCGAAGCGCAGAGCCCGCTCGGAGAGGTCCGTGGCGGTCACCGTGTCGGCGTGGGTGGCCAGGTGCAGGGCCTGGACGCCGGAGCCGGTGCCGAGGTCCAGCGCGCTGCCCACCTGCCGGCGTACGGTCGCGCCGATCAGGGTCTGGGTGGCGCCGCCGATGCCCAGCACGTGCTCGGCGTGCAGCGGGCGACCCGGTCGGGCGCTGGCCGGCACGTCGGCGAGCACCCACCAGTCGTCGCCGTACGGCTCCAGGTCGACGCCGGCACGCAGGCCGTCGCCGTACCGCTCGACCAGCCCACCCGCGATCGCCTCCGCGAGGCTGAGCGGTGCCAGGGCGGTGGCCACCGCGCTCTCCGGCTCGGTCTGGTCGCAGATGAACACCCGGATCAGGGTGCCGAGCGGATCGCCGTCCTCGGTGGCGCGCAGCGCGGCCCGGTAGTCGTTGCGGGAGACCGCAGCGGTGGCCTGCGCGCCCAGCCGCTCGGCGATGCCGTGGCTGGTGAACCCCGTCCGGGTGAGCGCGGTCCGCAGCGCGTCGACGCCGGCGGGGGAGAGCAGCATGTCGTGTTGGTCCACGCTCTCATCCTGCCGGTCGCCCCGTCCCGCGTCGGCAGCACCCGCCGGACGACTGCCGGAGCGTCGGCGACCGCCCGGTTCCGCGCGCCAGGCAAGATGGCAGGTATGACGCTCGTGCTGCCCATCGCCCCGGAGGCCAACCGGCTGCTGGAGCGCAGTCCGCTGGCCCTGCTCATCGGCATGACCCTGGACCAGCAGGTGCCGATGGAGAAGGCGTTCTCCTCGCCGTACGTCCTCACCCAGCGGCTCGGCCGCGACCTGGACGCGGCGGAGCTGGCCGGCTACGACCCGCAGGCCCTGGTCGCGCTCTTCGCCACCCCGCCCGCGCTGCACCGGTTCCCGAAGGCGATGGCCGCCCGGGTGCAGGAGGTCTGCCAGGCGCTCGTGGAGCGCTACGACGGCGACGCCGCGCTGCTGTGGGCCGACGTCGCCGACGGGCCGGAGCTGCTGCGGCGGGTGGCCGGGCTGCCCGGCTTCGGCAAGCAGAAGGCGCAGATCTTCGTGGCCCTGCTCGGCAAGCGGTTCGGGGTGACCCCGCAGGACTGGCGGGAGGCTGCCGGCGGGTACGGCGATCCCGGCGCGTACCGGTCGGTGGCCGACGTCACCGACGCCGATTCGCTGCGCCGGGTGCGGGAGTACAAGCAGCAGATGAAGGCGGCGGCGAAGGCTGCCCAGGGCTGACGCTCAGGCGGCGGTCGGGTGGGCGAGCGACGCCAGCGCCCGCCGGACGTCGGCGAGGGAGACGGTCGCGGAGTCGTCCAGGTCGGCCAGGCCGGCCTCGATCCACTGCCGCATCAGCGTGGTGACCCCGATGCCCCGGGCGTCGGCGGCGGCGCGGACCCGCTCGTAGGTGTCCAGCGGCAGCCGGACCGATCGACTCACCATCGGCACGTCGGTGTCGGGGGTGGGCAGGTCCACCGCCGGACTCTGGTCGATCAACTCGGCGATCCGGTCGTCGCCGCTGTGGAACTGCTTGGTCGCGTCGTTACGGTGCATCGTCACGGCCCCCCTCATCGGCGATCTCTCCGCACGGCCTCGTCGTAGCGCTTGGACTCGATGTCGCTCAGCTCGCGGGCGGAGAGGATGTCCCAGTCGTTGTCGGTGCCATCGGCCTCGGCGAGCAGCACGGCCAGTCGGCGACCCCGGCGGGCGGCGGCGTAGACCACCATCACGTCGTCGCCCAGGTGGCGGATGACCCGCCGGGCGCTGTGCAGCGCCTCCCAGACTTCCCCGGGTGTGACGTCGTAGACCCTCAGGTTGGCCAACGCCTCGTCGGTGAAGCTGAACCTGCTGCCCACAGCGCGCAGCGTACCACGCGCGTAACACGGATGGGCCTGGTCAATTTTCGCTGATCACGCCTTTGTGGTGACAGGATGAGGCGTAATCCCCTCGAGGAGGTTCATGGTGAAGCGTCAGGCGTACCAGCCGATTCTGATCACCGATGCCTCGCGCAGCCAGAATGATCAGCTCACCAGCCGTCAGCGCCGCTATGTCCTCATGATGGGCATCCGGGTGGCCTGCATCGTCGCCGGCGCGATCCTGGTCGGCGCGAACGCCCCACTGCTCTGGGTCTGGCTGCCGCTGTGCGCCCTCGGCATGGTGCTCATTCCGTGGCTGGCCGTGCTGCTGGCCAACGACCGGCCACCCAAGGAGGAGCACCGGTTGGCCAATCGGTTCCATCCCCGGCGGCAGGACGAGGCGCCGCCGATGAGTCTCACGGCCGAGGAGCGCCCGCACAAGGTCATCGACGTCGAGCCCTGACCCGCCCAGCGGGCCAGGGCTCGACCGTGACGGCCGCGGGTGCCTGCGGCCGTGCTCCGGCCCCTACGGCTGGGGCCGTGCTCCGGCTGTGGAGACGGCCAGCGCGCCGAGGTCGGTGGCGCGGCTCAGTGCCGCGGTCGGGCTGGCGCCGGCGAGCCACGCGGTGAGCAGACCGGCCGCGAAGGCGTCGCCCGCTCCCGTGACGTCCACCACCGCCACCCGACGGGCCGCAGCCGTGCAGACCGGCGTCGTGCGATCGACCCAGACCGCTCCCGCCGCGCCACGCTTGACCACCACCCGCCGAGCCGTCGCCGACAGCGCCCGCCCCTGTGCCGCCGGGTCCAGCCCGCCGGCCAGCACCGTGGCCTCGTCCGCGTTGACCAGCAGCAGGTCGACATCGCGTACCCAACCCAGGAAGGTTCGCGCGCCCGCGCGCCGCAGCGGCGCCGCGGACGCCGCGTCGACGCTGGTGGTGAGCCCGCGCTCGCGGGCGGCGGCCAGCGCCCGCAACCCCGCGCCGCGCGAACCGGCGTCCAACAGGGTGTACGCGGACAGGTGCAGATGCCCCGCGTCAGGCACCGCCGCGAGGGCCTTCTCCACGTGCTCGGCGCTCAACGCGAGGTTCGCGCCCCGCGACGTGACCATGGTCCGCTCGCCGTCGGTCGCCAGCACGATCACCGTGCCGGTCGGGGCGTCCACCACCCGCTCGACCGCGCAGTCCACGCCCGCGCGATCCAGCTCGGCGATCCGGTCGCGCCCGGCGTCGTCGTCACCGACGGCGCCGACGAGCGTGACGGCCACCCCCTGCGCGGCGAGCCAGGCGGCGGTGTTGGCCGCCTGCCCGCCGCCGCCGAAACTGATCTCGGCCCCGGTGTCCGAACCGGCCGCGAGCGGCCCGGACAGCACCGCCACCACGTCGGTGATCACGTCCCCGACGACGACCACGCGGGCCGGAGGGGTCATGCCGGTACGGCGGAGGTGCGGGCGACGGCGGCGACCGCGATGCGCGCGGCCAGGTCGGCGTTGCGCAGGATGATCCGGACGTTCACCGCCAGGCTCGCGCCCTCGGTGGCCGAGTGGAAGTGCGCCAGCAGGTACGGCGTGACGGCCTTGCCGGTGATCCCGTCCCGCTGCAGCAGGGCCAGGCCCTCGGCGAGGGTCCGGTCGTGCAGCTCCGGGTCGAGCTGCTCGTCGACCGGCAGCGGGTTGGCGACGAGCAAGCCCCCGAGGTGCACGGCGTGCCCGTCCCGGGCGGCCAGCACGGCGGCGACCTGCTCCGGCGAGTCCACCGACCAGTCCAGGTCGAAGCCCGCGTCGGTGAGGTAGAAGCCGGGGAACCGGCGGGTGCGGTAGCCGATGACGGCCACCCCGAGGGTCTCCAGGCGCTCCAGCGTCGCGCCCACGTCGAGGATCGACTTGACCCCGGCGCAGACCACCGTGATCGGGGTCTGGGCCAGGGTGACCAGGTCCGCCGACTCGTCGAAGGTGTGCGCCGCCTCCCGGTGCACCCCGCCCAGGCCACCGGTCGCGAACACCCCGATTCCGGCGGCGGCGGCCACCGCGCTGGTCGCCGCCACGGTGGTGGCGCCGTCCGCGCCGGTCGCCGCCGCGACAGCCAGGTCGCGGACGGAGAGTTTCGTCACTCCATCGACGGTGGCCAGCCGGGTCAGCTGCGCGTCGTCCAGCCCGACCACCAGCTCGCCACCGATCATGCCGATGGTCGCCGGCACCGCTCCGGCGTCCCGGACCGCCTGCTCGATCTCCCGGGCCACCCGCAGGTTCTGCGGACGGGGCAGGCCGTGCGAGACGATGGTGCTCTCCAGGGCGACGACGGGTCGGCCGTCGCGCAGGGCTTCGGCGACCTCGGTGCCGTAGCTGATGCGAAAGTCAGTCACACCGGCACGGTACGGGGTCGGACCCGGGCCGGGCTCAAGTGGACCCGGCCGTGATGACCTGCCAAACTTGACGGTCGGAGGTGCAGACGTGAGCACAGAGGTTCTCGAGCGTCCGGAGCTGAAGGACGCCGACACCGGTCCCGAGATGTTCCATTACGTCCGCAAGGAGAAGATCGCCGAGAGTGCCGTCATGGGCACCTTCGTCGTCGCGCTCTGCGGGGAGACCTTCCCGGTCACCAAGGCGGCCAAGCCGGGCTCGCCGGTCTGCCCCAAGTGCAAGGAGATCTACGACTCGTACCGCGAGTGAACCGGGGCCGGCGCTCCGGCCGGCGACGTAGCCTGCGGCGGTGACCACCTCCACCGCCCTGCTCCTCGCCGACCTGACCGGGGTGGCCGTCTTCGCCGCCTCCGGTGCCTCGGCGGCGGTGGCCAAACGACTCGACCTGTTCGGGGTCGCGTTCGTGGGCTTCGTGGCCGCGCTCGGCGGCGGGATCCTGCGCGACCTGGTCATCGACGAGGTGCCGCCGCTCGCCTTCGCCGACTGGCGGTACGCCGCCACCGCGGCGATCACCGCGCTCGCCGTCTTCTGGCTGCACCCGCAGCTCGCCCGACTGCGCACCACGGTGCTGGTGCTCGACGCGGCGGGCCTCGGTCTGTTCACCGTCACCGGCACGCTCAAGGCGCTCGACGCCCGGGTTCCGGCGGTCGGCGCCTGCCTGATCGGCATGCTCACCGCGATCGGCGGAGGGCTCGGTCGGGACCTGCTGACCGCCGAGATCCCGGTCGTGCTGCGCCGGGAGATCTACGCGCTGGCCGCACTTGCCGGCTCGGTCCTGGTGGTGCTGCTGTACGTCAGCGGCCAGACCGGGCCCGCACCGCTCACCGCCGCCGCCGTCCTGGTGGTCGGGCTGCGCCTGATCGCGCTGCGTCGACGCTGGTCCGCGCCGGTGGCCACGCTGCGCCCGCCGCGCGCCGACGGTGCCGATCCCCGCACGGACCGGGAGTGGTGAACGTTCGTCGGATGTGACCAGCGTGGCGTCGCCTGGGCCGGCGGGCCCGCGCTGGTTATGCTGAGTCGGCCTTCGCGGCAGCTTCTGCGCGGAGGCGTTTTCATGGGCGGCGGTACTCGTGGCCCTCGCCCGGTGTCCGCCCTCGTGCGGTCGGAGAGGAGCTTTCGCGTGGCAGCCCGGACGCCGGTGCTCGAGACGTTCCCGGCCCTACGTGCCTGGCAGCGCAAGGCCCTGGTGGAGTACCTGCGCCGCCGTACCGAGGACTTCACCGCGGTCGCCACGCCGGGCGCCGGCAAGACCACCTTCGCCCTGCGGATCGCCGCCGAACTGCTCGGCGACGGCACCGTCGAGGCGGTCACCGTGGTCGCGCCCACCGAGCACCTGAAGAACCAGTGGGCCGAGGCCGCGGCCCGGGTGGGCATCCAGCTCGACGCCGCGTTCCGCAACGCCGACGTGCACTCGGCGGCCGACTTCCACGGTGCTGTGGTCACCTACGCCCAGGTGGGAATGGCCCCGCAGGTGCACCGGCGGCGCACCATGACCCGTCGCACCCTGGTCATCCTCGACGAGATCCACCACGCCGGCGACTCCCGTTCCTGGGGCGACGGCGTCAAGAACGCCTTCGAGCCCGCCGTACGCCGGTTGATGCTCACCGGTACGCCGTTCCGCTCCGACGACAACCCGATCCCGTTCGTCACGTACGAGCGGGGCGGTGACGGGCTGCTGCGCTCCCACGCCGACTCGGTCTACGGCTACGCGGACGCGCTGCGCGACGGGGTCGTCCGGCCGGTGCTCTTCCTCGCGTACTCCGGGGAGACCCGCTGGCGCACCAACGCGGGGGACGAGTTGGCGGCCCGCCTCGGCGAGCCGATGACCCAGGATCTGGTGGCGCAGGCGTGGCGTACCGCCCTGGACCCGGCGGGGGACTGGATGCCGCAGGTGCTGCGGGCCGCCGACGCCCGACTCACCGTGCTGCGCAACGCCGGTATGCCCGACGCCGGCGGTCTGATCATCGCCACCGACCAGCAGACCGCCCGCTCGTACGCCAAGCTCATCGAGCAGGTGACCGGCGAGAAGGCCGCAGTGGTGCTCTCCGACGACCAGGGCGCGTCCGCGCGGATCGCGACGTTCGCGGCGTCCGACCAGCGGTGGCTGGTCGCGGTGCGGATGGTGTCTGAGGGCGTCGACATCCCCCGACTGGCGGTCGGTGTCTACGCCACCAGCGCCAGCACCCCCCTCTACTTCGCCCAGGCGATCGGCCGGTTCGTGCGGGCCCGCCGCCCCGGCGAGACCGCGTCGGTCTTCCTGCCCAGCGTGCCGCACCTGCTCGGGCTGGCCAGCGAGATGGAGAACGAGCGGGACCACGTCCTCGGCAAACCCAAGGACTCCGACGGCTTCGACGACGAGCTGCTGGAACGCGCGCAGCGCGACGACCAGGCCAGCGGGGAGCTGGAGAAGCGGTTCGCCGCGCTCTCGGCCACCGCCGAACTGGATCAGGTGATCTTCGACGGCGCGTCGTTCGGGACCGCCGCCCAGGCCGGCACCCCCGAGGAGGAGGAGTACCTCGGCCTGCCCGGCCTGCTAACCGCCGACCAGGTCTCCCTGCTGCTCACCAAACGGCAGGCCGCACAGCTCGCCGCCCAGCGCCGTCGTACGGCCGACGGGGCCGCTCAGCCGGCCGCTGCGCCCTCCGCGGCGCCGCCGGTACCCATGAGTGCCGCCCAACGCCGTGTGGCGCTCCGGCGCCAACTGAACGCTCTCGTGGCCGCCCGGCACCATCGCACCGGCCAACCCCACGGCAAGATCCATGCCGAGTTGCGCCGGCTCTGCGGCGGCCCGCCGAGCGCCCAGGCCACCATCGAACAGCTCGAGGAACGCATCGCGACGGTGCAGACCCTCTGAACGGGTGCCGGAAGCCCCCACGGTCACGATCGACACCGTGTCGCTGATGTGAGGGGATCGGGGGCGGCCGGATGACCCCATGGCGCCGATATCGAGTCGGCCACGCGCACCGAGTGGCCCCTGGATGGCGATAGCCGGCCGGAGACACCCATCGGGTGCCTCCGGCCGGCTATGTCGATATGCGGATCTAGTTCGCCATCAGGTCGGCGCCACGCCAGCTGAAGTCGGGCTCCGCCGCGAACCGCTCGGTGATCTTTACGAGATCCTCCGCGTACTTGTTCGCGTGGTGCCCGCAGAACACCAGTTCGCTCCCACCCGCCAGAGTGATCCGGAGCTTCCCGGCAGCATTGCAGCGGTCGCACCGTTCATCGGCGGCTGGGGGAACCACCGTCTCGGGCGGCGGCGTGAGGGTCGAGTTCATCGCCTTCCTCCTCTGGTCGTCACCGATGAACAATCTCTTCGGTCGTTGCTCACCTATCGTGCAACACCCGTGCCGGGCACTGCCTTCCCTGTGTGCCCGCGGGGGACCGAGGTCACACATGGCAGGGACAGTGTGCCGTGAACCCAGGGTGCCACGTCAACGATCACATTCGTGCATCCGGACGATCACCATCTGGTGTTGCACACCAGGTGATCAAAACGACACGTCCGGTTGACGAAACCGGCTCAGTCCAGGTAATCCCGCAGGACCTGCGACCGGGACGGGTGACGCAGCTTGGACATCGTCTTGGACTCGATCTGCCGGATCCGCTCCCGGGTCACCCCGTAGACCTGACCGATCTCGTCAAGCGTCCGCGGCTGACCGTCGGTCAGGCCGAAACGCAGCCGGACCACACCCGCCTCACGCTCGGAGAGCGTCTGCAGCACCTGCTGGAGCTGGTCCTGCAGGAGCGAGAACGAGACCGCGTCGACGGCGACCACAGCCTCGGAATCCTCGATGAAGTCACCGAGCTGGCTGTCGCCCTCGTCACCGATGGTCTGGTCCAGCGAGATGGGCTCCCGGGCGTACTGCTGGATCTCCAGCACCTTCTCCGGTGTGATGTCCATCTCCTTGGCCAGCTCCTCCGGCGTGGGCTCACGGCCCAGGTCCTGGAGCAGCTCGCGCTGTATGCGGCCGAGCTTGTTGATGACCTCGACCATGTGCACCGGAATACGGATGGTGCGGGCCTGGTCGGCCATGGCGCGCGTGATCGCCTGCCGGATCCACCAGGTGGCGTACGTGGAGAACTTGTAGCCCTTGGTGTAGTCGAACTTCTCCACCGCGCGGATGAGGCCGAGGTTGCCCTCCTGGATGAGGTCCAGGAAGGCCATGCCGCGCCCCGTGTACCGCTTGGCCAGGGAGACGACCAGACGGAGGTTCGCCTCGAGGAGGTGGTTCTTGGCGCGCTCGCCGTCGCGGGAGATCCAGCCCAGGTCGCGGACCATCTCCCGGGCGAGCTTCTCCTCGCCCTCGTCGGCCGCGCGCAGCTGCTCGGCGGCGTAGAGCCCGGCCTCGATCCGCTTGGCCAGCTCCACCTCCTGCTCGGCGTTGAGCAGCGGGACCTTGCCGATCTGCTTCAGGTACGCCCGGACGGAGTCGGCGGAGGCGGTCAGCTCGGCGTCACGCCGGGCCTGCTTGAGCGCCTCGGACTCCTCGTCGTCCCACTCGAAGTCGTTGTCGGTGGCCGACGCGGCGGCGTCGGTCTCGGCGGCCTGGGCCAGCTCGGCCGGCTCCTCCACCACCACGTCCTCGATGGCGGCGGCGAGCTCCTCGGGGTCGATCTCACCCTCGGCGCCCTCGCCCTTGGCCTTGCCGCCGGCCTTGACCGGCTTGGCTCCGGCCGCCGCGGCGACCGTCGCCTTGGTGGCGCGGGTCGACTTGGTCGCCTTCGCCGGGGTGGCCGCTGCGGCGGCGACCTCGGCGGTGCTGCCGGCGGCCTTGCGAGCGGCCACCTTGCGCGGCGCCGGCGTCGACGGCGCCTCGTCGGAGGCGGGCGCCTGCTTCGGGGCGGGCGCGGCGGCCTTCTTGGTGGTCTTGGCGGTGGTGGCCCGGGACGCGGGGGTCGTCGAGCGGGCCGCGGCGACCCGGCGGCGGGTGCTCGCCGAGCCGTCCACCACAACGGTCACTCCCGCCTCGGAGAGCGCCCGCAGGATCTTCTTGGCCTGGGCCGGAGTCACCTCGGCGGTCTCGACGGTGCGCGCGAGCTGAGCCGACGTGAGCTGACCACCGGCGCTCTGCGCGTGGGCGATCAGGGTGTCGGTGAGCGAGCGAACGTCGGCGCCGGGCTGGCGGGGTTCTGTCACGAATGACCTTCCGGAGGCGAAGAGCGGGCACGGCCGGATCGTCCGGCACAGCGTGGGGCAACCGGGCCGGGCGATGTGGTTGAGGGACCCCCGTGTCCCGGGCCGGCCGGTGGTCGGCGGTCCGTGGCGCGTGGGCAGGGGTGAATTGTAACGCCGTCTGCGGCGATCATCCTGCGCCGCACGGCGTAACGGCGGCGGGACCGCCGATTCGGCGCAGATGTGGACTTTGTAAGGATGATACTCGCGCACGGCCCGGAACGCCCCGGTCGTACGGGAAGGGGACCCTGGAATGGACCGTTCGGCGCCGCCACCGCGGGAACTGTTGGCGATCGCGCTCGACGTGGCGCGGGACGCCGCGGCCACCGCGTACCGGATGCGGGCCGAGGGCGTGTCCGTGGCGGCGACCAAGAGCACCGTCACCGACGTGGTCACGGCTGCGGACCGGGCCGTCGAGCGGCAGGTCCTCGACGCCCTGCGCGCGCTGCGGCCGGGGGACGCGGTCCTGGGCGAGGAGTACGGCACGCAGGCCACCGGCCCGGCGGAGCCGGGCGGTGTTCGGTGGATCGTCGACCCGATCGACGGCACCGTGAACTACCTCTACGGGTTGCCGTACAGCGCGGTGTCGCTGGCCGCCGAGGTGGACGGGGTGGTGGTCGCCGGCGTGGTGCGCAACGTGAACACCGGCGAGGAGTGGACCGCCACCGCCGGTGGCGGCGCCTGGCGCGACGGCGTGCGGCTGCGCTGTTCCGGCGAGACGGACCTCGGGCAGGCTCTGGTCGGCACCGGCTTCGGCTACGACGCCGGTCGGCGGGCGCACCAGGCGTCGGTGGTGGCCGGGCTGATCGCGTCGGTGCGGGACATCCGCCGCCTGGGAGCGGCCGCCCTGGACCTCTGCCTGGTGGCGGAGGGGCGGCTGGACGCGTACTTCGAGAAGGGCCTGGCCGCCTGGGACCTGGCCGCCGGCGGGCTGGTGGCCGCCGAGGCGGGCGTGCGGGTCTCCGGCCTGGCCGGTAGCCCGCCCGGCCCGGACCTGGTGATCGCGGCCCCGCCCGCCCTGTTCGCCGAGCTGCACGACCGGCTGGCCGCCCTGGACGCCTCCGGCGGCCCCTGACCGCGCCGCCGTCGTGGACCGGGACGCCCGGCGCGGGCGTCCCGGTTACGCCGTCACTTCTTGGCGGCGGGGGACGGGCAGGAGCCCGCCGGCGCGACAGGTGGGCCCAGGTCGCCGAGGGACTGGTTGACCTCGGTGGTGGTGGCGAGCTGCTGGAAGCCGTTGCCCAACACCACGTCGACCACGTCGTCCGTGCGCTTCTCGTCGTAGACCGGCTCGGCGTTGTTGAGGAAGTACGCCTTGAGCAGGTGGGCGGAGCTGACGCCCTTGGGGCCGTACCGCAGCACGGCGACGTCGTCGATCCCCTTGGGCGCGTTGCCGACCTTCTTGACCTGGAACTTGCGGTTGCGGAAGTCGTCCGCGACGGCGCCGGCCCGGCCCGGCTCGATTGTCGCGTTCAGGACGTTGATCTTGACGTCCTTGGGCTCGTGCAGGGTGACGTCGGCCAACGGCCAACCGTCCGGGCAGCCGCCCGCCGCGCCGGCCTCGCCCTGGCTGTCGCGGACGATCGCGGTGATCACGAACGCCAGGGCCAGGACCCCCAGCAGGCCGACGACGACGAGTGCCCGCACTCGCGCAAAACTCATCTGGGCGCTCCCGAGACCTCAGGTGGGTGGCGGCGGCCGCCAACGATCGCACTGACCGCCGGCCGTCGAATACGCCGCTGAGGTTAACGGTTGTCCGGCCGTCGCGTGGAAACAGTCCGACATGCCGGCGCGGCGACCGTGAACCGGGTACTACTACCCCTATCTTCGTGTCGCCTGAATCACATTGGGAACAACTTGGCGTGCGGGGGCGTACATCTCAGCCGCAAGGGCGGTATACATGCCTCGCCCAAGGGGGGGTAAGGTTCCGCGCTCGCAGGGGAGTGGCCCCAGCGGTCCCGACCCGTACGGTCCCCCGGGTCGGGTGCCCGACACAAGTGGTTGCCGGCCAGCGGAACCGAAACAGCGTCGTCCGGCGTTACAACCGGAAGCGACAACATCGATATGGGAGAGTGACATCCGATGGCCACCGACTACGACGCTCCGCGTCGCGACGAGGTCGACCTCGGCGAGGACAGCCTGGAAGAGCTCAAGGCCCGGCGCGTCGACTCACAGTCGGGCGCGGTGGACGTCGACGAGGCCGAGGTCGCCGAGAGCTTCGAGCTGCCCGGTGCCGACCTGGCCGACGAGGAGCTCACTGTCAAGGTGCTACCGATGCAGCAGGACGAGTTCCGGTGCGCCCGCTGCTTCCTGGTTCACCATCGCAGCCAGCTGGCGGTCGAGCGCAACGGCGAGCTGATCTGCCGAGAGTGCGTCTGACACTCACGACACCGGCGGCGGCCTCCTGATCGGGGCCGCCGCTACCGGTGTAGGCATGCAACGCCGGTGGGTACCTGCTTGACTCGTAGCGGGTAGCCACACCACCGGGAGGTCCGACCCATGAGCGATCGAGGCGACACCACCGGCGACGGCGCGGACGATCTCGGCGCCACCGTCGCGGCGTTGACCGCGGACGACATCGAGCCGGCCCGGCGGCGGCAACTGCTCACCCGGATGGTGGGGCAGGCCCGCAGCCGAGGCATTTCCGACCTGTTCAAGCCCCGCGCCGCCGTGCGCTGGATGACCGACACGGTGGCCGAGATCGCCCCGCACGTACCGGTGCGGGACCTGGCCACCCTGCGTCGACACTTTCCCGGCCTGGACGACGCCGCCCTGGCCGAGCGACTGATCCGCAACGCCTCCCGCGCCACGGCCGGGATCGGCGCGGCCGGCGGGGGAGTCGCCGCCGTCGAATGGACCGTCGCACCCACGCTGCTCTCCGCGCCCGTGCTGCTCGCCGCCGAGACCGTCGCCGTCGTGGCGGTGGAGCTGAAACTGATCGGTGAGCTGCACGAGCTCCACGGCGTGTCGCTGCCGGGCGCCGGCAGCCAACGAGCGGTCGCCCTGGTGCACTCCTGGGCCACCCAGCGCGGGGTCAACCCGATGGTGCCCGGCGTGGGGGTGGGCGCGGTGCTCGGCACCGCAGCCCGCAAGGAGATGCGCGACATGCTGCTGCGCCGATTCGGGCGCAACCTCACCACCCTCGGGCCGTTCCTGACCGGCGCGGCGGTGGCCAGCTTCCTCAACCGCCGGGCCACCCGGCAGATGGCCGACCAGCTCCAGGTGGACCTGCGCCGCCGCGGCATCGCCCGGCCGGCGCCGCCGCCGGCCCTGCCCGGCCCGCCGACGGGCACCTGAGCGGGGTCGTCGGCATCGGTCAGCCCGGCTCGCCGGCCGTACGGTCGGCGGGTCGGCCGGCGTCCCGCGCGGCCAGCACCGCCTCGGCCAGCTCGACCGGACGCCTCGTGCTCACCACCCAGAAGGGGGTCGGATCGGCCGGGTCGTCGAGCACCACCTGCACGGCGCCGCCGATCCAGGGCCGCTGCACCACGAAGGCGAGAGGGTCCGCGCCCACACCGAGCACCTCGCGGCGACCGGCGACGTCCAGCGGGATCACGTCGGCCACGAAGCGCACCGGCAGGCGGGCGTCGTCCACCCGCAGCTCGGCGTCGACGACCGCGACGCGGATCCGGCCCACCCACCACAGCCCGGCAGCGGTGAGCGGCAACAGCACGGCGAACGGCAGCCAGGCGCGGACGCCGCCGGCGCCCATCCAGATCTCGACGGCCAGCAGCGCGGCGGCCACCAGCCCGGTCAGCCACAGCCACCAGGGCAGGTCCAGCCGTTCGGCGTACGCCGGACGGGCCGGCGCCGGCGGCCGATCGGCGGACGGAGAGGGCGACATGCTCACTCCTGCGAGGGTACGGCGCACGGCGGGCCGGCCAACCGGCAGGATGGCAGGGTCACCGGAGACAACCGGACGAAGAGGGGACCCGTGACCGACGTCGTACCCGTGCCCGTACGGCTGCTCGATGCCGAGCTGCCGCTGCCCACGTACGCCCATCCCGGCGACGCCGGGGCCGACCTGGTGGCCGCCGCGGACGTGGAGCTGCCGCCCGGCGGTCGGGCCCTGGTGCCCACCGGCGTGGCCGTCGCCCTGCCGGACGGGTACGTGGGCCTGGTCCATCCGCGGTCCGGCCTGGCGGCCAGGCTCGGCGTGACGGTGCTCAACGCGCCCGGTACGGTCGACGCCGGCTACCGGGGTGAGATCATGGTCAACCTGATCAATCATGATCGGGACACGCCCGCGAAGATCTCCCGTGGCGACCGGATCGCCCAGCTCGTGATCCAGCGGGTCGCGCGGGCGCGGTTCGAGCCGGTGGCCGAGCTGCCCGGGTCCTCGCGCGGGACCGGCGGGCACGGCTCGACCGGCGGGCACGCTCAGCTGGTGCCGTCACCGGCCGGCCAGGAGTGGGTCGACCAGCGGCGGGCCGAGCCGGGCCACGGGCAGACGGAAGAGGTGGCAGGGTGATTGTGAACAGCGGAGGGTGGGCGCAGTGATCTTCTCCCGAAAGCGGGCCGATGCCGGGCGGCACACCCGCGACGAGCGGACCACCGAGGTCCTCGACGAGGGCACCGGGACGTCCGCGCCGGCGCTCGTGCGCGGGCCGTACGACATCTCCGAGGTCGACGACGAGGTGCAGCGCCTCGACCTCGGCAGCCTGCACATCCCGGCGGTGGCCGAGGTGGAGGTGCGGGTGCAGGCCGACCCGCAGGGCGTGATCCAGCAGGTCGTGCTGGTGCACGGGGACAACGCGCTGCAGCTCGGCGTCTTCGCCGCCCCCCGGTCCGAGGGGATCTGGGACGAGGTGCGCGAGGAGATCCGGCAGTCGCTGCTGCGCGACGGCGCCGCCGCCCAGGAGGTCGAGGGCGAGTACGGCCCGGAGCTGCACGCCCAGGTGCGCACCCCGGACGGCCCGACGAACCTGCGGTTCGTCGGCGTCGACGGGCCGCGCTGGATGGTCCGGGGCGTCTTCCAGGGCCCGGTGGCCACCGATCCGGCCAGCGCCGGGCCGCTCGCCGAGTGCCTGGACGGCCTGGTGGTCGACCGTGGCCAGGAGGCGAAGCCGGTCCGTGAGCCGCTGCCGCTGCGCCTGCCCCGCGAGATCGCCGACCAGGCCGACGCCGAGGGCGGGGACACCTCCGCCGCCGCCGAGCCCCGCCAGGTCTGACCGGGCCCGCACCGGCCCGCCGGAACCGGCCCCGTCGGCGTACGCTGGCGGGACGGTTCCGGCGTCGCCGGAGCTGGGCCGGTGCCGGCGGCGAGCCGGTGAGCGTGGAGAGGGTGACGCGGAGGTCATGACGACCGACGAGAGCCGGGTGTCGCTGCGGCGCATCCTGCAACGGTTCACCGCCAGCGAGGCCGAGATCGACGCGCAGGAGTTGCGGCAGGAGAGCGCCGAGTGCGGCGGTGTCCTGGCCCAGCAGTGCTCCCGGGGCCAGGTGGTCTCGGTGGCCGGTCGGCTGCGCACAGTGGTCTACACGCCGCGCACCAACCTGCCCACCCTCGAGGCCGACCTGTACGACGGCAGCGACGTCGTCACCCTGGTCTGGCTGGGGCGCCGGCACATCTCCGGGATCGAGCCGGGGCGGCACCTGACCGCGCGTGGCCGGGTGGCGATGCGCGACGACCGCAAGGTCATCTACAACCCGTACTACGAGCTGGACTCGCCGAAGTGACGGCACCGCGGACGGAAGGCCGGGCATGACGACGGGACAGCACCGGGCAGCACAGCCGGAGACCGATCCTCCGCAGGACGACGAGCCGCTGCCCACGATCGCCGAGCAGATGGCCGACCAGCTCGGCGGCTGGCGGGGGCTTGTCGAGTCCAGCATCCCGGTGGTCGTCTTCGTGCTCGCCAACATCATCGGCGACCTGCGGCCCGCCGTGATCGCCTCGGTGGCCGTCGCGCTGCTGATCGCCGGGTTGCGGCTGGCTCAGCGCCGGCCGATCCGGCACGCGGTCAACGGGCTGTTCGGGGTCGGTATCGGCGCCGCCATCGCCTGGCGCACCGGTGACGAGCGGGATTTCTACCTTCCCGGCATCCTCTACGGCATCGGCTACGGCATCGCCCTGCTGATCTCGGCGGCCATCCGCCAGCCCCTCGTCGGGTGGATCTGGTCGGTGCTGGTCGCCAAGGGCCGCTCCGAGTGGCGGGCCGACCCGAAGCTGGTGCGCGTCTTCACCCGGCTGACCGTGCTCTGGGGCGTGGTGTGGCTCGCCAAGGTGGGCGTGCAGGCCGGACTCTACCTGGCCCACCAGGACACGGCGCTGGGCGTGGCCCGGCTGGCGCTGGGCTACCCGCCGTACGCGCTGCTGCTGCTCATCACCGTCTGGACGGTGCGCCGGGTCACCCGGGAGCCGCAACCCACCCCGCTGCCGGGCGCCTGAGCGACAGCGCCGCCCGCGCCCCGCGGCTCAGTGGGAGCCGCGGGTCCGCTCGACGCTGTCCGGACCGAGGATGACCGCGCGGACGTCGTCCTCCACCTCGGCGGTGCAGACGAAGATCAGCTCGTCGCCGGCCTCGATGGGATCGTCCGGGCTGGGCACCAGGACGCGCTTGCCGCGCAGGATCGCCACCAGGGCGGAGTCGCGGGGCAGCGGCACCGCGTGCAGGGGCTGACCGACGTAGGGCGCGGTCGGCGGGAGGGTGATCTCGACGAGGTTGGCCTCGCCCTGCCGGAAGGTCATCAACCGGACCAGGTCGCCGACGGTGACCGCCTCCTCGACCAGGGCGGCCATCACCCGCGGCTTGCTCACCGCGACGTCGACGCCCCACTGCTCGGTGAAGAGCCACTCGTTCTCCGCCCGGTTGACCCGGGCCACCACCCGGGGCACCGCGAACTCGGTCTTGGCCAGCAGCGACAGCACCAGGTTGGTCTTGTCGTCGCCGGTCGCCGCGACCACCACGTCGCAGCCGGCGACGTTGGCCTCCTCCAGGCTGGCGACCTCGCACGCGTCGGCGAGCACCCACTCGGCGGCCGGAACCCGGTCCGGCCGGAGCATCTTCGGCTGCCGTTCGATGAGCATCACCTGGTGGCCGTTCTCGATCAGCTCCTGAGCGATCGAGCGACCCACGTTGCCGGCGCCCGCGATGGCGATCCGCATGGCTCAGTGCCCCCCTTCCGGCGGGGTCGCCGCCACCGACGTGACAGTCGCCACGATGTCGTCGCTGACCAGCATGAACACCTGGTCGCCCTCCTGGACGACTGTGGACGCGGTGGGCAGCGTGCCGATGCCGAAGCGGATCAGGTAGGCCACCCGCGCGCCGGATGCCTCCTCCAGGGCGCGCACCGGCCGGCCGATCCACTCCTTGTGCACCGGGACCTCGACGATCGACACGGTGCTCGTCGGGTCGCGGAAGATCTCCACGTTGCCCTCGGGCACGAGGTGCCGCAGCATCCGGTCGGCCGTCCAGCGCACGGTCGCCACGGTGGGAATGCCCAGCCGCTCGTAGACCTGGGCCCGGCGCTGGTCGTAGATCCGGGCCGCGACCCGGGACACGCCGAACGTCTCCCGGGCCAACCGCGCCGAGATGATGTTGGAGTTGTCGCCGCTGGAGACGGCCGCGAAGGCGTCCGCGCGCTCGATGCCGGCCTGGCGCAGCACCTCGCCGTCGAAGCCCGCCCCGGTCACCGTGATTCCGGCGAAGTCGGGGCCGAGCCGGCGGAAGGCGTCGGCGTCCTGGTCGATCACCGCCACCGAGTGTCCCCGGGACTCCAGGCTGTGGGCGAGGGTCGACCCGACCCGGCCACATCCCATGATCACGACGTGCACGCTGTCCCTCCCAAGGTGCGTACCGCTGCCGCTGGCCCTTTCGCCGCCGGTGGCTCCGAGTCCGAGCCTGCCACGTCCGGGTCGACAGCGGGACCGACCGTACCGCGTCCTGTCTGCCACCCGTGATCGCCCACCCCCGCGTTCGGACCGTGGTGGTCGTACCCTTGGCGTTCGTGGCCAGACCCACCTCGCTGTTGAAGCGACTGCTCCTCGGTCGACCGTTCCGGTCCGACCGACTGCAGCACACCCTCCTGCCGAAGCGCATCGCGCTGCCCGTGTTCGCCTCCGACGCGCTGTCCAGCGTTGCGTACGCGCCTGACGAGATCCTGCTGACCCTCTCCATCGCCGGGGCGTCGGCGTTCCTGTTCTCCCCGTGGATCGCCCTCGCGGTGGTCGTGGTGATGCTCACGGTGGTGGCCAGCTACCGGCAGAACGTGCACGCCTACCCCTCCGGCGGCGGCGACTACGAGGTGGCCACGGTCAACCTCGGACCGAAGTTCGGGGTCGGGGTGGCCAGTGCCCTGCTTGTCGACTACGTGCTCACCGTGGCCGTGTCGGTCTCCTCCGGCGTGGCGAACCTCGGCTCGGTGGTGCCCTTCGTGGCCACCCACAAGGTCATGATCGCGGTGCTCGCGGTGGTCCTGCTGACCGCCGTCAACCTGCGCGGACTGCGCGAGTCGGGCACCGCGTTCGCCATCCCCACGTACGGCTTCGTGATCGTGATGGGCGGAATGCTGCTCACCGGTCTGTTCCGCGTCTTCGTCCTGGGTGACGACCTCCGTGCGCCCAGCGCCGACCTGGTCATCCAGGCCGAGCACAGTGTGACCGGGTTCGCGCTGGTCTTCCTGCTGCTGCGGACGTTCAGCTCGGGCGCCGCCGCGCTCACCGGCGTGGAGGCGATCTCCAACGGCGTGCCCGCGTTCAAGGCGCCCAAGAGCCGCAACGCCGCCACCACGCTGCTGCTGCTGGGCGCGATCGCGGTGAGCCTGCTCGTCGGGATCATCTGGCTGGCCCGGCTGACCCACCTGCAGTTCGTCGAGGACCCGGCCCTGCAGATCGTCTCGGGCCCCGACGGGTACGTGCAGAAGACGGTGACCACCCAGCTCGGCGAGACGGTCTTCGGCTCCGGCTCGTTCCTGCTCTACGTGGTGGCCGGGATGACCGCGCTCATCCTCTTCCTGGCCGCGAACACCGCGTTCAACGGTTTCCCGGTGCTCGGCTCGATCCTCGCCCAGGACCGCTACCTGCCCCGCCAGTTCCACACCCGGGGCGACCGGTTGGCCTTCTCCAACGGCATCACCTCGCTCGCCCTCTTCGCGATCGTGCTGATCGTCGGGTTCCAGGCCGAGGTGACCCGCCTCATCCAGCTCTACATCGTCGGTGTCTTCGTCTCGTTCACCGTCTCCCAGGCCGGCATGATCCGACACTGGAACCGGCGCCTGCGCACCGAGCGGGACCCGGAGGCGCGCAAGCGGATGCACCGCTCCCGGGCCATCAACACCTTCGGCATGGGTCTGACCGGCACGGTGCTGGTGATCGTCCTGATCACCAAGTTCCTGCTCGGCGCCTGGATCGCGATCGCGGCGATGGCGGTGATCTACGCGCTGATGCTGGCCATCCGCCGGCACTACGACCGGGTCGCCACCGAGCTGACCCCGCCGGACGAGGGCCGGGCCGTGCTGCCCGCCCGGAACCACGCGATCGTGCTGGTCAGCAAGCTGCACCAGCCGACGCTGCGGGCCATCGCGTACGCCCGGGCCACCCGGCCCGACACGCTGACCGCGGTGACCGTCAACGTGGACGAGAAGGACACCCGCGACCTGCAGGCCGACTGGGAGCGGCGGGAGATGGCGATCCCGCTCACAGTTGTCGACTCGCCGTACCGGGAGATCACCCGGCCGATCCTGGACTTCGTCGCCTCGACCCGTCGTTCGTCACCGCGCGACGTCGTCACCGTCTTCATCCCCGAGTACGTGGTGGGGCGCTGGTGGGAGAACCTGTTGCACAACCAGAGCGCGCTGCGCCTCAAGGGTCGACTGCTCTTCGAACCGGGGGTGATGGTGGTCAGCGTCCCGTGGCAGCTCGCCTCGACCGCCAGCAAGAACCTGGACCGGCTGGACGCCACGCTCTCCCGTACGCCCGCGCGCGGGCCGCGGGGCACCGTGCCACCAGTGGTCACCGCGCCGCCGCCGGACGAGTCCGGCCCGGTGGACAGCGAAACGGTCGGGAACGGCCGTGACTGAGCGGACCACGCCGTCCGTGACGGCGGCTACCGAACGGGGCCTGGCGGAGGCGGAGCGGGTCGAGCTGACAGTCGACGCCGTAGCTCCCGGCGGGCACTGCGTGGCCCGGGTGGACGGGCAGGTGGTGTTCGTCCGGCACGCGCTGCCCGGTGAGCGGGTGATCGCCGAGGTCACCGAGGTGCACCGGGGGTTCGTCCGGGCCGACGCGGTGACCGTGCTGGACCCCTCACCGGACCGGGTGGAGCCGCCCTGCCCGTACGCGAGGCCGGGCGCCTGCGGCGGCTGCGACCTGCAACACGTCGCCCCGGACGCGCAGCTGGCCTGGAAGACCGCGGTCGTGCGCGAGCAGCTGGTCCGCCTCGGCGGGCTCGCCGACGCCGAGCTGGACCGGCTGGGCGTCCAGGTCGAGGCGCTGCCGGGCGGGTCGCTGGGCTGGCGCTCGCGGGTCCGCTACGCGGTCGACGCCGCGGACCGCGCCGGCCTGCTCAAGCACCGCTCGCACGAGGTCGTGCCGATCGATCGCTGCCGGATCGCCCACCCGGCCATCCAGCAGCTGCCCGTGCTCACCCCGACCGGCACGCGCTGGCCGGCGGCCGAGGCGGTGGAGACCGTCGCCAGCACCGGCGGGGACGTGAGCGTCGCCGAGGTCCGCGACGGGGTGGCCACGCCGGTGAGCGGGCCGACCGAGGTCCGCGAGGTGGCCGCCGGACGGGACTGGGCGCTGCCCGCGTCCGCCTTCTGGCAGGTGCACCCGGCCGCGGCGGACACCCTGTCCACTGCCGTGCTGGAGCTGCTCGACCCGCGGCCGGGCGAGGTGGCCTGGGACCTCTACGGCGGGGCCGGGCTGTTCGCGGCGGCCCTCGCCGGCCGGGTCGGCGACGCGCGGGTCACAGTTGTCGAGTCGAGCCCGACCGGGGCGGACGCGGCCCGGGTGAACCTGGCCGACCTGCCCCGGGTCGAGGTGGTCGCCGCCCGGGTGGAGACCGCGCTGGCCCGCCGACGGATCACCGGCCCGGTCGACGTGGTGGTGCTCGACCCGCCGCGCTCCGGCGCGGGCGCCCCGGTGGTGCGCGACATCGTCGCCGCCGGTCCGCGGGCCGTCGCGTACGTGGCCTGCGACCCGGCCGCCTTCGCCCGGGACGTGCGCACCTTCGCCGAGCTGGGCTGGCGGCTGGCCGCGCTGCGCGGCTTCGACCTGTTTCCGATGACCCAGCACGTCGAGCTGGTGGGCCTCCTGCTGCCGGTCGACGCTCCTGATGTGGACCGGCCCTGACCAGGCGCTCAGCGGCCCACTGCGGTGCGTACGGCTCGGGCCAGGCTGCGGAGTGTCGGACGGCCGATAGACTCTCCGGTCATGAGTGTTGAAGAGGACACGGCCAACCACGGCCGGTTGCTGGGGACGGTCCGCGGTCCGCAGGACGTCAAGCGGATGTCGGGCGAGGAGCTGGATGTGCTCGCCGCGGAGATCCGCGACTTCCTGATCGCCAAGGTCTCCCGCACCGGCGGGCACGTCGGACCCAACCTCGGTGTGGTCGAGCTGACGCTGGCCATGCACCGCGTCTTCGACTCCCCCCGGGACCGGCTCCTGTTCGACACCGGCCACCAGGCGTACGTTCACAAGATCATCACTGGGCGCCAGGCCGGCTTCGACAAGCTCCGCCAGCGCGGTGGCCTCTCCGGCTACCCCAGCCAGGCCGAGAGCGAGCACGACCTCATCGAGAACTCGCACGCCTCCACCGCGCTCTCCTACGCCGACGGCCTGGCCAAGGCGTACGCCCTGCGGGGTGAGGCGCGCAGCGTCGTGGCAGTGGTCGGTGACGGCGCGCTGACCGGCGGCATGTGCTGGGAGGCGCTGAACAACATCGCCACCGCCGGCAACTCCCTGGTCATCGTGGTCAACGACAACGGGCGGTCCTACTCGCCGACCATCGGCGGTCTGGCCGACCACCTCTCCTCGCTGCGGCTCAACCCCGGCTACGAGAAGGTCCTCGACACGGTCAAGGACGCCCTGGGCTCCACCCCGCTGGTCGGCAAGCCGATGTACGAGGTGCTGCACGCGGTCAAGAAGGGCATCAAGGACGCGGTCGCCCCCCAGGCCATGTTCGAGGACCTCGGCATCAAGTACGTCGGCCCGGTGGACGGGCACGACGTGGCGGCCGTCGAGTCGGCGCTGCGCGCGGCGAAGAACTTCGGCGGCCCGGTGATCGTGCACGCGGTCACCCGCAAGGGCTACGGCTACCGCCCCGCCGAGGAGGACGAGGCCGACTGCCTGCACGGCCCCGGCGGCGCCTTCGACGTGGAGACCGGCGCCCTGCTGGCCGCCCCGGCGGTGAAGTGGACCCACGTCTTCTCCGACGAGCTGCTGGCCATCGCCGACGAGCGCCCGGACGTGGTGGGCATCACCGCCGCCATGGCCGAGCCGACCGGCATCGCCAAGCTGGCCCGCAAGTACCCCGAGCGGGTGTACGACGTGGGCATCGCCGAGCAGCACGCCGCCACCTCGGCGGCCGGTCTGGCGCTGGGTGGGCTGCACCCGGTGGTCGCGGTCTACGCCACCTTCCTCAACCGCGCCTTCGACCAGGTCCTGCTGGACGTGGCGATGCACAAGCTGCCGGTGACCTTCGTGCTGGACCGCGCGGGCATCACCGGCCCGGACGGCCCCAGTCACTACGGCATCTGGGACATGTCGGTCTTCGGTGTGGTGCCCGGCCTGCGGATCGCCGCTCCCCGGGACGCCGCCACGCTGCGTGAGGAGCTGCGCGAGGCGCTGGCCGTCGACGACGGCCCGACAGTCGTGCGGTTCCCCACCGGCACGGTCGCCGCGGACCTGCCGGCCGTGCGCCGGGTCGGCCCGGTCGACGTGCTGGCCGAGTCGGCGCGTACCGACGTGCTGCTCGTCGCCGTCGGCTCCTTCGGCCAGCTGGGCATGGAGGTCGCGGCCCGGGTCGCCGAGCACGGCTACGGGGTCACCGTCGTCGACCCCCGCTGGGTCCGCCCGGTGCCGGCCGAGCTGGTCGAGCTGGCCGCCCGGCACCGGCTCGTGGTCAGCGTCGAGGACGGCGTCCGCGTCGGCGGTGTCGGCGACGCCCTCGGCCAGGCCATGCGCGACGCCGACGTCCGGGTGCCGCTCAAGGACCTGGGCGTACCGGCCGACTGGCACCCGCACGGCACCCGTGCACAGATCCTCGCCGACCTCGGCCTGACCGCCCAGGACGTCGCCCGGAACGTCACCGGCTGGATCTCCGGCCTGGACGCCACCCCGGACCGGCTGACCCCCAGCGACACGGCAGCCCAGAACTAGCTCGACTGTCCAGCTCGACCCGGCGGCGGGCACCCCCACGGGGCGCCCGCCGCCGGCGTTCCCCGCCCCGGACCGGTCGATCATGGAGTTGTGGTCCCTCGCAAAAGGGGTGAATAAGTATTCAACGCCCACCACCAGTTCATGATCGACCGGTTGGGGGGTGTGGGGGTTAGCGGGGGCGGGGGCTTACCGAGCGGTAGTGGGTCTTGTCGGTGTTGGCCAGGCTGTAGGTCTGGGTGCTGTCCGGCTCGGGGACGACCACCAGGCCGGGACGCTCCACCAGCAGCGGGGTGCCCGGCGGCACCGAGAGGGAGCTGTCCCGGGTGGCCCGCCAGCTGAGCACCACCAGGGGCTGGCCGGGCACCGGCAGCTGGTACGTCTGCAACGGCGTGGCCCGGTCGGCCGGCGAGACCACCGGCGCGCTCCCGTCTGCCGGCCGGTAGACGACAGCGGTCATCATGCCGGCGTCGGTGTCCCAGCTGAGCTGCTGCAACTCGGCCGGCTCGCCACCGCCCAGAGCCACCTCGCCGAGTGAGCGGACCGAGAGCTTCGCCATCGGCCAGGAGGTCGGCACCGACTTCGGCGCGTCCCGGTCGCCGATCCGGCGCGGGATGCTGCCGAACGGGCCCCGCTCGCCGGCCAGCACGCAGGTGTCCAGGCCGGTGAGCGCCCGCCGGCCCGCGCCGGACTCGTCACGGATCAGCGGATAGCGCGGGTCGGTCGTGCCGGTGCCCAGGTCGAGCAGCCGGTCGGCGGCCCGCCCACGGGGCAGCGACTCGGTGGCCCGCAGGGTCGCCGTCACGCCGACCGCCGTGCAGGCCGGCACGTCGACCGGGGCGCTGAGGCCGTCGGCGACGGTCAGCGCCCGGCCCTGCGGGCCGAGCAACTGCTGCACGCGGGCGGAGACCAGATAGCGCCGACCACCGGCCGTCTGCACCGGCAGCACGTCGGAGTAGACCAGGTAGCCGGGGTCGGTGTACTCGGTGGCGCGGGCGATCGCGTACCGGCCGCCGTCGCCGGCGAGTTGCAGCAGCCAGGACGCGCTCTCGCCGGGTACGTCGGCCGCGACCAGGGCCACCGGCGCCCCGTCGACCCGGCCCGAGAAGAGGATGCCGGACGAGGGCAGGTGCGCCCGGTCGTCGGCCGGTGAGCGCCAGTCGCGGACGGCCCTGGTGACCGCCGCCGTCGCCGCCGCGTCACCGGCCAGGTCGCCCCGGGGCGGCCACACGGCAAGCGTGCCGTCGAGGCTGTCGTACCCCACCCGCAGGTCGCGGGGCGTGCGCTCCGCGACGGGACCGCACGCGGTGGCGGTCAACAGCGCGGTCAGCAGGACGCTGAGCGCCCTGCCGTGCCGGCGGCCCGGAGTCACCTGATCCGCCCCCGATCGCCTCGCCGTCGTTGTGGGAAAGCGCCATAGTACGAGATGTCCGACGCGACGCCGCCGCTGGCCGGTCCCGCACCCACCACAATGGACGTCACCGGGGCTTTAGTGCCTTTTCGCCGCTCGGGTAGACTCCGCCGACTGTGACGCCTGCCGAGTCCCGCGCCCTGTCCGCGCCGCACCCGGAGGCGGCCGGCCCCGACGAGACAGTGAGCCACCACACTCCCACCGCTTCCCGGGCCACGGCCGTCGGCGCTCCCGGCGGCACCGCTGCTCCGGCCTCCCATGCCGGCGCCCGCGTACGCACCGTTGGGCGCGAGCCCGAGCCCGCCACGACGGCGGTCGCCGCCGCGCCGGCCGAAGCCCCACCGGCAGCGCCGGCCGAGGCCCCGCCAGCGCCGGCCGAGGCCTCACCGGCGGTCGAGACCCCGCCAGCGCCGCCCGCCACTGCCACCCCGGCCGGCGTACCCGTCGAGGTCGCCCCGGCCGGCGTACCTGCCCAGGGCGACGGCGACGAGGGGACCGCCGGGCCGCGCCGGCGTCGGTGGGCCCGCTGGACCCGGCGACGGCAGCACCTGGCGGTCGGCGCGCTGTTCCTGCTCGCCGCGCTCTGGGTGACCAGCCGGATCTGGCTGGACCCGGCCGGGCGGGTGGCGTCGCTCTACACCGGAGACCCGGCCCAGGTGCAGTTCTTCCTCGCCCACTCGGTGCGAGTGGTGCTGCACGGCGAGTACCCGTTCTACACCGAGCAGTTCAACTATCCCGACGGCGTCAACCTGATGGCCAACACGGCGGTGCTGGCGCTGGGCATCCCGATGGTGCCGGTGACCCTGCTGTTCGGGCCGGCGGTGTCCTTCGTGGTGCTGGTGACGCTCGGCCTCGCCGGCACCGCGATGGCGTGGTATCTCATGCTCCGCCGCCACGTCGTGCGTACGCCGCTCGCCGCCGCGGCGGGCGGCTGGTTCTGCGGGTTCTCCCCGGCGATGCTCTCGCACGCCAGTTGGCACCCCAACATCATCAGTCAGTTCCTGCTGCCGTTCATCGTCTGGCGGGTGCTGGTGCTCACCCGCTCGCGCCGGCCGGTCCTCGACGGCGCCCTGCTGGCCCTGCTCGTCACCGCCCAGGCGTTCATCAACGAGGAGATCCTGCTCTTCACGGCGCTGGCCTGCGGGATCTTCCTGCTCGCGGTGGTGGCGCAGGAACCGGCCCGCTGGCGGGCGGCGTGGCGACCGCTGGCCGCCGGCCTGGCCGCGTGCGCGCTGCTGGCCGGGGCGCTGCTGGCGTACCCGCTGTACGTGCAGTTCGCCGGGCCGATGGCGTACCACGGGCTCAGCGACGCCGTGCAGGACTACGGCAACGACATCGCCGCCTTCTTCGCCCCCGGCTCGGCCACCCTCGGCGGCAACCAGCGGGCCAACGTCAACCTGGCCCCGAACTACTCCGAGGAGAACGCCTTCTTCGGGTGGAGCCTGTCGCTGCTCGCCGTCGCCGTAGTGGTGTGGCTGCGTCGGGAGATGGTCGTGCGGGCGCTCGCCGCGACCGGTGGCTTCTTCGCCCTGCTCTCCCTCGGCGAGCGGATCTCCTGGTGGGACCGCGAGCTCCTCACCGGGCCGTGGGAACTGCTGGTGCACCTGCCCCTGCTGGACGCGGTCGTGCCGACCCGGTTCGGCCTGATCACCACGGTGGTCATCGGTCTGCTGCTCGCGCTCGCCGTCGAGCGGGCCTGGGCGCTGCGCCCGGCCGACCGGCGTACCGTCCGGACGCTCACCGCCGCCGGCCTGGCGTTCGCGCTGCTGCCGATCGCCCCGATGCCGCTGCGGATGGTCTCCCGGCCGCCGGTGCCGGAGTTCATCACCGCCGACCGCTGGCGGCAGTACGTCGGCCCGGACCAGACGCTCGTGCCGATCCCGGTGCCCAGCATGGGCAACACGCACGGCATGCGCTGGGCGGCGGCCACCAACCTCGACTTCAAGATCCCGGGTGGCTACTTCCTCGCCCCCCGCAACGGCAACACCGGTGACCCCGGTCGGTTCGGCGGCCGGCCCAGCGGGGTGGGCCAGCTGCTGGAGGAGGTCGCGACCACCGGCCGGACCCCCAAGCTGGACGACCGGCAGCGTCGGCGCTTCACCGACGAGCTGCGGCACTGGCACGCGGCGATCCTGGTGCTGCCGGTCCGTCAGCAGCACGTCGAACCGCTGCGGCGTACCGTCGAGGAGCTGGTCGGCCCCGGCCGACAGGAGCTGGACGTCTGGGTGTGGGACGTTCGGACGCTTACCGACCGCTCGGTCTGATGTCCACGGGAACGACGTCGTCGCCGGCGGAGACGGCGGCAGCGACGCTCGGTCCGCCGACCGCGCGCCGACCCCGGCCGGCGTGGCTCCCGGACGCGGTGGTCATCGCCGGCTACCTGGGGCTCGCGGTGCTGCTGACCAGCACCCAGTGGGGCCGCCCCGGCCGGCTGTTCCACCAGGCCGGCGACCAGGTGCTCTTCGAGTGGATGCTGGCCCACGCGGCGCACGCCGTCGTCGCGGGGGAGAACCCGCTCTACAGCACCGCCCTGAACGCGCCCGACGGCGTCAACCTGATGGCGAACACCTCGGTGCTCGGCCTCGGTGTCCCGCTGGCCCCGGTCACGCTGCTGTTCGGCTCGCAGGCGGCGTTCTGCGTGGCGGTGGTCTGCTGCCTCGCCGGCACCGCCACAGCCTGGTACGCGCTGCTGCGCCGTCGACTGGTCACCGCCCGCTGCGCGGCGGCGCTCGGGGGCCTGGTCTGTGGCTTCGCCCCCGGCATGATCGCCCAGGCCGGGGCGCATCTGCACGTGGCCGCCCAGTTCCTGCTACCGGCGATCCTCGCCCTGGTGTTCCGTCCCGGGTCGGGCCCGCGCGGGGTGTGGCGGCCCGGCGTTGGCCTCGGGCTGCTGCTCGTGTGGCAGGTGTTCATCGGCGAGGAGGTGCTCGTCTTCCTGGCGCTCGCCGCCGGGGTGTTCGCGCTCGGCTACGCCCTCGCCGACCGGGCCGCGGCCCGCCGGCTCGCGCCGACCCTGCTCGGCCGGCTCGCGGTGGCGGCCGTGGTGGCGGTGACGCTGCTGGCGTACCCCCTGTGGTTCCAGTTCCACGGGCCGCAGCACTACACCGGAATGGCGTTCGCCGCGCACGGCTTCCAGCTCGACGCCGCGTCGTTCACCGCGTCGGCCCGGCAGACCGTGCTCGGTGACGACTGGCTACCGGGGCTGCTCGCACCGAACCCCACCGAGGAGAACTCGTTCTTCGGCCCCGGCCTGCTGGTGCTCGCCGTGGTCACCGTGATCTGGCTGTGGCGACGGCCGCTGGTCCGCGCGCTGGCCGGCTGCGGCATCGTCTTCGCCCTGCTGTCGCTCGGCACCGACCTGCGGGTGGACGGCAACGCCACAGGCGTCGCGGGGCCGTACCGGCTGGTCGCGGGGCTGCCGCTGCTCGACCTCGCGGTGCCGGCTCGGTTCGCGCTGGTCTGTGTGCCGGTGCTGGGTGTCCTGGTGGCGCTCTTCGTGGACCGGGTGCGGGCGGCCCGCCGGTCACCGACCGTGCCGGGCCTGCCGGTACGACTGCTGGGGGCGGGCGCGGTGGCCGCCGCGCTGCTGCCGCTGACGCCGACGCCGATCCGGGCGGTGCCGGTCGCGCCGGTGCCGGGGTTCGTCGCCGACGGCGGGTGGCGGCAGCTGGTGCCTCCGGGGCGGACCGTGGTGGCGGTGCCCCCGGTGACCGGCGCCGCGCTGAGCCCGGTGATGCTCTGGTCGGCCCGCACCGGCCTGGCGTTCCGCGCCCCGGGCGGGTACTTCATCGGACCGAGCGGCCCGGACGACCCGGCGGCCCGCTGGGGCGCCCCGGACCTACCGACAGCCGTGCTGCTGCGCCGGGTCGCCGAGACCGGCGCGGTGCCGGTGCTCACCGAGGCCGACCGCGGTCAGGCCGTCGACGACCTGCGGCACTGGCGGGCCGCCGTGGTGGTGCTCGGCCGGTCGACGCACGACGAACCGGTCCGCCGGACCGTCGAGGAACTGCTCGGCCCCGGCCGCCCGGTCGACGGCGGGTGGGCGTGGGACGTCCGGACGTTGGTCGGCTAGCGCTGATCCACAAGCGCGCGGACGTCCCAGACCCAGACGTCGTCGACGCGCTGCGGTGGCCCGATCAGGGCGGTGACCAGTTCGCGCAGCACCGCCTCGCGCGGGTGGGCGCCGAGCACCACCACCGACGCCCGCCAGAACCGGAGGTCCTCGACGGCCTGGCGGCGGTTCTCGTCGGTGAGGACGGGGACCGCTCCGGCGTCCATCGTGGAGTAGATGAGGCTGCTGGTGGGCCGGTTCGGTGCGCCGAAGACGCCCTCGCCCAGCTCGTTGGGGCCGATGAAGTAGCCGCCCGGGACGGGGAACTCCTGCCCGGTCAGGGCACTCCAGCGCAGCGTGGGCAGGCCGTGCACGTTGCTCGGGATCGGCACCGGCACGAGGGTCCGGCCCTGGGGCACGTACGGCCGCCAGCCGCCGGCGGTGATGAAGTGCGGCGGCGGGTCGATCTGCTGGGCGGGCAGCGGCCGGGGGAAGAGCGGCAGCAGGGCGAGGGTGACCGCCGCGTACCCCAGTGGGCGCAGCCACCGGCGTCGCGTCGCGACCGGCGCGGTGGCGCCCTGGTCGTCGGACGTCGCCGCCTCTGCGGCGGTCGCCGGCTCTGCGGCGCGCGGGGCCGGCACGCGGGCCGGCGCGGCCACCGGACGGCCGTGGCGGGCCGCGGCGTCCCAGGTCAGCGCCAGCAGTACGCCCACCGCGGCGGCGACCACCAGGGTCAACCGGGTCGGCATCATCATCTCGACCAGGGGCAGATCGTCCGGCACGTACGACCAGGGGCCGCGCACCCCGGTCTCCACCCCGTCGAAGCGCACCTTTGGCCCGATCGAGGCCACCGTGAAGACCACGATCAGCACCGCGACGATCCGGGCGGCCAGCGAACGGCGCACCAGCAGCACGAGGGCCACCACCGAGAGCAGCACCAGCGGCCAACCGAACCAGGTGTTCTGCTCGGTCATGCCGATCGTCTGCTCGACCGCCGGATCGCCCGCCCAGGTGTCGCGGGCGAAGGTCACGAAGGCGACCAGGTCCTCGCCCCAGTTGTGGAAGACGCCACCCTGCAACCCACGGTAGGACTGCGGACCGTTGAACTGGAACCAGATCGGGTACGCCGCCAGCAGCAGGGCCAGCCCACCGGCGACGCCCAGCCCGGCCAGGAACGTCCCGGCCGCGGCGCGCGTCGCCCGTGGCCGCTGCACCGCGTACGCCAGCACGACGACCAGGCAGGCCAGCGCGGTGAGCAGCAGCATCTCCTCGTTGATGAAGATCTGGTAGGTCACCAGCACCCCGAGCACCAGCCCGTTGCGCCGCCACCGGCCCGGCTCGCCCATCCGCAGCACCCGCACCACGATCAACGGCAGCAGGAAGTTGGACACGAAGTTGGGCTGGCCGTTGGCGTGGTGGATGATGCCCGGCGCGAAGCCGAGGAACGCGCCGCCGACGAAGGCCGCCGCCCGGGAGCGCACCAGGTGCCGCGAGAGCATCCAGTAGGCGGTGCCGGCGGTGGCCGCCAGCGCGCCACCCAGGTAGAGCGCGTACGTGACCTGGGGGCCGACCAGCATCGTCAGTGGCGACAGCGGCAGGGTCACCCCGAGCAGCGAGGTGTTGGCCATCATGTTCACCCCGTCCGGGGCGTTCTGCCGGGCCGTGAACAGCGGGTTCTCCAGGTGCCGCACCGAGTACGCGCCGTGCGCGAACAGCCACTCGAACCAGCTGTGGTCGGTGGGCAGGTGCGAGGACACCCGACCGGTCACGTCCCCCCAGTAGTGGAGGCAGACGAAGACGCCCAGCACCACATAGGCTCCGAGGGCCAACAGGTCGGCTCGGGCCGGACGGCGTCGAGGTCGCCGTGTCGGCTCGACCTCGGCCAGTTCGGCGTCGGTCACGGGATTCAACGAGGGGTCTACCACCGGCACAGCCACGACGCGCCATCGTACAGGCGAGGATGCGTCGCTTTTGCCGGGCCGGTACGCCCCCGGCCGGTTTGCCGGGCCCCCGGCCGACCCCGCCGGTGATGGAGGGACCATCTTTGTCGATCATCGAGCTGGGCGAGGTCCGGGACGAGCCCGAATCGCGGCCGACGGTCCGTCGACCGCGCGCCGCCGGCCGCCGGCTGCGCAGCTCGGCGGTGCTGCTGCTGGCCCTCGTCACGCTGGCCGGCGCGACCCCGGTGCGGCAACGGATCGTGACGTCGGTGCCGGCCTCGCCGGGCGCCTCGGTGTACCTCACCGAGGACGCCGTCGTCGTTGTCGACACGTCGACCCCCGTCGGCGACAGGTACCTGACCGCGTACAGCCGTCCCGGGCCGAGGGTCGGGGACACCGTGCGGCGCCGGTGGCGCGCACCGCTGGAACGCAGCGGTGACTTCCTGGCGGTCTGGGCCGACCGCGGGATGCTGCTGGCGGTGGGTGCCAGCACCGCTGACGGGGTGCTGGAGACCACCGCCTTCGACGCCGGGACGGGTCAGCGGCGCTGGCGCCAGCCGGGGATCGCCCAGCGAACGGCCGACGGGGGCCTGCTCCTCGCGAACGACCTGGGCGACGGGCCGGGCACGGTGACCCGGGTGGCGCCCGACACCGGCCGGGTGCTCTGGTCGGTGCCCATCGCGTCCGGCAGCCCCGCTTACCACGGACCGGTCAACCAGGTCGACCAGATCGTGTTCGTCCAGCCGACCGGCGAGCTGCAGGTGTACGACGCCGGCAGCGGCGACCTGGTGGGCAGTGTGGACACGTTGCCCGGCGCCCGGTCGGCGTTCCAGCGGGTGCAGGTGGTGGACGACCTCGTGCTGCTCGTTCCGCCCGGCAGCACCGGGCTGGTCGCCTTCCGGCTGCCCGGACTGGAGCCGGTGTGGACGTCCTCGCTGCCGCTGGTGGCCTGGGCGGTGCCGTGCGCAGATCTGCTCTGCACCGTCCAGCAGACCGGCGCCATCCAGGCCATCGACCCCGCCACCGGCGCCGTTCGCTGGTCGGACCCCGGGCCGGACACATTGGTCGACGTCCGGCGGGACATGCTGCTGGTGACCACGCCCGAGCAGCGGTACGCGGTGCGGGACGCCCGGACCGGACGGGAACGCGCGGAGCTGGGCCGGTGGCAGCTGGTGGACCAGCTGCGCCGCGACGACCCGCTGATCGGCGTACGGCCGACCCCCGACGGCCGGCTCGTCGTCGCCGAGCTGGACCTCACCGCCGGCCGGACGCGACTCCTGGACGTGCTCCCGGGCGTGGTCGGCGGGTGCCAGGTGGCGCTGCCCGTCCTGCTCTGCCGCCGCCTCGACGGCTCGAGCGCCCTGTGGCGGTTGTCCCGGTGAGCGGTCCGGTGATCGACCTCGGGGAGCTGCGGCACGGGCCGGACCCCGACCCGATCCGGCTGCCCCGCCCGCCGCTGGCGCGGCAACGGCCCCTGCGCTGCGCGCTGGTTCTGCTGCTGGTGCTCGCCGGCCTCGCCGGTTCGGGGCCGTTCAACAGGCGCGAGGTGCTGACGCTGCCGGCAGAGCTCGGCGCCGAGGCGCTGGTCACCGACGACCTCTTCGTCCTCGTCGAGCCGCTCGGCGGGACGGGGCAGCGGCGGCTCACCGCGACCCGGCTGCCCGGCGGCGAGCCGGCGTGGCAGGTGCCGTTGCCGACCGAGGGCCGGTACTGGGGGGTCGCGCAGCAGGGCGAGACGCTGCTGGTCACCGGCCACGAGGTCGGCCCGGACAATCAGGGGACGCTCACGATCGCGCTGGACCGCCGGACCGGAACGTACCGCTGGCAGCAGCCCGGCAACGCCGCCGCGCTTCCCGACGGCAACCTCCTCATGTGGTCCACCGCCGGTGACGACCAGGGGGACACCCTGCGCGGGGTCGACCTGTGCTGCGGGACGGTGCGCTGGCAGCTGCCGATCAGCCCCGGCGGCATGTTCGTCCTCCGCGACGGCGAGCACGGGGTGGACCGCCTGCTCGTCGTCCGCCTGCGCGGGTCGACCGAGGTCCGCGACCCGACCACCGGCGCGGTGCTAGCCCGCGCTGACCTCGACGCCGGCGGGGGTGCGTCCGGCGTGTCGGTGCAACTGGCGGACGACCTGCTGCTCACCATCGGTGGCGCGACGGCCACGACCACCGCGTACGGGCTCGACGACCTGCGCCAGCGGTGGCGCGTGCCTGCCGGCGAGGCGCTGTACGCGTCGGACTGCGGCGTCGTCATCTGCGTGCAGACCCGTTCCGGCGGGCTGCGGGCGCTCGACGCCGCCACCGGTCGGGACCTCTGGGCGAGCGACCGCTGGGGGTGGGTCTGGCCCTACGCCGGTCGGCTGGTGGCCACCACGGTGAGCAGCGCCGGGCCGGGTGCGGAGGAGATCGTCGTGCTCGACCCACCGACCGGCCGGGTGCTGGCCGAGCTGGGTCGGTGGGAGCTGGCGCAGTTCGCCCGCGGCGGCCCGCTGATCGGCGTACGCCGCCATCCCGACGGGGGTCTGCTCGTCGCCGAGCTGGACGTCACCGGTGGCCGGGCCCGGACGCTCGACGTGTTGCGGGACGCGACCGGGGACTGTCAGGCCCTCACCGGGCGGCTGCTCTGCCGGCGGCGCGACAACGCGTACGGGCTGTGGCGGTTGCCCCGCTGACCACCGGCGGGGTCGGTCCGGGCGGCGAGGGAGGATTGTTGCCCGCCGGCACTAGGTTGTCGGTGGTCAGCAGCGAGGAGGCCGGGATGCGGGTACTGGTGGTGGAGGACGAACGCAACCTCGCCGACGCGATCGCGCGCGGGCTGCGCAAGCGGGGCATGGCGGTGGACGTGGCGTACGACGGCGACGCCGGCCACGAGGCGGCGTTCGTCACCCGGTACGACGTGGTGGTGCTCGACCGCGACCTGCCCGGCGTGCACGGCGACCAGATCTGCGCCGACCTCGCCGCCTCCGGGGCGCTGACCCGGGTGCTGATGCTGACCGCGAGCGGCACCGTGGCTGACCGGGTGGAGGGGTTGCAGCTCGGGGCGGACGACTACCTGCCCAAGCCGTTCGCGTTCGACGAATTGGTCGCCCGGGTGCAGGCGCTGGGTCGGCGGGCCACCCCCGCCGCGCCGCCGGTTCTCGAACTGGCGGACCTGGTGCTGGACCCGGCCCGCCGGGTCGCGACCCGCGCCGGTGTGCCGATGGACCTGACGAACAAGGAGTTCGGCGTGCTCAGTGAGCTGCTCAAGGCCCGGGGCGCGGTGGTGTCCAGCGAGGAGTTGTTGGAGCGGGTGTGGGACGCCAACACCGACCCGTTCACCACCATCGTCCGGGTGACGGTCATGACGCTGCGCCGCAAGCTCGGCGACCCGCCGTTGATCGAGACGGTGGTGGGGGCGGGTTACCGCACGGCCGAGGTCCTGCCGTGAGCCGGCCGGGGCGGTTGCGACCCACCCTGCGGTTGCGGCTGACGCTGCTCAACGGGGTGCTGCTGGTCGGCGCTGGCGCGATCCTGGTGCTGCTGGCCTGGCTGCTGGTCCGGGACGCGCTGCGGCCCACCGACGAGCTGCTGCCCGGCACGACGGTGGTGCTCTCCGACGGTGGGCGGATGGACGCCGCCCAGTGGCAGCGGGAGCTGGTCGACGCCGCCTCCGGGGAGCTGCTGGCCAAGGGCCTGGTCGCGCTGTTGGCGATCAGCGTGGTCGGGGTGGCCGGCGCGTACGCCGTGGCCGGCCGGGCGCTGCGACCCCTGCACCAGGTCACCGCGACCGCACAGCGACTCGGTGAGGCGACGCTGGACCAGCGGATCGGCTACTCGGGCGCGGACGACGAGGTCGCCGAGTTGGCCAAGACGTTCGACGCGATGCTGGACCGGATCGCGTCCGCGTTCGAGGCGCAGAAGCGCTTCGTGGCCAACGCCTCGCACGAGCTGCGGACCCCGCTCGCCGTCATGCGGACCGAGATCGACGTGACGCTCAGCGACGACGACGCGGACGCCGCCGAGTACCGCCGGATGGCGACAGTCGTCCGGGACGCCTCGGAGCGGGCGAACAGCCTGGTGGACGCCCTGCTGGTGCTGGCCCGCAGCGAGGCGCAGGCCGGGCGGCGCCTTGGCCGGCGCACCGAGTGCGACCTCGCGGCGGGCACCGCCAACGCGCTGTCCGCGATGCGCCGCGAGGTCGAGCGGATCGGCCTGCGCGTGCAGACGTCGCTGGAATCCGCGCCGGTGGTCGGCGATCCGGGTCTGCTCGACCGGCTGGCCGGCAACCTGATCGAGAACGCCGTCCGCTACAACCACCTGCACGGTCGGCTCTGGGTGCGTACCGGCACCGACGGCGACCGCTCGTGGCTGGTCGTGGGCAACACCGGGTTCGAGGTCGACCAGGCCGACGTGCCCGGGCTGTTCGAGCCGTTCCGGCGCGGCGGCCGGGAACGCACCGGGGCGCGCGGCTCCGGCCTGGGCCTGTCCATCGTCCGGGCGGTCTGCCAGGCGCACGGCGGCACCGTCCGGGTGATCGCCCAGCCCGGCGGCGGCCTGGAGGTGACCGTCACCCTGCCGACCGCGGACGCCCCGGCGGTGACCGGCCCGGTGCCCGCTGCCGGCTGAGCGGTCGGCGCGGCCGCGAGGGTTGCGGACGGCGCTCGCCCGATGGCAAGATCACCCACGTCAGCTCGAGAGCGAAAGGGGGTGCGTCGATGTCCACCAATCAGGGCTCCGCACCCCGGGTCTTCGCCGGCTGACCCCGGGCAGCGGAGCGTCCCCATCCGACCATGGAGGGACCACCCGTGTATCCACGGATCCGCAACATCAGTTTCGACTGCCACGACACGTACTCCCTGGCCGGCTTCTGGTCGGCGGTGCTCGGCTACGCCCGGCACGGCGAGGACGCCCCGGGTGATCCGGAGGCGGTCCTGCTGCCGCCGGACGAGGCCACCCCGAACCTGTTCTTCCAGGCGGTGCCCGACGACAAGGTGACCAAGAACCGGCAGCACATCTGCCTGGAACCTGTCGACCGGACCCGCGACGAGGAGATCGAGCGGGTGCTCGGCCTCGGCGCCACGATGGTCGCCGACCGTCGGCATGCCGACGGCACGGGCTGGGCGGTGCTCGCCGACCCGGAGGGCAACGAGTTCTGCGTGCTGCGCAGCGCCAGGGAACGTGTCGTCACCACCACTTCGGAGGACCAACAGTGAGTTCGACGATCCACAACATCAGCTTCGACTGTCGCGACACGTACGCCCTGGCCGGCTTCTGGTCGCAGGTCTTCGACTGCCCCCGGCAGCCCGACGACTTCCCGGGCGACCCGGAGGCGATGCTGCTGCCGCCGGGCGGGCCGGAGGTGCTGTTCATCGCCGTGCCCGAGGGCAAGGCGGTGAAGAATCGACTGCACCTGGACCTGGAGCCGGCCGACCGATCGCGGGCCGACGAGGTCGAGCGGCTGCTCGGCATCGGCGCGGTGCACGTCGCCGACCAGATCCGCCCGGACGGCTCGGGCTGGGTGGTGCTCGCCGACCCGGAGGGCAACGAGTTCTGCGTGCTGCGCAGCGCGGCCGAGCGGGCCGCGTCACCGGCTGTCGTCGCGGCGACGGGTGACGCCGAACCGGTCTCCTGAGCGATCGGTGCGGTACGGCAGGGGCCCCGATCACCCTGAGGTGGCCGGGGCCCCGGTCGTGCACGGGTCAGGAGCGCTGCTCGATCTGACCCCGGATGGTGACGAACTCGGCCTTCGTCTCCTCGGCCGACTTGAAGTACATGACCACCAGGCCCACGCTGCCCCGGTCGGCCCAGACGCAGACGCCGAGCGGCACACCCTCGGTCTTGCCGTCGCCGCAGCGCGCGTCACCGCCCAGCGGGCCCGCCTCGACCACCGCCATGTTGGTCACCGACAGCTCGCTGGAGAGCCCGGTGACGGCCTCGTCCAGTTCCTTCTTCGGGTCGGCCATCACGCCGGACACCGCCGTGACCATGATCAGGTCCTGCTTGGCCGGGTCACCGTAGAACGCGCCGATCGTGCTGGTCTCGTTCTGCACCTCGGCCTTCATTGAGGTGACCATCTGGTCGGCGACCGACTGCAACTGCGGGTCGGTGTTCTTCGCCCGGCCGGCGAGGGTGGCCGGCGCGACCACCCGGGTCTTGGTGGCGTCGACGACGTCGCCCACCTCGTCCTTGACCGCGAACCAGGTGATCGCCGCGCCGCCGAGGCAGAGCACGAGCACCACGGCCAGCACGATCAGGATGATCTTGCCGACGTTCGACTTCTTCGCCGGCGGCGGGCCGCCGAACTGGTTCGGGTCGCCGTACGGCTGGCCCGGCTGAGCCGGCCCGAAGCCCTGCTGCGGCGGCGGCCAACCGCCGGGCTGCTGCGGCTGGCCCGGCTGCTGCGGCACGGCCGGCTGGCCCGGCTGCTGCGGCGGGTGAGGGGAATCGTGCGGCGGGCCGAAGGGGTTGGCCGGCGGCTGGGACATCAGTCAGCTCCAGGATGGGTGTGCAAAGCGCGTGATCGTAACCCGGCGACCGCCCCGGCGTTGCCTCAGCCCAGGCCCGGCACACGCCGTGGCCGGCCACCAACGAGCGCGGTGGCCGGCCCGGTCCACGAGGGACGGTCCGGCCACCGCGACGGTGGTGCGGGGGACGTGTCAGGCGGGCAGGCTCGCCGCTCCGAGCGGCAGGAACCGCCGGCCGGTGACCCGCTCGCTGGTGCCGGTCCGGTCCAGGTACGGCGTGACGCCGCCCAGGTGGAACGGCCAACCGGCACCCAGGATCATGCACAGGTCGATGTCCTGCGCCTCGGCGACCACGCCCTCGTCCAGCATCAGCCGGATCTCCTGCGCGAGCGCGTCGAGCGCGTTCTGGCGTACCTGCTCGGCGGTCAGCGGCTGGTCACCGACCACGAGCAGCTTGGCCACCTCGTCGTTCACCTGGTCGTCGACCACGATCGGCTGGCCCGAGTCGGCGATCCGCTTGAGGTTCTCGCTGACCCCGAACCGGTCCGGGAACGCGGCGTGCAGGGTGCCGCCCACGTGGTACGCCACTGCCGGCCCGACCAGCTGAAGCAGGGCGAGCGGGCGCATCGGCAGGCCCAGCGGGTCCAGTGCGCTGTTCGCCACGTCCAGCGGCGTGCCGGCGTCCACGGCGGCGAAGACGGTGCCCAGGAAGCGGGTGAGCAGCCGGTTCACCACGAACGCCGGGGCGTCGGAGACCAGCACGCTCGACTTCTTGAGCTGCTTGCCGACCGCGAACGCGGTGGCGAGGGTGGCGTCGTCGGTCCGCTCGCCCCGGACGATCTCCAGCAGCGGCAGCACGGCCACCGGGTTGAAGAAGTGGAAGCCGACCACCCGCTCCGGGTGCTCCAGCTCGGCGGCCATCTCGGTGATGGACAGCGAGCTGGTGTTGGTGGCGAGCACCGCCTCCGGGGAGACGATCTTCTCCAGCTCGGCCCAGACCTGCTTCTTGACGCCCAGGTCCTCGAAGACCGCCTCGATGACGAAGTCGGCGTCCGCGAAGGCGCCCTTGTCGACAGTGCCGCTGACCAGGCCGTACAGCTTGGCGGCCGTGCCCTTGTCCATCCGGCCCTTGGTGACGGCCTTCTCGATCTGGGTGTGGACGTAGCCGACGCCCTTGTCCACCCGGGCCTGGTCCAGGTCGCTCATGACGACCGGCACCTGGAGGCGGCGGGCGAACAGCAGCGCCAGCTGGCTGGCCATCAGGCCGGCGCCGACGATGCCGACCTTGGTGACCGGGCGGGCCAGGCCCTTGTCCGGTGCGCCGGCCGGCCGCTTGGCCCGCCGCTGCACCAGGTCGAACGCGTACAGGCCGCTGCGCAGCTCCTCGGAGAAGACCAGGTCAGCGAGGGCCTCGTCCTCGGCGGCGGTGCCGGCGGCGAAGTCGCCGTCCTTCGCCGTCTCCAGCAGGTCCAGGGCCTTGTACGCGGCCGGGACCGCGCCGTGCAGCCGCTGGTTCAGCGTCTCCCGGGCGAAGTAGAGCACGCCCGCCCACATGTCCTTGTCGACCTCGGGCCGGGTCACGGTGACCTGACCCCGCACCACACCGGCGGCCCATTCCAGGGACCGCTCCAGGAAGTCGGCCGGCTCCAGCAGCACGTCCGCGATGCCCATCTCGGCAGCCTGCTTCGGCTTGAGCATCTTGTTCTGCATGAGCGGGTTCTGGATGATCACCTGGGTGGCGGCGGGGATGCCGATCAGGTTCGGCAACAGTTGCGTGCCGCCCCAGCCGGGCACCAGACCGAGGGAGACCTCGGGCAGGGCGAGCGCCGCCGCACCGCCGGACAGCGTCCGGTAGTGGCAGTGCAGCGCCAACTCCAGGCCGCCGCCCATTGCCGCGCCGTTGACGAACGCGAACGTGGGGACGCTGCTGTCCTTGAGCCGGGCGAAGACCCGGTGGCCGAGCCGGCCGATCTCCAGCGCCTGCGCGCGGTCGGCGAGCTGCGGCAGGCCGACGATGTCCGCGCCCACACAGAAGATGTACGGCTTGCCGGTGACCGCGATGAACGCCGGGTCGGCGGCGAGCGCGGCCGTGATGGCCTCGTCCAGGCTGGTCAGACCGGCCGGGCCGAAGGTGTTCGGCTTGGTGTGGTCGAAGCCGTTGTCCAGGGTGATCAGGGCGGCGGGACGGTCCAGCCCCGGCACGGTCACCTGACGCAGCAGCGCCTTGGTGACGACCTCGTTCGGCGCCTTCACTTGTCGCCCTCCGTCCAGTGCGGGTTCTCCCAGATGACCGTGCCGCCCATGCCGATGCCGATGCACATCGCGGTGACGCCGTAGCGGACCTCGGGGTGCTCGGCGAACTGGCGGGCCAGCTGCGTCATCAGCCGTACGCCGGACGAGGCGAGGGGGTGGCCGATGGCGATGGCGCCACCCCACGGGTTGACCCGCGGGTCGTCGTCGGCGATGCCGAAGTGGTCGAGGAACGCGAGCACCTGCACGGCGAACGCCTCGTTCAGCTCGAACAGGCCGATGTCGTCGATCGTCAGGCCGGCGAGGCGCAGGGCCTTCTCCGTCGACGGGATCGGGCCGACGCCCATCACCTCCGGCTCCACGCCGACGAAACCGAACGACACCAGCCGCATGGCGATCGGCAGGCCCAGCTCGCGGGCGGTGGCCTCGTCAGCGAGCAGGCTCGCGGTGGCGCCGTCGTTCAGGCCCGCCGCGTTGCCCGCGGTGACCTTCCCGTGCGGGCGGAACGGGGTCTTCAGGGTGGCCAGCTTCTCCAGCGACGTGTCGCGGGGAGCCTCGTCCACGCCGGCCAGACCCCAGCCGCCCTCGGCGTCGCGGATGGCCACCGGCACCAGGTCGTCCTGGAGCTTGCCGTTGGCGTACGCCTTCGCCGTCTTCTGCTGCGAGGCGAGCGCGAACGCGTCGGTGCGCTCCTTGGTGATGTGCGGGACGAGGTCGTGCAGGTTCTCCGCCGTGGCGCCCATGACCAGCGCCGACGGGTCCACCAGCTTCTCCGCGATGATGCGCGGGTTGGGGTCGACGCCCTCACCCATCGGGTGACGGCCCATGTGCTCGACGCCACCGGCGATGGCGACGTCGTACGCGCCCATGGCGATGCCGCTCGCGACCGTGGTCACGGCGGTCATCGCGCCGGCGCACATCCGGTCGATCGCGAAGCCGGGAACGGTCTTGGGCAGACCGGCCAGCAGCGCGGCGGTGCGGCCGATGGTGAGGCCCTGGTCACCGATCTGGGTGGTGGCCGCGATGGCGACCTCCTCGACCCGCTCCGGCGGCAGCTGCGGGTTGCGGCGCAGCAGTTCACGGATGCAGCGGATCACCAGGTCGTCGGCGCGGGTGTTGGCGTACATGCCACCCGCCTTGCCGAACGGGGTACGGACGCCGTCGACGAAGACGACATCCCGAACTTCACGGGGCACTTGAGCCTCCTAGCCGAACGGGCACGTTACCCCGGATGCTACTCGCCAGTAACCAACCTGCCGCCCGCCCCCCGCTGTGGCACACCCCACACCGGGAGGCGGGGACGGGTCAGGGGATGGGGTTGGGGGACAGGGCCCGGGTCAGCTCGGCGGTCAGCAGGGCGATCTGCCACTCGCGGGCGTTGAAGCCGCGCAGGGTCTCCGCCACCGTGTCCTCGGTGACCTCCTCCGGCGGGCTCCACGCCAGACGACGTACCGAATCCGGGGTGATCAGATTTTCCGGGGGCAGGTTGTGCTCGCCCGCGATGCGGACCACCACCTCCCGGCAGCGGGCCAGCCGACCCGCCGCCACCGGGTCCCGCTCGGCCCACCGGTGCGGCGGTGGTGGGCCCTCCACCGCCGGGGTGACCGGAAGCGCGTCGTCCGGCAGCTCCCGGGCGACGTCCAGCGCGGCCAGCCAGGTGCGGGCCAGCCGACGGACCGACCGGCCGCCGAAGCCGGGCAGCGTCAGCAGCGTCTTCTCGTCCTTCGGATCCAGCTCGGCGGCGGCGACGATGGCCGAGTCGGGCAGCACCCGGCCGGGCGCGGCGTCCCGCCGGGCCGCGATCTGGTCCCGGGCATACCACAACGAGCGGACCCGGGCCTGAGCCCGCGCCCCGCGCACCCGGTGGATGCCCGACGTGCGCCGCCAGGGTTCCGCGCGGACCCGGGGCGGCCGCGCGCCCGTCCGGACCAGGGCGGCGAACTCCTCGGCGGCCCAGGCCGACTTGCCCTGCCGGGCCAGCTCGGCGTCGAGCGCGTCCCGGAGGTCGGTGAGCATCTCCACGTCGAGCGCCGCGTAGGTCAGCCACGACTCGGGCAGCGGCCGACTCGACCAGTCGGCCGCCGAGTGATGCTTCTCCAGGGTGAATCCGAGTAGCTGCTCGGTCAGCGCGGCCAGGCCGACCCGCTCGAACCCGGCCAGCCGAGCGGCCAGTTCCGTGTCGAACAACCGGCGTGGACGCAGCCCCACCTCGGCCAGGCACGGCAGATCCTGACTGGCCGCGTGGAGCACCCACTCGGCCTCGCCGATCACCGCGTCCAGCGCGCTGAGGTCGGGCAGCGGCAGCGGGTCGATCAGCACGGTGCCGGCGCCCTCGCGGCGCAGCTGCACCAGGTACGCGCGTTGGCTGTAGCGGTAGCCCGAAGCGCGCTCGGCGTCCAGGGCAACCGGGCCGGTGCCCGCCGCGAACCGGGCCACGACCTCGGCGAGCTCGGCCTGTGTGGTCACGGGATCAGGGGTGCCGTCGCGGGGGGCGGTCAGCGGAACGGGCCCACCGTCGGTCGGGTCGGGCCCCTCGCCCGCCGGCTGCGGCTGGGCCGACGGCGGCTGCTGGGGTGCGTGTCCCGGGAGTTCTTCGGTGGGCCGACGGCGCAGGGGTGGTTCGTCGGTCACCTGCCAACCCTAGTGCGCGCCGTGATCCGGCGTGTGCAGCCGGTCCGGCGTGTGTCGGTCAGGTGTCCGCAAGGTGTCCTTTCGGATGCCGGACATCGGGGGAGACAAAGCCCTTTCGCGCAGGTACGGTCCATCGAGCCGCCGGCCCCCGTTCGGGTGATCCTGGGCCGTGGCCGCAAGCGCACGACCACGGGGAAGGGCAAGACGATCATGACGGCTGGCTTCGGTGCGGGGGACGCACGGCCAACGGGCGCCGAGCCTGACGACGTGAGCGGGCGGGCGGCCGAACGGCCGGGCCCCCTGCCGCCGCGCATCGAACCGCACCCGGAGGTCGGCGCCACCTGGCACGGTGCCCCGGGCCCCGGTGGCGAGCCCACCGCCGCCGTCCCGGCGCCCCGTGCCGGCTGGGCGGCCCCGCCGAACGCCGGCCAGTGGGGCGCGGCGCCCCAGGGGCCCGTGCCGGCCGGCCCACACACCACGGCCGCCGCACCGGGCACCGGAACTGCACACGGCACCGCCGCTGCGCAGGGCACGCCGGCTGCACAGGGCACGCCGACTGCGTACGGCACGACCGCTGGACCGGGCGTCGCCGCTGGACACGGCAGTGCCGCGCCGTACGCGGCCGGGCCGGCGCCGCACGCGGCCGGGCCCGCGCCGTACGGCGCCGGTCCGTACACCCCAGGCGCTCCCACGGCCTACGGCGCGGGCGGCTATCCGCCCGCCGGTGACCTGGCCAGCGCGCCGCCGTTCCCGACCGCGACTCACCCCGGCCAGCCCGCCTGGCCGGGCGCCACCCCGCCCGCGCGACCCACCCGGCGCCGTTGGCCGATGGCGCTCGCCGCGCTGCTCGTCGTCGTGCTGGCCGCCGTGGCCGGCCTGCAGGCGTACCAGCTCAACCGCCTCGGCGACCGGCTCGCCGCCACCGACCGCCGGCTGGCCCAGGCCCAGGACGGCGACGGCACCCGCCTCGACGGCCTGGAACAGCGCACCGACGCGCTGGAGAAGCAGGCCGGGGCCGCGTTCAACCCCGAGGCGGTGGCCAGCGCCGTGCTGCCCAGCGTCTTTCGGGTGCGGGCCGGCCAGTTCACCGGCACCGCGTTCGCGGTGGGCAAGCCGGCCGCCGGTGGCGGCACCAACCTGTTCACCAACTTCCACGTCGTCGAGTCGATCTGGGAGAGCGGCGGCCGACAGGTCTTCCTGGAGCGCACGGACCAGCGCTTCCCGGCCACCATCGTCAAGGTCGACAAGGCCAACGACGTGGCGCACCTGCGGGCGACCGGCAAGTTCACCGGCCTGGTCACCGCGCCCAGCGCCGTGAAGTCCGGCCAGCAGATCATCGTCGTCGGTGCTCCGCTCGGCCTGGAGGACAGCGTCACGACCGGTGTGGTGAGCGCGTTGCGCGCGGCGCAGGGCAGCTCCGGGCCGGCCATCCAGTTCGACGCTCCGATCAACCCCGGCAACTCCGGCGGTCCGGTGATCAACGGCAGCAAGCAGGTGGTCGGCATCGCCACCGCCAAGGCTCGTGACGCCGAGGGCATCGGGCTCGCCATCCCGATCAAGGTCGCCTGCGACGGGTTCAAGATCTGCTGACCGGCGGCTCCGGCCGCTCGCGCCACCCACGGCCTTCCCGGCCGCTCGCGCCACCCACGGCCTTCCCGGCCGCTCGCGCCACCGACGGCCTCTCCGGCCGCTCGCGTCACCGACGGCCTCCCCGGCCGTCTCCGACCCATCCGGGTCCTCGGTCCCGGACGATCCCGCCGCTGCACCTGGTCCGTCGCGCCTACCGGCGGAGGACCTGCTCACCTGGAGGAAGAACATGTCCCAGCCACCGACCGGGCCGGAGGGTTTCCCGCCCGCCACCCCCACGCCGCCGGCCGGCTCGCCCGACCCCGACGCCACGGTGCAGCACGCGGCCGGCAACGACCCGACCGTGCAGCACGCGGCCGGCACCGACCCGACCGTGCGGTACCCGGCCGGGCAGCCCGCGCCGCAGCAGTACGCGCCCGGCCAGCCGGCACCGCAGCAGCAGTACGCGCCCGGCCAGCCCGCGCCGCAGCAGTACGCGCCGGGTCAGGCCGCGCCGCAGTACGGCACCCCGCAGACGCCGGGCTACCCGGCCAGCGCCCCGCCGTACGCCGGCCAGCCGATGTCCGCGCCGCCGGTCTCCGGGCCGGCGTACGGGCAGCCGATGTCCGCGCCGCCGGTCTCCGGGCCGGCGTACGGGCAGCCGATGTCCGCGCCGCCGATGTCCGCGCCGCCGGTCTCCGGCCCGGCGTACGGGCAGCCGATGTCCGGTCCGCCCGGGATGGCGCCGTACGGCGCTCCCGCCGCCCCGCGGCGGGGTCGCGCGGTGCTGGTGCTGGCTCTGGTGGCCGTGCTGCTCTTCGTGGTCAGCGGGGTGATGACCGGGCTGTTCGTGACCAAGAACAACGAGCTGAACCGGACCGAGAAGCGCCTCACCGGCCAGGTCAGCCAGCGCGACGGGACCATCGCGGCCAACACCACCGAGATCGCGAAGCTCAAGACGGATCTGCAGGCCCTGCAGGACAAGCTCGACAACACCGAGCAGGACCTGACCGGCACCCGCAACGACCGTGACGAGCAGGCCCGGCAGAAGAAGGTCATCGCGAGCTGCCTGGACAAGCTGACCACCGCCCTGGGTGCGGCGGCGGCCGGCAACAAGGGCGCGTACGACACGGCGATGAAGGGCCTCGACAAGGTGTGCGACGAGGCGGAGAACTACCTCTGATCCGCTGTGCCGGCCGCCGCCGTGGTTTCAGGCGGTGGCGGCCGGACGGCGGTCGGCCAGGGCGGTGACCCCGGGTGGGGGCAGGCCGGCCGTCGAGGCGAGCAGGGTGCACCAGCCGAGCAGGTGGGGGGCGAGGTCGTCGTCGACGGGCGTCCAGGAGGCGCGGATCTCGATGTCGCCGGCCGTCGGCGGCCCGGCCAGGTCGCCGAACCGGGTCGACATGGTCTGGGTGACAGTCCCGCCGATCGCCCGGTGACAGGCGTCCTGGGTGTCGAGGGCGTCGGTCAGCCACGTCCAGCCGACCCCGGGGAGCAGCGGGTCGGCGGCGAGGTCGACCTCCAACTCCGCCGTCACGTAGGTGACCAGTCGCAGCGTGCCCTGCCAGGCCTCGTGCCCGGCCGGGTCGTGCAGAAGGATCAGCCGGCCGGTGGCCACCTCGTCGCCGTCGCGCAGCACCGTCGCGGCGAGCGCGAACGTGAACGGCGCGAGCCGCTGGGGGGCGCCGACCTCCTCGAGGGTGATCTCCGGTCGGGGTGCCGGCGACCGGAGCCCGGCGACCGCGCGGGCGAAGGTCTCCGGGAGCGCGATCGGGGGGGCCATGTCGGCAGCCTATGCCGCCGTCGGCCCACCCGCTTCGACGGCACGCCGACGCGTACCCCGACCGACCGCTGGCGCGACGGACGTTAGGTGCGTCCCCTTCCGTTCACCCGCGGCGGGCTGGGGTCGGGCGGCGTGGCACGATTGCGGCGATGACCACGGACACCACGGGCACTGCCGCCCGAGACGGACAGCCGCGCCCCGGCGGCCCGGCCGACTCGCCCTTCATCCGGGCCTGTCGGCGACGGCCCGGGCCGCACACCCCGGTCTGGTTCATGCGCCAGGCCGGCCGCTCACTGCCGGAGTACCGGGAGATCAGGGCCAGCGTGCCGATGCTGGAGTCCTGCCGTCGCCCGGAGCTGGTCGCCGAGATCACCCTCCAGCCGGTGCGCCGGCACGGGGTCGACGCGGCCATCCTGTTCAGCGACATCGTGGTGCCGGTCGCCGCGGCCGGGATCGACCTGGACATCGTGCCGGGCACCGGCCCGGTGGTGGCCGAGCCGATCCGTACCGCCGCCGACATCGAGCGGATCCGCCCGATCGGCCGCGACGACGTCCCGTACGTGGACGAGGCCGTCCGCCAGCTGGTGGTCGAGCTGGGCGACACTCCGCTGATCGGCTTCGCCGGCGCACCGTTCACCCTGGCCAGCTACCTGGTCGAGGGCGGACCGTCGCGGACCCACGCGAAGACCAAGGCCCTGATGTACGGCGAGCCCGAGCTGTGGCACGCGCTCTGCGGCCGGTTGTCCGAGGTGACGCTCGCCTTCCTGCGGGTGCAGATCGAGGCCGGCGTCTCCGCCGTGCAGCTGTTCGACTCGTGGGCGGGCGCGCTCTCCGAGGCCGACTACCGCCGCTACGTGCTGCCGCACTCGACGGCGGTGCTGAGCGGGCTCGTCGCCGCGGGCGTGCCGCGGATCCACTTCGGGGTGGGCACCGCCGAGCTGCTCGGCGCGATGGGCGAGGCCGGCGCGGACGTGGTCGGCGTCGACTGGCGTACCCCGCTGGACGTGGCCACGCACCGGATCGGCCCGGACAAGGCGGTGCAGGGCAACCTGGACCCGGCCGTGCTGCTCGCGCCGTGGCCGGTGGTGGAGGCCGAGGTGCGCCGGATTTTGGCGCAGGGGCGGGCGGCTCCCGGGCACGTGTTCAACCTCGGCCACGGTGTGCTGCCGGAGACCGACCCGGACGTGCTGACCCGGGTGGTCGCGCTGGTGCACGAGGTCTCCAGCCGCCGGGCCGACCAGGGCTGACACGGCGATGCGGCAGCCCTGGCGGGTGGCGGTGGTCGGCGGCGGGATCGCCGGGCTGGCCGCCGCGGTCCGGCTGCGCGACCGCGCGCCGGAAGGCACCGAGATCACGGTGTACGAGCAGTCCGGCGCGGTGGGCGGCAAGCTGCGCACCGGGACGTTGGCCGGAGCGCCTGTGGAGTTCGGCGCCGAGTCGTTCCTGATGCGCGACCCGACAGGCGTCGAGAGCGCGGCGGTGACCCTGATCCGCCGGCTCGGCCTGGCGGACCGGATCGTGCACCCGAGCGTCGGGCAGGCCGCGCTTGTCGTCGACGGAGGGCTGCGCCCCATCCCGGGCGGGACGCTGGTGGGCGTACCCGGGGATCTGGATCGGGTGGCCACTGTCGCGCGCCCGGCCGCGGACGCCGACACCGACGGCGGCCGGCCGCTGGTCGGGCCGGACGCGGACGTCTCGGTGGGCGCGCTGGTCCGGTCCCGCTTCGGGGACGAGGTGGTCGAGCGGTTGGTCGACCCGATGCTGGGTGGCGTGTACGCGGGCCGCGCGGACGACCTGTCGCTGGTCACCACGATGCCGGCGCTGGCACGTGCCGCCCGGGTGGAGCACACCCTCGTCGGCGCGGTCCGGGCGGCGCAGGCCGCCGCGCCGCGCGCGCCGGGGGCCCCGGTCTTCGGCACCCTGGCCGGTGGGCTGAGCACGCTGGTCGAGGCCGCGGTGACGGCCAGCGGCGCGACGGTACGACGGGACGCCGCGGTGCGCGACCTCACGCCCACCGGCACGGGTTGGCGGCTCACGGTCGGCCCGACCCGCGCTCCCGAGCTCGTCGACGTGGACGCCGTGGTGCTGGCGGTGCCGGCCCGGCCGGCGGCCCGGCTGCTCGCCGGCCCGGCCCCGGTGGCCGCCTCGGCGGTGGGCGAGCTGGACTACGCGAGCGTCGCGCTGGTCACCCTGGCGTTGCCGCAGCCGTTGCTGCCCGAGCTGTCCGGCTTCCTGGTGCCGACCACCGAGGGGTTGCTGATCAAGGCGGCCACGTTCTTCACCACGAAGTGGGGGCACCTGCGGCGGCCGGACGGGCTGGCGCTGGTGCGCGCCTCGGTGGGCCGCTACGGCGAGGAGGCGCAGCTCCAGCGCCCGGACGCCGACCTGGCCGCCACCGTGCACCGGGAGCTGTCGGCGGTGCTCGGCGCCCCGCTGCCCGCCCCGGTCGACGGGCACGTGCAGCGGTGGGGCGGCGCGCTGCCCCAGTACGCGCCGGGGCACGCCGACCGGGTGACGGCAGCGCGGACGGCGCTGCGGGCCGCGCATCCCACACTGGCCCTGGCTGGCGCCGGTTACGACGGTGTCGGCATACCGGTCTGCGTACGCTCCGGCGAGACGGCGGCCGACGAGATCATCACAGCACTGGGAGGATCGGCGAGATGACCGAGCAGACCAACGCGGCCCGGTTGCGGGAGCTGAACGACAGCATCCGTTACACGATGTGGTCGGTGTTCCGGGCGAGCGCCCCGCTGCCGTCTCTGCGGGACAACGTCACAGGTGAGGTCGAGTCCCTCTTCGAGGAGCTGGCCGGCAAGGACGTGGTGATCCGGGGCGTGTACGACGTGTCCGGGTTGCGCGCCGACGCGGACGTGATGATCTGGTGGCACTCCGCGTCGAGCGACGCTCTGCAGGACGCGTACCTGCGGTTCCGCCGCACCACGCTGGGCCGGGCGCTGACCCCGGTCTGGTCGCAGATGGCGCTGCACCGGCCGGCGGAGTTCAACAAGAGCCACATCCCGGCGTTCCTCGCCGGCGAGGAGGCCCGCCCCTACCTGTGCGTCTACCCGTTCGTGCGCTCCTACGAGTGGTACCTGCTGCCCGACGCCGAGCGGCGCGAGATGCTGGCCGAGCACGGCAAGATGGCGCGTGGCTACCCGGACGTCCGCGCCAACACGGTCGCGTCGTTCGCGCTGGGTGACTACGAGTGGATGCTCGCCTTCGAGGCCGACGAGCTGCACCGGATCGTCGACCTGATGCGGGACCTGCGCGCCTCGGGGGCCCGCCGGCACGTCCGCGAGGAGGTCCCGTTCTACACGGGCCGCCGCCGGTCGGTCGCCGAGATCGTCAACTGCCTGGTCTGAGCCCCGCCGGCCGGCGCCGCGCCCCCGCCCGGGTGCGGCGCCGGACGGGGATCAGCTGGTCTTCGTACAGGAGACCAGGGGAACGGGGTTGCTGCCGGTCCACGAGCCGAGGAAGCCGAACGTGGTGCTCGCTCCGCCGGCCAGGGCGCCGTTGTAGTTCACGTTGCGCGCGGTCACCAGCGTGCCGTTGGTGGTGAGGTTGGCGTTCCACGCGGACGCGACCTGTTGACCGTTGTTGAAGTTCCAGCTCACCGACCAGCTCTGGGTCGGCGAGTTGGCCCCCGCGGTCACCTTCACCTCGGCCTGGAAGCCGCCGGCCCACTGACCGGTGATCGAGTACGTCGCGTAGCAGGCGCCGGCCGGCACGGGAGTGCTCGGCGGCGGGGTGCTCGGCGGCGGGGTGGTGGGCGGCGGGGTGGTGGGCGGCGGGGTCGTCGGCGGCGGCGTCGTGGGCGGCGGGGTGCTCGTGCCGCCGGAGAAGTCCACGTCACTGCACAGGTAGTACGACTGGTCCAGGTGACTGGCCTGCCAGACCGTGTAGACGATGTGCCGCCCGGTGCGGCCCGGCGCGCTGACCGGGATCTGGATGGACACGCCACCGGTGTCCTTGTCCCACTGCGACGCCGGGGTGTTGCCGATCTGGCCGGCCAGCTCCAGGTCGTCCCAGCCGAGCGCCTCGGTCGACGAGTTGAAGCCCTGCTTGGTCACGTACACCCGGATGTAGTCCGCGCCGTGGCTGGCCTGGTCGAAGAAGCGCAGCCGGAAGTTGTTCGACACCGGGGTGGCCTTCCACGCGCCGATGGTGTCCAGGGCGTTGTAGCGACCATTCTGTGTGCGTCCGCCGCTGCACAGCTGGCCGTCGGGGACGGCGGCCTGGTGGTTGCCCGCCACACCCTCGCGGAACAGCCCGTTCCAGTTCCACATGGCCTGCGGGTCGGCCTGCCAGGCCTGCCAGCACATCGGGTCCTCGGTGGCCATCCGGGGATTCTGGAAGTCGCTGCCCCAGCGTTGCCAGCAGCTGTAGTTGCGCGAGGCCGGGTCGACGACCGAGCCGTGCGCGGAGGCGGGCTGGACCAGCGCGACGCTCAGCGCGGTGGTCAGCAGGAGCGTGACGGCCGCCGCGATGGCGAGTGGCCGGAGCACGCGTGGTGATCGGGCGAGAGTGGACATGGAGCCCCCGGGGGGATGAGGTCGGACGACGACACCCGGACGGCCGGGAGTTGCCCGCTCCCGTGCCTGCTGCGTTGCTCCCGCGCTGGCTCTACCCGGCACGATGCCAGGTCGATCGTCAGACGTCAATGACCTTGCGGCGCATCGGGGTGTGCGGAATGCCGTCCTCGACGTACTCCGGGCCGCTCACCGCGAAGCCGTGCCGGGCGTAGAAACCGACCAGGTGCGACTGGGCCTCCAGCACGCAGGGCCGGTTGCCGACGAGGTCCAGCGCCGCGGTCATCAGCCGCCCCGCCTGCCCGCCGCCGCGCGCCTTTGGGGCCACCACCACCCGACCGATCCGGGCGGCGCCGTCGGGGTCGGCGAGGATCCGCAGGTACGCCAGCGGCGCGTCGCCGTCGGTCAACCAGAGGTGGCGCGTGCCCGGCTCCACGTCGCGCCCGTCGAGTTCGGGGTAGGGGCAGTTCTGCTCGACCACGAACACGTCGATGCGCAGCTTGAGCAGGTCGTGGAAGGTGCGGGCGTCCAGGTCGGCGAAGGACGCCGCCCGGATCTCGGTGGTCTGCTGGGGCACCCACCGATCGTAGGCCGGGCCGGCTCACGCGGCGTCTCCGCGGGTCGGCGCGAGGTAGGTGGCGGCCACGGCGGTGAGCAGCAGCGCGCCGCCGAGGAGTACCGGCAGGGGGAGCGGCTCGTGCAGCAGCGCCACGGCCAGCGCCGCCGCCGTCAGCGGTTCGAGCAGGGTCAGGACGGCCGCGACGCTGCCGGCCGTCGTGCGCAGCCCGGCGTAGAACAGCGCGTACGCCACGGCGGTGGTGACGATGCCGAGGTGCAGCAGCAGCGCCAGGGTGTCGAGGCGTACGTCGACGGCGACGCCGGCGACAAGTGCCATCGGCGCCAGGGTCAGCGCGCCGACCACCGTGGAGATGGTGGTCAGTGTCATCGGTGCGGTGTGCTGCGACACCTGGCGGCTGATCAGGGTCGTCACCGCGTACCCGAGGCCGGACCCGGCGGCCGCGAGCAGGCCCAGCAGCGGGGCCGGCGCCGCCGTGGTGGGCTCGGCGGTGGCCCCGGTGATCAGGGCGAGCCCGGCCACGGCGGTGATCAGGGTGCCGAGGCGTGTCGGGCCGGGAAGCCGGCGGGCCCGCAGCGACTCCCAGGTCGCCGCGAGCACCGGCGCCAGGCCCAGGCTCACCACGGTGGCCACGCTGACCCCGGCGAGGGCCACGGCGGCGAAGTAGAGCGCCTGGTAGAGGCCGAGGCCGACGCCGGTGAGCAGCAGCGGTACGGGTGCCGCGCGCAGGGCGGCCAGGAGTGTGCGGAGTCGGCCGGCGCTGCACGCCAGCAGCACGAGCGCGGCGATCGCGAGACGGTGGAAGCCGATGCTCACCGGGCTGAGCCCGGTGCCCTCGCGCAGCAGTTGCACCGCCACACCTGTGGTGCCCCACAGGACTCCGGTGACGGTGATCTGGATCAGGCCGGTGCGGGCCTTCAGGGCGGCCGGGGCCGGGGTGGCCGGCGGCGCGGTACGGGACGTGGACACTGTTGCGCTCCGTTGGGATGACGTTGACGGGGACGACGTCGACGGAGCGCGTACGGCGAACTGACCGGCCGGGGTGGGTCACCCGGTCGGTGTGGGGCGCGGCGCTCCGCTCAGGAGCGCGGCGGGGGCAGGACGCCCAGCAGTGGCCGCATCGGGCGACCGTACCGCAGGGCGCGCGGTCAGGCGGGGCGGGCGCCGACGGCGTCGCGGATCTCGGCGCCCTCGGCGCCCTCGACCGCGCGGGCGCAGTGCCCGCAGCAGAAGAACCGGCCGTTGACCTCCACGCCGTGCCCGACGATCTTGATTTGGCAGTGTTCGCAGATGGGCGCCAGGCGGTGGATCGCGCACTCGAACGAGTCGAAGGTGTGCACGTCGCCGCTGACGGTGTGCACCTCGAACGCCATCCAGTAGTCGTTGCCGCAGACCTCGCAGGTTGCCACCGAAAAACCCCCTTATCAGGACATGTGCCCCCAGAGTGCCCCAGGGTGGGGCGGTGGCGGGCGGGATGCCGCCAGCTGGCCGGGTTGAGCGGCGTGTCGGCTCCGGCGTGTCGTCCGTTAGGTCCGATGAGCGCCGTGACCCCGGAGGATCGCCATGATCAAACGCAACAAGCTCTTCGGCAGCCAGACCCGGGTGACGTTCTGCCTCCCGCGGGACACCCCGCCCGGCCCGGTGAGCGTCGTGGGCTCCTTCAACGACTGGGAGCCCGGCCGGCACGAGTTGGTGGCCCGCCGCGACGGCACCCGGACGGTGACGGTGAAGCTCGGCCCGGGGGAGTACCGGTTCCGCTATCTCGCCAGCGGCGGGGTCTGGCTCGACGACGAGACGGCCGACGACGTCGACGACCGCGGCAGCCTGCTGCGACTCTGAGGAGCGAAGTCGTCACCATCGATGTATTTATCGACCGCGCTCTTTACTGTTAATAAAGTTTAAATTACCTTGGGGGCACCTCACCGCACCTGGAGAAGGAGCTGCCCCCATGCGTCGAAGAATCACCGTCCCGCTGGTGGCGGCGGGCGCTGTCGCCGCCACCCTCACCGTCGCCGCGCCCGCCCAGGCGCACGGCTACGTCTCCGCCCCACCGAGCCGGCAGGCGCTCTGCGCGCAGGGCCGGGTGCCCGACTGCGGGCAGATCAAGTACGAGCCGCAGAGCGTCGAAGGACCCAAGGGCCTCAAGAGCTGCAACGCCGGCATCGCCCAGTTCGCCGTCCTCAACGACGACAGCCGGGGCTGGCCGGCCACGTCGGTCGGGAGTTCGCTGACCTTCACCTGGGTCAACACCGCCCGGCACGCCACCAGCAACTGGGAGTACTGGATCGGCAACACCCGCGTCGGCGTGGTCAACGGCAACGGGCAGCAGCCCGGCGCCACTGTCTCGCACACCGTCAACCTGGGCGGCTTCTCCGGCCGGCAGAAGATCCTCGCGGTGTGGAACATCTCCGACACGGCGAACGCGTTCTACTCCTGCATCGACGTGCAGATCGGCGGCGGCGGATCGACGCCCACCCCCACGCCGACAACCTCACCCACGCCACGGCCCACCACCAGCCCGACCACGGCGCCGACGACCCCGCCGACGACGCCGCCCGCGACGGGTGGCACCTGGACCGCCGGCCGGGCGTACCAGGTCGGCGACCAGGTCACCTACGGCGGCCTGACGTACCGCTGCCGGCAGGCCCACACGGCGATCCTCGGCTGGGAGCCGCCGAACGTGCCGGCCCTCTGGCAACAGGTCTGACCCGCACGGGTGCGGCCCCGGCCGCACCCGTGCCGCGCCGTCCCCGGATGATCGGAGCCCTCGGCATGCCCCGCGCAACCCTGCTGACCTGCCTGGTCGTCGCGTCGCTGCTCACCGCCTGCGCAGGGCCGTCGGAGCGCCCGCCAGCTTCCGCGGCCCCGGCCGCGTCGGCGGCGGTCGGGCCCGCGCCGGCCGGAGCTGAGCTGAGCGGCATCGACGTGGTGTTCCTGAGCACGATGGTCGGGCACACCGAACGCACGTTGCAGATCGTCCGGCTCGTCCGGGACCGGCTGCGCGACGACTCGCTGCGCACCCTGGCCGCCGCCATCGAGGCGACCGAGGCCGACGAGCTGTCGGCCATGCGCGGTTGGCTGCCCACGACCGGGCCGGGCGTGAGCGCGGCCGGGCACGACCACGCCGGGCACGGCGACGACACCGCGCTCGACCGGCTGCGGGCCGCGTCGGACGCCGACGTCGACCGGGTGCTGCGCGAGGTCCTCGCCGACCACCAGCGGGCCGCCGCCGACCTGGCCCGGGCCCAGGTCGGCGTCGGTCGCAACGAGCAGGTCCGCGACCTGGCCCGGCGGATCGACCAGTCCCGCAGCGCGGAGGTCGAACTTCTCAGGGGTACGCGCTGAACGCGCCCGTCAGCGCGGTTCCAGCCGGACCGAGATCGAGTTGACGCAGTGCCGGGTGTCCTTCGGGGTGAAGCCCTCGCCGTGGAACACGTGCCCGAGGTGGCTGTCGCAGCGGGCGCAGCGGATCTCCGTACGGGCCATGCCGAGGCTGCGGTCCTCGATCTCCTTGACCCGGCCCGGGATGGCGTCGTCGAAGCTCGGCCACCCGCAGTGCGAGTCGAACTTCGTGTCGCTGGAGAAGAGTTCGAGACCGCAGGCGCGACAGTGGTAGACCCCCTGGGTCTTGGTGTCCACGTACTCACCGACCCACGGGCGTTCGGTGCCGGCCTCCCGCAGGACGTGGAACTCCTCGGGGCTCAGGCGGACACGCCACTCGTCCTCGGTCTTGGGCAGGTTGTTGTCGTCAAGACTCACCAGTCAACGGTACGTCGAACGTCGGGGGCGTGGCATAAGGTCGCGGGATGGGTGGCACCAAGGCAGCGGTCGCCGAGGTCGAGGTGGCCGGGCGCAGCGTACGGCTGAGCAGTCCGGACCGCGTGATCTTCCCGCAGCGGGGGTTCACCAAGGCGGACGTCTTCCACTACTACCTGGCGGTCGGCGACGGCATCATGCGCGCCCTGCGGGACCGGCCCACCACGCTGCAACGCTTCCCCGAGGGCGTCGAGGGTGAGGCGTTCTTCCAGAAGCGGGTGCCCACCCGGGGCGTGCCGCCCTGGGTGACCACCGCCCAGATCACCTTCCCCAGCGGTCGCAGCGCGGCCGAACTCTGCCCGGCCGATCTGGCGCACGTGGCCTGGGCGGCACAGATGGGCACGATCGTCTTCCACCCGTGGCCGGTGCGCGCCGCCGACGTGGACCGCCCCGACGAGCTGCGCATCGACCTCGACCCGCAGCCCGGCACCGACTTCGCCGACGCGGCGCGGTCCGCCGGCGAGGTCCGTGCGCTCCTCGACGAGCTGGGCGCGACCGGCTGGCCGAAGACCTCCGGCGGCCGCGGCGTGCACGTCTACCTGCGCATCCAGCCCCGTTGGACGTTCACCGAGGTGCGTCGCGCCACGATCGCGCTGGCCCGGGAGGTGGAGCGCCGCAACCCCGACCTGGTGACCACCGCCTGGTGGAAGGAGGAGCGCGGCACCCGGGTCTTCGTCGACTACAACCAGATGGCCCGGGACCGGACGATCGCCTGCGCGTACTCGCTGCGGGCCAACGCCCGGGCGACCGTCTCCACCCCGGTCACCTGGGACGAGCTGCCCGACGTCGACCCGGACGACTTCGACCTGCGCAGCGTCCCGACCCGGCTCGCCGAGCAGGGCGACCCGCATGCCGGCATCGACGACGCCCCGTGGGACATCACGCCCCTGCTGGAGTGGGCCGAGCGCGACGCCGCGGCCGGCCAGGGCGATCTGCCGTACCCACCGGACCACCCGAAGATGCCCGGCGAACCCAAGCGCGTGCAGCCCAGCCGCGCCAAGCGCACCCCCGACGACGCCTGATCACCTCTGTTTCAGCTGGGTGGCGTTGCGGTCCACGCCAGGAACCTGGCGAACAGTTCCGCCGGGTCGGGCGCCGGATCGGGGTTGAGCCGGCACAGGTCCGCCGTGGCGTCGAACAACTGGCTGGCCATGTAGATCGACAAGGCCACCCGATCCGCCCGGTACTCGACTCGCAGCAACATCCGTGCGGCCGGGCACGGCCACGGGTCGCAGCAGACCCGACAGAGCCATAGTGGCCGGCGCGGTAGGTGCTGGTGCACGGGATGGAGGCTGCTCAGCGGGCCGTGGACGTGAGCGTCTGGGTTCGGCGTGGACATACCCTTTACGGTGACCGGGGCGTTGCCCCGAGTCAAGGAGCTAGGGCAACTGTTTAGCGTCCGCCCTATGGACCTGGTAGGTGCTGCGGAGATCCGGGTGATGCTCGGAGGCATCAGCAAGCAGCGGGTTTACGTGATCACCAGCCACCGCAACTTCCCAGAGCCGGTGGCAGACCTGGTGCAGGGCAAGGTCTGGCGGAAGTCGGACGTTGTGGCGTGGATCAGGCAGCACCGGCCGGAGTTGGCCGAAGACTGACGCGTGCGGAGGGGCCTGTCGATGTTCGGGCGGCCGAGAGTGTCGTACACGCGTTCTAAAATTCTCCTGTGATCGATGAGTTGGCGCGGGCGGAGAGTGCGGTGGCGGCCTGCGCCGACGCCGCCGCCTGGGCCCTCTCCGAGCATGACCTGATCGCGACGATCGATGCCACCCACCGGCTGCAACAGCGGCTGGCCGCGGTGCAGATGGCGGCGGTGCGCGAGCTGGACGGCCGGGGCGTCGCTGTCGGGCAGGGCGCGTCCTCGACTGCTGTGTGGCTGCGCCATCGCCTGCGCCTCGACGTTGCCGCGGCCCGTCGGCTGGTCGGGCTCGCTGCATCGCTCGACGTGGCGCCGCCCGGCGCGCGGGCCGCCCTGGCGGATGGGGTCGTCAGCGTCGAGCAGGCCCGGGTCATCGTCGACACCGCCGCCGCCGTGTCGGCCTCGGCGGGCGCCGAGGTCGTCGACAAGGCGGTCGGCGTGCTGGTGGAGTGGGCCGAGCAGTTCGAACCCACCCTGCTGCGCAAGATGGGCACTCGGATCCTCGACCACGTCGCCCCCGACCTCGCCGATGCTGCCGCCGCAGCGGCCTTGAAGGCCGAGGCCACCCGAGCCGCCCGCGACCGGCACGTCACCATCTCCGAGCAGGCCAGCGGCCGGCTGCGGCTCGCCGGCACGCTCGACGCGGAAGCCGCTGCCCTGCTGCGGGCCGCCATCGATCCTCTCTGCGCGCCCTCCGGGCCGGACGACAGCCGCAGCCCCGGGCAGCGCCGCCACGATGCCCTCGCCGACGTGTGCCGACTCGCCCTGCGTACCGGTGAGCTGCCCGAGCACGGCGGCGACCCCGCCCAGGTCGTCGTCACCATCAGTTACGACGGCCTGGCGCGGCAACTGCATGCCGGCGTCCTCGACATCGGCCCGCATCTCACCCCCGAGTCGGTGCGTCGGCTCGCCTGCGATGCCGCCATCCTGCCTGCCGTGCTGGGCGGCGCCGGCCAGGTTCTCGACGTGGGCCGACAACGGCGTCTCATCTCCGGTCCGCTGCGTCGAGCCCTGGTCCTTCGGGACGGCGGCTGCACGTTCCCAGGCTGTGACCGACCACCCCGCTGGTGCGCCGCCCACCACATCCGCCACTGGGTCGACGGTGGCACGACCAGCCTCGACAACGCCGTTCTGCTGTGCGGCCACCACCACCGCCACATCCACCAGAGCGACTGGGCCGTCCGCCTCGGCGGCGACGGCCACCCCGAATTCGTGCCGCCGGCCTGGCTCGACCCGGAGCAGCTGCCGCGCCGCAACCACTACCACCGGCGAACGTAGGCGACCGTTCAGAGCAGTTCGAGGATGATGCCGTTCTCGGATTCCTCGCCGCGCGGGCCGTGGTCGCGGATGATCTCGACGATCATGTCGAACAGCGTCTGCCCCTGGCCGCGTCGCGCGCTACGGAGCCTGGCCTCGACGTCGGCGCGGTTCGACGGGTGGCAGGTTCGCAGGATCTGCTCCAGCCAGCGGACCGTCGCGTCCTGACCGAGTGCCGCCCGCGACACGTCGGAGTTGAGCCACCTGAGCACCCACGGTGTCTCGGGGGTGCCGAAGCCTCCGTGCAGGATGTCGTTGAAGGCGTCGAGGTTTCCGTTCCACGTCGCGTCCGGCAGCAGCCGCGAGAACTCGCGTACGAAGCCGGCGAAGTCGACGAACGAGGCGCCGTCGATGCTCAGCACGGGGAGAGCGTCGCTCTGGTTGGTCACGGTCCAAGTATGCGAGTCCCCGGCGGATTACGTTGACGCCGTACCGATTGACTTTCGATAGGTAACGAGCGAAACTCGATGCATGGCTGTTGAACGTCGAGCGGTAGCCGCTCTCAGAGTCTTTCTCGTGGTGCTGTTCGTGGTTCTGGTCGGCTTTCAGAGCTTCTCGTTGCCGGGGCAGTTCGCGCACATGGCCCAGGAGTCGCCGGAGCACGCGTACCTCCGGTGGCCGCTGACCGCCGTGACGGTGTTCTGGGTGCTGTGCGTCCAGGTGGTGATCGTCTGCACCTGGAAGTTGCTCAGCCTGGTCAAGGACGACCGCATCTTCACCGAGGCGTCCCTGAAGTGGGTCGACCTGATCGTGTGGGCCATCGGCGCGGGGTGGGTGGTGCTGGTGGGGGTCTTCCTCTACGTCGGCTTCAACGCGGACGACCCGGGCGGCCCGATCCTGCTGTTCCTGTTGACGATGGGCGTCACGGTGCTCGGGCTCCTCATGGTCGTGATGCGCGCGCTGCTGCGGCAGGCCACGACGCTGCGGACCGACATGGAAGCGGTGATCTGATGCCCATCATCGTCCGCATCGACGTCGAGTTGGCCAAGCGCAAGATGAGCGTCGGCGAGTTCGCCGAGCGCGTCGGGCTCACCCCGGCGAACGTGGCGGTCCTGAAGAACGGCCGCGCCAAGGCCGTCCGCTTCAGCACCCTGGAAGCGATGTGCCGAGTGCTCGACTGTCAGCCCGGAGACCTGCTCGAGTGGGTCGAGGAGGAAACCCCATGAGGTACGTCATCGCCGTTCTCGTCGTCGCCCTCGGCGTCGCCGCCGTCGTGTACGGAGGAGCCGACGACTCGCCGGGCCTCCAGCTCATCGGCGCCCTGCTCGTCGTGGGCGCGGTGCTGTTCGCGGTACGGACGGCCCGGCGCGGAACGTGACCACGCCTGCCGTACTCGTAATAACGATCATGTAACGGGCGCGAACCTTTCCCCGTAGGTGACCTGTCTTGAAGGTCGTCGGCCCGCCAGGGCCAGGGGAGGCGTCGGATGAAGCTGGTGTGGAGGCGGGCCCGCGAGGCGCGGGGTCTGCTGGTTGCCGCGGTGATCGCCGCCCTGGTGGCCGTAGCGTTGGTCACCGGTCTGTCCGACTACAACCGCCGGGCGGTGGACGCCGGGCAGCGGGCGCTGGTCGCCGCGTCGCCGGCCGAGGAACGCGGCCTGCTCATCAGCGGCGCCGGCGGCCGTGACGCCGCCGAGTTCGCCACCCGCGACCAGGCGGCACGTGCCCAGTTCGCCGACGGGCTCGCCGGGGTCCCGGTCACCGTCGCCGGGGCCCAGTACGGCACCGGCCGGGAGTTGACCGGCGACCTCGGCTCGGTGCCGCGCACAGGCGACGAGCCGATCTTCGCGAACCTGGCCACCCTCGACGACCTGGCCGCGCACGCCGAACTGGCCAGCGGAGCGTGGCCGCGTCCCGGAGCGAAACCCGTCCAGGTGAGCCTGCCGGAACGGGTCGCCACGACACTCGGCCTCACCACCGGCGAGCGGATCCCGCTGCGCGACCGCTCCACCGAGAAGGCCAGCGAGGTGGTGCTCGCCGGGACCTGGCGGCCCCGCGACCCGGCCGAGGCGTACTGGCTGCTGGCCCCCGGCGTGGGTGTGGGCAGCGCCGGGTCGGCCACCTCGTACGGGCCGTTCGCGCTGGACCCGGCCGACTTCGTGACCGCCTTCCCGGGCTCGGTGACGGCGTCCTGGCTGGCCGAACCGGACCTCGGCGGCGTCGACGCCGGTGACCTGCCCGCGGTGCGGGCCGCCGTGAACGCGGCCTCGACGGCGGTGCCGGAGGCCGCCCAACTGGGCAGCTCGGCGCAGTCCCTGACGAAGATGGACCAACTGCTCGACCGGATCGCCCGCGCCGACCTGGTGGGACGCTCCGCGCTGGCCACTCCGCTGCTGCTCATCCTGGTGCTCGGCGGGTACGCGCTGGTGCTGGTCGCCGCCCTGCTGCACGAGGACCGCCGTCCACAGACCGCACTGCTGCGCGCCCGGGGCGCTGCCCGGCGCCAACTCGCGGGCCTGGCCGCTCGGGAAGCGACCCTCGTGGTGGCGCCGGCCGCCCTGCTCGGGCCGGTGCTCGCCGGGGAGGCGCTGCGGTTCGTCCGGCCCGGCGGGGCGGCGGAACTGTCCGCCTCCGGCGGCAACGCCACCCTGGTCTGGGCAGTTGCCGCGGCGACCGCCGCCGGATGCCTGGTGGCCATGGTCGCGCCGACGCTGCGCGGGGCCGGCACGTACGTGGCCGACATGGCCGCCCGGTCCCGGCCGAACCGGTCGGCGAGCATCCAGCGGGCCAGCGTCGACCTGGTGCTTGTCGCACTCGCCGTGCTCGCCTGGGTGCAACTGCGCCGGTACGCCTCACCGCTGGCCGGCTCGAACGGCCGTCTCGGGCTCGACCCGCTGCTGGTGGCCGCCCCGACCCTCGGTGTGCTGGCCGGGGCCGTGCTGGCGCTGCGGGTGCTCCCGCCGCTGACCCGGTTCGCCGAGCGGTTCGTTGACCGGCGGCCGTGGACGGCCACCATGTTCGGCATGTGGCAGGCCGGCAGGCGTCCGCACGCCGGGCCCGTGCTGCTGCTCGCCCTCGCCGTCGGCGGGAGCACCCTGGCCTGGTCACTGGTCAGCACGGGCGAGCGGTCCCAGGTCGAGCAGGCCGGCCACACGGTCGGCGCCGACCTGCGGGTCACCGAGCGGGCCGGCTCCGCCCCGCCGTCCCGGGCCGGTCAGCTCGCCGCGCTGCCGGGCGTGCACCGGGCGGTGCCGGCGTGGCGCGACGAGGTACGGGTCGGCCGCGGGGACCTTCCCGTGACCGTGATCGGGTTCGACCCGGCCAGCGCGGCCGGTGTCGTCCGGCTCGCCGACCGGCTCAGCGACGAGCCGGTGTCGACGCAGTACCAACGGATGGTCGCCGCGCGTGGCGCCCCCGCCGGCGTCGAACTGCCCGTCGGCACCCGTGCGATCACCGGCACGGCTCGCACCCCCGTCGGCCAGGCCGTCCGGCCACAGCAGATCGCGGTGGCGCTGCTGGTCACCAGCAGCGACGGGCTCGCCTTCCGGCTGCCGGCGGTCAGCGCCACCAGCGACGGACGGCCTGCGCCGTTCACCGTGCAGTTGCCCGACGTGGGCCCGGCGCGGCTGCGGCTCGCCGGCTTCGAGGCCGACGGCGGGGCGGCGGCCGGGAACTCGTACCAGCTCCAGGTGGAGGGGCTGACGCTCGTCGGCGCGGACGGCACCACCCGACCCGCCGAACTGACCGGGCAATGGAACACGACGACCGGCCGCCAGGACGGCAACCAGGCGCCCGCCGTCGCACGGTCCACCGCGTCGGGCGTCGCCGCGAGCTTCCCGGTGGAGGTGATCCCCGGCGGGCAGTTCGCCTACCAACCGCCCACCCGGTTCGCCATCGTGCCCGCCGGAGACATCGCACCCGTTCCGGTGCTGATGACCCCCGGGGTACGCGACGCGTTGAGCCTGCGCACCGGCGACACCTTCACCCTGACCCTCTCCGGCGCGTCCGTGCCGGCCCGACTGCTCGGCGAACTGGACTCCGTGCCGACCACCACCGGCGAGGGCGTGCTGCTCGACCTGCCCACGGCGGTCGACGCGCTGATCCGCTCCGGCGGGACCATCCGGCCGGTGCCGGAGTGGTGGATCGGCGCCGACGACCCGGCCGCCGCGGCCCGCGCCACAGGTGAGTTGACGGGGGTCACAGTCCTCGACCGGCGAGCCGTGATCGAGGCCGCCGCCGACGACCCGTACTGGCGTGGGTCGCGTACGGGGATGCTCGCCGCGGCGCTCGGGGCGGTGCTGCTCGCCCTGGTCGGTCTCATGGTCGACGTGTGGGCCACGGCCCGGCGTCGACTGGGCGAGTTCGCGGTGCTGCACACCCTCGGCGCCACACCCCGGCTGCTGGCCCGGGCGTTGCTGGCCGAACAGACCTTCCTGGCCGGCATCGGCGTCGGGGTCGGGCTGCTGCTCGGCGCCACCGTCGGGGCCACCATGGCTCCACTGGTCATCCTCACCCCGGCCGCCGGCCGGCCGGTGCCCCCGGCGGCCTTCGCGCTGCCCTGGGTGCCCATCGGCCTGACCGCGGTCGGCCTGCTGCTGGCGGCGCTCGCCTTCAGCGCGTTCATCGCCGCCGGCATCCGTCAGCGGGTGGCGGCGGTGCAGCTGCGAATCGGGGGAGAACGATGAGCGTCGGCGCGGCCGCCCGCCGGGTCCGGGCGTACGGCGGGCAGTTCCTGCTTCTGGCAGTGCTGACCCTGGTGGTCACTCTGCTGGTCAGCGGAGTGCCCCGACTCGTCAACCGGCTCGCGGAACAGGGGCTGCGGGCGCAGCTCACCAATGAGCCCGCCGCCCGCCGGGACCTCTCGTACACGTCGAACTCCGCCATTCCCACGACGAAGACGGCGATGGCGGAGTCGCAGGAGAAATTCGACGGCCTGCTCGCGGCGATGCCGCCGCAGGTGCGCTCGGCCGTCACCGAGTCGTGGCACCGGGTGGACCTCCCCCCGACCCGCCTGGTCGGGCCGGACCTCGCGGCCCGCAAACTGCTTGTCGACCTGGGTCTGCGGGCCATGCCCGGGATTCAGGACGCCGGCGTCCTCGTCGAGGGCACCTGGCCCAGTGAGACGTACGTTCCGGACCGGCCGATCGAGGTCGCGCTGGACGTCGACGTGGCCCGCAAGCTCAACCTGCGCGCCGGCAGCCGGCTGCGCATCGGCACCGTCGATCTCGCGGGTACCTTCGGCGACCCGAAACCGGTGGTGGTGTCCGGGCTGTTCCGGCCCATCGACCGCGCGGACGGGATGTGGGACGGACTGCCGCAGCTGCTGCGAATCATTGAACCGCAAGGCGACGGCCAGCCGTTCACCATCACCGGCGTGATCGCCCAGTCCGCCATGAACAAGCGAGCCACGGAGGGCTGGCCGATCCAGTCCGAGTGGCGGTACCGACTGGGCGTCGACCGGATCGACGCACGCGGTCTGGACGAGATGATCGGCGGCCTGCAGGAGATGCAGCGCAACGTTCCGCCGGGCTTCGCGTTGACCATCGGCGTCGACGTTCCGCTGCGGGCGTTCGCCGCCCAGCTGAACGCCGCCCGTACCCTGCTCGCCGTCATCGGCGCCGGCGTGCTGGCCACCCTGGCCGGTCTGATCGTGCTCGCGGCCATCCTGGCCACCCGTCGGCGCCGCTCGGAGTTCGCGTTGATCCGGGCCCGTGGTGGCGCCGCCACCGCAGGCGCCCGTCGCAGTCTGGCCGAGTCACTGCTGGTGGTGCCGGTCGCCGCAGTGGCCGGCTGGTTGCTCGGCACCCTGTTCCCCGGCGCTCCGGATCCGACCGCCCGGTACGCCGCGGCGGCGACCGTGCTGGTCACCCTGGCGCTGCCGCTGGCGACACTGGCCGTGCAGGGTGGCGGTGCCGCTCGCCGGGACCTGGTCCGGGTGCGCCCGTCGGCCCGCCGGCTCACCGTCGAGGTCTCCCTGCTGCTGCTGGCCGGGCTCGCCGCGGTGCTGCTGCGCCGACGCGGGCTCACCCTCGGCGAGGTGGACCCGCTGCTGGTGTCCGTGCCGGTGCTGCTCGCGGTCGCCGCGGCGGTGCTCGCGCTGCGCGCGTACCCGTGGCCGTTGCGGTTGGTCAGCCGGCTGGCCGCGCGGACGCGCGGCAGCGTGACATTCCTCGGCACCGCGCGGGCCGGGCGATCCGCCGTCGCCGCGCCACTGGTCGTCGTGGTGCTGGCGATCGGCACCGCGGCGTTCTGCGCGGTGGTCGCCGCAGGCGTCGACGCCAGCCGCGACCGGGCCGTGGAGCGGACCGTTCCGGCCGACGCGGTGATCCGGGGGGAACGCTTCGCCCCGGACACGGTCGAGGCGTTGGCCGGTCTGCCCGGCGTGCAGGCCGCCACCCCGGTCCTGATCGAGCCGGACGAGCGGCTGGCCACCGACGAGGTGGGCACCGACGCGCGGGTCGGACAGACGACGGTGCTGCTGGTCGACGGCCCCGGACTGGCCCGGGTGGCCGGCGACGCGGAGGTCGACGTGACGGTCCCTGACGCGTTGCGCTCCGCCCGGGCCGAACCGGGACCGCTGCCCGCGATCGTGTCCCCGGCCGTCGCCGCCGACCTGTCGCGGGCGGGCCTGGACCGCTCGGCGTTCGTGTCGGTGCAGGGGCAGCGGTACGAGTTCCGGGTCGCCGGCGCGCAGGACAGCTTCCCGCTGTTGGCGCAGAGCACCAGCCGGTTTGTCATCCTGCCCTGGCAGGCGCTGCCGCCGCGGAACACCACGCCCGTGCCGACCAGCCTGCTCGTCGCCGGGGACCGGCTCGATGTGGAGGCGCTCCGGCAGGCCGGTGACCAGGGCCAGCTGCGCTACCAGCAGCAGGGTGCGGTCACCGGCCGGGAACGGCCGCTCGGAGTCACCGTCGACACCCGAGCGGCCGTACGACGGGACCTCGGTGACGGTGGCGCGAACGGCGTGCTGGCCTTCGGGTTCGTGGCGGGCGCCGCCGGCGGCACCGTGCTCGGACTGCTGGCCATCGCGTTCACCGTGCTGGCCGGCGCGCGGGCCCGGGGGCAGGTGCTGTCCCGGCTGCGCACCCTCGGCCTGTCCCGCCGGCAGTGGCGGGGGCTGCTGCTGGTCGAGCTGGCACCGCTGGTCGGCGTGTCGGTGCTGACCGGCGCGCTGGTCGGCGCGGTGCTCCCGCTGGTGCTCAATCCGGTGCTCGGCCTGTCCGCGTTCACCGGCGGAGTGCCGGTCCGGGTGGCGTTCGAACCCGGCCTGGTCGTCGCGGTGTTCGCACTCGGGGCGGTCGCCCTCGGCTTCGCGGTCGCCGTCGAGGCCCTGAACAACCGCCGGCTGCGCCTCGGTGAGGTGCTCCGGCTCGGAGAGGAGAGCTGAGATGACCGTTACCGAACAGACGTCACTGGTGCCCGACCTGGCCGCCCTGCAACAGAGGGCCGCGCAACGCGCTGCCGAGCGGGCCGGCGGGCAGGACCGACTGCGCGGACACATCGTCTGCGACGGTCTGGTGCGCATCTTCAAGACCGAGGGGGTGGAGGTCGTCGCCCTGCAGGGTCTGGACCTGGTCATCGACCGGGGTGAGCTGGTGGCGATCGTCGGCGCGTCCGGCTCGGGCAAGTCGACCCTGCTCAACATTCTCTCCGGTCTGGACACGCCGACCGCCGGCATCGCCCGGGTGGCCGACTACGACCTGCTCTCGCTGTCGGCCAAGCGGCGGCTGAGCTACCGGCGCGAGCTGGTCGGGTTCGTCTGGCAGCAGACGGGTCGCAACCTGCTGCCGTACCTGACCGCGCTGGAGAATGTCGAGTTGCCGATGCAGTTGGCCGGCAAGCGGGGCGCCAGGGCCCGCCGGGAACGGGCCCGGGAGCTGCTCGACATGGTCGGCGTGGGCTACTGCGCGGACCGCCGGCCGGGCCAGCTCAGCGGCGGCGAGCAGCAGCGGTGCGCGGTGGCGGTGGCCGTGGCCAACGACCCGGAGGTGCTCTTCGCCGACGAGCCGACCGGTGAACTGGACGAGGCCACCGGCGCGGAGGTCTTCGCGGCGCTGCGCACCATCAACGCCGAACTGGGCGTGACCATCGTCGTCGTCACCCACGACCACGCCGTGGCCACCCAGGTCCGCCGGACCGTCGCGATCCGCGACGGCCGAACCGCCTCCGAGGTACGCCGGACCGCGCGCGTCGGCGCGGACGGCAACACCGAACTGGTCAGCGAGGAGTACGCGGTGCTGGACCGCAACGGCCGGATGCAGCTGCCGGCCGCGTTCGTCGACGCGCTGTCGCTGAAAGAGCGGGTCCGGCTCGATCTGGAGCCCGACCACGTGCAGGTACGGCCCGGTGACCGGGCCTCGGACGAGCGGGAGGCACGGGCGTGAGCCCTCAGGACATGGTGGTGGCCGGAACGGCCGGGTTCAGCGGCAGCTCCGCAACGCCAGCGGACGAGGTGGTGCGGGTCAGCGGCGTGAGCCGGACCTTCGGTCGCGGTGAGCACGCCGTGCAGGCGGTACGCGATGTCTCGTTCAGCGCCAACCGCGGTGAGCTGGTCGCCATCCGGGGTCGCTCCGGCGCTGGCAAGACCACGTTGCTCAACATCATCGGCGGACTGGACCGGCCGGACAGCGGTCAGGTCATGGTGGCCGGGCACGACGTGACCTCGGCCGGGGAGGCCGAGCTGCTGCGGCTGCGCCGGGGCACCGTCGGTTTCGTCTTCCAGACCTTCGGGCTGGTGCCGATCCTCTCCGCCGCCGAGAACGTGGGCGTGCCGTTGCGGCTGGCGCAGGTGCCGGCCGCGGAGCGGGAGCAGCGCGTGGCGGTGCTGCTGGAGCTGGTGGGGTTGGGCGGGCACGCGGCGCAGCGCCCGTACGAGCTGTCCGGCGGGCAGCAGCAGCGCGTGGCGGTCGCCCGCGCGCTCGCCAACGAGCCGGACCTGCTCATCGCCGACGAACCCACTGGACAGCTGGACTCGGAGACCGGCCGCTCCATCATGGACCTGCTGCGCGCGGTGGTGCACGCCCGTGGCATGACGGCCCTGGTGGCCACCCACGATCCGGCCCTGATCGACCTCGCGGACCGGGTGCTCGTCCTGCGCGACGGCCGCCTGGTCGACGGCTGACCGCCGCCCTCGGCCGTGGTCCTGGTCCGTGGTCCGTGTGTCCTGGTCGGTGGTCGGTGGTCGGTGATCGGCGGTCGGCGGTCCGTGGTCTTCGGTCGGTGGGCGGTGATCTGCGGTCTGCGGTCAGCGGTCTGCGGTCAGCGGTCACAGGCTGCGGGGCGCGGGCGGCGCGGGCTTGGTCAGAGCCAACCGGCTGTGGTCTGTTCGCATCCTGTCGAGCTGCCCCAGATATGGACCATCCGGCCGACGCGGCCGGGTATCGGGGTGAGCGCGCTGGCCGTTCGAGCTGCCCCGGATGTGGACCGTCGGGCCGGCGTGGCTGGGTATCGGGGTCGGCGCGTCGGCCGTTCGAGCTGCCCCGGATGTGGACCGTCGGGCCGGCGTGGCTGGGTATCGGGGTCGGCGCGTCGGCCGTTCGAGCTGCCCCGGATGTGGACAC
>NZ_JBEZFG010000014.1:83748-120056 GCF_040649315.1 Micromonospora sp. NPDC049004
CGTCGGGCCGGCGTGGCTGGGTATCGAGGTCGGCGCGTCGGCCGTTCGAGCTGCCCCGGATATGGGCCATTGGGCCGACGCGGCCGGGCATCGGGACCAGCGCGCCGGCCGTCTCGGCCACCTCCGGGTCGACGTCGCCCGTGTAGCGGTCGCGCGAAAGGAGTGCGCGTCTTGTGTCGGGCGGGGTGTACGGGCCCGTGCTGGGTGGGGCTGTGTGGGCGCCGTGCTGGGTGGGGTGTGTGGGTGCTGTGCTGGGCGGTCGGTGTGTGGGCCTAGGCCCTTTCCGCCGCCACCGCCGTGGTTCCGTGCCCCAAATCTGGGGCAGCTCGACAGGACCGAAGGTGCACCCTGGGGACCTGAGACGCCACAACGCGCCGAAGCCGGCCAACGGGCTGACGACGTCGACTCGCTGGCGACGTTGACGGGCTGGCGACGTTGACGGGCTCGCGACCGGCGTCCTGACGACTCGGCATCCCGACAGCGCCGGTCGCGTCAGAGCGGGAGCTTCATGCCCTCGTGGCTGGCCACGAAGCCGAGCCCCAGGTAGAAGCGGTGCGCGTCGGCGCGGGACTTGTCCGTGGTGAGCTGCACCAGGGCGCAGCCCCGCTGCCGGGCCTGGTCGATGGCCCAGGTCATCAACTCCCGGCCGAGGCCCTGGCCGCGTCGGTCCGAGCGGACCCGGACCGCCTCGATCAGAGACCGTTCGGCGCCGTGCCGGCCGAGCCCCGGGATGTAGGTGATCTGGAGGCAGCCGACCAGCTCGCCGCCCTGCTCGGCGACGATCAGCTGGTTGCGCGGGTCGGCGCTGATGTCGGCGAACGCACGCTCGTACGCCTCATCGACCTCGGTGAAGTCGCGGGTCTTGCCCAGGACGTCGTCGGCGAGCAGGGAGATGACGGCGGGCAGGTCGGCCCGTACCGCCTCGCGGAAGATCACGTCGGTCATGCCGTCAGCGTGGCACAGCTGTCACTTGGCCGGGCAGCGCAGCCCTTCCTTGGGCACGGTCAGGTCGAGCAGGTACGCGTCGACGGCCTTGGTGATGCAGGAGGTCTGCGGGTACGCGGTGTGCCCCTCGCCCTCCCAGGTGAGCACCCGGCCGACACCCAGCATCGAGGCGAGGCGGCCGGTCTGCTCGTACGGCGTGGCGGGGTCGCCGGTCGTGCCGACCACCACGATCGGCGGTGCGCCGTTGGCCCGACCCGTCGGGTACGGGTCCCGACCACCCGGCCACTCGACGCAGCTCAACATGCCGACCGCGAGCGCCGGACCGAACAGCGGGTACTTCGTCCGCCATTGCGACTGCAACTGACGGATCTGCTCCCGGCTCGGCTTCTCGGTCTCGTCGGCACAGTTGATGGCGAGGTTGGCGTCGAACAGGTTCGAGTAGTGCCCGTCGCCCTCCCGGCCGGCGTACGAGTCGGCGAGGCGGAACACGTCCTTCGGGTCGCCCTCGGCCAGCCGGTCGATGGCCCGGGCCAGCTCCTGCCAGCCGGCCTCCGTGTAGAGCGAGGAGATGACCGCGTAGAAGACCCAGCCCGCCGTGGCCTCCCGCCCGTCGTCACCGCGGACCGGGGAGACCTTGGCCTTGTCGATGGCCGAGGTCACGGCGGCGCGGGCGTCCGGGGCGATCGGGCAGCGGGCGGCGTTCGCGGCGCACCAGCGGGTGAAATTGTCGAAGGCTCGTTCGAACCCGCGGGCCTGGCTCTCCGACCCGGCGATCAGCCGCTGCTGGGGGTCGACAGCGCCGTCGAGCACCAGCGCGCGCACCCGCTGCGGGTAGAGCTGGGCGTAGATGGCGCCGAGCAGCGTGCCGTAGGAGTAGCCCAGGTAGGTGAGCTTGTCGTCGCCCACCGCCGCGCGCACCGCGTCCATGTCCCGGGCGGCCTGCTCGCTGCCGTACAGCGGCAACTGGTCGCCGTAGCGGTCCCCGCAGCCGCGCCCGATGCGCTGGCTCAGCCCCGCGAAGCCGTCGAACGACGCCTGGCTCGCCGGATCCGGGTCGTAGCCGAAGCTGGCGTCCAGGTCGGCGTCGGAGATGCACTTCACCGGACTCGACCGGGACACACCACGCGGGTCGAAGCCGACGATGTCGAAGCGTTCGGTGACCGAGCCGGGCAGCCCACCGAACTGTGGGCCGAAGGAGAGGTAGACGGCAGTGTCCACACCGGAGCCACCCGGGCCGCCGGGGTTCACCACCAGCGAGCCGATCCGGTCCCGCTGTTTGGTGGACCGGGCCCGCAGCAGGGCGATCTCGAAGGTCTCGCCGACGCCCGGCCCGGCGGTCGCCCCGCCGCCGGCGCCCCAGTCCCGGGGAACCGTGATCCGGGCACACTCGTAGCGCATGTCCGGAGCGCCCCGCCCGACCAGGTCCTCAGCAGCCTCCGGGCAGGGCCGCCAGGTCGCCGACGAGCCGGCCGGCGCCGCCGCACCCTCCACGTCGGTGCGCGGCGCGAACGCCGGCAGCGTGCAGCCGGCGGTGAGCAGCGCCGCCACGGCGAAGGCGACGAGGCTGCGACGGACCCGGCGACTGGTCGTCATCCGAGGCTGGACGGCGGTGCGGCTCACGTGATCCTCCGGTGTCGGGTCGACGGCCAGGCTACGCCGGGCCGGTGGCGGCCCGATCGAGGGTGACGGCCGGATCGCCGCGCAGCACCTGGTCCACGTCGAAGCGGATCGGACGGTCGAGCTGGTCGTAGCGGCAGGAGCGGGGGTCGCGGTCCGGCCGCCAGCGGACGAGCTGGGCGGTGTGCCGGAACCTCTCGCCCTCCATCGCGTCGTAACCCACCTCGACCACCAGCTCCGGGCGCAGCGGCTCCCACTCCAGGTTCTTGGTGCCGGTCCACCTGCTCACCCCACCCGGAATGCGCTGGCCACGCTCGTGGTCGCCGTGCACCCACGGGTGCTCGTCGCCGATGTCCCGGTACGGCGCCAGCTCGTCGAGCAACTCGGCGCGGCGGGCCATGCTGAACGACGCGCTCACCCCGACGTGGTGCAGGACTCCCGCGTCGTCGTAGAGGCCGAGCAGCAGCGAACCCACCACCGGGCCGGACTTGTGCCAGCGGAAGCCGGCGACCACCGCGTCGGCCGTACGGGAGTGCTTGACCTTGAACATCAACCGCTTGCCCGGCTCGTACGGCAGGTCGGCCGGCTTGACGATCAGCCCGTCCAGCCCGGCGCCCTCGAAGACGTCGAACCAGCGGCGCGCGGTCTCCGGGTCGGTCGTGACCTGGGTGACGTGCACCGGCGGGCGCACCCCGGCCAGCGCCTGGACCAGACGCTCCCGGCGGCGCGGGTACGGCTGGTCGAGCAGCGCCTCGTCACCGATCGCCAACAGGTCGAAGGCGACGAAGTCGGCGGGAGTGGTCTCGGCGAGCAGCTTCACCCGCGACGCCGCCGGGTGGATGCGCTGGGCCAGCAGCTCGAAATCGAGCCGGGGCTGGCCGGACGGCCCGTCCCGCCGGATCACGATCAGCTCGCCGTCGACGGCGCACCGCTCGGGCAGCTGACGGCGGGCCTGCTCGACCACCTCGGGGAAGTAGCGGGTCATCGACTTGCCGCCCCGACTGGCCAGCTCGACCTCGTCGCCGTCACGGAACACGATGCACCGGAACCCGTCCCACTTGGGCTCGTAGGTCACGCCGGCGGTGGTGGGCAGCTTCGAAACGCTCTTGGCCAGCATCGGCTCGACGGGCGGGTTGATCGGCAGGTCCACGGCGACCAGTCAATCAGACGGAGCCGACAGTCGTGAGGCAGATCACCGTGGGCACGGCGGTGGCGTGTCCGTCCGCGCGCCGCTCGTCCTGCCTGGGCGAATCAGATAACCCCAGGTCAGAGCTAGTTTCGCCTGGTGTCCGAGTGGGTCTGTGACTGCTGCGGGCGGTGGCGGGTGAGCGTGGAGCTGATCCGGGGCCGCTACCGCTACCGGCTGACCCGCCGTTACCCGCAGCGGTTCGGCGGTGGCCGCAACGTGCTCGGCGAGGTCGGGTCGGTGGCGGAGTTGGAGGAGCTGCTGCGTCGGCGTACCCCATTGAGTCTGGCGGACCTGCGCGAGGCCGCCTGATCCCGCGCGGCCGGCGGACCCGCGGCCCGATCGACGATCGGACCGGCCGGTGGATGCCGCCGTCACGATCCGACGGGCAGCGTCGTCGACAGGACGTGGCGGCGCCGGCCGGCGCCGCCGGGAAGGGGACGCGATGCGGTTCGAAGCGGACACGGAGATCGGCGCGGACGCCGGGCGGGTGTGGGCGCTGCTTGTCGACGTGGCGCGGTGGCCAGAGTGGACGGCCTCGGTGAGCCGGGCCGAGCGGGGTGAGTCGGGGCCCCTCGCGGTCGGCGCGACAGCCCGCCTGACCCAGCCGAAACTGCGGCCGGCGGTGTGGCGGGTCACCGAGCTGACCGAGGGGCGGGAATTCACCTGGGTCTCCGACACCCCGGGCGTGCGCACCCGCGGCGAGCACCGGGTGCTGCCGCTGCCCGGCGGGCGTACCCGGGTCGAGGTGGCCATCGACCAGGCCGGGCCGCTCGCCGGGCTGATCGGCCTGCTCTACGGCGGTCTGCTGCGGCGCTACCTCCGGCTGGAGGCCGACGGACTCAGGGCCCGAGCTGAGCGGAGCTGACGACAGGCTTCTCCAGCACCGCCAACAGGACGCCGTTCGGGTCCGGGCGGTGCGCCACGACCCGGTAGCCGAGCCGCTGGTAGAGCCGCAGATTGCGGGTGCTGTCCGCGCCGGTGAACAGCGTGAACACTGCCACCTCGGCCGGGCAGGCCGCCTCGATCGCGGCGAGCAGCGCAACGCCGATGCCCTGGCCCTGCTGGTCGGGTGCGACCGACAGACGCCCGATGTGCGCGGTGTCCCCGTCCAGGCGGGCCCGCACCGAGCCGACCAGCCGGTGCCCCAGCCGGGCGGCGAGGACCGTCGTCGGGCCGGTCAACACCTCCCGGACCTCGTCCAACGTCTCGGTCAACGGTGGCAGGAACGGGTCGGCGTAGTGCTGCGCCTCGGTCAGGTACGCGGCGCGCTGCACGGTGAGGATCTCGCCGGCGTCCGCGACACCGGCCGGGACGATGCGGGGCTCGACGCTCATCCTTGCAGCACACCACAGCCGCCCGCCTCGTCCACCGGCGACCCGATCGCGACCGCCGTACCCTGGCCCGTGTCCGGCGACGACGAGGGGGAGCGGTGGCCGAGCTGACGTACCCGGAGATGGGACGGACCCGGCAGGGCGCGCTGCCCGGCGGATACCACCACCTGCGCCACCGGACGCCGTTGCCGACCGGCTGTTTCGAGACTGCGGCCGAGGCGGTGCTGAGCTGGCGGCTGCACCGCGCCGCCGGGGTCCGGATGCGCACCGACGCGGCACGGGCCACCGAGGGTGTGCTGGTCACTGCCGGTCTCGGGGTCGGGTCGGCCCGCGTGTGGGGGCCCTGCCGGGTGGTCTGGAGCGACGAGTCGCCCACGCTCGCCGGCTTCGGCTACGGCACCCTCCCCGGTCACCCGGAGCGGGGCGAGGAGGCGTTCGTGGTCGGCCACGACGACAGCGGCGCGGTCTGGTTCGAGGTACGCGCGTTCAGCCTCCCGGACCGCTGGTTCACCCGCGCCGCCGGTCCGGCCGTCCAGGCGGTGCAGCACGCGTACGCCTGGTGGCTCGGTCGCACTCTGCGCCGGCTCTGCGCGCGACGGTGACCGGCCGGCGTCAGAAGCGGGCGAACGAGCGGATCGGGGCGCGCGGGCCGTACTTCGGCGCCTGGATGCCGGCGGCCTCCAGCAGCAGACACACCCGACCGCGATGCCCCCGGAACGGCTCTAGCAGGTCCAGCATCCGAGCGTCGTCACCCCTCGGTTCGCCGGCGAGCGCCCAGGCCACCGTGTTCGGGATGTGGTAGTCGCCGACGCTTACCGCGTCCGGGTCACCGTAGGCGATCCGGACCACCTCGGCGGCGGTCCACGGGCCGATGCCCGCGATGGCGGTCAGCCGGCGGGTGGCCTCGGTGGAGTCCACGCAGCGCTCCAGCCGATCGGCGAGCGCGGCGGCGCGACGCAGCGTGTCGGCCCGGCGCTGCTCCACGCCGAACGGGTGGAACACCCAGTACGGGGTGGCGGCCACCGCGGCGGCCTCGGGCGGCAGCAGCAGCGGTTGCAGCGGGCCGGGGGCCGGCTCCCGGAAGTGCCGCACGGTCGCCGCGTACGCCCGGTACGCCTCCTTGCCGGTGACCTTCTGCTCGAAGACCGCGCGCAGCAGCCGGGGGAACACCTGCCCGGTGGTGGGCATGCGCAGCCCTCGGTGCTCCCGGGCCAGCCGGGCGACGAGCGGGTGCGTCGACGCCAACTCGGCGAAGCCGCTCAGGTCGTCGTGCAGCCCGGCGATCCTGTCGGCGCGCTCCACCACGTGCGCGGCACCCGGCCCGTAACCCTCGGCGAGCAGTTCACCGCCCGCCGGCCGCAGAGCGAGGGTCGCCGGCCCGTCCGGGGTGCGGGTAGCCCACCAGAACGTGCCGGCGGCGACGCGCGCGCACGGGTCGTACGGGCTGAAGGTCAGGCCGCGGACCGACGCGGCCAGCCGGTAGCCGACGGGCGGGTGCAGCACCCTCGTCGCGGCGGGCTCGGTCTCGGTCACCCTCCCACTCTGCCAGGTCAGGGCGCGGGGCCGGTCGCCGCCGTCGCCGACGCGCTCCGGGCACGGCGGTGGCCGGCCGCGGCCCTCCCCGGCTGCGACCGGCCACCGTGCCCTGGCGTACCGGGATCAGTACGAGTAACCCGAACCGCCGGCGTCGCTCGACCCGCTGTCCGCCGCCGGCGGCGCGACGGCCTTCGGCGTCGAGGTGGGCAGGCAGGTCAGGTTCTTCTTGCCGTTCTGGTCGACCACGAACCAGGTGCCGCCGACGGCCTGGCCCTTCCACTGGCCGGGCTTCTTGTCGCCGATGTAGCGGTACACCGGCCAGCCGCCGATGGTGAGCTGTCGGGTGCCGTCCTGCCGGGTGACGCTGCCGACCTTGTCGTCGGAGAGGCCGGTGAGCTGCGGGTTGCCGTCGGTCAACGCCGGCGGCCACACCTGCGCGCACTTGTCGACGCAGTTCGACGCGGGCGGGTCGGCGGTGTCCTTGTCGAAGCGGTACAGGACCCAGCCGTCCTGGTCGGTCACGACGTTGCCCATCCGGGCGATCTTCTTGCCGATCAACTGCTCGGTCAGCTCGACGTCCGCGGGCGGCGGCGCGTCGGCGACCGGCGCCTCCGCGGATGCCGACGCCTCGGGTTCAGCCGACGCGGTGGGCTCGGCCGCGGCGACGGCGACCGGCTCGGCCGCGCTCGAGTTCGCCCCGTCGTAACCCGCGGGAGCGCAGGCCGTTAGTGCGACCATCGCGCTCGCGACGATGACGGTCCGCTTCATCTGTGCCACGTGCCCTCCTCATTCTTGGCAGTTCACCCATAGGTACGGCGGGCAGGCTGTCAAGGTTGAAGGAGTAACAGTGGTCAATTTCACGCGAATGGATTGAACCGATGTGAGCGGCCATCCGTATGGCCCTCCACGCGGGGGCCGCAGTTCCACAACAGATCGACGCCGGCCATTGAGACAATGACCGGCGTCGAGGATGGTACGCGACTTACATGGGCACCGTGACCAGCGGACTGGCCACACCGTTGCCGTCGACCGACTGCACCTGCAGCTGCTTGATGTCACTCGCCAACGCGGACGTCGAAGCGCTCAGCTCAAGACCCTGCGGGCGATTGTTCGTCCCGTAGCCGCCAGCGGGCACCGACCACGTCGAAATCACCTCCGTGGTGCCGTTCTTGCGCACCACCATCAAGCGGCAGACACGCGGGCCGGGCAGTTTCCGCAGGCTGAAGTTGATGCGGGTGCCGTACTCCCGCTCGACCAGGAACATCGTCGTCTGCACGCCCGTCGTCGGGTCCGTGGCGTCGACCTGGTCGCCCTCCTCCTCGGTGCCGCCGACACCCGGGCCGCTCGGCGGCGCGGTCGGCGCGCTCGTCGGCGGGTCGTTGGCGGCGGCGCTCGTCGTCGGATCCGCGAGAATCCCCGGCGCCTCGTCCCCGGCCACACTCACGAACCCGTAACCCGTCAACCCGCCGAAGACCACCACCGCCGCGGCGGTCGCGAGCAGCTGACGAAACCGGGTACGCCGACGGTCGGCCCGGACCGCTACCAACGTCCGGTCCAGCAGCGCCGGATCGGTGGCGGTCTGCTCCAGCGCCATCATCGTCTCGCCGTCGATGCCGGAGAGCAGCCCCACCACCGGCACCATCGTCTCCAGCTCGGCCGCGCACGCCCAGCACGCGGCGAGATGCTCCTCGAACCGCTCGGTGTCCTGCTCGTCGAGCACGCCGAGCGCGTACGCGGCGACGTCCATGTGGTCTGGCCGGCTCATTCTGTCACCCCCCGCTCCTGCAGAGCCGTGCGCAGCGCGCGCAGCGCGTAGTAGACCCGCGACTTGGCGGTGCCCAGCGGAAGCCCCAACTCCTCGGCGGCCTCCGGCACCGTCCGCCCCCGGAAGTACGTCGCGATCAGGATCTCCCGATGCGACTGACTCAGCGTACGCAGCGCGTCCGCCACCGTCATCGTGCGCAGCACCCGGTCGGTGCTGTCCGCCTCGGCGAACGCGGTCAGGTCCCGGTCGTACGTCTCCGGCGGCCGGGCCTCCTGGCTGCGGTGCTCGTCGATGGCGATCCGACGGGCCACCGTGACCAGCCACGGCCGCAGCGAACCCTGCCCCTGCGCGCCGAGACGGTGCGCGTTACGCCAGGCCCGCAGCAGCGTCTCCTGCACGATGTCCTCCGCGCGCTGCCGGTCCCCCCCGGTGAGCCGCATGACGAACATCAGCAACGGGCCGGCGTGCTCGGCGTAGAGCAGCCGGATCAACTGGTCGGAGTGGTTCGCCTCGGTTGTCGTCGCCTGGTGGCGCCCGGGCGCCGGTCGGGGCGTCACCGGACCATTTTGGCGAGACGTGGCTCGGGCGTCGACCCCCCGGGCAGACGAGGTCGGCCGCGACGACGACCGCGCGGACAACCAGTCTGCGCGAACCGCGTCGCCGTGCCAACCGGCCGCCACCGCATGCATGCAGACCTCCGGGATGTCCGTTACCAACGCCGCCCCCACAAGGCGGGCCGCCCGGTGGTACGCAGCGCCGCCCCGAGCGGATCAACAAACCGCGAAAAAAGTTCGACGGAGCGGTCGGCGGACTCGGAGCGGCCCGTCAGCGGCGGACGGAGAACAACCCCGGCGGAGGCGGATCCGAGCCGGTGGCGTCCGCGTCGCGCACCACCGCCGCGCCACCGACGAAACGGTCCAACTCGTCGCCGGCCACGACCCGCCCGGGGAACCAGTCCCCGGCCGCCCGCCGGGTCAACGCGGGCACCGGGGGAGTCGTCCGCCCGGCGACCAACACCAGATTGCCGTACCGGCGACCGCGCAGCACCGCCGCGTCACCGACCACGCACGCCTGCGGCAGCACCGAGCGCACCGTGGCGACCTGGGAACGGGCGTACCGCAGCGGCGGGCCGTCGGCCAGATTCGCCAGCAACCAGCCGGCCGGGCGGAGCACCCGCGCCACCTCGGCGGCGTACTCCACCGACGTGAGATGCGCCGGCGTGCGGGCACCGGCGAAGACGTCGGCGACCACCACGTCGTAGCTGGCGTCCCGTGTCGAGGCCAGCACCGCCCGCGCGTCCTGCACGCGGACCCGCAGCCGGGTGTCCGCCGGCCAGGGCAAGGCGCGGCGCACCAGCTCCACCAGAGCGCCGTCCACCTCGGACACCCGCTGGGTGGACCCGGGCCGGGTGGCCGACACGTAGCGGGGCAGGGTCAGCGCCCCACCGCCCAGGTGCAGCACCCGCAGGGGCTCACCGGGCGGCGCCACCAGGTCCAGTGCGGCGGCCAGCCGCCGGACGTACTCGAACTCCAGATGCGTGGGATCGGTCAGGTCCACGTGCGACTGCGGTGCCCCGTCCAACAGCAGCGTCCACGAACCGGCCCGGTCCGGCGACGGCACCAGCTCGGCCAGCCCGGTGTCCACCTGCTCGACCACCCGGTCATCCGCCCGTTTGCGTCCCACCGCGACCGGCCCCCGCTCAGCGGCCGACGCGCGCCGCGGTGGTCAACGCGCGGTGCAGCAGACGGGAATCACCGAGCAACGCCCGCAGGCGGCGCTCCAGACCGGCGATCGGAATGAGGTTCTGCGGCGCCCGCGGATCCTTGTACGGAGTCGACGCGAAGCGGGGCAGCGTGACCAACGACAGGTCGGCCAGGTCGATCGCCGCCTCGACGGGCAGGTCGGCGGAGCACTCCACCCGGACGATCCCGGCCCACGGCGCACCCACGGCCACCGGCAGCCGCAAATACCACGACCACCCGCCCCACGCCGTGCCGAGCCGGAACACCGGTGACCGCTGACCGGACGCCAGAGACGTCACCACCGCCGTCAGCCGGGCGTCCAGGTACTGGCTGTGCTGGGTCTTGATGTAGCCGAGCGTGCGCGGCAACTGGCGGCGACTACGCAACGGGCCGTCCACCACCAACAGGTCACCGTCGACCCGGGCGGCGTCGGACACCGCCACCTCCAGCGCGGTCAACGGACCCTGCACCGCCGCCGGCAGCTTCGCCAACTCGCCGGTGCCGCCCACCCGGTGCACCGGGTAGCGGATCGCGCCCGCCACCACGTCCTGCGCCGACGGGCTCGCCGTGAACAGGCCCCGGCCCACCTGCGTGCCGGCCAACTGGGCCGCACCCCGACCGAGGTCACAGCGGACCACCCCGGCCGCGTACGACGCCGCCAGCCCCGGGAAGGAACCGCCGTCCGCCTCGGCCGTCCAGATGCTCGCGTCGATCCGGCGGACCCCGTCGACAAGCAGCACCACGTCCGGGGCCCGCACGTCCGCGCGTACCCCGATCGCCCGCCAGTCGACGGCCGGCAGCTCCACGTCGGCGTCGACCTGCGCGCTGCTCGGCGTCGCCGGCCCGGACGCGGACGCCTCGAACGACGCACCGTACGCCGGATCCCACGAGTCGACGAAGAACGCGGCGTCGCTCACCGGTCCGACCTTTCGTTCGCGACTGCGGGGCTCCGCTGCGCTGCACTCCTCGCGCTCACCGGCCCGTCCGTTCGACGCGCGCCGAGCGGGCATCCTTGCGCACCTCGAAGCGGACCGGGATCCGCTCGGCCAGCGCCGCGACGTGCGTGACCACGCCGACCATCCGGTCACCCCGGGCGGCCAGGTTCTCCAGGGTCGCGGCCACCGTGTCCAGGGTGGCCGCGTCCAGCGTGCCGAAGCCCTCGTCCAGGACTATCGACTCCAGACTCGCCGCGGTCGTCGACATGCCGGCCAGCTGTTCGGAGAGCGCCAGCGCCAGCGCCAGCGACGCCTGGAACGTCTCGCCGCCGGAGAGGGTGCGCACACCCCGGCGCAGCCCCGCGTCGTGGTGATCGACCACGAAGAACTCGCCCTTGTCGTGGACCAGCTCGTACTGGCCCGAGGACAGCTCGCGCAGGATCCCCGACGCGCCGTCGACAAGCAGGTCCAACGCCTCGGCCAGCAGCCACCGCTCGAAGTTGTTGGCCCGCAGGTGCCCCGCGAGGGCCCGCGCCACCTGCGCCTCGCGCTCGTGTCCGGCCCGCTGCTCACGCAACGTGCCGGCCTGCTCGCGGCGCTCGGCGAGCCGGCGACGGTCGGCCTCGGCCCGCTCGACGGCCACCGTCGCGGCGTGCACCGGGTCCTCGCCGACGGGCACGTCGGCGGCGGCGAAGAGGTCGGCGATCCGCCGCTGCACCGCGTCGGCCGCCGCCTCGGCGTCGGCGACGACTGTGGCCCGGCCGGCCCGGTCCGCGCGACGGCGCTCGGCCTCGGCCGCCGCCCAGTCGGTGAGCGCCGCCCACGAGGCCGCCACGTCGTCCCGGTCGGCTGCCGGCGGACCGAACCGCGCCAGAGCGTCACGGGCCGTGTCGAAGCCCCGCCACGCCGACCGCAGACGCTCCTCGGCCGCGTCCACACCCGCGCGCGACTGGCGGGCGCTGTCCCGGCCGGCCCGTACGGCGGTCGCCGCCTCGTCCAGGGCGCGTCGCAGCCGGGCGTGCTCGGCCAACTCGCGGCGCAGCACCGCCGGCTCCGCCGCGCCCGCGAGCTGCCCGCCCAGCTCGGTCAGCCGGGCGTCCACCTGCTCCTGCCGGGCGCGGGCCTGCACCAGCAGCCGCTCCAGGTCACGCGCCGCGGCGTCGCGCTGCTGCACCACCGTCTGCGCCGCCTTGGTGGCGGCCCGCGCCGCTTTGCCGGCGGCCGTCGCGGCGGCCACCGCCGAGTCCGGCGGAACCGCCGGCACCTCGGCCACCGGGTGCTCGCACACCGGGCAGGGCGCACCGGGATGCAGGTGCACGCGCAGGCTGACCGCCAGGTCGGTGGCCTTCGCCTCCTCGTGCGCCCGGAAGGCCGCCTCCAGCTCGGTTTCGGCCCGCTCGGCGTCCGCGCGGGCGGCGGCCAGCGCCGCGACCGCCGTGGCGTGCTCCTCGTCCGCCGCGCGCACGGCCGCGCGGACCGTGTCGGCCTCGCCGGTCAGCCGATCCCGGTCGTCGTACGCCCGCAGCAGCAACCGCAGCGCGCTCTCGTCACCCGCGCCGGCCAGCTCACCGCGCAGCTTCTCCTCCCGCTCCTCGGCCAGCGACACCGCAGAGGCGGCAGCGTCGGCCTCGGCCCGGGCCGCGGTCACCGCGCGGGCCACCTCGGCCACCCCGCGCGGGGCGCGCACCCCGGACAGCACGCCCAGCTCGTCGTCGAGCGCGGTCAGGGCGGCCGCCGCCTCCCGCGCGCGTGCCCGGGCCGCCGCCAGCTCCGGCATTGCCCCGGTCACCGCGTCGGCCAGCTCGGCCATCCGGCTCACCCGGGCGTCGGCCTCGGCCAACGCCTCGTCGTCCACCCCCGTCAGGCCGGCGAGCACCTGATCGACCGCGTCCAGCCGGGCTTCCGCCTGAGTGGCGCGCGCCGTGGCCCGCTTCTGCACGTCCTCGTAGACGCCGAGGCCGAGCAGGTTGACCAGGATCTGCTGCCGGGTCGCCGGCTTGGCGTGCAGGAAGTCGGCGAACTGGCCCTGCGGCAGCACCACGCAGCTGGTGAACTGCTCGTACGGCAGCCCGACCGCCTCCAGCACCGCGTGTTCCATCTCGGCGGGCGTCCCGGCGATCACCTCGCCGAGGTCGTCCGGGCTCAACCCGGTGTCGAGTTTGGTCACGTCGAAGCCGGCCGGCATCACCTGCAGCCCGGCGTTCGCTGTCTTCACGTTGCCCCGGCCGTCCCGGCGCACCACCCGGGTCGCCACGTACCGGGCACCGCCGGACTCGAAGACCAGCCGCACCCGGGCCTCGGTCGCCGACGGCGCGAGGGCGTTGGCCAGCCCTCGGGCGCCACCCCAGCGGGGCACCGTGCCGTAGAGGGCGAAGCAGATGGCGTCCAGCACCGTGGACTTGCCCGAGCCGGTCGGGCCGATCAGCGCGAAGAAGTCCGCGTCGGTGAAGTCGACAGTGGTCTCGTCCCGGAAGACCGTGAACCCGGCCATGTCCAACCGCATCGGACGCATCAGTGCTCGACCTCCTCGAAGAGCTCGTCGAAGAGTTCTCGTACGCCCTCGTCGTCGTGGCCCCGGCTGTCCAGGTAGTCGCCGAACAACTCACGGGGGGAACGCCCCGACCGCTGCGCGATCCGCGTGCCGCTGCCCGGCGCCGCCAGCAGCTCCGGGTCGATCCGGATCTCCAGCGCCCGGGGAAGCAGCTCCTGGACCTCCTCGCGCAGGCCCGCGCGGGGCTGCTCCCGCACGAACACCCGCAGCCAGGCGTCGGGCGCCTCGATCTCGGCGAGCTGGGCCAGCGTGCCGCGGACCGTCCGCAGCGCGCTCGCCGCGGTCACCGGCACCTCCCGCACCCGCGCGGCCGTGCTGGCGGTCACCTCGACGATCGTCACCGACGGCACGTTCTCCTGCTCGCCGAAGTCGACGGCGAGCGGGCTGCCGCTGTACCGGACCGGGCACGGGCCTTCGACGCGCTGAGCCCGGTGCAGGTGGCCCAGCGCCACGTAGTGCGCGGTCGCGGGGAAGACGGTGGCCGGCACCGCATAGCCGAGCACCGTGTGCGCGTCCCGTTCACCGCCGCCGGCCGCCGCGCCGGTCACCGTCAGGTGCGCGGTGACCAGGTGCACCCGGTCCGGCTCGGCGAAGCCCTCGGTGAGGCGGCCCAGCACCCGGCCCAGGTGGTCGGCGTACGTCTGGTTGGCCTCCGCGGCGGTCAGCTCGTACATCTCCAGCGCGCGGATGGCGTACCGCTGGGACAGGAACGGCAGCGCGGCCAGCTGCCACCGTTCCCCGCCGGCAGTGGTGCCGTCGATCACGTGCTCGGCCGGGTTCTCGCGCACGCCGCCGCGCAGCGTGATGCCGGCGGCCTCGGCCCATGGCCGCAGCGCGTCCAGCGCCGGGCCGTTGTCGTGGTTGCCGCCGATCGCGACCACGTCCGCGCCGGTCCGCCGTAGCGCGGTCAGCGCCCGGGTGACCAGCCGGGTCGCCTCCGAGGTGGGCGCGGCCGTGTCGTAGAGGTCACCGGCGACGATCACCAGGTCCGGCTGTTCGGCACGGGCGATGTCGATCACTCCGGCCAGGACTGCCTTGTGCTCCTCGGCCCGGGACTGCCCCTTGAGCACCTTGCCCACGTGCCAGTCGGAGGTGTGCAGGATCTTCACAGTTGCACCGGCCCTGCCTAGAACGGGATGTCGTCGTCGGTGCCGCCGCCGGAGCCCACCACGGCGAACGGGTCGGCGGACTGGGTGATCGAACGCAGCGTCTCCGAGGGGGCGCGGCCCGCCTCGGAGACCCGGGTCGCCCACGCCGGGAAGGGGAACTCCAGGCAGAGCGGCACCGGGATGTCCGGCTGATTGACGAACATGGTGCCCGGCTTGGCGAGCAGCGCCCGCTGCCGCTGCGCGGGCGGCAGGAACCCGTACTCCGGGCGGGACGCCTCGGCCGGGTCGAGCCGGCCGACCACCCGGATCGCCGAGTTGGTGACGATGCGCCGCTCCACCTCGCTCGCCGTCTGCTGCGCGCCGATCAGGATGACCCCGAGCGACCGCCCCCGCTCGGCGATGTCGAGCAGCACCTCCTTGATGGGGGAGGAGCCCTCCCGGGGGGCGTACTTGTTGAGTTCGTCGAGGACGACGAACAGCAACGGCTTGGCGGTGCCGGACTTCTCCTTGCGCTCGAACTCGCTCTTGAGCGTCACGCCGACGACGAACCGCTGGGCCCGGTCCGGAAGGTTGTGCAGGTCGACCACCGTCACCTGGGCCGACTCGCTGGTGTTGATCGAGTGCGGGCGACGGGTCGCCAGGTCGCCGCGGATCAGCCGGGCGAGGTCCTTCTTGCTGCCGATCAGCCGGCGGGCGAACGCGTTGACGGTGCCCAGGCCGACCGCGCTGCCCGCCCAGTCGGAGCGGGTCTCGTCGTCGTTGAGCGCATCGACGATGTGGTCGACGAGGTCGCCGTAGGAGCCGAGCCGGACCCCGTCGATGCTCACCCCACCGTCGGCGGGTTGGGCGTAGCGGGCCAGGTGTGCGGTGACCGAGTGCACGACCATCGTGTACTGCTGGCGCTCGTCGTCGGCGTCGGCGAAGACGTACGGCAGCAGGCGGTCGGCACAGAACTCGCTCAGCGTCCAGTAGAAGGCGTCCACGCCGGTGAGGCGGCTGCTCACGTCGGGAGTGCCGGACGAGTCGCCGGGGCGCGGCGGGGCGTACACCCGCACGTCGGGGAAGGCGCCGGCGCTCAGGCCCAGCTTCGCGTACGCCGCTCGGGTCGGCTCGTCGAGGCGCGTGTTGGGGTGGTCGAGGAACAGCAGGTCCTCGCCCTTGACGTTGAAGATCAGCGCCTTGGCGTTCACCGCGTCGCCGCCCAGGACGCCGGATCGGAACACCGAGTAGAGCAAAAAGGTGGCGAAGCTCGTCTTGGTGGCCACACCGGAGATGCCGGAGATGGAGACGTGCGCCCCGCGGCTGCCGTCGAGGAAGTCGGCGTTCAGGTAGACCGGGACCCCGTCGCGACCCATGCCCATCGGGATGCGCCGTTCCATCCGGTCGAAGTGCAGCGCGCGTGCGCGTGCGTCGCCCTCGGCCCGGTGCACCACCGCCCCCGGGGTCGGCGGCACGTAGAACTCCGGGTCGACCCGAGTGGTGGTGACCTCGGCCGCCTCCTGCACCTGGGCGGGAAGCGTGCCGTCGGCGATGGCGAACACGTCCGAGTCGAACTGGGCGCCCTCGTGCCGGGCCCGGACCTGGGTGACCACCCCGGCGATCGTCACCGGCTCACGGTCGGGCAGTTCGCGGCGGGTGACCACCACGTCGTCGAGCTGGAGGTAACTGCCGGGCGCCACGGCCGTCCAGAACTGCAACGGGGTCGCGTCGGCGGTGCCGAGGACCCGGCCGACCGGCTGGCCCGGGCCGTCCAGGCCGTCGTGGTCGGCGTCGGTCATCGGGCGACTCGGCTCGGTCGGGCATCACGGTCGGCGCGCATGACGTGCATCCTGCCCGAGGAGTACGACAGGTCGCCACGCGACGCGGCGGAGGACACGATGCCCGGTCACACTCGCGACGCTGGGTGTGTGACCGGGCGACGGTTCGTCACTGGCGGGCGTGGCGGAGCATGAGGACGCCGTCGTCGGCGGCGAGCACGTGCCGCAGCGGCAGGTGCCGGGGCGCGCTGGCGTCGCCGGCGCTGATCCGGCCCGCGCCGGCGCCGGCGAGCAGTGGCGCGACGGTGAGGCACAGCTCGTCCACCAGGTCCGCTGCGGTGAGCGCGCCGAGCAGGTGCGGGCCGCCCTCGCAGAGCAGCTGGGTGAGCCCGCGCCGGTGCAGTTCGGCCAGGCCGGCGGCGAGGTCGACCCGCTCGGTCCCGCAGCGCAGCAGGTCGGCGACGTCGGTCAGGCCGGGCGGCGGGGCGGCGGCGGCGCGGGTGAGCACGATCGGCCGGACCGGGGCGTCGGCGAAGGCCGCCTGCGCCGGGTCCAGGTCGAGGGAGCCGGAGACGACCACCAGCGTCGGATACTCCGCCAGCCCGTTGTCCCGGCGCCAGGCGCGGCGGCGCTCGTCGAGGCGGACCGCCCGGTAACCCTCGTGGCGCAGGGTGCCGGCGGCCACCACCAGGGCGTCGCAGAGCATCCGCAGTACGCCGAAGACCCGCTTGTCCGGCTCGCCGGACAGGCCGGCGGAGTAGCCGTCCACACTTACCGCGCCGTCCAGGCTGGCGACGAAGTTCACCCGCAGTCGGGGCTGGTCCGCGCGCTGGTAGAGCGCTGTCAGCCCGGCGTCGTCGAGCGGCTGGGTTGACGGCTCGGGCCAGAGCCGCCGGATCGGAATTCCGACCGTCATTCGCCGGCCGGACCGGTGACCGGAGGGGTCGGTTCGGCGGTACGGTGCTGGCAGTCGCACCAGTTCCGGCCCGGGCAGTCGTCGTGCCGCCGGGCCCGGCACGCTCGGCAGATCATGCTCGCAGCCTAAGCCGCCGGAGGACAGGACAGCATGCCGCGTCAGATCTTCCAGTTGAAGATGTCCCTCGCCGGCGTACGTCCGTCGGTGTGGCGCCGGGTGCTCGTCCCGGCCGGCTACACGCTGGACCGACTGCACCGGGTCGCCCAGCACGCGATGGGCTGGCGGGACTGCCACCTGCACTCGTTCGAGATCGACGCGGTGGCGTACGGCGAGCCGGACCCGGACGGGGGCCTGGCGCTGCACGACGAGCTGGACGTCCGGCTGGACGCCGTCCTCGGCAAGGGCAGCAGGTTCTCCTACACGTACGACTTCGGTGACTGGTGGGAGCACGACCTCGTCGTCGAGGACGCGTTGACCGCCGACCAGGACGAGCGGTACCCGGTCTGCCTGGACGGCGAGCGGGCCTGCCCTCCGGAGGGCATCGGCGGGCCGCCGGGTTACCAGGCGCTGCTCGCGGCCCTGGCTGATCCGACCCATCCGGAGGCGCCGGTGCTGCGGGACTGGGTCGGTGCGGGCTTCGATCCGACGTTCTTCGATCCCACGGTCGCGACCACACTGCTGCGTCGCTTCTGCTGATCCCGACCGGGCGTACGGGCCGGCGTTCGTCACCTGCGGTGCCGGCCCGAAACAGGGCGGTAACGATCTGGGAACGCTCCCAATGGTCTATTGACACCCTGGTAGCGCCCCGGCAATCTCATGGGAGCGCTCCCGGGGGAGTGGCGGAAGTCTCCTTCACAGTTCTCCCCAGATCGTTCAGGACCACCGGGGACCACCGGTCCGGCGACGGCAGGGGCGCTGCAGCACCCCCCACCACGCACGACACACCAAGCCTCACCACTTGAGAGGGGTCAGGATGAGCGTCACCTCACGTCGCCGCTTTGCGGCGATCGCGCTCGCGTCCGTCGCCGTACTCGCCTCGGCGACCGCCTGCGGCGGCGACGACTCGTCGTCCGATTCGGGCGGCGGCAAGGTCACTCTGGTCGTCGACGTCTTCGGCGACCAGGGCTTCGGATACGAAGATCTTTACAAGCAGTACCAGACCGAGCACCCGAACGTCACCATCCAGGAGCGCGGCAAGGGCCTCGGCCTCGGTGACTACAACACCCGGCTGACGCAGCAGATCACCGCCGGCGCCGGCGCCGGCGACGTCGTCGCGCTCGAAGAGGGCACGATCGTGCAGTTCTTCGCGCAGGCCGACAAGTTCGTGAACCTGGCCGACCACGGCGCCAACGACCTCAAGGCCAACTTCCTGCCCTGGAAGTGGGAGGGTGGCGTCACCCCCGACGGCAAGGTGCTCGGTCTCGGCACCGACGTCGGTGGCATGGCCGTCTGCTACCGCAGCGACCTCTTCAAGGCCGCCGGCCTGCCGACCGACCGCGAGCAGGTTGGCGCCCTCTGGCCGACCTGGGACGACTTCATCGCCCAGGGGCAGAAGTTCGCCGCCGCCGACAAGAAGCACAAGTTCGTCGACTCGGCCACCAACTTCTACAACATCGTGCTGATGCAGACGGCGGGCGCGGGCACCGGCTACACCTACTTCGACAAGAGCAACAAGCTCGTCATCGGCGAGAACCCGGCCGTGCAGACCGCGTTCCAGACGACCACCAAGATGATCGGCGCGGGTCTGTCGAACAACCTGCGCAGCTTCTCCAACGAGTGGAACGCCGGCTTCAAGAACGGCAGCTTCGCCACCATCGGCTGCCCGGCGTGGATGACGGGTGTCATCAAGGGTCAGGCCGGTGACGCGGCGGCCGGCAAGTGGGACGTCGCCAAGGCGCCGGGCAACGGCGGCAACTGGGGCGGTTCCTGGCTGGCCGTGCCGAAGTCCAGCAAGCACCAGAAGGAAGCCGCCGAGCTGGCCAAGTTCCTCACCAACGCCAAGGGCCAGACCGAGGCGTTCAAGAAGGTCGGCAACCTGCCCTCGTCGCCGCAGGCTCTTGAGGACCCGGCCGTGCTGGCCGCGACCAACGAGTACTTCAGCGGAGCGCCGATCGGCAAGATCTTCGCCGCCGGCGCGAAGGAGCTGAAGCCGGTCTACCTCGGCCCGAAGAACCAGGCGGTCCGGGACGCGGTCGAGAACGCGCTGCGCAGCATCGAGCAGGGCAAGGCCGCCGACGCCGCTTGGCAGGACGCGGTGAAGAACGGCCAGGCCGCAGGCAAGTAACGGCTGTGACGCGCTCACGGGTGGTGCCGCTCCGGCACCACCCGTGAACCCGCGTCGGAACGCCCTGCCGCGGCGCCCACGACGGCGTCGCCGAGTGTGAAGGACCGCTCATGAGCTCCCTGAAGACCCCCGCGCCACCGGATGCGTCGGCCCGCCGGTCGCGTCCCGCTCCGCGGCACTCACCCGCGCGCCGCCGGCAGCTGAACCGGCTGGACCTGCGCTTCACCCCGTACGTCTTCGTCCTGCCGTTCTTCGTGCTGTTCGCGATCTTCGGCGTCTACCCGATCGTCTACACGTTCTGGATCGCGATGACCGACAGGTCACCGATGAACGCGACGATCAGCTTCGTCGGTCTGGACAACTTCGTCGAGTTGTTCACGAACGATCCGCAGTTCTGGAACGCGGTGGTGAACACCTTCGGGATGTTCGCCCTCTCCACCATCCCGCAGCTGATCATCGCCCTGCTGCTGGCGAACGCCCTGAACCGGCGCATCCGCGGTCAGATGTTCTTCCGGCTGGCCATCGCGATGCCGATCATCACCTCGACCGCAGTGGTGGCGCTCATCTTCTCGATGATCTATGCCCGCGAGTTCGGCCTGATGAACTGGCTGCTCGACCTGGTCGGCGTCGGCCCCGTCGACTGGCGGGCCAACCGCTTCGCCTCCTGGTTCGCCATCGCCACGATGGTCGACTGGCGGTGGGTGGGTTACAACGCCCTGATCTACCTCGCGGCGATGCAGTCGATCAACAAGGACGTGTACGAGGCGGCCGCCCTCGACGGCGCCTCCCAGCGCCGGCAGTTCTGGTCGATCACCATCCCCCAGCTGCGTCCCACAATCATCTTCACGCTGATCATCTCGACCATCGGCGGTCTGCAGCTCTTCACCGAGCCGCTGATGTTCACCAGCGGTTCGGGCGCGCTCTCCGGCGGCACGGAGGGTCAGTTCCAGACGATCACGATGTACCTGCTGGACGTCATGAACCAGCGGTTCCGGTGGGGGTACGCGGGTGCCGTCGCACTGGTGCTCTTCCTGCTGATCGCGTCCGTCTCGTTCCTCAACTACCTGCTGGCCCGCCGAATCAGCTCCGACAAGTGAGGGTGGCCCACCCATGACCAGTACCACTCTGCGACCGCCGGCGGTCCAGCCACCGACGGCCGGGCGCAACGGCATCCGCCACCGGGCGGAGAAGCTCTGGACGGCCAGCCCACTGACCTGGTTCGGGCTCGTCCTGGGCGTGATCCTGTCGCTGTTCCCGTTCTACTGGATGATCGTCATCGCCTCGCGGACCAGCGACGCCGCGAACTCCTGGCCGCCGCCGTTCCTGCCGGGCGGCAAACTGGGCGAGAACATCCAGCGGGTGCTCGACAACGGCGACGCGAACATCGTCAAGGGCCTGATGAACTCGTTCCTGGTGTCGGGCACGATCACGGTGGCGACCGTGTTCTTCGGCTCGCTCGCCGGCTTCGCGTTCGCGAAACTGCGCTTCCGCGGCAAGAACGCGCTGTTGCTCATCATCCTGGCCTCGATGATGATTCCCATCCAGCTCGGCGTGCTGCCGTTGTACATCCTGATGGCGAAGCTGGAATGGCTGAACACCATGCCGTCGGTGACCGTGCCGTTCCTGATCGGCGGATTCGGCATCTTCATGATGCGCCAGTACGCCGAGCAGGCGGTGCCCAACGAGCTGATCGAGGCGGCCCGCGTCGACGGCTGCTCCACCTGGCGCGTCTACTGGCACGTGGTGGTGCCGGCGCTGCGACCCGCGGCGGCAGTGCTCGGGCTGCTCACCTTCATGGAGCAGTGGAACCAGTTCTTCTGGCCATTCGTGGTGCTCGCCGACCCGGCCAACCCGACCGTGCAGATCTCATTGCGCAGTCTGAACACCGCGTACTTCGCGGACAATTCTCAGATCTTCGCGGGTACGCTCATCGCGACCCTTCCGTTGTTCATCGTGTTCGTTCTGTTCGGCCGCCAGATCATTGGCGGGATCATGGAAGGTGCCGTCAAGTCGTGAGCAACCCCGCCAGCCCACCCGCCGTCGACGTCCTCGACGAGCGCCCCGGGCTGACCTTCCCACCCGGCTTCCTGTGGGGCGCCGCGACAGCGGCTTACCAGATCGAGGGGGCGGCGGCCGAGGGCGGCCGCACCCCGTCGATCTGGGACACCTTCAGCCACACCGAGGGCCTGGTGGTCAACGGACACACCGGTGACGTGGCCTGCGACCACTACCACCGGGTCCGCGACGACGTCGCCCTGATGGCCGAGCTGGGCCTGAAGTCGTACCGTTTCTCGGTCTCCTGGCCCCGAGTGCAGCCCGGCGGTTCGGGCGCGGCCAACCCGCAGGGCCTGGACTTCTACAGTCGTCTGGTCGACGACCTGCTGGCCCACGACATCGAGCCGTGGCTGACCCTCTACCACTGGGACCTGCCGCAGGAGCTTGAGGACGCCGGCGGCTGGCCGTCGCGGGACACCGCGGCGCGCTTCGCCGACTACACGACGCTCGTCGCCGACGCGCTCGGCGACCGGGTGCGCTACTGGACGACGCTGAACGAGCCGTGGTGCTCGGCGTTCCTCGGGTACGGCTCCGGTGTGCACGCCCCGGGCCGGTCGAACGGCGCGGACGCGGTCCGCGCCGGGCACCACCTGATGCTCGGGCACGGCCTGGCCGTGCAGGCGCTGCGGGCCGCCCGCCCCACCGCCGAGGTGGGCGTGACAGTCAACCTGTACCCGGTCGACCCGGCCAGCGACACCCCCGCCGACATCGACGCGGCCCGGCGGATCGACGGGCTGGCCAACCGCTTCTTCCTCGACCCGCTGCTGCGCGGGTCGTACCCGGAGGACCTGGTCGCCGACCTGCGGCCGGTGACCGACTTCGACCACGTCCGCGACGGCGACCTGGCGACCATCGCCACGCCGCTGGACCTGGTCGGGATCAACTACTACAGCCGGCACGTGGTCGCCGCGCCGGTCGAGGGCGCCGAGCCCGAGCCGTACTGGCGGGAACCGTCGTGCTGGCCGGGCAGCGAGGACGTCCGCTTCGTCAGCCGGGGATTCCCGGTCACCGACATGGACTGGGAGATCGACGCCCCGGGCCTGGTCGAGACGCTGCGGCGGGTCCACGACGAGTACACCGACCTGCCCCTGTACGTCACCGAGAACGGCTCCGCGTTCGTCGACACGGTCGTCGACGGGGAGGTCGACGACCCCGAGCGGCTGGCCTACTTCGACGCCCATCTGCGCGCCTGCCACGAGGCGATCAACGCGGGCGTGCCTCTGCGGGGATACTTCGCCTGGTCACTGATGGATAATTTCGAGTGGGCCTGGGGTTACACGAAGCGTTTCGGCATGATCCACGTCGACTACGACAGCCAGCTTCGCATCCCCAAGTCCAGCGCCAGGTGGTACGCCTCGGTGATCCGACGCAACGGTCTGGCCGCACAATAGGCTCGGGCCAGCCATCAGGGCGGTCCTGGTGCCCACCCTCGGGTGGCGCCAGGCCCGCCCGCCGTCGGAGGAGCAGACGATGACAACGCAGCGCACCCGGTCGCTCGGGCGCCCGACCCTCGACGCGGTCGCGGCGCGCGCCGGCGTGGGTCGAGGCACGGTCTCCCGCGTGGTCAACGGCTCGCCCCAGGTCAGCCCGGAGGCCCGGGCCGCTGTCCAGCAGGCCATCGCCGAGCTGGGGTACGTGCCGAACCGCGCGGCCCGCGCGCTCGTCACCCAGCGCACCGACTCCGTGGCCCTGGTGGTGTCCGAGTCCGGCGAGCGGGTCTTCACCGAGCCGTTCTTCGCCTCGATCGTGCGCGGCATCAGCTCCGCGCTGCTCGAAACGCCGATGCAGCTCTGGCTGGCAATGGCCCAGTCGCCGGTCGAGCGGGAGCGGGTCGAGCACCACCTGACCAACCAGCACGTCGACGGCGTACTGCTGCTGTCGTTGCACGACTCCGACCCGCTGCCGACCCTGCTGGAGGAGCGCGGCCTGCCCGCGGTGCTCGGCGGTCGGCCCGCCCGCATGCTGCAACCCGGCGCCCAGCCGGCCTGGTTCGTCGACGTGGACAACGTTGGCGGGGCCCGGCAGGCGGTGGAGTACCTGACCGGGCAGGGGCGTCGACGCATCGGCACCATCGCCGGGCCACAGGACATGGGCGCCGGCCTGGCCCGCCTGGCCGGCTACACCGAGGCGGTCAAGGCCACCGGCGGCGGCGTCAACCCCGACCTGATCGCGTACGGCGACTTCAGCGAGGGCAGCGGCGCAGCCGCCATGCGTCGGCTGCTGGACTCCTGCCCGGATCTGGACGCCGTCTTCGTGGCGTCCGACCTGATGGCGTTCGGCGCGCTGCGTACGCTGCGCGAGGCCGGTCGACGTGTCCCCGAGGACGTCGCGGTGATCGGCTTCGACGACGCGACTATCGCCCAACAGGCGGATCCGCCGCTGACCACCGTCTTCCAGCCGGTGGAGGAGATGGGCCGACAGATGGCCCGCCTGCTGGTCGCCCGCATCCGCGGTGACGACCTGCCGGCCCCGCACATCCTTCTGGACACGCAGCTGGTCCACCGCGCCTCCGCCTGAGCGGCGGAGGTCAGGCCCAGCGGCGGAGTTCGCGCTTGGCGAGGGAGTTGCGGTGAACCTCGTCGGGGCCGTCGGCGAGGCGCAGGGTGCGGGTCTGCGCCCAGAGGGCGGCCAGTGGCGTGTCCTGGCTGACGCCCGCGCCGCCGTACCCCTGGATGGCCTTGTCGATCACCCACTCCGCCATCGCCGGCGTGCCGATCTTGATGGCCTGGATCTCGGTGTGGGCGCCCTTGTTGCCGACGGTGTCCATCAACCAGGCCGTCTTGAGCACCAGCAGGCGGGCCTGCTCGATGCGCACCCGCGACTCGGCGATCCACTCCCGGACGACGCCCTGCTCGGCGAGCGGCCGGCCGAACGCGACCCGCTCGTTGGCCCGGCGGCAGAGCAGCTCCAGTGCCCGCTCAGCCATTCCGATCAATCGCATGCAGTGGTGGATCCGACCCGGGCCCAGCCGCGCCTGGGCGATGGCGAAGCCGGTGCCCTCGGCGCCGATCAGGTTCTCCGCCGGCACCCGGACGTCGACGAAGTCGATCTCGGCGTGCCCACCGTGTGAGCCGTCGGTGTAGCCGAAGACGGTCATGCCCCGGCGGACGTGCACGCCGGGGGTGTCCCGGGGGACCAGCACCATGCTCTGCTGGCGGTGCCGGTCGGCGTCGGGATCGGTCTTGCCCATCACGATGAAGATCTCGCAGCGCGGGTCCATCGCGCCGGACGACCACCACTTGCGGCCGTTGATGACGTACTCGTCGCCGTCCCGGACGATCCGGGTGGCGATGTTGGTGGCGTCGGAGGACGCCACGTCCGGCTCGGTCATGCAGAACGCGGAGCGGATCTCGCCCTCCAGCAGCGGCATCAGCCAGCGCTCCTGCTGCGCCTGCGAGCCGAACTCGGCCAGCAGCTCCATGTTGCCGGTGTCCGGCGCCGCGCAGTTGACCGCCTCCGGCGCCAGGTGCGGGCTGCGCCCGGTCAGCTCGGCGAGCGGCGCGTACTGCAGGTTGGTCAGGCCGGCGCCGTAACGCGGATCGGGCAGGAACAGGTTCCACAGGCCGCGCTTGCGGGCCTCGGCCTTGAGCTCGGCCAGCACTGGGGTACGCGACCACGGGTCACCGGCGGCGACCTGCTCGGCGTGCACCGCCTCGGCCGGGTAGACGTGTTCGGTGAGGAACCGGGTCAGCTCGTCGCGCAGCTCCTCGGTCCGGGCGTCGTACGAGAAGTCCATCACCGCTCCCTGGCGGCGGTCAGCCCGTGCGCGACCAGCGGTGCCACCATCTCGCCGATCCGGTCGAAGCCCTCGCCGAGCGTCTGCCCGAGCGTGTGGCGGTAGTGGATGCCCTCGCAGATCACCGCGAGCTTGAAACAGCCGAGCGCCACGTGCCAGTGCAGTGGCCCGACGTCCACGTCGCTGCGCCCGGCGTACCTGTCGATCAGTTCGGCGCCGGTGGGGAAGCCGGCGCGCGGCCCGAGCCCGTCCGCGACCGGGTTGCCCTCGGCCGTGTCGCTGCCGCCGAGGACATCCCAGTACGTCAGGAGCAGTCCCAGGTCGGCGAGGGGGTCGCCGAGGGTGGCCATCTCCCAGTCCAGGACGGCGTGCACGGCCACCGGGTCGGCCGAGGCGAGAAGGTTGTCCAGCCGGTAGTCGCCGTGCACGATCCGGCCGGCGTTCGCACCCTCCGGGGCGGTCGCGGCCAGCAGGTCCCGCAGCTCGTCGATGCCGGGAAGGTCGCGGCTGCGCGAGCGGTCGAGCTGCCCGGCCCAGCGGCGGACCTGCCGGGCGAGGTAGCCCTCGGGGCGGCCGAAGTCGCTCAGCCCGACGGCGGCGGGCTCGACGGTGTGCAGCGCGGCGAGGGTGTCCATCATCGCCATGGCGAGGGCCCGTCGTCGGTCGTCGCCGAGCGGGTCGGTCTGCGCGCGGGTGCGGAACACCTCGCCGGGCATCCGCTCCATCAGGTAGAACGGTGCGCCGATCACATCGGGGTCGGTGCAGAGCAGCAGCGCGCCGGGCACCGGCACCTCGGTGGGCGCCAGCGCCGAGATGACCCGGAACTCGCGGGCCATGTCGTGCGCGGTCGCCAGCACGTGCCCCAGCGGTGGCCTGCGCAGCACGACCTCGCGGTCGCCGATGCGCAGCAGGTAGGTGAGGTTGGACTTGCCGCCCGCGATCAGGTGGGCGCGCAGCGGCCCGGCGGCCAGCTCGGGTCGGTGCTGCGCCAGATGGTCGGCGAGTCGGTCCAGGGCCAGACCCGCGGGTGAGGCCGGAACGGCCGTCGGCCGTGACGCATCGACGGCCGGATCACTCATCCGACTAGTTGATGGCAGGCCGTTCACGTTGTCAAGGTCAGATACGTCTGACGTGTCATCGTCAGCGCTTTGGCCAGGCGATGTGGCGTCGCGCCGGTCGAGCCACCCGGTCGACAATCCCCCATCGTTGCGACATTTGCCCGGATATCGTCTTCATGGCCGGACCGCGGCAGCGGTCTCCGGAGCGGCGGAGGGCGATCGTGGTGCAGGCGAGCGAGGGTACGACGACTGTCGGCGAGCTGTTGCTCAGCCGGCTCCACAACCTCGGAGTACGCCATGTCTTCGGGTTGCCGGGCGACTACAACATGGACTTCCTCGATCAGATCGAGGCGTTCGACGGGATCGAGTGGGTCGGCAGCTGCAACGAGCTCAACGCCGGCTACAGCGCCGACGGATACGCCCGCCTCGCCGGCGTGGCCGCGATCCTCACGACGTTCGGTCCCGGTGAGCTGTCGGCGGTCAACGCCCTCGCCGGGGCCATGGCGGAGTCGGTGCCCATCGTCTCGATCGTCGGCGGTCCGACCGAGGAGATCATGCGGCAGGGCACCTCCATGCACCACTCGCTCGCCGACGGCGACTTCGACCACTGGGTGCGGGTGGCACGCGAGGTGACTGTCGCCCAGACCTCGCTGACCCCGCAGAACGCGCTGGGAGAGGTCGACCGGGTGCTCACCGAGTGCTGGTCGCAGCAGCGTCCGGTCTACGTCCGGATGCCCGGCGACGTGGCCCACGCCGAGATCGCCGTGCCGGGGCGACCGTTCACCCGCCCCGAGCCCGTCGTCTCGCCCGGACAGCTCGACGCCTTCGCCACCGCCGCCCGGCGGCTGCTCGCCGGTGCCGAGCGGCCCGCCCTGCTGGTGGGGAACCTGCCGATCCGCTTTGACCTCGGTGCCGCCGTCACCGCCCTGGCCGCCGAACGGAACTGGCCGGTCGCCGCGCAGTCGCTGGGACGGGGACTGCTGGACGAGTCCGACCCCCACTACGTGGGCGCCTACAACGGCGGTGACAGCGTCGACGAGGTCCGCGCGGTGGTGGAGGACGCGGACGCGCTTGTCTGCGTGGGCGCCACGTTCTTCGACTGGGACGGCCTGTTCACCGCCGACATCACTGTGGACCGGGTCATCAGCCTGCACCGCGACGCCGCCGTCGTCGCCGGCACCCGCTTCGCCCCGGTCGCCCTGCCGGCGGCGCTGCGGTGCCTGCACGAGATCGCCCCGAACCGTACGGCGGAGTGGTCACGCGCGCCGCTGCTGGTGGCCGACCCGCCCGCACTCGATCCGTCGAGCACCGAACCGATCCGGCAGGCACGGCTCTGGCCGGCGATCCAGCGGATGCTCCGCGAGGGGGACATCTTCGTCCCGGAGACCGGCACCCCGTCCTTCGGCACGGCGACGATGCGCCTGCCCGCCGACGTCACAGTCGTGTGGCCGCCCATCTGGGGCTCGATCGGCTACGCCACCCCGGCCGCCTTCGGTGCCGCGGTGGCGGCGCCGGATCGACGGACGGTGCTGGTCACCGGCGACGGATCACTGCAACTGACAGTGCAGGAGATCAGCCGGATGCTCGCCACGAACCAACGCCCGATCATCATCGTGGTCAACAACGGCGGCTACACCGTCGAACGGGCTGTCGACGGGCGGCACCAGCCGTACAACGACATCGACAACTGGCGGTACACGGATCTGCCGGCGGTGTTCGGACGGGACAGGGGCTTCACCGCCCACGTCGCCCGTACCGAGGGCGAGCTGGCCGCCATCCTGGCCGGCATCGACGGCCCCCCGGCCCAGTTGACACTCATCGAGGTGGAGACCGACCCACTGGACCTGCCCACCGGCATGCCCCAGTGGGGCCGGGAGACGTCCGCCGCCGACTACCACGCACAGCTCGCCTCCACACCGGTTCTGCCCCTGGGCGGGCTCCCCTGAGCGTCGGCGTCCGGTTCCACCCCGTAACCAGCCGCCGGAATTTCCGCTCGGGACATGCCTCTGCAACAGGGACGAAATGGTCAACATGCAGGCTGTGAGCAGCCTGCCGGCCGTCGCCGGCCCGCCGAGCGGAGGGACAGACATGTTGCTGCGAGTTCGGGTCACCCTGCCGGACCGTCCGGGCACCCTCGGCCAGGTCGCCCGCACGTTGGGTGTCTCCGGCGCGGACATCGTCCAGGTGGTGGTCCTCGAACGTCTCGGCGGGCGCGCGGTGGACGACTTCACGGTCGTGTGGCCGGGCGCGGCACGGGTCGAGCGTCTGCTGGCCGGCCTCGCGGCGATTCCCGGCGTACGGGTGGACGGCGTGTGGCGGGCGATCGGTGCGCCCACCACCACCGGCCAGGACGCGGAGCTGCTGGCGCAGGTCGCGGCCAACCCGGCCGACGGGCTGGCGACCCTGGTCGACGCGGTGCCGGGGCTGCTGGCGGCCGACTGGGCGGTCGCCGCGGTGGTCCCGGTGGACTGGGCGTCACGCACCGGGGGCGGTGGCGCCACAGTGGGTCACGCGAGCTGGCGTGCTCCCGTACCCGTGCGGTTGCCCGAGGTGACCCCGCTGCGCGGCCGCTCGATGACCACACCCGACGGCACCCACCACGCGATCGCCCCGTTCGGCCGGGCCGGCCTGGTGCTGGTGGTGGCCCGTGAGCACAGCGACACCCTCTGCGCGGCGGGCTTCCACAGCACGGAGGTCGACCGGCTCACCCAGCTCGTCCGGGCCAGCGCGGTGATTCTCGGCGACCGACTGGACCTGGTCGGCGCACCACCTGTCGTCGCCGGCCCCTGAGCGGCCCCTGGGTGTTCCCGGGCCGACACGGCCGAGCAATCGGGCGGCAACAGCCGGGGGCGAGGCTCTGACGTGGGGAAGGGAGCCAACCATGACGTTGTGGCGGATCCGAGCGACAGTGGACGACCGGCCGGGTTACCTGTCGGTGCTCACCGCGAGTCTCGCGCTGCGCGGGGTCAACATCCTCACCGTGCAGGTGCAGCCCACCGAGCTGGGCGCGGTGGACGACTTCCTGGTCGACGCGCCGGACGCGCTCGACGAGGCCGAGCTGGTCGCGGCCGTCGAGCGGGGTCGTGGCCGGGACTGCTGGGTGGCGCGCAGCGAGGCGCGCGGCCTGGCCGACCAGCCGACCCGGGTCCTCGGGCTGGCCAACCGGCTGGTACGGGACCCGGACGCGACGGGCGAGGCACTGCGGACCCTGCTGGCTGCCGACGACGTCAGCTGGAGGCCGGCGTCGGTAGGCGTCGACCGGGGGATCATCGGCACGAGCATGTCGCTGGCGGACCCGGCGGGTGGCTCCTTCGCGCTGCACCGGGCCGCGCCCGCGTTCACCCCGGCGGAGTACGCCCGGGCGCAGGCCCTGGTCGAGCTGGCCGCCACAGTGGTCCGTCGGGCCGCCGAGCAGGTCACGCTGGTGCTGCCCGACGGTGTCGAGGTGGCCGTGCGCCCGGCCTGCGCCGACGACCTGCCCGGCGTACGGGAGCTGCACGAGGGGTGTTCGACGCGCAGCCGGCAGCGGCGCTACCTGGGCGGGGCGGCGCTGCCGCGGCCGGACCGACTGCGTCGGTTGCTGGAGCCGAGTCGCGGGCTGACCCTGGTCGCGGTGGCCGCCGGCTCCGACGGTGCGGCCGAGTCGGTGGTCGCCATGGCGAATCTGCTCGGCGAGGGCGACGAGGCCGAGGTGGCGCTGCTGGTGCGCGACGACTGGCAGCGGCGCGGGCTCGGCACGGCGTTGTTGCGCCGGCTGGTTCAGCACGCCGACGGGGCGGGCTACGCGGCGTTGATCCTGCACGTCCAGGCCGAGAACGCCCCGATGCTGCGTACCCTGCGCCGGCTGGGCCGACCCAGCTCGACCGAGCGTGAGGGCTCGCTGCTCACCCTGACCGTCCCGCTCACCGCACAGCGGAAGGGCATCGTGTTGTCGCCCGGCGCATGACAAGGGACCTCTCTCGACAGCGCGTCAACGCGTGGAGGGTTGGCGGCGGCCGGACAGGCAGAACCGGTTGCCCTCCGGGTCGGCGAGGACCACGTACGGCGGTTCGGTGGGGTGGGGGTCGGTGGGGTAGTGCCGCCAGTCCACCCGCTGGGCGCCGAGCGCGAGCAACCGGTCGAGCTCCTCGTCGAGGCTGCGCTCGCCGGCGTCCAGGTCCATGTGGAGCCGGGGAAACTCCTGCACCGGGCTCTCGCTGAGGTCCATCGCGACGGCCATGCCCGGCGCACCTGGCGGCGGCTCCAGCACGATCCACTCGTCACCGTCGAATCGGGGCGCCCGGCGGCGGTAGCCGAGCGCCGCGGCCCAGAACCTCGCTGCCCGCTCGGGGTCGGACACGCCCAGGGAGAGCTGTTCGATCATCGCCATCTCGCGACGGTACGCCGCCGGTCCCCTGTTGGACGCGCCCGGCGTCGACAGGGGACCCGCACGGCCTCAGGTGGCGGGGTAGCTGTTGTAGTCGGGGAAGTTGCCGTAGAGGCGACCGGCGCCGCCGACGGTGACCGCCTGCACCAGCAGGTCGCCGCCCACGAACGCGCCCTTCCAGGACGCGCCCCGGCCGCCGAACGGCTCGTCCCGGTCGCCACGGGAGCGCGGCTTGTTGATGCCCACCTTGAATGCCTGCAGGTCCACCGCGAGCTTGCCGGCCTCGTCGGTGTCGTCGCAGGCCAGCGACGCGACGAGCGCGCCGTTGGAGGCGTTCATGGCGGCCAGCAGCTCGTCGGTGGTGTCCACCACGACGATCGTGTCGACCGGGCCGAACGGCTCGGCGTGCATCAGCCGGGACCGGCCGGGCGGGGCGAGCAGCACCGACGGCGCCACGTACGCGGAGGTGTCCTGCCCGGGCAGGAACGGCGCACCTGTCAACTTGCCCCGGTGCAGCGGCACCGCGCCGCCGCGGACCGCCTCGTCGACCGTGCGGCGCAGCTCGTCGGCCTTCGCGGCGCTGATCAGCGGCCCGAAGTCCAGCTCGGGCAGCGGGTCGCCGGCCGTCCAGTCGTCCCCGACTGCCAGCGGGTGACCGAACCGGACCGACCGCACGACCGGCAGGTACATGTCGAGGAACTCGTCGACCAGGTCGCGCTGCACCACGAACCGGGGGTACGCGGTGCAGCGCTGCTTGCCGTACTCGAAGCCCTTCTTCAGGTGCGCGGCGAGCAGGTCCCACTGGGAGAAGTTCCAGATGCCCCAGGCGTTGAGGCCCTCCTGCTCGATGAAGTGCCGCTTGTCGCTGTCGAGCAGCGCGGCGGCCACCTTGCCGCCGTTGGAGCGACCGCCGACGAACGCCACCGCACCGATCTCGGGTGCCCGGACGAGCACCTCGGACAGCTCCTCGCCGCCGCCGGAGACGAGGGTGGCGGGCAGCCCGGCGCGACGCATCAGCGCGTGCGCGACGGTCAGGCAGACCGCGCCGCCCTGGGACGGGGTCTTGGCGATGACCGCGTTTCCGGCCAGCAGTTGGACCAGCTCGGCGTGCACGAGGACGCTCATCGGGTAGTTCCAGGAGGCGATGTTGCTGACCGGGCCGTCCAGTGGCTCGCGACCGTCGGCGAGCATCCGGTCGATCTCGCCCACGTACCACCGGACGCCGTCGAGTGCGCGGTCCACGTCGGCGCAGGCGAGCCGCCACGGCTTGCCGATCTCCCAGACGAGCAGGAGCGCGAGCAGGTCACGGTGGGCGCTGAGGGCGTCCAGGGCGTCGCAGACCCGGGCCTTGCGGTCGTCCAGAGGGGTGCGCGCCCAGGCCCGGTGCGCGGTGGCGGCGTGTGCGACCGCGGCGCGGGCGGTCTCGGCGTCGAGTCGGGACAGGTTGATGACGACGTTGTTGTCGACCGGGGTGCGGACCGGCGCGGGGTGGCCGACCGCCCGCCAGTCGCCTTCGACGAGGTTGTGCAGCGTGGTGACGCCGTCCACCTCGGCGCCGAACGCCTCCGGGGTGGCGGCGACCGCCCGGGCGAGGACGTCGGACCAGGCGGTGCCGTCGGCGAGTCGTAGTGCCATCGCGTTCTCCTCAGGGTTGACCGGGGAGCGGCGGCGTCGACGGCACCGCTGATGGTCGGTACTGTCCCGCGCGCGGTAGTCGGTCAGCAACCGTACGTTTGTCTGGCTGGCTGTCGGCCGCTCCGAGTCGCCCGATGGTCGACTCGCGACGAAGGGCCCTGACCAGCGGCTACCTCACACGACTTATTGACACGGATCGATGATGTGAGGTTGTTGGCTTTGTTACCCGTCAGTACGGAAGGCGGGTCCGGGAACCTCCGACGTCACGGAGCGCGAGGCATGCGAAACGCCCACGACGACCCCGGAGCGATGTCCGGAACCGGTCGTGGGCGTTCGTCGGTGACGGTGGCCGTGCGGACGGCCGCGCGCGTCAGGCGCCGACGCAGTGGCATGAGGAATCCTCCGGGATTGGTCGAGGGGGCCGCCCATGATCCATGTGAGGGGCCTGCCGATGGCTCGGCCAACCGGTCTGAGCTGGGACGACGTCTCGGACGGGAAGTGCCTTCCGGGTCGACCTTCCGGGCCGGCGTGCGCGTGTCGCCGTAACGGTCCCGAGTGCTGCGGCGCTGGCGCGCAACCCGGGCTTCCCATTCGACGACGTGCACATTACATTGTCGTTTATCCATGGGAGCGCTTCCACGGCTGTTCATGGTCACACCGCCACCCCGCTGTCGCCGGTGGCCGTGCCGCCCCCACGCCGTCCCGCGTCGGTGCGACCGCCGGCGGCGCCTCCGAACAGGAGCCCTTCATGCGCCACCTGACCCGGCCGTCCACCGGCCACCCCGGCCGGTCGCCGGTCGCCGACCAGCCCTGGCCCCGGCGGTTGCTGACCGCCGGCGTGGCCCTGCTCACCGGGCTGTCCCTCGCGGTCACCGCGCCGCCGGCCGGGCCCGCGTCCGCCGCGCCGGCCTTCAACTACGCCGAGGCGTTGCAGAAGTCGCTGCTCTTCTACGAGGCGCAGCAGTCGGGCACGCTGCCGGACTGGAACCGGGTCTCCTGGCGTGGCGACTCCGCGCTCACCGACGGGGCCGCCGCCGGGCTGGACCTCACCGGCGGCTGGTACGACGCCGGCGACCACGTCAAGTTCGGCTTCCCGATGGCGTTCAGCGCCACCATGCTGGCGTGGGGCGCGGTGGAGTACCGCAGCGGCTACGCGGCCTCCGGCCAACTGCCGCACCTGCTCAACAACCTGCGCTTCGTCAACGACTACTTCATCAAGGCGCACCCGTCGGCCAACGTCCTCTACGGGCAGGTCGGCAAGGGCGACGACGACCACAAGTGGTGGGGCCCGGCCGAGGTGCTGCCGATGGCGCGGCCCGCGTACAAGATCGATGCGAGCTGTGGCGGCGCGGACCTCGCGGGAGAGACGGCCGCCGCGATGGCCGCCTCCTCGATGGTGTTCCGGCCCACCGACGCGACCTACGCGGACAAGCTGCTCACCCACGCGAAGCAGCTGTACACCTTCGCCGACACGGTGCGGAAGTCCTACAGCGAGTGCATCACCGACGCCGCGTCGTTCTACAAGTCGTGGAGCGGCTGGCAGGACGAGCTGGTGTGGGGCGCCATCTGGCTCTACCGGGCCACCGGCGACGCCAGCTACCTGGCCAAGGCCGAGAGTGAGTACGACAAGCTCGGCACCGAGCCGCAGTCCACCACGCGCTCCTACAAGTGGACCATCGCGTGGGACAACAAGCAGTTCGGCGCGTACGTGCTGCTGGCCAACCTGACCGGCAAGCAGAAGTACGTCGACGACGCCAACCGGTGGCTGGACTACTGGACCGTCGGGGTGAACGGGCAGCGGGTGCCGTACTCGCCCGGTGGGATGGCGGTGCTCGACTCCTGGGGCGCGCTGCGCTACGCGGCCAACACCTCCTTCGCCGCGCTGGTCTACAGCGACAAGACCACCGACACGACCCGCAAGGCGCGCTACCACGACTTCGCCGTCCGACAGATCAACTACGCGCTCGGCGACAACCCGCGCAACTCCAGCTACGTCATCGGGTTCGGCACCAACGCACCGAAGAACCCGCACCACCGCACCGCGCACGGGTCCTGGTGGGACAGTCAGACCGTGCCCGTCGAGACCCGGCACACCCTCTACGGCGCGCTGGTCGGCGGCCCGTCCTCGGCCAACGACGCGTACACCGACAGCCGGTCCGACTACGTGATGAACGAGGTCGCCACCGACTACAACGCCGGCTTCACCTCGGCGCTGGTCCGGCTGACCTCCGAGTACGGCGGCAGCCCGCTTGCCAACTTCCCGGTCGCCGAGACGCCCGACATGGACGAGCTGACCGTGGAGACCACCGTGATGCAGGCCGAACCCCGGGCCACCGGGCTCAAGGCGATCATCTACAACAAGTCGGCGTTCCCGGCCCGGGCCCTGACCAACGGCAAGTTCCGGTACTACTTCCGGCCCGACGGCACCGGCGCCGTGCAGGTCACCTCCGGCTACACCCAGGGCTGCCCGTCGCCGACCACCGCCAAGCAGTTCAGCGGCGACATCTGGTACGTCGAGGTGGACTGCACCGGCTACACCATCGCCCCGGCCGGGCAGTCGCAGCACCGGATGGAGGTCCAGTTCAAGATCGGGGTGCCGGAGGGCGGCACCTGGGACCCGACGAACGACCCGTCGTACCAGGCGACCGCCGGGCCCAACCGCAAGGTTCCGCTCTACGCCGGCGGGGTGCGGGTCTGGGGCGAGGAGCCCGGACCGGCCACCCCGGACACCACCGCGCCCACAGTGCCCGGCACGCCCGTCGCGTCCGGCCTCGCGCCCCGCTCGGTCACCCTGACCTGGGCGGCCTCCACCGACAGTGGCGGCAGCGGCCTCGCCGGCTACGACGTCCGCGAGGTCCTGGTCGGCGGCGACACGGTGGTGAACCGGCCCATCACCGGCACCACGCTCACCATCTCGACGCTGCTGCCGGAGCACACGTACGAGTACAGCGTGGTGGCCCGCGACGGCGCCGGCAACCGGTCGGCGGCCTCCCCGGTGCTCACCGTGACCACGCCGCCGACCGGGTCCGCCGACACGACAGCGCCGAGCACCCCCGGCACCCCGGTCGCCTCGGCGGTCACCGCCACCGGCCTCACCCTGGCCTGGACCCCGTCGACCGACAATGTGGGCGTCACCGGCTACCGGGTCTACCGCGAGGCCGGCGCCACCGACGCGCTCGTCGGCTCGCCCAGCGGCAGCACGCTCGCCGTCACCGGGCTGACGGCCTCAACGGCGTACCAGTTCTACGTGGTGGCCGTCGACGCGGCAGGCAACACCTCCGCGGCGTCCGCGCCGGTCGCGGTGACCACCGCGCCTCCGCCGGTCGGCGGCACCTGCTCGGTGGGGTACGCCACTACCGACTGGAGCGCCGGCTTCACCGCCACGGTGACGATCACCAACACCGGCACGACGGCGATCAACGGCTGGACGCTGCGGTTCAGCTTCCCCGGCGGGCAGACCGTGAGCCAGGGCTGGTCGGCGACGGTCAGCCAGACCGGTGCGGCGGTCACCGCGACGAACCTGTCCTACAACGGCACGATCGCGCCGGGCGCGTCGGCGAGCTTCGGCTTCAACGGCAACCACACCGGCACGAACCCGAAGCCCACGGCCTTCACCGTCAACAACACCGCCTGCACCGTGGGCTGATCCGCCGAACGTTCGAGATCTTGGACAGTTTCCGTTCAACCGGCGGGCTCAACCGGTGGTTGCAACACCGAGTAGCTGGGCCATTTTCTCACCGGGGGTGGCCCAGCCGAGGGTCATGCGGGGGCGGTCGTTGAG
>NZ_JBEZFG010000015.1:0-74711 GCF_040649315.1 Micromonospora sp. NPDC049004
CCGGAAGCTAAGCCCTCCAGCGCCGATGGTACTGCACTCGTGAGGGTGTGGGAGAGTAGGACACCGCCGGACAATCTTCCAGAAAAGGCCACCCCAATGGGGTGGCCTTTTCTGCATTCCCCGATCCGGTGTCGGCCGCCGGTGAACGGGTGCCTGGCCGACAACTCCAACGTCAATTGGCCTCGGCGTGGACGCGGCTGGGGCGGATCGCGGTGCGATACGTGGTGACGGTGCAGTTGTGGACCGGACCCGACATCATGAGGAGCGTGGACTCTTCCCTCGGCACCCTGCCCAAGATCGGTGCACCAGCGACGCGGGCCTTGAACAACGTTGGTTACACGGCTCTGAGTGAGCTTGCCGGGGTGCCGCGTACTGAGCTGGCCAAGCTACATGGCATGGGGCCGAAAGCCCTCGAGATCATCCAGAGTGCGCTTGAGGAGCACAACCTGAGTCTGGGTTAGCAGTCCACCGTCACCTGGCTCCGGCGTCGGGCGTGGTGTGGGCGTGCAGACGGCCACTAGGCTCGGTCGCGTGGATGACCTCCTGATCCTCCTGGTCTTCGCCTGCTGCGTTGCCGCGGTACTGGGTGCGTTGGCGTGGCTGGGCGTCCGTGGTCGTCGCCGCGGTGTCGGTGGCGAGGTCATGGGGCCGTTCGAGGAGATGTGGCACCCGGCCGCGACCCGGTACCGGGCCGAGATCCGAGTACAGGAAGAGCGCTTGGTCCCGCTGCCGTCCGCCGATGCGAAGGGTCAGACCGCGTGACCGGAGATGTCGATGCGGGGACGCCCCCGAAGCGACCGATGCCCACTCAGGACGACGTGCTCGGATACTTCGACACGCTGTCGAACTGGGGACGGTGGGGTGACGACGACGAACTCGGCACCCTGAACCACATCACCGACGACGTCCGGCTGGCAGCGGCGCGGGCCGTACGCCATGGCCGGAGCGTGTCCTGCGCGTGGGAGGTCGCCGTACCGGAGGAGATGGAGCGGGCGACGATGTCGTGCCCGTGCGCCGCCGACATGCCGGGCGCGGAGAACATGCCGGTCGCCGCCTTCCACGCCGACCGGCGGTGGGGCTTCTCGTCCGAGCGACTCGGCATGACCTTCCACGGCAACACCATCACCCACCTCGACTCGCCGTGCCACCTCTTCTGGGACGGCACGATGTACAACGGTCGTTCGCACTCGCTGGTCGACGCCGCGACGGGATCGGCGTGGGCGGCCGTCACCGCCGCGGCGGACGGGATCGTCACGCGTGGCGTGCTGCTGGACGTCGCGGGGGCCCGCGGTGTGCGGTGGTTGGAGCCGGGCCAGGGCGTCGTTCCCGAGGACCTGGAGGAGGCCGAGCGCCGCCAGGGTGTCCAGGTGCGTCCCGGCGATGCGGTACTCCTGCGGACCGGCTACGGCCGCTTCCGGCACGAATCCGGTGCGGCCGGCGGTTTCACCCAGGCCGGCTGGCACGCGTCCTGTCTGCCGTGGCTGCACGAACGGCAGGTCGCGCTGATCGGCGCCGACAGTCCGCAGGACGTTCAGCCGTCGGGGTACGACGACGTGCTGATGCCGGTGCACGCCGTGAGTCTTGTCGCGATGGGTCTGTGGCTGCTCGACAACTGCGACCTTGAGGCGTGCACGGCGACGGCCGCCGAGCTGGGCCAGTGGGACTTCCAGCTCGCCGTCGCGCCGGTCCGCTTCGCCGGCACATCCGGCAGCCCGGTCAACCCGATCGCCACATTCTGACCACGGGGTGCGGACGGCCGCCCAGGCTCAGGAGGGCTTGGGACCGCAGACGTAGCGGGGCTCCGCGTCGTAGCGCCAGGTGAACTTCTCCCGCTTGACGACCACGCCGCCCTTCTTGATGACCCGGAAGGCGTCCTGGGCGAAACCGTTGATGCCGTTGCTCGGAATGCACGTCGGGCCGGGTTCGAGGTGGATGACCATCGGCGTGGTGATGTTGCGCCGAGGGCCGTACTCGGTCTTGACGCTGTCGTAGATCTTCGTGCTCCAGATCGAGACGGTCACCGAACTCGACGTGTACGAGGTGTCGATGAGCAGGCCGTACTCGGTGTTGTTGCGGAACTTGAAGTCCAGACTGGGCCAGAAGATTGTCGACTCGATGACGGCCGGGTACCTGTCGAACCAGTACGAGTGCGGCTTGTGCTCGACGTCCTCCAGGCCCGCGTAGTAGGTGGCGTTGAACAGGGTGGTGGTGAACTGCGAGGTGCCGCCGCCGACGCCCGGCACCAGCTTGCCGTCCAGGATGACCGGCGCGTCCCGGTAGCCCTGCTCGTAGCCGCGTTCGCCGGTGTGCCCGTTCAGGGAGAACGTCTTGCCCGGCAGCACGACAGTGCCGTCCACCTCCTTGGCGATGGTGGCGATGTTCTGGCTGCGGGACGACGCCATGCCGCCGGTGAACCGCGTGGTGAAGGTGGAGACCCGCTCCTTGATGCCCAGGCCGGCCAGCTTCTCCGCGGTCAGCTCCGGCGGGGTGGCCTTCAGCTCGCCGGTCACCTCGCGTCCGTTTGACTTCGGCAGCACTGCCAACAGGTCACGGCCCAGGGCCGCGCTGTCGAGCTGCTGGCCGGGACGACCGTCGGTGGCCTTGGGGCGGCCACCGGAGATGGTCATCGACGCGTTCTTCGGCGGCACCTCGATCGCGAGCAGGTCGTCGCCGAGGGCTGCGCGCAGCCGCTTGACGTCGACCGCCGGGGTGAGCTTGCCGGCCTTGTCGGCGGTGAACCGGAGGCTCTTCGCGATGGCCGCCGGTGGCACCCGCACGGAGCCCTTGCCGGTGCGCAGGGTGACCGGCGCGGCGACCGCCGGCCTGGCCAGCTCGGCGACGAGCCGGTCCAGCTCCTCGGCGGTGGTCGCCGGCTGGCTCTCCACGAGCGGCACGGTGACCGGGGTGCCGGCCAGCCATCCGGTGCGGACGGCGTCGGCGGAGCGCTGCGGGTCGAACGCCAGGCCCGGCTTGGGGCGTACGACCTTCGGGGTGGTGCCCTGGTAGGTGATCGCCGGCATCGTCATCGGGCGGACCTGGTCGCCGAGCACCTTGCGCAGGGCCGCGTCCAGCCGGGCGGTGTCGATGGTGACCACCGGGTCGACGGTTCGGGAGCCGACCAGCCGGCTGACCGGGTGCGCGTCGGCCTCGGCCGCTGCGGCCACGCTGGCCGCCACGTCGACGCCCAGCCCCACATCGGCCGGGTTGATCTCGGCGGTGCGCTCCCCGACGGTGACCCGCAGTGGCGCGGCGAGGGCTGCCGCCCGCCGGGCCAGCTCGGCCCGCAGCTCCCGGTCGGCGGCGCTGCGGCTGCGGCCGCCCAGCTCGGCGCCGAGCACGCTGGTGCCCCGGGGCACGTCCCCGGCGTACGCCCAGGCGCCGGCGCCCGCCACGGCGGCGAGGACGCCGCCGGTGACGCCGGCCGCGAGCAGCATCCGCACCCGGCGCGGACGGCGTCCACCGGTGTCCGGCTCGCCGGTGACCGTGGGCGGTGTGACCGCCTCCGGTCCGTCGTCCGGCCAGGTGACCGCGGTGACCTGCACGGTGGGTCGGTCGTCGGCGGGTGGACGTTTGTCGCCGTACAGCGTCACTGCAACCTCGATCGCCAGGTGCCACGGGAGGTCCCCCCTCCCGGAGGACACCACGGTAACCAATGCTCGGCCGTCCGTGCCGGCTGCGCCCGCTCTGCGCTGCCACCGCGTGTCGATCGGCGTGTCGCGTGGGTCGGGAGGGACCCGGAGCCGGGGTCGGTGCCGACGCCGGGTCGCCGCCGTGGCACGGTGGCGGGGTGGACGCTGCGGAGCGGGTGTTGGCGTACGGCGGCGGTTGGTTGGACCGGGCGGGCGCGGTGCGCACCGACGCGGCTCGACTGGACGCGTTGCTGACCGATCCGACGACTGTGGTGCTGCCGCTGTGGCGCGACCGCTGCCTGGTCGACGGGGTCGGGCCGGTCCGGTTGACGGCCGAGCGCGCGTCGCTCGTCCGGTCGGCCGCCGCCGAGACCGTCTTCCTGGGGCTCGACAACGACGTCGCGGTGTTCGCCGTGGACCTCTCCGGGCTCAGCGAGCCCGCCGCCGTCGAGATGGCCGGCGCGACGCGGGCGGTCGACGTACGGGCCCTGGTCGGGCGGCTCGACCCGGCCGGCGCGGCGGTCCAGGCGTACGCCCGGGGGTTGCTGCACTGGCACCGGCAGCAGCGGTACTGCGGCACCTGCGGCGCGGCGGCCGTCGCCGGCGGTGGCGGGCATGTGCGGACCTGTTCCGGCGCGGATTGTGGTCGGCTGCTGTTTCCCCGGATCGAGCCGGCGATCATCGTGCTGGTCGAGGCGCCCGGCTCGCCGGAGCGCTGCCTGCTGGCCCGGCACGCGGGCGCTGCCCAGGACTCCTACTCGACGCTGGCGGGCTTCGTCGAGGTCGGCGAGAGCCTGGAGGACGCGGTCCGCCGGGAGATGGCCGAGGAGGCCGGGATCACCGTCACGGACGTGACCTACCAGGGGTCGCAGGCATGGCCGTTCCCCGCCGGGCTGATGGTGGGCTTCCGGGCCACCGCGACGTCCGACGAGGTGCGCGTGGACGGCGTGGAGTTGCTGGAGGCGCGCTGGTTCACGCGGGCGGAGCTGCGGGAGCGGGTCGCGGCAGGTCGTCGGCTCGGCCGGGTGGACTCGATCGATCACCACCTGCTGGGCCGGTGGCTGACGGCAGGCTGAGGATCATCACCAGCGCCGTCGCCGCGGCGGTGCCGAGAGCGCACCACATGATCCCCTGGAACGTGCGGGGTGCGACGGCCATGGTCAGGACGGCCAGGACGACCGCCGCGACCCACAGTGGCGCGGACGGCCACCGCGCACCGGCCGCGATCTTCGCGTTGACGACCGCGAAGACCAGCGCGTAGAGCGCGCCGGTGGCGGCGAAGAACGGGGCGTACTCGCCCAGGGAGGCGTAGTTCTCGCCGCCCACCAGGCGGAACGCGAGGCCGCCGGCCAGGGCCGAGGCGGCGACGAGCACGGCGCCGCAGGCCGCGACGATCGCGAGCACAGCCGTGCGGACGCGGTTGTCCCCGACGGCCAGGCGGGGAAGGGCGAGCACCACGATCACCTGCGGCGCCCAGAGAGCCCCCTTGGTGAGCACGGTGCCGACGGCGTACGCGCCGGAGTCGGCCGGCGACAGCAGTTGGCGCGCGAAGATCAGGTCCGCGTACGACACCGCGAGCATCGCGAGCGCGGCCGTGCCGGCGCTGGTCACCTGCCGGATCCGTAGGGCGGCACCGATGGCGGCGGCCCCGTCCGGGCCGGCGGGGCGGGCCGGTCGGGCGATCCAGACCAGCGCGGGCAGCACCAGGTATGCGGTCACCATGCCGGCGACCAGGGTGTCGACGACATCGGCACCGAGGACCAGCGCGACGATCATGCCGCCGTACCGCCCGGCGGCGACCACGCCCATCGCCCACGCGAGACGGAGGAAGCGCTGCTCCCCCTGCAACTCGCCGAGCCACCGGGCGGACAGGACGACCGCGACCGTGGTGCCGGCGACCAGCGCCACGACCGTCAGCGACAGCCGCAGGGCGGTCATCATCAGCGGCGCGGCCACGACGACTGCGCCCGCGGCGACGGCGGTCGTGACGAGGGTGACCCGGTTGGTCGGTGCGCCGGGATGCCGGGCCCGGTGCACCGCGACCGCCATCTGCAGGCCGACACCCGCGACGCCGGCGATCGCGACGAGGGCCGCGACCGTGGCCAGGACGCTCAGGCCCTCGGCCGCCAGGTGCCGGGCACCGAGCATCGGGAGCAGGTAGGCCAGCCCGTTCGTCACCATCGCGGCACCGGCCACCGCCGCGCCCGCCGCGGAAAGGCGGCCCGCGCCGGGGCCGGCCGTCGTCTCTGTCATCGCGCCTCATGTCGGTTCCGCCGGGGACCGGTGCACGCCCCGAGCTTCGCGTCGTCGTCACGGAGTCGCGCGTCGACGTAGTCAGGCAAGCTACCGTCCGCGCCTGCCTGTGCCTAGAGTGCTGTCCGGAGCCCCGGGAGCGACGTCGGGCCCGCTTCCCGTCCAGGTCTGTGGGGGTCCGTGTGCGCCGAGGATCACCGGAGTTCCGTCCGGCGCCGCCACGGGCCGGGGTCGTGCTGCGTCGGTGGTGGCCGGAGGTGGCGCTCGGCGTCGGGGTGGTCCTCGCGATCCTCGCGCCGGTGCTGGGCCGGGGTTACGTGCTGCGGTACGACCTGGTGTTCGTGCCGGACCCGCCGTTCGGCGCGATGGTCTGGGGCAGCGGCACGGAGCTGCCCCGGGCGGTGCCCAGCGAACTGCTCGCGGTCGGTCTGGCCCAGCTGCTGCCCGCCGACGTGGCGGAGAAGGTGCTGCTGGCCGGTTGCCTGGCCCTGGCCGCGGTGGGCGCGGCCCGGCTGGCGCCCGTCAGCCACCCGTTGGCGCGGGTCGCGGCCGGGCTCGCGTACGTCTGGAATCCCTGGGTGTACGGGCGGCTGCATCTCGGTCAGTGGGCGGTGATCGCCGGGTACGCGGCCCTGCCGTGGGCGTACGCCTGGGTGCTCGGGGTGCTGCGGCCGCCGGGTGGCGGCATCGGTCCGGGTCGGCGGTGGTCCGTCGCCGGTGGGCTGGCGGTGGTGCTGGGCGGTCCGGCGCTGGTGCTGGCGGCGGTGGTCTCCTGCGCTCCGGCGTTGGCCCTGGCGCGGCGGTGGCGGGCGTTGGTCGCGGGGGCGGCGACGCTCGCCGGCCTCACCGCGCCGTGGCTGGTGGCGTTGACGAACCGGGGTGGTGTCGTCGATCTCGACGAGCGGGGCGTCGCCGCTTTCGCCGTCCGCGCGGACACACCGCTCGGTGTGCTCGGCAGCGTCGCCACCCTCGGTGGGGTCTGGAGCCGCCATGCCGCAGCCATCGGGCGGGACCGGTGGCCGGTCGCCCTGCTCGCGCTGGTGCTGGCCGCGGCGGCGGTCTGGGGGTACGCGCTGGTCCGTCGCCGGTGGCCGTCGGCCGCGTGGTGGGGCCTGCTCGTCGGAGCGGCCGTGGGCACCGCGATCGCCGTTCTGCCGGCCTGGCCGGTGAGCGCCCAGTGGATGGTCGCGCTGGTCGAGCACGTTCCGCTGGCCGGCGCCGTCCGGGACGGTGCCCGACTGCTCGCCCCGCTGGCGCTGGTGCAGGCGGTCGGCCTCGGCATGCTGGTGGAGTCGCTCGTGGCGGCTGGTGCCCGGCCGCTGGCCCCGCTGGTGATGATCGCTCCGGTGGCGTTGCTGCCCGGCCTGGCCTGGGGGCTCGGCGGCCAGCTCGACACGGTCCGGTACCCCGCCGAGTGGTCGGACGTCCGCGAGGTGGTGAACACCGATCCGGCCGGCGGCAGCCTGGTCTCACTGCCGTGGGCGTCGTTCCGCGCCTACCGCTGGGCGGGCAACGTCCCGATGCTCGACCCGGCGCCGCGGGCGTTCCGCCGGCCGGTCATCGGGGACCAGGACGTGCTGGTCGGCCGCGACCGGATCCGTGGGGAGAGCCGGGACGCCGACCGGGTGGCGCAGGCGCTGGCGGTGCCCGGTGACCCGGTCCCGGGCCTGCGTCGGCTCGGCGTGCGGTACGTCCTCATCCAGACCGATCAGCCCGGCGCGGCCGAGGTCGAGGGGCGTTTCGCAGGTGCCGAGGTGGTCCAGCGGGACGGGACGCTGATCCTGCTTCGCCTGCCTGGTGCCGGTTCTACCGGCTCGACGGGGAGTGTCGGTATTGGTCCGGCGTTGGGGTATTCGATACTCGGGGCCACCCTGTTGATCACCCTTTCGCACACGGCCGCACGCCGACGACGCATGTTACTGTGCGGTCACTTAAGACGAAGGGACCGTCAATGAAGGCAACCTTCAATCCCCTCCTGATCGCGGTCGTCGCCGCGGCGGTGGGTGCCGTGCTGGGCATTGCGGCCGTCTCGATCGGGACGTCCACCATTGCCAACACCAACACCAAGCCGGCGAACGTCGAACAGCCCATCATCGTGTACGGCGAGCGCTGACGGCCTTTCATGGAGGTCCTCCCTCCTGACGTGTCGTCAGATGCGGTAGTACTCGACGTCGTGGTGCCCGCGTACAACGAGGCACTGCGGCTGCCCGAAACCCTGGTCCTGCTCCGGGCGGCGCTGGCCGACCTCGGTGTGCCCTGCCGGGTCACCGTTGTCGACAACGCCAGCACCGACGGAACCGCCGAGGTGGTGACGGGCGCCCCTTGCGGCCCGGTCCCCGTCCGGCTGCTCTGGTGCGCGGAACCGGGCAAGGGCTTCGCGGTACGTACCGGTGTGCTGGCGAGCGACGCGCGCTTCGTCGGCTTCTGTGACGCGGACCTGGCCACCGCGCCGGACACCCTCGGCCAGGTGCTCAGCCTCCTGGTCGAGGGCGCCGACGCGGTGGTCGGTTCGCGGGCGCACCCCGAGTCGGTGGTGCAGGAGCGGCACAGCCTGCTCCGGCGCTGGGGAGCGGTGGCGTTCCGCGGTGCCGTGCGGCAGGTGGTGCGCGGCGTGGGCGAGACGCAGTGCGGGTTCAAGTTCTTCCGCAACGACGTCGCGCGGCGGTCGTTCGCACCCCTGCGGTGCGGCGGCTTCGCGTTCGACGTGGAGGTGCTGGGCCGTGCCGAGCGGGCGGGCGCCCGGTTGGTGGAGATCCCCGTCAACTGGGTGGACGTGCCCGGCTCGCGCTTCTCCCCGGCCCGCCACGGCTGGCAGAGCTTCGTGGACGTCGCGAAGATCAGTTGGCGGCTGCGCCGGGCGGAGGTCGCACCCGCGATGCCGCTGCCGGTCGTCGCCCTGCCGGTCGGCACGGACGTGACCGGGGGCGCTGCCGTTGGATTGCGGCCGTGAGTGTCGGACACTCTCCGGCGGCTGCGGCTCCCACCACCGACGCGGTGGTCGCGGGTCGACGGATCGCGGTGCTCAACTGGAAGGACCCGTGGCATCCGGACGCCGGCGGCGCCGAGGTCTACGCCTGGCAGGTCGCCCGCGACCTGGTGACCGCCGGCGCGGAGGTCACCTTCGTCACCGCGCGCCCGGACGGCCAGCCCGGCGACGAGACCCGCGACGGCATCCGGATCGTCCGGGTCGGTGGGCGGTGGAGCATCTACCCCCGGGTGCTGGGCTGGCTCGCGCGACGCCGCCGTCAGTTCGACGCCGTCGTGGACTGCCAGAACGGCATACCGTTCTTCAGCCCGGCGGTCCTGCCGGCTGACGTGCCGGTCGTCTGCGTGATCCACCACGTGCACGACCGCCAGTTCCGGCTCTACTTCGGCCCGCTCGTCGGTCGCTTCGGGGCGTGGTTGGAGGGGCCGGTCGCCCGACGGGTCTACCGCCGGGGGGTGACGCTCGCCGTCTCACCGTCGACGGCAGTGGCCGTACGGGACCGGCTCCGCTGGGCCGGCCCGGTGGTGGTCGTACCCAACGGCGCGGACGCGGCGACACCGCCGGTCGTCGGCAGTGGCGTTCGCGACCCGCGACCCCGGGTCGTCTGCGTCGGCCGGGTGACCCGGCACAAGCGGGTGGATCTGGTGCTCGACGCCGTCGACCAGCTCCGGGCGCAGCGGCCCGACCTGCGCCTGGACGTCGTCGGTGGCGGGCCGGACGTGGCGACGATCCGTCGGCAGGTCGCCGAGCGTGGGCTCGCCGACGTCGTCACGGTGCACGGTCACCTGCCCTCCACCGAGCGGGACGCGCTGCTGGCCAGCGCGTGGTTGCACGTCTCGGCCTCGTGGGGTGAGGGCTGGGGTCTGGTGGTCGTGGAGGCGGCCGCCGCCGGACTGCCCACCGTCGCGTTCGACGTCGACGGGCTGCGCGACGCCGTACGGCCGGGCCGGACCGGATGGCTGGTCGGTGAGGGCGACGACCGGGCGGGCAACCTCGCCGTCGGCCTCGACGAGGCGTTGGACTCCCTCGCGGCTCCGGGCGAGGCCGAGCGGATGGCCGCCGAGTGTCGACAGTGGAGCGGGGCGTTCCGCTGGGCGGACACCGGGCGGCGGGTCCGCGCGGTCCTCGGCGACCTGCTCGCGCCGCGCCGAATGCCGTGGGCGGCGCGCAGCGCGTCCCTCCTGGTCCGGACGGACGAGCCGGAGAGCCTCCTGGCCCGGGTGTCCCCCCTCCTTCCGTACACCCGACACGTGGCGACCGACGAGCACGGCCTGTGGATCCTGGTGCCGGCCGCCGCTCCGGCGGCGGTCCGACGGGTGCTGGTCGAGGCGGGCGTCGCGCCCGAGCACATCAGCGAGCGGGACGCCAGCGGCGACGAACTGCTCACCGGAGTTCCGGTACGGCAGTGCTGACCGCCTGGTCGACCGCTCGCCGCACCGCCGGTATACCGTCCGCGACGGTGTCCCTGGCGGTGTGGCGCCTCCGTGAGCTGCTGGTCTGCCTCGCGCTGATCGGTCTGTGCGTCACCCAGGAACCCGGGCTCATCGTGCCGGACACGAAGCTGGACATGGCCCTGGACCCGGGCGGCTTCCTCGCGCGGGCGGCGCACCTCTGGACGGCGGACTGGCAGTTCGGCACGCTCCAGAACCAGGCGGTCGGCTACTTCTTTCCGATGGGGCCGTTCTTTCTCCTCGGCGAGGCGATGGGCCTGCCGGCCTGGCTCGTGCAGCGGCTCTGGATGGCCACCCTGCTCTGCGTGGCGCTCACCGGTGTGGTGCGCCTGGCGCGGGCCCTGGACCTGGGCGGTCCGGCGTCACGGCTGATGGCCGGCGTGGTGTTCGCGCTCTCGCCCCGCGCGCTGTCCCTGGTCGGCACGGTCTCGCTGGAGCTGCTGCCGTACTGCGTCGCGCCGTGGGTGCTGCTGCCTCTGGTCAAGGGGGCGGCGGGTGGCTCGCTGCGGCGGGCGGCGGCGCTCAGCGGGCTGGCCGTGCTCTGCATGGGCGGGGCGAACGGGGCGGCCGCCGCGTGCGCCGTGCTGCCGGCGTTCCTCTTCGTGGTGACGCGTGCGCCCGGCTGGCGACGGATCCGCCTGCTGGCCGCGTGGACTGTCGCGGTGGTCGCGGCCACCTTCTGGTGGCTGGTGCCGTTGCTGCTCCTGCAGCGCTACGGGTTCCCGTTCCTGCCGTACACCGAGAGCGCGGCGGTCACGACGAGCGTGACGTCGCTCCCCTCGGCCGTGCGCGGCGCGACCCACTGGGTGGCTTACCTGGCCGTCGACGGTGTGCCCTGGTGGCGCTCCGGGTGGGCGCTGGTCACGACGTCCTGGATGGTCGTGCTCACCGGCCTGATCGCCTGCCTCGGGTTGGCCGGGCTGGCCCGTCGGGACCTGCCGGAGCGTCGCTTCCTGCTCGTCGGCGCACTGGTCGGGCTGCTGACCCTGACCGCCGGGAACCTGTCCGACGGCGGCGCGGCCTTCGCCACGACGGTCCGGGAGGCCCTCGACGGCCCGCTCGCCGCGCTGCGCAACCTGCACAAGTTCGACGTCGTGCTCCGCCTGCCGCTGGCCCTGGCCACCGCGCACATGCTGGACACCGTCGGCCGGATCGCGATCATCCGTCGGTTCACGCGACCCACCAACATGGCACCCCGGCGGGTGGCGCTGGGCGCCACCGCCGTCGCGCTCCTCGCGGTCACCAGCGGCGCGGCAAGCGCGGGCCTCCCGGCCGGTGGCGGCTTCTGGGGGTTGCCCGAGCACTGGCGGCAGGCGACCGGTTGGCTCGACCGGCACGCCGGGCCCGGCACGACGTTGCTCGTGCCCGGCAGCAACTTCGCCGAGTACGACTGGGGGCGCTCGCTGGACGAGCCGGTCCAGCCTCTGCTGGACTCGCCGTGGGCGGTGCGGTCACTGGTGCCGGCCGGATCGGCGGGCAACGCCCGTCTGCTCTCCGCGATCGACGAGCGGCTCGCCGCCGGTACCGCCTCCCCCGGGTTGGCGGACGTGCTCGGTCGGCTCGGTGTGCGGTACCTGCTCGTCCGCAACGACCTCCGCCAGCCGGTCGGAGGCTTCGCCTGGCCGGTCCTCGTCCACCGGACGCTGAACAGCGCCCCCGGACTGTTCCGGGTCGCCGCGTTCGGCCCGAGCAGCGGCGTGCGGCCGGACCTCGCCGGGGCGTGGGACTACGGGCTGCACGAGCCGTACCGGGCGGTGGAGATCTACCAGGTGGACCGGCCGACCCCCAGGGCCACGCTCGCCGACGCGGCGCAGCCGCTCAACCTGGTCGGCGCACCGGAGACCCTGCTGGACCTCAGCGACGCCGGCGTGCTCGGCGACCGGCCGGTGATCCTCGACGGGGACGCTCCGGAGGCCGAGACCGGAGGCACGGTCCTCGCCGACAGCCTGCGCAACCGGGAGGTCGACTTCGGGCTGGTCCGGGGCAACACCTCGCGGACGTTGACCACCGAGGAACGACCGGCCTCGGCCCGGACGGCCCACGACATCCTCGACCCGGCATGGCGCTCGGCGATCACCTCGTCGGGCTACGCCGGGATCGCCGACGTCCGGGCGTCCACAAGCGCGGCGGACGTCACCGGCCCGGCCGGGCTGCGCGACCCCTCCGCCACGCCGTTCGCGGCAGTGGACGGCGACAGCGGCACCTTCTGGCTCTCCGACGGCGCGCGCAAACCCGTGGGCCAGTGGATGGAGGTCCGCTTCGCCGAGAGGATCCAAGCCGGGTCGGTGGAGGTGCAGGTGGTCGACGACGAGGTCGTGGGCGCCCCGGTCACCAGGATCCAGGTCAGCACCGCGGGCGGGACGTACGTGCACTCGGTGGTCGACGCCGGGCGGACGCCGCTGCGGTTGGCGCTGCCGTCGGGGCGTACCAGCTGGGTTCGGGTGACCATCGACGGCGTCGCGGGTTTCGACGTTCCGGGACGCCGCGCGGGCATCCGGGAGTTGCGCGTGCCCGGGGTGAGTCCCCAGCGGTACCTGCGGCTGCCGGCGCTGCCCGACGCCACCGCGACCCCGGAGGTCGTCGCCCTCGCCCGCAAGGCCGTGGACCGGCCGGCCTGCGTCGTCGTCGACGACCACTACCTGTGCGCTCCCGACCTGATCCGTCAGGGCGAGGAGACCGGCCTGGTGCCCCGCCGCTTCGACCTGCCGGCCGCCTCCGCCCCCCGCCTCACCGGCCTGGCGCGCGCCACGCCCGCCACCGCACTCGCCGTGTACGACGAGACGGTGGGCGGCGAAACGGTCAGCACGTCGAGTTCGTGGTTCGCCGACCCGGTCGCCTCGTCGAGGGCGCTGTCGGATGGGAACGACGGCACGGCCTGGTGGGCGGACCCGAACGACCCGCAGCCCACGATACGACTGCGCTGGCCCGAGGTGCGGAACGTGAGCTGGGTGCGGCTGCGGTTCGCGCCGAGCCTCGTCGCGGCGCCACCCAGGACGGTCCGGATCACCGGCGACAACGGCATCCGGGAGGTGACTGTCGGCCTGGACGGCGTCGCCCGCTTCCCCGCCCTGCGGACCCGCAGCCTCGTCGTGGCCGTGACCTTGACGGTGCCGCGGGTCAGCCGGTCGACGGCGATGTTCGAGCCGCAGCCGCTGCCCGTCGGCCTCAGCGGGGTGGACGTGGAGGGTGGGCCCGAGGTCAACCAGCCGCGTGACCTCTCCCAGACGGTGACGTTGCCCTGCGGTGCGGGACCGAGGATCGTGATCAACGGCGCGACGGTGCCGACGACGGCCACCGGCACGTTGCGGGATCTGCGGGATCTGCGGCCGCTGCGCTACCGCGCCTGCGTCCCCGCCCCGAAGCCCGGGGCGAAGACCACGGCGAGGGCGGACGAGGACCGCGTCGCTCTGCGCGCCGGCCCGAACGAGGTCTCGGCTCCGTTGGACCGGTTCGTCGTCGACAGCGTGATCCTGACCGGTGAGCCGCCGCAGCGCCCCGCCGCCGCCGAGCCGCCCCGCCGGGCCCTGACCGTGCTCGGTTGGAACGACCAGCGCCGGTCGGTGGAGGTCGGGGCGGGCGGCGGCAGTTACCTGGTCGTACCGGAGAACGCCAACCCGGGCTGGCGGGCCACCCTCGACGGGGTCCGGCTCGTACCGACCCGGCTGGACGGGTGGAAGCAGGCGTGGTTCGTGCCGGCCGGCGCGGCTGGCCGGGTGGAGCTGGACTTCACCCCCGGGGAGCGGTACGCCCTCGTCCTGCGCGTCGGCGGGGGACTGCTGCTGCTGTTGGTCGTCGCAGCCCTGCTCCCCGCGCGTCGCCACCGACAGTCGTACCCGATCGTCCCGGCGACGATGCCTACCGCTCCGGTGCTCGCACTGGGGGTGCCGGCGCTGCTGGGGGGCCTGGTCGGGTTCTGCTGCGCCGCAGTGGTCGTGGTGCTGCACCGCCGCCGGATGCCCAGCCCCAGCTGGATCTGGGTGCCGGCAGCGGTGGGGCTGGCGGCCTACGGGACCCAGCGCTGGTGGCAGCCCCGGATCTCCTCGGACCGGCTGGCCGACCTACTGGTCACGGTTCCGACCGGCCTGCTCCTCGTCGCGATCGCCGCCCTGGTGCTGCGCTTCCGCCGGGTCCGCGGGCGCTACGAGTCGCGCCGGGAGGGCCGGGCGCTCGGCTGGACCCGCCGCCTGCAACGCCGGCACCGGCGTCTGGAGCGGGGTGTCGGCCGCGACGATTCCGGGCCTGCGTCGGTTGTGCCGCCGCGCAAGGAATCTGCGCAGGCGCTGCGTCGGCCGCTCGATGAGGTAGTAGGTGGCCGCCGCGGCGGGGATGGTGAGGGCCAGCGTGAGCACGAGGAGCACCCAGAACGAGCTGTTCATCCGGGTGAGCCCGATCAGGCGGAAGCAGACCTCGAGGGCGAGGAGGTGCCAGAGGAAGATGCCGTAGGAGATCCGACCGACGAACCTGATCACCGGCTGGTCGAGGAACGCCCGCGGCACCCCGCCCGCGCCCGGGCCGACGAGGGGGGCGATCAGGAACCAGGCGACGAGCAGGAACACCAGGTGCTCGATGGTCGACTCGATCGGCCTGGTGGGCTCGACCCCGCGTGGGCCGGCGATCGGCGTACTGGCGATCCACAGCAGCGCGCCGGCGATGAGCCACGACGTACCCGGGGCGAACGTGAAGACGCGCAGCCCGCGAGGCGTGGCGGACCACAGGTCCTCGTCGCCTCGCCCGGGCCCGCTCCCGGTCAGTCCGGCAAGGAGCACCGGGGAGGTCGTGCTCGGGGGCCAGGAGGCGAGCACGGCCAGCATGATGCCGATGCCGAACCAGTCGAGGAAGGCGGGTAGCCAGAGCACCGCGAGCCCCGGCAGTGGCGAGTCGGGGTTGTGCGCGTACGCGTTCCAGGTGAGGCCGGCGAGGACGAGCACGGCGCCGAGCGCCAGTTGGCGTCGGGCTCGCTGAAGCGGGGTCCGACCGCCCATTCGGCGACCGAGCACCGCTATCACCGGCAGCGCCAGGTAAAAAGTCGCCTCCGTAGCCAGGCTCCAGGTCTGTTCCATCCCGACCGGAAGTCGCAATGGCTGATAAATCTGTGCCAGAAGGAGGGGAACTGCCCAGTCCCAGACCGACCTGAGGTAATCGATGTTGAGCCACAGCAGTGCGACAACCGCCATTGCCCAGTAGCCGGGCAAAATACGCAGCGCGCGATGCCAGAGGTATCGCCGAACTGGCGGGTGCGCCTGCGAATGAATGGCGGCGTGCGCGAATGGCCGGTAGAGGAGGAAGCCGGACAGCGCGAAGAAGATCGCCACCCCGACATCCAGTCTGGCCAGCACACCTCCGAGGCGGGCGAACGAGTTGGTCAACCCGCTGAGAAAAGAGACGTGGTGGATGACGACGCACAGTACCGCTACCGCGCGAAGTCCTTCCAATGCCGGCAACCAACCATCCGAACGGACGGCATTTGACGCGGACTCGCCTACCTGTCCGTTGCTCGCGTCGGGTCTGACGGGTTGGCTCACAGTTCCTCAACATCCCATTTGGTGGGGTGGCCCCACGGCCACGTGCCACCGGAGTCGGTACGTCTTCCGAAGGCCGCGTCGGACCATATCCGAAATCGGCCCCGTCATGTACTGTCAGCCGCCAGTCGAGTCTTTACAAGGGGAGGAGTTACATGCGACCTACGTCGGGTGCCGTCTTGGTGGCGGCGGGCGCGTTCCTGATCGCCGGGGCGGTGGCGACGCCGTTGACCGTCGCGCCCGCTCTCGTCAAGGTGCCCCTTGATCAGAGTTCGGTGACGGTGTCGAAGGCCGAGAACGCGACAGTCTTCGACTTCCCCACCCTGTCGGAGCGCAGCGGGGTCAACCTCACAGCCCACCGCGCGGTGCGGGGCGATGTCGGGGCCGGCAACGATGACCGCGCGGTCTTCAACGTCGGCGTCCGGGTGATCGACGACGCCAGCAAGGCCGAGATCACTGTCAACACGGACCGGGTTGCCGTCGACCGGCGGACCGCCGAGGCGGTGGCCTGCTGCGCCGAGGACATCAACGGAACAGCCTTCAAGCACGAGGGGCTGACCTACACCTTCCCGTTCGGCACCGAGAAGAAGACCTACCAGTACTTCGACAACACCGCGCGCAAGGCGTACCCCGCCAAGTACGTGAGCACCGAGAAGTTGCAGGGCCTGACCGTCTACAAGTTCGAGATGACGGCCGAGCCGATCCAGATCAAGCAGATCGATGTCCCGGGCCGGCTGGTCGGCTCGACCGAGCCCACCGTGACCGCCGGTCTCTTCTACACCAACACCCGCACCCTGTGGGTGGAGCCGGCGAGCGGCGTCATCGTCAAGGGCCAGGAGAAGCAGGCCCAGACCCTGCGGGACGCGGCCGGCGCGGACAAGGTCAAGATGATCGACGCGACCCTCGCCTTCACCGAGGACACCCAGAAGCAGCAGGCCAAGGTTGCCAAGGATGCGCGTGACCAGATCAACCTGCTGACCACTGTGGTGCCGATCGTCCTCGGACTCGTCGGCCTCGCCCTGGTCCTGCTCGGTCTGTTCATCATCATCCGGGCTACCCGCCGCAGGTCCGACGCGTCGCCGGTGGCCGCCGACGACCGACCGACGACCGACCTGCCGGCGCAGGCGTCCTCGGAGCCGGTCGAGGAGACCACGGCGCCGACCGGGGGCCGGCACGCCGTGGAGCGCAGCGAGCCGTAACAACCACACCACCGCACCACCGCACGCCGACCTGAAGGGCCGGCCGACCTCCGGGTCGGCCGGCCCTCGCGTCTCAGGCCTGCTGGTCGCGCCGCACGGCGTAGCGGGTGCACACCCAGTCTTCGGTGTACGGCAGGTCGGGGCGCTGCCCGACGATGTGCCCACCGTGCGCCGCCACCAGCCGCACCATGTCGGCGTCCGGCACGGCGGTCATGCTCATCGGCGCCGGATAGCCCAGCAGCCGGCGCTGCGCCCAGCTGATCAGCCGGAACGGCACGACCTGCCAGATGAGGGCCTTGGCCGTACGCGCCGGCTCCGTCGGCAGCCCCACGACGGCGATCCCTCCGGGTCGCAGGACGCGCAGGAACTCGGCGAGGTAGCTGTCGATGGCGGGCCGCGGCAGGTGTTGCAGGACCAGGGCGCTGTAGACGAGATCGAAGTGGCCGTCGGGGAACTGGCTCAGGTCCGGTGCGTCGTTGAGGACGAAGCGGATGTTCCCGGCACTCCGGTCCAGTTGTCGGGCGGTCTCCAGCATGGGTGGCGCGATGTCGACGCCGACGACCTCGTCGGCGTGCGGGGCGAGCCCCTGCGACAGCCGCCCGGCGCCGCAGCCGAAGTCGAGTACCCGTTCCCAGCGGGTGGGCAGCCCGAGCTGGCCGAGCCAGGTGGCCGTCTCCTCGACGTCGGCGCGACCCGTGGCCAGGAACTCGTCCACGTCCCACCGGCCGCCCCGCTTGCCGGGTTGAACGAGCACGGCCCAGAGCGGATCCTCGGCGCCCAGCTTGGTCCAGTCGCGTCGTACGTCGTTCAGATTCACGCCGAAACCCTAGGGCATCCGGGCGTCCTGTCGGCGGGGATGTTCGGACCGGGAGGCCCCAGCCGAACGGCTCGCCTGACCTGGGAACTTTACATCCGTTACCTGATTGTAATCCGTCGATGCATTGCTCACTCTGGGTCGCGCTGACTAGTCCTTATGCGACATCTGACAGGCTTGTGGATATTTTGCGACGCCCTCGACGAGAACGCTTCGTGACATCGCTCTACCTCTGGGTCGCCCTCGTGTTACCACCGAGTAATCGGGGGGTTGTGAGCTGTGCCGCGCCGGGTGCACGATCAAGCTCGATCGTTACCCGCCGGTAATAGATGGCGGGCGCTGCGTGGGCCGCCGCGAACGGCCGCCGCGCCCATCCACCCGCAGGAGGAACCCGTGCAGGATCGGTTAGACAACCAGGGTCGTGTCCGGTGGCGTCGATTCGCCGCCATGATGGTGCCCGCCACGGCCGCTGCCGGAGCCATCCTCTTCGGCATGTCGACAGGCGCGATCGCGTCCGACATCACGGTCTCGGGTCAGACCTTCAAGATCGGCGCCGAGCGGCTGGAGGGCGACGGCTTCAAGCAGTACGGCGGCATCGTCCGGGAGAAGGGCGAGGACGGAAAGGCCGGCCAGGTCCGCCCCGTCGCCCTCTCCGAGATCAGCAGCGCCGAGCTGTACAAGCTCTGCCAGTCCGTCCGCGCCGACCTCCCCGGTCTGCCGGTGGTGCTCACCATCAACGCCGGCGACGGCAAGGAGCCCGCCCGGGCGAAGGACCTGCTCATCGCGATGGACTCGCTGGGCGGCAACGCAACCTTCACCAACATCAAGATCGGCCGGGACGCGACAGACCTGAACCCGACGGCGCAGGCCGGATCGTTCGGTCAGAACTCCGATCACGTCACCATCACCAACCTTGAGCAGGTGTCCCGCTACACCACGGCGGCCACCTTCAACCTGGTGGGGCTGAAGCTGAAGGTCAACGTGGGCGACGACGCCAAGGGCAAAGAGTGCTTCTGAGGTGAGGCCCGCGGTGGTCGACCACCGCGGGCCAGCCCGTGTCCCCGTCCCCGCTCCGCCAGGAGGAGTACGTGACAACCACCAACCCGGCTCACGCCCGGCCCGGCGGTACGACGGCTCAGGTCTGGCGGAGCTTTCGCCGCTGGCAACGGAGTCGCCCGTTCTGGGGTGGCCTTCTCACCGCCCTGGCCGGGGTGGAGATGTTCGCCTCCACCCGGATGACGCTCAACGGGCTGAGCTTTCACAGTGGCGCCACCGGTCTGCTCTCCCTGCTCATCCCGGTCATCCTGGTGGCCTGTGGTCTGCTGCTCTGGTTCACTCCGGCGCAGCGGCTGTTCTACTCGATCGTCGCGGCGGTCACCGCGGTCTACTCGCTGATCGGGCTCAACCTCGGCGGCTTCTTCGTCGGCCTGCTGCTCGGCATCGTCGGTAGCGCGCTGGCCTTCGCCTGGACGCCGACCAGCCCGCCCCCGCCGGCGACGGCCGTAAAAGACGAGCCCACCGCCGAGCAGGTCGATGCAGAGCAGGACGTCCCCGAGCAGGACGTCCCCGAGCCGGTCACTTCTGAGCCCGTCGCTTCCGAGCGCGCCGTCCCCGAGCAGGTCGCTCCTGAACAGGTCGTCCCCGAGCGGGTCGTCCGGGAGCGGCAGCCCATTCCGGAGAGGGGGTTGGCCGACGCGGGCCCGCCCCCGAAGTGGCCGGGACGGTCGACCGATCCGCGGGCGCTCGGCATCATCCTGGTGGTGCTGGGCCTCGCCGCCGTCGGTCTGGCCGTCCAGCCTCGAGCGGTGCAGGCCGCGCCGAGCCGCCCCACCACCACCGCCTGTCCCACGCCGTCCCGGACGCCCACCCCGTCGCCCAGCCGCAGCGCGGCCGGGCCGACACCCACGCCCAGTCCGGAGCAGCGTCGGGGCCTGATCGGCGACATCCTGCACGGGATCGGGGACCTGTTCACCGGCGGGGGCCGTCAGGAGAGCCCCTCGCCGTCGCCGAGCCCAAGCGTCCAGCCGAGCGGAACACCGACCACCCGCCCCGACCCCGGCACCTGCCCACCGTCGCCCCCTGCCAAGCCGGGTTTACCCGGCAAGCCGGGTAAACCCGGCACGCCGGACAAGCCGGGCAAGGCGGAACCTGGCAAACTGCTGCCGCGCATCGCCGCCGACCCGAGCCTGCCGAAGGTCGCGCAGACGCCGTCCAAGCTCACCGGGTCCTCGGTCAAGATGACCGGTCTACGGTTCGACGGGATCACCGAACTGCGCACCGAGAACGGCAACCTCAAGGTGCTGAAGTTCAGCATGAAGCAGGCGGTCACCAAGAAATTCGTCCTGCAAGCCGACGGCCCATCGGGGCGCACCCAGCGGTACGCGACCGACACGCTTACCGTCAGCGGTGACGTGGCCTTCTACTCCACCCGGTTCGTCGGCAAGCTGCTCGGCCTCAAGCTCACCTTGACTCCGGAGCTGCCGTTGCCGGACGGCATCCCTGTCACGTTGCCCTTCGAGGTCACGTTCACCGACCCGGTGATCGACCTGGCGTACGTCACGAGCAACACACTTACCGCCGAGCCGGCGTTGGCGCTGAGTCTGACCTGAGCGGCGCGGTGACAGGGCTCCGGACGCCGACGGCTGGTCGTACCGCCGGCACCCGGAGCCCTCGCAGCCTCAGAGCCGGGCCAGCGCCTTGCGCAGCGGGTCGAGGCCCAGCGCGCCGAGGTCCAACGCCTGCCGGTGGAACTCCCGCAGGTCGAAGTCGGCGCCCTTGCGGGCCTTGGCGTCCTCGCGGGCCTGCAACCAGATCCGCTCACCCACCTTGTACGACGGCGCCTGCCCCGGCCAGCCCAGGTAGCGGTTCAGCTCGAAGCGCAGGTTCTCGTCCGGCACCCGGCAGTGCGCCCGCATGAACTCCCAGCCCAGCTCGGGCGTCCACCGCTCGCCCGGGTGGAAGCCGAACGGGTTGTCCTTCGGGATCTCCAACTCCAGGTGCATGCCGATGTCGACGATCACCCGGGCGGCGCGCATCGCCTGGCCGTCGAGCATGCCCAGCTTGTCGCCCGGATCCTCCAGGTAACCCAGCTCGTCCATCAGCCGCTCCGAGTAGAGCGCCCAGCCCTCGCCGTGCCCGGAGACCCAGCAGAGCAGCCGCTGCCAGCGGTTGAGCAGGTCGGCCCGGACGGCGGTCTGCGCCACCTGAAGGTGGTGACCGGGCACGCCCTCGTGGTAGACCGTCGTCACCTCCCGCCAGGTGGAGAAGTCGGTGATGCCCTGCGGCACCGCCCACCACATCCGGCCCGGCCGGGAGAAGTCCTCGCTCGGGCCGGTGTAGTAGATGGCCCCGTCACTTGTGGGTGCGAGGCAGCACTCGATCCGGCGGACCTGCTCCGGGATGTCGAAGTGGGTGCCGTTCAGCTCGTCGATCGCCTTGTCGGCGAGCGTCTGCATCCAGTCGCGGAACGCCTCCTTGCCCTGGATCGTCCGCGCCGGGTCCGCGTCCAGCGTGGCCACGGCCTCGTCGACAGTCGCGCCCGAGCCGGCGATACGCCCGGCCACGACCCGCATCTCCGCCTCCAGGCGGGCCAGCTCGGCGAAGCCCCAGGCGTACGTCTCGTCCAGGTCGACCTTCGCGCCGAGGAAGTACTGCGAGGCGAGTTCGTAGCGCTCCCGGCCGGCGGCCTGCTTGTCCCGCCCGTGCGGGGCCAACTCGGCACGCAGGAACTGCCCGAACTCGGCGGTCGCCGCGGTGGCCGCCGCCGCGCCCCGGCGCAGCTCGGCGCCGAGCGTGCCGTCCGCGCCCAGCCGTTCGACGAGGCCGTGGAAGAAGTTGTCCCCGGTCGGGTCGGTCCAGGTGTCGCACTGCTTGGCCACCTCGGCGAGCTGCACCTTCGAGCTGACCCGCCCGTCGGCGAGCGCCTCGCGCAGCGTGGTCTTGTAACCCTCCAGCGCGCCGGCGAGGCCGTTGAGCCGGGCGGCGATGTTGGCCTGGTCGTCGGCCGTCGCGGTAGGCATCAGGTCGAACACCATGCGGACCTCGTGCAGCCCGCTTTCGATCACGCTGATCTCGCTCGTCGTCTCGCCGGCCTCGTAGCGGGCCAGGTCGAGGCCGAGTCGTTCCTGCATGGCCTCCTTGGCGGTGCGTTCCGCCTCGGTGTCCGGCTCGGTCACCTCAAGTTCGGAGAGTGTGCGGCGGGTGAGGTCCGCCTTGGCCCGGTAACCCTCGGGCGAGAGGTCGTCGAGCTTGTCGTCATGGCCGGCGATGCCGACGTAGGTCGCGCCGGTGGGGCTCAACGGCGCCCACTCGGCCACGTAGCGGTTGGCGAGTTCATCAATTCGTCCCACGGTGCGACACTACGTGACCATCCCACCTGGATGTCGACGACGTTTGTCGTGTTCAGGCAGCAGATCCAGAGTGCGGAAAGTCGCGGGACTTTGTCGTACCCGTCCGGCAGAGTGTCAGGGGTGACCACCGACATCGCTCCTGACAAGGCGCCGTTGCGTGCCTGGCTGCCGGGCTTCTTCGCCCTCGCCGCCATCTGGGGTTCCAGCTTCCTGTTCATCAAGGTCGGCGTGGCCGAGCTGCACCCCGTCCAGCTGACTCTCTACCGCGTCGTCGCCGGCGCGCTGACCCTGCTGGTCGTCCTCGCGGTGCTGCGCGACCGGCTGCCGCGCGAGCCCCGGGTGTGGGCGCACCTGTTCGTCGTCGCCGCGTTCGGCGTGGCCGTCCCGTTCACCCTCTTCGGTTACGGTGAGCAGCGGGTCGAGTCGATGCTGGCCGGCATCTGGAACGCGACGACGCCGTTGATCGTGCTGCCGCTCGCGGTGCTGGTGTTCCGCACCGAGCGGTTGACCGTGCGCCGCGCGATCGGCCTCGGGCTGGGCTTCCTCGGCGTGCTCGTGGTGCTCGGGGTCTGGGAGGGCATCGGCGGGGCGCACTTCGTCGGGCAGTTGATGTGCTTCGGCGCGGCCGCCTGCTACGGCGTCGCCATTCCGTACCAGAAGCGGTTCATCGCGGGCAGTTCGCACTCCGGCCTGTCGCTGTCCACGGCGCAGTTGCTGCTCGCCGCAGTCCAGCTCGCCGTGGTCACCCCGTTCGTCGCGGGTGCGCCGCCGCTGCCCACCGAGCTGTCGCCGAAGGTGGTGGCCAGTGTGCTGACCCTCGGGGCGCTCGGCACCGGGCTCGCCTTCGTCATCAACATGCGCAACATCCGGGTGGCCGGCGCGAGCACCGCCTCCACCGTCACGTACCTGATTCCGATCTTCGCGGTGCTGATCGGCGCGGTGGTGCTCGACGAGCGGCTCAACTGGCACCAGCCGGTCGGCGCGCTCATCGTGCTGCTGGGGGTCGCGGTCGCGCAGGGCCTGTTCGGCCGTCGCAAGCCGCGCCCGGTGGTCGGCGTCGGCGCACCAGCCACGCCCGCCGCCGAACCCGCCCGCAGGTGACTCCGACCGGGCCGCTGGTCAGGCCCGGTCGCGTGTCCACTTCACCAGTTGCTCGGCCGACCAGGTGTTGACCACCCGGTCGGCCGGGACGCCGCAGCGGGCCGCCCGCTCGCAGCCGAACCGCTGCCAGTCGAGCTGACCGGGCGCGTGCGCGTCCGTGTTGATCGCGAAGCGGCAGCCGGCCTCCAGGGCGCGGCGGATCAGCCGCTTCGGCGGGTCCTGCCGCTCCGGCCGAGAGTTGATCTCGACGGCGGTGTCGTGCTCGGCGCAGGCGGCGAAGACCGCGTCCGCGTCGAAGTCGCTCTCGTTCCTGGTCCGCGCCCGGTGCCCCCGATCACCCGGGCCGGTCACCCCCGCCGGCCGGGACGACACCATCCGCCCGGTGACGTGACCGAGAATGTCCAGGTGCGGGTTGGCGACCGCCGCCAGCATCCGGCGGGTCATCTTCGCCCGCTCGTCCTTGAGGCCGCTGTGCACCGAGCCGACCACCACGTCCAGCCGGGCCAGCAGGTCGTCGTCCTGATCGAGTGAGCCGTCGGCGAGGATGTCCACCTCGATCCCGGTCAGGATCCGGAAGCCCTCCGGCAGCGCCGCGTTGACCTGCGCCACGTGGTCGAGCTGCCGGCGCAGCCGCTCGGCGGTAAGCCCTCGTGCCACCGTGAGACGGGGCGAGTGGTCGGTGAGCACCAGATACTCGTGGCCCAGCTCCACCGCTGCCAGCGCCATCTCCTCGATCGGGGAGCCGCCGTCGGACCAGTCCGAGTGGGTGTGGCAGTCGCCGCGCAGGGCGGCGCGCAGCGCCGTGGCCTCGGCGTCCAGGTCGCTGCCCTCGGTCGCCACCAGCCGGCGCAGATACACCGGTTCCTCGCCGGCCAGGGATTCCGCCACACAGCGGGCCGTCACGTCCCCCACGCCCGCCAGCTCGGTGAGCGTGCCGTTGCCGGCCCGCTCGGCCACCTCGGCCGCCGGCAGGCCGGCCAGCGCCTTCGCCGCCGAACGGAACGCCCGCACCCGGTAGGTGGCCTCGTTCGCACGCTCCAGCAGGAACGCGATCCGGCGCAGGTCGGCAATGGGGTCCCGGGCGCTCATCCCACCGAACCTAGTGCGTACGAGCCGCGTCAGGGAGCCTTCGGACAGCCGTGTTCGCGCTGCCACGCGGTCACCTCGGCGGCGGGCTCCCGGTTGCCGCCGCGCCGCCACGAGTCCAGATAGCGCGCCGGCCAGAGCACACCGCGCCGGATCCACCACCCGTCCTTGCCCGTGCACGGCGGCGAGATGCCGAAGTGCACGTGACAGACGTTGTTGGCGTTGCCGGTGCGGCCCACCTTGCCGAGCTGCTGGCCGGCACGGACCCGAACCCCCGCCTCGACGCCGGCGCCGACCACACTCAGGTGCGAGCCGTAGTAGCGCACGCCGTCGTCGCCGAGCAGTGACACCGACAGGCCGCCGTTGTTCGGGCCCTGCGGCCCACTCTTGGAGTACCTGTCGACACGACTCACCTCCAGGACCTTGCCGTCGGTCACCGCCACGAACGGCTCACCGCAGTCGGCGAACACGTCAGTCGCCGGGTACGCCCCGTGCGTCGTGTGGTAATCCACGTTGTCGGCGCGTACCGGAAAGACGTGCCGGAGCCCGGCGCGGGGTGCGGTCGGCGACGGTCTGGCCGACGACGGCGTCGGGCTGGCCGGGCGTGTCGTCGGTGTGGCCGTCGGTGCCGCCGGCTGCTCACCGGTCTCCCAGACCGCCGACGACGACGGCGCGGCGCCGGTCGGCGGCACTCCCGGCCGGGTGGTCGCGCAGCCGGCGGCCAGCACCGGGGCGAGCAGCAACAGGATCGGGTACGCCGGACGCACGCGGCGACCGATCGTCGGCGAGGGCATTCGGTCATCCTGACAGACCGGTACCGTGGGCACGAGCGACGCGCGTGAGGGGAGGGCAGCCGATGACCATCGCCCGAGGAGACCCCGTCCCGGATCCCGGTCCCGCCCGCCCGGTGCCGCGTACCCCGTCCGGGCTCTTTCCGGCCGGGCCGCCGACCAGACCCACCTACCGCGAACCGCACCCGGTGACCGGCGGCGGTGTCGCCGCCGGAGGTGGCGCGGCGGCTGCCTGGCTGCTGCTGTTCGGGCTGCTGGGCACCGACGTCGCCAGGTACGCGTGGTGGACCGTGGTGGCCGGCCTGCTGGCGTGGCTGACGGCTCTGGTGCTGGTCCGCTACGGCGATCGCGGCGTGGCCACCGGGGTGGCCATCGTCACCGCTGGTGGTTGGAGCATCGCCGCCGCCGTGGTGGCGGTCCGCTGGGCGACCAGCGGTGACTGGCCGATGTGGTGAGCGTGTTCCGACCGGCCCGGATCCGGCGGCGGACGACTGCGGCGCGTGCCCGGTTGGCTGCGTAGCGAACGCCGTCTTGACGTGGCTGTCGATACTCGGCACCCTCGGCACTATGGCCTGGACCACCCCGCGGCAGGACCCGGATCGCAACCGCCGCCGCCTCCAGTTGCTCGCCGAGTTGGCGGGCGCTCGGGCGGTACGCCAGCGCAGCCGGCCGCAGCGGCAGCGCACCGAGCGTCTGCGCCAGCTCATCGCCACCCGCCGTCGGGTAGCCGGCTGATCCGACTTTGTCAGGTTTGGCCGGCGTCTCGGGGCGTTGACCGGTCGCCCGCCGACCCGACCGGCTAACGTGCACCCTTGACGAGTCGGCGCTGTGCCGAGGGCTTTTGGGGGAACCGTGTCGTACTTCGCTGCGGCCGTGGTGCGTGACGACAGTGGCTGGACCGCCGCCGAGGTCAGCCTGCGGGGCGCCACCGACATCGATGAGGTCGCCGACCGGCTGCGCGACGTCGACCAGGAAGCCGACGTGTCGCTGCTGTTCGTCGAGGCCGACGACGCGTACCTGGTGATCCTGCGTCTCGACGAGGGCGAGGATCTGCGGGTGTTCGGCTCGGACTCGGCGTTCGCCGAGGAGTCCCGGCTCGGTCAGCTGCTGGTCGGTGACCTGAAGACGTCCGTGACCGGGCTCGACGGCGACGACGAGCCCCGCCCGGCCGCCGGCGGCGACGACGAGAGCGAGCAGCCCGCCGTCGATCCGGAGGCCGATCCGGTGGGCGACGCCGACCTGCTGGCCAACCTGGGCATCTCCGCGCAGAAGCTGCTGACGCTCTGCGCCACCGAGGGGATGCTGCCGGCGGACGTCACCGCCGAGATCTGCGAGGTGCTCGGCTGCGCCGACGAGGTCGAGGAGCTGCGTGAGGTCTGACCCCGCCGGGTCGGCAGCACACGGTGGGATCGTCCCCGCGGGCGGCGCGGAGCCGGCCGACGCCACCGATCCGCTGTTGGAGACGATCCAGCCGGGGCAGCCGACGCCCGGCGCTGTGGGTCGAGCTGGCCCCGGCGCGCACGAGCAACTGGCCGACCCGGGTGACCTCGGGCGGCGGCAGCGGCACGAGCTGTGGATGCGCCGGGCCCTGGAGGTCGCCGTCACCGGCCCGACGGCCGACGACGACGCAGGCCCGGCCGACGTGGACGACGTGCCGGTGGGTGCGGTGCTCTACGGCCCGGACGGCACCGAGCTGGCGATCGGGCGCAACGAGCGGGAGTTGACCGGCGACCCCACCGCCCACGCCGAGGTGCTTGCCCTGCGCCGTGCGGCCGAGCGCACCGGCCGGTGGCGACTGGACGGCTGCACCCTGGTGGTCACCCTGGAGCCGTGCACCATGTGCGCCGGCGCGCTGGTGCTGGCCCGGATCTCCACAGTCGTCTTCGGCGCCTGGGAGCCCAAGACCGGTGCCGCCGGCTCCCTCTGGGACGTCCTGCGCGACCGCCGGCTCAACCACCGCCCCGAGGTCTACGGCGGCGTGTTGGAGACCGAGACCGCAGCCGTCCTGCGGGCCTTCTTCCGCTGAGGCCGCGCGGCCTCTCCCGGCCGCCGCTGGCGGTCGCGTGGCCGGGAGAGGCGGCTCACGCAGTCAGTGTCCCCGGCCGCCGAACCGCGGGCTGCCAGGCCACGCGCGGCTGTGTCGGGTGGTCACGGTGGGGGCAGGGTCACCGTGACGGTCAGGCCACCGCCCGCGCGGGGCTGCGCGTCGACGCTGCCGCCGTGGGCACGCGTCACGGCCCGGACGATCGACAACCCCAGGCCGAAACCCCTGGCGCCCGCGACCCGCTCCCGGGACAGCCTGCGGAACGGCTGGAACATGGTCTCCACGTCGTAGCCGGCGATCACCGGGCCGGTGTTCGTCACCGTGAGCGTGGGCCGGCCTCCGACGAGCCCGGTGCGCACCTCGACCCAGCCGTCGGTGGCCAGGTTGTGCCGCAGCGCGTTCTCCACCAGGTTGAACGTGAGCCGTTCCAACAGCACCGGGTCGCCGCTGGCCGGGGCCGGCGCGAGTGACAGGTGCACGGGCAGGTCGGGCGCCTGCCTGCCGGCCTGGTCGGTCACGTGCGCGCAGACCTCGGCCAGGTCGACAGGCGTACGGTCGGTCAGCTCGTTCTCCGAGTCGGCCAGGGTCAGCAGGCCGTCGATCAGCCGCTCGTGCCGCTCGTTGACCGCCAGCAGTGACTCGCCCAGCCGGCGGGTCTCCGCCGACGCGTCCGGACGGGTGATGGCCAGCTCCACCAGCGCGCGGTTGAGCGCCAACGGCGTACGCAACTCGTGCGACGCGTTCGCCACGAACCGCCGCTGCCCGTCGAACGAACGGTCCAACCGTTCCAGCATCTCGTCGAACGTGTCGGCGAGTTCGCGGACCTCGTCGCGGGGGCCGACGAGGGCGATCCGCTCGTGCAGGCCCCGACCGGCGGTGTCCGCGCCGGCGATCCGCCGCGCGGTGTCGGTGACCTGGTGCAGTGGCTGCAACGCCCGGCCCGCCAGCAGCCAGCCGAACGCGATCGCCGCCGCCGAGACCACGACCAGCGCGATGCCGCCCTGGGTGAGCAGCGACTCCAGCGCGCTGCGTTTCGCCTCGTCCTGCGCCTGTTCCACCAGGGACCGCAGCATCTCGATGTTCTGCCCGTTACCCGAGCTGGGAGTGGTCACCCCGACCTTCGGCAGGTCGCGCAGGCTCACCCCGAACGGCTGCGGCATCCGCTGGTCCACCAGCACGTACGTGACCGCGAGCAGGACGATGCCGGCCAGCAGGAACAGCCCGCCGTAGATGAGGGTGAGCCGGGCACGGATCGTGAGGCGTTTCATCGGATCCGGTACCCCGCTCCCGGCACCGTCTCGATCACCGGTGGGTCGCCGAGCTTGCGGCGCAGCTTCATCACCGTCACCCGGACCACATTGGTGAACGGGTCGATGTGCTCGTCCCAGGCACGTTCCAGCAGGTCCTCGGCGGAGACCACCGCGCCGTCGGCGCGCAGCAGCTCGACGAGTACGGCGAACTCCTTGCGGGACAGGGCCACGTGCCGGTCGTCGCGGCGTACCTCGTGGCGGGCCGGGTCGAGCTGGATGCCGGCGCGGCGCAGGGTCGGAGGCGCGGCCGGGCGGGCCCGGCGCGTCAGCGCGTGCACCCGTGCCGACAGCTCGACCAGGGCGAACGGCTTCGTCAGGTAGTCGTCCGCCCCGAGCGCGAGCCCCGCCACCCGCTCCCGTACCGCCGCCGCGGCGGTCAGCATCAACACCCGGGTCTCGCCGCCCGCATCCACGATCGCCCGGCACACGTCGTCGCCGTGCACCACCGGCAGGTCCCGGTCTAGGACCACGACGGCGTACTCGTTGACACCGAGCCGTTCCAACGCCGCGTCGCCGTCGTACGCCACGTCGACCGCGAACGACTCCCGGCGCAGCCACTCGGCGATGGCGTCCGCCAGCACGCTCTCGTCCTCGACCACCAGCACTCTCACGTGTCCATGGTCCCCGGGGCGCGGTAACTGCGGCATAACCGCGCACGGTTACGCCCGGGATACGCGCTCTGCCGTGCACTGGGTCCGACGTCCGGCGAGCCACGCCGGACACCAGCGGAGGTGAACACCATGCGACGACAGGTGCTCGTGGTGCCCGTCCTGCTCGCCCTGGCGCTGGCCGGGTGCCGTGCGGGAGGCGACGACGGTGGCGGGGTCGCGACGGCCGGCGGCGCGAAGACCGGCGCCTCGGCGAGCGCCGCCGGGGTCGGCGACTCGGAGCGGCAGCTCGACTTCGCCCGGTGCATGCGCGAGAACGGGGTGGACATGCCCGACCCGGAGCCGGGCGGTCGCCCGGGGTTCCGCTTCGGCGCGGACGTCGACCAGCAGAAGGTCCAGGCGGCCATGGAGAAGTGTCGCGACAAGCTGCCCAACGGTGGGCAGGGCCCACAGCTCAACCCGGAGCAGGCCGAGCAGATGCGCACCCTGGCCAAGTGCATGCGGGAGAACGGCGTACCGGACTTCCCGGACCCGGACGCCGACGGCCGGATCCAAATTCCGAAGGCCGGCAAGGCGTTCGACATCGGTGATCCGACGATGAAGGCCGCGCTGGAGAAGTGCCGGCAGTACGCGCCGCAGTTCGGAGGCGGACGGTGACCCGTGGCGTCCGGCGTTCCCGGCTGCGTGCCGCCGTCGCCGGCGGCGTCGTCCTGCTGGTCGCCGCCGTGGGCGCGGTCGCCGCGATCGGCTTCGGTGGCGGTTCCACCGGAGACGCCGCCGAGGCCAGCGCGCCGACGGCCACCGCCGTGATCACCCGACAGACCCTCGCCGACGCGCAGACCGCCGACGGCGAACTGGGGTACGGCACGACCCGCACCGCCACCAGTCGACTCGGCGGCACGATCACCGGGGTGCCGGCGACCGGGTCGACGGTGCGGCGCGGCAAGGCGCTCTACCTCGTCGACAACGAGGAGGTGGTGCTCCTCTACGGCGGGTTGCCCGCGTACCGGACGCTCACGCCCGGCGTGGAGGGTCCGGACGTCACCCAGTTCGAGCGGAACCTCAAGGCGCTGGGCTACACCGGGTTCACGGTCGACGACGAGTACACCGGCGACACCGCCGACGCGGTCCGTGACTGGCAGGAGGACCTCGGCCTGCCCGAGACCGGCCGGGTCGAGCCGGGGCGCGTCGTGTACGCCGACGGCGAGGTCCGGGTGGAGAGCCACCAGGCCGACGTCGGTGCCGTCGCTCAGCCCGGTCAGGCGGTGCTGACCTACACCGGCACCAGCCGGGTGGTCACCGTCGACCTGGACGTGGACGACCAGCGGCTGGCCAAGCCGAAGGCGAAGGTGACGGTGAAGCTGCCGGACGGCCGGTCGGTGGGCGGCACGGTCAGCACTGTCGAGACGGTCGTCCAGGCCGGTGCCACAGGTGCCGACGGGCAGTCCGGCGAGGCCGAGACGAAGATCGAGGTGACGGTCGCCGTCACCGACCCGAAGGCTCTCGCCGGCTTCGACCAGGCCAGCGCCGACGTGACGTTCACCGCCTCGGAGCGGCGTGACGTGCTCACCGTCCCGGTGGCGGCGCTGCTCGCGCTCGCCGAGGGCGGGTACGGCGTCGAGGTCGTCGACGGCGGGGCGAGCCGCATCGTCGCGGTGACCACCGGGCTGTTCGCCGACGGTCGTGTCGAGGTCAGCGGCTCGGAGATCGCCGAGGGCATGACCGTGGTGATGCCGAAATGAGCGGTGACGTGATCGTCCTCGACCGGGTCGGCAAGCGCTACGCCGGCGGTGTGGTGGCGTTGAACGACGTCTCGTTGCGGGTCGGCCACGGCGAGCTGGTGGCCATCGTCGGCCCGTCCGGCTCGGGCAAGTCGACGATGCTGCACCTGATCGGCACCCTGGACCGGCCGTCGTCGGGCAGCGTACTCATCGACGGGTACGACGCGGCGAAGCTGACCGACCGCGAGCTGTCGGCGCTGCGGGCCACCCGGATCGGCTTCGTGTTCCAGCAGTTTCACCTGGCCCCCGGCGTCCCGGTCGTGGACAACGTGGCCGACGGTCTGCTCTACGCCGGCGTACCCCTGCGGAGGCGGCGCGAACGCGCGGAGGCCGCGTTGGTCCGGGTCGGTCTGGGCCACCGGCTCGGGCACCGGCCGCACGAGCTGTCCGGCGGCGAACGGCAGCGGGTGGCGGTGGCCCGGGCGGTGGTCGGCGAGCCGGCGGTGCTGCTGGCCGACGAGCCGACCGGCAACCTGGACTCCGCCTCCGGAGCCGGGGTGCTGGACCTGCTGCACGAGCTGCACCGGGCCGGCACCACTGTGGTGGTCATCACGCACGACCGGGAGATCGCGGAGAGCCTGCCCCGGCAGGTACGGATGCGGGACGGCGCGGTACGGCACGATTCGGCCCTCGCGACGGCCCTCGCGACGGGCGGAGGCGTCCGATGACGACGACCACGCCGGCGCGGCTCGTCCCGGCCCGGATGGGTCCGGCGGACGTCCTACGGGTGGGCGGGGTCGGCCTGCGGACCCGCCCACTGCGGGCGTTCCTCTCCGCGCTGGGCATCGCGATCGGCATCGCCGCGATGATCGCTGTCGTCGGCATCTCCTCGTCGTCCCGGGCCGAGCTGGACCGCGCGCTCGACGCCCTCGGCACCAACCTGCTCACCGTCGAGCCGGGCAACACCCTGTTCGGCGCGGACGCGCAGCTGCCCGAGGAGTCGATCGCCATGATCGGCCGGATCGGCCCGGTCACGCAGGTGTCCGCCACCGGGCAGGTCTCCGACGCCAAGGTCTACCGCTCCGACCGGATCCCGGAGGCGGAGACCGGAGGCATCGCCACCAGGGCGGCACGACTGGACCTGCTCGGCACCGTCGGAGCCGAGCTGGCCAGCGGCACCTGGCTGAACGAGGCCACCGCCCGCTATCCGGCGGTGGTCCTGGGCGCCACCGCCGCGCAGCGGCTCGGCATCACCACTGCCGATCCGCAGGTGCAGGTGTGGCTGGGCGGACGGTGGTTCACCGTGGTCGGCGTGCTGGCGGCCGCACCGCTCGCCCCGGAGCTGGACACGGCGGCGCTGGTCGGCTGGTCCGCCGCGACCGGCTACCTGGGGTTCGACGGGCACCCCACCACCGTCTACACCCGGGCGCGGGAGTCGCAGGTCGAGGCGGTGCGGTCGGTGCTCGGCGCGACCGCCAACCCCGAGGCGCCGAACGAGGTGGAGGTGTCCCGTCCCTCCGACGCGCTGGCCGCCGCCGAGGCGACCGACGCCGCGTTCACCGGGCTGCTGCTGGGCCTCGGGGCGGTCGCCCTGTTGGTCGGAGGGGTCGGTGTGGCGAACACCATGGTGATCTCGGTGCTGGAGCGACGGGCCGAGGTCGGCCTCCGCCGGTCGCTCGGGGCGACCCGCGGTCAGGTACGCACCCAGTTCCTCGCCGAGTCGCTGCTGCTCTCCGCGCTCGGCGGGATCGGCGGGGTGCTGCTGGGCATCCTGGTCACCTCGGGATACGCCCTGTCGCAGGGCTGGCCGACAGTGGTGCCGGCGTGGGCGATGCTCGGCGGGGTGGCCGCGACCCTGGTCATCGGTGGCTTCGCCGGCCTCTACCCGGCGGTGCGCGCCGCCCGCCTCGCGCCGACCGAGGCACTCGCGGCCGTCTGACCGCTGTGGCGGGGTCTGGGCTGGCGTGGCGTGGCTCGGGATGGCGTGGCGCGGTTTGAGCTGGCGTGGCGGCTCGGCCCTGGCGTGATGCCGAAGAGCGGTATGACTCAGAGGAATAAATATTCCTCTGAGTCATACCGCTCTCGGCAGTGACACCGCCCGCCGGGACGGGTCAGGCGATGATCGTGTCGAGCGCGATCTCGACCATCTGGCTGAACGTCTGCTCCCGCTCCTCGGAGGTGGTCTTCTCGCCGGTCTTGATGTGGTCGCTGACGGTCAGCACGGTCAGCGCGCGGGCCTTGAAGCGGGCGGCGATCGTGTAGAGCGCCGCCGACTCCATCTCCACCGCCAGCACGCCGTAGTCGGCGAGCGTGTCGTAGAGGTCCGGCCGGTCGGTGTAGAAGGCGTCCGCCGCCAGGATCGGGCCGACGTGCATGCTGATGCCGCGCCGCTCGGCCACCTCGACCGAGGTACGCAGCAGACCGAAGTCGGCCACCGGGGCGTAGTCGATCAGCCCGTCGAAGCGCATCCGGTTCATGTTCGAGTCGGTGGACGACCCGATCGCCGCGACCACGTCGCGCAGTTGCAGGTCGGTGCTGAGGGCACCGCAGGAACCGACGCGGATCAGCGTCTTCACGCCGTACTCGTTGATCAGTTCGTGGGCGTAGATGGAGGCCGACGGCATGCCCATGCCGGAGCCCTGGACCGAGACCTCGACGCCGTTCCAGCGGCCGGTGAAGCCCAGCATGCCCCGAACCGTCGAGTAGCAGGTCGCGCCCTCGAGGTAGGTCTCCGCGATCCACTTGGCCCGCAGGGGGTCACCCGGCATCAGGACCCGCTCGGCGATCTCGCCCGGCTTCGCGCCGATGTGCGTACTCATGGCAAAGATCCTGCCAGGCCGGCCCGGGCGATACCGGTTCGGCGTCCGAACCGGCGGTCCTGTACCCTCGTCGGCGGTGGCGTGTCCGAGCGGCCTAAGGAGCACGCCTCGAAAGCGTGTGAGGGTTAACGCCCTCCGAGGGTTCAAATCCCTCCGCCACCGCTCTGTAGTGCAGAAACGCCCGGTCGATCCGCGAGGATCGACCGGGCGTTTTCGCGTCAGAGCTGCTGTTCGCCGCCGTCGACGAAGAGCTCGCCGCCGGTCATGAAGCTGCTCTGGTCGGAGGCGAGGAAGAGCGCGGCGTTGGCGATCTCGTCGGGGTGGGCCATGCGCTGCATGGGCACGCCCGAGGCGATGGCCTGGAGCAGCCCGGGAGCCTCCGCGGGGCTGGGCGCGAGGCCCGCGAGCCCCGGTGTCTCGGTCGAGCCGGGCACCAGGGTGTTGACCCGGATCTTCCGGCCGATCAGCTCGGCGGCCCAGGTCCGCCCGAACGAGCGGATGGCCGCCTTGGACGCGGCGTAGACGCTGAACGCCGGGGTGCCGTTGCTGGCGGCCGTCGAACCGGTGAGCACGATCGACGCACCCTCGTTGAGCAGGGGCAGGGCCTTCTGCACCGTGAAGATGGTGCCGTAGATGTTGGTGTCGAAGGTGGTGGCGACGTGCTCGACCGTGATCGCGTCGAGCGAACGGAACTCCCCACCGCCGGCGTTGGCGAACACCACGTCCAGCCCGGCACCCCGCTCCTCGATCGCCCGCATGACCCGGTCCAGGTCGTCGAGCTTGCTGACATCGCTGGCGATGCCGGTGACGTTGGCGCCGATGCTGGCCACGGCCTCGTCCACCGGGCCCTTACGGCGGCCGGTGATGAAGACGTACGCGCCTTCGGCGGCGAAGCGGCGGGCGGTGGCCAGGCCGATGCCCGTGGTGCCCCCGGTGACGAGGGCGGTCTTGCCGTCGAGCTGTCCCACGATTGATCTCCTTCACGAATTGTGTACCGAGCGGTACTGATCCGACCGTAGCAACCGCTGACCTGCGCCGCAAATTTCTGTACCGATCGGTTCAGGCGCGGGTAGGATGAGTCGCGGGAGGTGGTGGTTCGTGCCACAACGAGGGCGACCGCGCGGCTTCGACGCCGACGAGGCGCTGGAGCGCGCGCTGGAGGTGTTCTGGCGCCAGGGGTACGAGGGCGCCTCGATGAGCGACCTCACCGCCGCCATGGGCATCAACAAGCCCAGCCTCTACGCCGCCTTCGGCAGCAAGGAGGAGTTGTTCCGCAAGGCCGTGACCCGCTACGCCGAACAGGACATGGAGTACGCGCGGCACGCTTTCGCCCAACCCACCGCGTACGAGGTCGTCGCCACTCTGCTGCGCGAGAACGTGCTCGCCGTGACCCGACCCGACCGGCCGGCCGGGTGCCTGTCGATCCAGGGCGGCACCGCCTGCTCCAGCGAGAACGCGGCTGTCGCCGGGTTCCTCGCCAGCAGTCGCCTGGCCGGTGAGCTCGCTCTCGCCGACCGGTTCACCCGCGCCGTCGCCGAGGGCGACCTACCCGCCGACGCCGATCCGGCCGCGCTCGCCCGCTTCGTCATGAGCGTCACCGAGGGGCAGGCGATTCACGCCGCTGCCGGGGTGGCTCGGGAGGACCTGCGCCAGACGGCGGAGATCGCGCTCGCCGGGTTCGCCGCCGTGTCCGGGGCGCGGCGTCCCGCGTCCGCGGACAGCCCGGCCTGACCGCTCACGGTCGGACGAGCGCCGCGATCCCGTCGAGGAGCCGTTGCAGCCCGAACTCGAAGAGGCTGTCGACGGTGAGGTCGATCGCCGACCGGGAGAGCCGGGCCAGGTACGGAAACTCGCCAGCCGCGAGCAGCCGGCCGAACACGTCGGCCTGGGCCACCATCCATTCGTCATCGGTCAGGCCGGTGTCCTGTTCCGCCTCGGCCCCCTGCTGGAGGGTCACCGCCGCGCCCCGTACGTGGTTGGCCAGGGCGGCCACCAGGTGTAGCTGGGTGTGCGGGTCCAGGCCGCATCCGGCGAGGGCGCGCAGGGCGCATTCCGTGTGCGCGACGGCGTGCGGTGCCATCAGCGGGCGGGTCAGCGAGATGACCTGGGCCAGCCAGGGGTGTCGACAGTAGATCGACCACTGCAGCCGGCAGAGCAGCTCCAGTTGGGCCCGCCACCCGGGCGGGAGCGTGCCGGGCACCCGATGCGCGGCGAAGGCGGCGTCCGCCATCAGCAACAGCAGGTGCTCCTTGCCGCGGACCTGCCGGTACAGCGACATGGTCGGCACGTCCAGGTCGGTCGCGATGCGCCGCATGCTCAGCCCCGCCAGCCCCTCGGAGTCGGCGATGCCGATGGCCGTGCGCACCATCTGGTCCCGGGTCACCCCGTGGGCCGGCCCGCGGCGCACCTCGACCCGGCCGCCCCGGCCGGGCGGCGCGGGCTCCGAGCCGGCGACCACCATGCCCACACCGGGCACCGCCCGGAGCAGGCCTTCCTGCCGGAGCGCGGTGAGGGCGCGGCTCGCGGTCGCCATGGCGACACCCCACTCCCGGACCAGCTGGCGGGTGGACGGCACCCGGTCACCGGGACCCAGCTCACCGGACGCGATGCGCCGCCGTAGCTCCGCGACGATGCGCAGGTACGGAGGTGTGGTCCCGTCGATCTCCGGCACGGCCGTCCTTCCGTCGGCCGGAGCCTAGCGCACTAGAGCACCTGGTCCCGTCCGTCGACCCTTCCCGAGGGCTGCCCGTGGGTGCACTAGAGCTGTCTGGTCGACCCGTCACCGAGTCGCGATGCTCGACGCGTACGCCGTACAGCATTCGATGATGGGGGACTGTCATGACCAGCATCCCGTACCGCCGGTGGGTCGTCGCGACCGCGCTCTTCGCGGCGGCGACGGTGGGGACGGCGGCCGGTCCGGCCGCCGGGGCCGCCAACCGACAGGGCGCGGCCGTGGTGCGGACCGACCAGGGGGCCCTCCGGGGGACCGTCGCGGCGGACCACCTGACGTTCGAGGGCATCCCGTACGCGCGTCCGCCGCTGGGCGCGCTGCGCTGGGCCCCGCCGCGACCCGGCCCACAGTGGACAGGCGTACGCGACGCGACCCGGCCCGGCCCCGCCTGCGCGCAACTGGAGGGACTGCCGATGGACGACGCGTCGGCGTCCGAGGACTGCCTCTACCTCAACGTCACCACGCCCCGCACCTCCGCTCGAACGCCGCGACCGGTGCTGGTGTGGCTGCACGGCGGTGACTTCCGGTTCGGCCAGGGTGACGCCTACGGCGGCGCACGACTGGCCGCCGATGGGGATCTCATCGTCGTCACGGTGAACTACCGGCTCGGTGCGCTCGGCTTTCTGGCGCATCCGGCGCTGGCCGGCCCGGACGGGTCCACCGGCAACTACGGGTTGCAGGACCAGCAGGCGGCGCTGCGCTGGGTGCGGCGCAACGCGGCGGCCTTCGGCGGGGACCCGGGCAGCGTCACCCTCGCCGGCCAGTCGGCCGGCGCGACAAGTGTCTGCGCCCACCTCGCCGCGCCCGGCTCCGCCGGCCTGTTCCACCGCGCGATCATGCAGAGCAACTCGTGCGCCAACCCCGTTCAGACCCGGGCGGAGGCGGTCGAGGCGGCGCGGGAGTTCGCCCGGCGGGTGGGTTGCACCGATCCCGGTGTGCTCGCCGCCTGCCTCCGGGGGCGGGACACCGCCACGCTTGTCGACGCGGTCGGCTACCCGGGCGCGGGTGTCGACCTGGGCCCGGTGGTCGACGGTCGTACCCTGCCGGTGGATCCGGCGGACGCGCTGGTCAGCGGCCGGATGCATCCGGTGCCGGTGTTGATCGGTACGAACCGCGACGAGTCCACGCTCCAGGTGTGGGGGATGGAACGCAGCGGGATGAACTGCCCCCGGCCGCCCGCGCCCGGGCAGGAGCCCGAGTCGTGCCCGCTCACCGACGACAGGTACCGCGAGCAGGTACGCGCGATGTTCGGCGAGCGGGCCCAGGAGGTGCTGGCCCGCTATCCGAGCGACGACACACGCTCCGCCAGCGAGGCGTTGGGGGCCGTGTGGACCGATCAGGCGTACGCGGAGCCGATCTTCACGGCCGCGCTGGCGTTCACTCGGACGGTGCCGACGTACGTGTACGAGTTCGCCGACGAGGATGCGCCGTTCTTCGCCGAGGGACCGGAGCCGACCTTCCCGACCGGCGCGTACCACTGCGCCGAACTGCCGTACCTGTTCGACGTCGACTACGCCGAGGCGCTCACGCCCACCCAGCGGCGGCTCTCCGGCGAGATGGTCCGCGCCTGGAGCGACTTCGCCCGGACGGGTCGGCCCGGGTGGCCCCGGCTGCGCGACCGCGCCGGGTACGTGCGGGTCCTGGCCGGTGACGGCGGGTCGGGCACGACGGACTTCGCGGCTGGCCACTCGTACGACTTCTGGCGGTCGCTGCGCGGCTGACATCGTGCCGGGCGGCAGGTCCAACGTGGACCAGCCGCCCGGCACGACGGACGGGTCAGCAGGGAGCCGCGCCCTCGTCGAAGAGGCGGCGGGCCCAGTCGGCGTACCCGGCGATGGTCTTTCGGACCGTGCGCCCGTCGTGCAGGAACAGGTACGCGCGGTCGCCGCTGCGGGCGAGCAGCCCGTCGAGGCGGTGCGTCCCCTGTGGAGCGGGCAGTCGCGTGACGGACGGGTAGCGGGCCCAGACCTCGTCGATCGGCGAGCCGGCGGTGATGCCCTCCGGTGTGCGCATCGGGTCACCGACCCACAGCAGCACCAGCCTGTCCTCGATGAAGACCGGGCTGACCGTGTCGTGGCCGGTGAGCACCGGCCCACAGGCGTCCTGGACGGTACGCAGGACGCCCCGGCGGGTCAGCTCTGCCTCGGTGTCGCCGAACTCGATGTTGCGCAGGCCGTTCAGGTCAATGACCTCGACGTTGCCGGCGGGTCGGTTCGGTGGCATCGGGCCGGGCGGTGGCGGGCCGCTGCCCGCGATCGAGGCAGCCGTCAGCAGCATGGCAATAAACACGAATTGTCGCAATTTCATGGAATCCCCCAGTCCCCCAACGGGACGGGGCCGCTCAGGTTGCTGCCCGTCGCCGGATTACTGGTTTTCCCACTGCTCGACAAGCTCGTCCCAGTAGTCGGCGCTGAGTCGCCGCCGTCCGTGCGCCAGCCAGCCGTCGGTGTTGCGCTCCAGGTGCAACCCCACCTCGGCGAACGGGTCGATCCACGCTCCCCGCTCGACGCCGAGCTGGACCAACGCCGCGTTGATCGGCCACTCTTCGCGCGGCGCGTCGAGGACGTCGTCGAAGCGCGGTCCCCAGGACAGCGCGCCGCCCAGCCACACCGCGGCCGACTGGTGGCCGACGCCACCGCCGAACTCGGCCTCCACGTACGCCACCGGCCCCGACCGCGACCAGCGGGCCACCAGGTCGGCCAGTGCCGGCGACAGCACCAGCTCGAACGGGTGCGCGGCGCTGCGGTCCTCGGTCGCGTAATCCGGCAGCGAACCGGTCAGCTCCACCACCAACTGCGGCGTGATCGGCAGCAGCGCGAAATCCTGCCGCAGCTCGCCGAGGACCGCGTGATCCAGCTCGGCGGTGTGCTCGCGGAGCAGGTCCGCGTCCGCGACCACCGCGCTGAGCTGGTAACCCATCGAACCCTCCGCCGTCCACAGCCTGTGGATAGAACATGTGTACGACGGGCTCCGGGTGCCGCCGGTCTGTGGAACGGTACCGGTGTAGCTTCCTATGGCATGGCTGATCAACTGACCGTGCCGGGTATGCCGACGCCACTCGTGCCCTCGTCCGCAGCGCTGTGGCGGGTCGATGAGGCGACCGGTGCGGTCACGGTGTCGGCGCAGCCACGCACGGACCTCTTCATCGACCCGAGCGGCGGCGGTGCGGGCGACAGTACCGCGCCGAGCCCGGCACCCGTGCTCAACGCGGCAACGCTGCTCGGCGACCTGCCGCCGGAGGGCGACTTCCAGTTCAGCGCCCGGGTCAGCGTGGCCTTCGGAGCGACCTTCGACGCCGGGGTGCTCCTGCTCTGGCGCGACGAACGGTGCTGGGGAAAGTTGTGCTTCGAGTTCTCACCCGAGGCTGAGCCCATGATCGTGTCGGTCATCTGTCGGGGCGTTGCCGACGACGCGAACGCCTTCGTCGTTCCCGACCGGTCGGTGTGGCTGCGGGTCTCCCGGATCGGCCGGGTCTACGCGTACCACGCCGCACTCGACGGCCGGACCTGGCAGTTGATCCGCGTGTTCGGTTTCGACGGAGACACGTCCCGCGACCGGATCGGGTTCGCGGGCCAGTCACCGACCGGCGAGGGGTGCAGCGTGACCTTCGACGAGATCCAGTTCCGGCCCGAACGTCTCGCCGATCTCCGCGACGGTTCCTGACGCCTTCACGCCTCCCGGGCGAGCTGGGTGACGAACGCCCGCCAGGCCGTCGGCGCGAAGGTGAGCGCCGGACCGCTCGGGTCCTTGGAATCCCGTACGCCGATCACGCCGGGCAGGTTGTCGGCGACCTCGACACAGTTGCCGCCGTTGCCGCTGCTGCGACTGCTCTTGCGCCACCGGGCGCCGTTCAGCTCCATGTCTCCGCCACTTCCGTCATCAGATCGACCGACTGCCAGTGCGACAGCGCCTCGCCGCGCACGTTCTCCCATGCCGCCATCATGGCCGCGATGTCGTCGGGGTCGCTAGCCACTTGTCCCTGGAGTTGGTTGTCCAGGTAGCCGGCGACCCGGTGGTCGTGGCTGTGCGCGATCACGAACGGCCCGTTGAGGCCGGCGTACGCGCCGACCGCGCTGGGCACCACGTGCACCCGGATGTGCGGCTCCGTGCAGGCGGCGACCACGGCCAGCAGTTGCTCGCGCATTGTCGCCCGGCCGCCCACCGGCCGGCGGAGGATCGCCTCGTCGATGACGGCCGTGAACTGCGGCGGGTCGTCCCGCTTCAGCACGCCCTGCCGGTTCAACCGCACGGTGAGGTGCCGCTCGATCTCGCCGCGCGGGATCAGGCCCGCGCCGCCGAGAACCGCGCGGGCGTACGCCTCGGTCTGGAGCAGGCCCGGCAGGACTGTCGACTCGTATGACCGCAGCGACACCGCCTCACGCTCGATTTCCTGCCACGGACGAAACCAGATGGGGTCACGACGTCTTGAAGTGTCCGGCCAGATGTCCGACACGTCCTTGTGGAGGGCTTCCGCTGCCGCGAACCGATGCCGAGGATGCGGGATGCGGCCCTCGGTCAGCCAACGCGCCACGGTCTTCGGGTCGACGCCGACGGTCTCGGCGAGGGATTCGGTGGTGTGCCCGGTGTCGTTCAGTGCCACCCGCAGCGCGTCGTTCACGGCCCCTCCATCGGATGTCTCGAATATCTGGAAACCATATCGCTACGCGGTGTACTTGTCCGATTACGCGGCCGAGGGTGGTCCACAGAAGACGGCGTGGCCGGTGGAGGTGTGAGAGCCCGGCGGCCTGCGTCAGTCAGGGGGTCGCCCCGGCGGGGAGGGCGGGGCGACTCCCTTCCACCGCCAAGGAGGCTCGACCATGCCCCGCCGCCGGGACCACCTACCGACCCGACCCACCTGGCGCTGCGCGGCGTGCGGCATCGCCTGGCCCTGCTCGGCGGCGAAGCTGCGGCTGCTCGGCGAGTACCGCAACGACCGGTTGGCGCTGGCCGTCTACCTCGCGACGCTCCAGGCCGAGGCCGGTGAACAACTCCGGGACGTGGAACCGGCCCGGCTCACCGAACGCTTCCTCTCCTGGGCCCGCGCCCGCGGGTGACCGACGGCCTTCACCTGGCCTCAGGGTCGCCAGATGGCAATGCCCACGTCCTGGCGGCGCTCGGCGAAGAGGCCATCTCGCGCCGTCGTCGTCAGAAGGTCGCGCAGATCGGCCTCGAAGGTGGGGAGCCGGTCGCCGAACAGGTGCGGCGCCGAACTGGACAGCGAGAACACCGCCGAGGCCACCTCGGCCACCGACCGTTCCACGACCATCCCCTGCTCGATGGTCAGTCGGGTGGGGCCGGCGAAGCCCGCCGCCAGCATGATCTCCGCTTCGCCCCCGGGGGTGCCGGCGGGCAGTGCTCCCTGACCGGCCCGGCGGATCGGCCCCAGGTAACGCGCGACCAGCTCGGTGATCTGCGGCCAGGGCGGTCGCGGGTAGGGCAACCCGTCGTCGCCGTTCACGCCCTGGTGGGTGTTGGCGCTGACATGGACCCAGGCCCCGTCGGGCGCGAGCATGTCGCGGACCCGCCGGGCCACCAACGGCCGGTCCATCCAGTGGTACGACTGGGCGAACGTGGCCACCCGGAACGTACCCAGGTCGGCCGGCAGGTCCTCGGCGCGCAGGTGCCGCCACTCGACGGTGGTGACCCCGGCCTCGCCGGCCCGCCGCTGCGCCTCGGTGAGCATGTCCCGGTCGGCGTCCACCCCGACCGCCGCCTCGAACAGGGGCGCCAGCAGCAACGTCAACGACCCCGGGCCGCAACCGACGTCCAGGAGGCGGCCGGTGCAGTCCAGGTCGAGCGCGCTGCCGATGGTCTCGGCGAGTTCCGGCGGGTACGGCCACCGGCCCACGCTGTAGTGGCGGGCGCTGCCCGCGTACAACGTCTCGTCCCACTCCCACGCGGTCTCCGCCATGGCGTCGATGACACCACAACAAAAACGCCCAGCCGACCGGTTATCGGTCTGCTGGGCGTTGCTGCTGCTCAGGCGAGCGGAGGATACGAGATTCGAACTCGTGAGGGTGTAAACCCAACACGCTTTCCAAGCGTGCGCCCTAGGCCTCTAGGCGAATCCTCCGCGAGCCAGGATACAGGCCCCCGTCGGTCGGGCCACCCCACCACCCCCTGAAGATCGACGGGCCGTCGGGTAGGGTTGGCGTCACCTCCCGTGCGGCGGTATCTCGTGAACCTCCCCAGGGCCGGAAGGCAGCAAGGATAAGCGAGCTCTGCCGGGTGCACGGGAGGCCTTTTTGTTTCCGGGGCCTTGATCCACTCCAGGTCGCCGATGTGGGGCTGTTCTGGGCCGTGGATACCGCCACGTCGCCGAGATGGAGTCGATCAAGCGCGGCAACCCGGGGTAACCCAAGCTGCCCGGCGGGGTGGGTGGTCACCCGCGCCCGACCGGCGCAGAATGGCTCGGTCGAGAGGAGGCGGGACGAGTGACGCTGGCGCTCTACCGCAAGTACCGGCCACGTACCTTCGCCGAGGTTATCGGGCAGGAACACGTCACCGAACCGTTGTCGCAGGCGCTGCGCAGCGGCCGGCTCAACCACGCCTACCTCTTCTCCGGCCCCCGTGGCTGCGGCAAGACCTCCAGCGCCCGGATTCTGGCGCGCTCGCTCAACTGTGAGCAGGGCCCCACCCCCGAGCCGTGCGGCAAGTGTGAGTCGTGCCGCTCGCTGGCCATCGACGGTGCCGGCTCCATCGACGTGATCGAGATCGACGCGGCCAGCCACGGTGGTGTCGACGACGCCCGTGAGCTGCGCGAGCGTGCGTTCTTCGCGCCAGCCAGCAGCCGCTTCAAGATCTACGTGATCGACGAGGCGCACATGGTCTCGACCCAGGGCTTCAACGCCCTGCTCAAGCTCGTCGAGGAGCCCCCGGAGTACGTCAAGTTCATCTTCGCCACCACCGAGCCGGAGAAGGTCCTCGGCACGATCCGGTCGCGGACCCACCACTACCCGTTCCGGCTGATCCCGCCGAAGATCCTCCGCCCGTACCTGGAGCAGCTCACCCAGGCCGAGGGCGTCGCCGTCGAACCGGCGGTCTTCCCGCTTGTGGTTCGCGCCGGTGGGGGCAGCGCCCGGGACAGCCTCTCCGTGCTCGACCAGCTCATCGCCGGCGCCGGTCCCGAGGGCGTCAGCTACGCCCGCGCCGCCGCGCTGCTCGGGGTCACCGACGCCGCGCTGATCGACGAGATGTGCGACGCGCTGGCCGCCGGTGACGGCGCCGCCGCGTACGCCACCGTCGACCGGGTCGCCGAGGCCGGCCACGACCCGCGCCGGTTCGCCTCCGACCTGCTGGAACGGCTGCGCGACCTCATCGTGCTCCAGCAGGTGCCGGACGCCGCCGCGAAGGGCCTCATCGACGGCCCCGCCGACCAGATCGAGCGGATGGCCGCCCAGGCGTCCCAGCTCGGCCCGGCCACGCTCTCCCGCTGCGCCGACATCGTGCACGACGGCCTGGTGGAGATGCGCGGCACCACCGCGCCCCGCCTGCTGCTGGAGCTGATCTGCGCCCGGATGCTGCTGCCCGGCGTGGACGACTCCGCAGGCGGCCTCCTCCAGCGCCTCGAGCGGATGGAACGCCGGCTCACCCTGGGCGGCACCGACGCGCCATCGGCCACCGCCGGCTCCGCGTCAGCAGCCCCCCAAGGAGTACGCCCACAGCACGCCCCTCCGGTCCCGGCTGCCGCCACCCCGGCGCCAGTGAACGCCCCGACCTCCGCACCGCCGTGGGACGTCGACCCGACCGCGTCCCCGACCCCTGGCGCTCGGGCTGCCGACGTCGCCGGCTCGGGCGTGGTGGGTTCGGGTACCGCCGCCTCGGGCGCTCGCGTTTCCGGCGCACCGGCCTCGTACACGCCCTCGGGCGCCGACTCACCGATTCCGGCCTCACCCGGTGCGTCGGCCGTCGCCGCATCGACCTCCGCTGACCCGGCCACCGCACCCGTCTCGCCCGCCGGACCGGGCACCGCCCCGCGTCGTGTGGTGCCGCCGTCGGCCGTGCTGCCCGACCCGGCGACACCCGTGCCGCCTCGCCCCGGTGCGCCGGCCGCCGCACTGGACGCCGTTGCCGTCCGCCGGGTCTGGCCCGACGTGGTCGGCAAGGTCAACCGGACCAACAAGCGGATCGCCGCCCTCATGCGCGACGCGGTGGTACGGGAACTCGACGGCGACATGCTGGTGCTGACGGTGAAGTCCACAGTGCTGGCCAAGATGATGGCCGACCACGCGGCGGTGCTCACCGACGCGCTCTACGAGGAGCTGGGCGGACGCTGGCAGATCCGCTGCGAGGTGGCCGGCGAGCGGGGTGGCGTGTCGCTGTCCGGCCCGCCGCGCTCCCAGCCGGCCGCGCCACCCCGCCCGACCGCTACCACGCAGCCAACCGCGCCGACCGCTGCCGCGCAGCCAACCGCGCCGATGGCTGCCCCGCAGCCGAACGCGCCGACCTCGAACGCGCCGATGGCTGCCCCGCAGCCGACTGCGCCGACCTCGACCGTGCCGACCGCTGCCGCGCAGCCGTCCATGCCGACCCCGGGCACGCCGACCCAGACCCCGGCCGCGCCGACTGCCGCCGCGCCGACTGCTCCGGCGGATGTCCGATCTGCCCCCACGAACACGTCTCCGGCCTCGGCGAACACGGCCGCCCCGGCTGGCTCGACGAACGCCCCGGCTGGTGACGACGAGGACGACTGGCCGGAGGCTGCGCGCCCCGGTGGCAGTGCTCCTGCCGCCCCGGCGACCGATGACGACGACTGGCCGGAGGCCGCCCGACCGGGCGGCACCGCCGTGGACAACCGCGACTCCGCCTCGGGCGGCGCATCCGCACCCGTGTCGACAAGCGTGAACGGTGCCGACGCGGCCCACACCCGATCGAACGGCGCCGCGAACGGTTCCGGCCCGGGGGCGAACGGTGGCGGCCCCGGCGGCTCCGGCGCGGTGACCGGCAAGCCGGACGCGCGGGCGGGCAACCCGACGCCGGGGGCCCGGCAGCCGGCGTCAGCCGGTGGCGCACCGGTGAGCAGCGCCATCGCCGCCGCACGAGCGGCGGCGGCGGGGCGCGGTACGCGTACCGCATCGGCGGCCCGGCCCGTCGCGGACGCCGAATGGGCCGGCGAACCGCCTTACGACCCGGACTTCGACGGCCCGCAGCGCGGTAGGCGCCCGGGTGGCGGCGGGGCGCCGGCGGCGGTACCGACCTATGAGGGGTTCGACCCGGGCGACGAACCGTTGGACGAGGTCATCGACGAGAAGACGGCCCGGGAGTCCAGCGAGGAACAGGCGGTACGGCTGCTCCGGGAGACCTTCGGCGCCGAGAAGATCGACGAGGTGGACGCCCGCTGACACCCGGCCCGCCGATCATGAAGCGATGTGGCTCGCGGGTTCCTGGGCGACGTTGACGGGCGGGGTTTCCGCGAGCAGGGCACCCAGGCAGCAGGCCCACACGGGAAAGGGCAGCACCGCCACGCGTTCCATGCCGCCCACGCCGATCCCGAGGCCCTGCTGGGCGAAGAACAGCACGGTCCCCGCCAGCGCGGTCAGCCCGGCGGCAAGGGTGAGCGCTCGCCACCGGCCGAGCATCGTGGTGTGCGGGGCGAAGCCGGCGAGGAGCAGCCCGATGTTGCCCAGGCCCATGATCAGGAACGCGCCGAGGACGTGCCGGTTCTCGTCGACGTCCGCCGGATAGAGGGCCACCAGGGCGTACCCACCGGCAGACAGCAGCAGCAGCGTCTGCGCCGAGCGCACCACCGCGCCGCGACCGAGTAACCGCCAGGTCAGCAGGAGCCCGGCGGCGAGCAGCACGGCGGTGGCCAGGATCGCGGCGTTCATCAACGGGTGCCAGGGGGAGCAGACGTACCGGGGCCGGGTGGTGTCCCAGCTGCCGCAGTGGACGTTGCCGAGGTCGCTGATGTTGTGGCTGGCCCAGCTGTAGGCCGGCTCGCGCCAGCGCAGGCCGGTGACCAGGCTGGCGACGAGGAAGACAGGTGCGGCGATCACCCAGCACAGCGCGCCGACCCGGCCCGTGGGGTTGAGGTTCATGCTGTCGAGCAGACCAGCGCGGGGGGTGCCGACGCACTACCCGCAGATGGCCGGTTCCCGGTGGTGCCAGCCATACCTCGCAGGTCGTCCGAGCGGGCGGCGATAAAGCCCCGGCACGGCCCGGCGTGGGCGGACGCACCGGGCGGGGCGGGGTCGGTCCCAGCGGTTAGGCTGGTCGGCGGCCGAGCAGACGAGTGCGAGAAGGAGCCATCCGTGCGCCCAGGTGGACAGCCGAACATGCAGCAGATGCTGAAGCAGGCGCAGAAGATGCAGCAGCAGATCGCCGCCGCCCAGGCCGAGCTGGCCGAGGCCGAGCTGACCGGCACCGCCGGCGGAGGGCTGGTCACCGCTACCGTCTCCGGCTCCGGTGATCTGAAGTCCATCAAGATCGACCCGAAGGCCGTCGACCCGGACGACGTGGAGACGCTTGAGGACCTGGTGGTCGCGGCCGTGCACAACGCCGCCGAGGCCGCGCGCGAGTTGACCGAGCGCAAGATGGGTCCGGTCGCCGGCGGCATGGGCGGCCTCGGCCTGCCCGGTTTCTGAGCCGGCAGATGTACGAAGGCGCCATCCAGGATCTGATCGACGAACTGGGACGACTGCCGGGCGTGGGCCCGAAGAGCGCCCAGCGGATCGCGTTCCACGTCCTGTCGGCCGACCCGGCCGACGTCAACCGGCTGGCCGGCGCGCTGCGCAAGGTCAAGGAGCTGGTGCGCTTCTGCACGACCTGTTACAACGTGGCCGAGTCCGAGCAGTGCCGGATCTGCCGCGATCAGCGCCGCACCGACGAGGTGCTGTGCGTGGTGGAGGAGCCCAAGGACGTGGTGGCCATCGAGCGGACCGGTGAGTTCCGCGGTCGCTACCACGTGCTCGGCGGCGCGATCAATCCGCTGGAGGGGATCGGCCCGGACAATCTGCGCATCCGGGAGCTGATGACCCGGCTGAGCGGCGGGGCGGTCCGGGAGTTGATCCTGGCCACCGACCCGAACACGGAGGGCGAGGCGACCGCCACCTATCTGGCGCTGATGGTGAAGCCGATGGGGATCGCGGTGACCCGGCTGGCCAGCGGGCTGCCCGTCGGCGGCGATCTGGAGTACGCCGACGAGATCACCCTGGGCCGGGCCTTCGAGGGGCGCCGAGCCGTCTGACGCCGTACGCCGTCGGGGTTGTCGGCGGCCGGTACAACTGAGGTGACTCCGGTGGGTCCGTGCGACGAGCGCGGGCCCACCGGCGTACCTCAGGGAGGTGGCGAGTGGCGAGGCAGCGGCCGGCCCGGCGGTCCTGGACCCCGGCGGTGCTGGTGGCCGTGCTGGCGCTGGCCTTCGCCGGCGTCCTCGTGGCGATCGAGGTGGGGAGCCGGCGAACCGCCGCGGACACCCGTGCCGGGGAAGCCGAGGCCGAAGCCGCGGTGACCCGGAACGCCCAGGCGTACGGCGCGGCGGTGGTCGCCACCGGTGATCCGGCGCCGACCGACGAACGGTTGGCGGCGGTCGCGGAGGGCACCCAGGTCGAGGTGCAGGAGGTCCGCCGGGCGCCTGACCTGGTGGTGACCGTGTACGGTTCCGCCCCTTTCGGCGTGGTGTTCGGAGTGAGTCACGTGAACGCCTGCCACCGCGTGACCTTCCACGACCTGGGCACGGCCACGGCGGGTTCGGCCGTCGAGCGGTTGGCCGACTGCCCACCGCCGGTGGCCTGGCCGTCGCCCTCCTGACGCACCCCGGGGTCGTCGACGACAGGCGTCGGCGGCTGGCGTCGTGGCGTCGGATTCATGTGTCGCTCGATGTATTCCCCGTGCCGTCGACTGTCAGACGTCCGCGCAAGGTGTCGGCTTGGTAGCGATTGCCTGACGGCCGTTCCGCTTCCGGTGTTACATGTCATAGCCTCCCGCACACGGACCGAGCCACAGCTCGGCGTGGTCATGCGCATGACAGAGGTGAGAGATGCAGGCGAGAAGGCTTAAATCGGCCATGGCCATCGCGGCCGTTGCCGCTCTGGCGGTCGGCGCGGCCGGCTGCGCGAAGAGCGATCGCGACGGCGACAGTGGCGAGGCCAAGACTGGCGGCACCTTCATCTTCGCGGGTGCCGGTGACCCGAAGAACTTCGATCCGATCTTCAACGATGACGGTGAGTCGTTCCGGCCGGTCCGGCAGATGTTCGACACCCTGGTGAGCCACAAGCCGGGCACCGCGGAGCTGCAGGGCGGCCTGGCCGAGAGCTGGGAGCACGACCCCGACGGCAAGGTCTGGACGTTCAAGCTCCGCCAGGGTGTGAAGTTCCACGACGGCACCCCGTTCGACGCCGCGGCGGTCTGCTTCAACTTCGACCGCTGGTACAACATGAAGGGCGCTGCCGCCCAGTCCCAGATGATCTACTACATGGACGTCTTCGGGGGCTTCGCCAACAACGAGAGCCCGGACGCCGGCAAGCCGATCTACAACAAGTGCGAGGCGAAGGACGGCGGCACCGCCGTCGTCACCCTCAACCAGTACAAGGGTGCGTTCCCCGGCGCGTTCGCGCTGACCTCGCTCTCGATCGCCAGCCCCGAGGCGCTGAAGAAGTACGACGCCAATACGGTGAAGCAGAACGGCGACTCGTTCGAGTACAGCGCGTTCGCCACCACCAACCCCGTCGGCACCGGTCCGTTCACCTTCGGTGGCTGGGACAAGGCCAAGAACGAGATCACCCTGAACCGCAACGCGGACTACTGGGGTGACAAGGCCAAGGTCGACAAGGTGATCATCAAGGTCATCAAGGACGAGAGCACCCGCAAGCAGGAGCTCCGCGCCGGCACCGTCCAGGGCATCGACTTCCCGGCCCCGGCCGACCGTAAGGCGCTGGAGGGTGAGGGCTTCCAGGTCATCAACCGTCCGGCGTTCAACGTCCTCTACCTGGGCCTCAACCAGAAGAACCCGAAGCTCAAGGACCTGCGGGTGCGCCAGGCGATCGCCTACGCCCTCAACCGCCAGCAGCTGGTGCAGACCAAGGGCCCGGGTGGCGCCAAGGTCGCCGACGAGTTCATGCCGGACACCGTGCTCGGCTACGCCCCGGACGTGCAGAAGTACGAGTACAACCCGGACAAGGCCAAGCAGCTGCTCAAGGAGGCCGGCGCCGAGGGTCTGACGCTGAACTTCTACTACCCGCCGGACGTCTCCCGGCCGTACATGCCGAACCCGCAGGAGATCTTCACCGTCCTCGCCAACGACCTCCAGGCCGTGGGCATCAAGGTCAACGGTGTGCCTCGCCCGTGGAACGGTGGCTTCAAGGACGACGTGCAGCAGTTCGGTAAGCAGGACCTGCACATCCTCGGCTGGACCGGTGACTACAACGACCCGGGCAACTTCGTCGGCACGTTCTTCGGACGGGCCAAGGTCGAGTTCGGCGACCAGTCGATGACCGAGATGTTCGACGCGATCGCCAAGGCCGACGGCACCGTCGACGAGGCCGGCAAGAAGGCGGCCTGGGAGCAGGTCAACCGGGACATCGCCACCAAGTGGCTGCCGGCCGTGCCGCTCTGGCACGCCCCGCCGGCCATCGTCGTCACCAAGGACGTCAAGGGCATGGTGGCCAGCCCGTTGACCGACGAGCGATTCAACACGGTCAGCGTCAGCAAGTGACGTCCCTCGGCTGAGGCCGTAGGCGTGATCGGCCCGGGTCCGGGGTTCCTCCCGGCCCGGGCCGATCCGCGATTCATCGAGAGTCTGGTGTGTGAGAGATGTTGCGAGTCATAGTCCGCCGCCTGTTGCAGCTGGTGGTGACCCTCATAGCGCTGTCGGCGCTGATCTTCATCTGGCTGCGGAACCTGCCCGGTGGCCCGGTCGAGGCGCTGCTCGGCGAGCGGGCCACACCCGAGCGCCGCGTGCTGCTGACCAAGGCGCTCGGCTACGACCAGCCGATCCTGGTGCAGTACGGCAAGTTCATGCAGCGAGTCGTCACCGGCGACTTCGGCAACTCGATCCGGACCGGTGACCCGGTCACCGAGGTCATCAGCCGCGCCTTCCCGGCCACCGTCGAACTGGCCCTCGCCGCGATGATCATCGCGGTCGGACTCGGCGTGCCGCTCGGCTACCTCGCCGCTCGCTGGCGCGGACGATCGCTGGACAACCTCACCATCGCCGGCACCCTGCTCGGCATCTCGATCCCGATCTTCTTCCTGGGCTACCTGCTCAAGGACGTCTTCACCCAGAACATCCACTGGTTCCCGCCGTCCGGACGGCTCACCACGGGTCTGGACAACACCCACGTCACCGGCTTCTTCGTGCTCGACGGCCTGTTGACCCGGGAGTTCGACGCCAGCGCGGACGCGCTGTGGCACCTGATCCTGCCGGCGATCACGCTCGCCACCATCCCGCTGGCGGTGATCGTGCGGATCACCCGGGCCAGCGTGCTCGACGTCCTCAACGAGGACTACGTGCGGACCGCCGAGGCCAAGGGCCTGCGGCACCGCACCATCCGCGGCCGGCACATCCTGCGCAACGCGCTGCTCCCGGTGGTCACCACCATCGGCCTGCAGACCGGCGCGCTCCTCTCCGGCGCGGTGCTCACCGAGAAGGTCTACAACTGGGGCGGCATCGGCACGCTGATCACCGACTCGATCAGCGGCGGCCGGGACTACCCGGTGCTCCAGGCGATCATCCTGCTCGCGGCGCTGGTCTTCGTGGTGGTCAACCTGCTGGTCGACCTCTCCTACGCCTTCATCGACCCCAGGGTGCGTGTGCGATGAGTGACCCCATCACCCAGGCCGGAGCGCCGACGCCCCGCAGCGGGGACGACAAGCCCCGCCCCGGCATGAGCGAGCGCAGCATCGGCGTGCTCGGCGACCGCAAGAAGGCACGACTGGACGAGTTGGCCCGGGCCAGCGCGTCCGACCGGGGCGGCATCAGCCTCGTCCGCGACGCCGTACGCCGGCTGCGACGCAACCCCGTCGCCATCGTCGGCGCCAGCATCGTCGGCCTGTTCGTCCTGGTGGCGATCTTCGCCCCGCTCATCGCGCCGCACGACCCGGTGCAGCGCTTTGAGGAGCTGACGAAGAACCTCACGGTGGACAGCATCCCGGGCGCCAGCGGTGACTTCCCGTTCGGCTCCGACCCGCTCGGCCGGGACTTCCTGTCCCGGATGATCTACGGTGCCCGGCAGACGCTGTTCGTGGGTGTGCTCGCCACCCTCATCGGTCTGGCGCTCGGCGTGCTGATCGGCGCGATCGCCGGCGCCTTCGGCGGCTGGGTCGACGTCGTCCTGATGCGACTCACCGACGTGATGCTGGCCCTGCCGAGCCTGCTGCTCGCGATCACCCTGGTCGCGATGGCCAGCCGGTCGAGCCAGTGGACTGTCATCTTCGCGGTGGCCATCGTCAACGTGCCGATCTTCGCCCGGCTGCTGCGCGGCTCGATGCTGGCCCAGCGGGAGAGCGACCACGTGCTCGCCGCCCGCGCGCTCGGCGTCAAGCAGCGCAACATCGTGCTGCGGCACATGCTGCCCAACTCGCTGACCGCCGTGATCGTGCAGGCCACCCTGACCTTCGCGGTGGCCATCCTGGACGCCGCGGCGCTCTCGTTCCTGGGCCTCGGTGACCCGGACATCAACCGGGCCGAGTGGGGCCTGATGCTCGGCGTGGACGGTCAGCGCTACTTCGAGGTCCGTCCGGAGCTGGCGTACTACCCGGCGCTCGCGATCATCGTGGTCGCGCTCGGCTTCACCCTGCTGGGTGAGGCGATGCGCGAGGCGATCGACCCGAAGAACCGGCGGTGACCGCGGTGCGCGCAATCAGCACGGCCGGCCCGTGCCTCGGGCGAGCGCGAGGAGTGAGCTTGCGAGCCCCGCAGTCGCGAGTGAAGGACCACAGCAGTGAGGAAGTGACCCGATGAGCCTGCTCGACGTCCGTGACCTGAGCGTCGTGTTCCAGCGGCGGGGCGAGCGGCCCTTCACCGCTGTCGACAAGGTCAGCTTCACCGTGGAGCCGGGGCAGACCGTCGGCCTGGTCGGCGAATCCGGCTGCGGCAAGAGCGTGACCAGCCTGGCCATCATGGGCCTGCTGCCCAAGCGGGGCAACAAGGTGAGCGGCGAGGTGCACTTCGACGGCACCGACCTGCTGAAGCTGCGTCCCGACGACATGCGCGACCGGCGCGGCCGGGAGATCAGCATGATCTTCCAGGACCCGCTGTCGTCGTTGAACCCGGTCATCCCGATCGGCATCCAGGTGGCCGAGGTGCTCGAACGCCACCAGGGCCGGGACCGCAAGCAGGCGCTGCGGGAGGCACGGGACCTGCTCGACGCCGTCGGGATTCCCGACCCGCAACGGCGACTCAGCGAGTACCCGCACCAGATCTCCGGCGGGATGCGCCAGCGCGCGCTCATCGCCATCGCCCTGGCCTGCAAGCCGCGGCTGCTGATCGCCGACGAGCCGACCACCGCGCTCGACGTGACAATCCAGGCGCAGATCCTCACCCTGCTCAAGCAGTTGGTCGACGAGACCGGCACCGCGCTCGTGATGATCACGCACGACCTCGGCGTGGTGGCCGGGCTCTGCGACACCGTCAACGTGCTCTACGGCGGCAAGGTCGTGGAGCGGGCCCGCCGGCACGAGCTGTTCGCGCACGCCCGGCACCCGTACACCCACGGGCTGCTCAACTCGGTGCCGCGGCTGGACTCCCCGCGCGGTGAGCGGCTGCACGCCATCCGCGGGTCGGTCTCCGACAACATCCCGTGGACCGAGGGGTGCGCTTTCGCCCCGCGCTGCGACAACGTCGTGGACGCCTGCCTGGAGGGGCCTCCGCCGCTCGAACCCACCGCCACCGGCGGCGACCTGCGCTGCAACAACCCCGTCTCCGAGGAGGTGGCGGCCCGATGACCGAAGAGACCACCCCGCTGATCGAGCTGCGCGACGTCAAGGTCCACTTTCCGATCAAGAGCGGCCTGCTCTTCGACCGGACCGTCGGCTACGTCTACGCCGTCGACGGCGTGTCACTGAGCATCCGCAAGGGCGAGACGTACGGCCTGGTCGGCGAGTCGGGCTGCGGCAAGTCGACGCTGGGTCGTGGCCTGCTGCGGCTCGTCGAGCCCACCGACGGCGAGATCGTCTTCGACGGCACCGACGTCCGGGCCCTCAAGGGCGAGGCGATGCGGCACGCCCGCCGCCGCATGCAGATGATCTTCCAGGATCCGCTGTCCAGTCTCGACCCTCGACAGTCGGTGGAGTCGCTGCTGGTGGAGGGCCTGAAGGCGCACGGGCTGGCCGGCGACAAGGCCGAGACCAACCGGCGGTTGCGCGAGACGCTGGAGGCGGTGGGCCTGCCCGCGTCCGCCCTCAGCAAGTACCCGCACGAGTTCTCCGGCGGTCAGCGCCAGCGCATCGGCATCGCCCGGGCCCTGGTGCTCAACCCGGACCTGATCGTCGCCGACGAGCCGGTCTCCGCGCTCGACGTGTCGATCCAGGCGCAGGTGCTCAACCTGCTCGAGGACCTGCAGAACGAGCGCGGTCTGACGTACCTGATCATCGCGCACGACCTGGCTGTGGTCCGGCACATCGCCGACACGGTGGGCGTCATGTACCTCGGTGGTCTCGTCGAGGAGGCGTCCAGCGACGACCTGTACCGCGAGCCGATGCACCCGTACACCCGGGCGCTGATGTCCGCCGTGCCGGTGCCCGACCCGGTCGTCGAGGACCGCCGCGAGCGCATCCTGCTCGCCGGCGACCTGCCGTCGCCCAGCAACCCGCCGTCGGGCTGCCGGTTCCACACCCGGTGCCCGTGGGCGCAGCCGACCCGCTGCGCGAGCGAGCGACCGGAGTTGCGGGACGTCGTCGGTGGGCACCGGGTGGCCTGCCACTTCGCCGAGGACATCGCCGCCGGTCGGATCCGGCCGCACGAGGTCGAGGTGGAGCTGGTGCGCCCGACCGATGGCACCGGTCCCGTCGACCCGCCGGGCGAACTGATCCCCACCCCGTGACGCGGTCCGGGGCCGTCCGCGACGGACGGCCCCGGATCTGCGTACGGGGCCTCAGCCCTCGGGACGGTTCAGCAGCGCCACCGCGACGGCGTGCACGGCGTCCAGCCCCGCCGGATCGGCCAGCGCGACCGATCCGCCGGTCACCGCGTACCACTCGTCCGCGTCCTTGTACTGCACCCGCAGCGTGACCTTGCCGTCCGCGTACTCGGTGCGCAGGGTCAGCTCACCGGTGACGACGCCGACCTCGTCGGTCATCACCCCGCCCGGTCCGGGCACGATGTCGGCGGTCCGGCTCTGCGGCGCGCTCGCGCCGGTCGAGTCCGCGACCATGCCGGCGCCCGGCACCGCGGCCGGCGTGTCGCCGGTGCCGTCGGCGGTCATCCCGGCGGCGGACGGGGCCGTGTCCGCCGCCGTCTTGGCGTCTGTCGCCGGTTCCTCGCTCATCAACAGCCCTCCAGCATGTCGGTCAGGGCGCTCTTCTCGGCGCTCGTCACCGTCAGCTTCCAGTAGTGCTTCACCGTCACCCAGTCCTTGGCGTACTGACACCAGTACGACCGGTTTGCCGGCTTCCACTGGGACGGATCCTGGTCACCCTTTGCCCGATTGGAGGACGCGGAAACCGCGATGAGCTGCGGACGTGTCGTGTCGTTGGCGAAGTCACCCCGCTTGGCGTTGTCCCACTCGTCGGCGCCCGAGCGCCACGCGTTGGCCAACGGCACCGTGTGGTCGATGTCCACGTCGGAGGGATCGGTCGCGCTGCGGCCGTCGTACACGCTCTCCCAGCGGCCGCCGACGACGTTGCAGCCGGACAGCTTCACGTCCTTGCCGTCGCGTTGCAGGATGCTGTCCCGCACGTCGCAGTTCTTGCCGGTGTCCCGCCAGTGCGGGAAGCGCTCCCGGCTGTAACCCTTCATCGAGCCGGCGGTGGCGACGGTCAGCTGGCCCAACTGCTCGACGGCGTTGCCGCCGCCACCCGGTGCCGGCGTTCCCTCCGGCTCCTCGGGCGGGACGCAACCGGCTACGCCGAGCGCCAGCGCCGCGACGAGCGCGGTCACCGCCGCGCGCTGTCCTGATCTGGTACGCACAGACGACACCTCTCCAGCTTGCGGGCTCCCGGCGATTGCGCACAGTACCCGGGCATGGTTTCGGCGTTTCGTGGCGTCTCCCACATCCTGCAAGGCAGATTGGTGAGATGACCACTGCCGTACCATCGCCCGCTCTGCGGATGGGCACCGCCGCCGGCCGGGGGACGCTGCTCGCCGCGGTGCTCGCCTCCGGCATGGTCTTCCTCGACAGCACCGTCGTCAACGTCGCGCTGCCGAAACTCGGTCAGGATCTCGGGGCCAACGTGGCCGATCTCCAGTGGACCGTGAACGGCTACCTGCTGATGCTGGCGGCGTTCGTGCTGCTCGGTGGGGCTCTCGGGGACCGCTTCGGTCGGCGACGGGTCTTCCTGATCGGGGTGGTGTGGTTCACCGTGGCCTCGGTGCTGTGCGGGCTGTCCCAGGGCACCGGCACCCTGATCGCCGCCCGGTTCCTCCAGGGCGCCGGCGGGGCGCTGCTCACCCCCGGCTCCCTGTCGGTGCTCCAGGCCAGCTTCCACCCGGACGACCGGGGCAAGGCGATCGGCGCCTGGGCCGGGCTGTCCGGTGTGTCCACCGCGCTGGGCCCGTTCCTCGGTGGCTGGCTGATCGACGCGCTGTCGTGGCGGTGGATCTTCTTCCTGAACCTGCCGCTCGCGGTGCTGGTGGTGTTGGCCACCGTCCGCTGGGTGCCGGAGAGCCGGGACGAGAACGCCTCCCGGACGCAGGGGCCGGACCGGACGCGACGCCGGTTCGATGTGGCCGGGGCGCTGCTCGGCGCACTCGCGCTCGCCGGCGTCACGTACGCATTGATCGACGCGCCCTCCCGGGGCTTCACCTCGGCGTCGGTGCTGATCGCCGCGCTGGTCGGGGTGGTGGCCGCGGTGACCTTCGTGCTGCTGGAACGGCGGCGCGGCGACACGGCGATGCTGCCCACCGGGCTGTTCAGCAGCCGACTCTTCTCCGTCCTGAACATCTTCACCGTGGTGGTCTACGCGGCGCTCGGCGGGTTCACCTTCTTCTTCGCGGTCTACCTGCAGAACGTCGTCGAGTGGTCGGCCTTTCGCACCGGGATCGCGCTGCTGCCGATGACGGTGCTGCTGCTCATCGGGTCGGCCCGGGCGGGCGCGCTGTCGGCGCGGATCGGCCCCCGGCTGCCGCTTGCCGTCGGGCCGGTGATCGCCGCCATCGGTCTGCTGCTGCTGCGCGGCGTCAGCCCCGGCGCGTCGTACTGGACCGACGTGCTGCCCGGGGTGCTGCTCTTCGGTCTCGGGCTGACCCTGGTGGTGGCGCCGCTGACCGCGTCGGTGCTCGCGGCGGTGCAGGACCGTTTCTCCGGGGTGGCCAGCGGCTTCAACAACGCCGCGTCCCGCGCGGGCGGTCTGCTCGCGGTGGCCGCGCTGCCGCTGCTGGTCGGCCTCTCCGGCGGGGGCTACGAGCAGAAGGCCGAGCTGACCGACGCGTTCCGGGGAGCGCTGGCCTGGTGTGCGGGGCTGCTGCTGGTCGGGGCGGTGCTGGCCCTCGTGCTGGTGCACCGGCCCCCGCGCGCGGCGCCGCCGTCGCAGCCCTGCCACCAGATGCCCGCCGCCACGCCCCCGAAGTAGACCGACTTCGGGGGCGTGGCGGGAACGTCAGCCGCGGGCGCGGTTGACGGCGCTGGTGACCGCCTTGATCGACGCGGTGACGATGTTGGCGTCGGTGCCGACACCCCAGACCGTCCGACCGTCCACCTCGCACTCCACATAGGCGGCGGCCTGCGCGTCGCCACCGGAGGACAGCGCGTGCTCGTGGTAGTCGAGCACCCGGACGCCCACCCCCACCGAACCGAGCGCGTTGACGTACGCGTCGATCGGGCCGTTGCCGACTGCGGCGAGCGAGCGCTGCTCGCCGCCCACGCCGACCTGTGCCTCGATCTCGACCTTGCCGTCGGTGGTGCCGATCGTGTAGCCGCCGAACCGGATCGCCGGGTCGGGCTGGTGGTCGAGCAGGTAGTGCGTCGCGAAGATCTCCCACATGGCGCGCGGGTCGACCTCGCCGCCGTCGTGGTCGGTGACCTGCTGCACGACCCCGGAGAACTCGATCTGGAGGCGGCGGGGCAGGTCCAGCTGGTGCTCGCTCTTCATGATGTACGCGACGCCGCCCTTGCCGGACTGCGAGTTGACCCGGATGACCGCCTCGTAGGTGCGGCCCAGGTCCTTCGGGTCGATCGGCAGGTACGGCACCGCCCAGGTGTGCTCGTCCATCGGCACGCCGGCCGCCTTCGCGTCGGCGGCGAGGGCGTCGAAGCCCTTCTTGATGGCGTCCTGGTGGGAGCCGGAGAAGGCGGTGTAGACCAGGTCGCCCGCGTACGGGTGGCGCTCGTGCACCGGCAGCTGGTTGCAGTACTCGACGGCCCGCCGGATCTCGTCGATGTTCGAGAAGTCGATCATCGGGTCGATGCCCTGGGAGAAGAGGTTGAGCCCCAGGGTCACCAGGTCGACGTTGCCGGTGCGCTCGCCGTTGCCGAACAGGCAGCCCTCGATCCGGTCCGCGCCGGCCAGCAGGCCCAGCTCGGCGGCGGCGACCCCGGTGCCCCGGTCGTTGTGCGGGTGCAGGCTCAGCACCACGCTGTCGCGACGCGGCAGGTGCCGGTGCATCCACTCGATCGAGTCCGCGTACACGTTGGGGGTGGCCATCTCGACCGTGGCCGGCAGGTTGATGATCAGCGGCCGGTCGGGCGTCGGGTCGATCACGTCGATCACCCGGGAGCAGACCTCCAGCGCGTACTCCAGCTCGGTGCCCGTGTACGACTCCGGCGAGTACTCGTAGAAGATCTCCGTGTCCGGGGTGTGGATCTCCGCGTACTTCTGGCAGAGCCGCGCGCCGGTGGTGGCGATGTCGGCGATGCCGTCCTTGTCCAGGCCGAAGACCACCCGCCGCTGGAGGGTGGAGGTCGAGTTGTAGAAGTGCACGATCGCCCGCTTGGCGCCGCGCAGCGACTCGAACGTCCGGTCGATCAGGTGCTCCCGGCACTGGGTGAGCACCTGGATGGTGACGTCCTCCGGGATCATGTCCTGCTCGATGAGCTGCCGGACGAAGTCGAAGTCGGTCTGGCTGGCCGACGGGAAGCCGACCTCGATCTCCTTGTAGCCCATCTGGACCAGCAGTTGGAACATCCGCCGCTTGCGCTCGGGCGACATCGGGTCGATCAGCGCCTGGTTGCCGTCCCGGAGATCCACCGCGCACCAGCGCGGAGCGGCCTCGACGGTACGGGTGGGCCAGGTGCGGTCCGGCAGGTCGATCCGGAACTGCTCCCGGTACGGCTGGTAGCGGTGGTACGGCATCCGGCTCGGGCGTTGCCGGGCGATCGGATCGGTATCGGTATCGGCGTCGGTGACAGGTTGAGCCATCTCAGAGTGCTCCCTGGAACATGTGGCGTCAGCAGATCGGAAGGTGTCGGCGAGGTGCCGGGCGACGGTGCGCGGCGGTGCCGAGAGGAAACTCAGATGTGCTGGACGGCGCGATGCGACTCCGCGACGAGGTGCCGGCCGGTCAGGCCTCGTCGCGGCGGCTAAGGAGAAGAAGCGCCCGCCACATGACCAGGTCACCCTACGTGATGGAACGGAGGGTGGAAAGGTCGGTCCGGACTATGGGACCGGAGTCATGGCCGGCTCCGGGACCTCGGCGCCCAGCCTCGGCGTCCGTAGAGCCCAGGCCACCGCGGGCACGATCGCCACTCCGACCAGCACGAAGATCGCTGCCGTCGGTAACCATCCCCAGCCGCCGGTGGTCACGCCGAGCGCGGTCAGCCCCGCCGGGGCGATCAAGTACTGCACCTGCTCGCCGAGCCGGAACGCCCCCACGTACGCGCCGCGTTGGCCGGCCGGCGGCAGGGTGGCGGTGAGCCCCCAGGTGCCCGCCGACTCGATCAGCTCGGCCAGGATCAGCACCGTCGCGGCGGCCACCAGCACCACGATGGTGAGCCAGCCCCGGGTGAACCCGGAGATCGGCAGGACCAGACAGAACGAGGCGATCAACAGCGCGCCCCGGCGGGAGGCCTTCGCCGCGTCCGCGGCGGTGTCGGCGCCCCGGCTCACGCGCACCTGGAGCAGCACGATCAGGACAGTGTTGAGCAGCACCAGGGCGGCGATCACCGTCTTCGGGGCGTCCGTGTGGGTGAGGATCCAGAGCGGCATGACCGTCAGGTAGAGCGCCTGGTGCGCGGTGAGCAGCCCGGAGAGCAGGGACACCGCCATGAACGGGCGGTCCCGCAGCACGGCGAGCCGACTCATCGGCTCCACCGGCCGGGTCACCTGCGGCAGCCGGGGCAGCCGCCGTACGAACAGGGCCGTCACCAGGATCACCGCCGCGATGAACCAGACCATCGCGCGGTACGCCTCGATCGTGTCCACCGCCAGCACCACGCCGCTGATCACCGCGCCCAGCCCGAAGCCGACGTTCAGCGACGAACGCTGGTACGCCATCGCGGTGACCCGCTCGGCCGGGGGGAGTGCGTTGATCGAGTAGACCTGCCGGGCCACGCCTGTCGACGCATCCACGGCCGCCAGTGCCACCACCACGGCGAGGAAGCTGGCGAAGCCGCCCACGAACGGGTACGTGGCGAAGAGCGCCGCGTCCAGCACCAGCCCGACGATCCAGACCCGCTGCGGTCCGTACCGGTCGGTGAGCCCGCCCAGCGGCACCGTGCCCAGCAGCGACACCCCCGCCGCGATGGACAGCCCCAGCCCGACCTGGGCGGCGCTGAGCCCGAGCGCCCGGGTGAAGAAGACGGCGCTGCCGGCATGGAACAGGCCGCTGCCGACGGCGTAGACCGTGGCCTGCACGGCCAGCGCGCGGATCAACCCGGCCGGCGGTACGACGTTTCGGACGGCAGTGCGGATGGTTTCTCTGGCCCCCATGGCCGGGAGTGAACCGTGCCCCCATGACGACGGTCGAGCCTTTTAGGCTGGACCGAATCCTGCTCCCGAGGGGGGTGTCAGTGTCCGAGTTGCGGTTCAGCCTGGCCGACGTCGCGGGGGTGCGGCTCGCCGTGTCGCCGGTCAACGAGACGGTCATGAGCATGTGGGCGATGGCCAGCCCGGTCCGCTACGCGGTGCACCTGCCCTGGATCGACCGGGCCCGGGTGACCCTGCGTCGCCCCGAGGTGGCCGCCCGGGTCGGTCCGCTGACGCAGATGGTCGGGCGGGGGCGCTGGTTGCCCGACTTCCTCACCCCGGCGGCCCGGCCGAACGTGGAGATGGCCGAGCAGCTTGAGCAGATCGCCGCGACACCGCCGAGCGTGGTGGTCCAGGATCTGCTGGCGACCGTCCCGAGCCGGCCGCTCAATCCGTTCGGGCAGGCGCTGCTCGCCGACCCCCGTGGACTGCTGCCGCAGCTCGTCGACGCGGTGCGGGTCTGGTACGACGAGGCGATCGCCCCGGACTGGCCGCGGATGCGGGCGCTGCTCGACGCCGACGTGGCGTACCGCGCCGCCCAGCTCGCCGAGAACGGCGCCGGTCGGTTCTTCGAGCAGCTCCACCCGAGCCTGCACTGGCACGGGGACCGGGTGATCAGCGACGACACGTTCGGGCGGGACTTCGACCTGCGCGGTCGCGGGCTGGCGCTGAACCCGACGGTGTTCAGCGGGCGGCAGGTGCTGTGGAACCTGCTGGAGGATTCGCTGCCGGCCGGCGCGTACCCGGTCCGGGCGGTCGGGACGCTCTGGGAGGCGACCGCGCCACCGCCCGGCGACCCGCTGGCACGGGTGATCGGCCCCGGCCGCGCCGCGCTGCTGCACCTGCTCGACACGGCCACCACCACCACCACCGACCTGGCCCGCCGCACCGGGATGTCCGCGGGGAACGTCTCGCAGCACCTGGCCGCGTTGCATGCCGCCGGCCTGGTCAGCCGGTCTCGACAGGGTCGGCACGTCCTCTACCGCAACACCGACGCCGCAGAGGTTCTGCTGCGGGCCAGCGGGGCGGCCGACCCGGTCGGGTGATCAGGCGAGCAGCAGGTCGGCGACCGGCCGACGGTGCCGCAGGCCGGTCTCCCGGGCGCGCAGCTCGGCCGGGAGGGCGAACGGGTCGCCGAGCCGGCCGACGGCGGCGACCACCAGCGGTCGGACGCCGCCGGGCAGGTCGAGTTCGATGGCGAGGCCGGCCCGGTCGAAGCGGACGAGCTGGCGGACGTGCAGACCGAGCGCCGTGGCCTGGAGCGTGAGGTGGGCCATCGCCTGACCGAGGTCGTACGCGGCCCGCTCGGCGTCGCCGCCGGTGTGCGCGCCGACCACCAGGGTCGCGGCGTGCCGGGCCCAGCCCTGGTCGTCGGCGGGCAGGTTGATCAGGATCCGTTTCCAGTTCTGGTCGTCCCGGTGGCCGAGGGCGAACCGCCAGGGCTGCCCGTTGTCCGCCGACGGCGCCCACCGCGCGGCCTCCAGCAGCGAGGCCGCCTCGTCCGAGGTCAGGGTGGCGCCCGGGTCGAACGCCCGAGGGCTCCAGCGGAAGGCGAGCAGCGGGGTCAGGTCAGCCATGCCGAGAATTGTCCTGTATGGGTGGTTCGCCACTCAACGTGGGCTCGCCGGATGTGGGCAAAAGCACCCGTAACGGTATGAAGATCAGGGCGTTCCCGCGCTCGGGCTGAGTGTCGGATCGGGCGTCGGAGGGGCGGCGGTGTCGAGGGGCTCCGCGTCCACCACCACCGGCCCGGCGAGCTGCACGGTGGCGGGCGCCGGGCCGGGCGGGGCCGCCAACCGCAGCGTGCCGGCCTCGGTCCGGACGCCGGTAGGCGTGCCGTCGGTGTCGTAGCAGTAGATGCCGACGTCCAACGGCGCGTTCAGCGAGGCGGAGGTGGACTCCACCGAGTAGCAGGTCCCGGTCAACCCCTTGGGCGTGGCGGCCAGGGCCACCGCGAGCGGCGCACGCCGGTCGGTCAGCACGTCCAGCCAATCGGTGAGTGGATGCTGGATCCGGGGGTCCAGCCGGCGCGGGAGCGCGTCGTCCCGTTCGCCGAGGCGTACGCAGCGCGCCGGCTCCGGATGGCCGGTCGAGGGCAGCGCGCACTGGAACAGCCCGTCGCCGGTGGCGGCCAGCGAGACGTCGGCGGTGCCGCCCAGCGCCCCGCCCGGCACGTCGACCCGCCAACTGCCGTCGTTCGCGCTGGTGAACACGATGCTGCGGTCCGGTTGGCCGGTCCGGCCGAACACGTACCGCGCCACCAGGTGGCGATCCTGTGCGGCGGCGGCCAGGGCGGCCAGCTCGTCCCGGGCGCCGTCCACCTCGACCGGCCCGGGATCGGCCGGCGGCGGAGGCGGCGGAGGTTGCTCGCTGGTGCAGGAGACCAGGACTACCGGCAGGGCGAACACGAGCGGCCCGAGCACGCGGCTGGCCGAGCGGTGAAGGACGGGCACCGGCCCATTCTGGTGGGTGCGGGCCAGGTGTGGGCAGCGGCGGGCAGCCGTCCGCCCCGGCGTGTCGGGCACGGACTTTCGGCGTACCGCCCGAACTCGCGGACCTGGCCACCCGCGTTGCCCGGACGGCCGCGCGGGCCGGATGGTGGGATCACCCGACCCGCCGCCGTGACCCGCCGGATACCCTCATGGGGTCTGACACGCGCCGCCGGCCCCGGTTCCGGCGGCGTCGGCACGCTCAGGGTCACTGGGAGGGAGTGCACCGTCGTGGCACTCGTTGTGCAGAAGTACGGCGGGTCCTCCGTCGCCAACGCCGAGCGGATCAAGCGGGTGGCCGAGCGCATCGTCGCCGCCCGCAAGGCCGGCGACGACGTGGTGGTGGTGGTCTCCGCGATGGGGGACACCACCGACGAGCTGCTCGACCTGGCCAACCAGGTCAGCCCGCTGCCGCCGGGCCGCGAGCTGGACATGCTGCTCACCGCCGGGGAGCGGATCTCGATGGCCCTGCTGGCCATGGCGATTCACAACCTGGGGTACGAGGCCCGCTCGTTCACCGGCTCGCAGGCCGGTGTGATCACCACCTCGGTGCACGGCCGGGCGCGGATCATCGATGTCACCCCGGGGCGGCTCAAGGGCGCGCTCGACGAGGGCTCGGTGGTCATCGTGGCCGGCTTCCAGGGCGTCTCGCAGGACACCAAGGACGTCACCACGCTGGGCCGCGGCGGCTCGGACACCACGGCCGTGGCGCTCGCCGCCGCGCTGCACGCCGACGTCTGCGAGATCTACACCGACGTGGACGGCATCTTCACCGCCGACCCGCGGATCGTGCCCAACGCCCGCCACATCCGGGACATCACCTACGAGGAGATGCTGGAGCTGGCCGCGTGCGGCGCGAAGGTGCTGCACCTGCGTAGCGTGGAGTACGCCCGCCGGGCGGGGTTGCCGATCCACGTCCGTTCGTCATACTCGACCAACACCGGCACGATGGTCACCGGATCGATGGAGGACCTTTCCGTGGAGCAGGCACTGATCACCGGGGTCGCGCACGACCGCAGCGAGGCCAAGATCACGATCGTCGGCGTGCCCGACGAGCCGGGTGCCGCCGCGCGGATCTTCGACACCGTCGCCGGCGCCGAGATCAACATCGACATGATCGTGCAGAACGTCTCCACCGAGGGCACCGGCCGGACGGACATCTCGTTCACGCTGCCCAAGGCCGACGGCCCGACCGCGATGGCCGCCCTCAGCAAGATCCAGGAGCCGGTCAAGTTCAAGGGCCTGCTCTACGACGACCACGTCGGCAAGGTGTCCCTGATCGGCGCCGGCATGCGCTCGCACCCCGGCGTGGCCGCCGGCTTCTTCGCCGCGCTCGGCGCTGCCGGGGTCAACATCGAGATGATCTCCACCTCCGAGATCCGCGTGTCCGTCGTCTGCCGGGACACCGACCTCGACGCCGCGGTCCGCGCCATCCACGACCAGTTCGAGCTGGGCGGCGACACCGAAGCCGTGGTCTACGCCGGGACGGGAAGGTAGCGCCGATGACGGCGCTGCCCACCCTCGCCGTGGTCGGAGCGACAGGTGCCGTCGGCACCGTGATGTGTGAGCTGCTCAGCGGGCGTCGCAACGTCTGGGGTGAGATCCGGCTCCTCGCCTCCGAGCGTTCGGTCGGCAGGCGGGTGCGCTGCCGGGGCGAGGACATCGTCGTCCAGGCGCTGACCCCGGAGGCGTTCGACGGGGTCGACGTGGCGATGTTCGACGTGCCCGACGAGGTCTCCGCCGAGTGGGCGCCCATCGCCGTCGCCCGGGGCGCGATCGCCGTGGACAACTCCGGCGCCTTCCGGATGGACCGGGACGTCCCACTTGTCGTCCCGGAGATCAATCCCGAGCAGGTCCGCAACCGACCCCGGGGCATCATCGCGAACGCCAACTGCACCACCCTCGCGATGATCGTCGCGGTCGCGCCCCTGCACCGCGAGTACGGCCTGCGGGAGCTGGTGCTCGCCTCCTACCAGGCGGTCTCCGGCGCCGGTAAGGCCGGCGTGGACATCCTGCACGACCAGCTCACCAAGGTCGCCGGGGATCGAGCGCTCGGCTCGCGTACCGGCGACGTCCGCCAGGCGGTCGGCGACGACCTCGGCCCGTTCCCGGCGCCGCTGGCGCTCAACGTGGTGCCCTGGGCGGGCTCGCCGGCCGACGGCGGCTGGTCGTCGGAGGAGATGAAGATCCGCAACGAGTCGCGGAAGATCCTCGGCCTGCCCGACCTCAAGGTGAGCGCCACCTGCGTGCGCGTGCCGGTGGTGACCGGCCACTCGGTGGCCGTGCACGCGGTCTTCGCCACCGAGGTCGACGCCGAGGGCGCCCGCGAGGCACTGCGCAACGCCCCCGGCGTGATCCTCGTCGACGACCCCGCCGCCGGTGAGTTCCCGATGCCGATCGACGCGGTCGGCACCGACCCGAGCTGGGTCGGCCGCATTCGCCGCGCCCTGGACGACCCGCGCGCCCTCGACTTCTTCGTCACCGGCGACAACCTCCGCAAGGGCGCCGCCCTCAACACGGCCCAGATCGCCGAACTCCTGGCCAAGGAACTCCGCACCCCCTAGCCCGCCCCACCCCCGCGCCCCCGCCCCTCACTCCGCCCCGCTCCGCGTGCCGATCATGGAGTTGTGGTGGGCGTTTTAGCCCCGGAAGGGGTGAACGTCCCCACCACAACTCCATGATCGACGTAGCGAGGGGCGCGGGGCGAGGGCGGGGAGGTTCACGCCGCGGCCAGGTGGACTCCGTCTCGGCCCTGGCGTTTTACCGCGTAGAGGGCCTGGTCGGCCCTTCGTAGGGTGCGGTCGGGGGACTCGCCGGGGCGGGGGAGGGCGACGCCCACGCTGATCGTGCGACCGGTCCGGCGAGCAGCCTCGGTCAGCCGCTCGGCGATCCGGACCGCCTCCTCCGGACGGCTCACCTCGATCACCGCCACGAACTCGTCGCCGCCGATCCGGTACAGCTCGTCGCCGTGGCGCAACGCCCCCTCCAGCGCCCGCGCCAACCCGACGAGCACCTGGTCGCCGGCCTGATGGCCGTACGTGTCGTTGACCGTCTTGAAGCCGTCCACGTCGATCGCCAGCAGAGCCGTACGCCCCGGGGTGGCCGCCGCGATCCGCTGCCCGAACGGGCCGGTGTGCCGCAGCCCCGTCAGCGGGTCCGAGCTGGCCTGCTCCCGCAGCCGGGCGAGCGTACGCAGCCGGTCCAGGCTGGTCCACACCTGCCCGGCGAGCAGCTCCATCAGGCTGACCGTGGTCGGGTCCGGCCGCAGCGCCCGCTCGTCGGCGACGAGCAGCGCCCCACCGACGTCCGGTGGACCCACCGGAACGGCGATCAGCGTGCGTACCCCGGCCCGGGTCAGCGGCCGGTAGTCCTCGGTCGGCGGGTGGCCCGCCTCGCCCAGTGTGTAGCCGGCGCCGTACCGGTGCGCCCGGTCGATCATCCGGCCGAGAGCCTCCGGCCCCGCCTCGGCCAACTCGGCCCGGATGCGGGTCTCCAACTCGCACCCCGCCAGCGCCGGCGGCCCGAGCTGGGCGCCCTCCGGGCCGCCGATCAGCAGCACCGCGGTGGAGAGGGTGGACACCTCCCGGGCGGCCGAGGTCGCCGCGCTGATCACGGACTCCTCGGTCGGCGCGGCGGAGAGCGCGGCGGCGTGCCGGAGCAGCTTCTCGCTCCGGCTCTCTGACGGCGGGCCGCCCAGCGCGGCGATGCGCGCGCCGAGCCGGGCCGCCAGCCGCTGCGCGGTCTCCTGCCACGGCTCCAGGTCGACCGGCCCACTCCACTGCAGGTCCAGTACGCCGAACACCCGGCCCGCCGGGTCGCGCACCGGCACGCACAGCTCAGCGGTCACGTCCGGGCGTACCGGAAGGTAGTCGGGGTCGGCGGTGACGTCCGGGACGACCGCCGTGACGTCGGTGGCGTACACCCGGCCGACGATCCCGGTGCGGGCCGGAACGGTCGCGAAGACCTGCCACGCGCCGGTCGCCGCCACGCACCGCAGCCGGTCGTGGGCCTCGAGCAGCACCGAGATGGTGGCCGGGGTGTGGCGCGACAGCGCGGCGACCGTCCGCCGGCAGGCCTCCGGCGCGGTCGACGCCATCGACAGGCCGACGGTGCCGTCACGGATGACTCGCTGATGATCCACTCGCACGTCGTTCCAGGTAGGGGAGGGTTCTGCGCGATCAAGCGTACCCACGCCGACGGAACCGCCCCGAGCTTCGTACACATGTGCTATCCACAGGCTGTGGACGCAGCCTGTGGGAAGAAGCGGCGGGCGATAGCGTGGAACTCCCGTCGCCGAGGAGGCGAGCACTCATGCTCATCGCCCAGCTCAGTGATCCGCACGTGACCACCGGCCTGCTCGCCGCCGAGCCCGCCGCCGGGCTGCACCGGGCGCTCGGCCGGGTGCTGGCCCTACGCCCGCGACCCGACTGCGTGGTCATCACCGGCGACCTGGTCGACCACGGCCGACCCGACGAGTACGCTGCGCTGCGCGAGCTGATCGGCCGGTTCCCGCTGCCGGTGTACCTGGCCGCCGGCAACCACGACGACCGGGAGTCGCTGCTCGACGCGTTCGGCGGCACACCCTGGCTCGGCGGCGGGTTCTCCGCCTACTACCACGTCGACCACGAGGCGGCGACTGTCGTCGTGCTCGACTCGCTCACCCCCGGCAGCGGCGGCGGCAACCTGGGCGAGGAGCAGCTCGCCTGGCTCGACGGCGTGCTCTCCGGTCGGCCCGACGTTCCCGCCGCGATCTTCCTGCACCACCCGCCGGTCGCGGTCGGCATCCCGGCGGCGGACGCCATCCGGCTCGCCGACGGGCCCGCGCTGGCCGAGGTGATCGGCCGGCACCGGCACGTCGTGCGGGTCGCCGCCGGGCACCTGCACCGTCCGGTCACCATTGGGTACGCCGGCACGGTGCTCACCGTGGCACCCAGCACCTGGAAGCAGAGCACCCTCACGATGGCCGCCGACGAGGTGATCGGCTGGGTCGCCGAGCCGACCGCCTTCCTGCTGCACCGCATCGAGCCAGACGGCTGCACGACCCACGTCGTACAGGTCAGCCACTCGGCCGGCCAGACCTGCGGCTTCTGAGCCCGCCGCCCATGCCCGGCACCGTCTGGTACGTCGCGTACGGCTCGAACATGCACGCCGCCCGGCTGGCCTGGTACATCGTCGGCGGCTGCCCGCCCGGCGGTCGGCGGACGTACCCGGGTTGCCGCGACCCCCGCCCGCCGAGCCGGTCGGCGCCGGTGTGGCTGCCGGGCGGGATCTACTTCGCCGGCGAGTCCGGCGCGTGGACCGGCGGGATGGCGTTCTACGACCCGCAGCTGCCGGGCGAGGCCGCCGCGCGGGCCTACCTGGTCACCATCGAGCAGTTCACCGACATCGCCGCCCAGGAGATGTACCGCCCGACGGGCGACACCGCCGACCTCATTCCGGCGACCGGCGCGGCTGTCGACACCGCCGTCGCGAAGGGGCGGGCGACGCTCGGCCCGGGCCGCTACGAGACCCTGATCTGCCCCGGGCTGCGCGCCGGCGTTCCGATGCTCACCTTCACCGCCCCCGAGCCGGCGTCGGCCGTGCGCTGCCGGCCACCGGCACCGACCTACCTGCGCATGATCGCCCGAGGGCTGCGCGAGTCACACGGCTGGCCCGCCGAGCGGATCGTCGACTACCTGGCACAGCGTCCCGGAGTCGCGGGCGGCTGGCCGCCCGACGCGGTGACGACTCTGGTCCGCGACGCGCTCACCACCGGCTGATCGGCCAAGTCCAGCTTCCGCCCGGATCGGCGGCGATGATCCACCGGCCGGATCGACCGGTGGGATCATCGGACCGGATGGACCGGCCGGTGAGAGTCCGGACGCGTCCGAAGGTCGACCGGTCCGAACTGCCGGGCGGCGTCGCCGCGCACCGACCGGCGCACCACGCTCCACCGCCCGGATCGAGTTGGCGACGCGTCCTCTTCGCTGGCCACGCCCGCCCCGTCCCGCCGCTAGCGTCAGCGCTCCACGTCACACGTGGAACGACCGCGTCGGCGCTCGTCGGCCGGCGCACGGAGTGAGGAGACGGAATGACGAAGAAGATGATCGGTCTCGCGCTCGCGCTCGCCGGGACGCTCGCTGCCACGCTGGCCACCGCCGGACCGGCGCAGGCCGCGACTCCGTCGGTGCAGATCACCAAGGTCTACTACAACTCGCCCGGCAGCGACAACCGCTCCAACTCCAGCCTGAACGCGGAGTACGTCCGCCTCACCAACCGGCGGTCGAGCACCATCAACCTGAAGTCCTGGACGCTGCGGGACAAGGCGCGCCATGTCTACACCTTCAGTGGCGACGTCCGCCTCGCCGCCGGAGCGAGTGTCTACATCCACACTGGAAAGGGCCGGAACACCTCGACCCACCGCTACTGGGGATCCGGCGCGTACATCTGGAACAACACCGGCGACAGCGCGTACCTGCGCGACTCCGCCGGGAAGCAGATCGACTCCTGCTCCTGGGGCAGCAAGGGCAGTTACACCGCCTGCTGAGCAAGCGGACGCCGCCGACCGACCGGCCGGCGGCGTCCGCCGCGGACGTCGATCGAGGAGATCTGGTCGGTGACCGATGGTGGACCAATCGGTGTATTCGCAGCTCTGCTGTGCTCCTCGGCTCGACGGGTGAGCGTCCGGATGAGAGGCTGGCCGGGCGGGCGACGACCCAACCGCCGCCAAGCGTGATCGATCCTTCCGACGGCGTCGACAGCGGCCGCTCGACCCACAGGCCGGCCACCGCACGCGCCGATTCTCACGAGGAGTTCCATGTCCATACCCGGGATGCGTCGGGCCGCTGTCGGCCTGACCGCGCTCGCGGTGGCAGCGCTCGGCGCGGTCGCCACCACTCCCGAGCAGGCCGACGCGCGACCGAAGCCGGTCGACGTCACCCTGCTGGCCCTCAACGACTTCCACGGCAACCTCGAACCGCCGAGCGGGTCCAGCGGCACCATCGCCGGGCAGACCGCCGGAGGCGTCGAATATCTCGCGACCCACCTGGCCGAGCTGCGCGCCGCCGCCAAGAAGCAGAACACCATCACCGTCGCCGCCGGTGACCTGATCGGCGCGTCCCCCCTGCTCTCCGCGGCGTTCCACGACGAGCCGACAATCGAGGCGCTGAGCATGGCCGGGCTGGACTACGCCAGCGTCGGCAACCACGAGTTCGACGAGGGCGCCGCCGAGCTGCTGCGGATCCAGAACGGCGGCTGCCACCCGGTGGACGGCTGCGCCGACGGCACCCCGTACCGAGGCGCCGGCTTCCAGTACCTGTCCGCCAACGCCTTCAAGACCGCCACCGGCAAGCCGCTGATGGCGCCGTACGCGATCCACAAGGTGCAGGGCGTCAAGGTCGGCTTCATCGGGATGACCCTGGAGGGGACCCCGCAGATCGTCAGCCAGCAGGGCGTCGCGGGCCTCACCTTCGCCGACGAGGCGGAGACCGCCAACCGGTACGCCCGTGAGCTGCGCCGCAAGGGCGTGGAGACGATCGTCGTGCTGCTGCACGAGGGTGGTGCCCAGGCGGCGACCGGTGGCATCAACGACTGCGTCGGCATGACCGGGCCCATCGTGGACATCGCCAACCGGATGGACCCGTCGATCGACGTGGTCGTCAGCGGCCACACCCACCAGGCGTACAACTGCAACATCAACGGCAAGCTGGTCACCAGCGCCAGCTCGTTCGGCCGCCTGGTCACCGACATCGATCTGAAGATCGACCGCCGGTCCGGGGACGTGCTCTCGGCGGCCGCGAACAACGTGGTGGTCACCCGGGACGTCGCCAAGGACCCGAAGCAGACCGCGCTGATCGACAGGTACAAGACGGTGCTCGGCCCGGTCGCCGACCGCCAGGTCGGCGAGACCACCACCGCGATCACCAAGACCCAGGAAACCCTCTTCGGTACGACAGTCGGCGAGTCGCCACTGGGCAACCTGATCGCCGACGCGCAGCTCGCCGCCACCGACGACGAGCAGAACGCGGTCGCCGCCTTCATGAACCCGGGTGGGGTCCGGGCCGACCTCAACGCCGGCCCGGTCACCTACGAGGAGGCGTTCACGGTGCAGCCGTTCGCCAACAACCTCGTGACGCTGGACCTGACCGGCGCGCAGCTCTACTGCGTACTGGAGCAGCAGTTCGTCACCGGTCGGGTGCTGTACCCGTCGTCGACCGTCGGCTACGTGGTCGACCCGGCTGGCACCACCGGCACCGCCGCCGACCCGTGCGCCGGCACCCGCGTGGTCCGGGGCAGCCTCACCATCGGCGGCACCACCGTCGACACCGCCGCCACCTACCGGGTGACGGTGAACAACTTCCTGGCCGGCGGCGGCGACGGCTTCAGCGCCCTCACCGCCGGGACCAACCTGGTCACCGGCCAGATCGACCTCGACGCGTTCGTGGCGTACCTGACCGCGCAGTCGCCGGTCTCCGCCCCGACGCTCGACCGCATCCGCACCACCGCCGAGGTCCCCGCCGCCTGACGGCGTGCCCCGCAACGATCGGGCCCCGGAGCACCCGCTCCGGGGCCCGACCCGTCCCCGGGCACCGGCGACCGCCGCGCCCGCTTCCGCCCTGCGCGTTACCCGCGCCTGGCGGCCTGCCCACCCCGGCCCGCGCCTGGCGGCCTGCCCACCCCGGCCCGGGCAGCGCCGGCCTGCCCGGCCCGGGCAGCGCCGGCGGCCCGCCTCCGCAAGATCGCGCTCGATCCTGGTTGTAGTGGCCTTCGGGCGCAGGGATGCCACTACATCCAGGTTCGAGCATGATCTTGCGGACGCGCGCGACGCCGCCCTGCCCGCGGTCCGGGCTGCCCGCGCATCCGAACGCGGCTACCGCGTCGGGTCAGACGGGGGCGGGCGCCGGGGCGGGCGCGGTGATCGTCGGGCGGCCGTCCTGATCGGTGGTGAGCAGTCGGCGCAGGGAGAGCGCGATGAGCGAGGCGACCAGGCAACCGCCCACCACCACCGCGACCCAGACCATGCCGTTGGCCGCGCCGATGAGCGGGCCGGCGGTCACCGGACCGATCACACCGCTGATCCCGAAGATCATCGAACTCATGGCGTTGTACCTGCCGCGCAGCTCGTCGGTGGCGAGCGCGTTGGTCAGCGCCGGCATCACCGGCGACAGCAGCGTCTCGCCGAGGCCGAAGATCGCCGAGCAGGCCACCACGCACAGGGCGGCCACCAGGGCGTTGCCGGTGCTGACCACACCGGCGACACCGAGGACCAGCCAGGCGGCGGCGAATACCGCCCCGACCACGGCGAGCGCGCCGGTGCGGCTACGCCCCTCGATCCGGCGGATCACCAGCAGTTGGGCGAGCACGATCATCACCGTGTTGGCCGCGAGCGCCCAGGCCACCACCCGGGGGTTCACCTCGGCGACGCGTACCGCGAACGCGGCGAAGCCGACCTCGACCTGGGCGTACCCGCAGGTGGTGAGGACCAGACCGAAGATCACCAGCCGGCGGAACGGACGATCCCGGAGCACTGTCAGGTAGCCGCCGCTCGACGGTCCGTCGCCGGCGGAGCGGTGGCCGAGTCGGTGGCCGACGCCGGGCAGGGTCAACAGGATCAGAGCCGGCATCAAATAGCTGATCGAATCCAGCAGGTAGATCGTCTGGAAGGTGGCGGGTCGCGCCGTGTCGACGATCGCGCCGGACGTCATGCCGCCGATACCGATGCCGAGGTTGAGCAGCGCGAAGTTCAGCCCGAAGACCCGTTGCCGCTCACCGTCGTCGGTGAGCGAGGCGAGGATGGTGTTCTGCCCGGACCAGATCGCCGAGCTGCCGACGGCGATCACGGTCATCACGAGCAGGGCCGAGCCGGTCGAGTGGACCAGCGCCAGCGAACCGGTGCCGATCGCCTCGATCACGAGACACGGCACCACCACCCGGCGCGCGCCGAACCGGTCGATGAGCGTCCCGCCCAGCGGCGACAACGCCAGCGTGACGACGCCGTACCAGCCGATCACCAGACCGGCGCGGGTGTCGGTGAGCCCGCGTACGTCGGTGAGGTAGATGAACAGGAACGGCAGGGTCAGACCCCGCCCGATCGCCGACAGCAGGGTGCCGAGGAGGATCCGGCGGGCTTCCGGACGGCGGGGCAGGGATCGACGCAGCATGTCCGGCATTCTGTTCGGTGGGTGTGACGCCCCGCGAACCGTTTTGCAGCGGCGACGCTGTTCCCGGGCCGCCGCGTGACCAACCCCACGGCGATCGTCGGTGTCCGCCGGGTCTGCGATGCTGGCCCGATGACCGGCACCTGGCGACACCTGCCCGCTACCGCCCGCGCCATCGCGGTGACCGCCACGGCGGCCGTCGCCGCAGCCCAGGCCCGCGACGATCAGGCGTACGACGAGGCGGTCGTTGATCTCGCGGCCGACGAGCGGTCCGGTCTGGTGCTCGGAACTGTGGTGCGGCTCCTGCTGGAGGAGGGCCACCCGGAGGGCCTGGCCGGCGACGACATCCGTCAGGTGCTGACCCGCTGCGTGCAGGGCGCGATGCGGTGGCGTCGCGATGTGGACCCGCACGTGGTGCTCGTCCTGCTCGCCGGAGCGCTCGGTGTGTACGACCCCGAGGGCGACGAGTCGCGGCCGGACGCGGCCGCCCTGGCCCGGCACGCCCCGCTGCTCGTGGCCGACCTGTTGGCGGTGACGGGCGTGCCGTTGGACGACTATCTGGCCGCCGCGTTCACCGAGATCGAGCGCACCGAACGGCAGGACTGACGGCAGGGGTTGCCGTGGGCGGTGACCGTCGCAGACAGACACAAGAGGGCACATCCATTGATCGGATGTGCCCTCTTACCTCTGGTCGGGGTGGCCGGATTCGAACCGACGACCTCTTCGTCCCGAACGCGATCACGCCGCACCAGTGGGTGTCGAGGGTTACGAATTTTTGCCGCTCAGCACGAGGGTCTTACCGGTCTTGGCGGTCCTTGAACAGCGACTGCCGGTCGTCTTGCTGCCTCCAGGCTGCCCTTGGGTTACCGCATCCGGTCAAACAAGCCGGGCTTGTCCTGCCGAACGTCGATCGTCCATGCCTCGCCGAGAACCTCCTGCGCGGTGTCGCGAGTCAGTCGATCCCAACTCATCTGGTACTCCAGACTGGCGTCGTTTGCCTTGACGCTGATCTGGACGACGTTCGCTTCAACTCGGTGCCACGACGCGGTTCTCAGCAGATCCGCTACCCGAGGCAGGAGGCCGCGCATCCGCTCCGCAGTCAGATCCCGGGCAGCGGTGAAGTCACCGGCGGCGGCGCGGCCGCGGGCATACTCGCAGCTAGCCAACCACTTACGCTCCTTCTCCTGCCTCTGCCGGTCCCGCCTTGCCTGCTGTTCCTTCGGATCGCGAGCCTGGTGGGATTCGGCGGCCTCTCGGGCTTCGTCAGCAGTGGAGCCGAGGAACCACTGTCGAGGACTCGCGTAGGCAGTGGCGTAAGGGCTGCCGGCGGAGCTGTAGACGTAGATGGGAACCCCGCGGTCACCCTCTACATCCTCTTCAGGCTCGGGGATGTGCCAGGCGATGACCCTACCGACGATCGGAGGCTCGCCGTCGCCGAAGGTCTCCGCGACCCACAGTTCGTAGGTTTGAGGGATCATGGCAACCTCCTGAAGGGCTGGTTGTGCCTGCAAGATCGAGGGTGCAGGATCTGCCGCTGGCGCGCTACCCCGCGCGTTCCTCCCAATCGCACCTTCTGGTCCGTAGCTCCGGGCGGCTGGGTCCCTTACGGCTTGCCCGCGAAGTCGGCTAGTTCCTAGGGGCGGCGTGGTGGCTGATGCAGCTCGATCGGACTGGGTCGCAT
>NZ_JBEZFG010000016.1:0-68681 GCF_040649315.1 Micromonospora sp. NPDC049004
GCCCCCCGCGCGGGCGGCCGGGGGGGCCTGCTATCCCCCCCCCCGCCCGGACGGTGCCGGGAACTCCTCAGCGAACGGCGAGCGGCTGCGCGGCCGGACCGACCGGCGCCGGCAGCGCGCCGGCGCCACCCAGGTAACCGTGGATCGCGGCGGCCGCCGCGCGCCCCTCGGCGATGGCCCACACGATCAGCGAGGCGCCCCGGTGCATGTCACCGGCGACGAACACGCCGTCGGCGGCGGTCTGCCAGTCGTCGCGGGCGTCGATCGCCCCCCGCGGGTTGCGGGTCACCCCGAACTGCTCCAGCAGCGGCTGCTGCTCCGTGCCCTCGAAACCGATCGCCAACAGCACCAGGTCCGCCGGCAGCTCCCGCTCGGAGCCCGGGACGACGGTGACCATCCGCCGGCCGTCGCGCTTCTCGACGGTCACCTCGGCGATCCGCACCGCGCGCACCTGACCGGTGCCGTCGTCCACGAACTCCTGCACGGCCACGGCGAAGACCCGCTCGCCACCCTCCTCGTGGGCCGGGTAGCTGCGCAGGACCCACGGCCACGTCGGCCACGGATCCCGAGCCTCGTCGCGCTCGCCCGGCGGCTGCGGGTACAGGTCGAGCTGATGCACGCCGGCAGCGCCCTGCCGGTGGGCGACACCGAGGCAGTCGGCCGCCGTGTCACCGCCGCCGATGATCACCACGTGCTTGCCGGCCGCGTCGATCGGGGTGCCGTCCGGCAGCACCGCGCGGGCCGCCCGGCCCTCGCCGGTGACCGCCACGCCAGGCCCGCCGCCGGCCGCCGTGGCGACCGCGCGATTCGCCGCGACCAGGTGCGCCATCGCCTGGTGTACGCCCCGCAGCGCCCGGCCCGGGGTCTCCGGGGTGTCCCGGCCCTGCAAGGCCCCGCAGGTCAACAGCACCGCGTCGTGTTCCGTGCGCAACTGCTCGGCGGTGACGTCGACGCCGACGTTCACACCGGTACGGAAGCGCACCCCCTCCGCCGCGAGCTGCGCCAACCGGGCGTCGATGTGCCGCTTCTCCAACTTGAAGTCGGGGATGCCGTACCGGAGCAGGCCGCCGATCGCGTCGTCGCGCTCGTACACCGTCACGGCGTGACCGGCGCGGGCCAGTTGCTGGGCGGCGGCCAGACCGGCGGGCCCGGAACCGACCACGGCGACCGACCGGCCCGACGGCGCCGGCACCGGGCGCGGGGTGAACCCGCGCGCCGCTGCCGCGTCGGCGATCTCCACCTCGACCTGCTTGATGGTGACCGGCTGGCCGCCGGCGATACCCAGCACGCAGGCCGCCTCACAGGGCGCCGGGCAGAGCCGGCCGGTGAACTCCGGGAAGTTGTTGGTGGCGTGCAACGACTCCACCGCGGCGTCCCAGTTGCCGGTGCGGACCAGGTCGTTCCAGTCCGGGATGCGATTGCCCAGCGGGCAGCCGTCGTGGCAGAACGGGATGCCGCAGTCCATGCACCGCGTGGCCTGCTCGCGGATGAGCTCCTCGCCGGCCGGCGGGTACACCTCCCGCCAGTCACTGATCCGCACCGGCACCGGGCGGCGGGCCGGCAGCCGCCGGTCGTAGCGCAGGAAACCGTTCGGGTCAGGCACGTGCCACCTCCTGGGCAGCCACCCGCGGGGCGGGCGGCACCGGCGCGATGGGCGCGCTGAGGGCGCCCATCACCGCGTCGTCGACGTCGCGGCCGGCTGCTTCGGCGGCCCGCATGATCTCCAGCACCCGGCGGTAGTCGCGGGGTACCACTGCGGTGAACTCGGACACCGCTTCCGGCCAGCGCTTGAGCAGGTCCTCGGCGACCGCCGACCCGGTCTCGGCCACGTGTCGCTGCACCAGCTCGTGCAGCAGCGCCTGCTCCTGCTCGCCCAGTGGCGCGAGGTCGACCAGTTCCGTGTTGACCCGGGCACGGTCCAACAGGTGCACGAACGCCGTCCCGCCGGACATGCCGGCGGCGAAGTTGCGGCCGGTCGCGCCGAGCACCACCACCGTGCCGCCGGTCATGTACTCGCAGCCGTGGTCACCGACGCCCTCGACGACGGCGATCGCGCCGGAGTTGCGGACCGCGAACCGCTCCCCCACCCGGCCGCGCAGGAAGACCTCGCCCGCCGTGGCGCCGTACAGGATGGTGTTGCCGGCGATGATCTGATCCTCCGCACGCTGCCCCGGCTCGGCATCGGGGTCGAGGAACGGCGCGGCGGCGTCCGGACGGACGATGAGCCGGCCCCCGGAGAGGCCCTTGCCCACGTAGTCGTTGGCGTCGCCGTGCAGACGCAGGGTCACCCCGCGCGGCAGGAACGCGCCGAACGACTGCCCGGCGGTGCCGTGCAGCACGAACTCGACGGTGTCGTCCGGAAGGCCGCCCCCGCCGAAGCGGCGGGTCACCTCGCCGCCGAGCATCGCGCCGACGCTGCGGTGCTCGTTGCGCACCGCGACCTCGACGCGGACCGGCGACCCCTCCGTCAAGGCCGGACGGGCCAGCGCGATCAGCTCGTTGTCGAGCGCCTGCTCCAGGCCGTGGTCCTGGGCGCGCACCCCGCGCCGGGCAGCGCCGGCGGGCAGTTCCGGCAGGTGCAGGACGGGTGCCAGATCGAGCCCGTGCGCCTTCCAGTGCGACACCGCCGGGGCCACGTCGAGCAGTTCGGTCTGCCCGATGGCCTCCTCGATGGACCTGAAGCCCAGCTCGGCCAGGTAGCCCCGGACCTCCTCGGCGAGGAACAGGAAGAAGTTCTCCACGAACTCCGGCGTGCCCGTGTACCGCTCACGCAGCACCGGGTTCTGGGTCGCGATGCCTACCGGGCAGGTGTCCAGGTGGCAGACCCGCATCATCACGCAGCCCGAGACGATCAGCGGCGCGGTCGCGAAGCCGAACTCCTCCGCGCCGAGCAGCGCCGCGATCAGCACGTCCCGGCCGGTCTTGAGCTGGCCGTCGACCTGCACGGTCACCCGGTCACGCAGCTTGTTGAGCAGCAGCGTCTGCTGCGCCTCGGCCAGCCCCAGCTCCCACGGGGTGCCGGCGTGCTTGAGCGAGTTCATCGGGGACGCGCCCGTGCCGCCGTCGTGGCCGGAGATCAGGATGACGTCGGCCTTGAGCTTGGCCACACCGGCGGCGACGGTGCCCACACCCACCTCGCTGACCAGCTTGACGTGCACCCGGGCGGCCGGGTTGACGCACTTCAGGTCGTGCACGAGCTGGGCCAGGTCCTCGATGGAGTAGATGTCGTGGTGCGGCGGCGGCGAGATCAGACCGACGCCGGGAGTGGCGTGCCGGGTCCGCGCGATCCACGGCCACACCTTGTTGCCGGGCAGCTGGCCGCCCTCGCCGGGCTTTGCGCCCTGGGCCATCTTGATCTGCAGGTCGTCGGCGTTGACCAGGTATTCGCTGGTGACACCGAACCGGCCGCTGGCGATCTGCTTGACCGAGGAGCGCCGCAGCGGGTCGTGCAGCCGATCGACGTCCTCGCCGCCCTCGCCGGTGTTGGACTTGCCGCCGAGGCGGTTCATCGCGATGGCCAGCGTCTCGTGCGCCTCGGCCGAGATCGAGCCGTACGACATGGCGCCGGTGGCGAAGCGCTTGACGATCTCGGTGGCCGGCTCAACCTCCTCGATCGGCACCGCCGGACGGACGCCGGTGCGCAGGGTGAACAGCCCACGCAGCGAGCCGGCCTGCGCGGCGAGCGCGTCGACCTTGGCCGTGTACTGGCGGAAGACGTCGTACTGCCGGCTGCGGGTGGCGTGCTGGAGCAGGAAGACCGTCTCCGGGTTGAACAGGTGCAGCTCACCCTCGCGGCGCCACTGGTACTCGCCGCCGACCTCGAGTCGGTCGGAGCCGGCGGTGCCGGCCGGCGGCCAGGCCAGCGCGTGCCGGGCGGCCACCTCGGCGTGCACACCGGCCAGTCCGACGCCGCCGATCCGGCTCGGGGTGCCCCGGAAGTAGCGGTCGATCAGCCGGGTGTCCAGCCCGACCGCCTCGAAGACCTGCGCACCGCAGTACGACGAGACCGTCGAGATGCCCATCTTCGACATGATCTTCAGGACGCCCTTGCCGAGCGCCTTGGCGTAGTTGCGCACCGCGGCAGCGGGCTGCACGCCGGCCAGCGCACCCGTGGTGATCATGTCCTCCACGGACTCGAACGCCAGGTACGGGTTGACCGCCGCCGCGCCGTACCCGATCAGGACCGCCGCGTGGTGCACCTCCCGGCAGTCGCCGGACTCCACGATCAGCGCTGCCTGGGTGCGGGTCTGCTCCCGCACCAGGTGCTGGTGCACGGCGGCGGTGAGCAGCAGCGACGGGATCGGCGCGAGATCGGCGTTGGAGTCCCGGTCGGAGAGCACCAGGATGCGGACGCCGTCCTCGATGGCCTCGGAGACGTGCCGGCAGATCTCGGTCAGCCGGGCCTTGATCCCGGCGGCGCCCTCGCGGATGCGGTACAGCCCGGAGACCCGCACCGCCTTGAAGCCGGGCAGGTCGCCGTCCTCGTCGATGGAGAGGATCTTCGCCAGCTCGTCGTTGTCGATGATCGGATGCGGCAGCACGATCTGCCGGCAGCTCGCCGCGCCCGGGTCGAGCAGGTTGCCCTCCGGCCCGATCGTCGACGCCAGGCTGGTCACCAGCTCCTCGCGGATGGCGTCCAGCGGTGGGTTGGTGACCTGTGCGAAGAGCTGGTGGAAGTAGTCGTAGAGCAGCCGCGGGCGGGTGGACAGGGGCGAGATCGGGGTGTCCGTGCCCATCGAGCCCAGCGGCTCCGCGCCGGTACGCGCCATCGGCGCGAGCAGGACCTTCAGCTCCTCCTCGGTGTAGCCGAAGGTCTGCTGGCGGCGGCGCACCGAGTCGTGGGTGTAGACGGTGTGCTCACGCGGCGGCAGATCGTCCAGCTCGATCAGCCCGGCGTGCAGCCACTCGCCGTACGGCTGTGCGGCGGCCAACTCGGACTTGATCTCGTCGTCGTGCACGATCCGCCCGGCCACCGTGTCGACCAGGAACATCCGGCCCGGCTGGAGCCGCCCCTTCGCGACCACGTGGGCGGGGTCGAGGTCCAGCACGCCCGCCTCGGAGCCGAGCACCACGAGACCGTCGTCGGTCTGCCACCAGCGCCCCGGGCGCAGCCCGTTGCGGTCCAGCACCGCGCCGACGATCTCGCCGTCGGTGAAGGCCACCGACGCCGGACCGTCCCACGGCTCCATCAGGCTGGCGTGGAAGCGGTAGAACGCGCGCTTGGCCGGATCCATCCCGGGGTCGTTCTCCCAGGCCTCCGGGATCATCATGAGGACCGCGTGCGGCAGGCTCCGCCCGGCCAGGTGCAGCAGCTCCAGTACCTCGTCGAAGTTCGCCGAGTCGGAGGCGGCGGGGGTGCAGACCGGGAAGACGCGCCGGATGTTGCCCGGCACGTTCGGCGAACGCAGGAGCGCCTCGCGGGCCTGCATCCAGTTGCGGTTGCCCCGGATCGTGTTGATCTCGCCGTTGTGGGCGATGAACCGGTACGGGTGCGCCAGCGGCCAGGACGGGAAGGTGTTGGTGGAGAAACGGGAGTGCACCAGCGCGATCGCGCTCTCCACCCGCTCGTCGCGCAGATCCGGATAGAACGCCGGCAGCTGGTCGGGCGTGAGCATGCCCTTGTAGACCATCGTGCGGCTGGACAGCGACGGGAAGTACGCCGGCACGCCCCGCTCGGCGGTCTCGCGCTCGGCCTGCTTGCGCAGGCAGAAGGCCACCCGGTCCAGGTCGATGCCGCTCAGGGCGGAACCGGCGGGCCCGGCGGGCGAGTCGGTGAGGCGGTGGGCGGCCACGAAGACCTGCCGCACCCGGGGCATGGCCGCCAGGGCGGTGTCGCCGAGCCCCTGCGGCTCGATCGGCACGTCCCGCCAACCGAGCACGTCGGCGCCCTCGACCAGCGCGTACTTCTCGACCACCCGGCGGGCACGGGCCTCGGCGGCGTCGTCGTCGGGCAGGAACACCAGGCCCGTGGCGTACTCGCCGGCCGGCGGCAGTGTGACATCGGCGACCGCCCGCAGGAACGCGTCCGGGACCTGGATCATGATGCCCGCGCCGTCACCGGTGTTGGGTTCCGCGCCGCGGGCGCCCCGGTGGTCCAGGCGGCAGAGCGCACCGAGCCCGTTGGCGACGACCGCGTGGGACCGTCGGCCGTGCATGTCCGCGACGAAGGCCACCCCGCAGGCGTCGTGCTCCTGCGCCGGGTCGTAGAGGCCCTGGGCGGGCGGATGGGGGCCGGGCGTCGGGGACGCCTGTGGGCTGTGGGGGTGCGGCTGTGTCGAATCCGCGTACGGCTGAGCCACCGGGCCTCCTGTCGTCACTCAGGTTGGATCATGGTGGGGACGACGTCGGCCCGTGGGTCTATTGAGTCTACGTTAGGGCTGGGGGCGCAAGGCCACTCAAGATTGATCACACCGTCCAGAGTCTGGGACGTGTAGTCTCGCGCGGTGGATTCGGTGCACAAGGACATCTTCGACCGGTTGGAGCGTTTCTACGACGCGGTGCCCCGCGACGTCGCCGGTGCCGAGGAACACGGCGGGTTGGTGCTGTTCGTCCGCGAGGGCGCCGGCTGGCCGTTCTACGCCCGGCCCCGGATCGGCGCCGCCGAGCCGCCGTCCCTGGCCGACGTGACATCGGTGCGGGAGCGCCAGCGGGAACTGGGCCTGCCGGAGGCCTTCGAGTGGGTGCACGAGACGACTCCGGAGCTGCTGGCGGTGGCCCGCTCGGCGGGGCTGAACGTGCTGGAGGCCCCGCTGATGGTCCTCGATGAGGCCGCGTTGGCCGACCCGGCGACGCTCTCCGACGTACCCGTGCGGGTGCTGGCCGCGGACTCGCCCGACTTCGCCGCCGACGTGGCCGCCCGGCGGGCGGTGGCGGCCGTGGCGTTCGGCGCCGCCGGCACCGAGCCCGGTGCGGCCGGCCCGGCCGAGCGCGACGCGGCGGTCACCGAGTTGGAGCTCGCCGCGCTGGACGAGGAGCGGGTCCGGATCGCCGACGGCCGGCGGATCTCCGCGCTGGCCGGCACGCCGACCGAGGGCGCGCTGGCCAGCGGCATGGCGATGCGGGTGGACGACGTCGCGGAGATCGCCGGAGTAGCCACCCTGCCGGCCGCCCGCCGGCGCGGCCTGGGCGCCGCCCTGACCGCCACCCTCGCCCGCGAACTGCTCGCCGCCGGCACCGGCCTCGTCTTCCTCTCCGCGGGCAGCGAGGAGATCGCACGGGTCTACCTGCGGGTCGGCTTCCGCCGCATCGGCACCGCCTGCATCGCCGAACCCGCCGCCCTGATCCCCTGAACCGCCCGGTTTCCCGCAGCCTCGCGGACGGTCAGGCCGGCGGACGCCACTGCGCCGCCGAGGCGGCGGCGCTGGAGAGCAGCCGCGAGTTGATGGTGCCGAGCGCCGCGTCGCGGGCGCGCAGCGCCAACCGGCCCCGGGTCTGGAGTACCGCCGACATGCGCCGGGTCTGGCGGACCACTGTCGCCGCCCGGGGACGGCGCACCCGGTCGTACGTCTGCACGGCGTCGGGCAGGCGGGCCTCGCGCAGCAGCGAGGCGAGCGTCGCGGCGTCCTCGAACGCGAGGCAGGCGCCCTGGCCGAGGTGCGGCGGCATGGCGTGCGCCGCGTCACCGAGCAGTACCACCCCGCCCGGCCCGACTCCGAAGCCGTAGGCGCGGGGCAGCGGGCGCAGCTCACGGACCTCCTGCTGCACCAGGTCGCTCGGGTCGGTGGCGTCGAGCAGCGCGGCGATCGGCGCCGGCCAGCCGGCGTACCAGCGGCGCAGGAGGGCGAGCTGGGTCTCCGGCGGCTCGGGGCGGGGAGCGCCGGCGGCGGTGGCCACCCAGTAGATGCCACCCCGGCTGGAACCACCCGATGAGCCACGCTCGCCCAACGAGGCGGCCACGAACCGGTAGCCCGCGCCGAGGACCTCGCCGGCGATCGGCTGGTCGGCGGGCAGCCGAGGCGCCCGGTACCAGGGGATGACAGCCCGCCAGGCCGCACAGCCGGAGCTGACCACGCCGGACTCGGGGGCCAGTTGGCGACGGATGACGCTGTCCGTGCCGTCCGCGGCGACCACCAGGTCGGCCTCGATGGTGTGCCGTCCGTCGCTCACACCCGGGCGTTCGCCCGGCTCGACACGAACGTGCCGAACGGTCACCCCGGTACGCAGCTCGACCCGGTCACCGAGGCCGGCGATCAACGCGTCGTGCAGATCCTCCCGGTGCACCACCACCGGCATCCGGTCGGCCGGAGTCGGCCGGGGTTGCACCAGCCAGTGCCCGTCCGGGCGGCGGACCCCACCGTCGGGCAGCGGGGTCGCGATGGCGGCCAGGCCGGCGCCGAGACCGAGGGCCTGCAACGCGCGGACGCCGTTGGGCCAGAGCACCACGGCGGTCGGCTCGGGGCGGACCCGCTCGGCGCGGTCCAGCAGGGTGACCTGCCAACCGGACCGGGCCAGCGCCCCGGCGACCGCGAGGCCTCCGACCCCGGCGCCGACCACCACCGCGCTTCGCATCGGTGCCGCCCCCGCTCAGCTGTCCCGGTCGGCGGGGCGCACGCCGGAGACGTCGGCCCGGTCCTCGTCGCGCGCCTCGGGCGTGTCATCCACCGGCTCGTCGGCGCGGGCGCGGGCCGCCTCGTCGCCGGTCGCCTCGGCGTCGAGCGGCTCGGCGCCCTCGGGGCGTGCCTCGTCGTCCGCCTCCGGCGGCGCCACGCCGGTGTCCCGCCAGGTGTCGTACTGCTCCTCGCTGACCACCCGGTAACCCTCCGGCGCGGCGGCACGCGCGCTGGTCTGGCCCTCGGAGAGGTCGACCTGGGACACGTCGGAGGTGGTGGGCGGCGTGGGGGTGCCCGCCGGGCCGATCGGGATCAGGTACTCCCGGGGGCCGCGGACCCGCACGAAGTAGATCAACGCGCCGAGGAAGACCAGCGCGGCCGTCCAGACGTTGAGTCGTACGCCGAAGATCTGGTTCGCCTCGTCGGTGCGCATCAGCTCGATCCAGAACCGGCCGGCGGTGTAACCCATCACGTACAGCGCGAACGCCCGGCCCCGCCCGAGCCGCAACCGCCGGTCCAGGATGAGGACCAGCGCGACCACGCCGAGGTTCCACAGCGCCTCGTAGAGGAACGTCGGGTGGTAGAGGCCGGGTTCGAGGATCGGCTGCCCGGCGTCGTCCCGCAGCGAGTGCCCCGGGTTGTCCGGGTCCATCCGGTGGATCTCCAGGCCCCACGGCAGCGTCGTACGACCACCGAACAGCTCGTTGTTGAACCAGTTGCCGAGCCGCCCGACGGCCTGGGCCAGCGGCAGCCCGGGCGCGAGCGCGTCGGCCACCACGCTGAACGGGATGCCCAGCTGGCGGGCGGCGATCCACGCGCCGACCGCCCCACCGGCGACGGCGCCCCAGATGCCGAGACCACCCTCCCAGATGGCGAACGCCTTCAACGGTTCGCCACCGGCGCCGAAGTACTTCTCCGGAGAGGTGATCACGTGGTAGATCCGCGCGCCGATGATGCCCGCCGGCACCGCCCAGACGGCGATGTCGAGCACCGCGCCGGGCGCGACGCCGCGCTGACGCAGGCGACGTTCGGTCACCCAGCAGGCCAGCACGATGCCGGCGATGATGCACAGCGCGTACGCCCGGATCGGAACCGGCCCGAGCTGCCACACCGCGGTGCTGGGACTGGGCAGGGCCGCCTGGGGGGACAGCGAGGCGTTGGTCACGGGTGCACACGCTACCGCTGCGCACCCCCGCAGCGGCACCCCGGGCCGGCGCGCGCGGATCCCGATGACTTCTGGTTTGCGCCGCCGTACGCTCTTTGTCCATGGGCGTGCTCACCTGGGCGGTCGCCGCTGTCGTCACCGACGACGCCGGCCGGGTGCTGCTCTGCCGCCAGGGCCGGGGCCAGCGCCGGTACGCGTTGCCCGGCGGCCGGCTGCGCCCGGCGGAGAGCCCGGTGCGGGCGGCGCTGCGCGACATCCGCGCCGAGACGGGCTGGGAGATCGACCTGGTCGACCTGGTGGGCGTCTACCACCTCGACGGCCCGACGACGCACGCACGGGCCGGTCGGGCCGGGCCGCTGCCGGACATCCTGGTGCACGTGTTCCGCGCGCGTGTCACCGAGGGCCGGCCCAGCGCCGACCCGCCGCCGGGCTGCCGGCTGTCCTGGCACGCCCCCGACGCGCTGCCCGAGGCCGTCACCCCGCTGACCCGGGCTGCCGTCACCGACGGGCTCGCCGGCCGCTCCGGCGTCCTGCGCCGCGTCTCCCGCGATGAGCGGTCTGGGGCGGGTCAGCCGCCGGAGCAACGCGGCGAGCCGACAGCCGACCCGTCCCTTCTGCCCTGACCCGGCTCTCCCGCCGCACTCAGCCCGTCCGGACCAGCGGGGTCGCGAGGCGATGCTGCCAGCGCCTGGGGAGCACATCCGCGAAAAGGCCGTATACCTGTGAGTCATAAAAATGACTCACAGGTATACGGCTCTTCGGCGACAGCGCAGGCCCGGCGCTCATGCCGTCCGTTGCACCGGCCGGACGACGTCCACGTCCATGGCCCGAGCGACCGACGCGGGCGAGGCCGTGGCGATGGCAACTCGACGGTTCAGGACCCGGCGGTTCAGGACCCGGCGGTTCGGGGACCCGGCGGTTCAGGGACCCGGCGGTTCAGCGGGCGGGGTTGCGGACGCCCTCGGCGAGTTCGGCGCTGAGGGTGCGCAGCGCGGCCAGCCCCTCGGCCTCGGAGGAGGCGTCCAGCACACAACGGACGAGCGCGCTGCCGACGATCACCCCGTCGGCGTACCCGGCGACGGTGCTGGCCTGCGCGCCGGTGCCCACGCCCAGGCCGACACCGACCGGCAGGTCGGTGACCGCGCGGACCCGCGAGACCAACGTCGGAGCGGCGTCGGACGTCTGCGCCCGAGCGCCCGTCACCCCCATCACGGCGGTGGCGTAGACGAAGCCCCGGCAGTTGTCCACGGTCATCGCCACCCGGGCGTCGGTGGACGACGGCGACACCAGGAAGGTGCGGTCCAGGCCGTGCGCGTCCGAGGCGGCCAGCCACTCGGCAGCCTCGTCGGGGATGAGGTCAGGTGTGATCAGGCCGGTGCCGCCGGCCGCGGCGAGGTCGCGGGCGAACACGTCCACGCCGTACCGCTCGATGGGGTTCCAGTAGGTCATCGTGACGACCGGCGCACCTGTCGCCGCGACCGCCTCGATGATGCGCAGCGCGTCGGCCGTACGGACGCCGCCGGCCAGCGCGATGTCGCTGGCCTTCTGGATGACCGGGCCGTCCATCACCGGGTCCGAGTACGGAATCTCGACCTCGATGACGTCGACGCCGGCCTCGACCATTGCCGTCATGGCCGCGATGCTGCCCTCGACGGTCGGGAACCCGGCCGGCATGCAGCCGACCAGCACGGCCCGCCCGTCGGCCCGGGCCTTGTCGAAGGCCACCCCGATGCGGCTCATCTCAGTGCTCCTTGTCGAGGATGCCGAAGTAGTCCCCGGCCGTGTGCACGTCCTTGTCGCCCCGGCCGGAGAGGTTGACCACGATGGTGGGCTCCCGGCCCAGCTCGGCGGCCAGCTTCGGAGCCAGCGTGACGGTGCCGGCGAGGGCGTGCGCGCTCTCGATCGCCGGAATGATCCCCTCGGTGCGGCAGAGCAGCTCGAACGCGGCCATCGCCTCGGCGTCGGTGACGGGCAGGTAGCTGGCCCGGCCGGTGTCGTGCAGCCAGGCGTGCTCGGGCCCGATACCCGGGTAGTCCAGGCCCGCGGAGATCGAGTGCGACTCCAGTGTCTGCCCGTCGGCGTCCTGCAGCACGTACGTGCGGGCGCCGTGCAGCACACCCGCCGACCCGCCGGTGATGCTCGCGGCGTGCCGAGTGGTGGCCACCCCTTCGCCGCCGGCCTCGAAGCCGTAGAGCCGCACGTCCTCGTCGGGAACGAAGGCGTGGAAGATGCCCAGCGCGTTGGAGCCGCCGCCGACGCAGGCGGTGACGGCGTCCGGCAGCGCGCCGGTCAGGTCGAGGCACTGCTGGCGGGCCTCGTCGCCGATGCCCCGCACGAAGTCCCGGACCATCGCCGGGAACGGGTGCGGCCCGGCGGCGGTGCCGATCAGGTAGTGGGTCTCGTCGACGTTCGCCACCCAGTCGCGCATGGCCTCGTTCATCGCGTCCTTGAGGGTGCGCGAGCCGGTGGTCACCGGAACGACAGTGGCGCCGAGCATGCGCATCCGGGCCACGTTGAGCGCCTGCCGCTCGGTGTCGACCTCGCCCATGTAGACGACGCACTCCAGGTCGAACAGGGCGGCGGCGGTCGCGGTGGCGACGCCGTGCTGGCCCGCCCCGGTCTCGGCGATCACCCGGGTCTTGCCCATCCGCTTGGTGAGCAGCGCCTGGCCGAGCACGTTGCGGACCTTGTGGGCGCCGGTGTGGTTGAGGTCCTCACGCTTGAGCAGCACCCGCGCGCCGACCTTCGCGGAGAACCGCCGGGCCTCGTAGAGCAGCGACGGCGTGCCCGCGTAGTCGCGCAGCAGCGCCCCGAACTCGGCCCGGAAGGACTCGTCCGCGATCGCCGTACGCCACGCCCCGTCGAGCTCGTCCAGCGCGGCCACCAGGGCCTCGGGCACGAACCGGCCGCCGAAGCGGCCGAAGTGGCCGGCGGAGTCGGGCTGCGAGCCGGCCACCGGGGCCAGCGCATCGGCGCTCATCGGAAATCCTCTCGGTGGGGCGTCACACCGGCGCGGGTCAGCGCACCGGCCGGGGCGTCGCCGGGTGGTTGCCGGCGTTGACCAGTTCGGCCACCGCCTCGCGTGGGCTCTTCTGGGTGACCAGGCCCTCGCCGACGAGGACCGCGTCCGCGCCCGCGGAGGCGTACCGGATCAGGTCGTGCGGGCCGCGGACGCCGGACTCGGCGATCTTGACGACGCTGCTCGGCAGGCCCGGCGCGATCCGCTCGAACACCGACCGATCCACCTGAAGGGTACGCAGGTCACGGGCGTTGACCCCGATCACCTGGGCACCGGCCTCCAGGGCCCGGTCGGCCTCCTCCTCGTCGTGGACCTCGACGAGCGCGGTCATGCCCAGCGACTCGATCCGCTCCAGCAGGCCCATCAGCACGTTCTGCTCGAGGGCGGCCACGATCAGCAGGACCAGGTCGGCGCCGTGCGCGCGCGCCTCGTGCACCTGGTAGCTGGAGACCACGAAGTCCTTGCGCAGCACGGGCACGGTGACCGCGGCCCGCACGGCCGCCAGGTCATCGAGCGACCCGCCGAACCAGCGCCCCTCGGTCAGCACGCTGATCGCCCGCGCCCCGCCCGCCGCGTAGTCGACGGCGAGATCGGCCGGATCGGCGATCTCGGCCAGCCGGCCCTTCGACGGCGAGGAGCGCTTGACCTCGGCGATGACGGCCACGCCGGGCTTACGCAACGCCGCGTACGCGTCCAGCGGTGGCGGCGCCGCAGCGGCCAGCTCACGGATCCGTTCCAACGGAACCTGTTCCTGGCGTCGGGCGACGTCCTCGCGCACGCCAGCCAGGATCTCGTCGAGCACGCTTACGGACGCTGCCTGACCGGCGTCGTCCCCCTCCGCGTGCGCATGCTCAGCAGTCACCAACGGACTCCCCTCTCCGGGTGTCATGGGCCGATGCTAGGGGCAGCCGACCGACGCCGGGAGCCGGGGGTATGGCGCTGCTCACGAAAAGGGCTGCGGCATAATGGCCGACTTGCCGTGAACGGGATGTCACGCAGCGCCACCTCCGGTATCGACCGCCGTCACGCGACGGGAGCCCGGCGGCCCCGGTCGAACCGGGCCGACCCATCGATCATGCCACCGCTTCCGGTCCGCCGCCCGACGACAGCGACGCCGATCGATGCTGTGAGCAAGCTCAAGGCCGAACGGCCGGTCCCAGGTCGCGGGCACGGCGGGACAGTTGACCGGGCGGTCACCCCGGCGAAACGTCAGCCGGTCAGCATCGTCCTCAGGCAGACTCGATGACGCGCCTGCCCGACCGTCGCCAACTCCTCGTGCGGGGTGACCATGAGCATTGTCGAGTCGAACCCGAGCATCGGACTGACCACCATCTCCCGGACCGTGGCGTCCCTCGCCGTCGGCGTGGTGCACACCCTGGAGCGGGCCGTCGTCGGCGAGGGCCGGATGCGCACCGCGCGCGGCAACGCCTGGGAGGCGGTCTGCGCCGACCGGGCCCGCGCCGACCGACGCGCCGAACTGGACCGCCTGGTGGCCGAACTGACCGCCGCCCGCGCCGCCTCGGCCCGCCCGCAGCGCGAGCGCCAGCCGGTCGGCTGATCAGCCGGCCGTCGGGTCCTCACCCCGGTCCAACGCGTCCCACGCCTCGGTGGTCCGCCGCCCGGCCATCCGGCCCGGTTCGGCGACCGTCGTGGGCGCACTCTCCGTGACGGTCCGCGTCGGCCGCTCGTACCGGGCGCCCATCGCCGGCCACACGCCGCCCCGCAGCGCCGTCCACCCGCCGCCCACGGCGGCGAGCAGACCGCCGAGCAGGCACAGCGCCGGCCACTGCCGGCTCACCCCGCCGTCGAGATCGGCCACCAGGCCGTACGCGCCACCGGCGGCCACCGCCAGGCCCAGAACGCCCAGCAGCACCCCCAGCAGGCGCCGCACCCAGCCCCGGGTGGCCAGCACCGCGCCACCGCCGGCCAGCGTGACCAGCGCCAGCGCCGGCAACCACGGCAGCAGGGCAGCACCAGTGCGGGCCTCGCGCACCGGCGGCAGCGGCGCCGGCCGCGCGGTCACCTCGACCGACCAGCCCCGGGTCGCCGCCCACAGCGCCAGGGCCGCGCCCGCCAGGCAGAGCAGCACGGCGTACGTCAGCTGACGCCGACCCCCCACGCCCCCGCCGGTCTCTCGCCGGTCGCTCATCGGGCTGGCCTCAGCGTCTCCGCCGCGGCGATCGCGGCCAGCACGGCGGCTGCCTTGTCGCGGGTCTCCTGCTCCTCGGCGGCCGGATCCGAATCGGCGACCACCCCCGCGCCGGCCTGCACGTAGGCGCGGCCGGCACGGATCAGCGCGGTCCGGATGGCGATCGCCATGTCCAGGTCACCGCCGAACCCGAAGTAGCCGACCGTGCCGCCGTAGAGACCGCGGCGCACCGGCTCCAACTCCTCGATGATCTCCATGGCCCGCACCTTGGGAGCGCCGGAGAGCGTCCCGGCCGGGAAGGTCGCGGCGAGCGCGTCGAACGCGGAACGGTCGTCACGCAGCGTGCCGGTCACTGTGGAGACGATGTGCATCACGTGGCTGTACCGCTCGATGGTCGCGAACTCGGGCACCTGGACGCTGCCGGGCTCGCAGACCCGGCCCAGGTCGTTGCGGCCCAGGTCGACGAGCATCACGTGCTCGGAGCGCTCCTTGGGGTCGGCGAGCAGCTCGGCGGCGAGCCCGGCGTCCGCCGTCGCGGTGGCGCCGCGCGGCCGGGTGCCGGCGATCGGATGCAGCAGCGCCCGGCGCCGCCCGTCCGCGCCGGCGGTGACCTTCAGGTGCGCCTCCGGCGACGAGCCGACGATGTCGAACCCGTCGAAGCGCAGCAGGTACATGTACGGGCTGGGGTTGCTGGTGCGCAGCACCCGGTAGACGTCCAGCGGATCGGCGTGCGTCGCCCGCTCGAAGCGCTGCGACAGCACGATCTGGAAGCACTCGCCGGCCCGGATCGCCTCCTTGGCGGCCTCCACCGCCTTGACGTAGCCACCCTCGGGCGTACGGCAGAGGACCTCGTCGGCAGGTGGACGCTCGACCGTGGAGATCATCGGTGGGATGGGCCGGGACAGCGCCGTGGTCATCGCGTCGAGGCGGCCCACCGCGTGGTGGTACGCGGCGGTGACCTGCGCGTCGCGGCCCGGGGTGTCCAGCGGCGGCAGCACCGCGTTGGCGACCAGGATCGCCGAGCCGTCGTAGTGGTCGAGCACCACCAGGTCGGTGGCGAGCATCATGCCCAGCTCGGGCACGCCCAGATCGTTCTCGGTCAGCTCGGGCAGCCGTTCGAAGCGGCGGACGAGGTCGTAGCCGAGGTAGCCGACCATGCCACCGGTCAGCGGGGGCAGACCGTCGGACGGGTCCCCGAGCGGGCCGGCGAGCGCCGCCACCGTGTCCCGCAGCACCCGCACCGGATCGCCGTCGGTGGGCAGCCCGGCGGGCGGCTGGCCGAGCCAGGTCGCCACCCCGTCCCGCTCGACGAGGGTGGCGCTGCTGCGCACGCCGATGAACGAGTACCGCGACCAGGCCATGCCCGCTGAGCCGACGCCCTGTTCGGCCGACTCGAGCAGGAACGTGCCGGGCCCGCCGGCGAGCTTGCGGTAGACACCCACCGGGGTTTCGGCGTCGGCCAGCAGACGTCGGGTGACCGGCACGACGCGCCAGCGGGCGGCCACGTCGGTGAAGGTGGCCAGGTCGGGGCTCACTGCGCCGTCGGTCATGTGCCCGCCCCCGTCACCGGCAGCTCGGTGAAGAAGCAGGTCCGGTGCCCGGTGTGGCAGGCCGCGCCGACCTGGTCGACGCTCACCAGCAGCGCGTCGCCGTCGCAGTCCAGCGCTACCGAGCGCACGTACTGGTGGTGGCCGGAGGTGGCGCCCTTGACCCAGTACTCGCGGCGGCTGCGCGACCAGTAGGTGGCCCGGCCGGTGGTGAGGGTGCGGTGCAGCGCCTCGTCGTCCATCCAGGCGACCATCAGCACCTCGCCGGAGTCGTGGGCGCGCACCACGGCAGCGACCAGACCGTCGGCGGTGCGGCGCAGCCGGGCCGCGATGGCCGGATCGAGCTGGGACGGACGGACCGGCGCCGACGCCGACGGGCCGCTCGGATCGCTGGGGACGCCGGTCACCGGCGCGTCAGGTACGGGCACAGTTGCCCATTGTCCTGCACGCGGCGCGGGCACCGGCGACGACTCCCGCCGAGGGTTCGGCGGGTGACCCACGGGCCGGGCGAGCTGGGCCACGTAGCGGTCCAACCGGCCGTCGACGAGGGCGTCGGCCAGGTCGGCGCCGGCCGCGTCGGCGATCTCCCCGGCGTACGGGCGGATCAACGGCAGGATCCCGGCGACCAGCCGGACGGCGGCGGCCCAGAGCTGCCCGGTGCCGCTCGGACGCAGCCCGAGGCAGAGCAGCATGTCGTCCCGGTAGCCGGCGGGGGCGACCGGCAGCTCCAGGGCCGCCGCGAACGCCGCCCGTCGGGAGGACACCCGTACCGACGGGTTCGCCGGGCGCAGCACCGACGGGCAGAGCCGGGCGAGGTCCGCCACGGCGAGCCGGACCCCGGGGCGGTCGGCGGCCGCCCGGGCGGCGGCGGCCTTGCCGAGCATGGCGATCAGCTCCTCCAGCCGGGGCGGCTCGGCGGGCTGGCAGAGCACCGGCAGGTCGATCCGGGGCCGCCAGTGCGGGTCGGCCCAGAGCAGCCGGGCCGGCGCGGTGACCGGCAGCCCGAACGCCCAGTCGGCCGGCTCGCCGAGGCGGTGCACCCAGGAGCGGACGTCGCGGGCGGCCACCGAGACGTGGGTGACCCGGCCGGCGGTCTCGGCCAGGTACGCGCGGCGGGCGGCGTACGGGGAGCCGCCGACCAGCACGTCGAGGTCGACGTCGCTGTGCGCGGTGGCGGCCCGTCGGGCGTGACTGCCGCGCAGCAGGATGCCGACGACCGGCCGCTCAGCGGCGTCTCGCAACCGCGCGGCCCAGTCTTCGAGAAATCCGCTGTGCGGTAACGGAGCGTGACCCACGGCGCCATCGTGCCGTACGCCCGATCAGTACGCAATGCCCGTTGCCGGACCTGCTGTCCGGTCCGAAGCCTACTGCCCGTTGTGATGCTGGGCGCGACGGCGGGCGTCGTCTCGAACGCGGGCCGTTGCGCGGACGGAGTTATCTCATCTAGCGTTGAGTTCAACAGACGATGAGTTTTTCGGAGGTGCGTGATGGACGACGCGATAACCGTCCGCGACCTGGTGGTCGACCGGGGCGGGCGGCGGGTGCTGGACGGCATCAGCTGCGCCGTTCCGCGCGGCGCCGTCACCGGTCTGCTGGGCCCCAGCGGCAGCGGCAAGACCACGTTCATGCGCGCGGTGGTCGGCGTGCAGTTGGTCAGCGCGGGCACGGTCACCGTGCTGGGCCAGCCGGCGGGCACCCCGGCGTTGCGCGACCGGGTGGGCTACCTCACGCAGGCACCGAGCGTCTACGCCGACCTGACCGTCCGGGAGAACGCCCGCTACTTCGCGGCCCTCTACGGCCGGGGTCGTGCCGAGGCCGACGAGGCGGTCAGTGCCGTCGGGCTGGCCGAGGCGGCCGGCCAGCTGGTCGCCACCCTCTCCGGTGGTCAGCGCAGCCGCGCCTCGCTGGCCTGCGCCCTGGTCGGCGACCCGGAGCTGGTCATCCTCGACGAACCCACAGTCGGTCAGGACCCGGTGCTGCGGGCCGACCTGTGGGCGCGGTTCCACGCCATGGCCGCCGCCGGCACCACCCTGCTGGTGTCCAGCCACGTGATGGACGAGGCGGCCCGCTGCGACCGGCTGCTGCTGATCCGCCAGGGTCGGCTGATCGCCGACGACAGCCCGGCCGCGATCCGCGCCGCCGCCGGCGTGGACGACCTCGACGAGGCGTTCCTGCGACTGATCAGGGCCGGCGCGGGGGACGCCCCGGCCGGACGGGAGGCATCGTGAACCCGCGGATCCTGGCGGCCACCACCGGCCGCATCCTGCGTCAGCTCCGGCACGACAGGCGCACGATCGCGCTGCTCGTGCTGGTGCCGACCGTCCTGCTCACCCTGGTCTACTTCATGTACGTCGACCAGCCGACCCCGCCGGGGCAGCCCTCGACTTTCGACCGGATCGCGCTGGTGATGCTGGGCATCTTCCCCTTCGTGATCATGTTCCTGGTCACCAGCATCGCGATGCTGCGCGAACGCACCTCCGGCACCCTGGAACGGCTGCTCACCACCCCGCTGGGCAAGCTCGACCTGCTCTTCGGGTACGGCATCGCGTTCGGGCTGGCCGCCGCCGTGCAGGCCGCGGTCGCCGCCGGTGTCGCCTACTGGATCTTCGACCTGCGGACCGTCGGCAGCAGCGGTCTGGTGATCGGGATCGCGGTGCTCGACGCGGTGCTCGGCGTCGCCCTCGGCCTGCTGTGCAGCGCCTTCGCCCGCACCGAGTTCCAGGCAGTACAGTTTCTGCCGGTCGTGGTGATCCCCCAGCTCCTGCTCTGTGGGCTGTTCGTGGCCCGCGACCAGATGGCCGGCTGGCTCCAGGCGCTCAGTGACGCCTTCCCCCTGTCGTACGCCATCGAGGCCTTGCAGGAGGTCGGCGCCAACGCCGAGCCGACCGGCACGATGTGGCGGGACGTGGGCGTGGTGTTCGGCGCGGTGGTGCTGGCGCTGGTGCTCGCGGCGGCGACCCTGCGCCGGCGCACCGGCTGACCGGCCGGCGGCGACCCGCGCCCCGCGGGTTGCCGCCAGCCGTCGGGGCGACCGACGGCGTCAGCTGACGAACGAAGGGCGGCGATGACGCGGCGGACCGGCCGGCGACCCGGCAACCCGGATACCCGGGAGGCGATCCTCGATGCGGCGCGCGCGGCGTTCGCCGAGCGCGGCTTCGACGCCGCCTCGATCCGCGGCATCGCCGCCACCGCCGGGGTGGACCCGGCGCTGGTGCACCACTACTTCGGCAGCAAGGACCAGCTCTTCCTGGCCGCGATGAACTTCCCCGTAGACCCCGGCCAGATGGTGCCGAGGGTGCTCGCGGGCGACCGGGAGGGCGTCGGCGAGCGCCTGGTGCGGACGTTCCTGAGCATCTGGGACTCCCCGGCCGGCAGCGCCGGGGTGGCGCTGCTGCGCTCGGCGGTGAGCAACGAGTGGACCGCGCGGCTGCTGCGGGAGTTCATCACCACGCAGGTGCTGCGCCGGGTGCTCGACCAGCTCGATGTCGACCCGGCCGAACTGCCGCTGCGCGGCTCGCTGGTCGCCACCCAGCTGATCGGGTTGGCGATGATCCGGCACGTGGTGCGCATGGAGCCGGTGGCGTCCGCCGACCCGGAAACCCTGGTCGCCGCCATCGGCCCCACCATCCAGCGGTACGTCACCGGAGAGCTGCCGACCTAGGACCCCCGGCCGGAAGCTCCGGACGGGCTGGACCGGGTCAGCCCGGTGGGCGGGCGTCGGCCGGGCGACGCAGCGGCGGCAGGAGGCGGCTCAGCTCGTCGGGATCGGCCAAGGGGCACGGGAACGCCAGCCGGACGCGCCGCCGTGCGCCGGGGCGCCCGAGGGCCACCACCAAGCCGTACCTGTCGACGCGCACCACGCGCGGCGGTCCGTCCGGGGTCTGCCCGGTCAACCCGAGTTGCCGGCGCAGGTAATCGGTCACCTGCTCGGCGTCGCGCTCGGCGAGATCGGCCAGCAGCAGCGCCTCGAACGGGTGCACCGGGTCCGGCTCGGCCTCGGCGTACTCCCCCGGGTCGATCCGGTGCACGACGCCGGCCCGCTCCCACCGCACCTCGGCCACCTCGAAGCGGAACAGCCGGAACCGGACGCCCACGTCGAGCAGGTCGCCGGTCGGCTCGACCGCGGCGAAGTCGAGCGCGGCGCGGCGTGCCTCCTCGTCGTGCAGTTCGGCGGCCCAGCCGGAGACCCAGGCCCGCCCGAGCCCGGGGGCGCCGGCGGCGGGTGGCAGGTCGAGGACGTCCAGGACCACTGCGACGTCGGCGCCTCCGGCCACCGGCTGCAACGCGGCGCCCAGGTGGCTGGCCACCGGCACCAGCAGCAGCACCCGGCCGTCGGGATCGGTCACGTGCCGGGCGTGGTGCGGGCCCGGCCGGCGGGCCAGGTGGACGAGACCGGGCAGCCGACCGGCGACGAGGGTACGAACGATCTCGGCGGGGCTGGGCCGCATGGCGCGACCTCCTTAAGAGGTTAGGCTTACCTAACCCGGAGCGTAGAGCACCCGTTCCACGGCGTCCAGCAGCCCGGCGCTTCGTTACCGGGTCTGCTCCAACCAGGAGGCGTACAGCAGGCCGTAGACCGAGTCGGCGTCGTGCACCAGCTCGTCGTGCGGGCCCCGCTGCACGATGCGACCCCGGTCCACCACGATCACTTCGTCGGCAGCCTGGGCGGTGGAGAGCCGGTGCGCGATGGCGAGCGTCGTACGACCCCGCGTGACGGCGTCCAGGGTGCGTTGCAGCCGCACCTCGGTCGCCGGATCCACCGCGCTTGTCGCCTCGTCCAGCACCAGCAGGTCCGGATCGGCCACGTACGCCCGGGCCAGCGCGACGAGCTGCCGCTCCCCGACGCTCAACGCCTCGCCACGCTCCCCGACGGGGGTGTCCAGGCCGGCGGGCAGACCGACCAACCAGTCCGCCAGGCCCAACTCCGTGAACGCGGCGCCGAGCTGCTCGTCGGTCAGCTCCGGCCGGGCGAACCGGACATTGTCCCCCACCGTCGCGTCGAACAGGAACCCGTCCTGCGGCACCATCACTACCCGGGAACGCAGCGAGTCGAACCGCACCTGCGCCAGCGGCACCCCGGACAGCAGCACCGCTCCGGCCGACGGGTCCATCAGGCGGGTGAGCAGCTTCGCGAAGGTCGTCTTGCCGCTGCCCGTCTCGCCGACCACCGCCACCCGGCTCTTCGCCGGGATCTCCAGGTCGATGTCGTGCAGCACCGGCGGGCCACCCGGATAGGCGAACCGCACCCCGGCGAACCGGATGTCCAGCGGGCCGGCCGGCAGGTCCCGTCCCTGCTCCCCCGGGTCCGCCACGTCCGGGGCCACGTCGAGCACGTCCAGCACCCGCCGCCAGCCCGCGATGGCGTTCTGCGCCTCGTTGAGCACCTCGGTGGCGATCTGCACCGGCTGGATGAACAGCGTCACCAGGAACAGGAAGGCGGTCAGCTGGCCGATCGACAACGTGCCGTCCACCCCCAACGTCACCCCGAGCACCACCACGCCCGCCAGGGCCAGACCGGCCGCCAGTTCGCCCACCGAACTGCCCACGATGCTGATCCGGATCGCCCGCTGCTGCGCCAGGCGCTGGTTGTCGATGGCCTCGTCCAAGCGGCGCGCGGTACGCCCCGCGATGCCGTACGCCCGGATCACCGGCGCACCCACGACGCTCTCACCGATCGCGCCCAGCAGCGTGCCGGTGCGCTGACGCACCGTCGCGTACGCCGCGCCGAGGCGACGCTGCAACTGACGGATGACGAGCACCGCCGGCAGGAACGCCACAAGCACCACAAGGGTCAGCTGCCAGGAGTACGCCAGCATGACGGCAGTCGTCACCACCAGCTGACCCAGGTTGACCAGCAGGATCACCCCACCCCACTGGAGGAACTGGGTGATCTGGTCGACATCGCTCGTCACCCGCGAGACCAGCGACCCACGCCGCTCCGACTGCTGGTGCAGCATCGACAGGTCGTGCACGTGCCGGAACGCCCGCGTCCGGACGTTCGCCAACGCCGTCTCGCTGACCGTGAACAGCCGGCGCATCATCAGGTAGCCGCAGGCAGTGGTCACCACGAGGATCGCCGCGGTGACCGCCACCACCGACCAGACCACGTCGAGATCCAGACCACCGACGATGCCACGGTCGATGCCCTGCTGCACCGCGACCGGAACGGCCACCCGGCCCACCATGTAGACCAGGGCCAGGCCCAGGGTGGCGGCCAGGCCGGTGCGCAGCTCCGGGGAGAGCGCCAGCCCCCGCCGCAGGGTCTGCCAGGTGGTCTCCGTCCGCGCGTCCCGCTCGTCGTTCGTCACCGTCGTACTCACCGGGCTCGCCTTTCGTTCGCGACTGCGGGGCTCCGCTGCGCTGCACTCCTCGCGCTCACCGGTCCACCTCGATCTCCAGGCCCGACGGCAGCTGCGCCACCTCGTCGTCGTACGCGCGCTCCTGCGCGCGGTCGACCTCCGCCTGCTCGTACGCGGTGACCAGGTCCACGTACCCGGGAACGGTGGCCAGCAGCTCGGTGTGTGTGCCCCGGGCGATCACCCGGCCCTGCTCGGTGTAGACGACCTCGTCGGCGAGGGCGATGGTCGCCCGGCGGTACGCCACCACCAGGATCGACGCGGCCGGCACTCCCGGCTCACCCGCCGACGCCCGCAGACCGGCGAGGATGGCCGCCTCCACGCGGGGGTCCACGGCGCTCGTCGCGTCGTCGAGCACCAGCAGGCGTGGCCGCCCGGCCAGCGCGCGGGCCAGCGTGAGCCGCTGCCGCTGGCCGCCGGAGAGCGAGGTGCCCCGCTCGCCGACCATCGTGTCCAGTCCCTCCGGCAGCGCGGCGACGAACCCGTCCGCCTCGGCCAGGCGCAGCGCCGCCCAGACGGCCTCGTCGTCGATGCCCGCCCGGTCCAGGGCGACGTTGGCCCGCACGGTGTCATCGAAGACGAACGGCACCTGCGCGACCAGCGCGACGGTGCCGGCCAGCGACGCGGCGGTCAGGTCGCGCACGTCCACGCCGTCCAGCTCGACGACGCCGGAGTCCGGGTCGACCAGGCGTACGGCAAGCGACGCGATGGTGGACTTCCCGGCGCCGGTCGGCCCGACCAGCGCGACAGTGCGGCCAGCCGGAACGGTGAAGCCGACCTCGCCGAGCACCTGCGCGCCGGGCTCGTGCGCCTCGGCCGGCGGGTAGGAGAAGTGCACGTCGGTGAACGTGAGCGTGGCCGGCCCCGGGGTGGCCGGGTCGAGCACCTTCTGCCCGTACGGCATCTCGCCGGTGGCGTCGAGCACCCGGCGCACGCGGTCCCAGCCGGCGACGCTGCGCGGCAGCTCGGCCAGCACCCAGCCGATGGCCCGCACCGGGAAGGCCAGCACGGTGAAGAGGAACGCGACGCTGACCAGCTCGGTGACGCTTATCGCGCCCTGGCGCAGGCGGAACGCCCCGACCACCAGCACCGCGAGGGTGCCGAGGCTGGGCAGCGTCTCCAGCAGCGGGTCGAAGACACCCCGCAGCCGGCCGACCGCGATCAACGCGTCGCGCAGCTCGCCGGCGCGACCGGCGAACCGGGCCGTCTCCTGCGCCTCGCGGCCCATCGTCTTGACCACCAACGCGCCGTCGAAGCTCTCGTGCGCGATGCCACTGACCTCGGCGCGCAACCGCTGCGCCCGGGCCTGCCGGGGCGCCATCCGGCGCGAGTAGACGACGTTGAGCGCGAACAGCGCGGGAAAGACCGCGAGGCCGACCAGGGCGAGGGCCCAGTCGGTGGCGAACAGCGAGACGATCGCGCCGACGAGCATCACCAGCGTGCCCACCGCGAAGGGCAGCGGCGCGATCGGATACCAGGCCGCCTCCACGTCGGAGTTGGCGTTGGACAGCAGCGTGCCGGTGGCGTTGCGGTGGTGCCACGACAGCGGCAGGTCCAGGTAGCGGCGGGTGACCCGGCGGCGGTAGGCGGCCTGGAGCCGGTACTGCATGTAACCGGCGCCGAGCCGGCGACCGAAGATGCCCACCACCCGCAGCACGCTGATCCCGAACAGGGCGACCGCGGCCAGCGCCAGGGTGCCGACGCCCACCTCGCCCCGCGCGATGGCCGGCACCACCACGTCACCGACCACCGCGCCCACCACGTACGCGCTGACGATGACCATCGAGCCGAACAGCACACTGCCGATCACGGCAACCGCGAAGATCCGCGGCTGCTCCCGGATCGCCTGCCGCAGAACCCCCAGTCCCCTGCCGAGCACGTCCCGACTTGTCCTGCTCGCCACGCTCTCCCCCGCCGTAAGCCACAATTATCTCCCTCATCCTTACCGCTGCGAGCCGGCACCGCCGACCCGGACGGGATATGTCGACCGTCACGTACCGGACGTCCGGGCCCGGGGGTGCGATCGGCGGCTGCCGGCGCGCGGCGGCGGGTCCGCGGGCCTACGATCGGGCCATGTCCCGGTACGCCCGAGCCGAGCGCGAGGCGCTGGCCGATCTCTTCCTGGCCCTCGGGCCCGACGCGCCGACGATCAACGAGGGCTGGGCGACCCGCGACCTCGCCGCGCACCTCGTGTTGCGCGAGCGCCGTCCGGACGCGGCCGGCGGGATCCTGCTGCCGCCGCTGCGGGGGCACGCCGAACGGGTCCGCCGACGACTCGCGGCCGGGCCCTACCCCGAGCTGGTAGCGCAGGTGCGCCGGCCGCCGGTGTGGAGCCCGATCAGCAACCCGCTCACCGACGAGCTGGTCAACACGGTGGAGTTCTTCATCCACCACGAGGACGTGCGGCGGGCCGTCCCGGGGTGGCAGCCGCGCGACCTGTCCCACGGTCTGCAGGCCACCCTGTGGAAGCGGGTCGCCCCGCTCGCCCGGCTGTCGCTGCGCCGCTTCCCGGCGGACCTCTACGTGCAGGCGCCCGGTCACGGCGAGGTCTCCGTCGGTCGTGGTGGCGAGCGGCTGCGGTTGGTGGGCGCCCCGGCCGAACTGACCCTGTTCCTCTCCGGGCGCCAGCGGGTGGCGCGGGTTCAACTGGACGGTTCGGCGACGTCCGCGCAACAGCTCCGCAACGCCAGCCTGGGCATGTGACTTACTGCGCTTAATCGGTCACAGGACTGCGGGTAGCCGCCTCAGTCCCAGCGATGCGCGCCGATACCTCCTCCCGTACGCTTCAGCGCGCCGTTCCGCGCCGGGGCGGCACGATGTGGGGGCACACGATGCGAAGTTTCGCGATCACGGCGCTACGGGAACCCTCCTTCACGGCGGGGCGCCACAAGTACAGGGATCGGGCAGCCAGCGAGAGCGTCGAGTGGGCGCGCGCTCTCGGTCTGGTCAATTCCGGTCATCAGATTCATCGACTACAACGGGCAGACGCCGCCGGCCTGGCCGGAAGGGCCTGCCCGGAAGGGCCGGCGCAGGGGCTGCGGCTCCTCACCGACCTGATCTCCTGGCTGTTCGTCATGGACGACACCTGCGACGAGGACGGCCTCGGGGCCGACCCGGGCCGGCTGGCGCCGGTCATCGCCGCGCTGCTCGACGTGCTGGACCGGTGCGGCGACCCGCTCGCGGAACCGCCGCCGGACGCCGGCCCGCTGGGCGCCGCGCTGCACGACCTGTGCCGGCGCACCCGGGCCGAGGGCCGGGCGCCGATGCTGCTGCGGTTCGTCAGTCAGCTGCGCCAGTATCTGCTGGCGCTGCTGTGGGAGGCCACCAACCGGGAACGCCGGCGGGTGCCGGGGCTGACGGAGTACGTCCAACTGCGTCGGCACACCGGCGGCGTACACCCCTGTCTCACCCTCACCGACCTGGCGTCGGAGCAGCCGCCCGGGCCGGCCCGGCGTGCCGATCCGGCACTGAGCGCACTGGACCTGCTGGCGGTGGATCTCGTCTGCTGGTGCAACGACCTCTTCTCGTACGGCAAGGAGAGCCAGGCCGACCCGGACGCGCACAATCTGGTGACGGTCATCGCGCAGGAGGGCGGCCTGGACGAGGCGGACGCGTTGCGGGCGGCCGCGGACCGTTTCAACCGGGGGTTGACGGCGTACCTGGAGGCGGAGGAGACGTTGTTGGCCAGCGGCGTCGAGGCCTTGAATTCGCCGTTGGCGGCGCGGCGCAACTGGGTCCGGGCAACCTACGACTGGTCACTCGTGGCTGCCCGGTACGCCTGATCAGGGGTGGGTCGGCCGGCCGACGGGGAGGCCGGCCGATCACCAGCACTAGCCGATGCCCGGTGCCAGGCAATACTCTTCGGTAACCACTATGACGTGACGACCGTCACGCCACCACCCCCGAAGGCGGCTACAGCGATGGCTCTCGATGTACCGTACCGTTCCATCCCGGACATGTTCCTCAAGCGCGTGGCGGCCACCCCCGACCGACACGCGTTCGCGTCCCCGACCCCTGACGACTCGGGCCCCGACTGGCTGACCTGGGAGCAGGTCGGCCAGCGCGCCAAGGCCGTCGCCGCCGGCCTGCACGCGCTCGGCGTCGGCCAGGAGAATCCCGTCGCCATCCTCGCCAACACCCGGCTGGACTGGGTGGTCGCCGACCTCGGCATCATGTGCGCCGGCGGGGCGACCACCACCGTCTACCCGACCACCGAGCCGGCGGACGCGACATACATCATCGCTGACTCCGCCTCGCGGGTGCTCTTCGCGGAGAACCCGGCGCAGGCCGCCAAGATCGCCGGAGCGGACCTGCCGGCGCTGACCCACGTGGTGCTCTTCGACGGCACCCCGGACCCGAGCGCCGCGGTTCCCCAGCTCACCCTGGCCGCCCTGGAGGAACAGGGCACCCGCGCGCTGGCCGCCGAGCCCGATCTGATCGACATGCTGGTGGCCGGCATCGGCCCGGACCACCTGGCCACGCTGATCTACACCTCCGGCACCACGGGCCAGCCCAAGGGTGTCGAGCTGCTGCACGGCGGCTGGTGCTGGGAGGCCGTGGCGCAGGCCGAGGTGGGCCTGCTGCGCGACGACGACCTGCAGTACCTGTGGCTGCCGCTGGCCCACTCGTTCGGCAAGACGCTGCTGTGCGGCGCGATCCACGTCGGCCTGCCCACCTACGTCGACGGCCGGGTGGACAAGCTTGTCGACCTGCTCGGGGTGATCCGGCCGACGCTCATGTGCGGCGCTCCCCGGGTCTTCGAGAAGGTCTACAACAAGGCGGTCACCACGGCCCAGGGCGCCGGCGGCGCGAAGGCGAAGATCTTCGCCTGGGGTGTCCAGGTCGGCAAGGAGAAGGTCGCTCTGGAGCAGGCCGGCAAGCCGGTGCCGGCCGGGTTGAAGCTGCGCTACGGGCTGGCCGAGAAGCTGGTGTTCAGCAAGCTCCAGGCCCGCCTGGGCGGAAGGATGCGGGTGCTGGTCTCCGGCGCCGCTCCGCTGAGCCCCGAGATCGCCACCTTCTTCGCCGCCGCCAACCTGCCGATCTCCGAGGGCTACGGCCTCACCGAGACCAGCGCCGGCAACTTCGTGAACCCGCCCTCCGGGCTGCGGATCGGCACGGTCGGGCAGGCGATGGGCGACCTGGAGTGCCGGATCGACACCGACGGCGAGATCCTGGTCCGTGGTCGGCCCGTGATGCGCGGCTACCACAACCTGCCGGAGGAGACCGCCGCCGCGTTCACCGAGGACGGCTTCTTCCGCACGGGTGACATCGGCAGCCTGGACGAGCAGGGCTACCTGCGGATCACCGACCGCAAGAAGGACCTGGTCAAGACCTCGGGCGGCAAGTACATAGCGCCGTCGCACATCGAGGGGATGTTCAAGGCGATCTGCCCGTACACCTCGCAGGCGGTGGTGGTCGGTCAGGCCCGCAACTTCTGCACGATGCTCGTCACGCTGGACCCGGACGCGATCCGGGGCTGGGTGGCCGGCGGCCCGCTGGAGGGCCGCGACTACACCGAGATCGTCGCCTCGCCGGAGGCGCAGGCGATGGTCGAGGAGTACGTCGCCCAGCTCAACGCCAAGCTCAACCGCTGGGAGACGATCAAGAAGGTGGCGATCCTGCCGCGCGACCTGACGATCGAGGACGGTGAGATCACCCCGTCGTTGAAGATCAAGCGGCGTGGCGTGGAGAGCAACTTCGCCGCCGAGATCGACAAGATGTACGCGGGCACGCTCGCCGAGCTCTGAGCCGACCGAGGGTCCCGTGCCCGGCTTCCCGCCGGCGCGGGGCCCTCACAGGTGTTGGCCCCGCCACCTCGTCTGCTCCTCCTCCACGGCGAGCTGCTCCTCCAGTGCCACCTGCCGGACCCTGCGCCGGCGTCGGGTGTCGACGACCGTCTGGGCGCCCACCGCCAGCGCGGCGGCGAGGGCCAACAGGGCCAGCGCGAACAGCTCGGGCAGCGCGCCGGCCACCGGCACCAGCACGAGCAACAGCACGATGCCGCCGATCGTGGGCCAACGCGGGGCGGCGAGCAGCCACCGGCCCAGCACGATGAGCGCGAGCAGGTAGAGCGCGACCCCGCCGTAGAGCGCCAACAGGTCGAACCCCGGCAGCGGAACACCCCAGCTCGGCGTGTGGGGGGCGGCTCCCTCGTGGATGAGCCCCTTGAGGCCGAGCGCGAACAGGATGACGCCGATGATGACCGGCAGGTGCAGGTAGGTGTAGGCGTCCCGGGCCATGGCGGCGCGGGCGTCCGGGTCGCGGGTGCGGTGCAGGGCCTGTTCCATGCCGAGTGCCAACGTGTCGAAGTACGCCCACCACAGCGACGCGGCCACCGCGACGCCGAGCACCGCGGCGATCAGCACCGGCCAGGTGAGCGGCAGGGCGGCGGTGCCACCGGGGGCGAGCCCGAGCGCGATGATCGCCTCGCCGAGGGCGACCAGGACGATCTGGCCGTGCCGCTCCGCCCAGTGCCCGGCGGAGAGCACCGTCCACCCGGTGCCGCGCAACGCCAGCCCGGCCCCGTACTCGACGGCCAGGGCGGTGAGCCAGAGCGCCAGCCGGAACACCCCCTCGGCGGCGCCGTCGAAGAGCCGCTGCGGCACCAGGGCGGCCACGACGATGAGCGACGTGGCGAGCACCACTGGCAGGGCAAGCATCCGCCAGCGTCGACGCACGTCCCGGTTCCGACGGCCGAGCCACAGGAAGATGGACGTCTCGCCGACCCGGACCAGGAAGTAGCCGGCCGCGAAGACCAGCGGGCCGTACAGCCCGCCGGGACGGTCGACGAACGCCTTCGGCAGGCTCAGCGCGAGCACGAAGGCGGCGGCCATGGTGACGAATCCGACCAGCGGGACGATGCCCTGGTCGGTGCGGATCAGGTTGCCCAGTACGGCGAAGCCCGACCAGCACCACCAGAGCAGCGCCAGCACCACCAGGCACTGGACCAGGCCGCGGACGGTCCGGTCGGCGGCGGTGGCTGTGGTGACGTTCAGGAAGGCGAAGACGAAGATCAGGTCGTAGAAGAGTTCGAGGCGGGTGGCCCGGGAGCCGGGTGCGCTCCGTTGCACCCCGCGTGTCCGCCCGCCCTCGCCCACCAGGGGATTGTGGCAGTCGCGGCCGGGTCGAAGACGCGTTCTGCGCAGACGGGCACTGGCGGCGCGCGCTCTGCCGTGCGGGGCTCAGGCGATGACTGATGGCTCCCGCCATCGCTGCCGGCCGGTCCGGTCCAGGTCGTAGCGGACCGTGGCGATCCGCTCCACGGCCTCCACCAGGTCGGCGGCCGGCAGGGTGAACGGCAGCCGCAGGAAGCGTTCCAGGGTGCCGTCCAGACCGAACCGGGGGCCGGGCGCGAGCCGGACGCCGACCTCCTCGGCGGCGCGGGCGAGCGCGCTGGAGACCGGGCCGTCCAGCTCGGCCCAGAGGGTGACGCCGCCGCGTGGCACGGTCACCCGCCAGTCCGGAAGTCGGTGGGCCAGCGCGGCCAGCAACGCGTCGCGCTGGGCGGTGAGCTGGGCCCGGCGGTCGGCGACGATGGCCGCCGCGTCGTTGAGCAGGTGCACCGCTACCAACTGGTCGAGCACCGGGCTGGACATGTCCACGCCGACCCGGACGGCCGCCAGCCGCTGCACCTGCGGCGCGGAGGCGCGTACCCAGCCGATGCGCAGGCCACCCCAGTACGGCTTGCTCATCCCCCCGATGCTCACCACCCGGGAGTGCCTGTCGAACGTGGCCGTGGGCGGGGGCAGCTCGGTGCCGTCCAGCGGCAGGTCCACGAAGGACTCGTCGACGATCAGGTCGGTGCCGACGGCGTGGGCCGCGGCGACCACCTGCTCGCGCAGCGCGGACGGCATCAGGTGCCCGGTCGGGTTCTGGAACTCCGGAATCAGGTAGGCCAGCTTGGGCCGGGTCTGCCGCAGGCTGCCCAGCAGCAGGTCGGGCTCCCAACCACCGGAGTCGGCGGACAGCCCGTGCGTCGTGATCCGGGCCCGGCGGCTGGCCAGCGCGGCGAGCGCGTTGGGATAGGTCGGGGATTCGACGAGCACACTTCCGCCGGGTGCCAGGGCGAGGCGCAGCACCAGGTCCAGGGCGTGCTGGGTGCCACTGGTGACCATGATCTGGTCGGCCGAGGTGGGCAGCCCCCGCGCGGTGTAGCCGGCGGCCACCGCCTCGCGCAGCTCGCCGATCCCGGTCGGGTGGTAGCCGGCCCCGCCCAGGTAGCGGGGCAGATCCTCGGCGGCGGCCCGCGCGGCGGCGAGCAGCTGCGGCGGGGCCGCCAGCGCGGCGACGCCGAGGTCGATCATCTCCCGGTCGTCCAGCGGGGTCCACAGCCCGGTGCTGGCGACCCGGTGGTTGCCGGGCAGCATCGTCCAGCTGCCGGCGCCCCGGCGGCTGGCCAGGTGGCCGGTCTCGCGCAGCTCCCGGTAGGCGGCGGTGACAGTGGTGCGGCTGATCCGCAGCGCCTCGGCCAGCTCGCGTTCGGCCGGGAGGCGCACGCCCAACGGGAGCCGGGCGTCGGCGAGCAGGCCGCGCACCGCGCCGGCCAGGGCGGCGTAGTCGGGACTGCGACGACGGCCCGGCAGGGCGTGCCACTGCCCCAGCAACCGGGCCAATTGGACGCCTCGCACCTGAGCTGTCATGGCCACTCCTCGGATATTGGCTTCTTCAGCCGGGAGGATTGGCCCCTAGGGTGGCATGCATGGCACTGATTGGCAATCTGCGGCAGCGGCCGGTGCGACGGCTCAGCCAGCTCTACGCCGGGCTCGTCCTCTACGGGGTCAGCATGGCCCTGATGATCCGCTCCGACCTGGGCCTCGACCCGTGGGACGTCTTCCACCAGGGGCTGTCCAAGCTGACCGGGCTCTCCTTCGGCACGGTCACCATCGGTGTCGGCGCCCTGGTGCTGCTGCTGTGGATCCCGCTGCGCCAGCGACCCGGCCTCGGCACCGTCAGCAACGTGGTGGTGATCGGCCTGGTGGTGGACGCGTCCCTGGCCCTGCTGCCCACCGGTGGCCCCCTCGGCGTCCGGATCGCTCTGCTCGTCACCGGGATCGTCGCCAACGGCGCGGCCACCGCGCTCTACCTCGGCGCCCAGTTGGGTCCGGGTCCACGCGACGGGCTGATGACCGGCTTCGTCGCCCGCCGGCCCGGGCGCTCGATCCGCCTGGTGCGCACGGTCATCGAGGTCACCGTGCTCGCGCTGGGCTGGCTGCTCGGCGGCACGGTAGGCCCGGGCACCATCGCGTACGCGCTGGCCATCGGCCCACTCGCGCAGTTCTTCATCCCGCTCGTCGCGGTGCCCGCGCTGGACGCGACCGCTGGCGACCGGCCGGGCGCCACCGCGGGTGACCCGCCGGGCGCCGCTCCCGCCCCGGCCGGCTGAGCGCTCACCTACCGTTCACGGGCCGGCACTCCGCGATGGTGCGAGCGGGCTCGTTGGAGGGTGGGTGTTCCCTTCCGGGACGCTCGCCGTCATCATCTCTGCATGGGGGAGAACGGTTGGCGCTGGAGCGACGCCTGGATATTCGTGTCGTTGGTGATCGCGAGCGGGGCCGGGCGACACCGACGGTCCGCGACCAGTCGACGGCCGGAGGGCGTACGCCTGACCGACGTGCTGTCCACCGCCGACCACCTGAACCAGGCGATTCCCCAGCGACACGAGGTGGAGGCCGCGGTCCAGCGGCTGGTCGGCGCGGGCCTGGTGACCGTCGCCGACGGCTGGTTCCGCATCACCACCGAGGGTGAGCAGCTCTGGCGCAGCCGCCCCCGGGCCGGCGTCGCCACGATGGTGGACACGGTGCAGGGAGTGCTGAGCCGCCGGCACGCGCCGGGCCGCGCCGACTGGATCCTGGAGGAGGCCGACCACGCGGCGGCCGTGCAGGAGTACGCGGTCCGCTCGATCCCCACCCCCCGCCGGTCACCCGAGGGCCACTCCGGCGGCCACTGACCTCTATCGTCGCGCGGCACGGCGGATGCGGCCGGGGGTCAGCGACGCCGGACCGGCACAGCGGGTAACGGCAGGACGAGCAGGTGCATGGGTGTGCCGTCTGGCAGGGCCGACCCACCGACCTGCTGCCATCCCGCGCGCTGGTAGATGGCACGGGCGGGTGCCGCCGGGTTGGACGCGAGCGTCGCCCACCGTTCGGGCCGCCCGTCCAGGAGCCGGCGGATGAGTTCCGCGCCGATGCCCTCGCCGCGCCGGTCGGGACGCACGATCCACTCCATGACCGCGAACTTTTCGGCAGCCCGAAGATCGGCGGGAGGCTCGATGTCGGCACGCGTCCACCACCGGCCGGCGGCCATCGTCCACCCGTACGCCGCACCGGCCAGGTCGCCCGCGTCGTCGGCGACGACGAGGGTGAAGCCGGTACGCCTCGTCTCGTCGGGCAGGGCGGCGGCGAACGCAGCCACCTCTTCCGGTCCCTCGACGTACGGTGGCTCCGCGTAGACGACCGCGTAGAGACCTACGAGCGCCGGTAGGACGTCCGTGGCCGATTCGGCGTCATGCACGATGTACGTCACGGGCATGGCAGCGGAGCCTAGGTCCGCATCCGGTCGGCGAGATCAGTGAACGCGGGCCGCGATCGTTCCACTGTGGGTACCGCATCCGCGACCTGTGCGGCCACGGACCGCAGCGAGTGGTTGTGCAGGTGGGCCGGCAGCGCGTCGAGGGTGTCGGCGGCACACCGCAATCCGTCGGGAATGTGCCCGCCACGGATCAGGCGGGCAGCCTGATGCAGTTGCACCTGCGCACGTAGCCGGGTCTGCGAGGCCGGATACAGGCCGAGGGCCAGCTCCTGCGCGACCTCGGCGTCGCCCAGCCGGCCGGCGTGGGTGTACACCCACGATTCAGTGTGGTGAATCCGATGCTCCGGCCATCCCCACAGCGACTCCACATCGGTCACGACTGCGGCTGGTAACCGCTGAGCGACGTCGACGAGTTGCCGCACCGTCGCCACCGCCTCCGCATGCCGTCCGGCCAACGAGAGTGCCTGGGCCCGGCCGGCGAGCAGTCCGCACACCGCGGACGTGGCCTGTCGACCCAGCAGCGGCAGCACGTCGTCGGACAGGGCGACGACCGCCGACGGCGCACGTCCGTCGTAGCAACCGTTGACCACATCCCACGCCCGCACCAACACCCGGGTATCGGAGTCCTCGGACTGGTCGGCGATCCGATGGGCGGTCTGCCACCAGCGCCGGCCCAGCACGATCTGGCCCGAGGCGACAAGGCTCAACGCGACGATGACGGACAGGCGCGCGGCAACTCGCAGGAGACCAGGACGACGCGCGCCCGGGTCGGCCGCGATCTGGTGCTGCAGCACCGTCAGGTCGGCACTCAGGTGGGCCATCAACGCGGGACGGGGTTGCCGGTAGTAGCCGCCAGGGCCGTCATGGCCCGCAACATGGTACGTCGGTGCAGGTCGGTGGCACCGGCCCGCTCGCTCCGGTACGCATCGACGAGCGCCCCGTCGGCATCCAGTGCCCGGTCGCAGGCCGTGGCCAGCGCTTCGGTGGGGCGGCGTTCACCGCGCTCCACCTGGGAGATGTGGCTGTACTGGAAATGGATGGTCGCACCGAGCTGCCGCAGGGACAGTCCGGCGTTCTCCCGATGCTGCCGGAGCAGCTTCCCGAAAGCGTCCATGGCCGGCTCCCAGCGTGGTGCAGGAGCGTGTGCACAACGCGCACGCCTGCCGTACGGGCAGCTTATCGGCCACGCTCGACGTGTCAGCCCACCTGGGACAGCAACTTGCCTCGGAAACTCGCTGCCGTTTTGAGTGATGTCACCCCCTGCCCCCGGAGCCGACCATGACCGACAGCCTTCACGTGCCAGTGGGCACCCTGCTGCACCTGCTGGCATGGGAGATCGCCCCCAACCCCACCAACCGCGACGAACTGGTGTGGACGGTGGTGGTAGACCACCAGCCGGTCGGCGGCATGGTGCGGCTGCGTGGGCACACCTGTGCTGGCCTCGTACCGGACGGTGCGGGCGGCTGGTGCTTCGACGCACGGATTTCGGTCGCGGCGATCCGCGCGAACATGAGTGGAGCCCGGTGAGTGCACCCACCGCCGAGCAACTGGCCCGCTGGTGGCGGATTCTGGCCGAGCACGAGCCGCGACACGGACGATGCCCGGTCTGCGGCACCCGCGCGCGGTGCTGGGCATGGGCGGGAGCATTCGCAGACTTGGTCGCACACGACGCGTACCATCTGGGTCCGCCGTCGCCGGCGGTCGGCGGTGGCCCTCGGTCACCGCCGTGGGGGCGGATGCGGTGGTGAGCGGTATACCTGAGAGTCATATTGATACCTCTGAGGTATACCGCTCAACAGCACATCGACACGGCGGGCAGCCAGAGCGGATCAGCGGCATCGGTGTTCGAGTTGCGCGGATCAGGGCCGCGGGCTGGCGTGCTTGACCCCGTCGATGAATGCCGTCCACGCCGCCACGGTCACGACCAGCGACGGGCCGCACCGGTCCGTGGAGTCACGGATGCCGACCGCGTGCGACGCCAGAGCGACTTCGACGCACTGCGCATTTTCGTTCAGGCTACGGCTGCTCTTGCGCCAGGTGGAGGTGGTCAGGAAGTCGCGCTTCACGTGGTCCTCCTTCGCTACGGGCCCGCTAGCGCACGGGGTGGCCGCTGCGCCGCAGGGCGTCCTTGACCTCGCCCACCGTCAGCTCGCCGAAGTGGAAGACGCTGGCGGCGAGCACCGCGTCAGCGCCGGCCCCGATAGCCGGTGGGAAGTGGGCCACCTCGCCGGCCCCACCGCTGGCGACGACCGGCACGTCCACCACGGCCCGGACCGCGCTGATCAGCTCCAGGTCGAAGCCCGCCTTGGTGCCGTCGGCGTCCATCGAGTTGAGCAGGATCTCCCCCGCGCCCAGCTCGGCCACCTGCCGCGCCCAACGCACCGCGTCGATGCCGGTGCCGCGCCGGCCACCGTGGGTGGTGACCTCGAACCCGCTGGGCGTGCCGCCGGCCGGGGCGCGGCGTACGTCGAGGGAGAGCACGAGCACCTGCCGGCCGAACCGGTCGGCGATCTCGGCGATCAGCTCCGGCCGCGCGATGGCGGCGGTGTTCACGCCGACCTTGTCCGCGCCGGCGCGCAGCAGCGTGTCGACGTCGCCGACCTGCCGGACCCCGCCCCCGACCGTCAGCGGGATGAAGACCGTCTCGGCGGTGCGGCGCACCACGTCGAGCATCGTCCCCCGGTCGCTGGAGGAGGCGGTGACGTCGAGGAAGGTCAGCTCGTCGGCGCCGGCCCGGTCGTACGCGGCGGCCAGCTCCACCGGGTCGCCGGCGTCCCGCAGGTCGACGAAGTTGACCCCCTTGACCACGCGCCCGGCGTCCACGTCGAGGCAGGGGATCACGCGTACCGCCACCGTCATGCCGTCACCCTATCTTCCGCGCGTGGCACGGCGGCCGACCCGACCGGGCCGACCGCCGTACGCGATGTGCGGGTGCTCACACCCGGACGAGCATCTTGCCCAGGTTCTCGCCGCGCAGCAGGCCGAGGAACGCCGCCGGGGCGTTCTCGATGCCGTCGACGACCGTCTCGTCGTAGGAGAGCGTGCCCTCGCGCAGCCAGCCCGCGACGTCGTTGACGAACGCCTTCCGCAGGTGGTTGTGGTCGTTGACCAGGAAGCCGCGCAGGGTGAGCCGCTTGCCGATGACCAGCGACAGGTTGCGGGGCGCGGCGGGCGGCTCGGTGTCGTTGTACTGCGCGATCATGCCGCAGATGGCGGCGCGGCCGTGCAGGTTCATGGCCGAGATCGCCGCCTCCAGGTGGTCGCCGCCGACGTTGTCGAAGTAGACGTCGACGCCGTCCGGGGCGGCGGCCCGCAGCGAGTCGCGGACCGGCCCGTCGTGGTAGTCGAACGCGGCGTCGAAGCCCAGCGCCCGCAGCCGCTCGACCTTGGCGGCCGAGCCGGCGCTGCCGATGACGCGGCCGGCGCCCTTGAGCTTGGCGATCTGACCCACCAGGCTGCCGACCGAGCCGGCCGCGGCCGAGACGAAGACCGTCTCGCCGGGCTTCATCGCGGCGACCTCCAGCAGACCGGCGTACGCGGTCAGCCCGGGCATGCCGAGCACGCTGAGGTAGGCGCTGGCCGGGGCGAGGGCCGGGTCGACCCTGCGCGCGCCGCTGGCGTCGAGCAGCGCGTACTCCCGCCAGCCCAGCCCGTGCAGCACTGTGTCGCCGACCGCGAGGTCGGCCGACTCGCTGGCCACCACCTCGCCGATCGCGGCCCCGTCGAGCGGGGCGTCGAGGGCGTACGGCGGCATGTACGACTTGACGTCGTTCATCCGTCCCCGCATGTACGGGTCGACGGACATGAACTGGTTGCGGACCACGATCTGGCCCGGTCCGGGCGTCGGGACGTCGGTCTCGACGAGCCGGAAGGTGTCCTCGGTGGGCCAGCCCTCGGGGCGGCTGGCCAGGTGGATCTCACGGTTGCTGGTCATCGGGTGGTCGTCCTCTCGTCCGCGGGTGGGGTCCGGGTCCGCGACGTCAGGCGGCCAGGGTCTCGCGGACGGTCAGCGCGACGTCGATGTTGCCGCGGGTCGCGTTGGAGTACGGGCAGACCTGGTGGGCCTGCTCGACGATCTGCTCGGCGGCGTCGCGGGCGACGGCGGGCAGGTCGACGACGAGCTGCACGGTGAGCCCGAAGCCACCGCTGCCGTTCGGGCCGATGCCCACCTCGGCGGCGACGACGGAGCCGGTCACGTCTGCCTTGGCGCGGCGGGCCACCAGGCGCAGGGCGCTGTGGAAACAGGCCGCGTAGCCGGCGGCGAAGAGCTGCTCCGGGTTGGCGGCGCCACCCGCGCCACCCATCTCCTTCGGCACCGCCAGGTCGAGCGCGAGCGTGCCGTCGGAGGTCTCGACGTGGCCGTCCCGGCCGTCGCCGGTGGCGGTCGCGGACGCGGTGTAGAGAACCTGCATGAGAGTCACTGCTCCTTCTGTCGGTGGATGGTCTCGGTGACCCGGGTGAGCGTGTCGCGCAGGGCGACAAGCTCGGCGATGCCCAGCCCGGTGGCCTGCGCGATCCGCAGCGGAACGTCGCAGAGCTGCTCCCGCAGCGCCCGACCCTGCTCGGTCAGGCCCACCTCGACCCGCCGTTCGTCGCGCGCCGACCGCCGCCGCACCACCAGGCCCGCACCCTGAAGCCGCTTGAGCAGCGGGGAGAGCGTGCCGGAGTCCAGCCGCAGCTCGGCGCCCAGCTCGGACACCGTGGGCGCGTCGTCGGGACGTTCCCAGAGCACCAGCAGCACCAGGTACTGCGGGTAGGTCAGCCCGAACTCGTCGAGGATCGGCCGGTACACGTCGGTGAGGGCGCGCGACGCGGCGTAGAGCGCGAAGCACACCTGCCGGCGCAGCACCAGGTCATCGGTCACCACTGAACCGTAGCCCGCAATTAAGTTGTGCACAACTTATCGGGCCGGAACGCGGCCGTGACGAGGACCACCGGCGACTCAGCGCTCGCCGACGAACGCCTCCAACTCCACCTCGACCAGTTGCTCCGGATCGAGCAGACCCGCCACCATCACAAGCGTCGCCACCGGACGGACCGCCCCGAAGACCGCGTTGTGCGCCCGACCCACCTCGTCGGCGTGCAGCCGGTCCGTCACGTACATCCGGGTCCGGACGACGTCACCCGGCTGCACGCCCACCTCGGCGAGCGCCGCCAACCCGATCCGCAACGCCTGCGCCGTCTGCGCGGCGGCGTCCCCGACGTGCACCACCCGACCGTCGACAGTGGACGTACAGCCGGCCGTCCAGGCCAGGTCACCGGCCCGGACCACCCGGGAATAGCCGTAGCTCTGCTCCCACGGCCCTCCCGAACCCAGCCGGGTGACAGTCACGCCTCGGCCAACGTGCGCAGCGCCTCGGCCACCGTGAACGCGCCCGCGTACAGCGCCTTGCCGGCGATCACGCCCTCCACGCCCAGCGGCTCCAGGGTGGCCAGCGCCCGCAGATCGTCCAGGGTGGACACGCCACCCGAGGCGATCACCGGCCGGTCGGTACGCGCGCACACCTCGCGCAGCAGATCCAGATTCGGCCCACGCATCGTGCCGTCCTTGGTGATGTCGGTGACCACGTACCGCGTGGCGCCCGCCTTGTCCAGGCGCTCCAGCACCTCGTACAGGTCACCGCCGTCCCGGGTCCACCCCCGCGCGGACAGGGTCTGACCGCGTACGTCCAGCCCGATGGCGACCCGGTCGCCGTACTCCCCGACGACCCGGTCGCACCACACCGGGTCCTCCAACGCGGCGGTGCCGATGTTCACCCTGCTCGCGCCGGTGCCCAACGCCGCCCGCAGCGACTCGTCGTCCCGGATGCCGCCGGACAACTCCACCTGCACGTCCAACTGGCGCACCACCTCGGCCAGCAGGTGCGCGTTGGTGCCCCGGCCGAACGCCGCGTCCAGGTCGACCAGGTGGATCCACTCGGCGCCGTCGCGCTGCCACGCCAGGGCCGCGTCCAACGGGTCGCCGTAGACGCTCTCGCTGCCGGCGGCGCCCTGCACGAGCCGGACAGCCCGGCCGTCGGCGACATCCACGGCGGGTAACAGGGTGAGGCTCAACGTCATCTCCTCGATCAGGTACGGCGGTCCAGGGCGATCACCACGATCGCCGGCAGTACGAGCAGCAACAGCACGATCAGCGCGACACGCAACGCCACATCGTCGACGAACGTCCAGATCACAATCATCGCCGCCACGGTGAGCAGCACGATCGCCGCCCGCTCACCCCGCGTGTGCCGAGCCAGCCGGCCCGTGCGGCCCCGCCGCAACTGCGGCGTCAACCGGCGGACGACCGCGCGGCGGCGCTGCCGACGCGCCACCCGGCGCTGCCGGGCCGCCCGCTCCCGCGCCAGGTCAGCCTCACGTTCGGCCCGCCGACGGGCCCGCTCCCGGCTCACCGCGACGCCCGCCGGACGGACACCGGACGGTGCCGGCGCTCAGTCACCGGCGGGCAGAGTGGCGAGCCAGTTGCGCAGCAACGCGGCACCGGTCTCGGCGGACTTCTCCGGGTGGAACTGCGCCGCCGACAGCGGCCCACGCTCCACCGCGGCCACGAAGTCGGTGTCGTGGTGCGCCGTCGTCACCACGGCCCCCGCCGCCGCCAACGCCGCCGGGTCACCCATCGCGTACGAGTGCACGAAGTAGAACCGGCTCTCCGGCGGCAACCCGGCGAACAGCACCGACCCCCGCGGCGCGCGGACCGTGTTCCAGCCCATGTGCGGCAGACGGTGCGCGGCCAACCGGGTCACCCCACCGGGCAGCAACCCCAGGCCCTTCGTCACCACCCCGTGCTCCTCGCCGTGCTCGAAGAGCACCTGCATGCCCACGCAGATGCCGAGCACCGGCCGGCCCGCGGCCACCCGCTCCGCGATCACCGGCCCGGCGCCGAGCGCCTCGATACCCGCCATGCACGCCGCGTAGGCGCCCACACCCGGCACCACCAGACCGTCCGCGGCGGCCGCCGCGGCGAGGTCGTCGGTCACCCGGACGGACGCGCCCGCGGCGGCCAGCGCCCGCTCCGCCGAGCGCAGGTTGCCCGAGCCGTAGTCGAGCACCACCACGTCGGCGGTCACGACCCCGACTCCGGGATCAGCCGGAGCACCCCGGCGGCCGTGGCCAGCAGCGCGAGCAACGCGGTGATCACCACCGCGGCCCTCGGCGCACCCTGCCGGTGCAGCGACCACGCGCCACCCACCAGCACACCGGCCAGGATCAGCAGCAACGTCGGCAACGCGGCACCCATTAGAGCGCCCCCTTCGTGCTCGGGATCGCGCCCGCCGCCCGCGGGTCGATCGCGGTGGCCTCGCGCAGCGCCCGGGACACCGCCTTGAACTGGGCCTCCACCACGTGGTGCGCGTCCGGGTGCCCACCGGGACGGGCCGCGCGCAGCACGTCGACGTGCAGGGTGATCCGGGCCGCCTGGCCGAACGACTCCCAGATGTGCCGGGTCATGCTGGTCGGGTACACCGGCCCGATGTACGGCGCGAGGACCGGCTCGTCGTGCACCACGTACGGCCGGCCGGACAGGTCCACCGCGGCCCGGACCAGCACCTCGTCCATCGGGACGGTCGCCGAGCCGTACCGCCGGATGCCGGCCTTGTCGCCCAGCGCCTGGTCGAACGCGGCGCCCAGCGCGAGCGCGGTGTCCTCCATCGTGTGGTGCGCGTCGATCTCCAGGTCACCCACGGTGCGCACGGTCAGGTCGTAGCCGCCGTGGCGGGCGATCTGGTTCAGCATGTGGTCGTAGAAGCCCACGCCGGTGCTGATCTCGGCCGTGCCGGTGCCGTCGAGGTCGATCTCGACGAGAACCTTGGTTTCCTTGGTGATCCGCTCCACCCGGGCGGTCCGGCTCATTGCATACCTTTCGGTCGCGACTGCGGGGCTCGCAAGCTCACTGCTCGCGCTCCCATCGCACGGTCTCCATTGCGGCTAGGAAGGCGTCGGTCTCGTCGGGGGTGCCGGCGGTCACCCGCAGCCAACCGGGCAGGCCGACGTCGCGGACCAGCACCCCCTGCGCCAGCAGGGCCTGCCAGGCGGCAGCCTGGTCGCCACCGGCCTCGAACAGCACGAAGTTGGCGTCGCTGTCGGCCACCCGCAGGCCCCGTTCGCGCAGCGTCGCGACGATCCGGTCCCGCTGGGCCATGATCGCGCTCACCGTACCCAGCAGGGCGTCGCGGTGGGCCAGCGCCGCGCGGGCGGCGGCCTGGGTGAGCACGGACAGGTGGTACGGCAGACGGACCAGCTGCACCGCGCGCACCACCGCCGGATCGGCGGCCAGGTAGCCCAGCCGGCCACCGGCGAAGCCGAACGCCTTGCTCATCGTGCGGGTGACCACGAGCCGCGGGTGGCCGGGCAGCACCGCGAGGGCGCTGACCGTGCCCGGCCGGGCGAACTCGGCGTACGCCTCGTCGACGATCACCATGCCGGGCGCGACGTCGAGCACCGCGGCGACCACCGCCGGGTCCAGCGCCGTGCCGGTGGGGTTGTTCGGCGAGCAGAGGAAGACCACGTCGGGCCGGTGCTCGCGGACCTGCGCCACCGCCTCGTCGGCGGTCAGCCCGAAGTCGACGCCGCGCTGGGCGGGCACCCACCGGGTGCCGGTGCCCAGGGCCAGCAGCGGGTGCATCGAGTACGCCGGCACGAAACCCAGCGCGGTGCGCCCCGGCCCACCGAACGCCTGCAACAACTGCTGCTGGATCTCGTTCGAACCGTTGGCCGCCCAGACGTGCTCGACGGTCAGGCCGTGCCCGAGATATCCGGCCAGGTCGGCGCGCAGCGCCACCGCGTCCCGGTCCGGATAGCGGTTCAGGTCGCGCAACTCGGCGGCGAGCGCCTTGCCGATCGCGTCGACGACCGGCTCCGGCACCGCGTAGGAGTTCTCGTTGGTGTTCAGCCGCACCGCCACGTCGAGCTGCGGCGCCCCGTACGGCGACAGCCCGCGCAGGTCGTCGCGGATCGGCAGATCATCGAGCGAGGTCACGCCACCCCTCCCGGGAAGCGGGCCTGCACGGCCTGGCCGTGCGCCGGCAGGTCCTCCACGTTCGCCAGGGCGACCACGTGCGGGGCCACCTCGCGCAGCGCGGCCTCGGTGTACTCGATCAGGTGCACGCCGCGCAGGAACGACTGCACCGATAACCCGGACGAGTGCCGGGCGCAGCCGCCGGTGGGCAGCACGTGGTTGGAGCCGGCGCAGTAGTCGCCGAGCGACACCGGCGACCACGCCCCCACGAAGATCGCTCCGGCGTTGCGCACCCGCAGCGCCCACTCCCGGGCGTCGACCGTCTGGATCTCCAGGTGCTCGGCCGCGTACGCGTCGACCACCCGCAGCCCCGCCTCGAGGTCGTCGACCAGGACCACGCCGCTCTGCTCACCGGTCAGCGCCGTGGTCACCCGCTCGGCGTGCTTGGTGGCGGGCACCTGCCGGGCCAGCTCCGTCTCGACCGCCTCGACCAACGCCAGCGACGGGGTGACCAGCACGCTCGCGGCGAGCGGGTCGTGCTCGGCCTGACTGATCAGGTCGGCGGCGACGTGCGCCGGGTCGGCGCTGTCGTCGGCCAGGATCGCGATCTCGGTCGGGCCGGCCTCGGCGTCGATGCCGACGACACCCCGCAGCAGCCGCTTGGCGGCGGTCACCCAGATGTTGCCCGGGCCGGTGACCAGGTCGACGGGCTCGCACCGCAGCGCGCCCGTCGGGTCGACGGCGGACCCGTACGCCAGCATCGCCACCGCCTGGGCGCCGCCCACGGCGTAGACCTCGTCGACGCCGAGCAGCGCGCACGCGGCCAGCACCCGGGGGTCGGGCAGGCCGCCGTTGTCCTTCTGCGGCGGGCTGACCACCACCAGCGAGCGCACCCCTGCCGCCTGGGCCGGCACCACGTTCATCACCACCGTCGACGGGTACATCGCCAGGCCGCCGGGCACGTAGAGGCCCACCCGGTCGACGGGCAGCCACCGCTCGGTGACCGTGCCACCGGGCACCACCCGGGTCGTGTGGTCGGTGCGCCGCTGGTCGTCGTGCACCCTGCGGGCCCGGGCGATCGACTCCAGCAGGGCGGCACGCACAGCCGGGTCGAGCACACCCTCGGCCTCGGCGATCGCCTCCACCGGCACCCGCAGCACCTCCGGTGAGATGCCGTCGAACCGCTCACTGGCCTCCCGGATCGCCGGGTACCCATGCTCCCGGACCGCCTCGACGAGCGGCTTGATCCGCTCGACGGCCACCGACACGTCGAGCTGGGCACGGGGCAGCAGGCGGCGCGGGTCCACGAGACCGTCGCGCAGGTCGATCCGATTCAGCACCCTTGCGAGTCTAGGCGGCCCGACCGGAGCTCACCCCAGGCGCCCGCTCGGCGGGACGGTGAGCCGGGCCACGCCGGCGCGGGCGCGATTGGTTAGGCTCGACCACGTGACCGCACGGCTGCCGGTGTTCCCGCTCGCAACGGTGCTCTTTCCCGGGTTGGTGCTGCCGCTGCACATCTTCGAGGAGCGCTACCGGGCCCTGGTCCGGCACCTGGTCGACCTGCCCGAGGGCGCGTCCCGCGAGTTCGGGGTGGTGGCCATCCAGGCCGGCTGGGAGGTCGCGCCCGCCGGGCCCGGCGCCCGCGCGGGCACCGGCGTCGGCGACGTCACCCTGCACGAGGTGGGCTGCACCGCCGAGTTGCGCCAGGTCACCGAGCTGGCCGACGGCGGTTTCGACATCGTCACCGTCGGGCGCCGCCGATTCCGGATCGCCGACGTCGACGACGCGTCCGCGCCCTACCTGACCGCCGACGTCGAGTGGCTGCCCGAGGCCTCCGGGCCGGACGAGGTGGCCGACCTGCTGGCGGCCCGGGTGATCGCGGTGTTCCGGCAGTACCTGGGGCTGATCCGCCCCGACCCGGAGGAGATCTCCGAGCAGCTGCCGGAGGACCCGACGGTGCTGTCGCACCTGGTGGCGGCCACCGCCGCGCTGACCGTCGACGACCGGCAGCGGCTGCTCGCGATCGACGACACCGCCGCCCGGCTCCGCGCCGAGCTGCGACTGCTCAACCGCGAGGCGGCTCTGCTGCGCCAGGTGCGGGCGGTTCCGGTGCCGCTGTCGGAGCTGGCGTCCCCACCGACGCCCAACTGAGGGCCGCCGGGTCCGGCTCCGGCCGCAGGCCCGGCCAGCGCGACCAACCGGCCAGCAGGGTGTACGTGACAGCGGCGCCGAACGCCGGCAGCAGCAGGTTGCCGTGCGGCACGGGCAGCGCGCCGAAGAGCCAGTCGATTCCGCCGGCGCGCAGGTCTGCGGGTTTGGTGAACGCCTGACCGGCCGGGGCGCTGTCCAGCAGCCGGTCGAAGGTCGCCAGCCCGACCCGACGCCCCACCTGCCAGGCCACCGGGGCGGCGGCCAGCGTGCCCAGCAGCACGCCGAGCAACCCGACGGGGCCGCGTTGGCGGCGCAGCAGGAACCACACGGCCAGCGCCGCGAGCACCCCGAAGGCCAGCCCGAGCAGGCTGAACCAGCCGTCCGCGGCGATCGGCTGCTCCGGCTGGGGCTCGGCGTAGATCGCGCCCTCGGCGGTCTTGAGCACCGGGGTGTCCGGCGCGAGCACGGCCCAGAGCAGCCCGAGCGCCCCGCCCAGCACGGCCAGGGCGAGCACGACCCCGAGCACCGCCGCCACGGTCCGCAACGGGCGGCGGGGCTCGTCGGGGGTCAGCTCCGGTCCGCTCTGGTACGCCGTCAGGGTGGGACCCTCGCCGGGGTCGAACCCGGGCGGCGGCACGGCTGGTGGCGGCACGGCCGACCCGCTGTCGGCGGGTGCCGCACCCGACGGTGCGGGTGGGGCGGGCCGGTCGGCGTCGTCGACGTGCCGCTCAGGGTCGGGGTTGTCCGGGCTCACCCGATGATCCTCTCAGGCCCCGGGACGGGCCGGGGCGCCGGTGGCGGCGAACCAACTCACCGGGCGAACGGCTCTGCCATGGCCGCGGCGGCGCGCAGCCACGCCTGCCGGGTCTCCGGCTGGAGCTGGTGGTACTCGATCGACGAACCGGTCTCCAACGCCGGGTCGTACGGCACGACGGCCACCGCGCGGGTACGCGTCGCGAAGTGCCGTTCCAGGTCGTCCTGCAACGGCGAGCGGCCGGGAGTGGGGCAGGAGATGAGGGTGACCGCGTTGTCGGCCAGCTCGCCCATGCCCTCCTCGTGCAGCAGGTCGAGCATCCAGTCGGCACTGAACGCCGCGTCCTCCCGGGGCACGGTGGTCACCACCAGTTGGTCGGCGGCCTGCATCACGGTGCGCCAGTTGGCGCTCTCCACGTTGTTGCCGGTGTCCACGCAGACCACGTCGTGCGTACGACGCAGCAGTTCGAGCACCCGCTTGACGGTGAACTGGTCGAGTCGCTGGGCGAAGCGCGGGCTCTCCTCGCCGGCCAGCACGTCGTACGAGCCGTCGGAGGCGTGCCGCAGGTAGTCGTCCAGCCGCTCCAGCAGGGTCGCGCCCTCCAGGATCTCGATCTGGGCCAGGTCACCGATCAGGTGGCGGATGGTGCGTGCGTGGCGGGCACTCCCGGCGCGGAGCCCCAGGGTGCCGCGCAGCTCGTTGTCGTCCCAGGCCAGCACGCCCCGCCCCCGGACGCTGCCGACGGTGGCGGCGGCGAGGACCGTCGCGGTGGTCTTGTGCACGCCGCCCTTGGGGTTGGCGAACGCGAACACGCGGGGTGTGCCCAGGTCGCGGCGGAGCACGCCGGTGGCGCGTTCGGACTCCTGGTCGACGCCCTGCGGTCGCCACTCGATCCGGGCGGGGTAGCCGCGCTCGGCGATGGCCGAGCCCGGCGGCGGGCTGACCGGCGGGGCGGGCGGCGGGGTGACCGGTGGCGCGACCGGCGGTGGCGCGACCGCCGCGACCGGCGGGGTCACCTGCGGCGCGGGTGTCGGGTAGCCGGTCTCCGGCTGGTAACCGGTCTCCAGCAGCGCGTACCGCGACTCCCCCGCCGGGTTGCCCGGCCGGTAACCGTTGTCCAGGAGGGCGTAGCGCGACTCCGGCTCGGCCCGGCGCGGCGGCGGCTCGGGCTCGGCCTGGTAACCCGGCTCGGCACGGTACGTCGGGTCGGCCCGGTAGCCCGGGTCGGCGCGGTACGTCGGCTCGGCCCGGTAACCCGGCTCCGACCGGTACACCGGCTCGGCCCGGTAGTCCGGCTCGGCCCGGTACGCGGGCTCGGCCCGATACTCCGGCTCGGCCCGATACTCCGGCTCGGCCCGGTACGCGGGCTCCGCCCGGTAGTCCGGCTCCGACCGGTAGGCGGGCTCGGCGCGGTAGTCCGGCTCGGCCCGGTACGCGGGCTCCGCCCGGTAGTCCGGCTCCGACCGGTAGCCCGGCTCGGCACGGTAGGCGGGATCGACCCGGTAGGTCGCCTCGGCCCGGTAACCGGGCTCCTGGCCGTACGACAGATCGGCCGGATGCCCGATGGCCGACGCCCGCCCCGAGTAGCCGTTGGGGGCCGCGCGCCGCGGGAGGGGATCCGGCGGCGCCTCGTCGGCCCGGCGCTCGGGCTCGGGCTGCTCAGCGGCCCGGCCGCCCAGCCGGGCGCGGTCCAGCAACGCCCGCCATCTCGGCGCTGGTTCGGCCGGCCGGCCCCAGCCGGTCTCACTGCCCTCCACGGCCCGCCCTCCCAGCGCCATCGATCTCTGTCTGACAGGCTACGAACCAAACCCTATTCGGACCACACCTGAGCACGCACACCACCCGGCGCAGATCACGACGGGGAGGGCGGCAGCAGTCCGGCGTCGGGCGCGTCCGGGGAGGTGGTGACACCCGGCGGGGCCACCTCGGTGGGTTCGGCCGAGGGCGACTCGGGTGACGGAATCGTTACGAGCGGTGCGGGTTCCGACGATTCGCCCATCGGCACCGGCGGCCTCGGCGTGCTCGACGGCGACGCGCCACTCGCCAGCGGCGTCGGCTCCGGGCTCGGGCCGGTGTCGGCAGGCGGGCGGACCACGTCGCGCTGCTCGGGCAGCGGCGGCGTGAAGACCGTACGGTCGAGTCGGTACACCTCGGGCGCCGGATCGACGGCCCGCACGTCCGGGCGGGCGGCCACGCCCCGCAGCACCTCCGGCGCCGCGCGCACCACCGCCGCGTAGACGCAGGCGCAGCCGCCGCGGTACGCCGCCGCCTCGGCGCTCGCCACGTCCGCCCCGGTGACGTACTGCTGGCGCAGCTCGCGCTCGGCGGCGCTGTCGCCGCGCACCCCGGCGGCCCTGGCCCGGTAGTCGGCGGCCTCGCCGTCCTTGCGGGCGGCCACCTGCGCCATCTGAGCGACCACGTCGTCCGGCACCCGCAGGGCCGGCATCCGGACGATCTCGGTCTGCCGGCCGGGCAGCGGCACCCGGCCGAAGACCGTCGACACCGACACGTCACCGAGCACCGCGGCCAGCCGCTGCGGCGGCAGGTACGCGTCGAGCACGACCAGGGCGTACGTCCCGTCGCCGGTGGCCGGGGCCGTCGGGCTCAGCGCGGCCAGGTCGGCCGCGGCCGAGCGCAGGTAGCCGGGAACCCAGTCGCCGTCGGCCACCCCGACGCGGGTCACCTCGCCCACCGTCCGGTCGCCCACCGGAGCGTCGTCGGCGGCCCACACGGCGGTGCCCAGCACGGCCGCCGCGGAGAGCACCGCGGCCCAGGTGAGCACCCCGGACCGCCCCGACCGGTCACCGAGACGGGCCACCGCCCGGGTCAGCGGCGGCAGCAGCCGTTGGTCCAGCTGCCGCAGCAGGTCGCCGGCGCGCACAGGCGGGATCCCCTCGTCGGATCGATGTCGGGTGGTCGCCGCTCAGTCACGCAGGATCTCAAGCGCACGTTCCAGATCGTCAGGGTAGTCGCTGACGAACCGGACCTCGTCCCCCGAACGGGGGTGCAAAAAGCTCAGTTCGCGGGCGTGCAGCCACTGTCGGGCCAGGCCGAGACGGGCCGAGAGGGTGGGATCGGCGCCGTAGGTGAGGTCACCGACACAGGGGTGCCGCAGCGTGGAGAAGTGCACCCGGATCTGGTGCGTCCGGCCGGTCTCCAACCGCACGTCGACAAGGCTGGCCGCCGGGAACGCCTCAAGCGTGTCGTAGTGGGTGATGCTCGGCTTGCCGCCGGACACCACCGCCCAGCGGTAGTCGTGGGTGGGGTGCCTGTCGATAGGCGCGTCCACGGTGCCCCGCAGCGGGTCCAGGTGCCCCTGCACCACCGCGTGGTAGCCCTTGTCCACCTCGCGGTACTTGAAGGCCCGCTTCAACGCCGTGTACGCCTGCTCGCTCTTGGCCACCACCATGATCCCCGTGGTGCCCACGTCGAGACGGTGCACCACGCCCTGCCGCTCGGCGGCGCCGCTGGTGGAGATGCGGTGCCCGATCGCGGCGAGCGCGCCGATCACCGTCGGGCCGGTCCACCCCGGGCTGGGATGCGCGGCTACGCCCACCGGCTTGTCCACCACCACGATGTCGTCGTCGGCGTACACGACGCGCAGGCCGGGCACCGCCTGCGGCACCACTGTCGGTGGGGCGACCGGGGCGGGCAGGGTGACGTCCAACCAGGAGCCGGCCTTGACCTTGTGGGAGTTGGGCCGGGCGGCGCCGTCGACGAGGGCGTCGCCCGCGTCGACCAGGGCGGCGGCCGCGGTGCGGGAGAGGCCGAACAGCCGGGACACCGCCTGGTCCAGGCGCATGCCGTCCAGGCCGTCGGGCACGGGCAGCGAACGGTGGTCGCCGCCGGCGGCGAACGTGGAGGTCATGCCCGCTCCCTCTGCTCGGCGTCGGCGGTGGCGCCCGCGTCGGCGGGGGCGTCGTCCCGGCCGGCCCGCCGGCCGTCACGCTGGCGGCCGGTCAGCTCCAGCAGCACGGCCAGCAGCACACCGCAGACCAGCGAGCTGTCGGCCAGGTTGAACACCGGGAAGTGCTCGCCGTACGGCCCGAAGACGCTGATCATGTCGACCACGTGGCCGTGGAACGGGGCGGGCGCCCGGAAGATCCGGTCCATGAGGTTGCCCAGCGCCCCACCGAGCACCAGGCCCAGGGAGATCGCCCACGGCAGGGACCGCAGTCGCAGCGCCATCCAGACGATCCAGCCGACCACGCCGATGGTGATCAGCGGGAACACCCAGGTGTAGTTCGCACCGATGCTCCACGCGGCACCGCTGTTGCGGGTCAGGCTCAGGTAGACCAGCCCACCCAGCACCCGGACCGGCTCGCGGTCGCTGAGCGCGGCGAGCGCGAGGTGCTTGGTCACCAGGTCGGCCACCAGGGCCACCAGGGCCACCCCGGCGAGGATCGCGACAGCCCGGGGCCGGGGCTTGCCGCCGCCCGGGTCGGTGCGGCCAGGTTCGGCGGGCGGTGCTGCGGTCATGCGCTCCCCATCGAGGTGTCTCGGCGGTGATCGCTCACCGTCTCATCGCAGACGGGGACCGGGCCTCAGCGCCGCTCCTCCAACTGCTTGCACGTCACACACAGGGTGGCCGACGGGAAGGCGGCGAGGCGCTCGACCGGGATCGGGTTGCCGCACCGCTCGCACCAGCCGTAACCACCCTCGTCGAGGCGCTCCAGGGCGCGCTCGACCTGCGTGATCCGTTCCAGAATGCTGTTGGCGAGAGAGATCTCCTGCTCCCGCTCGAACGTCTTGGTGCCGGTGTCGGCCTGGTCGTCCCCGGCCGAGTCCGTCAACCGATCGCGCTGCAGCTCGGTGATCTCGCTCAGCGTCTGATCGTACTCGGCGCGCAGCTCGTCCCGCCGCGCCGCCAGCGCCGCCCGGATCTTCTCGGTCTCCGCCGCGCTGCGGGTGGCCTTGGCCACCGGCTTGCGGCCGGCGGTCCTGGTGTCGGCTGGCTTCGCCATGGGTCGCTCCTCGGCCGCGGAGCCGCTCGGTCACGGCACCTGGTCAGGGGCGCCGACAAAGGCGTCCCCAAGTACGAAAAGGGGCGCACGGCGACGATGGCCGCGCACTCCGGAGGTTGGCAAGAATACGGAACGTACAGGCGTCCGACAACGTGGCGCACCGTCGCACCGCTCAACAGCCCCGAGCCCTGCCTAACTGGGGCAAAGGGAACGCTAGCAGATCAACCGACCGCCTCATCCCCGTACTCGCCAAACCATCGGGCCAGCCGACCCCGTCGGCTGACGGCCCGCAGCCGCCGTTCGGCGGCGTCGCGCACCCCACCGGTGGCGACGATCAGCAGGCTGTCGCCGGTTTTCAGCCGGGTGTCCGGGCCGGGCACGAAGCCCACCCCGTCGCGCAGCACCAGAGTCACCGAGGCGCCCAGCGGCAACCGCAGCTCGTCGACGTGCACGCCGGCCAGCCGCGAGCCCGGAGGCACCTCCAGTTGGAGCAGATCGGCCCGCATCCGCTCCAGTGGCGCGGTCTCCACGTGGATCTCGGTGGCCTCGGCCGGCGCGGTGGTCCCCAGCCGGCGGGCGAACGGACCGAGCGTGCTGGTCTGCACCAGCGTGAAGATCACCACCAGCACGAAGACCGCGTCGAAGAGGCGCTCCGCGCCCGGCACCCGCTCCGAGAGCGGGATGGTGGCCAACACGATCGGCACCGCCCCGCGCAGCCCGGCCCAGGACAGGAACGCCTGCTCCCGCAGGCCGACCCGGAACGGCGCCGCCGAGACGGCCACCGACAACGGCCGGGCCAGCAGCACCAGCGCCAGACCGGCCACCACCGCCGGCAGCACCGCCGCATCCAACCGGCCCGGCGAGGCCAGCAACCCGAGCAGCACGAACAGCCCGATCTGGGCGACCCACGCCAGCCCGTCGGCGAAGCCCAGGATCGCCTGCCGGTGCGACAGCCGAGCGTTGCCCAGCAGCACCCCGGCCACGTAGACGGCGAGGAAGCCCGAGGCGTGCAGAACGGCGCCTGCGGCGTACGCCAGGACGGTGATCCCCACCGCCGCGATCGGGTACAGCCCCGCGGACGGCAGCGCGGCCCGGCGCAGCGCCCACGTGCCGGCGACGCCCGCACCCACGCCCACCGCCGCGCCGACGCCCAGCTCGTAGCAGACCAGACCGACCTCGTACCACCACGGATGCGACCAGCCGGAGTGCGACAGCAGCACCACCAGCAGCACCACCGGGGCGTCGTTCATGCCCGACTCGGCCTCCAGTGTGGCCACCAGCCGCGGCGGCAGCCGCAGCCGTCGCAGGGTGGCGAACACCGCCGCCGCGTCGGTGGAGGAGAGCACCGCGCCGTAGAGCAACGCCAGCCGCCAGTCCAGACCCAGCAACAGGTGTACGGCGACGCCGACCACCACGATGCTGACGATCACGCCGACCGTGGAGAGCGCGGAGGCCAACCCGAGGACCGGACGCAGGGCGCTCCACCGGGCGGTCAGGCCACCCTCGGCGATGATCACGATGAGCGCGCAGAAGCCGAGGGTCCGGGTCAGATCGACGTCGTCAAAGCGGATACCCAACCCGCCCTCGCCGATGGCCACGCCGAGCGCCAGGTAGAACAGCAGGCTGGGCACCCCGAGGCGGCTGGAGAGCCGGACGGCGCCGACCGCCACCAACAGCACGGCCGCGCCGAGCAGCAGCGCGATGTCCAGCCCGGGCGTCACGGTTGCCGAGCCCGGGCGGTCCTCACCCTGCGGATCCGTCGCGCAGTCGGTGCAGCACGTCGGTCAGCTCGGGGCCGGGCCGGTCGACGAGGAACAGCTTGTCCCGGCTGGTCGCGCCGGTGCGCAGCGACACCGTGGCCGCCCGGACGCCCAGCGCGTCGGCGAGGGCCCGGCGGGCAGCCTCGGTCGCCCGACCGTCCACCGCCGGAGCGTGGACCGCGATCACCAGGGCGGGGCCGTACGCGCCGTCGAAGCGGCCGCCGACGGCGTTGCGGGAGGCGCCAGGCTTCACCCGTACCGCCACGGTGAGCGCGTCCTGCGGGGGCACCGACACCGCTCTCAGATCGGCCGGGCGTCGGTGAGCAGGGCGGTGGCCGGCGCGCACGCCGCGCACGGCGTGAAGCCGAGCTCGACGGCCTCGGCGACCGGGAGGGACTCGGGCACCCGCCCGGCCAGGCGCGGGCACCCGGCCAGGTGGTAGCGGGGTCGCCCGTCGACAACCACGACGGGGTCGGACAGCCGGGAGACCCGGGCCGCCTCGGCAGGGGTGATCGGCTGCTCGGCCGGCTCGTCGGCCAGCGCGTCGACCGAGGTCGTGCCGGAGGGGTACGCCTCTTCGCCGCGCGCCACGAAGGGCGATGCCGGGCTGACGGGCGTGGAGCGTGACCCGTCGGCCGGGGTCACGAACGACGCCTCGGGCTCGAACGGCGAGGCCGTGTCAAAGGGCGAGGCCGCGTCATACGGCGAGGCCGCGTCGAAGGGCGGGGCCGCGTCGAAGGGCGGGGCCGCGTCGAAGGGCGGGACCGCCGCGGGGTCGGACGGCGGCTCGGGTGGTTGCCGCCACCCGGTGCCGCCGTTGCCGACCGTCGGAGGTACATGCTGGACCGGCACATCCGGCTGGGCCAGCGGCGGACCGTACGCGACACCCGGCTCGGCCTGGCTGGCCCTGCGGAATGTCGCGCGGTCCCGCGGACCGGCCCGACCGGGATCCGCCGTCGCGCGGTTGGCGGCTGCCTGGCGGGCGCCCACCACCAACGCGACGGCGGCCAGCAGACTGGCCGCGATGGAAATGGTCAACAGAACGCTGGAGCCACCGGCCAGACCGAACACCAGCAGCACCACAGCGACGAGGATGAGCAGAAGACTCGCGACTATCACGGCTCACCCCCGCCGCGTCGTACCGTCCAGGCAGGGCCGGCGACCGTCACCATCTGCGGACAGCGATCGCCGGCCGGTGCTCAGCGTCCGGCTTCGAGGGCGCCGGAGCGCCCGCCGCCGTACGAACCGGCGAGGCCTGCCGCGGCCAGCCCGTTGCCGCCGGCGACCCGGCCTGCCTCGGAGCGGGTCATCTCGGCTTCGAGGCCCTGGCCGCGACCGTCGAGGTCCCGCAGCTGGCTCTCCAGGTAGGCCTTGAGCCGGGTGCGGTACTCGCGCTCGAACTGCTTGAGCTCCTCGATGTGCTTCTGCAGGGCCGTGCGCTTGGCGTCCAGGCCGCCCATGGCCTCCTGGTGCCGCTGGCGGGCGTCCCGCTCCAGGGCGTCGGCCTTCGCGCGAGCCTCGCGGGTCACCTCCTCGGCCTTGCTCCGAGCCTCGGACAGGAGCTGGTCGGCCTCGCGGCGCGCGTCCGACACGTGGTCGTCGGCGGTGCGCTGGGCCATCATCAGCACGCGCAGGGCCTGCTGCTCACCGTCACCGGTGACGCCGCCGGCCGGACCGCCGGTCGCGCGGACCTGCTCCAGCTCGGCCTGCATGGCGCGGGCGGCCTGCTCGGCAGCGGACTTGTCGCGCTGCACCCTGTCCAGCTGGGCCTTGACGTCGTTGAGCTCCGCCGCCAGTCGGGCGTCGCCGCCGGGGCCGGCGGGGGCGCCGCCACGACCGCCGCGCTCCACCTGGGCGCGCAGCTCGTTGTTCTCCTCGATGAGACGGGCGAGCTCGCGCTCGACCTCATCCAGGAAGGCGTCGACCTCCTCCTCGTCATACCCCCGCTTGCCGATCGGCGGTTTCTTGAAGGCGACGTTGTGGACGTCGGCCGGGGTCAGCGGCATCGAAACTCCTCGGGTCAGTTGCGGCCGCGAAAGCGCGTCGGTCATCAGGCAGATGCCCTGATCGACGGCCCTAACACGAACTCCATCAGCACGAACAGGATAACCAGGAGCACAAGGGAGGCCAGGTCGATGCTCACGGTACCAATTCGCAGCGGAGGGATCACACGCCTCAACGCGTTGAGAGGGGGATCAGTGACGCTCCACACGGATTCCAGTCCTGCCGATGCGCCGCGTCCCGGCTGCCACCGCCGGCCGTACTGGAGGACGGCGCTCAACACGAACCGGGACAGAAGAAGAAGCAGGAAGACATAAAGGACCAGGTACAGCACTTGCAGTAAGATCGACAACACGGTCAGCGACGTCCCTCGGGTCGGGCGGGGTCAACTCAGGCTGAAAAAACCGCCCTCAGCGATCTTGGCCTTGTCCTCCGCGGTGACCTGGACATTGGCCGGTGAGAGCAGGAACACCCGATTGGTCACGCGCTCGATCGTACCGCGCAGCCCGAACGCCAGACCGGCCGCGAAGTCAACCAGACGGCGGGCGTCCGCCTCATCCATCTCGGTGAGATTGATGATCACTGGTACGCCGTCGCGGAAGTGCTCACCGATGGTGCGCGCCTCGCGGTACGTGGTCGGGTGCAGCGTGGTGATCTGGTACCGCTGCTCCTCCTCGGGCACGGCCACGCGCTCCCGCGTCACGGCCTGCGGCGCGAGGGCCAGATTGTCGCGCGTGTGGTACGTCAACGCGCCCGACGTCTCACCGGCCGAGGACCGCGTGATCGACCGTACGCTGGACCGCTCGGCCCGCTCCGGACGCTCACCGTCACCGCGGTCGGACTCGCCGCCGCGCCCGGTGGACCGCTCGGAGAGCCGACCCCGCTCGCTGGCGCGCGGCCGGGGAGCCGGTGGCTCCTCGGCGTCGTCGTCGTCCTCGTCGGCGAACTCCTCGGCGTACCGGCTCTGCCGGTAACGCGACTCGCGGTAGCCACCCTTGTCGTAGCCACCGTCGTCGTAGGCCCGCTCGTCGTCTTCCTCGACGAGACCGAGCCAGACCCCCGCCTTGCGCAGTGCACCCATCCCGCGCCCTTCCGTCCGCCGTGCGGCACTCGCCCCCGTGCCATGTCGCCCGTCGCGAGTGGACAACCATGCCCATCGGACCGGAACGGCAATCCCCCTGGCGCGCGATTCGCGTCGCGCGTCACGACCCCCACAAGGATCCGCCGCCCTGAAACAACACTGATGTAATTTGCCTGTCTCGCGGTCAGGCTACCGCAGCGTGGGACGCATTCCGAGCAACGCGCTACCGACGCGGACATGTGTCGCGCCGTATCGGATCGCGATTTCCAGGTCGCCGCTCATTCCCGCCGACAACGCTGTCGCTCCCGGATGGAGCGTCCGAAACGCCTCGGCCACCTCGGCCAGTCGGGCGAAGGCCCGCTCGGGTGGCCAACCCAGCGGCGCCACCGCCATCAGACCGGCCAACCGCAGCGCGGGGGCGTCGGCCACCGCCGCGGCGACCGCCTCCAGCCCCACGCCCTCGTCGGCCGAGTCGGGCAACGCGCCGCCGCGCGCCGGGTCGCCGTCGATGCTCACCTGCACCAGGGCGTCCAGCGGGCGTTCCCGATCCGCCGCCGCGTTACCCAGCGCGCGGGCCAACCGCACGCTGTCCACCGAGTGCACCACGTCGGCGTAGCGCACGACCGAGCGGGCCTTGTTGCGCTGCAACTGCCCGATGAAGTGCCAGCGGGGACGTACGCCGGCCGCAGCCACCTCGGCGGCCTTGCCGGCCGCCTCCTGGTCGCGGTTCTCCCCCATGTCGGTCACCCCGAGGCCGGCCAACGCCAGCACGTCACCGGCCGGGTACGTCTTGGTCACGGCGATCATCGTGACGTCGGCGGGGTCCCGGCCCGCGTCCGCGCAGGCGTCGGCGATCCGGGCCCGCACCTGGACCAGGCCCGCCGCGAGTTCGGCGCGGCGGTCCGGTCGTACCGTGGCTGAACTGTCGGTCATCGGCGGCGCTCAGGAACCGTTCTTGAGAAAGTCGGGCACGTCCACGTCGTCGAAGAGCACCCGGCGCGGCGACTGGGCCGGAGCCGGCAGGGTGGCCGGCGGCGGCACCGGGGTGCTCTGCGGCGCCGGCTGGTTCGTGTTGGTCTTGCGGGTCGGCTCGGCCGCCTTGTACGCCGGCGTGCCACCGTCGAAGCCCGCGGCGATGACCGTCACCCGCACCTCGTCACCGAGCGCGTCGTCGATCACCGCGCCGAAGATGATGTTGGCGTCCGGGTGGGCCGCGTCGGTGACCAGCTGGGCCGCGTCGTTGATCTCGAACAGGCCCAGGTCGGAGCCACCGGCGATGGAGAGCAGCACGCCGCGCGCGCCGTCCATGCTCTGCTCCAGCAGCGGGCTGGAGATGGCCGCCTCGGCCGCCTCGACCGCGCGGTTCTCCCCGCGGGCGCTGCCGATGCCCATCAACGCGCTGCCGGCGCCGCTCATCACGCTCTTGACGTCGGCGAAGTCCAGGTTGATCAGACCCGGGGTGGTGATCAGGTCGGTGATGCCCTGCACACCGGAGAGCAGCACCTGGTCGGCCGTGCGGAAGGCGTCCATCATGCTGATGTTGCGGTCACCCAGGGCCAGCAGCCGGTCGTTCGGGATGACGATCAGCGTGTCGCACTGGTTGCGCAGCTCGTCTATCCCCGTCTCGGCCTGCACCTGACGGCGCTTGCCCTCGAAGGAGAACGGGCGGGTCACCACGCCGATGGTCAGCGCGCCGAGCTTGCGGGCGATGTTGGCCACCACGGGCGCCCCACCGGTGCCGGTGCCGCCACCCTCGCCGCAGGTCACGAAGACCATGTCGGCGCCCTTGAGCACCTCCTCGATCTCGTCGCGGTGGTCCTCGGCGGCGTTCTTGCCGACGTCCGGGTTGGCCCCGGCGCCCAGGCCACGGGTCAGCTCCCGGCCGACGTCGAGCTTGACGTCGGCGTCACTCATCAGCAGCGCCTGGGCATCGGTGTTGATCGCGATGAACTCGACGCCCTTGAGCCCAACCTCGATCATCCGGTTGACGGCGTTGACGCCGCCGCCCCCGATGCCGACGACCTTGATGACCGCCAGGTAGTTGTGCGGAGGTGTCATCTCCGGTCCTTTCCTTCGAGATTGGCTTCGGCCGACCGGGTACGGCGTGGCCAGACCAGCGGCCGACGACAGCTGTCACCAGCGAGAGTCAGGGCTGAACCCTCACCCTCTACTAGAGGCTTACAGTTATGTCAACCACTGAACCTCTTCGGGGCAACGTAAGCGCCACCACGCGATGAGCCAAGGACCCGACCGGCGTGTCGCCGCCGGAGCGCGACTCGTCACGTGCGGAGCACGCTCACCCGGTCAGCGGAAGGTCACCACGTCCGGCGCGCTCACGTCGATGCGGTCGCTGTCCTCGTCGAGCAGCGCCGTGGCCACCCGCGCCTTGTCCGTACCCCGCGTGGCGTCGCCCCAGACCACCGTGCGGTCCCCGCGCAGCAGCAGGCTGATCCGGGCCAGACCCTCCACCCTCAGGTCCACCAGCTCGGCCCGCAGCTGCGGGGTCAGCGCCCCGAGCACCTCCAGCGCGGCCCGGGTGTCCGGGTCGTCGGCGGCGGGCCTGCTCACCCGCACCAGCGGCAGCCCGGCGGGGCGGCGGGCCACCGTCTGGAACGCCACGCCGCTGCGGTCGACAAGCGCGAACGCGTCCGCCTGCGGCACCACCGCCACCGCCGTCCGCTCCGTCACCCGGACCACCAGCGTGCCCGGCCAGTCCCGCGACACCGTGGCCCGCTCGACCGGCGCCAACGCACCGACCCGACGCGCGGCGGCCGCCAGATCCACCCGGGCCAGCGGCACCCCGTCGGGCACCCCCACCGCGTCGCGCACCTGCACGTCCGTGACCAGCTTGGCGCCCTCCACCGTCACCGTGCGGACCCCGAACAGCCCGGTGCCGAGGACCGTCCAGGCGACCAGAGCGAGCAGGGCCAGCACCCCGGCGGCCACTGCCCACGGCAATGCCGCCCGCATCCGACGCTGCCGGGCCCGGGCCATGAAGCGGCGGGTCGACGCCGGCACCGCGTCACTGCCGGCGCGGACCAACTGCCACCGTCGGACCGGACCGCGCCGTGGGGCGCCGCCGTCGGCGCCGCTGGTGCGCCCGCGGGCGGGGCCGGGGCTCATCCGGCCGTGGGGGCCGCGCCGTCCGGTGCGGCGGCGCCACCGAGCGCCGCCCCGTCACCGCCGGCCGTGGACCCGCCGGGCACCGGCTGACCGATCGCCGGGGTCGTGGCCACCGGGTCGACAGTCGCCCCCGACACGGAGTCGGCGGTACGCGCGCCCAGGGCGGCCAGCAGCTCGTCACCCATCAGCGAGATCGGCGGGGCGCCCATCGTCACCACCACGTCGCCCGGGCGGGCCCGGCGGACCACCTCGACCGGCGCGGCCTCCCAGGAGTCGACGAACACCTTGCGCTCGGCCGGCAGCGCCACCGCCTCGATCAGCGCCGCCGAGCCCTCACCGGGCTGGCGCAGCTCGCCCGGCCCGAAGACCTCCAGCAGCACCACCTCGTCGGCGATGGCCAGCGCGTCAGCGATCTCCGCCTGGTTGTCGCGGGTGCGGTACAGCCGGTACGGCTGGAAGACGACGATCAACCGCCCGTCGCCGGCCACCTCGCGCAGCGTCTGCATCGCCAGCGTCATCGACGTGGGGTGGTAGGCGTACTCGTCGTAGACCAGCACGCCGTCCGCGACGCCCTTGCGCTCGAAGCGCCGCCGCACGCCGGGGAAGACCGCCAGCGCGGCCTCCGCCGCCTCCAGCGGCAGCTTGAGCAGGTACGCGGTGAGCACCGCCGAGGCGCTGTTGAGCCCCATGTGCCGCCCCGGCACCGGCAGCCGGAACTCGCCCAGCGACCGCCCGTCGATCGCGGCCAGGTAGCGCACGCCGCGCGCCGAGGAGACGATCTCGGTCAACCGCAGGTCGGCGTCCTCGGCCGCGCCGTAGGTGAACACCCGCCGCCCCTCGGCGCGCAGGGTCGCCGCCAGCCGCCGACCGCCCGGGTCGTCGGCACACGTGATGATGAACCCGTTCGGGTCGGTGAGGCGGGCGAACTCCACGAACGCCGCCTCCAGCGTCGCGTAGTCGCCGTAGGTGTTCAGGTGGTCCGGCTCGACGTTCGTGATGATCGAGACGTACGGGCGGTAGATGAGGAACGAGCGGTCGCTCTCGTCCGCCTCGACCACGAAGTGCTCGCCGGTGCCGTGGTGGGCGCCCGAGCCGACCTCGGAGATCTCCCCGCCGATCACGAAGGACGGGTCCACACCGGCCTGCTGGAGCACCATCGTCACCATCGAGGTGGTGGTGGTCTTGCCGTGCGTGCCGGCGACCGCGATCGCCCGGCGGCCGGTCATCGCCGCCGCGAGGGCCTCCGAGCGGTGCAGCACCCGCAGGCCGCGTCGACGGGCCTCGACCAGCTCCAGGTGGTCCTTCGGAATGGCCGAGGAGTAGACCACGGTGTCCACGCCGTCGAGGTTTGTCGCCTCGTGGCTGAGATAGATGGTGCCGCCGAGCGCCCGCAGACCCGCCAGCGAGGGCCACTCGCGCAGGTCGCTGCCGGAGACCCGGATGCCCCGGGTGAGCAGCAGGCGGGCCACGCCGAGCATGCCCACCCCGCCCACACCGATCAGGTGGACGGCGCCCAGGTCCTCGGCGGTGAGCGTGCCGGCCGGCGTGAACTGCGCGGTCACCGGTTCACCGCCTCGAGGACGAACGAGCGCAGCGCCTCGTCGCCGTCGCGCCGCCCGTACGCCGACGCGGCGGCACCCATCGCGTAGAGCCGTTGCGGGTCCCGGATCAGCGGGATGACCGCGCGCTCCAGCCAGTCCGGGGTCAGCTCCGCGTCGTCGACGAGCAGCCCGCCGCCGGCCTCCACCACGGGCAGCGCGTTGCGCTTCTGCTCCTGGTTGCTGTGCGGGTACGGCACGAAGATCGTCGGCAGGCCGATCGCGGCCACCTCGGCGACCGTCATCGCGCCGCCCCGGGCCAGCATGAGGTCGGCAGCCGCGTAGCCCAGCTCCATCTCGGACAGGTACGGCAGTGTCACGTACGGCACCGGCAGGTCGGTGGGGATCGGCACCGGCTCGTTGCGGGCGCCCATCACGTGCAGCACCTGCACACCGTTGCGGGCCAGCTCCTTGGCCGCGCCGGAGACCGCCAGGTTGATCGAGCGGGCGCCCGACGAGCCGCCCGCGACGAAGAGCACCGGCAGGTCCGGGCGGAGCCCGAACCGGGCGCGGGCGGCGTTACGCAGCGCGTACCGATCCAGCGAGGCGATGCTGCGGCGCAGCGGCACCCCCACCACTGTCGCGTCGCGCAGCGACTCGGCCTGGCTCGGCTGGTGCGGGAAGCCGACAGCGATGTTCTTGGTGAACTTCATGCCCAGCCGGTTGGCCACACCCGGCGGCACGTTCACCTCGTGGATCACCATGGGCAGCTCACGACGCCACGCGGCCAGGTAGGCCGGCACCGAGACGTACCCGCCGAAGCCGACGACCGCGTCGGCGCGCACCTCGTCGATCACCTTGCCCGCGGCGCGGGCCGCGGTCCACATCCGGCCCGGGGTACGCACCAGGTTCATGTTCACCGACCGGGGCAGCTGGTACGCCGGGATCTGCCGCAGGTCGTAGCCCTGCGGCGGGATCAGCTCGTTCTCCATGCCCTTGGGTGTGCCGAGGCAGGTGATCCGGACGCCCGGGTCGTGTCGGCGCAGGCAGTCGGCGAAGGCCAGCAGCGGGTAGATGTGTCCCCCGGTGCCACCTCCCGCGAGCACCACCGAACGCAGCGGACCCATCAGCGTCTCCTCTCGCTCGCCGTACCCTGGCGGCTCCGGCCCTGCCGGGCGCCGCGCGGTGCGGCCTGGTCGTCCTGGCGCCGCTCGCGGGACCGGGGCACGGACCCTCGGCCAGCCGGCGGCGACGCCGGTCGGCGACGCCGACCGGGAAGCGGCGGCAACGGGGCCCAGAGTAGTCGGACCCACCGGGCCGGTGGACGGGCATGCAGCGCTCTGGCCGCATCGGGTTCGGCGCGGGCGAAGGACGCCAGCATCCCGATCGCCGCCAACGTCACGACCAGGGCACTTCCGCCGTCGGAGATGAACGGCAGCGGCAGGCCGGTGATCGGCAGCAGCCCCACGACCCCACCGATGTTGATCACCGCCTGGCTCACCAGCCAGGTGGTCACGGCGGCGGCCGCCAGCCGTCGGAACGGGTCGTCGACCCGCCGGGCGATCCGCAGACCGGTGTACGCGAGCACCGCGAACAGCGCCAGCACCACGACGCAGCCGATCACACCCAACTCCTCGGCCACGATCGCGAAGATGAAGTCGTTGTGCGCCTCGGGCAGCCAGTCCCATTTGAGGCTGCTCTTGCCCAGGCCGACGCCGAACCAGCCGCCGTGTTCGATGGCCAACCGACCCTGGTAGAGCTGGAGGCAGCCGTCGAGCTTGCACTCCTGCGGGTCGGGCGGGTTGATGAACGACGTCAGCCGCGCCAGCCGGTAGTTCTCCGCGCCGCGCTCGCCGGAGCCCGCGCCCAGCGACGCCACGGCGATGAGCAGGCCCACGCCGAGCAGGCCGATCACTGTCAACGCGCCGAAGACGCGCGTCTGTACCCCGGCCGCCCAGAGCAGGCCGACCACGAGCGCCAGCAGGCAGAGCATGGTGCCCGTGTCGTTGTAGCCGACCAGGACGAAGAGCAGGCCCATGACCGGGAAGAGCGGGGTGGCCAGCTCCCGCCACCAGCCCAGCGCGGCCCCCTTGCGGGCGATGACGTGCGAACCCCACAGCACCAGCGCGAACTTGGCCAGCTCCGACGGCTGCACCTGGATCCCGCCGACGAACAGCCAGTTCAGCCGTGCCTCGACCGGCCCGAACGCGACCGACTTCTGGTTGGTGAGCCGGCCGTAGGCCACCAGCAGGTTGAGCACCAGCAGGAGCGCCACCGACGTGAACAGCAGCGGCCGGCCCAGGGTGCGGTACGTGCTGGCGGGCAGGCGCTGACACGCCCAGAACGCCCCGATGCCGATCACCGCGAAGATCGCCTGCTTGGTCACCGACGCGGACGCGTTGCCGTCCTCGGCGTAGTCCTTCACGCTGGTCGCCGAGAAGACCATCGTCAACCCGATGAGCAGCAGCAGGCCGGCGCTGGACAGCAGCAGGTAGTAGGACGCCAGCGGCCGGTCCAGCAGGCCCCGCAGCGCGGCCAGTCCACCGGCCGCGTCCAGCCCGCGCAGCGACGCAGGCGTCTCCGTTGCCACGTCCCGCCGTGCCGCACGCGGCTCCGCGCCGCGGGTCTCGACCGACTGCTTGCCGACCTCCGTGCCTCGTCCCGCTTCCACGGTCGACGGCCGGCGCGGCCGGCCGACTGTCCTGTCCTCGGTTTCTCGTTCCTCCCCCACCCGGACATCATCACCGCTCGGCGTGCCCGACAGGTCCACAACGCCGCACCGGGCGTGTCGGGCAGGGCGCGCGGCGGGGGCGCGCGGCGGGGGGCGGCCGTCCCCACCGCGTCCTTTGCTCTGCTTCAACCCAGGCAACAGTTCGGCCACCGGAGTGTCGCCTCCGTTGAAGCAGAGCAAAGGACGTTCCGACCACCCGGGCCACCCAGTCCCTGCCCCCGCTCGTGCCCAGCAACGCGCCCGCCCCGACCTGCGCCGGGCGGGTCGGGGCGGGGTCGGGGCGGGTCGGGGTCGGTGTCGGGGCGAGGTCGGGGCCGTCAGGTCATGTTGGCGAGGAACTCGCTGTAGAACAGGCCCAGAGCGATGGCCACACCGATGCCGGCGATGATCCAGAACCGGACCACGATGTTGACCTCGCTCCAGCCGGCCAACTCGAAGTGGTGCTGCAGCGGTGACATCCGGAACACACGTTTACCTGTGGTCCGGAAGGAGATGATCTGGATCACCACGGACATCGTGATGATCACGAAGAGCCCGCCGATGATCGGCAGCAGCAGGATCGTGCGGGTGGACATCGCCATGCCGGCGATCAGGCCGCCCAGGCCCAGCGCCCCGGTGTCACCCATGAAGATCCGCGCCGGGGACGTGTTCCACCACAGGAAGCCCACACAGGCCCCGGCCGCGGCCCCGGCTATCAGCGCGATCTCCAACGGGTCCCGGACCTCGTAGCAGTACGGCTGGGTGTAGCTCGGGTCGGCGCACCAGTGGCGGTACTGCCAGAACGCGATCAGCGCGTACGCGGCGAGCACCATCACCGAGGCGCCGGTCGCCAGACCGTCCAGGCCGTCCGTCAGGTTGACGCCGTTCGTCGCGGCCATCACCACGAAGATGAAGATGATCACCGCGCCGACCTTGCTGACCTCCAGGAAGTCGATGTCCCGGATGAAGCTCAGCGTGGTGCTGCCCACGGTCTGGGTGTTGGTGGCGTTGCCCGTCGCGTCGGTCATCGTGCTCGGGAACCACAGCGCGATCACGCCGAAGACCGCTCCGACCAGGATCTGACCGAGCAGCTTGCCGCGCTTGTTGAGGCCGGCGCTGTTGCGCTTGCGCACCTTGAGGAAGTCGTCGAGGAAGCCCACCGCGCCGGAGAACACCATCAGCCCCAGCAGCACCAGCGCCGTGATGGTCGGCTCCACCTGCGCGATCTGCGCGTCCGGCAGCGTGGTCAGGGCCAGGTGGCCGGCCACGTACGCGATCACGGTGGCCAGGATGAAGACCACGCCGCCCATCGTCGGCGTGCCCTTCTTGCCCTGGTGCATGGCCGGGCCGTCGGACCGGATCGGCTGGCCGGCCTTGAGCCGGGTGAACACCTTGATCGCGATCGGGGTGCAGAACAGCGAGACGACGAAGGCCACCCCGATGGCGACGATGATGGCCCTCATCGACTGGCCTCCCCGGCAGCGTCGGCGCGCAGGGCGTCGGCCACCTCCCAGGTCCGGTACCGGGAGCCCTTGACCAGGACGACGTCGCCCGGTCGTAGCTCGCCCCGCAGCACCTCGACGGCCGCCGCCTGATCGGTGAGCAGCACCGACTCTCCTCCCCAGTTCGCTACCGCTGTCGCGCCTTCGTGGATCGGCGCGGCCGGCTCACCCACCACGAGCAGCCGGTCGACACCCAGCTCGGCCGCGAGCCGGCCGACCTCGGCGTGGCCGTCGCGCTCGAACGGGCCCAGCTCGGCCATGTAACCGAGCACCGCGACGGTACGCCTCTCACGTCCGAGGCTGGCGAGCGCCCGGAGCGCCACAGCCATCGAGGCCGGGTTGGCGTTGTACGAGTCGTCGATGACCGTCACCCCGTCGGGCCGGTCGAAGACGTCCATCCGCCGGGTGGACTTCAGCCCCAGCTCGCCGAGCGCCGTGGCCACCTCGGCCAGCGGCATGCCCAGCTCCCGGGCGACCGCGGCGGCGGCGAGGGTGTTGCCGACCTGGTGGCGGCCGGTCAGCGCGAGCCGTACCGGCGCGCTTCCCTCCGGCGTGACAAGGGTGTACGACGGGTGCCCCCGCTCGTCGAGCGTGACGTCCTCGGCGCGCAGGTCGGCGTCGGGCGCCTCGCCGTAGCGGACCACCCGGGCCCGCGTACGGCTCGCCATGGCGTCCACCCGGGGGTCGTCGGCGTTCAGCACCGCCAGCCCGTCGGCCGGCAGCGCCTCGACCAGCTCGCCCTTGGCCAGCGCGATGTTGTCCTGTGAGCCGAACTCGCCGATGTGCGAGGTCCCGACGTTGAGCACCACCGAGATGCGGGGCGGCACCAGCTCGCACAGGTAGCGCACGTGCCCGATGCCGCGGGCGCCCTTCTCCATGACCAGGTAGCGGGTGTCCGGACCGGCCAGCAGAGCCGTGTACGGGTGGCCCAGCTCGTTGTTGAACGACCCGGGCGGGGCCACCGTGGCGCCGAGGCGGGTGGTGAGTTGGCCGATCAGGTCCTTCGTGGTGGTCTTGCCCGACGAGCCGGTCACCCCGATCACGGTCAGCTCGGGCAGCCGGGCCACCGCCGCGCGGGCCAGCCGGCCCATCGCGGTCAGGGCGTCGTCGACGAGCACCATCGGCACCCCGGGCACCTCGCGGCTGCCGAGCACGGCCACCGCGCCGGACTCGATCGCCGTCGCCGCGTAGTCGTGCCCGTCCACCTTCTCCCCGGGGAACGCCACGAAGAGCGAACCGGGCCCGACCTTGCGCGAGTCGAACTCGACCGACCCGGTGACGGTGGCGGCCGGGTCGGCGGCCACGAGCCGCCCGTCGACCGCATCGGCCACCTCGGCCAGCGTCAGCGCGATCACCGCTGACCCGCCCGGTCCGGGAAGCGGGCCCGCAGCGCGTCGGCCAGCTCGGTGCTGTCGTCGAACGGGAGCATCTCGCCCGCCACCTCCTGACCCCGCTCATGGCCCTTGCCGAGCAGCGCGATCACGTCGCCGGGCTCGGCCAGTCGGACCGCCTCGTCGATCGCGTCCCGGCGACCGGCCACCTCGATGATCCGGGCGGCCGTGCCCGCCCGGTACGCCCCGGCGAGCACCTCGGCGCGGATCTGGGCCGGGTCCTCGGTACGCGGGTTGTCGTCGGTCACCAGCACCACGTCGGCCCCCTCGGCCGCGGCGGCGCCCATCACCGGGCGCTTGCCCCGGTCGCGGTCCCCGCCGGCGCCGATCACACAGATCAGCCGGCCGGCGCTCAGCTCGCGCAGCGCGGCCAGCGCGGCCACTATCGCGTCGGCCTTGTGCGCGTAGTCGACGACCCCGCGCACCGGCCCGACGACGTCGACGAGTTGCAGGCGGCCGGGCACGCCACCGCAGGCGGCCACGCCGGCCGCCGCGGTCACCGGGTCCACCCCGGCGCCCACCAGGGCGGCGATCGCCAGCAGCGCGTTTGCCACGTTGTGCCGCCCGGGCAGCGCCACACCGGCGGTCAGCGCCACGCCGTCCGGGCCGTGCGCGGTGAACCGCTGCGCGTACCCCTCGCCGTCGACGCCGTCGGCCCACCACGTCGCGGTCGGGTCGCCGGCAGCCGAGTAGCTGACCGTCGCCGGCTTGTAGAGCGGCTTGAGCGCCGGATCGTCGTGGTTGAGCACCTCGACCGCGCACCGGCCGTCGAAGAGCTGCGCTTTGGCGGCGAAGTAGTCGGCGCTGTCGGCGTGGAAGTCCAGATGGTCGGAGCCGAAGTTCGTGTACCCGCCGACGGCGAAGCGCACCCCGCCGACCCGGCCCATGGCCAGGGCGTGGCTGGAGACCTCCATGACCACTGCGGTGACGCCGCGCTCCCGGGCGGTGGCCAGCATCGCGTGCAGGTCGGTCGCCTCCGGGGTGGTCCGCACGCTGTCGATCACCAGATCACCGAGCCGGGTCTCCACGGTGCCGATCAGCCCGGTGGTGTGCCCGGCGGCGCGCAACCCCGACTCGACCAGGTACGCGGTGGACGTCTTGCCGGCGGTCCCGGTCACGCCGATCACGGTGAGCGCCGCCGTCGGGTCGCCGTACACCGCCGAGGCCAGCTCGCCGAGCACCGCGCGGGGGTCGGGCACCACCAGGGCGGGCAGGCCGCTCGCCGCCGCCAGCTCGGCGCCGGCCGGGTCGGTCAGCAGGGCCACCGCGCCGGCCTCGGCCGCGCCGACGGCGAACTCCGCGCCGTGGCGGCGGGCGCCGGGCAGGGCCGCGTACAGGTCGCCGGGGCGGACCTCCTGGCTGGCGTGGGTGGCGCCGGTGACGACCACGTCGGCGGCGTCCGCCGGGAGGTCGACGGCGAGCCGGAGGGCGAGGTCACCGAGCCGGACGCCGGTCACGGTACGTGGACGTGGATTGCCGGGCACGGCGTCAGACCCTACCCGGTCGTCCGGTTCCGGCCGCACAGCCGCCCCGGTGGTTCGTCGGCACTCACCGATGATGTCGCCCCTGCGCTGGTCAGCGCGGAAAGACCACGAACTTGGGTGCGGAACCACTCGCGGACGGCGGTACGCGGTAGTGACGCAGCGTGAACTGCATCATGTCGCGGAACGCCGGGTTGGCGATCGCCGCGCCCCCACCACCGGGCGCGTACACGAAGACCGCGATCACGTACCGGGGCTTCTCGGCGGGGGCCATGCCGATGAAGGAGGACACCTCGCCCGGTTGCTTCTTGCCGTCCACCAGACGCCAGCCGGTGCCGGTCTTGCCGGCGACCCGGTAGCCGGGGACCGCCGCCAGGGTGCCGGTGGCGCCCTCGACGGTGGTGACGGCCTCCAGCATGGTGCGCAGCGCCGCCGCGTTCTGCGGGCTGAGCACCGAGCGGGTGACCGGCGCCGGCGCGGGGGTGCGCTTGCCGTCCGGGCCGATCGTCTCCTTCACGAGGTGCGGCTGCACGTACGTGCCGTCGTTGGCGATGGTGGCGTACGCGGCGGCCATCTGCAACGGCGTGGCGTCGACGCTGTGGCCGATCGGCACCGACCCGGCCGACGAACCGCTCCACTCGTCGAGGGGCAGCAGCCGACCGCTGGCCTCCCCGGGCAGGCCCTCGCCGGTGGCCTTGCCCAGCCCGAACCGCTGCTGGTAGTCGATCAGCCGCTCCGGGCCGAGCCGGTCGGCGACGGTGATCGCGCCGACGTTCGACGAGAAGGCAAGCATCCCGGGCACGCTCATCTTGCGGCCGTTGGCCGGGTGGGTGTCGGAGAACCAGGTGTCACCCTTCTTGATGCTGTTCGCGATCGGCAGCGTCGTGTCCGGGGTGATCACCCCCTCCTGGAGCGCGGCGCCGTAGGTGATCGCCTTGTGCACCGAGCCGGGGTCGACCACGAAGCTGGTCGCGGCGTCCTCGCGGGCGACCGGGTCGCTGTCTCCCGGCTTGGCGGCGTTGTAGGTGGGGTCGCTGGCCTGGGCCCGCACCTCGCCGGTGGCGACGTCGATGATCACGGCGGCGGCGGTCGCGCCCCGCTGCCCCGCCATCCCCGCGCTGAGGATCTGTTGGCAACGGAACTGCAGGTCACGGTCGATGGTGAGGGTCAGCGAGCTGCCCGGCTTGGCCGGGGTCGTCTTGCTGTAGCCGCCGGGGATCGGCGCGGCGAGGTCACCGAGGCCCGCCTCGTACACCCGCTTGCCGTCCTGCCCGGCGAGCAGCTCGTCGTAGCGGGCCTCCAGCCCTTCCAGCCCGACCATGTCCTGGCTGGTGAAGCCGATCAGGTTGGCCGCCAGGTCGTCGCCGGGCACCTCCCGACGCTCGTCGCGGTGCACCCCGATGCCGGGCAGCTCCAGCGCCAGCACCTGCTTGGCAGCCGGGATCTCCACCCCCCGGGCCAGGTACTCGAACCGCGACGGGTTGCCGTTCTCCAGCTTGCGGGGCTTCATCAGCTCGGTGAGCTTGGACACCGGAATGCCGAGCAGCGGAGAGAGCGCCTTCGCGGTGGCGTCGGCGCCGATCCACGCGGGGTTGGACCGGTCCTCGATCAGGGTGGGGTCGGCGAACACGTACCGCGCCTCGACGCTGTGGGCCAGCGGCTCGCCCCGGAAGTCGTAGATCGCGCCGCGCGGTGCGGGCAGCTCGACCGTGCGGGTCCGGTCGGCGACGCCACCACCTGCGTACGCCGGGGTGTCGACCGCCTGCAGGAAGACCAACCGCACCCCGATGACGACGAAGAGCGCCAGGGTGAGCACCGTACCCAGGCGCAGCCGCAGCCGTGGGTCGGCGAGCTTCGGTGGACGCGGCGGCTTGCGCGACGGCCGGCGGGCCCCCGGCCGGTCGGCGCGGCCGGGCGCGCGCGGCGTGGTGCGGCGGCGCGGCGGCGGCTCGTCGCCGGC
>NZ_JBEZFG010000017.1:0-61833 GCF_040649315.1 Micromonospora sp. NPDC049004
TGGATCGCCACCCGCGGCTACGCCACCAGCTGACCCACACACCAACACACCAACCGACAAGGGCCGGACCCCGATCGTGGGGTCCGGCCCTTGTCGCATGTCCAGGTCAGTCGCTTGCGAGGACGGCCAGGATCTGCTCGCCGTACTTGGCGAGCTTGTTCTCGCCGACCCCGCTGACCCGGGACAGCTCGGCCAGCGAGGTGGGCGCGTCGCCCGCGATCTGCCGGAGGGTGGCGTCGTGGAAGATGACGTACGCCGGGACGCCCTGCTCCTTGGCGGTGGCCGCCCGCCAGGCGCGCAGCCGCTCGAAGACCGACGCGGCCGCCGGGGTGAGCTCGGCGACGACGGTGGCCGCGCCGCGCGGCTTCGACGACCGGCTCGACACCGGCCGCTCCGGCTCGCGGCGCATCGTGACGGTGCGGCGGCGGCCCAGGACGTCGGCGCTGGCCTCGGTCAGGGCGAGGGTGCCGTAGTCGCCCTCCACGGCGAGCAGCCCCTCGGCGAGGAGTTGCCGGACCACGCCCCGCCACTCGGCCTCGCTCAACTCCGTGCCGATGCCGAAGACGGTCAGCGCGTCGTGCCCGTACTGGCTGATCTTGTCGGTCTGCTTGCCGAGCAGGATGTCGATGCAGTGCCCGGCGCCGAACCGCTGGTTGCGTTCGCGGTCGAGGCGGAAGATGGCGGAGAGCAGCTTCTGGGCGGCGACGGTCCCGTCCCACGACTCCGGCGGGTTGAGGCAGGTGTCGCAGTTGCCGCAGGCCGTCGGGGTGGTCTCGCCGAAGTACTCGAGCAGCTGCACCCGTCGACAGCGGACCGTCTCGCAGAGCGCGAGCATCGCGTCCAGGTGCGCGGCGAGGTTGCGCCGGTGCGCGAGGTCGCCGTCGGACGTCTCGATCATCTTGCGCTGCTGGACCACGTCCTGGAGGCCGTACGCCAGCCAGGCGGTGGACGGTAGTCCGTCGCGGCCGGCGCGGCCGGTCTCCTGGTAGTAGCCCTCGACGGACTTGGGCAGGTCGAGGTGGGCGACGAAGCGCACGTCCGGCTTGTCGATGCCCATGCCGAAGGCGATGGTGGCCACCATGACGAGGCCGTCCTCGCGCAGGAAGCGTTGCTGGTTGGCGGCGCGGGTCGCCGCGTCGAGGCCGGCGTGGTAGGGCAGCGCGGCGATGCTGTTGGCGGTCAGGAACTCGGCGGTCTTGTCGACCGAGGCGCGGGACAGGCAGTAGACGATGCCGGCGTCGCCGGGATGCTCGTCGCGCAGCAGGGCCAGCAGTTGCTTGCGGGGCTCGCGCTTGGGCACGATCCGGTACTGGATGTTGGGCCGGTCGAAGCTGGCCACGAAGTGCTGGGCGTCGTCGAGCCCCAGTCGGGTCGCGATCTCGCGGCGGGTGGCGCTCGTCGCGGTGGCGGTCAGCGCGATCCGGGGGACCTGCGGCCAGCGCTCGTGCAGCATCGACAGCGCGAGGTAGTCGGGCCGGAAGTCGTGGCCCCACTGGGACACGCAGTGCGCCTCGTCGATCGCGAACAGGGAGATCCGCCCCCGGTCGAGCAGGGCGAGGGTGGACCGGACGCCGAGGGCCTCCGGGGCCAGGTAGAGCAGGTCCAGCTCGCCGGCGACGAACGCGGCCTCCACCCGCCGCCGGGCGTCCAGGGTCTGGGTGGAGTTGAGGAAGCCGGCGCGGACACCTACCGCGGTGAGCGCGTCCACCTGGTCCTGCATGAGCGCGATCAGCGGGGAGATGACGACCGCGACACCCTCGCGGACCAGGGCCGGGATCTGGTAGCACAGCGACTTGCCGCCACCGGTGGGCATCAGCACCAGCGCGTCGCCACCGGCGACGACATGGTCGATGACCTGCTGCTGGAAACCGCGGAAGGCGTCGTAGCCGAACACCCGGCGCAGCGCGTCCAGCGCGGCCTCGGCTCGCACGTCGGTGGGGGAAGCCATCCGCGGAGTCTACGAGCCGACCCCGACACCACTCGCCCGGCGCACCCGGGCGCACCGGACGGGCGAGCGGTCAGTTGGACCGGTCGGCCGGGCCGCTCGGCGGGGCGAAGCGGCCCCGATCCCGCACGTTGCTCGGCGGAGACCTCCGGAATGTCGGCCCTGACCTGCGGCGATCGCGCGAAGCGCACAGATGACTACTGACAGCCGCCAAGGGTGCGGCCTGTCGGGAGGGCGACCCGCGCTACCCGGGAGCGGACGCGCCCGACCCGGCGCCGACCGGCGGGATAGAGTCGCTGATTGACCAATCGCGGCCGATGGCGGCCGCGGCGCCACGGCTTGGGGGTACGGGTGAGCGAGGCGCACACAGCCGGTGACGGGCAGCCGGCGGCCGAGTCGGAGACCACTCTGGTGGTGGTCACCGGGTTGTCCGGTGGCGGTCGCAGCACCGTCGCGCGGGCGTTGGAGAACGTCGGCTACTACGTCGTGGACAATCTGCCGCAGGCGCTCATGCTCGACATGGCCGAGCTGGCGTTCAAGGCCGGCGGCGCGGCCCGGCGTACGGCGATGGTCCTGGACGTCCGTTCGCGGGCCTTCTCCACCGACCTGGCCGGGGCGATCCGCGAGCTCAAGGAGCGGGGCTTCTCGCCCCGGGTGGTGTTCGTCGACGCCGACGACGAGGTGCTGATCCGGCGCTTCGAGAGCGTCCGGCGTTCGCACCCGTTGCAGGGCGACGGGCGGCTGGCCGACGGCATCGCGGTGGAGCGCGGGCTGTTGGAGGAGGCCCGCGACCAGGCCGACGTGATCATCGACACCAGCCACCTGAACGTCAACCAGCTGCGTCGGCGCATCGAGGAGCTGTTCGGCGGCGAGGACGCCCGCCGGCTGCGGGTCACCGTGCTGTCGTTCGGCTTCAAGTACGGCCTGCCGCCGGACGCCGACTTCGTGCTGGACGCCCGGTTCCTGCCCAACCCGTACTGGGTGCCGGAGCTGCGCGAGCACACCGGTCGGGAGGAGGCGGTCAGCGCGTACGTGCTGGGTCAGGAGGGCGCGGACGCCTTCGTCGCCTCGTACGCCGACCTGGTCAACGCCACCACCACCGGGTTCGAGCGGGAGGGCAAGCGGTACCTGACCGTCGCCGTGGGCTGCACCGGCGGCAAACACCGCAGCGTGGCCATCGCCGAGGAGCTGGCCGGTCGGCTGCGCCAGTCGGGGCTGGCCGCCAACGCGCAGCACCGCGACCTGGGGCGGGAATGACGGCGCGTCGGGTGGTCGCCTTCGGCGGAGGGCACGGGTTGTCCGCGTCGCTGCGTGCGCTGCGCCACTGCGCCCCCGAACTCGACCTGGACATCACCGCGGTGGTCACGGTCGGCGACGACGGCGGTTCCAGCGGCCGGCTGCGCGCCGAACGGGGCGGCCTGCCCCCGGGTGACCTGCGCCAGGCGCTGGTGGCGCTGGCCGGAGACCACCCGGCCACCCGACGCAGCGCCGGACTGTTCCAGCACCGCTTCGCCGCGGTGCCGGCTGTCGGCGTACCCCCGCAGGACGGGACCGACGCGGACCTGACGGCGGCGGGCGGCCCGGAGTCGCGCGGCGCGGAACCGACGGCGGCGCGCTCCGACGGCCTGGCCGGGCACGCGGTGGGCAACCTGGTGCTCTGCGGCCTCATGGAGCTGCTCGGCGACCCGGTGGCGGCGCTGGAACACGCCGGGGCGATGCTCGGCACGGTCGGGCGGGTCCTGCCGATGTCGCGCCAGCCGGTAGGCATCGAGGCGCGGGTGCGCGGCGCCGACCCGAGCGCCCCCGACGAGGTGCGGACCATACGCGGTCAGCACCAGGTGGCGGTCACCACCGGGCGGGTCGAGTCGCTGCGTCTCACCCCGGCCGCCCCGGCGGCCTGCGCCGAGGCCCTGGCGGCGATCGGCGCGGCTGACTGGTTGATCTTCGGGCCGGGCAGCTGGTACACGAGTGTTCTTCCGCACCTGCTGGTGCCGCAGCTGGCCGACGCGATCGTGTCCAGCTCGGCCCGGCGGCTGGTCACGCTGAACCTGGCCGCGGAGAAGGAGACCCTCGGCCTCTCGGTCGCCGATCATCTGGCGGCGTTGCGCTGGTACCTGCCCGAACTCAAGGTCGATCTCGTGCTCGCGGACGCCAAGGCGGTGGGTGACCCTGAACCGGTCGAACGTGCGGCAGAATCGCTGGGTGCCCGCCTGGTCCTCGCCCCCGTCGCCGTCACCGACGGCACTCCCCGCCATGATCCGGCTGCCCTGGGCGCCGCGCTGGTGCCTGTCCTGGGCGCCGATCGTTAGACACGTACGTAATCTCCGGCGACACGCCGGAACAGGTCCGTGAGGGGACGCACAATGGCGATGACGGCTGCGGTCAAGGACGAGCTGAGTCGGGTCGACGTGCCCAAGCCCTGCTGTCGGCGGGCGGAGATGGCGGCGCTGCTGCGCTTCGCCGGCGGGCTGCACATCGTCTCCGGCCGTGTGGTGGTGGAGGCTGAGCTGGACACCGGCGCGGTGGCGCGTCGGTTGCGCCGGGAGATCGCGGAGGTCTACGGCTACCCCAGCGAGATCCACGTGCTGGCGTCCGGTGGGCTGCGCAAGGGCAGCCACTTCATCGTCCGCGTGGTCAAGGACGGTGAGGCGCTCGCGCGGCAGACCGGCCTGCTGGACGTGCGCGGTCGTCCGGTGCGCGGGCTGCCCCCGCACGTGGTGGCGGCAAACGTCTGCTGCGCGGTCTCGGCGTGGCGGGGGGCGTTCATGGCGCACGGCTCGCTCACCGAGCCCGGCCGCTCCAGCGCGCTGGAGATCACCTGCCCCGGGCCGGAGTCGGCGCTGGCGCTGGTCGGCGCGGCCCGGCGGATCGGCATCACCGCGAAGAACCGCGAGGTGCGCGGGGTGGACCGGGTGGTGGTCAAGGACGGCGACGCGATCGCTGCGCTGCTCACCCGCATCGGCGCGCACTCCAGCGTGCTGGCCTGGGAGGAGCGCCGGGTCCGCCGCGAGGTGCGGGCCACCGCCAACCGGCTGGCCAACTTCGACGACGCCAACCTGCGCCGCTCGGCGCGTGCCGCCGTCGCCGCCGCGGCCCGGGTGACCCGGGCGCTGGAGATCCTTGCCGACGAGGCGCCCAACCACCTCACCGACGCCGGGAGGCTGCGCCTGGAGCACCGGCAGGCGTCGCTGGAGGAGCTGGGCGCGTTGGCCGAGCCTCCGCTGACCAAGGACGCCATCGCCGGACGGATCCGCCGTCTGCTGGCGCTGGCCGACAAGCGGGCCCGGGACCTCGGCATCCCGGATACCGAAGCGGCCGTCACACCCGACATGCTCGTGGTCTGATAGGACGGTGGGGCCGTACGGTGCGCCGGGACCACGCCCCGGCGCGGCGTGCTCTCACGCGCTCGGATAAGGTCGCTGAGTACGGCAAGGGGGCCGACACAGGCACTCCTCGTCGTGCTTACCGCCTCGGGCGGTCAGGTCCTCAGACCGCGGCGGGGTGCCGAGACGAACCGTCAACGGCCGGCTCCAACGGTCGGCGCACACCACTCCGCCGGCCCGTTGTCTGAAGCCGGCAGACCAGAACGCGAGGAGATGGGACCTGTGACCATCCGGGTTGGCATCAACGGCTTCGGCCGAATCGGCCGTAACTTCTTCCGGGCAGTGCTGGCGTCCGACGCCGACATCGAGGTCGTGGCGGTGAACGACCTGACCGACAACGCCACGCTCGCCCACCTGCTCAAGTACGACAGCATCCTCGGCCGCCTGCCGTACGAGGTCAAGGCCACCGCCGACGAGATCACCGTCGGTGGCAAGACCATCAAGGCGTACGCCGAGAAGGACCCGTCGAAGCTGCCGTGGGGCGAGGTCGGCGCCGACGTCGTCATCGAGTCGACGGGCTTCTTCACCGACGCCACCAAGGCCAAGGCGCACGTCGACGGCGGGGCCAAGAAGGTCATCATCTCCGCTCCGGCGAAGAACGAGGACGTCACCGTCGTCATGGGTGTCAACCACGACACCTACGACCCGGCGAAGCACACCATCATCTCCAACGCCTCGTGCACCACCAACTGCCTCGCGCCGATGGCGAAGGTCCTGCACGACACGTTCGGCATCCAGCACGGCCTGATGACGACGATCCACGCGTACACCCAGGACCAGAACCTGCAGGACGCGCCGCACTCGGACCTGCGTCGGGCCCGCGCCGCCGCGCTCAACATCGTCCCGACCTCGACCGGCGCCGCGAAGGCCATCGGCCTGGTGCTGCCGGACCTGAAGGGCAAGCTCGACGGGTACGCGCTGCGGGTGCCGATCCCGACCGGCTCGGTCACCGACCTCACCGTCAACGTGGGTCGCGAGACCACTGTGGACGAGGTCAACGCCGCGCTGAAGGCCGCCGCGGACGGCCCGCTCAAGGGCATCCTGGTCTACAACGAAGACCCGATCGTCTCCACCGACATCGTCACCGACCCGGCGTCGTGCATCTTCGACGCGCCGCTGACCAAGGTCGTCGGCAACCAGGTCAAGGTCGTCGGCTGGTACGACAACGAGTGGGGCTACTCCAACCGCCTGGTCGACCTCGTCAAGCTGGTCGGTTCGTCGCTGTGAGCATCCGGACCCTCGACGACCTGCTCGCCGAGGGGGTGTCGGGTCGGCGCGTGCTGGTGCGCGCCGACCTGAACGTCCCGCTCGACAAGCAGTCCGGCGCCATCACGGACGACGGGCGCATCCGCGCGGTGCTGCCGACCCTCGGTGCGCTGGTCGAGGCCGGCGCGAAGGTGGTCGTCTGCTCGCACCTGGGCCGCCCGAAGGGCACGCCGGACCCGCAGTTCAGCCTGAGCCCGGTCGCCGGGCGGCTCGGTGAGCTGCTCGGCGCTCCGGTGCACTTCGCCACCGACACGGTCGGCGACTCGGCCCGCTCCACCGTCGCGGGCCTGGCCGACGGCCAGGTCGCCCTGCTGGAGAACCTGCGTTTCAACGCGGGGGAGACCAGCAAGGACGAGGCCGAGCGGGGCGCCTTCGCCGATCAGCTCGCCGCGTTCGGCGACGCGTACGTGGACGACGCGTTCGGCGCCGTGCACCGCAAGCACGCCAGCGTCTACGACGTGCCGGCGCGGCTGCCGCACGTGGCCGGCCGGCTGGTGCTGCGTGAGGTCGAGGTGCTCTCCAAGCTCACCAGCGAGCCCGAGCGGCCGTACGTGGTGGTGCTGGGCGGTTCCAAGGTCTCCGACAAGCTCGCGGTGATCGAGGCGCTGCTGCCGACTGTCGACCGGCTGCTCATCGGCGGCGGGATGTGCTTCACCTTCCTCAAGGCCCAGGGCCTGGAGGTGGGCACCTCGCTGCTGGAGAAGGACATGGTCGAGACCTGCCGCAACCTGCTGGAGCGCTCCGGCGGCAAGATCATGCTGCCGGTCGACGTGGTGGTCGCGGACGCCTTCGCCCCGGACGCCGCGCACGACACGGTCCGCGTCGACGGCATCCCGAGCCACCGGCTCGGCCTGGACATCGGCCCGGAGACGGTCGCCGGCTTCGCCGCCGCCCTGTCGCAGGGGAAGACGATCTTCTGGAACGGCCCGATGGGCGTGTTCGAGATGGCGGCGTTCGCGGCCGGCACCCGGGGGATCGCCGAGGCGATCACCAAGGCCGACGCGTTCAGCGTCGTCGGTGGCGGCGACTCCGCCGCGGCGGTGCGGGCGTTGGGCCTGGACGAGTCGAGCTTCGGTCACATCTCCACCGGCGGCGGCGCCTCCCTGGAGTACCTGGAGGGCAAGACCCTCCCCGGCATCGCGGCCCTGGAGAACTGAGCATGGCGAGCACGACCCGCCGGCCGTTGATGGCCGGCAACTGGAAGATGAACCTCAACCACCTCGAGGCCAACCTGCTCGTGCAGAAGCTGGCCGCGAGCCTCACCGAGAAGCAGCTCACCGAGGTCGAGACGGTGGTGCTGCCGCCGTTCACCGACCTGCGCACCGTGCAGACGGCTGTGGACGGCGACAAGCTGCTGATCGGCTACGGCGGGCAGGACCTCTCCCCGCACGCCTCCGGCGCGTACACCGGGGACATCTCCGGCGCGATGCTCGCCAAGCTCGGCTGCACGTACGTGGTGGTCGGGCACTCCGAGCGGCGGGCCTACCACCACGAGGACGACGGGGTGGTCAACGCGAAGGTGAAGGCGGCGCTCGCGCACGGCCTGACCCCGATCCTCTGCGTGGGGGAGGGGCTGGACGTCCGCGAGCAGGGCACCCACGTGGCGCACTGCGCCGACCAGCTCGACGGGGGCCTCGCCGGGCTCACGGCCGAGCAGGTGCGCCAGGTCGTCATCGCGTACGAGCCGGTCTGGGCGATCGGCACCGGCAAGACCGCGACGCCCGAGGACGCGCAGGAGGTCTGCGGCGCGGTCCGCCAACGGCTGGCGGAGCGCTTCGACACCGAGACCGCCGACGCGGTCCGGGTCCTCTACGGCGGCTCGGTCAAGGCGTCCAACGTCGCCTCGATCATGGGCCAGCCGGACGTGGACGGTGGCCTGGTGGGTGGCGCCAGCCTGGACGCCGAAGAATTCGCGCAGATCTGCCGGTTCCCCGAGCACATCGCTCGCTGATCGCTCGCTATCCTGGACACCGCCCGTCCACCGGCCGGTGCCGCCGTGCCCGACCTGTCCGGGCGAGGATCGCTACGAGAGGACTGCCCCCAGCCATGCCGATCTGGTTCGCATACACGTTGATCGTGTTGCTGGTCATCACGAGCATCCTGCTCACCCTGCTCATCCTGCTGCACCGCGGTAAGGGTGGCGGGTTGTCGAGCATGTTCGGCGGTGGCGTCAGCTCCAGCCTCGCCGGCTCCTCGGTGGCCGAGAAGAACCTGGACCGTTACACCGTTCTGGTGGGTGTCGTCTGGTTCGCGGCGATCGTCGGGCTGGGGCTCTGGCTCCGTCTCCAGCTGAACAGCGGCACCTGAGCAGGTCCGCGAAGTCGTACAATCTGCGCGCGGTCCGTCACTCGACGGGCCGCGCGCAGTCTTTTCTCCGCTGCACCGCGTCGCCCGCCGCCCATCCCCGACGGTGGCGGGTCCCCTCCGACGACAGGAGCGAGCAGCCGTGCCCAGTGGCAACGTCATCCGCGGCGCCCGCGTCGGGTCCGCACCCATGCGCCCGGACGAGCGGCACCAACCCGCACCCCGACAGGACGTCACCTACTGGTGTCGCAACGACCACCAGACCGACATCCGCATCGCGGCCGACGCCACGGCGCCGCCGCTGTGGGACTGCCCCCGCTGCGGGCTCCCCGCCGGTCTGGACGCGCAGAACCCGCCCGGACGGGTCCGCGCCGAGCCCTACAAGAGCCACCTGGCGTACGTGAAGGAGCGGCGTACCGCCGAAGAGGGCGAGGCGCTGCTGGCGGAGGCGCTCGCCGCGCTGCGCCGCCGCCGGGGCGAAAGCTAGGTGCGGGCCCCCGCGTCGGGGGCCGCACCGTCGCTCAGCGCAGGCTCCGCAGCCGGGCGGGCACGTCAGCGGCCGCCGCGCGGTCCAGCAGCCAGCGGGTACGGTCCACGCCGTGCACCCCGGCGGCCGGCAGCTGCACCGGGCCGGCGCCGGCCAGCGCCATGCCCACCGCACGGGCCTTGTCGGCGCCGCCGGCCACGAGCCAGACCTCCTCGGCGGTGTTGATCGCCGACAGGGTGAGCGTGGTCCGCACCGGCGGCGGCTTCGGGCTGCCCCGCACCGCGCTGACCGGCCGCGTCTCGTAGTGCACCGGGTGCTCCGGGAAGACCGAGGCGACGTGCCCGTCCTCACCGACGCCCAGCATCAGCACGTCGAAGTGCGGCAGCGCGGCGTGCCCCGGCCGGGCGGCGCGGGCCAACTCGTCGGCGTACGCGGCGGCGGCCGCCTCGGGGTCGTTGCCTGCCGGTCCGTCGGAGGCCGGCATGGGATGCACCCGGGCCGGGTCCAGCGGCACCACGTCCAACAGGGCGGCGCGGGCCTGGGTCTCGTTGCGCTCCGGGTCGCCGGCGGGCAGGAACCGCTCGTCACCCCACCACACGTCGACCCGGGACCAGTCCACGGCGTCGCGGGCCGGCAACTGCGCCACCGCCCGGTACACGGCGGCGGCGATGCGCCCACCGGTGAGCACCATCGCGGCCTCGCCCCGGTCGGCCTGGGCGTCGAGCAACTTCACCAGCAGCCGGGCCGCCACGGCCTGCGCCAGCAGGTCGGCGTCGGCGTGGACGGCGACACTCGCCTCACTCATGGGTTGTGCCTTCGTTTCCCGACCGCTGGGCGGTCGCTGTCGCGTCGTTACCGGACGGAACGTCCGGAGGTGGCGGTGGAGGGCCGGGACATGGCGTCCCGGCCCTCGGGTGTGGTGCTGCTCAGCTCTCGCCGCTCGTGCCGGTGTGCGCGGTGACCCCGGCCTCGGCGCGCTGGGCCGTGGCCGGATCCTTCCAGACGTGCACCCGCTGCGGGGGGCGCTGTTCCAGACCCCGCAGACCGGCGGTCGCGCCCAGCGCCTCCGCGTACACCTGGTCCGCGTCCAGCCGGCGCAGTTCCTCGGCCAGCTCGTCGCCGAGCGGCCGACGGACCAGCGGCAGGGTCCGGTCGTCCTGACCGGTCCGCCGGAACACCGCCAGGCTGTCCTCGCGGGTCAGCGTCAGGCGGTCGCCGTTGGCGCAGGTCAACTGCACCTCCCGCATCCGGGGGAACTCGTCGCTGTCGACCCGGCGCGGGGTGATGCCGAGCCGGCTGGACAGCCAGCCGACCATCAGCGCCGCCGTCGGGTCGCTGGGCGGCGCGACGACAGTCGCCTCGGTGACCTTCGCCTCGGTGGTGTCGAACGCCCCGGCGACCAGGGTCCGCCACGGGGTGATCCGGGTCCACGCCAGGTCGGTGTCACCCGGGGCGTAGTCCCGGGCGCGCTGCCGCAGCGCCTCGATCGGGTCCGTGGCCTGCGCCGTGTCGGTGATCCTCCGGTCGGCGACCACCCCGAGGAAGTCGGTGGCGATCTCCGCCGGCGGCTCGCCGTGCCACCAGGTGACCACCGGCACGTCCGGCACCAGCAGCGGCATCACCACCGACTCGGCGTGCAGGGCGAGCCGCCCGTACATCCGGGTGACCACCGCCTCGCAGGGGCCGAGCCGGCCACCGACCACGATCTCCGCGTCCAGCCGGTTGCGTTCCCGCTCGATGTCGGAGCGGACCACGACCACCAGCCGGCACGGGTGGGCCGCGGCGGCGATGGTCGCCGCCGCCTCCGCCTCGCGGACCCGCTTCTCGTCCACCACCACGATGAGGGTGAGCGCCATGCCGCTGGCCACACCACCGGCGCTGCGCCGCTCGGCGGCAAGCGCCTTGACCACCTCGTTGCCGGTGGTGTCCCACAGCCCGATCATGCTCTTCTCCAAGCGCGGCCCTCGCGGGCCAGCATCTCGTCGGCCGCCCGTGGCCCCCACTCGCCGGCGCGGTACGGCTCCGGCGTGGTGCCCTCCCAGGCGTGTTCCAGCGGGTCGATCACCTGCCAGCTCTGCTCGACCTCGGCCGCGTCCGGGAACAGGGTGCGGTCCCCGATCAGCACGTCCAGGACGAGCCGCTCGTACGCCTCCGGGCTGGACTCCGTGAACGCCTCGCCGTACTGGAAGTCCATCGCGATGTCGCGGACCTCCATCGTGGTGCCCGGCACCTTCGAGCCGAACTTGAGCACCACGCCCTCGTCGGGCTGCACCCGGATGACGAGCTGGTTGTTGCCCAGCGATTCCATGTCGGCGTCGTTGAACGGCAGGTGCGGCGCCTTCTTGAACATGATGGCGACCTCGGTGACCCGCCGGGGCAGCCGCTTGCCGGCCCGGATGTAGAACGGCACCTCGGCCCAACGCCGGTTCTGGATGCCGAGCCGCACCGCCACGTACGTCTCCGTGGTGGAGTCGGCGGGGACGTCCTGCTCCTCCCGGTAGCCGACCGCGCGTTCGCCGCCCACCCAGCCGGGCAGGTACTGGCCGCGGACGGTGTCCCGGGCCACGTCCTTGGGCAGGGTGATCGCCTTGAGCACCTTCAGCTTCTCGGCGCGGATCTCGTCGGCGTCGAAGCTGGTCGGCTCCTCCATCGCCACCAGCGCCAGGAGCTGGAGCAGGTGGTTCTGGAGCACGTCACGGGCGGTGCCGACGGTGTCGTAGAAGCCGGCCCGACTGCCGATGCCGACGTCCTCGGCCATGGTGATCTGCACCGAGTCGACGTACTTCGAGTTCCACAACGGCTCGAACAGGTTGTTGGCGAACCGCAGGGCCAGGATGTTCTGGACGGTCTCCTTGCCCAGGTAGTGGTCGATCCGGAAGACGTCCTGGCGGGTGAACACGTCGTCGACGAGGTCGTTGAGCGCCTTCGCCGACGGCAGGTCGTTGCCGAACGGCTTCTCCACCACTACCCGGCGCCAGCCGCCGGACTTCTCGTTGTCGGCCATCCCGGTGCGGGCCAGTTGCTTGAGCACGACGGGGAACGCGGCCGGGGGGATGGAGAAGTAGAAAGCCGCGTTGCCGGCGATGCCGTGGGTCTGCCGCAGGTCGTCCAGCGTCGAGGCGAGCTGGTCGAAGGCCGCGTCGTCGTCGAACGACCCGCCGACGAACTTGATGTTGCCGGCCAGCCGCGCCCACACCTCTTCCCGCCACGGGGTGCGGGCGTGCTTGCGGGCCGCCTCGCACGCGAGGGTCTCGAAGTCGCCGTCACCCCAGTCTCGGCGGGCGAAGCCGAGCACCACGAAACCGGGCGGCAGCAGCCCCCGGTTCGCCAGGTCGTAGACCGCGGGGAGCAGCTTCTTGCGGGCCAGGTCGCCGGTCACCCCGAAGATCACCAGAGCGCACGGCTCGGGGATCCGGGGCAACCGGCGGTCCTGCGGGTCGCGTAGCGGGTTCACCGAACCGCCTTCTCGCTCCGCTTCAGTCACAGCGTCCATCCTCACGCCCGCAGCTCACCGGCCGCGTCGAGTAGTTGGGCGACGCCGGCTGCCCGGTCGGTCAGGTGCAGCCGCAGCAGCGGCCGTTCCCGGCCGGCGAGGGCCTGCCGGTCGCCGGCGGCCTGTGCCGCCTGCAACTCACCGAAGGTGTACGGCTTGCCCGGCACCGCCAGGTCCTCGGCGACCGCGCCGGTCACCTGAAGGTAGCTGCCCACCTGCGGGCCGCCCTTGTGGTACTGGCCGGTGGAGTGCAGGAACCGTGGTCCCCAGCCGAAGGTGACCGGCCGGCCACTCGCCTCGGCCAGCAGCGGACGCAGCCGGGCCGCGTCGGCGTCGGCGAACCGGTCCAGGTAGGCCATCGCGGCCAGGTAGCCGTCCTCGCCCAACCCGTCGAGCAGCCAGCGCAGCACGCCGACCAGGTCACCGGGGGCGCCCTGCGGGGCGTACACCTCGATCGCGCCCTCGGTGAACGACGGCGTCTCCGCCGGCAGACCCGAGGCCAGGATCTTGTTGGTGTTCTCCTTGGACTCGGTGACGTTCGGCTGGTTGAACGGGTCGATGCCGAGCACCACGCCGGCCACCGCGGTGGCGTACTCCCAGGCCAGGAACTGCGCGCCGAGCGGGCCGTTGACGGCCACGTCCGGGTCGGCGCCGCCGCCCGGCACGTCACCGGCGGCCAACGCGCCGCCGTAGCTGACGGTCAGCACGTCCGGCCCGGTGGCGCCGGGGCTCTGCGGGGACTCGACCACGACGGGCAGGATGCCCACCCCGGCCTTGCCTGTCGACTCGGCGATCAACTGCTCGGCCCAGTCGCCCAAGCCGTCGATGCCGGTGCCGTCGGACACCAGGGCGACCTTGTCACGGGCCAGCGTGGCGGCCGCGCCCAGCGCGGCGCCCAACGCCAACGCCGGGTTGTCGCGGTCCGAGGCGAGCGACTCGGCCAACGCGTCGGCCTGGTCGAGCAGCTCGGCGACCTCGACGCCGGCCAGCGCCGAGGGCACCAGCCCGAACGCGGTGAGCGCCGAGTACCGACCGCCCACGTTCGGGTCGGCGAGCACGGTGAACGCGCCCATCTCGGCCGCGGTGGCCTCCAGCGGCGAACCCGGGTCGGTGACGATGACGAAGTGCCGGCCGGCCTCCGCCTCGGTCATCCCGGCGTCCAGGAACGCCTGCCAGTAGGCGCGACGGTGGCTGTCGGTCTCCACCGTCGAGCCGGACTTGCTGGCGACGACCACCACGGTGCGCTCCAGCCGGTCAGCCAGGGCCGCCCGGACCTGGCCCGGGTCGGTCGTGTCCAGCACGGTCAGCGGCCGGCCCAGCGTCCGCGTGATCACCTCGGGGGCGAGCGACGAGCCGCCCATGCCGGCGAGCACCACGTGGTCCAGGTCGGCCAGCTCCGCGCTCAGCTCGGCGAGCTGCGCCAGCAGCTCCCGGCTGCGCCGGTGGGTGTCCACCCAGCCGAGCCGGATCTTCGCCTCGGCCTCGGCGTCCGGACCCCACAGGCCCGCGTCCTTGGCGGCCAGCTTGCCGGGGACGCCGGCCTTGACCAGCGCCTCCCGGGTCGAGGCGGGCGCGGACTTGTCGACCGCGTCCGCGCCGTACACGGCGAGCCCGGCGGCTGCCTCCACCGGCCCTGCGAGAAGGTCGCTCATGCCGTCACTCCGCTTCGCTGCGTGCCGCCATGAGGCACCTTCGCGCTGGGCTTACCGATTCGCTCGCTGCGCTCGCTCATGCCGTCACTCCGCTTCGCCGCTTGCTGATTCGCTCGCTCACGCGCCACCGGCCTTCTCGGCGGCCTTGGCGTTGCCCTTGGCAGCCTTGTTCGGAGCGCCCGTGCCGGTGCCCGCCGCCTTCAGCGACTTGCTGACGCCGTCGAGCAGCTCCTGCCAGCTCGCCTCGAACTTCTCCACACCCTCGCGCTCGAGGGTGGCGATCACGTCGGCCATGTCCACCCCGACCGACTCCAGGTCCGCGAAGACCTTCCGGGCCGCGTCGTAGGCGCCGGTCACGGTGTCGCCGCGCGTCTCGCCGTGATCGGCGTAAGCGTGGATGACCGACTCCGGCATGGTGTTGACCGTGCCGGGGGCGATCAGCTCCTCGACGTAGATCACGTCCCGGTAGTCCGGGTTCTTGGTCGAGGTGGAGGCCCACAACGGCCGCTGCGGGTGCGCTCCGGCGGCCTCCAGGGCCTTCCAGCGGTCCGAGGAGAAGACCTCGGTGTAGCGCTCGTACGCCAGCTGGGCGTTGGCCACGGCGGCCTTGCCCTTGAGCGCCTTGGCCTGGTCGGAGCCGACCTTCTCCAGCCGCTTGTCGACCTCGGAGTCGACCCGGGAGACGAAGAACGACGCGACCGAGCCGATCTTCGACAGGTCGTGCCCGTTGGCCTTGGCCTGCTCCAGACCGGCCAGGAAGGCCTCCATGACCGCCGAGTAGCGGTCCAGGCCGAAGATCAGCGTCACGTTGACGCTGATCCCCTCGGCGAGGGTGTCGGTGATCGCCGACAGGCCCTCCTCGGTGGCCGGGATCTTGATGAAGAGGTTGGGCCGGTCGACCAGCCACCACAGCGCCTTGGCCTCGGCGACCGTCTTGTCCGCGTCGTGTGCGCTGCGCGGGTCCACCTCGATCGAGACCCGGCCGTCCACGCCCGCGCTGCCGTCGTACGACGGGCGCATCACGTCGCAGGCCCACCGTACGTCGTACGTGGTGAGCATCCGTACGGCCTCTTCCACGTCCACGCCACGGATGGCGAGGTCACGCAGCTGCCAGTTGTACTCGTCGGCATCGCTCAACGCCTTGGCGAAGATCGTCGGGTTGGTGGTGACGCCGGCGACGTGCTTCTCACGGCGGAGCTGGTCCAGCCCGCCGGAGCTCAAACGTACCCGGGAAAGATCATCGAGCCACACCGCCACACCTGCGGCGGTGAGCTCATTCAGCTTGTCCGTCATGCCGTCCACGCTCCCTCAGTTGCCGGTCGTGAAACCGGTGATGTCGCCCACCCGGGCCAGCGAGGCGTGTGCCGCCGCCACGATCCGGTCGGGGGTGAACCCGAACTGCTCGAAGAGCACGGTGTGCGGGGCGCTCGCCCCGTAGTGCTCCAGGCTGACGCTCTCGCCGAGATCACCGACGACGCCGCGCCAGGACATGGCGATCCCGGCCTCCACGCTCACCCGTGCCTTTACCCCGCGCGGGAGCACCGACTCCCGGTAAGCCTCATCCTGCTCGTAGAACCACTCCTGGCAGGGCATCGAAACGACCCGGGTCGGCGTGCCGTCGGCCTCCAGCCGCTCCCGGGCGGTCAGGCAGAGCTGCACCTCGGAGCCGGTGCCGACGATGATCACCTGCGGCTTGCCGTTGGATGCCTCGGCCAGCACGTAGCCGCCCTTGGCCACCCCGTCCGCGGCACCCAGGACGTCCCGGTCCAGGGTCGGCAGCGGCTGGCGGCTCAGCGCCAGCGCGGTCGGCCGGTCGGTGTGCTCCAGCGCCTGCCGCCAGGCCCACGCCGTCTCGTTGGCGTCCGCCGGGCGGACCACGTCCAGGCCCGGGATGGCGCGCAGCGCGGTCAGGTGCTCCACCGGCTGGTGGGTCGGGCCGTCCTCGCCCAGGCCGATCGAGTCGTGCGTCCAGACGTACGTCACCGGCAGCTTCATCAACGCGGCCAGTCGCACCGACGGGCGCATGTAGTCGCTGAACACCAGGAACGTGCCGCCGTACGGGCGGGTGCCGCCGTGCAGGGCGATGCCGTTGAGGATCGCGCCCATGGCGTGCTCACGGATGCCGAAGTGCAGGGTGCGGCCGTACTCGTGGCCGGGGAAGTCCTTGGTGGCGTGCGAGGCCGGGATGAACGACGGCTCGCCCTTCATCGTGGTGTTGTTGCTCTCGGCCAGGTCGGCCGAACCGCCCCACAGCTCCGGCAGCACCGGCGCGAGCGCCTCGAGCACCTTGCCGGAGGCGGCCCGGGTGGCCACGCCCTTGGCGTCGGCGGGGAAGACCGGCAGCGCCTCGGTCCAGCCGTCCGGCAGCACGCGGCCGGCCATCCGCTCGTAGAGGGCGGTGCGCTCCGGGTTCGCCTTCTTCCAGGCGTCGAACGAGACGGTCCACTCCTGCTGGGCGTCCGAGCCGCGGCCCATCACGTTGCGGGCGTGCGCGAGCACCTCCTCGTCGACCTGGAAAGTCTGCTCCGGGTCGAAGTCGAGGATCCGCTTGGTGGCCTTCACCTCGTCGGCGCCGAGCGCCGAGCCGTGGATCTTGCCGGTGTTCTGCTTGTTGGGCGCGGGCCAGCCGATGATGGTGCGCAGCGCGATGAAGGAGGGACGGCCGGTCTCGGCCTTGGCGGCCACCAGCGCGCGGTACAGCGCCTCGGCGTCCTCGTGGTAGTCGCCCTGGTCGGCGTCACCGCTGCGCCAGTCGACAGTCTGCACGTGCCAGCCGTACGCCTCGTAGCGGGCCGCCACGTCCTCGCTCTTGGCGATGCGGGTGTCGTCCTCGATCGAGATCTCGTTGTCGTCGTAGACGACCGTGAGGTTGCCCAGCTGCTGGTGCCCGGCGAGGGCGCTGGCCTCGTGGCTGATGCCCTCCTCGATGTCGCCGTCGGAGACGATGCACCAGATGTTGTGGTCGAAGACCGACCTGCCCGGCTCGGCCTCCGGGTCGAACAGGCCGCGCTCGCGGCGGGCCGCCATGGCCATGCCTACCGCGTTGCCCAGGCCCTGCCCGAGGGGACCGGTGGTGGTCTCGACGCCCGGGGTGTGACCGTGCTCCGGGTGACCGGGGGTCTGCGAGCCCCACTGCCGCAGCGACTTGAGGTCGGCCAGGCTCAGCGGGTAGCCGGACAGGAACAGCTGGATGTAGAGGGTCAGGCTGGAGTGCCCGGCGGAGAGCACGAACCGGTCCCGGCCTGGCCAGTTCGGGTCGGCCGGGTTGTGCCGGATGACCCTGTTGAAGAGAAGGTAGGCCGCGGGCGCCAGGCTCATCGCGGTGCCCGGGTGGCCGTTGCCGGATTTCTCGACGGCATCCATGGCCAGAACGCGGACGGTGTCGACAGCCCGGCGATCGAGGTCGGACCAGTTGAGTTCAGAGTGCTCAGGTCGGTTGGCAGCCACGATGGTTGTGCTCCTCGGCAGATGGGCGGAACCCTCACTGGTGACCCTATCGAGCGTGACTAAACGTCCGCCCGGGGATCTCTGCATGGTCTGCGGTACGGGACAGGGCAGCGAGTCGTTCAACCCGGTGGTGTGACGGCCCGCACCGTTGTCGGGTCGGCCGGGCAGCCAAAACGACAACGCGTAGTGTGTGGGTCGGTGTGCGGTCGCAAGTGGGCCCCGCCCGACTCGATCTCCCCGTGCCGATGCCGGAAGGTGGCAATCCGTGAGCATGATCACCGAGCGCCCCGCGAGCAACCCCGCCGGGCAGCCCCCGGCCCGGGCGGCCGAGGGTCCGGTGGCGCGGCGGGACGTGCGCGCGATCGTGTCGGCGTACGTGGCGCTCACCAAGCCGCGCATCGTCGAGTTGCTGCTGGTCACCACCATCCCGGCGATGATGCTCGCCGACGGGGGACTGCCGTCGCTGTGGCTGATGGCAGTGGTGCTCATCGGTGGCTCGCTCGCCGCGGGCGCGGCCAGCGTTCTCAACTGCTACATCGACCGGGACATCGACCAGTTGATGCGGCGGACCAAGCGGCGTCCGTTGCCGGCGCACACGGTGTCGCCGCGGAGCGCACTCGTCTTCGGCCTGGTGCTGGCGGCGATCTCGATCGTCCTGATGGCGGCGTTCACCAACCTGCTCGCCGCTGGGCTGACGCTCGCCGCGATCGTCTACTACGACGTCGTCTACACGCTCTGGCTCAAGCGCTCCACGCCGACGAACACGTTCTGGGGTGGCGCCTGCGGGGCCGCTCCGGTGCTGATCGGGTGGGCGGCGGTGACCGGCGGACTCGCCCCGGCGGCCTGGGGCCTGTTCGCCGTGGTCTTCTTCTGGCAGATGCCGCACTTCTACCCCCTCGCCATGAAGTACAAGGACGACTACGCCCGCGCCGGCATCCCGATGCTGCCCGTGGTGGCCTCCACCCGTCGGGTGAACGCCGAGATCCTGATCTTCGCGTGGCTCACCGTGCTCACCTCCCTCGCGGTCTGGCCGCTGGGCCTCAGCGCGATCTACGGCGTGCCGACCCTCGTCGTGGGCGCCATCTTCATCGTCGAGGCGCACCGGCTCTGCCGGCGGGCGACCCGCGGCGAGGCGGTCAAGCCGATGCGGCTGTTCCACTGGTCGACGACGTACCTGACGATCGTCTTCGTGGCCGTCGCGCTCGACGCGCTGATCTGACGCCTGTCGCGCGGACGTCGCCGCGGCGGTTCACCGAAAATCCGCGGACTAATCATGGCCGTGGATGAGTTGTCCGGGTTTAACGTCACATGAGAGTAACTTTCGCCATGAGTCGGATCGACTCAACCTGCGGGTGGTGAACCCTGATTTGCCTAAGCGATTAGTGCGGGAAAGTCCGGATATAACCGGACAGGAAGTCTGTGCTCATCCTTAAACCTGTAGGTAATTGGCATCACAAAAGGTTCATGGTTCTCGCACGCGCGAGTGCAACTCTGCTTAGGCTTCGCGTCATGGCAGATGGTTCCGATACGACGCTGACGGCTGAGCAGACCGCCGGCGAGCAGGCCCCGCACGGCCTGGTCGCAGGCCTTCAGTCGTTCGCCGCCGCGCACGGCGGCGCGAAGGCCGTCATCGAGTACGTCGGTAAGCGCGGCGCACGGATCGTCCTCGTGGGTACCGACGGTGAGTGGGGCGACCAGTTCGCCGAGGACACCGTCACCGCTCGGGAGGCGTGCGCCAAGGCGGGAGTCACCGTCGAGAACGCCTGGGAGCGTGAACTGATGGACCAGATGCGACCGAGCAACGACCTCTGGCGGTCGATGGCCCGGCGCACGATGGCCCGTTGAGATAGACAGCTGAATTGACCAACCACCACCAGTCGACCCGGGGGGAACCCCGGGTCGCTCTCGTCACCTGCACCGAGCTGGTCGACCTCGACCCCGACGACCGTCTCGTCCTCGACCCGCTCAGCGCCCGGGGGATCGCCGCCGAGGCGGTCGTCTGGGACGACCCGGCCGCCGACTGGTCCTCGTACGACCTCGTCGTGCTCCGCTCACCGTGGGACTACGCCCTGCGCCGCGACGAGTTCGTCGCCTGGGCCGCGTCCGTGCCCGCGCTGGTCAACCCGGCCGACGTGGTGCGGTGGAACACCGACAAGCGCTACCTGGCCGAGCTGAGCGCCGCCGGGGTGCCGACCGTGCCGACGTCCTGGGTCGAGCCGGGGGAGACCTGGTCGCCGCCCGCCGGGACTGGCGAGTACGTGCTCAAGCCCTCGGTCAGCGCCGGCAGCCAGGACACCGGCCGGTACGACCTGGCCGACCCGGAGCACCGCGACCTGGCTCGGGCCCACGTACGCCGCCTCTCCGCCGCCGGCCGCACGACGATGGTTCAGCCGTACCTGAGCGCCGTCGACAGCGAGGGCGAGACCGCGCTGCTCTTCCTGGCCGGCCCGGACGGGCTCGCGTACAGCCACGCCATCCGCAAGGGCCCGATGCTGACCGGCCCGGATCTTGGCCCAGACGGTCTCTACAAGGCCGAGGAGATCAGCTCCCGCGCCGCGCGCCCCGAGCAGTTGGCGGTCGCCGAGCGGACCCTCGCCGCGGTGCCCGGTGGCACGCGTCGACTGCTCTACGCCCGGGTCGACCTGATCCCCGGCCCGGACGGCGACCCGGTCCTGGTCGAACTGGAGCTGACCGAGCCGTCGCTCTTCATCGGGTACGCCGACGGCGCCCCCGACCGCCTCGCCACCGCGATCGCCACCCACCTGACCCGCTGAGCCTGATCTCCCACCCCGCCGCCTGGCCGTGGGCGTACCCCGAAGATCCGCGCAACATAGGGGATGTTGCTGCCTCGCCCGACGGGAAGCAGCAACATCCCCGATGTTGTGTAGATCTTGAGGAAAGTGCAAGATCGCCGCGGGGTAACGGCCGCGCGCGGGCGCGGGCCGGCCGGGCGCGGGGTGACGGGGTGCTCGGGCGCGGGCCTGCGCCTGCGGGGCGCGGGGTGGCGGATGCTCGGTGCGGTGTCAGGCGGTGACCGGGACGGCTTCGACCTCGGTCGCGGTGGTCTGCGGCGCGGGGGCCGCCGGGCGGCGTTCGCGGGTGGACCACTGGACCGAGAGGGCCGCCAGCAGCACCAGGCACGAGCCGAGCATGTGCGCGCCGACCAGGATCGCCGGCACGTGGGTGAAGTACTGCACGAAGCCGATCAGCCCCTGACCCAGCTCCACCGCGAGCAGGACGACGGCGGCGCGGGTGGCCCGCGCCGCGCCGACCGCGCGGAACGCGAAGATCAACGCCACCGACAGGCCGATCAGCAGGAAGACGCCGTCGGCGTGCACCTGGGAGATCGACTCCGGATCCAGTCCGTTGCGGGCCGCGCCGTGGTCGCCGGCGTGCGGGCCGCTGCCGGTGACCCAGGTGCCGATCACCAGCACCGCGACGGTGACGCCGGTGGTGACCCGGGCCAGCGTGCGCAGGGGGGAGGGCACCACGGCGACCGTCGGGGCGTCCGGTTCGTCGACCCGCCGCCAGAGGGCGTACGCGGCGGCGAGCACCGCCATCGAGGCGAGGAAGTGCAGCCCGACCACCCACGGGTTGAGGTTGGTGAGCACCGTGATGCCACCGATCACCGCCTGGGCGGGAATGCCCAGAAAGACGGCGACGGCGAGGGTCAGCACCCCGCGGCGGCGGGGCCGGTGTGCCAGGACGGCCAGCACGGTGGCCAGCGCGATCAGGCCCACCGCGAAGGTGAGCATCCGGTTGCTGAACTCGATGACGCCGTACACGCCCATCTCAGGAGTCGTGACGTATGAATCGTCGGTGCACCGGGGCCAGGTGGGGCAGCCGAGGCCCGACGCGGTCAACCGGACCGCCCCGCCGGTGACGACGATGGCCACGTTCGCGATGATCGAGGCGAGCGCGAGGCGGCGCAGCAGGAGACCGGAGACCGGACGGACGATGCGGTTCACAGCGCAAATCCTACGCACCGTAGTGATCGAGGTTCGTCCGACTCCGCCGGGCCGGTGGTTCGGATCACCGGGGCCCGGGTTTGCCACCCTCCGGGTAATTACGTAACGTTGGCGTTGTGAAAAACGCGGCGGCGCTCTCCGGGCACCAGCCGACGGCTGCCCAGGCCGTCGGCGCGTCCGCGTCCGCCCTCATCGGGGCCTCGTCGTCCGCGCTGGGCGGCGCCACGACGGAGATCTCCACCCGGGACCGCGTCACCCAGCTGCTGCTGGAGCGGGGCGCGACCACCGCCGCGCAGCTCGGTCTGGCGCTCGGCCTCAGCCCGGCGGCGATCCGCCGGCACCTGGACGCGATGCTCGCCGACGGTGACGTCGTCGCCCGCGACCAGACGGTGCGGGGGAGCCGCGGTCGGGGGCGTCCGGCCAAGGTGTTCGTGCTGACCGACGCGGCCCGGGTCCGCTGTGGCACACACCACTACGACAACATGGCCACCGCCGCGCTGCGCTGGATCGCCCGCAGCGGAGGCCCGGACGCGGTCGAGGCGTTCGCCACCGAGCAGGTGTCCGCACTGGAGACGCGCTGCCGCGCCGCCATGGAGGACGCCGGCGACGACCCCCTCGCGCGGGCTGAGGCACTCGCCGGAGCGCTCACCGCCGAGGGTTACGCTGCCAACGCGACCACGATCGCCTCCGGCGGCCAGCTCTGCCAGCACCACTGCCCGGTGGCGCACGTGGCCGCCGAGTTTCCCCAGCTGTGCGAGGCCGAGACCGCGGTGATCTCCCGTCTGGTCGGCACCCACGTACAGCGCCTGGCCACCATCGCGCACGGCGACGGGGTGTGCACCACGCACATCCCGACCCAGCCGGGCCGCGCTCAATCCGGTAATCCCGTCACCACTGTGAGGACAGATAGATGACCGAGCAGATCGTCCAGCCCCTGACCCAGGAAGAGCAGCTCGCCGCCCTGGGTCGCTACGAGTACGGCTGGTCCGACCCGGACGCCGCCGGGGCGGTCGCCCAGCGTGGCATCAACGAGGCAGTGGTGCGGGACATCTCGGCCAAGAAGAACGAGCCGGCCTGGATGCTCGACCTGCGCCTCAAGGGTCTGCGGCTGTTCGGCCGCAAGCCGATGCCGGCCTGGGGCGCGGACCTCACCGGCATCGACTTCGACAACATCAAGTACTTCGTGCGGTCCACCGAGAAGCAGGCCACCAGCTGGGAGGACCTGCCCGAGGACATCAAGAACACCTACGACCGGCTGGGCATCCCGGAGGCGGAGAAGCAGCGTCTGGTCGCCGGTGTCGCGGCGCAGTACGAGTCCGAGGTCGTCTACCACAAGATCCGTGAGGACCTTGAGGAGCAGGGCGTCCTCTTCCTGGACACCGACACGGCGCTGCGCGAGCACGAGGACGTCTTCAAGGAGTACTTCGGCACGGTGATCCCGGTCGGCGACAACAAGTTCGCCGCCCTGAACACCTCCGTCTGGTCCGGTGGCTCGTTCATCTACGTGCCGAAGGGCGTGCACGTGGAGATCCCGCTGCAGGCCTACTTCCGGATCAACACGGAGAACATGGGCCAGTTCGAGCGGACGCTGATCATCGTCGACGAGGGCGCGTACGTGCACTACGTCGAGGGCTGCACCGCGCCGCTCTACTCCTCGGACTCGCTGCACAGCGCCGTCGTGGAGATCATCGTCAAGAAGAACGCGCGCTGCCGGTACACGACCATCCAGAACTGGTCGAACAACGTCTACAACCTGGTCACCAAGCGCGCCGTCTGCCACGAGGGCGCGACCATGGAGTGGGTCGACGGCAACATCGGCTCCAAGGTGACGATGAAGTACCCGGCGGTCTACATGACCGGCGAGCACGCCAAGGGCGAGGTGCTCTCGGTGGCGATGGCCGGCGAGGGCCAGCACCAGGACGCGGGCGCCAAGATGGTGCACGCCGCGCCGCACACCTCCTCGTCCATCATCTCCAAGTCGATCGCCCGTGGCGGCGGCCGCACCTCGTACCGCGGTCTGGTGCAGGTGCTGGAGGGTTCGCACCACAGCCGGAGCACGGTCAAGTGCGACGCGCTGCTTGTCGACACCATCTCGCGCTCGGACACCTACCCGTACGTCGACATCCGCGAGGACGACGTGTCGATGGGGCACGAGGCGACCGTCTCCAAGATCAGCGACGACCAGCTCTTCTACCTGATGAGCCGGGGCCTGAGCGAGGACGAGGCGATGGCCATGATCGTCCGTGGCTTCATCGAGCCGATCGCCAAGGAGCTCCCGATGGAGTACGCCCTGGAGCTGAACCGCCTGATCGAGCTTCAGATGGAGGGCGCGGTCGGCTGACGCCGCCTCCGCCCGCGGTGCGGGCCGGAACCTCGGCCCGCCCGCACCCTGCCCCAACCTCGTCGTCACGGAACAGACAGACCAAGGAAGACATGACTACCCAGGCTTCCGCGCCACCGCCCAGCACCAAGTCGCAGGCGTTGCGCTCGTACGACGTCGCCGACTTCCCGGCCCTCACCGGCCTGGAGGAGGAGTGGCGTTTCACCCCGCTCAAGCGACTGCGCGGCCTCGCCGGCGACGCGCAGGCCGGCACCGGCACGGTCCGGCACGAGTACGGCGAGCTGCCCGAGGGCGTGGCCATCGAGCGCATCGGCACCGACGACCCGCGGGTGGGCAGCGTGCTCACCCCGGTCGACCGGGTCAGCGCGCTCGCGTACGGCGGCGCCGGGCAGGCGCTGCTGTTCTCGGTCGCGAGCGATGTCGTGGTGGGCGCCCCGGTGAGCGTGCGGGTGGTCGGCGACGGCGGCGAGGGTCTGGCCTTCGGGCACACCTTCGTCGAGGTGGGCCGCTTCGCGGAGCTGACGCTGGTGCTGGAGCACGTCGGCTCGGCGACCCTGGCGGACAACGTCGAGGTGTCGGTGGGCGACGGGGCCAAGCTGACCCTGGTCACCGTTGCCGACTGGGCACCGGACGCGGTGCAGGCGCAGCACCTCAAGTTCAAGCTCGGCCGGGACGCCCGGGTGACGCACGTGCAGGTGAGCCTGGGCGGTGACCTGGTGCGCCAGTTCACCAGCGTGGAGTACACCGGCCGGGGCGGCGAGGCCGAGCTGTACGGCGTCTACTTCGCCGACGGTGGCCAGCACCTGGAGCACCGCCAGCTGGTCGACCACTCCGTGCCGGACTGCCGCAGCTACGTCGGCTACCGGGGCGCCCTGCAGGGCGCGGACGCGCACACCGTCTGGGTGGGCGACGTGCTGATCCGGGCCGAGGCGACCGGCACCGACACGTACGAGATCAACCGGAACCTGCTGCTCACCGACGGTGCGCGGGCGGACTCCGTACCCAATCTGGAGATCGAGACCGGCGAGATCGCCGGCGCCGGCCACGCCAGCGCGACCGGCCGGTTCGACGACGAGCAGTTGTTCTACCTGATGGCCCGGGGCATCCCGGAGGGTGAGGCCCGCCGACTGGTGGTCCGCGGCTTCTTCGCCGAGGTGATCAACAAGATCCCGGTCGAGGAGCTGCGCGAGCGCCTGGGCGACGCGATCGAGGCCCGGCTGGCCAAGGCGGGCGCCTGATGATCCGCATCTGCTCCACCGAGGACGTGCCGAAGGGCACCGCGATCAGCGCGGACGTCGACGGCACCCCGATCGCCCTGGTGCACGGCGAGGACGGCGAGTTCTACGCCGCGTACGACGAGTGCTCGCACGCCGCGGTCGCCCTCTCCGAGGGTGAGGTCGACGGCTGCACGCTGGAGTGCTGGCTGCACGGCTCGCGCTTCGACCTGCGCACCGGTGCGCCGACCGGCCTGCCCGCCACCGAACCCGTCCCCGTCTACCCCGTCGAAGTCCGCGACGGCGACATCTACCTCAGCCTGACGCCGAGTAATGGAGTGACCCGATAATGAGCACCCTGGAGATCCGCGACCTGAAGGTGTCGGTCAAGCTGCCCGAGGGTGAGCTCAAGCCGATCCTGGCCGGCGTCGACCTGACCGTGAAGTCGGGGGAGACCCACGCGATCATGGGCCCGAACGGGTCCGGCAAGTCCACCCTGGCGTACTCGATCGCCGGCCACCCGAAGTACGAGATCACCGGCGGTTCGGTGACCCTCGACGGCGAGGACGTGCTGGCCATGACCGTCGACGAGCGCGCTCGCGCCGGCCTCTTCCTGGCCATGCAGTACCCGGTCGAGGTGCCCGGCGTCTCGGTGGCGAACTTCCTGCGTACCGCGAAGACCGCCATCGACGGCGAGGCCCCGAAGCTGCGCACCTGGGGTGGCGAGCTGCGCGGCGCGATGGAGCGCCTGCAGATGGACCCGGCGTTCGCCCAGCGCAACGTCAACGAGGGCTTCTCCGGCGGTGAGAAGAAGCGGCACGAGATCGTCCAGCTGGAGCTGCTCAAGCCGAAGATCGCGATCCTCGACGAGACCGACTCGGGCCTCGACGTGGACGCGCTGCGCGTGGTCAGCGAGGGCGTCAACCGGGTCCGCGACACCGGTGACACCGGCGTGCTGCTGATCACCCACTACACGCGGATCCTGCGCTACATCAAGCCGGACTTCGTGCACGTCTTCGTGGCCGGCCGGATCGTCGAGCAGGGCGGCCCGGAGCTGGCCGACAAGCTCGAGGCCGAGGGCTACGAGCGGTATGCCGCCGGGGCCGGCACGGCCAAGGCCTGAGTGGGGAAGGCGCTGCCGAGATGACCAGCATCGCGATCCCCGAGGGGATGCCGCAGTACGACGACGTGCCGCGTTTCGACGTGGCCCGGGTACGCGCCGACTTCCCGATCCTCGATCGGGAGATCAACGGGCACCCGCTGGTCTACCTCGACAGCGCCAACACCTCGCACAAGCCCCGGCAGGTGCTCGACGTGCTCGACGAGCACTACGCGCGGCACAACGCCAACGTGTCGCGCTCGGTGCACACCCTGGGCACCGAGGCAACCGAGGCGTACGAGGGGGCGCGGGCCAAGATCGCCGCGTTCATCAACGCGCCGAGCGTCGACGAGGTGGTGTTCACCAAGAACTCCACCGAGGCGATCAACATCGTGGCGTACGCCTTCTCGAACGCCTCGCTGCGCCCGGACGCCGACCCCCGGTTCCGGCTCGGCCCCGGCGACGAGGTGGTGATCTCCGAGATGGAGCACCACTCGAACATCGTCCCGTGGCAGCTGCTCTGCGAGCGGACCGGCGCGACCCTGCGCTGGTTCCCGGTGACCGACCAGGGTCGGCTCGACGAGTCGGGCTTGGAGGACCTGGTCACCGAACGGACGAAGATCGTCTCGCTGGTGCACGTGTCCAACATCCTCGGCACCGTCAACGCGACCTCCCGGATCACCGCGCGGGTCCGCGAGGTGGGCGCGCTGCTGCTGCTGGACTGCTCGCAGTCGGTGCCGCACCTGCCCATCGACGTCGTCGACCTGGACGCCGACTACATCGTGTTCACCGGGCACAAGATGCTGGGTCCGACCGGCATCGGCGTGCTCTGGGGCCGCGGTGAGCTGCTGGCGGCCATGCCGCCGGTGATGGGCGGCGGCTCGATGATCGAGACGGTGACCATGGCCCGGTCGACGTTCGCCGCGCCGCCGGCCCGCTTCGAGGCGGGCACCCCGCCGATCGCCGAGGCGGTCGCGCTCGGCGCTGCCGTCGACTACCTGACCGGCGTCGGGATGCGGGCCGTCCAGTGGCACGAGAAGGAGCTGACGGCGTACGCGCTGGAGGCCCTCGGCACGGTGCCGGACCTGCGGATCTTCGGCCCGACCGTGCCGGTGGGCCGCGGCGGCACCATCTCGTTCGCCCTCGGTGACGTGCACCCGCACGACGTGGGCCAGGTGCTCGACTCGCTCGGCGTGCAGGTGCGGGTGGGCCACCACTGCGCGAAGCCGGTGTGCAGCCGGTTCGGCGTCCCGGCGATGACCCGGGCCTCGTTCTACCTCTACACCACCACCGAGGAGATCGACGCCCTGGTGGGCGGTCTGGAGCAGGTGCGGAAGGTGTTCGACTGATGGTGCAACTCGACCAGCTCTACCAGGAGATCATCCTGGACCACTACAAGCATCCGCACGGCCGTGGCCTGCGCGACGCCGACGACGCGACCGACCAGGTCGCGGAAGCGCACCACGTCAACCCGACCTGCGGCGACGAGATCACCGTCCGGGTGGCCACCGACGGCGATGTGCTGCACGACATCTCGTACGACGGCATGGGCTGCTCGATCAGCCAGGCCTCGGCGAGCGTGCTGCACGAACTGCTGCGCGGTCGGGGCACCGGGGAAGCATTCGAGGTGCACGAGGCGTTCGTCGAGTTGATGTCCGGTCGTGGCCAGGTCACGCCGGACGAGGACGTACTCGGTGACGGGGTTGCTTTCGCGGGTGTCGCCCGCTACCCCGCCCGGGTCAAGTGTGCGCTGCTGCCGTGGATGGCGTTCAAGGACGCCGCGGCACGCGCCGGTGTGGGCGTGAGCCCGGAGGTGAAGGCGTGAGCGTGCGTCAGCGAGCGATTTCCAGCAGCACTGTGGTGCCGGGTGGCATCACGAAGCGAACCGGAGGGACGGCATGAGCGAGAACACCGCTACCGCGGCGACGCCGGAGGCCGGTGACGCCACCGCGGCGCCGCAGACCGACGCCGTGACGACCGACGGAGCCGCGACGACCAACGCCGTCGCGACCGACGGCGCTGCGACGACCGACGCCGTTGCGACCGACGCGGCTGCGACCCCGGGTGCCGGCGACGCCGCCACCTCGACGGGCGGCGTCAGCAAGGCGATGATCGCCGACATCGAGGAGGCGATGAAGGACGTCGTCGACCCCGAGCTGGGCATCAACGTGGTCGACCTCGGCCTGGTGTACGGGGTGCACGTCGACGACGAGAACGTCGCGACCCTGGACATGACGCTCACCTCGGCGGCCTGCCCGCTGACCGACGTCATCGAGGACCAGGCCCGGCAGGCGCTGACCACCGGCCCGGGCGGCGGCCTGGTCAACGACATCCGGATCAACTGGGTGTGGCTCCCGCCGTGGGGCCCGGACAAGATCACCGACGAGGGTCGGGACCAGCTCCGTTCCCTCGGCTTCAACGTCTGACCCGACTCCGTCCCACAGTCGTCGAGCGCGGTGCCCTCCGGGGTGCCGCGCTCGATCCGTTGCGGGATGCGCAGGAAACCGCAGTGGCCCGGAGCCCCGCACTTGTCGACCCTGACGGGCCCAAGGTCGTGCTCGATCATTGATGTAGTGGCCTCGGTGCGTCGCCGAGGCCACTACATCCTGCTTGGAGCGCGATCTTGGCCGGATCGCCGTTGACGTTCGCGGCTCGCCTCCAGATGGGCTTGCTCGCCGGCGGCCTTGGCAAGATCCGCGCAACTTCACCGATGTTGCTGTCTCCCGCCAGGCTGAGGCAGCAACATCGGCGATGTTGTGAGGATCTTGGCGTGGGCGTGGGCGTGGGCGTGGGCGTGGGGCGTGGGTGAAAGTCCGTTGCGGGGGCGTGGGTGGGGCGCGCAGGATGCCGACTGTGATTGAGGCGTACCCGATGCAGGTTTCTGTCCGTGCGGCCACCGCCGCGCGTCGACAGCGCACCGTGCCCGGGGTGGCCTCGACCCGTCGCCCGTCGTCGTGAGCGGCGCGTTCCTCGCCGGTCTGGTGGCCGGGTACGGCGTCGCCATCCCGGTCGGCGCGATAGCGATCCTCATCCTGGGGCTCAGCGCCCGTACCTCGTTCCGGGTCGGCGCGGCCGCGGCGCTCGCGGTGGCGACGGCCGACGGGCTGTACGCGGCGGTCGCCGCGTTCGGCGGCGCGAGCCTGGCCGGGGTCGTCGCCCCGGCGGCCGGTCCGCTGCGGGTGGTCGCCGCAGTGGTCCTGCTGGGGCTCGCCGCGCACGGCCTCTGGCGCACGTGGACCACCCACCGCGCCCGGCCGGCGCCATCGGCCGGCGGGGGCCTGCGTACTCCCGCTCGGGCGTACGCGGCGGTGCTCGGGCTGACCCTGCTGAACCCGATGACAGTGCTCTACTTCGCCGCGCTGGTGCTCGGGCGCCGGGACACCGCGGACGCGAACGGGCTGACCGCCGGGCTCTTCGTGGCCGGCGTGTTCCTGGCGTCGGCGAGCTGGCAGCTGCTCATCGCGGGCGGCGGCACGATGGTCGGCCGGGCGCTGACCGGGCCGCGTGGCCGGCTCGTCACCGGCCTGGTCTCCAGCGCGCTCATCGCCGCGCTCGCGGTGGTGGCGCTGCTGCCCGGCTGAGGCCGAACCCGCCCGACGCCCCGCCCCGAGCCGTCGTGGCGTACGGTCGGGCCGTGACCAGTCGACCCGCAGCCGGGGGCGGCCGGTGGGTCGAGGTCGACCCGGCCCGCGTCGGCCGCTGGGTCGAGGGCTTCGCCGACCGGCACGGCCCGCCCACCACCACCGCGCGGGAGTACGGCCTGCTGCTCACCGCCCCCGACGGGACCACCGCCGAGCTGTACGCCCCGCCGGGCGCTCCGGTCGGCGCGGACGTGGCGGCCTTCGTCGCCGCAGCCGGCGCACCGCACCGGATCGGCCTGCTGCTGGCCCGCAAGGGTGCGGTGGCGGTAGGTGTGGCGCAGGGCCCCGACCTCGTGGTCTCCAAGGTGGACACCCGGTACGTGCAGGGGCGCACCGCCGCCGGGGGATGGTCGCAGCACCGGTTCGCCCGCCGCCGCGACAACCAGGCCAAGGCGGCGCTGGGCGACGCGGCGGACCTGGCCGTACGCCTGCTGTTGCCGGAGGCGGCGCGGCTCGCGGCCCTCGTCTGTGGCGGTGACCGGCGGGCGGTGGACACGGTGCTGGCCGACCGGCGGTTGGCCCCGCTCGTGCCGCTGCGGGCCGAGCGGTTGCTCGACGTGCCGGAGCCGCGGCACGCGGTGCTGGTGGCGGCGGTGGGCGCGGCCCGGGCGGTACGGATCCGGCTGCGCGACCCGGAGCCCGATCCCGCGCGGTAACGGCCGCCGGCCTCGGCGCCAGCGACGGCGGGCCGCAGGGGGAGACGACCGCCACGCAGATCGGGGTTCCCGGCGTGCTGCCGGGCCGCCGGCCGGAGGATGGGCGGGTGGAGTTCCTGGTTGACATGGTGACGACGGTTCCCGACGGCACGTCCGAGGACGAGGTCGCCGACATGCGCGCACGCGAGGCGGCGCGTTCGGCCGAGCTGGTGGCACAGGGCACCCTCCTGCGCCTGTGGCGGCCGCCGCTGGCGCCGGGGGAGTGGCGTACGTGGGGGCTCTTCCAGGCCGCCGACGCGGACGAGTTGGAGGCGGTCCTCGCGTCGATGCCGCTGCGCGCCTGGCGGCGGGAGACGGTCACCGTGTTGACGCCGCACCCGAACGACCCGGGTCAGCCGCCCCGGCAGGCGAGGAGTTGACGGTGGCCGGCAGCGAGGCGGACGTCCTGCGGACCGTCCTGGACCGGTGGAAGTCGGCCGTCGACGCCCACCAGCCGGATCAGGTCGCGTCGGTCTTCACCGAGGATGCGATCTTCCAGGGCCTGCGCCCGTACGTCGTCGGCCGGGCCGGCGTCGCCGCGTACTACGCCGCGCAGCCGCTCGGCCTGACCGCCGCGTACGAGATCCGGGAGACCCGGCGGCTCGCCGACGACGCGGTCCTCGGCTACCTGGAGGTCGCGTTCGGGTTCACCGACCGACCGGCGCTGAGGGTGTACCTCGGCGTGTTGGTGCGGCGGGTCGGGGACGCCTGGTTGATCGGGCACTACCAGGTCTCCCGGCTCGACTGACCACCCAACGACAATCGCGGCAGGCCCGCTCGGCGGGCCTGCCGCGATCGCGTGGAGATGTCAGAGCTGGTTGGTGCCGAAGGTGTCGCAGGTCTTCGGGTCGCCGCTGTTGTAGCCCTGCTCGAACCACTTCTGCCGCTGGGCGGCGGTGCCGTGGGTGTACGAGCTCGGGTCGTTGCCGCGGCCGGACTTCTGCTGAATGGCGTCGTCGCCGATCGCGCCAGCGGTGTCCACCGCGTCCTGGATGTCCTGCTCGCTGATCGACTTGAAGATCGCCTTGTCGTTCTTCGACTTGGTCTCCGTGGCGTGGTTGGCCCAGGCGCCCGCGAAGCAGTCCGCCTGCAACTCCAGCCGGACCGAGCCGGAGGTGGCCCCGGTCTTGCCGTCCTGCGCCTTGGCCTCGGTGCCGAGCAGGTCCTGCACGTGGTGGCCGTACTCGTGCGCGAGAACGTACGGCTGGGGGAACTCGCCGTCGACGCCGAACTCGGACTTGAGCGTGTCGTAGAAGGTCAGGTCGATGTAGACATGCTTGTCCGCCGGGCAGTAGAACGGGCCGACACCCGAGTCGGCCTGACCGCAGCCGGTGTTCACGCTGTTGCTGAAGAACCGCGTGGTGACCGGTTGGTACTGGTCGCCGAACGCCTTCGGCATGGCGTCCTTCCAGTAAGCCTGGATGGAATTGATGAAGAGGGTGTTGCGGCAGTCCTCGGTCTTGGTCGCGCTCGCGGAGCACTCGGCGTCCAGGCTGGAGTTGTCGGCTGGCTGGTCGCTGCCGCCGCCGCCGAGCTGGCTGAGCCCGAACCCGCCACCGGCCAACGCCAGCACGACGGCGATGATGATGCCGATCAGGCCGCCGCCCCCGGGGATCGGGATCCCGAGGCCTCCGCCTCCGCCGCCTCCGCCGGATCCACGCATGTCCTCTACCTGACTGGTGTCGACCTGCGCGTTCTCGTTCAGCTCCATGATGACCTCGATCGCGTGAAATGTCCTGTGATAGGCCGTCAGCGCCGGACCGGGTCCGGACGGCGATTCGGTACCCGATGATCTTGATTGGTAATCCGGCCCGGCCGCTCGACCGCGCCCCGGTACACTTGTCCCCGTGCCGCGCTGCGAAGGCTGAACCGCCCCGCGCCGACGGGCCCACCGCCCGCCGGCGCTTTCGCGTGCCCTGAGTCAGCCTTCCAGACCCCGAGAGCGAGTCCCACGAGATGATCACTGCCACCGGCCTGGAGTTGCGCGCCGGCTCCCGGATCCTGCTGTCCGACACCACGCTGCGCGTGCAGCCCGGTGACCGGATCGGCCTGGTCGGCCGCAACGGCGCCGGCAAGACCACCACCCTGAAGGTGCTCGCCGGCGAGGGGCAGCCGTACGGCGGGCAGATCGACCAGCGCAGCGCCATCGGCTACCTCCCGCAGGATCCACGCACCGGCGACCTGGAGGTCACCGGCCGCGACCGGGTGCTCTCCGCCCGTGGCCTGGACGTGCTGATGTCCCAGATGAAGGAGATCGAGGCCCAACTGGCCGAGGACGCCAGCGACAAGCTGGTCCGCCGCTACGGCGCGCTGGAGGACCAGTTCGCCGCCCTGGGCGGGTACGCGGCCGAGGCCGAGGCCGCTCGCATCTGCGCCAACCTGGGGCTGCCGGACCGCGCGCTCGCCCAGACCATCGGCACTCTCTCCGGCGGTCAGCGCCGGCGCATCGAGCTGGCCCGGATCCTGTTCCGCGACGCCGGTGAGAACGGCGGCGGCATCCTGCTGCTCGACGAGCCGACGAACCACCTCGACGCGGACTCGATCACCTGGTTGCGGGGCTTCCTCGCCAACCACAAGGGCGGCCTCATCGTGATCTCCCACGACGGCGCGCTGCTGGAGTCGGTGGTCAACAAGGTCTGGTTCCTCGACGCCACCCGGTCCGTGATCGACGTCTACAACCTGGGCTGGAAGGCGTACCTGGAGGCCCGCGAGACCGACGAGCGCCGCCGCCGCCGGGAGCGGGCCAACGCGGAGAAGAAGGCCGGCGCGTTGATGGCGCAGGCCGACAAGATGCGGGCCAAGGCCACCAAGACCGTGGCCGCGCAGAACATGGCCCGCCGCGCCGAGAAGCTGATCTCGGGCCTGGAGGAGGTACGCGTCGCCGACCGGGTGGCCAAGGTGCGCTTCCCCAGCCCCGCCCCGTGTGGCAAGACGCCGCTCACCGCGACCGGCCTGTCCAAGTCGTACGGCTCGCTGGAGATCTTCACCGACGTCAACGTCGCGGTGGACCGTGGTTCCCGGGTGGCCATCCTCGGGCTCAACGGCGCCGGCAAGACGACGCTGCTGCGGATGCTCGGCGGGCTGCTCAACCCGGACACGGGCGAGGTGCACGCGGGGCACGGGCTGCGGTTGGGGTACTACGCCCAGGAGCACGAGACGCTTGACGTGGAGCGGACGGTGCTGGAGAACATGCGCGCCGCCGCCGTCGAGCAGTCCGACACCGACCTGCGCAAGATCCTCGGCGCGTTTCTGTTCTCGGGCGACGACGTGAACAAGCCGGCCGGGGTGCTCTCCGGCGGCGAGAAGACCCGGCTGGCGCTGTCCACCCTGGTCTGCTCCGGCGCCAACGTGCTGCTGCTCGACGAGCCGACCAACAACCTCGACCCGGTCAGCCGCGAGCAGGTGCTCGACGCGATCGCCAACTACCCGGGCGCCATCGTGCTGGTCACGCACGACCCGGGCGCGGTGCTCGCGCTCAAGCCCGACCGCGCGATCCTGCTGCCCGACGGCGACGAGGACGCCTGGAGCGACGACCTCCTCGAACTGGTCGAGCTGGCCTGACCGCAGCGCCGTACTGGTCGAGCCGGCCTGACCGCCGGGCCGGGCCTCAGCCCAGCAGGTCGACCAGCCGGCCGAGCACGCCGGAGCTGACCAGGATCACCACGCCGATGGCGACGAAGATGGCCGGCACCAGCCAGTGGCCGGCACGCTCCACCAGGCGTACCACCCTGCGGTGTCCACCCAGCCAGGCCGCGGCGGCGCACCATACGCCGACGAACACGACGAAGACCAGCAGGAAGACCGCGCTGTCGCCGGGGCCGAGAGCCCGGAACACGGGTACGTAGACGGCCACGTTGTCGGCGCCGTTGGCGATGGTCACCCCGGCCACGCCGAGTGTCCCGCTGACGACAGTGGCCGGCTCGTCATCGTCCGCGCCGCGCAGCGCGCGGATGCCCAACGCGATCGGCAGCAGGCCGAGCAGCCCGGTCCACGGGTCCGGCACGACCAGCAGCCCGGCGGCGACCACAGCGCTGGCCAGCGCGAGCGCGCCGATGCCGAGGTACTGGCCCGCGACGATCTGCCAGGTGCGGGGCCGGCCGGTGGTGCGGGCCGCCACGAAGAACAGCGTGAGGATGACGATGTCGTCGATGTCGGTGGCGGCGAAGACCACCGCCGCTCCGGCCGCGGTGCCGAACAGGTCGATCACGCCCGGGAGCGTACGGGTCGAGGCGTCGCCGCCCGGCGGTGGCCCTTCCGGACGGTGCGCCGGGACCGATCGCGAGGATCACTCTATCGGGAAGCTGACATTGCATAGCGTGTCGGTTGGCGAAGAGTTGATATCTGGCGCATGATCGTCCGAGGCGGTCTAATAGGTGGGACCGTATCCGAACCGCACAGTCTGGGACGTGAGGACACAGCATGGCAGCCACTGGCACAGCCACCAGCACTGAGAAGGGTCGCCGGATCGTCGGAGCCGAGCGTCAGACGCTCGCCAAGGACCTGGTAAAGCGGTACACGTCGGGGGAGAGCATCCGCGCGCTGGCGGCCTCGACCGGCCGTTCCTACGGGTTCATCCACCGAGTGCTCACCGAGTCCGGGGTTCAGCTGCGTCAGCGCGGCGGTGCCCGGCGCCGCAAGAAGGCGTGACCCGCCCCTTCGCGTCGTTCACCAACGCCGCGCCCCGGGCAGCCCGGTGACCGCCGAGGCGACCGGGGTTCGGCTGACCTGCGACGGGCCGGTTGCCACGGTGACGTTGTGCCGGCCCGACGTGCTCAATGCCCAGACGCCGGCGATGTGGCGCGCGATGAGCGACTTCTCCCGCGACCTGCCCGGTGACGTCCGGGTGGTGGTGGTGCGTGGCGAGGGGCGTGCGTTCTCCGCCGGCCTCGACCTCGCGGTGGCCGGCGCATCCGGCCCGGGGTCGTTCGCCGAGCTGGCCACGCTGCCCGAGCAGGAGTGCGCGGACCGGATCGCCGAGTTCCAGGCCGGCTTCACCTGGCTGCACCGGCCGGACGTCATCTCGGTGGCCGCCGTGCAGGGGCACGCGATCGGCGCGGGTTTCCAACTCGCTCTGGCCTGTGACCTGCGGGTCCTGGCCGCCGACGCGAAGTTGTCGATGGCCGAGGTGACGCTCGGGCTGGTGCCCGACCTGGCCGGCACCAAGCGCCTCGTCGAGCTGGTCGGCTATTCCCGGGCGCTGGAGATCTGCGCGACCGGCCGACGGCTGGACGCCGCCGAGGCGGACCGGATCGGCCTGGCCACCCTTGTCGTACCGCCGGCGGAGCTGGATGGCGCGGTCCGTGACCTGACCGCGGGCCTGCTGGCCGGGCCCCGCGACGCGGTGGTGGAGATCAAGGCCCTGCTCGCCGGCGCGGCGGGGCGGTCGCACGCCGACCAGCAGCGCGCCGAGCGGGAGGCGCAGACCCGCCGCCTGCGGGATCTGGCCGGCCGCGGAGAATAGTAAGGACCGTACGGGAAGATCCGGGTTACGACCGAGGTTGTCAGAGTCGTCGGGAGAATTGACCTGACGTGTGTGGTCCACCCGACGACCCGGAGGTGAGCGGTGTCCAACCCGATGTCCGGCGGTGGCATGGCCGGGTGGAGCATGCTCCGGTCGATGCGTAACCGCGACGAGGTCTCCACCCACCGGCTCAAGCACGGCGTGGCCCGCCGCATCGTGGCCTTCGCCCAGCCCTACCGGCGCGACATCATCGTCTTTCTGGCCACCGTGGTGCTGGCCGCCATCATCGGCGTGGCGACGCCGGTGCTCGCCGGTGACGTCATCAACGCCATCAACCGGGGCGGCAGCGAGGCCGGTCGGCTCGTGGTCCAGCTGGCCCTGTTCATCGCCGGGCTGGCCGTCGCCGACGCGCTGCTGTCCCTGGCCCAGCGGTGGTATTCGGCCCGCATCGGCGAGGGCATCATCCTCGACCTGCGCACCCGGGTCTACGACCACGTGCAGCGGATGCCGTTGCAGTTCTTTACCCGCACCCAGACCGGGGCCCTGGTCAGCCGCCTCAACAACGACGTTCTCGGCGCCCAGCGGGCGTTCACCTCCACCCTGTCCGGTGTGGTCAGCAACGTCATCCAACTGGTCCTCACCGCCGCGGTGATGTTCACCCTCTCCTGGCAGATCACCGCGCTCTCACTGGTGCTGCTCCCGATCTTCATCATCCCGGCCCGACGGGTCGGACGGCGGCTGGCCGACATCACCCGCGAGGCGTACAACCTCGACGCCAAGATGAGCGCGACCATGACCGAACGGTTCGGGGTGGCCGGGGCGCTGCTGGTGAAGCTGTTCGGCCAGCCCGAGATCGAGGCCCGCCGGTTCGCCGACCGGGCCGAGCGGGTGCGTGACATCGGCATCCAGTCCGCCATGTACTCCCGGACGTTCTTCGTGGCGATGCTGCTGGTCGCCTCGCTGGCGCAGGCACTCACCTACGGCCTCGGCGGTTGGCTCGCCGTCACCGGCGGCGTCAGCGCGGGCACCGTGGTGACCCTCGCGCTGCTGCTCACGCGGCTGTACGGGCCGCTCACCGCGCTCTCCAACGTCCGGGTGGACGTGATGAGCGCGCTGGTCTCCTTCGACCGCGTCTTCGAGGTGCTCGACCTGCAGCCGGGCATCGTCGAGAAGCCCGACGCGGTGCCGGTGCCCCGCGGCAACGGTCGCGTCGACTTCCGCGACGTCCGCTTCCGCTACCCGAGCGCCGCCGAGATCTCCCTCGCCTCGCTGGAGGAGGTCGCCACCCTCGACCGGACGGTCAACGAGCCGGTGCTCAAGGGCGTCTCGTTCAGCGTCGAGCCGGGCCAGATGGTCGCCCTCGTCGGCCCGTCCGGCGCCGGCAAGTCGACGCTGTCCATGCTCATCTCCCGCATCTACGACGTCACCGACGGCCAGGTGCTGGTCGGCGGGACGGACGTGCGCGACGCGACGCTCGCCTCCCTGCGCGACGAGATCGGCGTCGTCACCCAGGATTCGCACCTGTTCCACGAGACGATCGCCGAGAACCTGCGGTACGCCAAGCCGGACGCCACCGACGACGAGATCTGGGCGGCGCTCGCCGGCGCCCAGGTCGCCGACCTCGTCCGGTCGCTGCCCGACGGGCTGGACACCACGGTGGGGGAGCGGGGCTACCGTTTCTCCGGCGGCGAGAAGCAGCGCATCGCCATCGCCCGGCTGCTGCTCAAGGCCCCGTCGATCGTGATCCTCGACGAGGCGACCGCACACCTGGACTCGGAGAGCGAGGCGGCCGTGCAGCGGGCGCTGTCGGTGGCGCTGGCCGGGCGTACCGCCCTGGTGATCGCGCACCGGCTCTCCACAGTCCGCGACGCCGACCAGATCCTCGTGCTCGACGGCGGGCGGATCGTCGAGCGGGGCCGCCACGACGAGCTGGTGGCGGTCGGCGGGCTCTACGCCGAGCTGTACCGCACCCAGTTCGCGGTCGCCGACTCGCCCCGGCCCTTCGTGGACGCGACCGGCCCCGAACCGGTGGTCATGCCCCTGGGCACGTACGTCGCCGACGAGGCGATGCCACCCGCCGCCGCCAACTGACCGACGATCGGTTGATCGACTCCGGTTCCTGGAAATCGGGGTGTCCCGGCCGCGTCGACAGGCCGACTTCCAGGAAGTCGAGTCGATCAACGGCAGGCGGCGTCAGGTCGGGCGGCGGTCCGGCAGTCCGGTCGCCTCGCGCAGCTCGGCGAACGCCGCGCCCAGCGTCACCGGCGTGAAGTGCGCGTTCAGTCCACTCGGGTTCGGCAGCACCCACAGCCGTGCCCCGGCCAGCGACTCCGGCTGCGGCCCGAAGGCGGCCTTCGGCCGCTGAAAGCCGATCCGGTACGCGGTCACCCCGACCACCGCCACCCAGCGCGGCCGGTACCGGGTCACCTTGTCGGTCAGGATCGCGGCGCCGTCGAGCAGTTCCTCGGCGGTCAGCTCGTCGGCGCGGGCGCTGGCCCGGGCGGCCATGTTGGTGATTCCGAGCCCGAGGGCGGGCAACTCGTCCTGCTCGCTCGGGTGCAGCAGCCGGGCAGTGAACCCGCCCAGGTGCAGGGCCGGCCAGAACCGGTTGCCGGGCCGGGCGAAATGCCAGCCGGTGGCGGCCGACCACAGGCCCGGGTTGATCCCGACGAAGAGCACCGACAGCGCCGGCGCGAGCACGTCCGGGATGGTCCAGTCGGTGGCGGCGGCCAGGTCCACCTTGCTCGGCCGTGGATGCGCGGCACCCGTGCGGCCTCCCAGCGCGGTCGGCACATCCCCGCCTCGGCCGCCCTCGCCGGGTGTCGGAGCGCCCGCTGTCACAGGCCGCGCAGCGCGCCGCCGTCGACCGGGACGGTGAGGCCGGTCAGGTAGCTGGCGGCGGGGGAGAGCACGAACGCTGCCACCCGCCCGAACTCGGCCGGGTCGCCGAGGCGGCGCAGCGGGATGCTCGCCTCCGCCTCGGCGCGGGCGCGCTCCGGGTCGCCGGTGGCGGCGAACAGCTCCCGGTTGCGGTCGGTCAGGACCCGGCCGGGCAGCAGGCCGACCACGCGTACGCCACGCGGGCCGTAGTCGTCGGCGATGTCCTTGGCGACGCCGACCAGGCCGGGCCGCAGGCCGTTGGAGATGCCGAGGCCGGGCACCGGGCCGCGCGCCGAGGTCGAGAGCACCAGCCCGATCGCGCCCCCTTCGGGCAGCGCGGCGGCGACGGTGCGCGCCGCGCGGACGGTGCCCAGAAAGACGGTCTCGAAGGAGTGCCGCCACTGCTCGTCGGTGATCGACGCCGCGGTGCCGGCGGGCGGGCCGCCGACCGAGATGAGCGCGCCGTCGATCCGGCCGAAGTGCTTGCGGGCCGCCGCGACGAGCCGCTCCGGGGTCTGCGGGTCGGCCAGGTCGGCGGCGACTCCGACCGCCCGGTCCGGGCCACCCAGCGCTTCGGCGGCGGCGTCGACGGCGTCGGTGTCGCGGGCCGAGAGCACCACCCGCGCGCCGTCGGCGACCAGGCACTGCGCCGTCGCGTAGCCCAGGCCGCGGGAGGCGCCGGTGAGCACGTACACCCGGTCGGTCAGTCCGAGATCCATGTCGCCGATCCTGCCGCATCCGGGTCGGGCCCGCCAACGTGGGCGGGCGGACGCGCGGCGGGGCGCACCAGACGTACCCGACCGGCGACCTGCACCGCGACGGCGCCGCCGACGCGGGCCACGGCCGGCAGCCGGCGCGGGCGCGGCGCCCGACGCCCGTCATAGCGCAGGCCGGCCTCGCGGACGGCCAGTTCCTCGGCGCCGCCCGGCGGCAGCGCGCCGCGCTCGCGCAGCGTTCGGGCCAGGTCCCAGCCGTCGCGCAGCGATCCGGCGGTGGGGCGCTCGGCGGCCCATTCGGCGAAGGTCGCCGGCCACGCCGCGCCGAGGCCGGCGGCGAGCAGCGGCCAGTGTCGGGCCACCTCACCGGCCCGTTTGCGGCGCAGCGCCGCCCGGGTGGCGGCCAGCGGTCCGGCCGCGAACCCCGCCGGCGGCGGACCTCCGGCGACAAGCGTCGCCACCAGCTCCGCCTGCCGGGCGGCGAGCCCGGTACGGGGATCGGCGCCCGTCACGTCACGGCCGGGAAGCCGGCGGCGGCGGCCAGGGCGTCCAGTTCGGCGCGCAGCTCGGCGGCCGGTGGGTAGCCGCCGTCGCGTTCCAGCAGGAGCGCCGGTGGCCGCTGCCGGGCGCAGAGCGCGCGGACCAGCTCCAGCACCTCCGGCGGCACCGGATCGGTGTGCGTGTCGTGGTAGAACCCGCCGTGCTCGGCACCGCCGGCCACGTGCACGTAACCGATCCGGTCCAACGGCAGCCGGTCGAGCAGCGCGAGCGGGTCCTCACCCCGGTTGCGGGCGTTGGCGTGCACGTTGGCGATGTCCAGCAGCAGCAGCGCACCGGTGCGGTCGAGGATCTCGGTGAGGAAGTCCGCCTCGTCCAGCTCGTCGTCGGGCCAGTCGAACAGGGCGGCGATCGGCTCCAGCGCGATCGGCACGGGCAGCTCGGCCTGCGCCCGGGCCACGTTGGCGCAGACCGCGTCGACAGCCTCGGCGCTGCGCGGCAGCGGCAACAGGTGCCCGGCCTCCAGCCCACCGGCCCGGACGAAGGCGATGTGCTCGCTGACCAGCGGGGCGTCGAGCCGCTGCGCCACCGCGGCCAGGTGGGCGACGCGGGCCGGGTCGACCGGCTCGGCGCCGCCGAGGGAGAGCCGCACCCCGTGCGGTACGACTGTCACGTCGCGCTCGCGCAGCTGCGCCAGCCCCGGCGGGAGCGGCCCGGTGGCGGGCACCGACTCGGCCACCACCTCGACGAAGCGCAGCCCGGGCAGCTCGGCCACGAAACCGGCGATCTCGGGACGCCAGCCGATGCCGACGCCGGACGGGGCGGTCATCCGCCGCACCCGCCTCCGCCGCACCCGCCCCCGCCACCGCAGGAACTGCCGCCACCGCAGGAGCTGCCGCCGCCGCACGAGCTGCCGCTGCCCGACGAGCCGGAGCCCGACGACCAGCCGCTGCTGGCGATGGCCTGGCGCTGGATCTCGGCCTGCTCGGCGAAGCCGGGGTCGATCGCCCAGAGCGACGCGGTGCCGTACAGCGCCACGCCCATCGCCGCGCCCGCCGCGCCGTAGGTGGCATACGCGGGAGACGAGGCGGGGGCCAGGTGGTTGTTGCGCTTACGCAGGTCGCGCAGCATGGCCCGACCGGCCCGACTGGTCTGGGGCACGCGCCAGAGCAGCAGCACCGCTACCAGCACCCCGACCAGGGTGAGCAGCAGGTAGCCCACGGGCCGCCCGTTGGTGAGGCCGGCGAACAGCCGCACCACGCCGAGCACCAGCAGCGCGGCGAGGAGCCGTGCCCACCGCCTCGCGGTGGCGCGTCGCTCCGGGCTCACGAGCAGGCCGCGCTCTTCGAGGCCGGTGCGGAGCTGGGCGAGCGCGGTGACCACCCGGTCGTTCTGGCTCAGGTCACGGACGCGGGAGTGCTGGTGGGCCGCCCAGTGGATGGCGCCGTCCAACGGGGTGAGCCCGGTCGGCGCCGGCCCGACGGTGGTGAGTCGACGGTCCGGCCGTACGCCGATCGCGCCGCTGCCGCGCAGCCCGCCGAGCGCGGCGTGCACGGCGAGTGCCGGCCCACCGTTGAGGTACGCGACCTGTTGGGGGCCGAGCGGGTCGGCGCTGGCGTGGCCCCCTTCGGTGGCGAGGCGGACCCGGTGCAGCACCGCGAGGGCGACCACGACGGCGGTCGCCACGAGGTAGAGCCGGAGGAAGGTCGGGCCGGGGATGCCCCAGGTGTCGCCCGACGCGGCGTGGACGATCATCGGCTGCTCCTGTCGCCGGAGGGATCGGCGGCCCCATTGTGGAGCACGACCGCCACGGTCCCCGTCCCGGTGTGCGGCAGGCGTTCAGCGGCGGCGGACCGCCTTCTTCGTGGAGCACGACCGCCACGGTCCCCGTCCCGGTATGCGGCAGGCGTTCAGCGGCGGCGGACGGCCTCCTCGACCAGGTCGAGCACCGGACCCAGGTCGCCGGCGGGTCGGCCCATCGCCAGGTGCAGCACCAGGCCGTCGTAGGCCAGCTCCAGGAACTGGGCCAGCACGTCGATCGGTACGTCCTCGCGCAGCACCCCGGCGTCGCGCTGGCGGGCCAACCGGTCCCGGGTCGCCTCGGCGATCGCTGCCGACCGCTCCGCCCAGCGCTTGGCGAACGCCGGATCGGTGCGCAGCCGGCGGGAGACCTCCAGTTGGCTGCCCAGCCAGCCGGTGGTGTCGGGGGAGACCGCGCGGGCCAGCAGATCGCGCATCACCTGCACCAGACCGTTGCGGGCCACCGTCTCGACCATCGCGGCGGCGTCGTCCTCGGCGACGGCGAGAAAGAGCGAGTCCTTGTCCCGGAAGTGGTGGAAGATGGCGCCCCGGGACAGCCCGGTGGCCTCCTCGAGGCGACGGACTGTCGCCCCCTCGTAGCCGAGCCGCGCGAAACACGCCCGCGCGGCGGCGAGGATCTCCTGCCGGCGCGCGTCGAGCTGGTCCTGGCTTACTCTGGGCACACGTCGATCGTCGCAGGTCACCCCGGGCCATGCAAACCGTACGTACGGCTTGGTGCGGTGCCGTTTACCATCCTCCGGTGACCCCGCTGCACCCCACGCCCACTGCGGCGCTGACCGTCGCCACCGTCCAGGCCACCCCCGTCCCCGGTGACGTCGCCGGCAACGCGGCGGCGGCGGCCGAGCTGGTCCGTCACGCCGCCGGCCAGGGCGCCCGCGTGGTCGTCCTCCCCGAGCTGTACCTGTGCGCGTACCACCCGCCGACCCTCGCCGTCGACCCGGTCGGCACCGACGTGGCGGTCGACCCAGCCGGGGTGGTCGCCGACGCCCGACTCGACCCACTGCGCGACGCGGCGCGCACGGCCGGGAGCACCCTGGTGGTCGGGGCGGCGGCACGGCACCCGGACGGCCGGCGCACCATCGCCGCCCTGGTGGTCGACCGCGCCGGCACGATCCGGGTCGGGTACGACAAGCAGCAGTTGTGGGGCGACGAGCGCGAGCTGTTCACTCCCGGCGGTCGGGGCGCCACGCTGCTGGTCGACGACTGGCGGCTCGGGTTGGGCATCTGCTACGACGGCTGCTTCCCCGAGCACGGCCGCGCCGCCGCGCTCGACGGCGCGCACGCCTACCTGTGCCCCAGCGGCTACCTGGCCGGCTCCGAGCACCGCCGGGACCTGTACTACGCCGCGCGGGCCCTGGACAACACCATGTTCGTGGTCTTCGCCAACGCGGTCGGCGGCAGCGACCCGTGGCGGTTCAACGGCGGCGCGGCGATCTACGACCCGCAGGGACGTACGCTCGCCCGGGGCGCCGACGAGGGCACGGCGGTGCTGGTGGCGACACTCGACCCGGCCGCGCTCGCGGACACCCGGTCGGCCCATTCGATGCTCGCCGATCTGCTGCCGGGCCAGGGCGGCCCACGGGTGTCGCTGACCGGTTGAGCCCACCGTCAGGTCGACGCCCGCGGGATCTGTTGGCGGACACGTCGGTCCCGTAGGGTGCCCGAGTGCCACTGCTCCTGCTGGACCTGGACAACACCCTGCTGGATCGGGCCGGGCCGTTCCGCCGCTGGGGTGAGCGCTTCCTGGACGGCATAGGTGCGCCCCCCACCGACATCGACTGGCTGCTCTCGATCGACGCCGACGGTCTGACCGACCGCTGGGATCTCGCCGACGCCATCCGGGACCGCTACGAGCTGCGTATCCCCTCGATCGACCTGGTGGAGGAGCTGCACGACGGGGTGGTGGAGCAGACCCGCCTCGATCCGCTGACCGCCTGCGCGCTGCGGATCGCCGACGACGCGGGTTGGGTGCCGGTGGTGGTCTGCAACGGCACCGTACGCGTCGAGGACGCCAAGATCCGACGTACCGGCCTGGACCGGTACGTCGCCGACTGGGTGATCTCCGAGGAGGCCGGGGTCAGCAAGCCCAACCCGCGGATCTTCGCGCTCGCCGCGCAGCGGGTCCGGATGCCGCTGCGCGGCGCCTGGGTGGTCGGCGACAGCCCGGAGGCGGACATCGGCGGCGCCGCGGCCGTCGGATTGCCCAGCGTCTGGCTGCACCGGGGACGGACCTGGTCGGACGTCCGGTTCGCGCCGAGCCGCACGGTGGACGGGCTGATCGCCGCGGTCGCCACGGTGCTCGCTAGCTGACGGGGTTCGCCGCCGTCGGACGCGGCGTGCACCCGGCCGTTGCAGCGGCCGCGGTAATTCGATTGACCCGCCGTCGGGGCGACGGCAGCATGGGCGGCGCATCGTGCACCCGGGCGTGCGCCCGGTCGAGGAGAGGGGGTCGGTCATGGCCGTCTTCGCAGGTCGCTTCCAGCTGCCTAACTCAGCCTCGACCAAGGGAACCTCACCACAGTGCGCGATCATGACCTGCCGGCGCTGGAGCGCCGCAGCCGCGGCAAGAGCCGCTTCGACGACGACGAACCGCAGTTTCTGAAGCGCGGGCGGCCCACCGAGCCGCCCGCCGACCCCGACGGCGAACCCGACCCGGCCACCGGCGAACGCTGGTCGTCGTGGGACGACGCCGTGCACGGCCCCGAGCCGCACCCGCAGTGGCTGATCACCGAGCTGGCCGCCAAGGACACCGAACTGGGTGTGCTCAAGACCGGCAAGGAGGCGGACGTCCACCTGGTCCGCCGTGCGGTACCGGACACGGACCGATCCTGCCTGCTGGCCGTCAAGCGATACCGGGACGCCGAGCACCGGCTGTTCCACCGTGATGCCGGCTACCTGGAGGGGCGCCGGGTGCGGCGGTCCCGGGAAAACCGGGCGATGGCCGGCCGGACGGCCTTCGGCCGGCAGATGATCGCCGGGCAGTGGGCGGCGGCCGAGTTCGCCGCGCTGGCCCGGCTCTGGGAGATCGGCGCCGGTTACGACCGGATCGCCGTGCCGTACCCCGTGCAGTTGCGGGGCACCGAACTGATGTTGGAGTTCGTCGGCGACGCCGAGTCGGGGCTTGCCGCGCCTCGGCTGGCCCAGCTCCGGCCCGGCACGGCGGAGCTGCGCGACCTGTGGGGCCAGCTTGTCGAGGCGCTGCGCGTACTGGCCCGGGCCGGCTACGCGCACGGCGACCTGTCGCCGTACAACCTGCTCGTGCACTCCGGGCGGCTGGTCGTGATCGATCTGCCGCAGGTGGTCGACGTGGTGGCGAACCCGCAGGGTCCCGAGTTCCTGGCCCGCGACGTGCGGGTGGTCAGCGCGTGGTTCGTGGCCCGGGGGCTGAGCGCCGAGCAGGTCGACCCCGGCGCACTGACGGGGGAGTTGCTGCGGGAGGCGGGCATCCGCTGAGCGGAGCGGGTCGGGCTGCCCGAGCGGCTGCCCGACCCACTCCCACCGGTCACTGCAGGTAGCGCTCGACCTCGGGCTTGGGGCGTTCGCCCTGGGAGTCCGGGTCGCCGTGGGTCTCTCGGGCGGCCCGACGGCGGCGCAGCAGGTCCCAGCACTGGTCGAGGGACTCCTCCAGCGCGCGGAGCCGCTCGCTGGCCTCCCCCTCGGTGCCCGACTCGTGGGCCTGGGCGTCCGCGCGCAGCCGGTGTTCCTCGTCGACCAGCTCGGAGATCCGGTTCAGGATGGTCTTGTCGTCCATGCCACAGAGCCTGGCACAGGGTGCCCGGCATCGCCCGGATTCGCAGGTACCGGTGCGTCCTGGCTCACACGCGCCGCCCGCCCTCTGGGATCGCACGGGTGCGACCCGGTGGGTGGCTCCGCTGGGCGTGCGGCCCCCGGGCCCGCCGTCCCGCGGGCCCTCCGGTGTCCGCGACCCCAACCGGTACGGGTGCGACCTGCACCGGTGCCACATCCTGACAATCCACTCAGGACCCGAGCCCGCCATGGACATCGATGTTCATCGGGCGCGTCGGTGGAATCTCACCGGTCACAGGTCTAGAGGTGCCCCCGATTTGGTGAGATGCTTCCGTCGCCCAGAAGGTGAAAGTTCCACAGTCCCGTCCGGCCGAAGTGGACAACCCAGGCCGGCGGAACGACGAGGAGACGTTGCATGTCCCAGGTGTCCGATGCCGGCCCCGCCCCCGTCAGCACCGAACCCCGGAAGATCCCGCTCCGTCGCGCCCTGCCCGCGCTGATCCGCGACCCGCTCGGCGCGCTGGTCGGCTTCGCGGACGCCGCCGGCGGTGAGGTCGTCCGGCTGAACCTCGGCTCGTTCCGCCCCTACCTCGTCAGTCACCCGGAGCACCTGCAACGCGTCCTGAGGGACAACGTTGCCAACTACACCCGCGACGGCGACGGCCTGTTGTGGCGTCCGGTCCGCCGGATCGTCGGCGACGCCATCCTGGTCGCCGAGGGCGAGATCTGGGAGTCCAGCCGCGGCGCGCTGCAACCGCTGTTCACCGCGAAGCGGGCCGAGACGCTCGTGGACCGGATGGCCGAGGCGATCAACGAGGCCGTCGACGAGTGGCTCGAACCCGCCCGCGACGGCCGCCCGATCGACGGCGGCGGCGAGCTGACCCGGATCGTGCTGCGGACCACCATGCGGGTCCTCTTCGCCGACCGCATCTCGGTGCCGGACGCGCTGCGGATCAGCGCCGCGCTGGACACCGTCACCACCGCGATGCTTCCGCGCCTGCTGGTGCCCTTCGTGCCGTACGCGGTGCCGATGCCCGGCGACCGACGCTTCGCAGAGGCCGTGCGGACCATCGACGAGGTGGTGCTGCCGATCATCCGGGAGGCCCGGGCCCGGCCCACCGACGGCGACGACATCATCTCCACCCTCTGTCGACCGCGCGCCGACGGCAGCGAACCCGACGAGTACGCGATCCGCGGCGACGTGGTCGCGATGTTCTCCACCGCCACCGAGACCACCATCGCCCTGCTCTCCTGGCTGTGGCCCGTGCTGGCCTCCCGACCCGACGTGGCCGAGCGGATGACCGACGAGATCGAGCAGGTCGTCGGCGCCGAACGGGTCGGCCGCGAGCACCTGCCGCAGCTGCGCTACGGCCGCATGGTGCTCGACGAGATGCTGCGGCTCTACCCGGCCGGCTGGATGATCCCCCGCACCGCGGTGCGCGACGACGTGCTGGGCGGTGTGCGGATCAAGGCCGGTGGCACCGTGCTGGTCAGCCCGTACGTCACCCAGCGGATGTCGACGTTCTGGGACGACCCGACGCTGTTCGACCCGGAGCGCTTCGCGCCGGAGAAGCCCCGGCGGCGCTACCGCTACTCGTACTTCCCGTTCGGCGGTGGCCCGCACCAGTGCCTCGGTCAGTACCTGTTCCTGCTGGAGGCCCAGCTCATCGTCAGCACCGTGCTGAGCCGTTACCGCTTCCGACTGCGCGAGCCCGTCGGCCTGACACCCCGGCTCGGTGCCTCGCTGCAACCCAAGCAGCGGGCCGAGCTGATCCTCACTCCGGTCGAGCGGCCGGTCGCGTCGTGACCGGGGCGCCGTGGCCGGTGCAGGCCGGGCCCGACGCGGTCGCCGAGCAGGGCCGGGTGTGCGCGCTCGCCGTCCGTGGCGTCCGCGACCTGCAGGGCGTCACCGCTGCCCACCCCGAACTCTTCGACGCCGCGCCGTTCGACGCCGCGCTGCTCAGCTCGGTGGCCACCGCTATCGCGTTCACCGCGCCGTGGCACACCGCCGCCGAACTGCGGATCACCACCCGTACCCTGCTCTGGGTCTTCGCCGCCGACTGGCAGGTCGACTACCTGGCCCGGTCCGCCGACGACGTCCGGGCGATCGTGACCGACTGCCTGGCGGTGGCCGACGGAGCCGCGCCGCCGCCAGGCCGGCACCTGGCGCGGCTGCTGGCCGACCTGCGCGACGAGTTGACGACCGTCCCGGCGTTCGGCCGGCTGCGCCCGATCTGGCGCGACGAGCTGGCGCGGATGCTCGCCGCCGTGTCGCGCGAGTGGGACTGGAAGAACCTGCCGACCGACCCGACCACCGGGCGGCGCCTGCCGGACCTGGACCGCTATCTCGACAACGCCGACAACCTCGCCTGCTCCTTCGTCAACGTCACGCACTGGATCGCCACCGGCGACGAGCGGACCCTCGCCCAGTTGACCGACCTGCTGGACGCCGGACGTGGCGTGCAGCGGGTGCTGCGACTGGTAAACGACCTCGCCACGCACGGGCGGGACGCCGAGTGGGGCGACCTGAACGCCCTGCTGCTGGTCGACGACCCGGCGCGGGTGCACACCCGGCTCGCCGAGCTGACCACCCGGTCCCGCGGCGACCTGGCCGCCCTCGCCGAACGCTGCCCCCGCCAGGCGGACTACCTGCACCGGCAGATCTCCTTCACGGGTGGCTTCTACCAGCTGTCGGACTTCTGGGGGGCGCGCGATGAGTGAGGGCTCCCCGCGCGTACTGGTCGAGCCGGCCACCGACGCCGCGCGCGAGCTGATCGCCGGCCTCGCGCTGCGACAGTGGGGGCAGGTCGCCCCCTCGGTGTACGAGAGCGGTCGGCTCGTTGCCGGTGCGCCCTGGCTGCCGGGGCACCACCAGCGGATCGGGTTCCTGCTGCGCGAGCAGCGCCCGGACGGCGCGTGGGGCCCACCCGAGGGGTACGCCCTGGTGCCCACGCTCAGCGCCACCGACGCTCTGCTCGCCGCGCTGGCCGACGGCGGATGGTCCGGGACGGACCTGCTCGCCCCGGTGGCGCGCGGGCTGGCCGCGCTCGCCGGCCGACTGCTCACCACGCACGCGCGGGCGTTGCCGGACACCCCGGCGCTGGACCTCATCGTCCCGGCGCTCGTCGAGTCGATCAACGACCGGCTGACCCGGCTGGACCGGGCGACCGCCGACCGGCTGCCCCACCCGCCGCTGAGCCTGCCACCGGGGCTCGGCCCGGACCGGTTGCGCGCGGTGCGGGCCGCGGTGGCCGCCGGGGCGCCGCTGCCGACCAAGCTGGCCCACTTCTACGAGCTGCTGGACGCGACACCTGCCGACGCCGGGCCGACCCTCACCGCCGTCGGCGCCTCGCCGGCGGCGACCGCCGCCTGGCTGACCGCCGCCGGCCCGGACGCCGGCCCCGCCGCGCACGCCTTCCTGCGGCAGCTGATCCGCGAGGGTGACGGACCGGTGCCCTGTCCGACCCCGATCACCGTGTTCGAGCGGGCCTGGGTGCTCAGCGGGCTGCGTCGCGCCGGTGTCGCGGTCAACCCGCCGGCCACCGTGCTGCGCACCCTGGCCACCGCCACCGCCGCTGAGGGCGTCGCCACCGGCGAGGGCCTGCCGACCGACGCCGACACCACCTCGGTCACGCTCGACGCGCTCGCCCGACTCGGCCACCCCGCCGACCCGGCCAGCCTCTGGGCGTACGAGACGGCGGACGGTTTCTGCACCTGGCCGGGGAGCGAGGACGGCTTCTCGGTCACCACCAACGCGCACGTGCTGGACGCGTTCGGCCAGCACGTGGCCGCGTACCCCGGCGCGGACCCGCGCTACCACCGGACGGTCGAGCGGCTCAGCGTCGTGCTGCCCGCACACCAGCTCGCTGACGGCCCGTGGCAGGACCGGTGGCACGCCTCGCCGTACTACGCCACGGCCTGCTGCGTGCTGGCGCTGGCGGAGTTCGGTAGAGGCGGCGCGGCGGCCGAGGCGGTGGACCGGGCGGCCCGCTGGGTGCTGGACAGTCAACGCGCCGACGGCTCGTGGGGGCGGTGGGGCGGCACGGTCGAGGAGACCGCGTACGCCCTGCAGGTGCTGCTGGCCGCACCGACCGGGGCACCCCGGGTCGACGACGCGGTGGCGCGCGGCCACGCCTACCTGCACCTGCCGTCCGGCCGGACCGACCGTCCACTGTGGTACGGCAAGGAGCTGTACTGTCCTACTGCGATCGTCCGCGCGGCGGTGCTCGCAGCCTGCCGTCTGGCGTCCGTCCATCTGGCGGATGCCGACCGTTCGGTGGTGGATTGTGGTTACCCGGCAACAAAAACAACAACTTGAGGGGTTGTGTGGACACTGCTAGCGTACGCAGAGCCTCAGCCCCGTACGCCCCGCTGTGGCGGGACGTCGTCTTTCATGATCACCCGTTGATGAGCTGAGTCAACCCCGGCCTGGGACGGTTCAATGCGTTCTCGCGGTACGAGTATCCGCACCAAGGTTGTCGCCCTGCTGCTCTCCCTGGTCGCGCTCTGGATGTTCGCGGCATGGGTGACCCTGCGGGACGGCTTCAACCTGCTCGGTGTCCAGCTGCTCAACAGCAAGGTCTACACGCCCAGTGAGCCGCTGCTGCAGGAGCTCCAGTTGGAGCGGCGGCTGACCCAGGCGTACCTGAGCAACCCCGACGCCGAGCAGCGCGCGACGCTGGAGGCCGAGCAGCGCAAGGCCGCGCAGTTGGCTGAGGACTTCGCCGACTCGGTCCGCAACTGGCAGGTCGACGTGGCCGGCAGCTCGGCGCTCGACGCCCAGCTGGACGCCACGATCGTGCAGATCGACGGCCTGAAGCAGACCCGCGCCGACGTGCTCGCCCGCAAGGTGGACCGGATCTCCGCCGCCGACGCCTACACCGGCGCCATCGGATCGATCTTCCGGATCTACGACGTCACCGGCGGCCTGGACGACAAGGAGATCGCCGCCGACGCGGCGGCCCTGATCCAGCTCAACCGGATGAAGGAGCTGATCTCCCAGGAGGACGCGCTGCTCAGCGGCCTCTTCGGCAACGGCCGGATGAGTGGCCCGGAGTACGCCCGCTACGTCAGCCTGGTCGGTGCCGAACGCTTCCTCGGCGAGGAGACCCGGACCCGGCTCGCCGACGCCGACGAGCGCCGTTACCGGCAGCTCGTCGGGGGCGAGGCGTTCACCCGGCTGCGCGCCGTGCAGGACAGCATCATCCGCGAGGGCCGGCCGGCCACCCAGCTGCCGGTCAGCGCCGAGCAGTGGCGCGGCACCGTCGAGCCGGCGCTGGCCGAGGTGAACGACGCGGTCACCGACGGCGGCGAGGGCATCGTCGGCCGGGCCACCGGCGTGGCCGTGATGGTGGTCGTCCGGCTGGTGCTCGCCACCGGCCTGGGCCTGCTCGCCGTCATCGCCTCGGTCGTCGTCTCCATCACCACGGCCCGGACCCTCCTGCGCCAGCTCGAACGGCTGCGCCAGGCCGCCTGGCAGCTCGCCGACGAGCGGCTGCCGCGGGTGGTCGAGCGGCTCGGTCGCGGCGAGGAGGTCGACGTCGCCACCGAGGCGCCCCCGCTGGAGTTCGGCACCGACGAGATCGGCCAGGTCGGCAAGGCGTTCAACGCCGTCCAGGAGACCGCCCTGAGCACCGCTGTCGAGCAGGCCGAGCTGCGCCGCAACGTCCGCGACGTGTTCCTCAGCCTGGCCCGGCGTACGCAGGCCCTGGTGCACCGCCAGCTCACCCTGCTCGACGCCATGGAGCGCCGTGAGCACGACGCGGAGGAGTTGGAGGACCTGTTCCGGGTCGACCACCTCGCCACCCGGATGCGGCGTAACGCGGAGAACCTGATCGTGCTGTCCGGCTCCACCCCGGGCCGGGCGTGGCGGCGCAACGTCCCCATGGTGGACGTGGTGCGCGGCGCGGTCGCCGAGGTGGAGGACTACACCCGGGTCAACGTGCTGCCGCTCGGGCCCGTCTCACTCGCCGGCCGGGCGGTCGGCGACATCATCCACCTGCTCGCCGAGCTGATCGAGAACGGCCTGTCGTTCTCACCGCCGCACACCACAGTCGAGGTCCGTGGCCAGCTCGTGGCCAACGGGTTCGCCATCGAGATCGAGGACCGGGGCCTCGGCATGAGCGAGGAGGACCTGGCCGCGGCGAACCACCGCATCGTCGACCAGTCCGAGCTGAACCTCGCCAACGCCGCCCGGCTCGGCCTCTACGTGGTGAGCCGGCTGACCGAGCGGCACGGCGTGCGGGTCCGGCTCAAGGAATCGGCGTACGGCGGCACGACCGCGGTCGTGCTCATTCCGTTGGAGCTGGTCACCGCGAACGGGACCGACCCGGAGGACTCCGGCGCGCTTCCCGCCGGGCCGACTGCCATCGCCTTGCCGTCGGGGCCGTCCGCCGCCGGTCCCGCCGACGGCGGCCGTTCCGCCAGCCTCTCGTCGGTCGCGGTGGCCGCCGCGGCGACGGACACGAGCGCTCCGGGCCCGGCAACGCCGGTGACCCCCCTCGCCCCGGTGCTGCCCGAGAGCAGCACCCCGGCCGAGCAGCAGGTGGACGGGACCGACAGCGAGGTCGTACTCCCCACCCGGCAGCGGACGACCCTGGGCGCCCCGGCGGCGGAGCTGCCCACCCGGGCCCGGCGTGGCCTCGGCCAGCCCGCCCTGGAGGGCCCGACGGTGCCCAGCGGCCTTCCCGCGGTGGACCGGGTCGGCCCGAGCGGTGGCGGCAGCGAGCCGGCCGGCGACGGCGGGCCGACCCCGGCGCCCGCCGAGACGGACCGGACCGACTCGGGCCTGCCGGTCCGCGTCCGCCAGGCGAACATCGTTCCCGAGCTGCGCGACGACCCGGCGGCAACCGAGTCCGACGAGGAGGACGTGGCACGGCCGCCGGAGCAGGTACGCCGGATGATGAGCTCGTATCAGACCGGCACCCGGCGCGGTCGGACCGACGCGGCGCGACTGCTCGGTGGCGCGTCCGACGCCTCGGCGAGCGGCACGCCCGAGCCGACCGACGAGGAACCACAAGCCACCTGACCGAGCACCGGTGCTGCGGGTTCCCGCGCGGTGTGACGGTCAAGCCCAAGACGAATACGGCGCAACTGCCGGGCGAGAAGAGGACGACGAAGTGGCCCAGAAGACGGCTTCGAGTGCCGACCTGACGTGGTTGCTGGATGATCTGGTGGGCCGGGTGAAGCAGGCCGAGCATGCGGTCGCGCTCTCCACCGACGGGCTGTTGATGGCTTCCTCGCAGGGGTTGAGCCGCGACGACGGTGAGCACCTCGCGGCGATGGCGGCCGGCATCCAGAGCCTGGCCCGGGGTGCCGGCAAGCGCTTCGGCGGCGGGCAGGTGCAGCAGACCATCATCGAGATGCAGTCGTCGTTCCTGTTCGTCACGGCCGCCGGCCGCAACGCCTGCCTGGCGGTTCTCGCCAGCGAGGACGCCGACGTCGGTCTCATCGCGTACGAGATGGCGATGCTCGTCACCCGGGTCGGCAAGTACGTGGCCTCCCCGTCGCGGGGCGCCGAACAGTCGGCTGGCGAGAGGTAACGGCCATGACGGTGCAGGGGGAGTCCGCAGAGCATCAGTGGGTGGATGACCATGCGGGCCCGGTGGTGCGCCCGTACGCGGTGACACGCGGGCGTGCCCGCCCGGTCACCGGCACGTTCGACCTGATCTCCCTGGTCACTGCGACCCGAGCCGACGTGACGCCGGAGGTGGGTCTCGGTCCCGAGCACCTGGCGATCGTCGGCCTGTGCCAGCGAATACAGTCCGTCGCCGAGATCGCCGCCCACCTCGACCTTCCGGTGGGGACCATCCGGGTGCTCCTCGGCGACCTGGCGGCCCGCAACCTCGTGCAGGTACGCGAACCCCAGACCACGGCCGGTCTTCCCGACAACAGCATCTTCGAGGCGGTAATCAATGGACTACGGGCACTCTGACCGGCCGGCGGGAGCGACGCCACTGCCCACCGCGATCAAGATCCTGGTCGCCGGTGGCTTCGGCGTGGGCAAGACCACAATGGTCGGCGCGGTGAGCGAGACCCGGCCGTTGCGCACCGAGGAGGTGCTGACCGAGACCGGCGTCGGCATCGACGACCTGTCCGGGGTGGAGGGTAAGACCACCACCACCGTGGCGATGGACTTCGGTCGGATCACCATCAGCGACGACCTGGTGCTCTACCTGTTCGGCACACCCGGGCAGGACCGGTTCTGGTTCGTCTGGGACGAGCTGGCGCTGGGCGCGATCGGCGCGGTGGTGCTGGCCGACACGCGCCGACTGGCCGACTGCTTCCCGTCGATCGACTACTTCGAGGGTCGGGGCACCCCGTTCGTCGTTGCGGTGAACTGCTTCGAGGGTGCCCGCAAGTACCGGCTCGACGAGGTGCAGACCGCGCTGAACCTGGACCCGGGCGTGCCGGTGCTGCTCTGCGACGCCCGCCAGCGCGAATCCAGCAAGGAGGTGCTCGTGACCCTCATGGAGCACGCCATGAAGACCCGCGAGGCCCGCCGGCGGGCTGCCGGCACGGACTGACGGAGTTTTTTCGGGGAGGCTGTCCGGAACGGCTGCGCCCGTTCGTCATGCTGGCGACACCCGGACACACGAGGGAGCGCCAGATGAAGTTCATGATGTTCGTCTGCACCGACACCGCACCGGACACGGACCCGACCGAGCTGCCCGACATCCACAAGTGGGTGGCGGAGAACGACTCCCGTGGCCGACGCCTCACCGGCAACGTGCTGGCGCCGACCAGCGCCGCCACCATGGTCCGCGTCCGCGACGGCGAGCTGCTCGTCTCCGAGGGGCCGTTCGCCGAGACCACTGAGGTCATCGTGGGATTCGACCTGCTCGACTGCGCCGACCTCGACGAGGCGATCGAGGTGGCGCGCACCCACCCGATGGCGCGGGAGGGGCGGCTCGAACTGCGCCCGTACGCGGACCTGTCCGCCTGATCGGATGAGCCGCACCGACACCACCAGCGGTGCACCCGACAGCGTCGGCGCGGCCGCGGCGGCGCAGGCCGTCGCGGCCGCCGGCGCGGACGCGTACCCCCGGATCGTCGCGACCCTGATCCGACTGACCGGGGACTGGGCGTTGGCCGAGGACTGCGCGCAGGAGGCGCTCGCTGTCGCGCTGGAACGCTGGCCCGGCGACGGCGTGCCGGGGAACCCGGGCGGCTGGCTGCTGACCGTCGCCCGCAACCGGGCGATCGACGTGCTGCGCCGGACCGCCGTCGAGCGCCGCAAGCTGCACGAACTGGCGGTGCTCGCGCCGGACGACGCGTGGCCCGAGACCCCGGCGGGAAGGGACGTGGTGGACGACCGGCTGCGGCTCATCTTCACCTGCTGCCATCCCGCGCTCGCGATCGAGGCGCGGGTGGCGTTGACCCTGCGGACCGTCTGCGGGGTGCCGACCGCCGACATCGCCCGGCTCCTGCTGGTCAGCGAGTCGACGATGACCCGCCGGCTGACCCGCGCCCGGACCCGCATCGCGCAGGCCGGGATCCCGTACCGGGTGCCGAGCGGGCCGGCGCTGGCCGAACGGCTGCCCGGCGTCCTCGCCGTGCTGTACCTGCTGTTCACCCGGGGCTACGTCGTCGACGGCGAGCCGGCCTTCGCCGACGAGGCGGTCCGGCTGGCCCGGCTGCTCGAGGAGTTGATGCCGGAGCAGTCCGAGGTCGCCGCGCTGCTGGCGCTGCTGCTGTTCCAGCACTCCCGCCGGGACGCCCGTCGGGACGCCGCAGGCGACCTGCTCACCCTTGAGCGCCAGGATCGGGCGCGCTGGGACCATGCGGCCATCGCCGAGGGCCGGGCCGCCCTTGCCCGGGTACGCGATGACGGGCCGTACGCGTGGCAGGCCCGGATCGCCGCCTGCCACGCCACCGCGCCGTCCGCCGACGACACCGACTGGCCGACGATCGCGCGGGCCTACGACGCGCTTGCCGACATCCGGGCCTCGCCAGTGGTCGCGCTCAACCGCGCCGTCGCGCACGGCTACGCGTACGGGCCGTACGCCGGGTTGGGCGTGCTCGACGCGGCGCAGGCCGGGGGAGGGTTGGACGGCAACCCGCTCGCCGTGGCGGTACGGGCCGATCTGGTCGCCCGGCAGGGTGACCGGCCGCGGGCCGCCGCGCTGTTCCGGGAGGCCGCTCAGATGGCCGGTTCGACCGCCGAGCGCCGTGCGCTGCTCGACCGGGCGGACGAGCTCGCTCGCTGACGTGCGGGATGGCGGTGGACGCCGGAAGGCGGGCGGGACAGGGTGGTCGTGGCGGATCGGTGGCGCTGGACCTCAGCCGACCTGGACACTCGCGCCCGGCGTCAGTCGACGGTAGTGGCCCGGAAGGCCAGGGCCCCGCTCGTCGAGGAAACCCGCGACCATCGCCGTGCCGACGTCGTTGAGGGCACCGTCATGCACGGCGTAGGTGTCGCGGGGAGCGACCTCCCGCACGTAGTCGATCAGGTCTCCGACGGTGGACCAGGGAGCGTGCACGGGCAGCAGCAGCGTGCCGACCGGAGCGTCGGGGACGGTGAGGGCATCGCCGGGGTGAAAGAGGGTTCCGTCCACCATGAAGCCGATGTTGCGGATACGGGGGATGTCCGGGTGGATGACTGCGTGCCAGGTCCCGTGGACCCGGATGTCAAACCCGGCGGCGCTGAAGGCGTCCCCGTCCCCGGTGGTGGCGACCTGCCTGCCGATGCCGTCCAGCTTGTTCGCCACGCAGGAGTTGGTCCAGATCCGGAGACCGGGACGCGCCGCGGCCGCTCGGCGCAGCATGTCCTCTGCGAAGTGGTCGAAGTGCTCGTGTGTGACGAGCACGGCTTCGGCGCCGTCCAGTGCCTCAGGGTCGGTGAGACCGCCCGGGTCGATGACCAGGCGGCGCCCGTCCTCCTCCAGCCGCACGCACGCGTGACCGAACTTGGTGAGTTTCATGATCGCTTGTCCCCCCACCTCCATCGAACCCCAGTTGTACAACCAGACTGTACAACAATATTGCGGGATTCGACTACGATGGGGCCATGGACGTAGACGCGCTGGCCGAAGAGCTGCGGCAGTCGCTGGGGGAGCTGGTCCGGGCGGTACGAGCCGCCGACACCATGCCGCCCGGCGAGGCTGCCATCCTCGGATTCCTCGACCGGGACGGCCCTCTGACCACGGCCGATCTCGCCCGCCTGCGCGGCGTCACCCATCAGTCGGCCGCCAAGTCGGTCAAGGACCTCTCCGCCGAGGGCCTGGTCCGAGGCGAGCAGCACCCCGGCGACGCCCGCAAGCTCCTGCTGCACCTCACCGACGCCGGGCGTTCCCGTCTTCAACGGGAACGCGCGCTGCGCGCGGGCGCCCTGGGCGCCGCGATCCGTGAGACCTTCGACGAGGATGAGAGACGGCAACTCAGCGAGTCCGTCATCCTGCTGTCACGCCTGACAACCCGCCTCACCGGACGCTGACGGCTCGGCGGGCGGTCAGCCCGGGGCACACCACTGATCCGGCACCGCCGGCTACCCCGGGTCGGCGTCGCCGATCAGTTCGGTGCGGTCCGGCCGTGCCCGACGACCGGTTGAGCGCACCCTGCGGCGCGACGAACGACCCGGAAACGACGCAGGCTCTCTCCCCCACAGCGGGGGAGAGAGCCTGCGGTGAAACGTCGGTACGTCAGTTGGCGATCATGCGGCGCAGCACGTACTGCAGGATGCCGCCGTGGCGGTAGTAGTCCGCCTCACCCGGGGTGTCGATCCGCACCACTGCCTCGAACTCCACGCCGGTGTCGGTCGTGACCGTCACCGTGCGCGGGGTGTCGCCGTCGTTCAGGGCCGTCACACCGGTGATGGTGAACATCTCGGTGCCGGTCAGGCCGAGCGACTCGGCGGTGACGTCCACCGGGAACTGCAGCGGCAGCACGCCCATGCCGATGAGGTTGGAGCGGTGGATCCGCTCGTACGACTCGGCGATGACCGCCCGGACGCCCAGCAGCATGGTGCCCTTGGCCGCCCAGTCCCGCGACGAGCCCGACCCGTACTCCTTGCCGGCCAGGATGACCAGCGGGATGCCGGCCTCCTGGTAGGCCATCGAGGCGTCGTAGATGGAGGTCTGCTCGCCGGTGAGGTGGTTGACGGTGAAGCCGCCCTCCACACCGGGCACCAGCTGGTTGCGCAGCCGGATGTTGGCGAACGTGCCCCGGATCATCACCTCGTGGTTGCCCCGGCGGGAGCCGTACGAGTTGAACTCGTGGCGCGGCACACCGTGCTCGGCGAGGTACGTGCCGGCCGGCGAGTCGGCCTTGATCGCGCCGGCCGGCGAGATGTGGTCGGTGGTCACCGAGTCACCCAGCTTGGCCAGCACGCGCGCGCCCGAGATGTCGACGACAGGGCTCGGCTCCTGCTGCATGCCCTCGAAGTACGGGGGCTTGCGCACGTAGGTCGAGTCGCTGGCCCAGGCGAACGTGTCGCCGGTCGGGGTGGGCAGCGACTGCCACCGCTCGTCACCGGCGAAGACGTCGGCGTACGCGGCGCTGAACCCGGTCGCGCCGATCGCCTGGGCGATGACGTCCTGGATCTCGGCGCTGTTCGGCCAGATCTCCCGCAGGAAGACCGGGTTGCCGTCGCTGTCCTCACCGATCGGCTCGTTGGCCAGGTCGATGTCCATCGTGCCGGCGAGGGCGTACGCCACCACCAGCGGCGGAGACGCCAGGTAGTTCATCTTGACGTCCGGGTTGATCCGGCCCTCGAAGTTCCGGTTGCCCGACAGCACCGAGACGACCGACAGGTCGTGCTCGTTGACTGCGGCAGACACCTCCTCGGGCAGCGGGCCCGAGTTGCCGATGCAGGTGGTGCAGCCGTAACCGACCAGGTTGAAGCCGAGCTTGTCCAGGTACGGCGTCAGGCCGGCGCGCTCGTAGTAGTCCATGACGACCTTGGAGCCCGGGGCCAGGGTGGTCTTCACCCACGGCTTGCGGGTCAGGCCCTTCTCCACGGCGTTACGGGCCAGCAGGGCCGCGCCGATCATCACCTGCGGGTTGGACGTGTTGGTGCAGGAGGTGATGGCGGCGATCACCACTGCGCCGTGGTCCAGCTCGTACTCGACGCCGTCGGCGCCGGTGACCCGGACCGGGTTGGTGGCCCGGCCGCCCGCGCCCACCGCAGCGGTCTCCAGGTCGCGCGGCTCGTCGGCCGGGTCGCTGAAGTCGTTGGCCGGCGGGTCGCTGGCCGGGAAGGACTCGGCGCTGGCCTCGTCGGCCGGGCCGTTCGCGCCGCGCGGCAGCTCCTCGCGGGGCACACCCGGCTTGAGGTCACGCTCGACGGTGGAGTCGTCGGCGACGTAGTCGGTCAGCGCCGAGCGGAACAGCGTCTTGGCGGCACCCAGCGGCACCCGGTCCTGCGGGCGCTTCGGGCCGGCGAGCGACGGCTCGATGGAGCCCAGGTCCAGCTCCAGGCGCTCCGAGTAGGCCGGCTCCGCGTCCGGGTCGTGCCAGAGGCCCTGCTCCTTGGCGTACGCCTCGACGAGCGCGACCTGCGCGGCGTCGCGGCCGGTCAGCTCCAGGTAGCGGATCGTCTCGGAGTCGATCGGGAAGATCGCCACGGTGGAGCCGTACTCGGGCGACATGTTGCCGATGGTGGCGCGGTTGGCCAGCGGCACGGCGCTCACGCCGGGACCGTAGAACTCGACGAACTTGCCGACCACACCGTGCTTGCGCAGCATCTCGGTGATGGTCAGCACCAGGTCGGTGGCGGTGGTGCCGGCCGGCATCTCGCCGGACAGCTTGAAGCCCACCACGCGCGGGATCAGCATGCTGACCGGCTGGCCGAGCATCGCGGCCTCGGCCTCGATGCCGCCGACGCCCCAGCCCAGCACACCCAGGCCGTTGACCATCGTGGTGTGCGAGTCGGTGCCGACCACGGTGTCCGGGTACGCCTGGCCGTTGCGCTCCATGATGGTGCGGGCCAGGTACTCGATGTTGACCTGGTGCACGATGCCGGTGCCCGGCGGGACGACCTTGAACTCGTTGAACGCGGTCTGGCCCCAGCGCAGGAACTGGTAGCGCTCCCTGTTGCGCTCGTACTCCAGCTCGACGTTGCGGGCGAACGCGTCCTCGCGGCCGAACAGGTCGGCGATCACCGAGTGGTCGATGACCAGCTCGGCGGGGGCGAGGGGGTTGACCTTGGTGGCGTCGCCACCCAGCTCCCGTACGGCCTCGCGCATGGTGGCCAGGTCGACCACGCAGGGCACGCCTGTGAAGTCCTGCATGAGCACCCGCGCCGGGGTGAACTGGATCTCCACGCTCGGGTCGGCGGTGGGGTCCCACCCGCCGAGCTGCTCGATGTGGTCGGCGGTGATGTTCGCGCCGTCCTCGGTCCGCAGCAGGTTCTCCAGGAGGATCTTCAGGCTGTACGGCAGCCGCTCGTGGCCGTCCACCTTGTCGATCTTGAAAATCTCGTAGCTCGCGTCTCCGACGCGTAGCTGGGTCTTCGCACCGAAGGTGTCGAGGCTCGCCACGTCGTACTCCTTCACACCAGCGACCGTGAGTAGTCCTGAGCAGTCTGTCGCACCGGCCGGGGTGCCGCCGAGGTTAGGTGACACTTACCGCCGATTCCGCTCTTCAACAAAACCGTACGTCCGTCTTGCTAGTTACGCAACTCGACCAGGCGGTCCGCCCCACCACCTGATCCCTAGCCTCCTAGGACGGATAGGGGGAGCGCTCGGGGCCGCACAACCGCTCCCGGGCCCTCGTCGGAAGGCCGGTCGGGCGGGCCGCCGCGGGTAGGGTTCGAGGGTCCGGTCGGAGGAGGGTCAACCGTGTTCGACGTCCAGCACTGGCTTGTGTCGCTGCCGCCGATCGCGGTCTACCTGCTCGTCGCCGGGGTGATCGGCGTGGAAAGCATGGGCGTCCCGCTGCCCGGTGAGATCGTCCTGGTCAGCTCGGCCCTGCTCGCGGCCACCGGAGTCGTGGAGCCGGAGTGGGTGGCCACGGCCGCCGCCACCGGCGCGATCGTGGGCGACTCCATCGGGTACGCGGTGGGTCGGCGCGGTGGCCGTCCACTGCTGGCCCGGCTGGGCCGACGCTTCCCCCGCCATCTCGGCCCCGCCCAGCTCACCCGGGCCGAGCAGAGCTTCGCCCGACATGGCGTCTGGGCGGTGTTCTTCGGCCGGTTCGTGGCGCTGCTGCGGATCCTGGCCGGCCCGCTCGCCGGGGCCCTGCACGTGCCGTACCGGCGGTTCCTACTGGCCAACGCCGCAGGCGGGCTGGTGTGGGCGTTCGGCACCACGTACCTGCTGTTCACCGTCGGCCGGGCCGCCGAGCACTGGCTCAAGGACATCTCCTGGGCCGGCCTGGTCCTCGCGGTGCTCGCCGGGCTGGCCAGCACATGGTGGCTACGACGACGGGCCCACCGCGTGAGCGCCGCCGTGCCAACGCTGTCGGCAGACCCAACGCGGTCGGCAGACCCAATGCCATCGGCGGAGCCAACGCCGTCCGGGGAGACGGCCCGCTCCGGCGGCGGACCGCACATCTGAGAGCGCAGATCTTGGACAGTTTCCGTTAGCTGCTAACGGAAACTGTCCAAGATCTGCGCGTGTTCTGGGTGGGGATGTGACAAGGGCCGGACCCCACGATCGGGGTCCGGCCCTTGTCGGTTGGTGTGTTGGTGTGTGGGTCAGCTGGTGGCGTAGCCGCGGGTGGCGATCCAGTCGGCGAGGTGGTCGACGGTGACCTGGTAGGAGGCGGTGTTGGGGTCGGCGGAGTCGGCGATGGTGACGGTGGTGCCGTTGTCGCGGTAGCCGACGACGCTGATGTA
>NZ_JBEZFG010000018.1:0-23041 GCF_040649315.1 Micromonospora sp. NPDC049004
GCCGGCGATGGCGCCGCCGGTGAAGGCGAGGCCGGCAGCGGTCAGGGCGGTCTTACGGATCAGATCGGTACGCATGATGGCGTGCTCCTCTGCATCGGGGGGATACGCGCCGACACACGAACGGGGGTGCGTGTGTCGGGGCGGGAAAGTTCACGGGGGGACGTGGCCTGGCGGCCCCGGCGGGGGGCCTGCGCGGGGGTGTCCCGGAGGGTGGTGCAACGACCCGGGGGCGGCGAGGCATTCCACCAACACGGCTTGCCCGGGGGCGGCCGGTGGTGCTCGGCCGTGCGGGGGTGTAACCGTGCCGGCCGGGCGGGTGTTCCCGGCGGGCTGTCACACGGACCTGCGGTGGTGCTTGGCGGTGCGGGGGGTGTAACCGTGGCGGCCGGGTGGGTGTTCCCGGCGGCTGCGGTGCGCCGCTAGCTCGAAGGTCGCGGCGGCATGCCAGGTATAACGACCCCGGCGGGTCACCGATTCCGCCGTCAGAGTGCCCCCGGCCACAGGACGCCCAGGCCGCAACGGTACAAAACGCCTGCCGGAAACGGACATCCACCACCACCCGCCGGTTGATCGACTCGACTTCGCTGAAGTCGGGGTATCCGCACGCCCGGGACACCCCGACATCGCCGAACCCGAGTCGATCAACCCCGCACGGAAGCTGCGGACCTGCACCCGGCCGGATGATCGCGCTCGATCCAGGAAACAGGGCCCTCACCACGCGGGCAAGGCCACTACAACCAGGATCGAGCACGATCATGCGGGCCGGCCGGATTGTGCCTGGCGATCACCACGGCCAGCCGGATGGATCGGGTGGGACCGCGTGGATCGCCGCGGGTGGCTACGCGCTGGGCGTCGCCTCCGCACTGTGGGTCGCTTACGCGCCGGGCGTCGCCTCCGCGCTGTGGATCGCTTCCGCGCTGTGGGTCCCACCCGCGCTGGGCGTCGCCTCCGCACTGTGGATCGCCTCCGCGCTGGGCGTCGCCTCCGCGCTGGGGGTCACCTCGGCGTTGTCGTCGGCCTTTGGGCCCTTGTCGAGGGCGGCCAGGATCGCCTCGGCGGTGCGGCGACCCACCCCGGGCACTTCGGTGATCTCTTCGACGGTCGCCGTGGAAAGTCGCTTCAGCGAGCCGAAGTGCCGCAGCAGCGCCTTGCGGCGTACCTCGCCCAGGCCGGGGACGTTGTCCAGCGCCGACTCGGTCATCCGCTTCGAGCGACGCTGGCGGTGGAACGTGATGGCGAAGCGGTGTGCCTCGTCGCGGACCCGTTGCAGCAGGTAGAGACCCTCCGAGGTGCGCGGAAGGATGACCGGGAACTCGTCGTCGGGGAGCCACACCTCCTCCAGCCGCTTGGCGAGGCCGCACAGCGCGACGTCGTCGATGCCCAGATCGGCCAGGGCCTGGGCGGCCGCCGCGACCTGCGGGGCGCCGCCGTCGACGACCACCAGCTGCGGCGGGTACGCGAATTTCCGCGGCCGGCCGGTGGTCGGGTCGACCAGGATGCCGACTTGTGGATCGGTGGCGCCTCCGGGCGCGGTCGGGTCGTCGGCCGACTCCACGCCCACTTCGCCCGTCTCGGCCCGCGCGTCGAGGTAGCGGGCGAAGCGGCGGCGCAGCACCTCGGACATGGCGGACAGGTCGTCGGTGGCACCCCGCACGATGAACCGCCGGTACTCACTCTTGCGGGGCAGCCCGTCCTCGAAGACCACCATGCTGGCGACCACGTCGGTGCCCTGGATCTGGGAGATGTCGAAGCACTCGATGCGCAGCGGTGAGGTGCGCATGTCGAGCGCCTCGCTGATCTCGTCCAGCGCCTTGCCCCGGGTGGTCAGGTCGCCGGCTCGCTTGAGCTTGTGCCGGGCCAGCGCGTCCTTGGCGTTGCGCTCCACCGTCTCCATGAGGGTGCGCTTGTCGCCGCGCTGCGGCACGCGCAGCGACACCCGGCTGCCCCGGTGGCTGCTGAGCCACTCGGCCAGCGCGTCGGCGTCGGCGGGCAACTCGGGCACCAGCAGTTCGCGGGGTACGTCGGCTTCGCCGTGCTCGCCGCCGTACACCTGGGTGCAGAAGTGGTGCACGAGGTCGCCGGTGGTCAGGTCCTCGGTCTTCTCCACCACCCAGCCGCGCTGGCCGCGGACCCGGCCGTCGCGGACGTGGAAGACCTGTACGGCCGCCTCGAGCGGGTCGTCGGCGAACGCGACCACGTCGGCGTCGGTGCCGTCGCCGAGGACCACGGTCTGCTTCTCCATGGCCCGGCGCAGGGCTGCGACGTCGTCGCGCAGCCGGGCGGCCCGCTCGAACTCCAGCTGCTCGCTCGCCTCGGTCATCTCGCGCTCGATCTTGCGGACCATGGTGTCGGTGCGCCCGGCCATGAAGTCGCAGAAGTCGTCGACGATGGCACGGTGCTCGTCGGCGGAGACCGTGCCGACGCACGGCGCCGAGCACTTGCCGATGTAGCCCAGCAGGCAGGGACGACCCACCTGGCCGGCCCGCTTGAACACACCGGCCGAGCAGGTGCGCGCGGGGAACACCCGCAGCAGCAGGTCGAGGGTCTCCCGGATGGCCCAGGCATGCGAGTACGGGCCGAAGTAGCGCACACCCTTGCGCTTCGCGCCGCGCATCACCTGGAGTCGCGGGTACTCCTCGTCGAGGGTGACGGCGAGATAGGGGTACGACTTGTCGTCGCGGTAGCGGACGTTGAACCGGGGGTCGTACTGCTTGATCCAGGTGAACTCCTGCTGGAGCGCCTCGACCTCGGTGCCGACGGTGATCCAGTCCACCGATTCGGCGGTGGTGACCATCTGCCGGGTGCGCTCGTGCAGGTTCCACACGTCGCCGAAGTAGGAGTTGAGCCGGCTGCGCAGGTTTTTCGCCTTGCCGACGTAGATCACCCGGCCGGTGCCGTCGCGGAAGCGGTAGACCCCCGGTGACTCCGGGATCGTGCCGGGTGCGGGACGGTAGGTCGAGGGGTCAGCCACGTCGACAAGCCTAGTCCGCACCCCCGACACACCACGCCGAGCGCTAGATCAACTCAGCGTGCGGGGAAGTCGGGGCGTCGACGGGCGCCGGACTCCCCGACTTCCCCGAACGCGAGTCGATCGAGTGGTCAGGCGAGGGAGATCTGGTCCCCGGTCACCTTGATGTCCTTCGGCGGCAGCGGCTTGGTGGCCGGGCCGGCCTTCACCGAGCCGTCCTCGATCGAGAACTTGCTGCCGTGGCAGGTGCAGTTGATCGTGCCGCCGTCGACGTTCGTCACCGGGCAGTTCTGGTGCGTACAGATCGGGCTGAAGCCCTTGAACTGACCCGCCGAGGGCTGGGTGATCACCACGCCCTCGGCGGCGAGGACCTTGCCGCCGCCGACCGGAATGTCGGCGGTGGTGGCCAGCGACTGGGCGTTCTGCCGATCACCGCCGCCGGCGTCCCCGGTGCTGGGCACCGCCGGGCCGCCACTGGTGGGGGCCCCGCTGCCACCGCCGTCGTCGTCACTGCCGCAGGCCGCCAGGACGACTGCCGCGCCGACGGCCCCGACACCGGTGAGCAGGGCCCGACGGGTCTGCGTACCCGGATCGGTCAGCGCCTGATCGTCGCTCATGCCTCGCCTCTCTCTCGCCCACTGCGCCGGTCCGAAAGCCGGCCACACCTGTGCACACGGGCAACTGTGCCGGATGGTTCACGGCGGCACAGTGCCGACCCGGGAAATGGGACGAGGGACGAGGACCGCGTCGAAACCGCGCCGGCCCCGAGAGCACGGCGGTGGACGCGTCGAACGCACAGCCGCGCCCGGTCCACCCCCGGCTCTGCCGGAGCAGGGGTGGACCGACGCCGCCGTGGACGGCCCAGGTCAGCGCGCGCCGGCCGGCACCTTGCGGCTGGCCCGCGTCTTGGTGGTGCCGTTGGCCTTGGCGGCGCGGGTGGTGGCCGCCGCCGCGCCCTTGGCCTCACCGTCGAGCTTGAGCACTTGGCGCAGGAACTGGCCGGTGTGGCTCTCGGGCACCTCGGCGACCTCCTCCGGGGTGCCGGTGGCGAGCACCATGCCACCCCGGTGACCGCCCTCCGGACCCATGTCGATCAGCCAGTCGGCCGTCTTGATCACATCGAGGTTGTGCTCGATGGTGATCACCGTGTTGCCCTTGTCGACCAGGCCCTCCAGCACCATCAGCAGCTTGCGGATGTCCTCGAAGTGCAGGCCGGTGGTCGGCTCGTCGAGCACGTAGACCGTCCGCCCGGTGGAGCGCTTCTGCAGCTCGGAGGCCAGCTTGACCCGCTGCGCCTCACCACCGGAGAGGGTCGGCGCGGGCTGCCCGAGGCGGACGTAGCCCAGGCCGACGTCAACGAGCGTCTTGAGGTGCCGGTGGATGGCCGGGATGGCGGAGAAGAACTCGGCGGCCTCCTCGATCGGCATCTCCAGCACGTCCGAGACGGTCTTGCCCTTGTAGTGCACCTCCAGGGTCTCCCGGTTGTACCGGGCGCCCTTGCAGACCTCGCAGGGGACGTACACGTCGGGCAGGAAGTTCATCTCGATCTTGATGGTGCCGTCGCCGGAGCACGCCTCGCAGCGGCCGCCCTTGACGTTGAACGAGAACCGGCCCGGCCCGTACCCCCGGACCTTGGCCTCGGTGGTCTCGGCGAAGAGCTTGCGGACGTGGTCCCAGACCCCGGTGTAGGTGGCCGGGTTGGAGCGCGGGGTCCGGCCGATCGGCGACTGGTCCACGCCGACGACCTTGTCGACGTGCTCCAGACCGGAGACCCGGGTGTGCCGGCCGGGCACCAGCCGGGCGCCGTTGATCTGGTTGGCCAGCACGGCGTACAGGATGTCGTTGACAAGCGTCGACTTGCCCGAGCCGCTGACCCCGGTGACCGCGATGAGCTGGCCCAGCGGGAACGAGACGCTCAGGTTGCGCAGGTTGTGTTCGCGCGCGCCGTGCACCACCAGCTCGCGGGCCGGATCCTGCGGGCGGCGGCCCGTCGGTGTCGGGATCGACCGGCGACCGGACAGGTACGCACCGGTGATCGACTCCTTGTTCTTCAGCAGAGCCGGCACCGAGCCGCTGTGCACGATCTTGCCGCCGTGCTCGCCGGCGCCGGGCCCGATGTCGACGATCCAGTCGGCGACGCGGATGGTGTCCTCGTCGTGCTCCACCACGATCAGCGTGTTGCCCAGACCGCGCAGCCGGATCAGGGTCTCGATCAGCCGGTGGTTGTCGCGCTGGTGCAACCCGATCGACGGCTCGTCCAGCACGTAGAGCACGCCGACCAGGCCGGAGCCGATCTGGGTGGCCAACCGGATGCGCTGCGCCTCGCCGCCGGAGAGCGTGCCGGCCGGCCGGTCCAGCGAGAGGTAGTCCAGGCCGACGTCGAGCAGGAACCGCAGCCGGGCGTTGATCTCCTTGAGGACGCGCTCGGCGATCATCTTCTGCCGGTCGGTCAGCTCGATGCCGGCGAGCAGGTCGGCGCACTCCCCCACCGACAGGTTGCAGACCTCGGCGATGCTCTTGCCGGCGAGGGTGACGGCGAGCACCTCGGGCTTGAGCCGGGCGCCGCCGCAGGCCGCGCACGGCACGTCGCGCATGTAGCCCTCGTACTTGTCGCGGGACCACTCGGACTCGGTGTCCGAGTGCCGGCGCTCGATCCACTGCACCACGCCCTCGAAGCCGGTGTAGTAGGAGCGCTCGCGACCGTACTTGTTGCGGTAGCGCACGTGCACCTGGTCGTCGGAGCCGTGCAGGATCGTCTTCTGCGCCCGCGCCGGCAACGCCCGCCACGGGGTGTCGACGTCGAAGTGCTGGGCCTCGCCGAGCGCCTCCAACAGGCGCAGGAAGTATTCCAGGTTGTGCCCGGTGGACCAGGGCTGGATGGCGCCCTCGCGCAGGCTGCGCTCCGGGTCCGGGACCAGCAGCTCCGGGTCGACCTCCTTCTTGGTGCCCAGGCCGGTGCACTCCGGGCAGGCGCCGTACGGCGCGTTGAAGGAGAAGACCCGGGGCTCGAGATCCTCGATGGCCAGCGGGTGGTCGTTGGGGCAGGCCAGGTGCTCGGAGTAGCGGCGCTCCCGGTCCGGGTCGTCCTCCGGCAGGTCGACGAAGTCGAGCAGGACGAGGCCGCTGGACAGGCCCAGGGCGGCCTCGACCGAGTCGGTCAGCCGCTGCTTGGCGCTCGGCTTGACGGTGAGCCGGTCGATCACCACCTCGATGGTGTGCTTCTCCTGCTTCTTGAGCTTCGGCGGCTCGGTCAGCGGGTGCACCACACCGTCGACGCGGGCGCGGGCGTAGCCCTTGGCCTGCAGCTCGGCGAAGAGGTCGACGTACTCGCCCTTGCGACCGCGGATCACCGGCGCGAGCACCATGAACTTGGTGCCCTCGGCCATGGCGAGGACCCGGTCGACGATCTGCTGCGGGCTCTGCCGGGAGATCCGCTCGCCGCAGACCGGGCAGTGCGGCTCACCGATGCGGGCGAAGAGCAGGCGCAGGTAGTCGTAGACCTCGGTGATGGTGCCGACTGTCGAGCGCGGGTTGCGCGAGGTGGACTTCTGGTCGATCGAGACGGCCGGGCTCAGGCCCTCGATGAAGTCGACGTCGGGCTTGTCCATCTGGCCGAGGAACTGCCGGGCGTACGAGGAGAGCGACTCCACGTAGCGCCGCTGCCCCTCGGCGAAGATCGTGTCGAAGGCCAGGCTCGACTTGCCCGACCCGGACAGCCCGGTGAACACGATGAGAGCGTCCCGGGGCAGGTCGAGACTGACGTCACGCAGGTTGTGCTCGCGCGCGCCACGGATGATCAGTCGGTCGGCCACAGTGCGTGTACTCCCGGGAGAAGACGAAGCGAAGGATCTGTCCCGCTCTGGGTGGATTCGAGCGGCCGTGCGGGCGCGGAAAACACGCCTCGGCAACTCTAGCCCCGAGGTGTGACAGTTTCCCCCGCCCGCACATTCCCCCAGCTCAGCCCGGTCGGCCGCACCACGCGCGAGCCTCCGTCAGTACCCGCCGGGCGACGGCGGCCGGGCCGCCCTGCGCCGCGCCGAACGCCACCCGCCGCGCCGCTCGGCGGCCAGCCGCGCCTCACGCCGCCGGCTCTCGTGGGTGACCTCCGACTGCAGACGCCGCCAGCTCTCCCACCGGCGCGTGGACAGCTCGCCGGTCCGCAACGCGTCGTGGACCGCGCAGGCCGGTTCACCGTCGTGCCGACAGTCGGCGTACCGACAGCCCTCGGCCAGCCCCGCGATGTCGGCGAACGCCCGGTCCAGCCCGGCCACGCCGTCGAGCAGGCCGACCGCCCGCACGCCGGGTGTGTCGATCACGGCGCCCCCGTTCGGGATCGGCACCAGGGCCCGCCAGGTGGTGGTGTGCCGGCCCTTGCCGTCGACCCGACGGATCGCCTGCGTCGGCATCATCACCGCGCCGGCGAGCGCGTTGACCAGGCTCGACTTGCCCGCGCCGGACGGCCCGAGCAGCCCCAGCGTGCGACCCGGCGCGACCTCGGCGCGCAGCGGGTCCAGCCCGGTGCCGCGCTCGGCGCTGACCGGCAGCACCGGCACACCGGGGGCGATCACGGCGAGCTGGCGGGCCAGCGCATCCGGGTCGGCCGCGAGGTCGGCCTTCGTCAGCACCACGAGCGGCCGGGCCCCGGACTCGTGGACCAGGGACAGCAGCCGCTCGATGCGGCCGACGTCCGGCTCCGGGTGCACCGGCTCCACCACGGCGGCGGCGTCGAGGTTGGCGGCCAGCACCTGGCCGCTGGCGTCCTTGCCGGCGGTACGGCGGATCAGCGCGGCCCGCCGGGGCAGCACGGCCGCCACGGTGATCCGGCGGTCCGGCCAGTGCGTGAGCAGCACCCAGTCCCCCGCGCAGGGCAGTGCCGAAGGGTCCTGGGCGGCGGCGGCCAGCACGGAGGGGCCGAGGCTGGCCCGGACCGGGCCGGCGGCGGTGAGCACGGTGCAGACCCCCCGGTCCACCCGGGCCACCCGGCCGGGGTGGTGCTCGCCGCGCCGGCCGGCGTACGTCGCCCGGTCGGCGTCCCAGCCGAGGGCGGTCAGATCGATAGTCATGGCATCCTCATCGGTGTCGAGCTGGTGATGGCGGAACACGCGTGTCACGTCCGGCATGAACACCACCTCCGTCCGACGTCCCGGTGCCGCTTGTGAGCCCGACGGTAGGGCGCGCGACGACGCGCCGAAAGCGATTTCCGCGACGACGGCGCGGCGCGGGGCGGCTAGGGTCGACGCGTGACCACGGATCCGCTGCCGCCTCAGGGCGCGGCGGACGACACCACCACCCGACCGCCGCGTACCGGCGACGGCCTGGGCGGCGGGCACCGACGCCGGCGCAGGCCGGTCGCCTGTCGCGCTCCTCGACGACCCGCGGCGCACCGCACACCGGTCCGCCGGGACGCTCGCGGCCGTGCCGGTCGAGGCGTGGACCACGCTCGCCGTCAACCCCGACGGACCCCTGCCTACTTCACCGGAACGGATCTGGACACGTCATGACCTACAGCGGAGATGTCACCCACGGCGGCCCGCCGGCGGTACGGGAGTTGGACGGGCTCACCATCAGCAAGCTGTCGGTGGGCCCGATGGACAACAACGCGTACCTGCTGCGCTGCACCGGCACCGGCGACCAGGTGTTGATCGACGCCGCCAACGAGGCGCCCCGGCTGCTGGAGCTGATCGGCGACGGCGGTCTGGCCGCCGTGGTGACCACACACCAGCACATGGACCACTGGGTGGCGTTGGAGGAGGTGGTCGCCAAGACCGGCGCGCGGGCGCTCGTGCACGCCGACGACGCGGCGGGGCTGCCGATCGAGGCGGAGCGGTTGGCCGACGGCGACACCGTGGCGGTCGGTGACTGCGCGCTGGAGGTCATCCACATCAAGGGCCACACGCCGGGTTCGATCGCGCTGCTCTACCGCGACCCGGCCGGTACCGCCCACCTGTTCACCGGCGACAGCCTTTTCCCCGGCGGCGTCGGCAACACGGACAAGGACCCGCAGCGCTTCGCCGCGCTGATCGACGACGTCGAGCACAAGCTGTTCGACCAGCTGCCGGACGACACCTGGTTCTACCCCGGCCACGGCAAGGACAGCACCCTGGGAGCAGAACGCCCAGCCCTCCCCCAGTGGCGAGCCCGAGGCTGGTAACCCCGAGCGATGATCACCCAACGCTGACCGATCACCACTGAAGATCCAACCCACCGGCGGACGGCGGCACCACCGGACGAACCGCCCCCGCACCGCAACCACGGCTCAACCAGCAAGAGCGGAGAACCGCCGCCGCGCCCCCACCAACACGACGAACGCCAGCGCCAGCCCCACCCCCATGGTCACCAGCAGCGGGCTCGGCGCCCCCGGCAGCAGCCCGGCCAGCGATCGCGACGCGGTGCCCAGCGCCAGGTAGAGACCGGCCCAGGCCGCCGCGCCGAGGGTCGCGCAGCCGAGGAACCGGCGGTACGACATCCGCAGCCCGCCGGCGGCCAGCGGCAGCAGCGCGTTGAACACCGGCAGGAACGGCGCGACAACCATCATCCGGCCACCGCCGTGGTTGAGGATTCCCTCCGCCGCGCTCCAGCGCGCCTCACCGATCCAGCTCCCGATCCGGCTGTGGCGCAGCCGTTCGGCGTAGCGGCGACCGACCAGGAAACTCAGCGACCAGCCGGCCAGGCAGCCGGCCAGCACCGCGGCGAAGGTGGCCAGCCCGGTGGCCGGGCGGCCCACCCCGACGGCGGCCAGGATTGCCACGTCGCCGGGGATCAGCACACCCAGCAACGGTACGGCGTCGAAGAGCATGACCAGCCCGAGCGCGCCCATCAGCACGAGGATGGGCAGTTCTCCGACCTGGGCCAGCCATTGCGTCATGCCTCGTACGCTATGGCCGCCGGACCACGGTGGACATCAGGTCGCAGCCCCCAGGGTCCCCTGGTATCGGCCTCGGGGTCGCCCCTGAGGGAGCCCGCGCGTCAAGCGGGTCGCAGCACCTGCACCCGGCGCAGCGACGAGTCCACCGACGGCTCGGTGGTGGGCACCGGATAGTCGGTCAGCAGCCGCAGCCCGTCCTCGGGCAGGTGCTCCCGGCCGGGGTCCCCGATGAGCACCTCGGCGCCGGAGGCGACGGCCCGTCGTAGGAACGGCAGCATCCTCTCGGCCATCGGGCGGCTGTAGAAGACGTCCCCGGCGACCACCAGGTCCGCGTCGACGCCGACGTTGTCGAGCAGGTCGTCCCCGCTGGCGTCGACGGTGACCCGGTTGGCGCGCGCGTTGACGGTGATGGCCGCCACGGCGTACGGGTCGATGTCGTTGGCGACGACGTCGGCGGCGCCGGCCAGCGCGGCGGCGATGGCCACCAGACCCGAGCCGGCGGCGAGGTCGAGGACGCGGCGTCCGGCGGCCAGCTCCGGGTGGTCCAGCAGATGTCGGGCCAGGGCCTGGCCGCCGGCCCAGGCGGAGGCCCAGAACGGCGGTGGCAGAGCGTGACCGGCGAGCGCCTCCATCCGGGCCCACCAGACGATCGCGTCCTCGGCGAGGTGCAGCCGCACCTCCGGGACGAACGGGGTGGGCACCAGGTGGAGCCGGTCCAGGCCGGTTCCGGGCGCGTCGATCTCGCGCTCCAGCTCGGACAGCGCGGTGGCTGCGGCACCCCTCATCGCCGCAAGCATGCCGTAGCGGAGGGTGGTCGGGGCGGCTTTCGCGTGCCGGCGCGCACAGAGTTCATCTGAGTTCGAGTAAACACCTACGGCACTTCGGCCGGCAGATCGGGGTTTCGCCCGTTACTGTCGAACAGGTACGGGCGACCATCGGCCACGGGCCGGTGGTCCGCCGCTTTGAACAGGGAGAGATGCATGGCAACCGGCACGGTTAAGTGGTTCAACTCGGAAAAGGGCTTCGGCTTCATCGAGCAGGATGGTGGAGGGCCGGACGTGTTCGTCCACTACTCCGCCATCGCGACGAGCGGTTACCGGGAGCTCAACGAGGGCCAGAAGGTCGAGTTCGAGGTGACCCAGGGGCAGAAGGGCCCGCAGGCGGACAACGTCCGCCCGATGTAGCTCCGTGCCGGTGACGGCGGTCGGTTCCCGGCCGCCGTCGCAGTGCACTCAAGACGCTGCCGGGGCGGCGGGCAGGTCCCGCCGCCACCGGAGCGGTCCAACCAGCAGGATCAGCGGGGTGATCGCCAACCAGGCGGTCATCACGCCGATTGCCGTGCCGACGCCGTAGCGGGCGCCGAGGGCTCCGGCCAGCACGGCCGCCAGCGGGATGGCACCGAAGTTGAGCAGGTGCATGCTCACCGTCACGCGGCCGAGCAGGTGGTGCGGCGTGTACGTCTGCCGGAACGCGCCCTTGACCACGTTGCCGATGGCCACTCCGAGGCCGATCAGCACGCCACCGAGGGCCGGCCAGACCAGCCCGACGCCGGGTGCGGCCAGCGGGATGAGCAGGGCGGGCGGGCCGGTGAGCGCTGCCCCGATCAGCATGGCGCGCGCGGTGCCACACCGGCGGGCCAGGGCGGTGGCGAGCAGCGCGCCGATGATCCCCCCGACGCTCATCACGCCGACCAACACGCCCACCAGGCCGGGTGCGAGCCGCAGCTCACGCACCAGGAACACCACCAGGACCGCCTGGTAGCCGGTCAGACCGATGTTGCTGGCCGCGCCGAAGACCGTCAGCACCCGCAGGTACGGGTCGCGAATGACGAAGCGCAGTCCCTCGCCGATGTCCCGCCGCAGCGAGCGGGACCGGTCCGGCCGGTCGGGGCGCGGCTCGGCGGTGCGGATGCGCAACAGGAGGACCGCCGAGAACAGGAACGTGAGCGCGTCCAGCAGCAACGCGGCGACCGCCCCGGTGACCTGGGCGATCAGGCCCGCGATGCCGGGCCCGACGACGTAGCTCACGGTCTGCGTGGCCTGTAGTTTCGCGTTTCCCTCGGGCAGTTGCTCGGGCCGCAGCAGCACCGGCAGGTAGACCTGGTCGGCGGTCTCGAAGAAGACCCGCGCGGTGCCGGCGCCGAGCGCCACCAGCAGCAACTGCGCGACGGTGAGGCGGCCCAGGGCGGCGGCCACCGGCACGCTGAGGAAGGCCAGGGCGCAGAGCAGGTCGCAGATGACCATCAGGGGCCGGCGTGGCAGCCGGTCCACCCACGCGCCGGCCGGGAGGCCGATCAGCAGCCAGGGCAGCCAGGCCGCGGCGGTGAGGACCGCCACCTGGAAGGTGCCGGCGTCGAGCACGGCGACCGCCACCAGGGGCAGCGCGACGGTGGTGACGTTGCTGCCGATGCTGCTGACCGTCTGCCCGGCCCAGAGCAGGCGGAAGTCGCGGTGCCGCAGCAGCCCGCCGGCCGGTCGGACCGGGCTCGGATCGGTGCGGGTGGCCGCGGTCACGGCCGGGCCGGTACGCCGTGGACGAACACGAACACGGGTTGCCGTTCGCGGCCGTCGTCGGGCAGTGGCCGGGCGGCCCAGCGATCCAGCAGGCCGATCATCTCGCGGCTCAGCTCGTCCAGTTCCTCGGGCGTGAGGTGCAGCCACTTGTCCGTCGAGAACGGCGCGTCGGCCCAGGCGGCCTGCGCCGACTCGTCGCTGGCGTGCCAGGCGCGGGCCAGCGCGACGTGCCGGTCCAGGTTGAGTGAGGTGGCGGCGTCGGCGACGGCCCGGGCCGCCGGGTCGGCGTCGAAGTCGGTGGTGGACCAGCGCACTCCCCGGCTGACGAGCTGCCACCACCGTTCACGGCGGTCCCGGGCCAGCTCGGGAGCCTCGGTGACGAGGTCGGCGGCGGCGAGCACCTTGAGGTGGTGGCTGATGTTGGCGGGGGCCTGGTCGGTGCGCTCGGCGAGCAGCCCGACGGTCGACGGGCCGTGCACCTTGAGCACGTCCATCAGTCGACGGCGCAGGGGGTGGGCCATGGCGGCCAGGACTCGCGAGTCGGTGACCAGGCGTACGTCGGGGTTCTCCACGAGACCCAGCATCACATCCGCAACAGCTATTGCGCAACCGCTATTGCTCAACAGCCGTTGCGGATGCCCCGAAGAGAGGCGGCCCGGTGGGGACGGGCCGCCTCCGACTCAGGCGACGAGCCGGCGGGCCAGCTCGTCGGCGACCTCCTTGGCGAGGCTCGACGGGATCGCGTCGGCGATGGCCTGCGGGGTGAGCACCCGGAGCACCTCCGTGGCGAGCGCCGGCACGTCGACCGCCGGCCGCCCGGCGGCGGCGAGGAGCGCGGCCAGCGGAGAGTTCGGCGCCGGGCCATCGACCACGCCCGGCGAGTTCGGCGCGGACACGAGCCAATTCCGCAGGTTCGACAGGTCCGCCAGGACGTCGTCGACGGTGCGCTGCGGGCGGCCCGTGTCCCGCTTGAGTCGGTCGCTGAGTTCCATCTCTGGGTCCTCCATGGGTGGGGTCGGGGCGACCTCGATGAGGCCGATGCTGGTCAGGTAGCGGCGGAACAGTGGCCGCTGGTCGCGACCGGCCTTGATGGCGTCGCGGAAGAAGCTGAAGTGGGTGTGCCAGCGGTGCGAGCTGTCGCCGCTGGTGCGCTTGCCGAGGCGGTCCCACCGCTTCACCGTCGTGCCGTCGGGGCTGTAGATGATCTCGCGGATGTCCCGGGTGTCCGCAGCGTTCGCGGCGCACTGGCCCACACACCAGAGCGAGAAGCTGGGCAGGGTGTGCGTACGTCCGCCGGAACGGACCGAGAAGCCGCCGACGTCGAGCGCCGCCGCGTCGAGGGTCAGGCCGTTGCGGTCCCGCGACGACTCCACCACGGAGTAGTCGTTGGTCACCACCCGGTCCGATCCGCAGTGGTAGCCGCCCCGGTGGGCCGGGTCGCCGACGATCCCGACCTCCGCCGGTTCCAGGTCGGCGTCGCGGACGGTTTTCGGGTCGACGTTGAGGTGGGTGAGAAGGAGACTTCGGACGGCCAACAGGTTCGCCGGAGCCCGGGTCATGGGGCCCCCCTTCCAATTGACGGGGGCCGGGCACGACGTCACACCGCGTACGCGGTGCTGGGCTTCAGGCGAGCCCGGCCTACTGGTGCACGGCGCCGGGCGTTGACCCAACCATAGCCCGCAAAAAATATGAATGCCCAGCTCAGAGGGGGTCTGTTCGTTTCAGATGCTGCGCGGGGCAGTGTGGACGATCGGCAGCCACAGCGCCGAGGGGTGCGCCGGATCATGCAGGACCTGCCGCCAGCCGGCACGCAGCGTCACGGCCGTGCCGAGGGGTTCGCCGCTGCCCGGGTTGCGCGCCCAGCGCGGGTGGGCGCCGCCGGCGACCTGAACGCGTAGTCGGTGCCCGGCCGCGAACCGGTACGCGGTCGGCCAGAGCGGCACCGATACCCGCAGCGCCCCGGACCCGTCGGCGGCGAACCGTCCGGGCGCGACCCGGACCAGTCCGTCGCACACGTTGACCGAGCGCCCGCGCCGGTCCACATCGCACAGTCGGACGTAGACGTCCAGGTACGCGAGCTCGCTACGGACGTGGATCTCCGCGCGTACGGCGCCGATCACCTCGACCGCTTCGGTGAGCGGAGCGCTGGTGTACGTCAGGACGTCGGGTCGGGCCTCGACGTGCCGGTTGTCCACCGGACCGGCCCGCTTGGCGACCAACAGGGGGCCACCGAGCGACGGGGTGGGGTCGGCCGGGTCGTACCGGAACTCGTCCGGCGCCGAGGGGTTCGGCGGGCGGGTCGCCAGCTCGCCGCCGGCGTGCAGGTGCCACGGGGTGTCGGTGGCCGGTGGCGGCCAGTCCGGCAGGTCCCGCCAGCCGCCGTCGGCACCGCCCACGTGCAACCGGACCGGCGCCCCGCCGGACCCCTCGGTGGGCGGCCGCCCGTCGGCGGCGGACCCGGCCAGGTGCTCGTCCAGCCAGATCAGCCCCTCGCGCAGCGCGGCGACGAAGAGGCCGGGGCTGCCGTGCGTCCACGGGCCGATCACCAGCCGCGGCCGGGCGCCCGCGGCGCGCAGGGTGGCGTGGTCGTCGAGCTGGGCCGGCAGGAAGATGTCGTGCCAGCCGGTGACCATGACCACGGGTGCGCGCACCCGGACCACCCGGTCGGCGAAGACCCGGCTCTTCCAGTACGCGGCGTCGGGATCGTGGTGGCGCAGCCACTCCTGGAAGAAGGGAATCGTGACGCCGGTGGCGACCCGGTCCGCTCCGGCCAGCGGCAGGTGGTCCAGCGCGGCCGCCAGGCGGGGCTGCCCGCGCTTGAGTTCCCACTGGCGGGCCAGCCTCGGCACGGTCTGGGCGTGCAGCAGCTCGGCCCAGGTGAGCACGGTGTCCAAGGCGAACGACTCCCCCGCGTACGTCGAGTCCCGGGTGGACGACGCGGTCACCACCGCGACCATCGCACGCAGGTCCTCGCCGGCGTCGGCGGCCAGCGCCCACTGGGCGAAGCCCTGGTAGCTGACGCCGAACATGCCGAGCGCCCCGGACCACCAGGGCTGGCGGCGCAGCCAGTTGAGGGTGTCCACCCCGTCGTCGCGCTCGTGCACCAGCGGGGCGAACGTGCCACCGGAGCCGCCGGTACCCCGGCAGGACTGGATCACCGCGTGTCGACCGCGCGCCGCGAGCAACCGGCCGAGCAGCCGCAACGGCCCGCCCCGCCCGTACGGGGTGCGGATCAACACGGTCGGCGCGGACCGGTCCCCCGGGGCGTAGTGGTCGGTCCGCAGCACGACGCCGTCACGCGCCCGGACCGGGATGTCGCGGGTGACCCGCACCGGGACGGGACGCACGGCGGGCAGCCGCAGCGCGGCGGCGGCGAGACGGGCGACGAGCCGGCCCGGCACGCTCAGGCCGTCGTCCGGCGGGACGGCTCGGGCCGGGTGGCGCGGACGGCGTCGCGGTGCCCCCGCAGCGCCTCGCCCATCTCCGCCAGGAACCGGTGCACCACCTCCAGCTCGTCCTCGCTGAAGCGGTCCATCACCGTGTCGGTGCGGGCGCCCAGCGGCCGGAAGAACTCCATGGCCAGCGCGGCGCCCTGGTCGGCGTAGTGCAGCAGCACCTTGCGCCGGTCGACGGTGTCCCGGTCCCGGCGGATGTGCCCGGCCCGTTCCAGCCGGTCGATCAGGGCGGTGACCGAGCCGGACGACAGGTTGAGCTGCTCGCCGAGGCGGCCAGGGGTGATCGGGTCACCGAACATCTCGGCGTCCATGACCGCGATCAGCGCGTTCAGGTCGGTCGGGTTGAGCCCGTGCAGGTTGGCGAAGGCGTGGCCGACCTGCTGGGCGTCCACCGAGTACCGCCGGAGGTTGTTGGTGATCTCCGCGACCAGCTGGTCGCGGCGCGTGTCGCGCCGCCGGTACATGCCGTGAGTCGCCACCTCGCGCCGTTTCCCCCCGTCGTCGGTCCCGGGTTGCCGGTCCCGGGTTGCAGCATAGAACAACCGCCGATAATCTCGCTTATCAAGATACTCGACTCTCGAAGGATTTTAGGGGTCCCCGATGTCTTTCTTCACCAGGGTCGCGCGCGGGCGGCTGGCCGCCTGGCTCACCGTGGCCGCCGCGCTCGTCGTCGGCGCGGTCGTCTTCGGGATACCCCGACCGGACAACCCGGCACCCGTCTCGTCCACCGGCCTGTCGGTGCAGTGGGAGTCGACCCAGGTGCAGCGCCTGCAGGACCAGCTGCCCTCCAGCGACGTCCAGCCGGCCATCGTGGTCGTCAGCCGCAGCGACGGCGGCGCGCTGAGCGAGGCCGACCGGGCCACCCTCGCCGCCCGCTCCGGCGACCTGGGTCGCTTCGCGGTCGGTGGTCAGGTCAGCCCCGCGCAGGTCTCCCCGGACGGCACCGTCGCGCTCGTCGCCGTGCCGTTGGACACCGCCGGGGGTCAGGAGAAGGTCACCGAGAGCGTCACCCAGCTGCGCGACACGCTCGGGGACCTGCCCGACGGGCTGGCCGTCGAGGTCACCGGCTCCCCCGCCTTCACCGCCGACCTGTCGTCGGTCTTCGAGGGCGCCGACGTCACCCTGCTCGCGGTGACCGCCGCCGTTGTCGCGTTGCTGCTGCTGATCACGTACCGCAGCCCGTTCCTGTGGATCGTGCCGCTGGTCGTGGTCGCGGCCACCGAACAGCTCACCCTGCGCGCGGTGGACACGATCGTGCCGGCCGTCGGCATCAACCTCCAGCAGGGCCAGGTCACCGGCATCGCCAGCGTGCTGGTCTTCGGTGCCGCCACCGACTACGCGCTGCTGCTCATCGCCCGCTACCGGGAGGAACTGCGGCGCGAGGAGAACCGCTTCGCGGCGATGCGCGCCGCGCTGCGGCGTACCGCCGAGCCCATCCTGGCCAGCGGCGGCACCGTGGTGCTCGGTGTGCTCACCCTGCTGCTCAGCGAGCAGGAGACGAACCGGGCGCTGGCCGTGGCCTGCGCCACAGGTGTGGTCTTCGCCATGCTCTCGGCCCTGTTCGTGCTCCCCGCCGTGCTGGTGCTCTTCGGTCGCGGCCTGTTCTGGCCGTTCGTACCCCGGGTCGGCGGCCCGGTGCGCGAGGGCCGGCTCTGGGGTCGGCTCGGCGGCGCCGTGCAACGCCGTCCGGTGGTGGTCGCGGTGTTGGCCACCATGCTGCTCGGGGGCCTGGCCCTCGGTGGGCTGGGGATCCGCACCGGCCTGTCCGAGACCGAGCAGTTCCGGGCCGAGCCCGAGGCGGTGACCGGCGCGCAGACCCTGGCGCGGGCGTTCCCCGCCGGCAGCACCCAACCGGTGGCCGTGCTCACCACCCCGGCGGCGGTGCGGTCGGTCACCGATGCCGCCACCGCCGTCCCCGGCGTCGCCTCGGCGCGTCCCGGCGACGCCGGCGAGGCCGTCGCCCAGGTCGACGTGGTGCTGGAGGCCGAGCCCGGCACGACCGCCTCGGACCGCACGATCGAGGCGCTGCGCGACGCGGTAGCCGCCGTTCCCGACTCCGCTCCCCCGGCCGCCGCGGGTGCCGACGCGCCCGACGGGGCGATCGTCGGTGGTTCGGTGGCCGCCACGTACGACTCCGAGCAGGCCAACGACCGTGACCTGCGGCTGATCCTGCCGATCATCCTGCTGCTCGTCGGCGCCGTGCTGGTGCTGCTGCTGCGGGGTCTGCTGGCACCGGTGCTGCTGGTGCTGACCGTGATCGCGTCGTTCTTCGCCAGCCTCGGCGCGGCGTGGCTGCTCTTCGACCACGTGCTCGGCTTCCCGGCGCTCGACAGCGGCGTGCTGCTGCTGGCCTTCGTGTTCCTGGTCGCCCTCGGCGTGGACTACAACATCTTCCTGGTCACCCGCGCCCGGGAGGACGCCCGCAGCGCGGGCACCCGCGACGGGATGCTGTCCGCGTTGCGGGTCACCGGAGGTGTGATCACCAGCGCCGGTGTGCTGCTCGCCGCGGTGTTCGCCGTGCTCGGCGTGCTGCCGCTGATCACGCTCACGCAGATCGGCATCATCGTCTGCATCGGCGTCCTGCTGGACACCCTGCTGGTCCGTACGGTGCTGGTGCCGGCGCTGGCGTTCCTGCTCGGGGACCGCTTCTGGTGGCCGGGCCGCGTCGAGGCCGACCCGGGCGTCGACGCCCCGGCGACGCGGGAGCCGGTGGCCGCCGGCGACTGACGCGCACGGAAGAGGGGCGGGGGCCACCCCCGCCCCTCTTCCTGGTTTTCAGTACCCCAGGCAGACGCACTCGGTCATCAACGCCCGCACGTTGCGCACGTACGACGGGTTGGGGATGGCGAGGGGCTTGCCCTCCTGCGCCACCGCCCCGTGCCCGAAGTTGTACGCGGAGATGACGGCGTTGAGCAGGCAGGAGTCGAGCTCCGCGGTGCACAGGTCCGCGTCGAGGCGGAAGTCGGACTCGAAGTACATGTCGCCGATGTACTTGGTCAGCCAGGCCAGGTAGTTGGCCCCCAGGTACGCGTTGTCCCGGTAGTCGGCGATGGCGTAGCTCTGCTCGAACCGCTGGTTCATCCAGGTGGCGGTGGCCGGCATCACCTGCATCAGCCCGACGCCGCCGTCGCAGGCGTAGATGTTGGACTGCCAGCCGCTCTCCTGCCAGGCGGTCGCCTTGACCAGGTTGAGCGGGATCTTGAGCTCCGGGGCCGAGCTGGGCCAGTAGGTGCGGTTGGCGGCGTCGGTGAGCGCCGCCTTCACGTCGGCGCGGCTCGCCTGGGTGCCCTTGTAGCTGGGCTTGCAGGACGAGGGGGCGGGCTTCGGTGGCGCCGGCGGAACCTGCGTCTCGGTGGGCGGCTTGGCGACCGCGCGCGGCTTCGGGGCCGCCGTCGTGCGGGTCGGCTTCTTCGCGGGCGTCGGGGAGGCCGAGGCGCTGCGGCTCGGGGCGGCGCCCATCGCCGCCACGGCGCTCGGCGAGGGGCTCGGTTCCTCGACCGGCTCGTCGACCGGCTCGTCGGTCGGCGCCTCGGTGACCGAGACCGGAGCCGCGGCCTGGTCCTGGGGGCGTTGCCCCTTGCCCGCGCAACCGACCGCCCCGCCCGCGAGCAGCAGGCCGGCGAGCACGAGCGCGCCCAGCCGACCGGTTCGTTGACGCATGGTGGTCCTCCCCCGTCAGACAGTCGCCGCAGATTAGCAAGGTTCGACGGGCCGGCGGTGCCCCTTCGACGGTCGGGCGTGACCTACCGGCCGCTCCCGGTTTCCCACCGCCCGGTCCCTGGTGGCCCAGGCGACCAGGAACACCACAGTCCACAGCACACCCAGCAGCACCGCCGCCGCCGTACCGCTCGCCGTCTCCAGACCGAGGTAGAGCCGTGCCGCCGCCACCCCCAGCACGCCCGCGGCGGCGGCCGTCCACGCGGCCACCGCCACCGGCCACCGCGCGCTGCGCGACACCAGCCACGCCAGGGTGCACAGGCTCGCCGCGACCACGGCGTTCTGCGTCGAGAACGGAACGGCCTCGTGCCCACCCGGACCGCCACCGGGCGTCGAGGTCAACTCGGCCACCACGGCCAGCACCACCAGTGGCACGAACGCGCCCACGGTGCCGACCACACTGAGCAGATCCGTGCGCCACGGCCGGTTCCGCCACGCCAGCACCGCCGCCACCACTGCCACCAGCACGATCAGCACCCACCCGCGTACCAGCGACACCACGACAAGTGTGGCGTCGGCGGCATCCGGGGTGCGGCGGGCGGTGAACCAGGCCCCGATGGCCCCGTCGAGCGCCGCCAGCCCGCTGTTGCGCACCACGACAGCGAGCAGACCGGCGATGGCCAGCCCGGCGGCGAAGAGCAGCAGCAGCCCGGCGGCCAGGTTGAGCAGCAGCGTCCAGGCCGGCCCGATCCGCATGGCCACCAGGAAGAACAGCACGCCGTAACGGGCGCTGAGCCAGCGCACCGGCGGCAGCGCGGCGGCCCGGGACAGCAGCGCGCGTACCGGGTCGGGGTTGCGGCCGAGCCACCGCCCGGCGAGCACCACCCCCAGCAGCCCCGCCAGCAACGCCAGTGCCGCGCCGGTGGCACGGCCGAGCAGTCGCGAGACCGTGTCGTACGACTCACCGGCGAGGTGGCCGAGCAGCACCGAACCGCCGACCCAGGTGACGATGCCGGCCAGGTTCCACGGCGCGAACCGCCGGTACGACATGCCTGCGGATCCGGCCAGCCGGGGCACCAGGGTGCGGGCGAAGGCCACCCAGCGCGCCGCGAGCACGCCCCTGCCGCCCAGGCGGGCGAGCATCGCGTCGGCCCGGCGCCACCGCTCGGGCCCGACCCGGTGGCCCAGCCCGGCACGCAGCTTCGGGCCGAAGCGCCGCCCGGCGCGGAACGCCAGCGCGTCACCCACGAACGCCGAGACGATCATCGCGAGCAGCGCCGGTCCGAGCCGCAAGGTACCGTTGTAGGTGAGGAAGCCGACGAGCAGCAGGGTAGCCTCACCCGGCACCAGCAGGCCGAAGATCACCGCGGTCTCGCCCGCCACGATCAGCGCGGCGACCAGGTAGATCCACAGGGTGGGCAGACCCTGCACCCAGGTCAGCAGGTCGTGCACTCAGGCCCCCGGGACACGGGAGCCAGCATGCCAGCCGGTGCAACGACCGGCACAGCAGTTTCACCATAGATCAGGGGCACCTGGGGGTGACCCCGACGCAGCCTGCGCGAGCGCAGGCGGAAGGATAGAGGGTATGCAGCTTCGCACCGACCTCCGCAACGTCGCCATCATCGCTCACGTCGACCACGGCAAGACCACCCTGGTCGACGCCATGTTGCGGCAGGCCGGCGCCTACGGTGCCCGTGGCGAGAACACCGAACGGGTGATGGACTCGGGTGACCTGGAGCGGGAGAAGGGCATCACGATCCTGGCCAAGAACACCGGCGTGCGCTACCTGCCGGCGGACGGCTCCGACCCGGTCACCATCAACATCATCGACACCCCCGGCCACGCCGACTTCGGCGGCGAGGTCGAGCGCGGCCTGACCATGGTCGACGGTGTCGTCCTGCTGGTCGACGCCAGCGAGGGCCCGCTTCCGCAGACCCGCTTCGTGCTGCGCAAGGCGCTGCGCGCCCGGATGCCGATCATCCTCGTGATCAACAAGGTGGACCGTCCCGACGCTCGGATCAAGGAGGTCGTGGACGACACCTACGAGCTCTTCCTCGACCTGGACGCCGACGAGGAGCAGATCGACTTCCCGATCGTGTACGCCTGCGCCCGGGACGGCATCGCCTCGCTGACCCAGCCCGCCGACGGCTCGGTCCCCGACGACAGCACCTCCCTGGAGCCGCTGTTCCGCACCCTGCTGGACACCATCCCGGCCCCCGCGTACGAGGATGGCGCTCCGCTTCAGGCGCACGTCACCAACCTCGACGCCTCGCCGTTCCTCGGCCGGCTGGCCCTGTGCCGGGTGCGTCAGGGCACGATCAGCAAGGGCCAGACGGTGGCCTGGTGCCGCACCGACGGCAGCACCCAGCGGGTTCGCATCTCCGAGATGCTGATGACCGAGGGCCTGGAGCGCAAGCCGGCCGAGACGGCCGGTCCGGGCGACATCATCGCGGTCGCCGGCATCTCCGACATCATGATCGGTGAGACCCTCGCCGACGCGGAGAACCCGGTAGCTCTGCCGCTGATCACCGTCGACGAGCCGGCCATCTCGATGACGATCGGCACCAACACGTCCCCGCTGGTGGGCCGGGTCAAGGGCTCCAAGGTCACCGCGCGCATGGTCAAGGACCGGCTCGACAAGGAGCTGATCGGCAACGTGTCGCTGCGGGTGCTGCCCACCGAGCGGCCGGACGCCTGGGAGGTGCAGGGCCGTGGTGAGCTGGCGCTGGCCATCCTGGTCGAGCAGATGCGCCGGGAGAGCTACGAGCTGACCGTCGGCAAGCCGCAGGTCGTCACCAAGGAGATCGACGGCAAGACCTGCGAGCCGGTCGAGCGGTTGACCATCGACGCCCCGGAGGAGTACCTGGGCGCGATCACCCAGCTCCTCGCGACCCGCAAGGGCCGGATGGAGCAGCTGGTCAACCACGGCACCGGCTGGATCCGGATGGAGTGGCTGGTCCCGGCGCGCGGCCTGATCGGCTTCCGCACCGAGTTCCTCACCGACACCCGGGGCACCGGCATCCTGCACCACGTCTTCGAGTCGTACGAGCCGTGGTTCGGTGAGCTGCGGACCCGCAACAACGGCTCGCTGGTCGCCGACCGGGCCGGCGCGGTCACCGCCTTCGCGATGATCAACCTGCAGGAGCGCGGCCAGCTGTTCGTCGACCCCACCACCGAGGTGTACGAGGGCATGATCGTCGGGGAGAACTCGCGCTCCGACGACATGGACGTCAACATCACCAAGGAGAAGAAGCTCACCAACATGCGGGCCTCGACCTCCGACGAGACCGAGAAGCTGATCCCGCCGCGCAAGCTCTCGCTGGAGCAGGCGCTGGAGTTCTGCCGCGAGGACGAGTGCGTCGAGGTCACCCCGACCGCGGTGCGCATCCGCAAGGTGGTGCTCGACCAGCAGCAGCGCGGTCGGGCCGCCGCCCGCCGCAAGCACGCCGGCTGACCTTCACACCAGCACCCGGCACCGGGCGCGGGGGGGCCGATGGGCCCCCGCACCCCAACCCGGAGCCGGGGCGGGTCAGCGGCGCCCCCCCCCCCCCGAGGAAGACGGTGAACACCGAGAAAACGGCGG
>NZ_JBEZFG010000018.1:23051-60710 GCF_040649315.1 Micromonospora sp. NPDC049004
GGGCCGCTTGCGGCCGACGCGCCCGTCCGCTTTCCGGCGGGGGTACGCGGGCCCGCCCGCCCCGTGATCGGCTACGGTCACCGGCATGACCTGGGATGATCTCGACGCCCATCTGGACCGGGTGCCGGGCACCGTCTCGGCATACGTCTGTCGACTCGACGCGCCCCCGACATGGACCCGCCACGCCGACGCCGGCCACTACGCCGCCAGCACCATGAAGGTGGGGGTGCTGGCCGCGCTGCACCGCGCCGCCGAGGCCGGCACCCTGGAGTTGGACGCCGACGTCCCGGTGGTCAACGAGTTCGACTCGGCCCAGCCCGGCGCTCCCCGCTTCTCCTGCGCCCCGCACTACGACAACGACGACGCCGTGTGGGACCGGCTCGGCGGCACCGCGCCCCTGCGCTGGCTCGCCGAACGGATGATCGTACGGTCCAGCAACCTGGCGACCAACCTGGTCATCGGGCACGTCGGGTTGCCCGCGGTGGCCGAGGTGTGGTCGCTGGCCGGTGCCCGCAACAGCGTCACCGGCCGGGGCATCGAGGACTTCGCCGCCCGCGAGGCAGGCATCACCAACACCGTCACCGCCGCCGACCTGGCCGCCCTGCTGGGCGCGCTGGCCAGCGGCGCCACGACTCCCGGCCGCCTCGCCTCGCCGGCCGGCTGCGCGACCATGCTCGACGTGCTGCTCGCCCAGGAGCACCGCGAGGACCTGGCCGCCGGCCTGCCCGAGGGCACCCGCGTCGCGCTCAAGAACGGCTGGGTACGCGGCGTGCGCCACAGCGTCGGCGTGGTGCTGCCCGACGACGCACCGCCGTACGTCATCGCGGTGTGCACCACCACCGACCTGGCCGACAGCGACGAGGGCGTCGAGGACGACGCCTGCCGCCTGATCGCGCACGTCTCGGCGCAGGCCTGGGCGGCCCGCCACCGGCTCTGAGGCCGGCACCCGCCGATCCGGCTAGGCTGCTGCCACCCCACCCCGGAGCCGCTGATGCCTCGCAGCCGTACCCTGCTCGTCGTCTTTTCCGTCGTGACGGCGGCGAACCTGCTGGCCAACGCCGTCGACAGTGCAGTGGCCGAGCTGCTCACCAAGCCGCTGCTGATGCCGCTGCTGGCCGCGTACCTCTGGCGGGCGGCCACCGAACGCGGCGCCCGGCCGGACTATCTGGTGCTCGCCGCGTTGGCCTGCTCCACGGCCGGCGACGTGGCGCTGCTGGCCTCCGGAACCGGCTGGTTCATGGCCGGCATGGTCTGCTTCCTCGCCGCCCACGTCTGCTACCTCGTGGCCTTCACCCGGCACGGCGCCGCGACGCGGCTGCGCCGTCCGCCGCTGGTCGCGGTGCCTCTGCTGTACGCGGCGCTGACCGTCGCCGCGCTGGCCTGGATGTGGGCGGGGCTGACCGAGGCCGGGCTGGCCGTGCCGGTGGCCGGCTACGCCGTCGCGCTGGCGGCGATGGCCACCACCGCCGTGACCCAGGGCTGGCGGGTCGGTGTGGGCGCCGCGCTGTTCCTCGGCTCCGATCTGCTGATCGCCTCCGGGGTGGCCGACGTGGCCCAGCCGCCCGGCGCGTCGGTGCTCGTGATGGCGACGTACGCGGCCGGCCAGGCGCTGATCGTCATCGGGCGGGTCGCACGCGCCGACGTGCCGACCGCCGTGGCGGTCACTCCAGCAGTTGCGCCCGCAGCGCCGTGAGGACCTCGTCGGTCAGCCCCAGCCCGTCGCGCAGGTAGCCGTCGAACGAGCCGTGCACCCGGCGCACCTCCTGGTAGCCGGCGTCGAGGTACTCGGCACGGACCTCCAGCACCGGCAGCACCGCGTCGACGTCCAGGCCGGGCTGCCGGCGTCGCATCGCCTCGATGATCACCGCCCGGAGGCTGTCGGTCAGCTCGTTGTTGCGCAGGTACTCGGCGCGGATCGCGGCCTCGTCCACACCGAGCGCGGTCAGCAGGACGACGGTGAGCCACCCGGTGCGGTCCTTGCCCGCGGAGCAGTGGTAGAGCAGCGGAAGGTTCTCCGGCCGGGCGGCCAGCCGCACCGCCGCGCCGAAGTTGACCCGGGCCGACTCGCCGGTGACGAACCATCGGTAGATCTCGGCCATCGCCCCCGCCGTGCCCTGCCGGGCCAGCTCCGCGTACGCGTCGAGGTCGTGGCCGAGCAGCACCGCCGAGACGTACGTGAAGACCGGGTGCTCCGGATCGTGCACCGGCAGGTGCACGACCCGCGGCTCGCCGGCCAGCCGGTCGGGCGGGGCGACATCGATCTCCGCCGAGGCGCGCAGGTCGAGCACGCAGGCCGGCCCCAGCTTCGCGAGCACCGGCAGATCCTCGTCGGTGAGCCGACCCAGCGCCGGAGTGCGGAGCAGCCGTCCGGCCCGCACCCTGCGGCCGTCGGCGCCGAGCAGCCCGCCCAGGTCACGGGCGTTCGGTGCGCCCACCAGCTCCCAGTCCCGTTCGACCATCCGGTCTCTCCTCCCGTCGCGTGTCTGCGTATAGGGTGCCCCAATGACGATCTCGGCGGTACGCACCCACCGCGTTTCTGCCCCCTTACACACCCCGTTCGTCACCGCGCTGCGCCGTACCACCACAGTGGAAACCCTGGTCGTCGAGCTGATCGACGCCGACGGTCGGTCCGGCTTCGGCGAGGCGCCGCAGGTGTGGCAGGTGACCGGCGCGTCGGTCGGCGGCGCGCAGGCGTGCGTACGCGAACTGCTCGGCCCGCTGCTCACCGGGCGGGACCCGGACGACCTGGTGGCCCGCTGCGCCGAGGTGCAGCGCGCCGTGGTCGGCAACGAGGCGGCGAAGGCCGCGATGGACGTGGCCCTGCACGACCTGGCCGCGCAGCGGTTGGGCGTACCCCTGGTGCGGTTGCTCGGCGGCACGGCCCTGCGGGTTCCGACGGACGTCACCCTCGCGGCGGGCGACGCGGTGGACCTGGCCACGGCCGCGCGGCAGCGGCAGGCCGACGGATTCGGCGTGCTGAAGCTGAAGGTCGGCACGGACGCGGCCGGCGACCTGGACCGGGTACGGGCGGTCCGGGCGGCGGTCGGCGCCGGGGTCCGGATCCGACTCGACGCCAATCAGGGCTGGACGCCGCGCGAGGCGGTCCGGGTGATCCGTGGCATCGAGGACGCCGGGCTGGACGTGGAGCTGGTCGAGCAGCCGGTGGCCCGCTGGGACCTGGACGGGCTGGCGTGGGTCAGCGACCGGGTGTCCGTGCCGATCCTGGCCGACGAGGCGGTCTTCGGGGTCCGCGACCTGGTTGAGGTGATCCGTCGCCGGGCCGCCGACCTGGTCAACGTCAAGCTGGCCAAGTGCGGCGGGCTGCAGCCGGCGCGCACCCTGCTGGAGCTGGCCGCCGCGCACGGGCTCGGCACTGTGGTCGGGTCGATGATGGAGAGTCAGGTCGGTATCGGCGCGGCGGCGAGCCTGGTCGCCGCGTACGGCACCACTGCCGTCGCCGACCTGGACGCCGCCTGGTGGCTGGCCTGGTCGCCGGTGCAGGGGGGCATCCGCTACGAGGGGCCGACAGTGGTGCTGCCGGATGCGCCTGGCCTGGGCATCTCCGGCCTGACTGAAGTAAAGGTGCAGACCCGCGGTTGATGACCGTTGGTTTCTTTCATAGGGTTCCCCTGAACAGCCGACACGAGCTGGGGGTTGACGTGGAACTGCAACAGGGCCGCGAGGCCATCGTCCGGGTCGCCGTCGCGACGCTGTGGTCCTCCCCCGAGGCGGTCCGGCCGGTCGACGGTCCCGCGCTCACGGCCGGCGTCGACATCCCGACGTGGGTTCGCGGCATGGACACCGACCAGCAGGTCGGCGACTGCGTGCTGAGCCAACTCCTGCTCGGCGAGCGGGTGCTGATCGACGAGCTGCGCCCCGACGGCTGGGCACGGGTCGTCGCCGTCGAGCAGCCGGCCGCCAAGCTCGATCCCCGCGGCTACCCGGGTTGGCTCCCCGCCGACCAGCTGACCCCCGTGGATCCCACAGTCAGCGGCGACCCGCTGATCGTGGACGCCACCGTCACCGGGCTGCACACCGCTCCGGGCGGGCCGGTGGCGCTGCCCGGCGTCGTCGTCGGCACGCGCCTCGTCCCGGCCGGCCCGGCCCGCGACGGCTGGCGACCGGTCCACGTCCCCGCCCAGGCCGCGCCGCTCTGGCTGCCCGACGGGCAGCTCGTCCCGGTGCCTACCGAGCCGCCCAGCGCCGCCGACGCGCTCGCGGTGGCCCAGCGACTGCTGGACGTCGCCTACATCTGGGGCGGGCTCTCCGCGTACGGCATCGACTGCTCGGGCCTCGTCCACCTGGCGTGGCGCCGGTTCGGCGTACTGCTGCCCCGCGACGCCGACGACCAGGCCGTCGCCACGACCCCGCTGCCCCTGGGCGCGGAGCGTCCTGGCGACCTCTACTTCTTCGCCCGCCCCGGCCGCAAGATCCACCACATCGGCATCGTCACCGCCGTCGCCGACGACCCGACGACCCGACGGATGCTGCACGCCTGCTACCGGCGACGACGGGTGCTGGAGGAACAGCTGCCGGCCGACCGGACGGCCACTCTCGTCGGCGTCCACCGGGTCTGACCGGTCGGGCCCGTGGTGCGGGCCCGACCGGTGGTGGTTCAGCGCCGGACCCCGGCCAGCTCGCGGCGGCGGTCCCGGGCGGACTTGGCCAGGCTCGCGATGGTGGCGATGCCCAACGTGCCGATGATGACCAGCAGGGACAGCCAGATCGGGATGTGCGGGGCCCAGCCGACGTGCTCCCCGCCGTTGATGAACGGCAGGTTGTTGTCGGCGAGCGCCTCCAGCACCAGCTTGACGCCGATGAAGCCCAGCACGACGGCCAGCCCGTAGCTCAGGTAGATCAGCCGGTCGAGCAGGCCGCCGAGCAGGAAGTAGAGCTGGCGCAGGCCCATCAGCGCGAAGACGTTCGCGGTGAAGACCAGGTACGGCTCCTGGGTGATGCCGAAGATCGCCGGGATCGAGTCCAGAGCGAAGATCAGGTCGGTGGTGCCGATCGCGATCATCACGATGAGCATCGGGGTGAACAGCCGACGCCCGTTCTCGTGGGTCATCAGCTTCGCGTCGTTGTAGCCCTTGGAGATCGGCAGCGCTCGGCGGCTCCACCGGATCAGCAGGTTCTCCGAGAACTCGTCCTCGTCCGGCTCACCCTGGCGGGCCAGGTTGACCGCCGTGTAGATCAGGAACGCGCCGAAGATGTAGAAGACCCAGGAGAACTGCGAGATCAGCGCCGCGCCGGCGGCGATGAAGCCACCGCGCATCACCAGCGCCAGCACGATGCCGATGAGCAGCACCTTCTGCTGGTACTGCCGGGGCACCCCGAAGCGGGCCATGATGATGACGAAGACGAAGAGGTTGTCGACCGAGAGGCTGTACTCGGTGAGCCAGCCGGTGTAGAACTGCCCCGCCGAACTGGCCCCGGCGGTCAACCAGACGCCGACGCCGAAGAGCAGGGCGAGACCCACGTAGAAGGCGACCCAGAGGCTCGATTCGCGCACGCTCGGCTCGTGCGGACGCCGGCCAATGATCAACAAATCGACGAGCAGCACCGCAGTCAGTGCGACGAGGGTCCCCGCCCACACCAATCCGGACACGTCCAACGTTCATTCCTCCGGCAGACACGCGGCGTCGGGCACACCGTAACGCCCCCGTGGGGGCTGGCGTGCCGCTGTCGCTCACTCTGGTGACTGTCGGAGGTCTCTTCCGCCCCCGACCCGCGAAGGGGTCGGCGACCGACGAAGCCGGGTCGAACGCCGAGGTGCCGGCGATCGTCCGTGCTGACGACTTCGTCACGGGGGAATACTCCCCTCCTCGGTGACCATTGTTGCCCACCACTCGCCGTGATCACACCCCGGGCGTCGGGTGTCACCGCGCACCCGATGCGCCCGCGTCATCGGGAATACGCCACACCGCCTAAGCCGTCCTAGGAGGCTAGTGTGTGTCAGGTGCGGCAACCGGCCCCGCGACACCCGCACGCCCCTGCGCGCCTACGCCGTGGGAGGCTTTGCGGCATGGTGCTTGAAGTCGCGCTGATCGACGTACTGCCCGGACACGAGGACGCGTTCGCCGCCGCGTACGCCCAGGGTCACCCGGTGCTCGCCGGGACGCCCGGCTGCCGATCGGTGCGGATGACCCGGGGCATCGAGTCCCCGACCCGGTTCGTGCTGCTGGTCGAGTGGGACTCGGTCGAGGCGCACGAGAAGAACTTCCGGGACACCGAACGGTTCGCCCAGTGGCGGGCGCTGATCGGGCCGCACTTCGCCGGGCCACCGGTGGTCGAGCACTTCCTCGACGTTCCGGCCTGAGGAATCTGTCGCACCCCGCGGTTATCGTGCCTCCCGCACGCGCCGGTCGCCGGCCCCGACGGGCTCGGGGGCGCCGGGTCCGGGGGCCGCGCGGGCGGCACCCGCCGCACCGCTGCTCACTCGCCGACGCGGCGGGCCAGCGCGGTGACCGTCTCCTCCGGTGACAGGGCTGCCGCCAGCAACGCCTCGGTCATCCGCTCGTACCTGTCGACGTCGAGCACGGTCGCCAAGCGGACGTCGGTGGTCAACGCCTCCAGCATCACCGTCCGCGGATCCGCCGGGTCGGGAAAGGCATACCAGGAGTACGGGGTGAGCGGGTGCAGGCCGCTGCCGGCCACCCCGCGCGGCAGCAGTCGCACCGTCACGTGGGCCAGCCCGGTCACCGTCACCAGGTGCCGCAACTGCTCTCGCCAGACGTCGACCGGCAGGTCACCCGGATCGCACACCGCCTCGGCGAGCACCGCCGTGTAGCGCGGCGGCTCGGCCCGGCGCAGCACCTCCTGCCGCATCGCCCGGGCGCGCACCTCCGCCTCCACGTCGACCTCCGGCGCGAGCAGGACGCCGGCGGCGACCCGCGACCGGGCGTACGCCGGCGTCTGGAGCAGCCCCGGCACGACCGCCGGCTGGTACTCGACGATGTCGGCCGCGCCCGCCTCCAACTCGGCGTAGATGCGCTGCCGCTCGCTCATCTCGCCGAGCGTCTTCCACCAGCCGCGGCTGGTGGCCGCATCCCGCGCGATCACGATCAGCGCGTCCCGGGCCGACGCCGGCACCTGGTAGATGTCGAGCAGGTCCAGCACATCGGCGAGATCCGGACGGCTCTGCCCCAGCTCGATGCGGGACAGTTTCGACGTCGACGCCCAGCCCAGCCGGTCGCAGACCTGCTCCAGGGTCAGCGCCTCGCGCCGACGTAACTGACGCAGCTCGGCGCCGAGCCGCGCGCGTCGAATGACAGGACTTGTTGGCAACGGCATCCCCGCCTCCCCATCGAGGGAGCGTACGCAGGACGATCACCCAGTGCAATAGCTTGCTTGCTCACCGCAATCGAGTGGTCGGCCGGCGGGCCGGGCGGGGACGCCGTTCGGGTAGCCCGGCCCACGCCGGCCGGGCCGCCCTCACTTCACCCCGGCGGCGTCCATGCCGCGTAGCTCCTTCTTCAGGTCGGCGACCTCGTCGCGGATCCGCGCCGCCAACTCGAACTGCAACTCGCGGGCGGCGGCCAGCATCTGGTCGTTGAGCTCCTGGATGAGCTGGGCGAGGTCGGCGCGGGCCATCCCCTCCCGGGACGGGGTGGCGGCGGTGGACCGACTGCGACTGCGGGTCTCCTTGACCGGCGCCTTGCCCCGGGAGAGCTGACGCGCCGCGCCGCCGACCCGGGAGTTCTCGGTGTCCTCCGCCTCGCGGTAGATGTCGTCCAGGATGTCGTGGATCTTTTTGCGCAGCGGCTCCGGACTGATCCCGTGTGCCTCGTTGTGCGCGATCTGCTTGGCGCGACGTCGGTCGGTCTCGTCGATCGCCGCCGCCATCGACGGGGTGATCTTGTCGGCGTACATGTGCACCTGGCCCGAGACGTTCCGGGCGGCCCGCCCGATGGTCTGGATCAGCGACCGACCGCTGCGCAGGAAGCCCTCCTTGTCGGCGTCGAGGATCGCCACGAGCGACACCTCGGGCAGGTCCAGACCCTCGCGGAGCAGGTTGATGCCGACCAGCACGTCGTACTCGCCCTTGCGCAGCTCGCGCAGCAGCTCCACCCGGCGCAGGGTGTCGACCTCGGAGTGCAGGTAGCGCACCCGGACGCCGTTCTCCAGGAGGTAGTCCGACAGGTCTTCGGCCATCTTCTTGGTGAGCGTCGTGACCAGCACCCGCTCGTCGCGGTCGGTCCGCAGCTTGATCTCGTGCATCAGATCGTCGATCTGACCCTTGGTCGGCTTGATCACGACCTGCGGGTCGACCAGCCCGGTGGGGCGGATGACCTGCTCGACGAACTCACCCTGGGCCTGTTCCAGCTCCCACGTGCCCGGGGTCGCCGACAGGCAGACCATCTGGCCGACCCGCTCCAGGAACTCGTCGAAACGCAGCGGCCGGTTGTCGGCGGCGCTGGGCAGCCGGAACCCGTGGTCGATGAGCATCCGCTTGCGGGAGGCGTCACCCTCGTACATGCTGCCGATCTGCGGGATCGTCACGTGCGACTCGTCGACCACGGTGAGGAAGTCGTCCGGGAAGTAGTCGAGCAGGGCGTGCGGCGGGCTGCCGGGCAGCCGCCCGTCCATGTGCATCGAGTAGTTCTCGATGCCGGAGCAGAAACCCACCTGCCGCATCATCTCGATGTCGTAGGTGGTGCGCATCCGCAGCCGCTGCGCCTCCAGCAGCTTGCCCTGGCGCTCCAGCTCGGCGAGGCGCTCGGCCAGCTCCACCTCGATGTCGCGGATGGCCCGCTCCATCCGCTCCGGACCGGCCGCGTAGTGCGTCGCCGGGAAGATCACCAACTGGTCGACCTCCCGGACCACGTCACCGGTCAACGGGTTGAGGTAGTAGAGCTTCTCCACCTCGTCGCCGAACAGCTCGATGCGGACCGCCAGCTCCTCGTACGCCGGGATGATCTCCAGCGTGTCGCCGCGGACCCGGAAGGTGCCCCGCTGGAAGGCCATGTCGTTGCGGGTGTACTGGATGTCGACCAGCCGCCGCAGCAACTGGTCGCGGTCGAGGTCCTGGCCGACCTGCACCTTCACCGCCCGGTTGAGGTATTCCTCCGGGGTGCCCAGGCCGTAGATCGCCGAGACGGTCGCCACCACGATCACGTCGCGGCGGGTGAGCAGCGACATCGTCGCCGAGTGCCGCAGCCGCTCGACCTCCTCGTTGATCGAGGAGTCCTTCTCGATGTAGGTGTCGGTCTGCGGAATGTACGCCTCGGGCTGGTAGTAGTCGTAGTACGAGACGAAGTATTCGACGGCGTTGTGCGGCAGCAACTCGCTGAACTCCTTGGCCAGCTGCGCGCAGAGCGTCTTGTTCGGGGCGAGCACCAGGGTGGGGCGCTGCAGCCGCTCGATCAGCCACGCGGTGGTGGCACTCTTGCCGGTGCCGGTCGCGCCGAGGAGCACCGTGTTGCGGTCGCCGCGCCGCACCCGGCGCTCAAGGTCGTCGATGGCGGCCGGCTGGTCGCCGGCCGGCTGGAATTCACTGACGACCTGGAAGCGGCCGTCGAGCCGGGGAATGTCGAGCGCCATGACCTCAACGGTACGCCGCAGGTCCGACACGTTCGGCCGTCGCGCAGAGTGCGTGATCGGCTTCGATATTCCCATTGTGTGGCCCATGTCACCGGGACTACCCTCTTCATGTAGGCCGCTCGCGGCGGCCGACCGGGCAGGAGGCCGGGCCGTCATCACGGCCGGCCGCCCCCGGCACAGCGGTCGCAGCACCCGGCTCGTCCGGCGTGCGCACCCGTGTGGTCGCGCTCGAGGCGCAGACCGGCCGCCGCGAGCGCCCCTGCCGCTTCGCCCCCAACTCGTCGCCCTCAGCTCGTCACCCCGTGCTGTCCCGCCCGTTTCACATCCGTGGACACCTCTTCGGCCCCGGCGCGCGGCCCCTCCCCCGACACCACACGCGCTGGCGACGCCGTCCGCACCGGCGGCCCGTCCGCCAACCCCGGCGGGGACCCGCGCGAGACGGACGCCACCGACACCGACAGCGTCGGTCCCTCCCGGGCGAGCCGTCGTCGGCGTACGGTGCTGCTGCTGCTCGCCCTGACCGCGGTGACGTCCGCGACGGCGCTGGTGGCCGGACTGCTGAGCTGGGCTCCCGACCCACCCGAGCCGACCCGACCGCTGACCGTCGCCGAGGCCGAACGGCTGGCCGCCATGCGGGTCACCAACCTTCGGGACCTGCGCGCCGGCCTCCACGTCACGGTCGGCGCCGGCGCCGCGCGTACCGAACTGGTGGGCTGGGTGGACTGGTCGCGGCCCCTGCTCTACCTGGATGTGGGCGGGCCGGGGGCGGGCGCCGAGCGTGGCCTGTTGCAGAGCGCCGGGTCGGTGCTGGTCACCCGTCCCGACCCGGCGGCCGTGCCCACCCCGGCCGCGCCGCCTCTGGTGCCACCGGCGGACGGCTGGCGGCTGCACCACCTGACGCCCGGCGCGGGCCTGGCACCGGTCCTCGATCTGTTCCTCGGCCTCGCCGCCGACCGACCGGACCCGTCCCCGGCGATGGACGGCGTCGACGCGCGCTGGGTCGCCCGGGACGTGGTCGCGGCCGGGCCGGTCGACGTCGTGCAGGCGCCACTGCCCACCGCAATCCCATCCAGCCCCGCCAGCGCGGCGACGGGCGGCACGGCGGCGACCGGTCCGGACGGGTCGACCCGCTACTGGCTCGACCGGGATGGCCGACTGCACAAACTGGTGACCCGGTTGCCCGGCGTCGGGCCGGTCACGGTGCTCCTCAACCGGATCGACCGTCCCACGCTGTCCCCGGTCGACGCTCTCGGCGGCCGACCCGGGCTGCCCCGCGCGCTCACGGATGCGGAGCAGCGCCGGCTGGACCGGCTGCCCGCCCGGCTGCGCGGCCAGGGCGGGGCCACGCTGACGCTTACCGCGCCGGTGGGCACGGACACCAACCTGCGGGGCGCCGGCTGGTTGAGCTGGGCCGCCCGCACGGCGTACGTGGCGGTCGCCGACCTGGGCGTACCGGACCGCCGGACCCTGCTGCACCGCGACGCGGCCGGCCTGTCCCGGACGGACGTGCCGGCCTCCGCCGGTGGCGGTGGCACCGCCGAGGTCCCGGGCCGGCCGCCGTTTCCGGTCCCGGCCGGGTCGTGGCGGCCCACCCGGTCCCCCCGCGACGACCTCGATCTGCTGGTCGATGCCGCGGTGGCCGCCGCCGGGCCGGTGGCGCTGCGCGGCGCGGCCGTGCGGGTACGCGAGGACCTCGCCGCCGGCCGGACCGTCGACGTCGTGGAGCTCCGCACGGCCGACGCACGCGTGCGCTACTGGATCGACCGCGACGGGTCGCTGCGCCGCGTGGAACTGCACACCGCCCCCGGCGCGTGGGCGCAGGTGGACCTCAGCCCCGCCGTGGTGCCCCGCCTCAATCCGCCGCCGCGCATCGCTCCACCGAGCAGCCCGCCCCGACCCGGGGCGCGCTGACCACACGCCCGTCAGCTGGTGGCACGGCTCTCAGGGCCGCCAGCCGGTCCGTGCGGCCCACTGCTCGGCCCGCAGGTACTCCTCGTCGAACCAGGGATCGCGGGCCGTTCCGGAGTCGGCAACCAGCGGTGCGGCGTCGACCAGATCCCGCTTGAACAGCAGGTACGTGGCCCGCTGATCCGGATCGGCGCGGAGGTGGTCACGCATGAGCAGCGCGTACCGCCAGCCCGGCGACTCGGCCTCCCGCACGTGCAGGCGCACCGGGCGATCCGGGTCGGCGCTGCCGTGCAGCCGCTTCTCCCACCGACCCCGGCCCGCCGGGCGCGGATCGTCCCACCAGTGCCCCGGCACGCGGGGAAACCCCGCGTTCGCCAGCCGGTCGGCCAGCGGCCCGTCGGCGTCGGCGAGGCTGGGCACGGCCACCTGCACGTCGATGACGTCATCGGCGGCGAGCCCGGGCACCGCCGTCGCACCGATGTGGTCGATCCGCAGATCCGCCGGGGCCAGCGCGTGACGGATCCGGGCGGCCAGCCGGGCGTACTGCTCGGGCCAGCTCGGATCGGCACCCACCCCGGCGCCGCGGTCCGGCACCGCCACGACCTGCCGCTGCCGCAGGTTGTGCTCGTAGGGACGCAGCCGCTGCCGCCACAGCGAATCCACCGCGGCGTGCAGCGCCGCCAGAGTGCCGTCATTGGTCAGCACCACGTCCGCCACGGCACGCCGACGGGCGTCGTCGGCCTGCGCGGCGATCCGCCGCTCGGCCTCCGCGCGGTCCATCCCCCGGTCGCGCATCAGCCGCTCCAGCCGGGTCGGCACGGCCGTCTGCACCACGATGACCAGGTGGTACGTCGGCGCGAGCCCCACCTCCACCAGCAGCGGTACGTCGTTGACGACTATCGCGTCGGGTGCCGCCGCCGCGACCAGTTCGGCCGTACGCGCCCGCACCCGGGGATGGGTGATCGCCTCCAACCGGCGGCGGGCGGTCTCGTCGGAGAACACCACGGCCCCCAACGCGGCGCGATCCAGCGCGCCGTCGGCGCCCAGCACCTTCTCCGAGAAGGTGGCGACGATTTCCGCGAGACCCTCCGTGCCCGGCGCGACGACCTCCCGGGCAATCTGGTCCGCGTCGACGAGCACCGCGCCCAACTCCACCAGCCGCGCGGCCACCGCGCTCTTGCCCGACCCGATCCCGCCGGTCAAACCCACCCTCAGCACCGCACCAGTCAACCCGATCACGGCTCGCCCACCAAACCACACCCGCCCCACGGGGAGCGCCGCAGGCCGTCCGGTGCGCTGCCCCTCGCCCGCGTCCTTTGCTCTGCTTCAACCGAGGAAACAGCTGCCGTCCGATAATCGGACACCGGGTGTTTCCTGGGCTGAAGCAGAGCAAAGGACGCGAGGTGGGTGGGGCGCTCCCGACCCGCCAGTGTCAGGTGATCAGGGCGAATCACGGCGACACGCCCCCTCGCCTCGGCGATGCTGCCTCCGGCGGCGGGTATGGCGAGGGCCCCGCCCCCGGCGATCGGAAAGATCGCGGGGACGGGGCCCGTCGTCGTTCAGCGGGTCACTTACCGCCGGCGAGCTTCTCCCGCAGAGCGGCGAGCGCCTCGTCGGTGGCCAGCGTGCCGGCCGGCTCCTCGGCCTGCCGGCTCGGGGCCGGGCTGGACGAGGAGGTGGTGCCGCCACCGGCGGCCGGAACGGCCGGGGTCGGGTTGGCAGCGGCCTCGGCGTCGGCGGCGCGAGAGGTCTGCACCTGCTTGGTGTGGGCCTCCCAACGCTGACGGGCCTCGGCGTACTGGTTCTCCCAGGTCTCGCGCTGCTTGTCGTACCCCTCGAGCCACTCGCCCGTCTCCGGGTCGAAGCCCTCCGGGTAGATGTAGTTGCCCTCGGCGTCGTACGTCGCGGCCATGCCGTAGAGGGTCGGGTCGAAGTGCTCCTCGCCCTCGACGAAGCCCTCGTTGGCCTGCTTGAGCGACAGCGAGATCCGGCGGCGCTCCAGGTCGATGTCGATGACCTTGACCATGACCTCGGAGCCGACCTGGACGACCTGCTCCGGGATCTCCACGTGGCGCTCGGCCAGCTCGGAGATGTGGACCAGGCCCTCGATGCCGTCGTCCACCCGGACGAACGCACCGAACGGGACGAGCTTGGTGACCTTACCCGGCACGATCTGCTGGATCGCGTGGGTGCGGGCGAACTGCCGCCACGGGTCCTCCTGGGTCGCCTTCAGCGACAGCGAGACGCGCTCGCGGTCCAGGTCGACGTCCAGAACCTCGACCTCGACCTCCTGGCCGACCTCGACGACCTCGGACGGGTGGTCGATGTGCTTCCAGGACAGCTCGGAGACGTGCACCAGACCGTCGACGCCGCCGAGGTCCACGAAGGCGCCGAAGTTGACGATCGAGGACACGACGCCCTTGCGGACCTGGCCCTTCTGCAGCTTGTTGAGGAACTCGGTGCGCACCTCGGACTGCGTCTGCTCCAGCCAGGCCCGGCGGGACAGGACCACGTTGTTGCGGTTCTTGTCCAGCTCAATGATCTTGGCCTCGAGCTCACGCCCGACGTACGGCTGCAGGTCGCGCACGCGCCGCATCTCGACCAGGGACGCGGGCAGGAAGCCGCGCAGCCCGATGTCGAGGATGAGACCACCCTTGACCACCTCGATGACCGAGCCGCGGACGACACCGTCCTCGTCCTTGATCTTCTCGATCGTGCCCCAGGCCCGCTCGTACTGCGCCCGCTTCTTGGAGAGGATCAGACGACCCTCCTTGTCCTCCTTCTGGAGGACCAGGGCCTCGATGTGGTCACCAACCGTCACAACCTCGGCGGGGTCCACGTCGTGCTTGATCGACAACTCCCGAGAGGGGATGACACCCTCGGTCTTGTAGCCGATGTCGAGCAGGACCTCGTCCCGATCGACCTTGACGACGGTGCCTTCGACAATGTCGCCGTCGTTGAAGTACTTGATGGTCTCGTCGATCGCGGCGAGGAATGCCTCCTCGGAACCGAGATCGTCGTGGGTGACCCGGGTGGCGCTCGAGGGGGCCTCGATGCTGCTCGTCATGTGGGCGGTTGCTCCGGTCGGATGGGTTGTCACAGCAGGCTGGTGTCGCGGTGACCTGTTCGCGCCAGCGGATCCGTCGCCGGGCACACCGAACGATCACCTACTGGGATCATGATGTGCTCCGTCGACCGCGCACCTGCTCCCTGCCGAGACACACGATCCGCGAGCGCATCGTCTAGCCTACCGTGCGCATTACCACAGCGTGCAAGCCCTCCCGACTCGTCGACGCGTGATGACCTGCGAAAGCCGAACAATCGCCCGGAAACGACCCCACCTGTCTCGTACGTCACAGGGGCCCCACCGCGCCCTCCCGGTGGGGTGGCGGGGCGATCCCGCGCCACGACTTCGAGGAAACCGAGTCGATCAGGCCGCGCCGCCGCCGCCATCGGGTTGGCCGGGGCCTAGCGTGAGCGCGTGGATGACGACAGCCGGGTGACCCGGCGCCGGGTGGGTGACGCCGAGGCCCGGCGGGCCAACCGCGGCTGGTGGGACACCGACGCCGACGACTACCAGGCCGAGCACGGGGGTTTCCTCGGCGACGTCGACTTCGTCTGGTGCCCGGAGGGGCTGCGCGAGGCCGACGCCCGCCTGCTCGGTGACCTGTCGGGGCGGCGGGTGCTGGAGGTGGGTTGCGGCGCGGCCGCCGCCGCCCGCTGGCTCGCCACGCAGGGCGCGCGTCCGATCGCCTTCGACCTGTCCGCCGGCATGTTGCGGCACGCCGCGCAGGCCGCCGACCGCACCGGGGTACGTGTACCGCTGGTACAGGCCGACGCGCTCGCCCTGCCCTTCGCCGACCGTTCGTTCGACCTGGCCTGCACGGCGTTCGGCGCGATCCCCTTCGTGGACGACTCGGCGGCCCTGCTCGCCGAGGTGCACCGGGTGCTGCGCCCGGGCGGCCGATGGGTGTTCTCCGTGACCCACCCGATGCGCTGGATCTTCCTCGACGATCCCGGCGAGGGCGGGCTGACGGCCGTGCACTCGTACTTCGACCGCTCCCCCTACGTCGAGCAGGACGACGCCGGCGTCGCCACCTACGTCGAGCAGCACCGGACCCTCGGCGACCGGATCCGCGAACTGGTCGGCGCCGGATTCCGGCTGCTGGACCTGGTGGAGCCGGAGTGGCCGCAGGGACACGAGGGGATCTGGGGGCAGTGGAGCCCGCTGCGCGGGCGGCTCTTCCCCGGCACCGCCATCTTCGTCACCGAGAAGCCGGCCGGGTGAGCGCGTCGCACCCGCGGTCCGACCTGCGATCCATCGATCGCCGGTAGGCTCGACCCCATGAGCGCCGAGCCCATCCCGACACCACCTGGCCCCTGGTGTCCGGATCCGATGCGGCAGCAGCGTGCCGACTACACGCTGGAGGACCTGCTCACCCTGCCGGACGACGCCCCCCGCGTCGAACTCGTCGACGGAGTTGTCCAGGTGACACCCTCCCCCACCCTGGGCCATCAGGACATCTGCAGCCTGCTGTGGCTGTGGCTGCGCTCGCACGCCCCGGCGGACCTTCGTGCTGCCCAAGCAGTCGGAGTCGCGCTCAGCCGCAACACGAGCCGGCAGCCGGACGTGCTGCTCTGCCGTGCCGAGATCCCGTCCAACCGGTCCACACTGCGGCCGGCGGACGTCGTCCTCGCCGTGGAGATCGTTTCGCCGGGCACGCGACGGACCGACAGGTTCGCGAAACCGGGTGAGTACGCCGCCGCCGGCATCCCGTTCTACTGGCGGATCGAGCAGGACCCGGTGCACGTGTACGCGTACCGGATCGGCGACCGGGTGGGGCCGGGCGGTGAGCGGCAGTACGAGCTGGTCGCCGACGGCGCTGACGTGATCGAGCTGGCCGAGCCGTTCGACATCAAGCTGCCGGTCGCCGAGATCACCCCGTAGTCGTTTCTCCTCGGCCAGGTCGGGTAGCCGAGAGCCATGGCCGAACGTGATGATGGCCGGGACACCTACCGGGAGTTCACCGAGGCGGTGAACATGAAGCCCGGCGAGCTGTCCACGTGGCTGGAGACCGACGAGTCGAAGCAGGTCGGCTGGCACAAGGGCGGTCGCGCCGGTGGCGGCGAGTCCGTCGGCCACGAGTCCGGCCGGAAGATCATCGACCTGCTCCGCCGTAAACGCGGTGACCTGTCCGAGGGCGACTACAAGCACATGCGCAAGGTGGTCGGCTACGTCCGCCGGCACATGGCGCAGCGCCCGTCCGGCAACGTCCGCGACACCAAGTGGCGCTGGTCCCTCATGAACTGGGGCCACGACCCCATGAAGTAGGAACCGACCACCCGCCGAGGCTCCCACCACAAGATCCACACAACTTCGGCGAAGTTGGTGCCTCAGGACACGACGACCCAGCAATTACCCCGAAGTTGCGCACATCATGAACGGCGCGGGACACGGACAGCGCGGAGGTTGCCCGCCTGGCCAGGACGCCGCCCACCACGCCAACGGCCGCGACCAAGGGCGACCGAGTCAGGGGTTCCGGGGCAGCCCGACCCACGCAGGGATCAAGCCTGACCGCCCGGAGTGGGTCGGGCTGCCCCGGAACCCCACACCGCAACCATCCAAGGGTGTGCGCGCTTCCCAGGGAACCCCCACACCGCGACCGAGGGTCAGTGATCAGCGCTGTTCCAGTCCCGGCCTTCGCCGACCGACACCTCCAGCGGCACCGACAGCGGGTACGCCCCACCCATCTCGCGCCGCACCAGCGCCTCCAACGCCTCCCGCTCGCCCGGGGCGACCTCGAAGACCAGCTCGTCGTGCACCTGCAACAGCATCCGGGAGCGCAGGCCGGCATCGGCGAGCGCGGTGTCGACGTGCAGCATCGCCACCTTGATGATGTCGGCGGCCGACCCCTGGATGGGGGCGTTGAGAGCCATCCGCTCGGCGATGTCGCGGCGCTGCCGGTTGTCGCTCACCAGGTCGGGCAGGTAGCGGCGGCGGCCCAGGATGGTCGAGGTGTAGCCGTCCTGGCGGGCCCTGGCGACGACCTGGTGCAGGTAGTCGCGCACTCCGCCGAAGCCGGCGAAGTAGTTCTCCATCAGGCCACGGGCCTCTTCGGTGTTGATGTTGAGCTGCTGGGACAGGCCGAACGCGCTGAGCCCGTACGCCAGGCCGTAGTTCATCGCCTTGATTTTGCGTCGCTGGTCGGGGGTGACCTCGTCGACCGGCACGCCGAAGACGGACGAGGCGGTGGCGGCGTGGAAGTCGGCCCCGGAGTTGAACGCCTCGATCAACGCGTCGTCCGAGGAGAGGTGCGCCATGATCCGCATTTCGATCTGGCTGTAGTCGGCGGTGAGCAGGCACTCGTACCCCTCACCCACCACGAAGGCCCGGCGGATGCGCCGGCCCTCCTCGGTGCGGATCGGGATGTTCTGCAGGTTGGGCTCGGTCGAGGAGAGGCGCCCGGTGGCCGCCACCGTCTGGTTGAAGGTGGTGTGGATCCGGCCGTCGTCGGAGACGGACTTGAGCAGGCCGTCCACTGTCGACTTGAGCTTGGCGACGTCGCGGTGGCGCAGCAGGTGGGCCAGCACCGGGTGCGGCTGCTGCGCGTAGAGCCACTGCAGGGCGTCGGCGTCGGTCGTGTAGCCCGTCTTGATCTTCTTGGTCTTCGGCAGGCCCAACTCGGTGAAGAGGATCTCCTGCAACTGCTTGGGCGAGCCGAGGTTGAACTCGCGGCCCACCGCCTCGTACGCGCCCTGCGCCGCGGCCTTGACCTCGGCGGCGAAGTGCGCCTCCAACTCGGAGAGGTAGTCGGTGTCGGCGGCGATGCCGGTGCGCTCCATGCCCGCGAGCACCCGCATCAGCGGCAGCTCCACCCCGGCCATCAGCCGCGCGGACTGCTCGCCGTCGCGGGACAGCTCGGCGTCGATCGCGTCGGCCAGGTCGAGGGTGGCGCGGGCCTGGAGCATGAGGTTCTGCTCGACCACGCCCTCGTCGCCCAGCCCGTCGAGGGTGAGCTGCCCGGTCTCGGGCACGTCCACCCGCAGCTCGCGGTGCAGGTAGCGCAGGGCCAGGTCGGTCAGGTCGTAGGACCGCTGGTCGGGACGGGCCAGGTACGCGGCGATCTGGGTGTCGCGGACGATGCCGGCCAGGTCCCAGCCGTGTGCGGCGCAGGCCAGCACCGCCGGCTTGCTGTCGTGCAGCACCTTGGGCCGCTGCGCGTCGGCCAGCCACCCCGCGAGGGCGCTCTCGTCGGAGGCGTCCAGGCCGGTCGGGTCCACCCAGGCGGCCGCGCCCCCGGCGCTGGCCAGCGCCAGGCCGGTGATCGAGGCGGTGTGCCGGCGGTTGGGGCCGGTGTCGAGCTTGACCGCGAGCCCGACCGGGGTGCCGGTCGGGGCGTGCATGCCCAGCCAGGCGGCGAGCCCGCCCGGCTCGGTGAGCACCTCACCGGTCAGGTCGAAGCCCGACTCGGCCTCCGGCTCGACGGCCTCCAGATACTGGTAGAGGCGGTCGCGCAGGATGCGGAACTCGAGGGTGTCGAAGACCTGGTGCACGGCCTCCCGGTCCCAGCCGGTCCAGCGGGTGTCCTCCGGGCGCAGCGGCAGCTCCAGGTCGGAGACGAGACGGTTGATCTCGTAGTTGCGGATCACGTCGGCCAGCCGCTCCCGCAGGCTGTCGCCGGCCTTGCCCTTGATCTCGTCGGCGCGGGCGATGACGCCCTCCACGCCGCCGTACGTGGTGATCCACTTGGCCGCGGTCTTCGGGCCGACGCCGGGGATGCCGGGCAGGTTGTCACTGGTCTCGCCGACCAACGCGGCCAGGTCCCGATACTGCTGCGGCCCGACGCCGTACTTGGCCTCGATCGCGGCAGGGTCCATCCGGGCCAGGTCGGAGACGCCCTTGCGCGGGTAGAGGACGGTGATCTGGTCGTCGACCAGCTGGAACGCGTCCCGGTCGCCGCTGCTGATCAGCACCGACATGCCCTGGTCGCGGGCCTGGCAGGCGAGCGTCGCGATGACGTCATCGGCCTCGTAGCCCTCCATCTCGACCACCGGGATCTGCAGCGCCGCCAGGACCTCCTTGACGAGGCTGACCTGGCCCTTGAAGTCGGTCGGGGTCTCGCTGCGGCCGGCCTTGTACTCCGCGTACTTCTCCGTGCGGAAGGACCGGCGGGAGACGTCGAACGCGACGACGATGTGGGTGGGCTGCTCGTCGCGCAGCACGTTGATCAGCATCGAGGTGAAGCCGTACACCGCGTTGGTCGGCTGACCCGTCGTGGTGGAGAAGTTTTCCACGGGCAGGGCGAAGAACGCCCGGTATGCCAGGGAATGTCCGTCGACGAGGAGCAGGCGCGGTGTCGTAGCTGTCACGGCAGCGACTCTAGTCCGTCGCACCGACAACCCCGGGTGGCGGCACCGCGCCACGGGCGCGAAAACGCACGCCACGGCACGCACGCCGACGGCCGGCCGCCCACGAGGGGACGACCGGCCGCCGGATGCGGTGGCTCAGGCCACGCCGAGGTACGCCTCCTTGACCGACGGGTCGTGCAGCAGGTCCTGGCCGGACCCCTCCTTCACGATCCGACCGGTCTCCAGCACGTACCCGCGGTGCGCCCGGGAGAGCGCCTGCTGGGCGTTCTGCTCGACCAGCAGGATGGTGGTGCCCTGCTGGTTGATCTCGGTGATGATGTCGAAGATCTGCCGGATCACCAGCGGAGCCAGACCCATCGACGGCTCGTCGAGCAACAGCAGCTTCGGCCGGCTCATCAGCGCCCGACCGACCGCGAGCATCTGCTGCTCGCCGCCGGAGAGGGTGCCGCCGGCCTGCTTGCGCCGCTCGGCCAGCCGCGGGAAGAGGGTCAGCACCCGCTCCAGGTCGGCGGCGATGCCGGCGGAGTCCCGCCGGGTGTACGCCCCCATGTCCAGGTTCTCCATGACCGTCATGCCGGGGAAGATCTGCCGCCCTTCGGGCGACTGACACAACCCCCGCACCACCCGCAGGTCGGCCCGGAGCTTGCTGATGTCCTCACCGTTGAACGTGATCTTCCCGGCGCTGAGCGACCTGGTCCCGGAGATGGCACGCATCGTGGTGGTCTTACCGGCGCCGTTCGCGCCGATCAGGGCCACCACCTCACCCTCGTTGACGGTGAGGCTGATCCCGTGCAACGCCTCGATCCGGCCGTACGCGACGGCGACGTCCTCGAGCTCAAGCAGCGTCATCGGCGGGCTCCCCCAGGTACGCGGCGATCACCTTCGGATCGCGGCTGACCTCCGCGGGCGCACCCTCGGCGATCTTGCGGCCGAACTCCAGCACCACGATCCGGTCGGTGACACCCATGACCAGCCGCATGTCGTGCTCGATGAGCAGGACGGTCAGGCCCATGTCACGGATCTTGCGGATCAGGGTGAGGAGCTCCTCCTTCTCCGCCGGGTTGAAGCCGGCGGCCGGCTCGTCCAGGCAGATCAGCTTCGGCTCGGTGGCCAGCGCGCGGGCGATCTCCAACCGGCGCTGGTACCCGTACGGCAGGTTGCGCGCCTCGTCGTTGGCCCGGTCGGCGATCCCGACGAAGCGCAGCAACTCGAGCGCCTTGGCCTCCGCCGCCCGCTCCTCCAGGATGTGCCGGGACAGGCCGAAGATCTTCGCGGCCGACAGGCGCACCTGCTGCCAGGTCCGGACGATCCCGGACGCGGCGGTGACCTGCGGCAGCTCCTCCGGCTTGGGTCGCACCCGGTAGAGCCGGAACAGCGCCCCCGGCACACTTGTCTTGTGTCGGGAGTCCGTGCCGACCATGACGTTCTCCAGTGCCGTCATCTCCGGGAAGAGACGGATGTTCTGGAACGTCCGGGAGATGCCCAACTGGCTGATCTGGTGCGGCTTGCGGCCGGTCACCTTCTGACCCCGGAACCGGACCGCGCCGGACGTCGGCTTGTAGACCCCGGTCATCACGTTGAAGCTGGTGGTCTTGCCGGCGCCGTTGGGCCCGATGAGGCCGAGAATCTCGCCCTCGTAGATCTGGAAATTGATCTTGTCGAGGGCGACCACGCCGCCGAAGCGGAGCGTGACGTCGTCGACTTCGAGAAGCACCTGCCGAGGCCCCGGCTGAGTCGGGATCTTCGGCGTCACGGCGCTGGTGGACTGGTCAGACACGAGCGGGCACCTCCTCTGCCTCCGCCGCGCGATCCTTGAGCTCGCGGGCACGCCGCCGGCTGGGCACCAGACCCTGCGGACGCAGGATCATCACCAGCACCATGGCCAGGCCGAAGACCAGCCACCGGTAGTCGGCGAAATCGCGGAACCGCTCCGGCAGGTACGCCAGCAGCACCGCGCCGAGCGAGACGCCGATCATGTTGCCGGAGCCACCGACCACCACCATCGCGACGAAGAGGATGGACAGGTTCGCGTTGAACTGGGTCGGGTCGATGAACGCGTTCCGGCTGCCGAAGAGGAAGCCCGACAGGCCGCCGAGCGCCGCGCCGATGGCGAACGCCCAGAGCTTGAACTTGAACGGGTAGACGCCCATCACCGCGGCGGCGTCCTCGTCCTCGCGCACCGCCAGCCACGCCCGGCCGACCCGGCTGTGCTCCAGCCGGCGAACCAGGAACACCATGATCAGTACGAACGTGATCGCCAACCAGTACCAGGGCTTCGCGTCGATCAGGCCGAAGACCTTGTTGTCCGGCGACGGCGCACCCTCGGGGCCCGGGATGGCCGAGATGCCCACCGGGCCGTTGGTCAGACCGGTGGCGTTGCGGGCCACGATCCGGATGATCTCGCCGAAGCCCAGCGTCACGATGGCCAGGTAGTCACCGCGCAGCCGCAGCGTCGGCCAGCCCAGCAACACCCCGGAGATCATGGTCAGCACGATCGCGATGAACAGGCAGATCGCCCAGGTGACCGCCCACGTCGGCGGGAGGTCGAACTCCTTCTGGATCCACTTCACCACCGGGGAGTTCACCGAACCGAACAACGCCACGCTGTACGCGCCGATGGCGAAGAAGCCGATGTAGCCCAGGTCGAGCAGGCCGGCGAGGCCGACCACCACGTTCAGGCCGATCGCGACCAGCACGTAGATGGCGCAGACGAAGAGCACGCCCGCCCAGTTGTTGCCGCCCTTGATCGAGTCGGTCCGCAGCCAGGTCAGGCCCGGAATGCCAAGGAGCGGCAGGTAGTAGAGGATCGCCACGAAGGCGGCCAGCCCGAGGGCCTGCTGCCACTTGGTGAGCGCCCGCCAACGGTCGCCGATGCCGGTCAGCAGCGTCACCCGACGCTGATCTGCGGAGCGGATCTTGTTGATCATGCGCGGGCCCTCCCGAGCGACTCGCCCAACAGACCGGTCGGCCGGAACATCAGCACCACGATCAGCACCACGAAGGCGATGACGTCCTCCCAGTTGGACGCGAAGAGCGTGGCGCCGTAGACCTCGACGATGCCGAGGAAGAGGCCACCCAGCAGCGCGCCGCGCAGGTTACCGATGCCGCCCAGGACCGCGGCGGTGAACGCCTTCAGGCCGAGCACGAAGCCGATGCTGTTCTGGGTGAAGCCGAACCGCATGCTCCACAGCAGCGCGGCCGCGCCGGCCATGATGCCGCCCAGCACGAAGATCAGCATGATGACGCGCTCCTGGTTGACGCCCATCAGCGCGGCCGTCTCCGGGTTCTGGGCCACCGCGCGCACGCCCCGGCCGTACCGGGTGCGGTTGATGAACCAGTCGAGCAGCGCCATCATCACCACGGCCGAGATGAACACGATCACCTGGATGTTGGTGATCGCCGTGTTGCCGATGTTGAACAGGGTCTCCTGCTTGATGATCGTCGGCATTCCGACGATCTGCCGGGGCCGACCGAACACGTCCGGCAGCACGCCACCCAGCAGCTTGGGCAGCACCTGCCCGAAGAGCTCCACGAACACCAGCGACAGACCGATCGCGGTGATCAGGAAGATCAGCGGCGGCGCGTTCTTGCGCCGCAACGGCCGGTACGCGACCCGTTCGAGCGCCAGAGCCGTACCGCCCGAGGCGACCGCGGCGACGATGAGGCCGAGCACCAGGAACAGGATCGCCTGGCCGACAGGGGGGTTATTTTCCACACCGAGCTGGTTCCAGAGGATCAGCACCGCGAAGGTGCCGACCATGAAGACCTCGGAGTGCGCGAAGTTGATCAGACGAAGGACGCCATAGACGAGTGTGTAGCCAAGGGCGATCAGGGCGTAGATGGCGCCCTTGGAAAGGCCATCGACCGTGTGCTGGCCGAGATGACCGATCAGTTCATCGAAATGCACCGGGGGTCTCCTTGAATCGAGTGCGGCCGGGGTGAGACACCCCGGCCGCACTCCATCGCCATGGCGTCAGCTGAGCTTGAGCTCCTGCAGCGGCTCGATGGCCTCGCCCTTGATCTGGTAGGCCCAGATGACGACCTTCGACGGGTCGACGTCGCCCTTGGAGTCGAACTTGATGTACTTCGACACACCCTGCTTGTCGTACGACTTCACGTACGCCAGGATGTCGGCCCGGGTCTTCTTGCCGTCCTTGAAGGCGTCCAGGTAGATCTTGGCGGCGTCGAAGCCCTCAGCACCGTAGGAGCCCGGCGCGATGCCAAACTCCTTCTGGTAGTCGGCGGAGAAGGTGCCGCCGGCCTTGTCGGCCGGGAGGCACGGGCAGGTGATGATCGCGCCCTCGGCGCCGCCGGAGGCGCCCTTCGGGAAGGCCGGGTCGTACAGACCGTCCGGGCCGACGAACTTGGCCTTGATGCCTGCCGCGCGCATCTGCTTCACCAGCGGGGCGGCCTCACGGGTGTAGCCACCGTAGAAGACGTAGTCCGCCTGCGCGGCCTTGATCTTGGAGATGGTGGCGTCGAACTGCGCCTGCCGCTCCTGGATCTTGTCCTTGTTGACCACCAGCGGGCCGAGCTGCTTGCCCAGCTCGTCGGTGATGCCGGCACCGTACGCGCTGGCGTCGTCGACCATGAAGACCTTCGCGGCGTTCTGCGCCTTCAGGTAGCTCGCCACCGCGCCGGCCTGCGTGCCGTCGTTGCCGACGACCCGGAAGAAGGACGTGTTGCCCTTCTGGGTCAGGTCGGTGCGCGTTGCCGACGGGGCCACCATCGCCAGGCCGGCGGCCTGGTAGATCGGCATCGTGGCGTCCGACTCACCGGAGAAGTGACCACCGATGACACCGAGGTACGAGTTGTCACCCGCGATCTGGTTCGCGAACGGGGTCGCCACGGCCGGGTCGCCCTGGGTGTCGAACTCCTGCATGGTGACCTTGCAGTTCGGGTTCGCCTCGTTGAACTGCTTCACGGCGAGCTTCGCGCCGTTGAGCGACGGGATCACCAGACCCGCGTTGTCACCGGTGAACGCGCCGAAGATCGCGATCTTGCCACCGCAGTCACCGGACGCGGTCCCACCGTCGCCGCCACCGGAATCCTGGCAACCAGCCGCGACCACCAGGGTCGCGGCGAGCGCAACGGTGCCCAGCGCCCGTACATAGCTTCGCCTCACGGCTTCCTGACCTCCTCCAGATGCGGACGCGCCTGACCCGTAGTGACGGCGACAGCACGCGGACCGCAGATCCACCCACCCCGCAGGGACGCCCCCTGCGTAACGGCTCGTGATGGCGGAGCGTACCGACACCGCATACCGTCCCGGAAGGCCTGAACGGGGGGTCTGCGAAACCGTTACGAAGACGTGGGCAATCCTGTCGATGCCCGTAACAGGTGAATCCGTCGATCGGTCCTTAAGCCCACGGGCGGTCGGAGCGCCCGGACACCCACCCGATTCGGCGGACCCCACGAAAGGACAGACTGACCTGCGCAAACAATCCGACAACCGGAGCCGCCGGGCCACGGGACCACCGGGCCGTACCCCTCAGTCGCCCGACCCGGGCGCCCACCACAGCCCGGACCGCGAACCGTCGTCCACCGCCAGCCACCACCGGTCACCCACCGCGACCAGCGCGACATCCCGGTCGGCACCCGCCGCCACATCGAGCGGCATCGCGGCCTCCCGCCACGACCCACCGCGATCCGTCGACACCCAAGCCGAGTAACGCCCGCCGTCCGTCACCGCGGCGAACAGCCGGTCACCGGAGGCCACCAGCGACGCCACCTGAGGCACCCCCGACGTGGACCGCCGCCCGAACGCACCCGCCGCCACCCAGCCCGCCGCCTCCTGACGCCACGCGCCGAACGTCGCCCCCCGCAGCCCGACCGCCACCGGCACCCCGCCGGCCAGCACGACGCGCTGCAACTCCTCGTACTCCGGGCCACCCGGCAACACCGTGCGCTGCCACGACCGCCCGTCCGGCGACGACCACACCGCCGGGTCCCGGTCGATCCGGCCGGACGGCAGCAGACCACCCACGGCCAGCCAACCCGACGACGTCGCCGCGGCGTCGAACGCCCAGGTCACCCCCGTGCTGTCACTCGCCAGCCCTGGTGCGCCCTCCACCAGCGCGAACTCCGCCGCCTCCGGCGACGACACCCACGAGGCCGCACCCGCCGAACGGTTGCCCACGATCAACCAGCCCGCCGGACCCGCCGCCAGGCGGGACACGTTCACCGCCTTCGGCCCGCCGTACGTCTCGAACGACGCCTGGACCTCGACCAGCGCGCCGTCGGCCACCTGCCGCCACGTGCTCACCCGCGGATAGCCGTGCGCCCCGCCGACCTTCGCGCCGATCACGGCAGCCCGGCCGTCGCGACACGCCACCGACGACAGCACGTTCTGCTTGCCGTAGAACGAATCCGCCCGCACCGGCAGGACCGTCCACGTCGTACCGTCCACGCTGGTCCAGGCCGCCGGGCGCGTGCCGCCAGCAGCGTCTGCGACACCGCCGACCAGGAACCACCGGCCCGCGCACGCCGCCACGTCGCGCAGCAACAGCCGGCCCGCGCCACCCGGCGGCGCCGGCAGCGTCAACGCCTGCCACGCCGGCCGCAGCGCGGGCGCGGCGGCAGCGGAGGGTTCACCTGTCGGCGCGGCCGGCCCGTCACAGCCGGCGAGCAGCAGCGCGAAGAGGCCGAACAGCGCGATCACCCGTCGGACGGACACCCGTCGATGCTAACCACCGCCCGGCGCGCGCGGTGACCCCCGAGCAGGGCAGACGCGCTCAGACGGTCGGCTGCTGCGCCACCTCGCCGCCGGCGGTCTCCGCGAGGATCCGCTCGGCGACCTCCTTCATGGTCATCCGGTGGTCCATCGCCGTGCGCTGGATCCACTTGAACGCCTGCGGCTCGGTCATCCCGTACGTCGTCATCAGCGCGCCCTTGGCGCGCTCCACCGTCTTGCGGATCTCCAGGCGGTCGGTAAGGCTCGCGACCTCGGCCTCCAGGGCCGCGACCTCCGAGTAGCGCGACAGCGCGATCTCCACCGCCGGGACCAGGTCACTCTTCTGGAAGGGCTTCACCAGGTACGCCATCGCGCCCGCCGCCCGCGCCCGCTCCACCAGGTCCCGCTGGCTGAACGCGGTCAGGATGATCACCGGGGCGATCCGGGCGCCGGCGATCCGTTCGGCGGCGGCCAGCCCATCCATGATCGGCATCTTGATGTCGAGGATGACGAGGTCGGGCTTCAGCTCCTCGGCGAGGCGCACGGCGGTCTCGCCGTCGCCGGCCTCCCCCACCACCTCGTAGCCCTCTTCGACGAGCATCTCGGCGAGGTCCAGCCGGATCAGCGCCTCGTCCTCGGCGATCAGCACGCGCCTACGCTCGGCATCCGTCGGCATCTCAGCCACCAGCCCTACCCCCACCAGTTCGAACTCGACACCCGCCCAGCCGGGTGTCACCGCCCTCAGCGTAGTAGGTAACCTATGGAAGGCCACCAGAGCATTCGGCCAAGCGTCCCCGTATTCCAACTGGCAGAGAAGCGGAGCTCAAACCTCCGACAGTGTGGGTTCGAATCCCACCGGGGGCACCAAACTTGTCGTACGGCTGTTCCAAAATCCAGCTGTGCACCCACCCGAGCTACGCCTACGAGCCAGGCAACAGCACCTGTCCGGCAGCACCGTGGCCGAGGTCGCCCGACGCCTCAGGCTCCCCTACCCGACAGTCCGAGGCTGGTGTAAAGGTGCGGCGCCGAGCGAGCATGGCACGGCGGCACGCTGCTTTCGCTGCCGGCCGGACGTCGGTATTCAGACAGATCCCGCTGCGTATCTTTACCTGCTCGGCCTCTACCTGGGCGATGGACACCTGGTTACGTCCGCCCGGGTTCCGGTACTCCGGATCTCTTGCAGCGATACCTGGCCGGGGCTGATCGAGGCCTGCGACACCGCTATGCGGCACGTGCTGGCCGCGAAGGTGCAGCGCGTTCACCAGGCCGGCTGCGTCAGCGTGCAGAGTTACGGCACGCACTGGCCGTGTCTGTTTCCGCAGCACGGCCCCGGCAAGAAGCACGAGCGACCGATCGTCCTGGCCGACTGGCAACTGTCGCTCGTCGAGAGCCAACCTGGCGACTTCGTGCGCGGTCTGTTCCACTCGGACGGCTGCCGGTTCGCCAACCGAGTGACCGTGCGGGGCAAGGAGTACGTCTATCCGCGCTACATGTTCACCAACGAGTCGACCGACATCATGGGGCTCTGCCAGTGGAGCCTCGACCTGCTCGGCGTCGCCTGGCGGATGAACCGCCGCAACTCCCTCTCGGTGGCGCGGCGAGACGCGGTCGCCACCCTCGACCGCCACGTCGGCCCCAAGTCCTAACTCCCGCCCCATGAGGCCGCCCCGCCTCACCCCCCGCCCCCCGGCCCCCGGCCCCCGGCCCCCGGCCCCCGGCCCCCGGCCCCCGGCCCCCGGCCCCGGCAGCAGAAGGGGGCCGGTGAAGGGGCCGGCCGAGGGGCCGGTGAAGGGGCCGATTGTGTCGTGCGTGGGAGCCTGGGCGGGTGTCGACGACGGAGGGCGGGTTCTGATGCGGGTGGTGGTTTTCGGTGCTACCGGGATGGTGGGCCAGGGTGTGCTGCGGGAGTGCCTGCTCGCCGAGGACGTGCGCGAGGTGCTCACCGTCGGCCGCCGGCCGACCGGCGGGCAGGATCCGAAGCTGCGGGAGCTGACCGTTCCCGACGTGGGCGACCTGGAGACGGTCCGCGCGGAGCTGACCGGCGTTGACGCCTGCTTCTATTGCCTGGGCGTCTCGTCGCTGGGTCTGGACGAGGCGGCGTACACCCGGATCAGCTACGACTTTCCGATGGCTGCGGCGCGGCTGTTCGCCGAGGTGAGCCCTCAGGTCACGTTCATCTACGTCTCCGGCGTCGGCACCGACTCGACCGGGCAGGGCCGGGTGATGTGGGCGCGGGTCAAGGGTCGCACCGAGAACGCGATCGTCGACCTGCTGCCCAACGGGTATGCGGCGCGGCCGGGCTTCATCCAGCCGACGTACGGGGCGGTGTCGAAGACGCGGTGGTACCGGGTGCTCTACGCGGCGACCAGTCCGCTGGTCCCGATGCTGCGCCGGTTGTTCCCCAACCAGGTCACCACGACGGACGGGATCGGTCGGGCGATGCTGCGGGTGGCTCGGGAGGGCTCACCGACCCGGGTGCTGGGCAACCGCGAACTGCGCTGATCAGGCGATCGTGTCGAGCGCCTGGGCGAGGTCGGTGCGCAGGTCGTCGGGGTCCTCCAGGCCGACGGAGAGACGCAGCAGCGCGCCGTCCGGCTTCGCGTCGCCCTCGACGGGCCGGTGGGTGAGCGAGGCGGGGTGCTGGATGAGGGTGTCCACGCCGCCGAGGGACACGGCGTGGGTGATCAGTCGGCAGGCGGCGGCGACGGTGGCGGCGGCGGGCGCTCCGCCGCGTACCTCGAAGGCGAGCAGGCTGCCGGGGCCGGCCATCTGCCGGCCGACCAGCGCCGCCGGGTCGTACACCGAGGGGTGGTGCACCCGGTGTACGGCCTGGTGGTCGGCGAGCCAGCCGGCGAGTTTCTCGGCGGTGGCCTGTTGGGCGCGGACCCGCAGCGGCAGGGTCTGCAGGCCGCGGTGCAGGAGGTAGCCGCCGAGGGGGTGCAGGATCGCGCCGGTGACGGCGCGGACTTGGCGCAGCCGGACGGCCCAGTCGGCGTCGCAGGCGACGACGCCGGCGAGGACGTCGCCGTGTCCGCCGATGCTCTTGGTGGCGCTGTGCAGGACGAGGGCGGCGCCGTGCCGGGCGGGTTGTTGGAGCACGGGGGTGGCGACGGTGTTGTCGACGAGCAGGGGTACGTCGCCGGCGGCGGTGGCGAGCGCGGCGATGTCGACGAGGTCGAGGGTGGGATTGGCGGGCGTCTCGATGACTACCAGCGCGGTGTCGGGGCGGATGGCGGCGGCGACCTGGTCGGGGTGGGCCCAGGTGACGGTGGTGCCGAGCAGGCCGGTGGCGAGGACGTGGTCGGTGCCGCCGTAGAGGGGCCGGACGGCGACGATGTGGCGGTGGCCGTCGCGGGTGGCGGCGAGCAGGGTGGCGGTGAGGGCGGCCATGCCGCTGGCGAAGGCGACGGCCTGGGCGGTGCCCTCCAGTTCGGCGAGGGCGGTTTCGAAGCGGGCGACGGTGGGGTTCCAGAGCCGCTGGTAGACGGCGCTGCCGTCGGCGGGGAGGGTGCCGCCGGTGGCGAGTTGTTCGTAGGCGTTGCCGCCGTCGTCGACCGAGGGCAGTGGGTTGGTGGTGGAGAGGTCGATCGGAGGCACGTGCACGCCGAGCGTGCGCAGGTCGTCGCGGCCGGCGTGTACGGCCCGGGTGTCCACCGTCGTCATGGCGGTAGCGTCGAACATCCGGAGCCGATTGGGCAATGGTTTGGTGAATGATTCTGCGCAGAGGGCTGGCTTTGTCGGGAGATTCGGTGGAGGATGCTCGGGTGCCCCCTGAGCCGAACGAAGTGCGGCCGTATCCGGCCCTGGACGAGGTGGACCGCGCGATCCTCGCCGAGCTGGCGGCGGACGGCCGCTTGCCGAACAACGCGCTCGCCGAACGGGTGGGGGTGGCGCCGTCGACGTGCCTGACGCGCACCCGGGCGTTGCGCGAGCGCGGGGCGATCCGGGGCTTTCACGCGGAGGTGGATCCGGCCGCGCTGGGTCTGCCGTTGCAGGCGTTGGTGTCGGTGCGGTTGACCGCGCACGAGCGGGCCGCGGTGGACGCGTTCCGGGCCCGGTCGGTGCGCCTGCCCGGGGTGGTGTCGGTGTTCCACGTGGCCGGCGCGGAGGATTACGTGCTGCACGTGCGGGCGGCGTCAGGTGACGCGCTGCGGGACTTCGTGCTGGACCATCTCGCGGTCGACCCGGCGGTGCAGCACACGCAGACCAGCCTGATCTTCGAGCAGGCCCGCGGGATGGGCTGAGCGACGGTCGGAATGAACGGGCAGGCCAGGGAGTTGGCACTGCGTGTGATCACCGTACCGTTGTCTGTTCTTGATCTTGCCCCGGTCGCTCGCGGGACCACCGCCGGCGCGGCCCTGCAGGCCACCACCGAGCTGGCCCGGCGCACCGAGGAGCTGGGCTACCACCGGTTCTGGGTGGCCGAGCACCACAACATGCCGGCGATCGCCAGCTCCGCGCCGGCGGTCCTGCTGGCGCACCTGGCGGCGAACACGTCGACGATCCGCCTCGGTTCGGGCGGGGTGATGCTGCCCAACCACGCGCCGCTGGTGGTGGCCGAGCAGTTCGGCACCCTGGAGGCGCTGCACCCCGGTCGGATCGACCTGGGCATCGGCCGGGCCCCGGGTACCGACCAGGTGACCGCGCTGGCGTTGCGGCGCACCATGGAGGGCCTGTCCGCGGAGGGTTTCCCGCGTGAGCTGACGGACCTGATGAACTACTTCAGCGGGGAGAAGCCGGGGCAGATCATCGCCACCCCGGGTCGGGGTGAGCAGCCGGCCGTCTGGCTGCTCGGCTCCAGCGGCTTCAGCGCCCAACTCGCCGGCCTGCTGGGCCTGCCGTTCTCCTTCGCGCACCACTTCAGCTCGGCGAACACCCTGCCGGCGCTGGCGCTGTACCGGCAGAACTTCCGGCCGTCGCAGTGGCTGGACAAGCCGTACGCGATGGTGGCCGTCAACGCGGTCTGCGCCGAGACCGACGAGCGGGCCGAGTGGCTGGCCGGGCCGAGCGCGCTGTCGTTCCTGAAGCTGCGCTCCGGTCGACCGGAGCCGCTGTCGACGCCCGACGAGGCGGCGGCCTACCCGTACACCGAGTTCGAGCGGGAGTTCGTGCTGCAGCGGCGCGACGGTCAGGCGCTGGGCTCGCCGGAGACGGTGCGCCGGCAGTTGACCGAGTTGCAGGAGCGCACCGACGCGGACGAGCTGATGCTCACCACCCTGGTCTACGACGTCGCGGACCGGGTGCGGTCGTACGAATTGATCGCCGAGCAGGTGGCGGGGGGTCTGCGCCGGGACGCGTGAAACACGATCTTCACGTCAGCGTCACCCCCGCGACCCGGACGGTGCCTAATGTTGGTGCCGGTGGTGGTACGGCATTCCCGGTCGGGACGGGTCGGGAATGCCGCGGTGTGGAGCACCGGGCTGCAGCTGTGCGGATTCCGCGGCTGCGGCCCGGTGCCTGCCACCTTAGGCGAACCCGATCAGGACCGCCAGATCAACGTAGGTAGATGTTCGGGGTCGGCGGGCTGGCCATCTGATCGCCGATGAAGAACCCCGGGTGTGGCGGCTGGTTGTAGGCGGTGTTCTGCCACGCGATCGCCACCCGGTACTGCGGGTCGTGCATCAGGGTGTGGATCCGGGTGCTGGTCGGCGTGGGCGTGCTGTAGATGCGCAGCGCCCGGCTGTCGGTGGTCCGCCAGATCACCTCCTCGCGCCAGTCGCCGAGGATGTCCCCCGAGAGCGCCGGCGTGGACTTGGTGCCGTTGTTGGACGCCACCTGGTCGCCGGTGAGCAGCCGGGTTTCGCCGCTGGTGCCGTACTTGTCGATCTTCGTACCGTCCAGCAGCTCGCGGACCGGGTCGCCGTCCCACCAGGCGAGGAAGTTGGCTGACGACGGCTTGCGGCCCACGTTCTGACCCCGGGTGTTGGCCAGGCCGGAGACGGCCGAGGACCACGACTCGGCGCCGGGGCTGCCCGCCCAGATGTCCGCCGAGACGCCCCGGCCGTTGTCACCCGAGGCCGGCGTGGACCACAGGATCTGACCGGTACGGGCGTCCGCGAACCAGGAGCTGGGCTTGCTCCCGTCCTCGTCGACCTTGAACACCTCCAGGCCGGCGCGGCCCGGGTCGAGGTCCCCGACGTGCAGGGCGTCGCCGTGCCCGTTGCCCGTCGAGTAGAGCAACCGACCGTTGTCGTCGATCGTGGCGGCGCCGTAGACGATCTCCTGACGGCCGTCGGCGTCGACGTCGGCCACCGAGAGCTGGTGGTTGCCCTGGCCGGCGGCGGTGCCGTTGCCGGACGAGTTCGAGTCGAACGTCCAACGCTTGGTCAGCGTGCCGTTGCGGAAGTCCCACGCCGCGATGACCGCCCGGGTGTAGTAACCCCGGGCCATGATCAGCGAGGGACGCTGCCCGTCCAGGTAGGCGGTGCCGGCGAGGAACCGGTCCACCCGGTTGCCGTACGAGTCGCCCCAGGACGACACGGTGCCGCGCGGCGGGTCGTAGTTGACCGTGGATGCGATCGCGCCGGTCTGGCCGTTGAACATGGTCAGGTACTCCGGGCCGGAGAGCACGTAACCGCTGGAGTTTCGATAGTCCGCAGACGACGAGCCGATGAGCTGACCGGTGCCGGAGCGGGTGCCGTCGGCGGTCTTCATGGCCACCTCGGCGCGACCGTCACCGTCGTAGTCGTACACCTGGAACTGGGTGTAGTGGGCTCCGGCGCGGATGTTGCGGCCCAGGTCGATCCGCCACAACCGGGTGCCGGTCAGGGTGTACGCGTCGACGTAGACGTTGCCGGTGTAGCCGGACTGCGAGTTGTCCTTGGCGTTCGACGGATCCCACTTGAGCACGATCTCGTAGGTGCCGTCACCGTTGAGGTCACCGACCGAGGCGTCGTTGGCGCTGTAGGTGTAGCTCTCCCCGCTGGGGGTGGTGCCCCCGGCCGGCACCTGCAACGGCACGTCCAGGTAGCCGTTGGCGAACTGCAGGGCGGGCGCGGACGCCGCCTGCTCCGCGCCGCCCACCACTGCCCGCACGGTGTACGCCGACCCGGCCGCCGCGCCACTGTCGAGGTAGTTGGTGGCGCCGGTGATCGGGTTGGCGTTGACCCTTGTCGAGCCCCGGTAGAGGTTGAACGCCACGCCGGAGGTCTCGGTGCCGAGCAGCCGCCAGGACACCAGGTTGCCGCTACCGGAGCGGACGCTGATCAACCCTCGGTCCAGGTTCTCCATCTGCTTCGCCCCGGCCGGAGGCGTGGTGGGTGGCGGCGTCGTCGGGGGCGGCGTGGTCGGAGGTGGCGTGGTGGGCGGTGGGGTGGTCGGTGGCGGGGTGGTCGGGCCGTCGGTGGCCGGCGCCCCGGTGCAGGTGACGCCGTTGAGCGCGAAGCTGGTCGGCGCCGGGTTGCTGCTCGTCCACGAGGCGTTGAACCCGAACGAGGCGGTGCCGTTGGTGGCGAGGGCACCGTTGTAGTCGACGTTGCGCGCGGTCACCTGGGCGCCGGACTGGGTGACGGTGGCGCTCCACGCCTGGGTGACCTGCTGCCCGGCGGCGTACGACCAGGTGAGGGCCCAGCCGTTGACCTCCTCGCCGAGGTTGGTGATGGTGACGCTGGCGCCGAAACCGCCCTGCCACTGGTTGCTGACCTGGTAGTCGACGCGACAGCCGACGGCGGCGGCCGAGGCGACGACAGTGCCGACGGTGCCGGCCACGACGGCGGCGGCCGTCGACGCGGCCAGCAGGATGAACCGTTGTCGTAACGGGTGCATGAACTGCCTCCGGAGGATCCGGTGATGACCGCTGTGGTCCACCTGCCCTGCCCGGGAAGCACGGTGAACGGCCCGCCGCCGTGACGGCGAACGGCGATCTGGTCGGGGTGAAACGCCCTGGAACTCGCGGATCCGGCTCAGCCGCATCGTAGGGCAAGCGCTTTCCGCTCCGCAATATCGACGACCGTCACGCCATGCGGCTCTTGACCCTCCCCCGCTGGCCTGATCAACTCGTCCGGGTGAGCGCCCCACACATGGACCCGGACGAGTTCCGCCGCGCCGGCCACGCCGTCGTCGACTGGATCGCCGACTACTGGACGACGCTGCACCAGCGGCCGGTCGCCCCGGCCGACCCACCCGGAACGGTCGCCGAGGCCCTGCCGAGCGCGCCACCCACCACCGGCGGCGAGCCGGTCGAAGCGGTCCTCGCCGATCTGGACGCGATAGTCCTACCGGGCCTGACCCACTGGCAGCACCCAGGTTTCTTCGGCTACTTCCCCGCGAACACGTCCGGCCCGAGCCTGCTCGGCGACCTGGTCAGCTCCGGGCTCGGCGTGCAGGGCATGCTCTGGGCCAGCAGCCCGGCCTGCACCGAGCTGGAGACGGTCATGATGGACTGGCTGGCCCAACTGCTCGACCTGCCGCAGCGCTTCCGGTCGAGCGGCGCCGGCGGCGGCGTCATCCAGGACTCGGCCTCCTCGGCGACCCTGGTGGCCACCCTCGCCGCCCTGCACCGCGCCAGCGCGGGTCGCTGGCGCGTCACCGGCATCGACCGGCGCTACCGCGCGTACACCTCAGTGCACGGGCACTCCTCAATCGAGAAGGCCGTACGGATCGCCGGGTTGGGCGGCGACGGGATCCGGCCGATCGACGTGGACCCGGACACCCAGGCGCTGCGCCCCGCCGCGCTGCGGGCCGCGATCGAGGCGGACCTGGCCGCCGGGGACGTACCCGCCATCGTCGTCGCCACCATCGGCACCACCTCCACGACCGCCGTCGATCCACTGCCCGAGATCGGGGCGATCTGCGCCGAGTACGGGATCTGGCTGCACGTCGACGCGGCGTACGCGGGCGCCGCCGCCGTCTGCCCCGAGCTGCGCTGGTCACACGCCGGCCTGGAGTACGCCGACTCCTACTGTTTCGACCCGCACAAGTGGCTGCTCACCGGCTTCGACTGCGACGCGTTCTGGGTGGCCGACCGCGCCGAGCTGATCGAAGCGCTGACCGTGCTCCCGGAGTTCCTGCGCAACGCCGCCTCCGAGTCCGGGGCGGTGATCGACTACCGGGACTGGCAGGTGCCCCTGGGCCGCCGCTTCCGGGCCCTGAAGCTGTGGTTCGTGCTGCGCTGGTACGGCGCCGAGGGGCTACGGGCGCACATCCGCTCCGGCGTGGCGCTGGCCGCCCGGTTCGCCGACCGGGTCCGCGCCGACGACCGGTTCGAGCTGGCCGCGGCGCACCCGTTCTCGCTGGTCTGCTTCCGGCTGCGCGCCGACGACGACACCAACGCCGAGCTGCTGGCCCAGGTCAACGGCACCGGACGCGTCCACCTGACCCACACCCGCGTGGCCGGCCGGTACACGCTGCGGCTGGCCGTCGGGGCACCGCAGACCGTCGAGGCGCACGTCGACGAGGCGTGGACGCTCCTCGCCGAGGCGGCGGACAAGCTGCTGACGCCCTGACCGCGCAAGCGCCGGCTGACCGCGCGCGTCCCGGCTTACCGCGCGCGTCCCGGCTTACCGCGCGCGTCCCGGCTGACCGCGCGAGCGTCCCTGCCGGTCCGGCAGGCCGCTGACTGCGCGGGCGCCGTTGGTCAACTCCAGGTCGCCGATGTGGCGGCATAACGGCGCGGGGACACCGCCAGATCGGCGATCCGCAGTCGATCTCCCGCCATGACACCGGCAGGAAAGCCGCAACCCGGCCGGCGTGGCGGCGCGGGTCAGGGCGGGGCCGCTCCGATCCGGCAGCCGGATCAGCGCGGGGCTGGCGTTCCGACGACGGTGAGACCGGCCGGCGTGCCGTCGCCGACAGCACCGACTACTGCGACGCCCGAAACGACAGCACCCGGCCGAAACGGAGCCGGCTGAGAAACCGCCGACGCTCCGGCGGCGGTGGTAGTGGCGGTTGCGGCGGTCCCGGTCGCGACGGTGGTAGTGACGGTCGCGGGGGTGGCGGCGGTCGCGGTCGCGACGGTGGCGCGGGCTCGGCGGGTGCGGCGCAGGGCACGCACGGCGAAGACGAGCGCGGTCAGCCAACCGACGGCCAGCAGGGCGTACAGGGTGGGGCGGAGCGGGCCGTCCAGCCCGGCGGACCGGATCAGGGTGCGGGCGTTGCTCAGCACGATCACGCCACCGACCGCCGCGCCCAGCAGTTGGGCGGGCACGATGCGCACCAGCCAGGCGGCCAGCGGGGCGGCGATCAGCCCGCCGATCAGCAGGGCCACGACGGTGGGGAGCAGGAACCCCTCCGTGCCCAGCCCGATCAGGAACCCGACGCTCGCGGCGCCGGCCACGACGAACTCGGCGGTGTCGACCGAGCCGATCACCTTGCGGGGCTCCATGCGACCGGAGACCAGCAGCGCCGGGGTGGCGACCGGACCCCACCCGCCGCCGCCTGTCGCATCGACGAAGCCGGCGACCAGGCCCAGGGGGCCGAGGAAGCGGCCGCGCAGCCGCCCGCCGGCCCGGCCGGTTCGCAGCGGTCGGGCGAAGCGCACCAGCAGGTACGCGCCGAGGGTGAAGAGGATGGCGGCCATCCACGGTGCGGCCGACTCGGTGGAGATCGAGCTGAGCAGGGTGGCGCCGGCGAACGCGCCGATCGCGCCCGGCAGGGCGATGCGGGTCACCACCCGCCAGTCGACGTTGCCGAACCGCCAGTGCGCGACCCCGGCCGCGAGCGTGGTGCCGATCTCGGCCAGGTGCACCGACGCCGAGGCGGCGGCGGGAGCGACCCCGACGACCAGCAGCAACGTGGACGAGGTCAACCCGTACGCCATACCGAGCGAACCATCGATCAACTGCGCGACGAGCCCGACCAGAGCGAGGACCAGTAGCTTGCGCACGAGCGCCCCCTGACTTTTCGGTATCTCCTATCGACTTGGTCGACAATGCGCCACGGGACAGCACGGGTCAAGCCCCCGACCGGGGGATGGGACGCCACCGCGCGGCGCAGCCCGGCCGGACCAGCGGGCGACGTACCCCGGCACTGCCACGCATCCCCGCAGACCAACCGCCCGGACGCGCCCCCGCGCCGGGCGCAGCGACCGCGCACGCACCACCACGGCGAGATCTTGGACAGTTTCCGTTAGCAGGGCGGGCTCAACCGGTGGTTGCAACACCGAGTAGCTGGGCCATTTTCTCACCGGGGGTGGCCCAGCCGAGGGTCATGCGGGGGCGGTCGTTGAG
>NZ_JBEZFG010000019.1:0-12755 GCF_040649315.1 Micromonospora sp. NPDC049004
CCGATCTGCTCCCGCTCCAGCGGACTCAACCTCGACGCCATAACCACCCCAACGACGATCACGAAAGGGTGTTGCAACCATCGGTTGAGCCCGCCACGCGAACGGAAACTGTCCAAGATCTCGCGAAGCCGCGCCGCCATAGAGCGAAGCGCGGGCTCAGAACCGCGCGGGCACAAACCCCCGCGGGCTTAGACCGGGCGCGGGCTCAGACCCGCGCAGGCTCAGACCGGACGCGGGCTCAGACCGGACGCGCGCTCAGACCGGGCGCGGGCTCAGACCCGCGCAGGCTCAGACCGGACGCGGGCTCAGACCGGACGCGCGCTCAGACCGGGCGCGGGCTCAGACCGGACGCGCGCTCAGACCGGACGCGGGCTCAGACCGGACGCGGGCACAAACCCGCGCAGGCGCAGACCGGGCGCAGGCTCAGACCGGAGGCAGGCTCAGACCAAACGCGCGCTCAGACCGGGCGCAGGCTCAGATCCAGGCGCGGGGGTCGGCGACCAGCTCGGTGACCCGCGGCGGCAACGTGCCGGCGGCCACGTCGGCGACGCTTACCAGTTCGAGGATCTCCCGCTCACTGGCGCGCAGCGCGATCCAGACCTCCTGCAGGGCACGGGCCGGACCGTGGTAGCCGAGCTGTTCGGGGCGCTGCCCCCGGACGTGCGCGAGCGGCCCGTCGATCACCCGGATCACCTCCGCGAGGGAGATCTCCTCGGCCGGGCGGGCCAACCAGTAGCCGCCCTCCGGGCCGCGCTGGGCGTGCACGATGCCACCCCGACGCAGTTGCAGCAGGATGCTCTCCAGGAACTTCGGCGGGATCTCCTGCGCACGCGCGATCTGGTCGGCGGTGACCGGCCGCCCCCGCCCGGGGCCACTGGCCGTCGCGGCGAGCTCGGCGGCCGCGCGGAGGGCGTAGTCGACCCGAGCGGAGAGACGCATGCCGGCAAGGTTAGCCCGCAGGTCATCCTGCCGGTTCGGCGACCCTCGGCCGATCGATCACGCATCGACGAATAGCCAATAACGTCGTACGCCGTGATCCATCACCCGGTGGGGCCCGGAATGCCGATTCGGAGCGTCCTTATGCTGGGCGGGCGGTATGACTGCGGGACCGGTTACCCCGGCTCGGGCAGGACATTGATAAACACCCGGATCCACCCGGGGGGAAGGCAACACGATGACCGATGTCGCCACACGCACCTGGGATGGCATGACCATCCCGATCGCCGGCACCTATCGCCTCGATCAGGCGCACAAGCGGATCGGTTTCCTGTCCCGCCACATGATGGTGAGCCCGGTGCGGGGCGAGTTCGCCGAGGCGAGTGCGGAGATCTTCGTGGCGGAGGATCCGCTGCGCTCCGGGGTGACCGCCACCATCGCGGCGGCCAGCATCTCCACCGGGAGCGTCGACCGGGACACGCATCTCAAAAGCGCCGACTTCCTCGATGTGGAGAGTTATCCCACGCTCGAATATCGAAGCACGGGCATTAACTGGCAGAGCAACGAGGACCCGATTTTCTACTGGGCCCGTCTGCGAAACCACCGACTCGGCGGACGAGGCAGAAGTCACAATCCCCCGCCGCAGTCCGAGGCCAATCGATTCGTGCTCACCGGCGAGTTGACGGTAAAGGGGATCACCCGCGCGGTGGACCTTCAGGTTAATTTCGGCGGTGCCCGGCGTGATCCGTACGGACAGAACATCTTCGGATTCAGCGCGACCGCCGAGATCAACCGGGAGGACTACGGCCTGCTCTGGAATGTCGCGCTGGAGAGCGGCGGCGTTCTGGTCGGCAAGACCGTGCAGATCGAAATCGCCGGCGAGGCCATCCTCGAGGCGTGACAGCAACGCCGGATCACGCGGGCCAGCAACGCCGGATCACGCGGGCCAGCAACGGCGGATCAGGCGGGACAGCAACTGCGGATCACTCGGGACAGCGACGGCGGATCAGGCTCCGACGCGGCGCAGCAGACCCTCCTGCACGGCGCTGGCGATCTGCCGGCCGTCGGTGGTGAACATCCGGCCGGTGGCCAGCCCTCGCGCGCCGGACGCCGACGGGCTCCAGCAGTCGTAGAGGAACCACTCGTCGGCGCGGAACGGCCGGTGGAACCACAGCGCGTGGTCCAGGCTCGCGCCGACCACACCGCCCGGCCCCCACACCTCACCGTGCACGGAGAGCACCGAGTCGAGCAGGGTGAGGTCCGAGGCGTACGTGAGCGCGCACGCGTGCAGCAGCGGGTCGTCGGGCAGCTTGCCGTCGATGCGCATCCAGACCCGCTGGTGCGGGTCGGCGGGCCGGTCGCCGGGGCGGACCCAGCCGGGCTCCCCCACGTAACGCACGTCGATCGGGCGGGGGATCTGCCCCCAGATGCCCAGACGCTCGGGATAGCGGGAGAGCCGGTCGGACATCGTCGGCACGTCCTGCGGGGCGGGCACGTCCAGCGGCGCGGGAGCCTGGTGGTCCAGCCCCTCCTCGGTCCGCTGGAACGACGCCGACATGAAGAAGATCGGCTTGTCGTGCTGGAGGGCGACCGCCCGGCGCACCGAGAAGGACCTGCCGTCGCGGATGTTCTCCACCTGGTACTCGATCGGCTCGACCGGGTCGCCGGGGCGGACGAAGTAGCCGTGCAGCGAGTGCACGAACCGCTCCGGGTCCACCGTGCGGCCGGCGGCGACCAGTGCCTGACCGGCAACCTGGCCGCCGTACACCCGTTGCGGACCGACCGGGGGGCTCATCCCCCGGAAGGTCATCTCCCCGGTCGAGTCGAGGTCCAGCACTTCCAGCAGCTGGTCGACCGCTGCCTGGCCGACCGCGACCCGACCGTCGCTCACTGCAGCGCCCGCGCCGACGCGGCGTCGACCAGCGAGCCGAGCTGGTGGACGCGCAGCGTGTTGGTCGAGCCGGGGGTGCCGGGCGGGCTGCCCGCCACGATCACCACGTAGTCACCGGGGTTGGCCCGGTCGAGGCCGAGCAGCGCCTGGTCGACCTGGCGGAACATGTCGTCGGTGTGCTGCACGAACGGCATGAGGAAGGTCTCCACGCCCCAGGTCAGGGCGAGCTGGTCACGCACCTCGGGAACCGGGGTGAACGCCAGCAGCGGCAGGTCGCAGTGCAGGCGGGAGAGCCGCCGGACGGTGTCGCCGGTCTGCGAGAAGGCGACGAGCGCCTTGGCGTTGATGGCCCGGGCGATCGACGAGGCGGCCACGGTGAGCGCGCCGCCGTGGGTACGCGGGTCGTGCTGCAGGCGCGGCACGCCGATCGAACCGGCCTCGGTGGTCGTCACGATCTTGGCCATGGTGCTGACGGTCAGCACCGGGTACTTGCCGACGCTGGTCTCGCCGGAGAGCATCACCGCGTCCGCGCCGTCGAGCACCGCGTTGGCCACGTCGGAGGCTTCCGCCCGGGTGGGGCGGGAATTCTCGATCATGGAGTCGAGCATCTGGGTGGCCACGATGACCGGCTTGGCGTTCTCCCGGCACAGCTGCACGGCCCGCTTCTGCACCAGCGGGACCTCGTCCAGCGGCATCTCCACGCCGAGGTCGCCCCGGGCGACCATGACACCGTCGAAGGCCAGCACGATGGCCTCCAGGTGGTCCACGGCCTCCGGCTTCTCGACCTTGGCCAGCACCGGCCGGAACACGCCCTCTTCGGCCATGATGTTGTGGACGAGCTTGATGTCCTCGGCCGAGCGCACGAAGGACAGCGCGACCAGGTCGACGCCGAGCCCCAGGGAGAAACGCAGGTCCTCGGCGTCCTTGTCCGACATGGCGGGCACGCTGACCGCCACGTTGGGCAGCGACACGCCCTTGTTGTTGGAGACGGGGCCGCCCTCGGTGACCAGGCAGCGGATGTCGTTGCCGGTGACGTCGGTGACCTCCACGGCGACCCGACCGTCGTCGATCAGCAGGCGGTCACCGGGCTTCACCTCCTGCGGCAGCTTGCGGTAGGTGCAGGAGACCCGCTCCTTGGTGCCGAGGATGTCGTCACCGGTGATCACGACGGAGTCGCCGGTGCGCCACTCGTGCGGGCCGTCGGCGAACCGGCCGAGCCGGATCTTGGGCCCCTGCAGGTCGGCGAGGACGGCCACCGGCTTACCGGACGCCTCGGATGCCTCCCGGACCAGTCGGTAGACCGCCTCGTGGTCGGCGTGGCTGCCGTGGCTGAAGTTGAGCCTCGCCACGTTCATACCGGCCTCGACGAGGCCCCGGATGCGCTCCGGGGACGAGGTGGCGGGACCAAGAGTGCAGACGATCTTCGCGCGGCGTGTCACGCCCATCAGGCTAGTCTCTCCTTCAGGTCGGACTCGGGGCCGACCCCTTGCAGGCAGCGGAACAGGTGTCCAACAACGCGCGGTGCGCGTCGGACCGGCGGGCGGAACCGCACCGGGAACGTTGTGGCGACGGGCAACGGCGACCGCGCGCCGGGAATCGTACGCCTGTCGTGGCGGGCGGTGTCGGGGCGCTCCCGGCGCGCGCTCACTCCGGGTGCTCCGACGGGGGCAGCGTGGGCACGGCGGTGAGCAGGTCACGAGGGTCGTAGTGCCGCTTGGCCCGGCGCAGACGTGCCCAGTTCGCGCCGTACGCGAGCCGGACCCGTTCGGTCTCGGTCGGGGCGAGCAGGTTCGGGTAGCCCCCGGGCAGGGCGAGCGGGGCGAGCGCCTCCGACGTCCGCTCGGCCCACGCGAGGTGCGGTGCGACCTCCCCGCCGGGGGCCCACGCCGCGATGATCTCGGTCAGCAGGTGCTCGGCGCGCAGGCCGAACGCCGTGTCGCCGAGCCGGACCCGGGTGGCCGCGCCGTGGAAGTGGTGCAGGGCCAGCGCGGAGAACGGCGAGGTGACCTGCCGGGCGGCGTCGACCAGCGCGTCCACCGCGCCGTCGGCGAGCGTCGGCAGCCAGCGGGTACGCAGCAGATAGTGGTTGCCGTCGACCATTCCGCCGTCGAACATCCGCAACGCGTCCGCGTACGGCAGCGGGTCGACCTGGTCGACCAGCGGGGTGCCCAGCGCCCGCAGCCGGTCCAGCCACGGGCGGCCGGCGTCCAGGTCCGGGCCGCTGTAGAAGGGGCACACGAAGACCACCGGTTCGCCGGCCGGGCCGGGCAGGAAGCCGGCCATGACTGTCAACTCGTCCGGGGCGTCGGCGAGCAGCGCCGCGTAGCCGCGCAGCACGGCCGGCGCCTCGGCCAGTGCGAACATGATCATGCCAGCGAGCACGGCCGGCAGCCGGTGCGCCCGGTACCGCAGCTCGGTGACCACGCCGACGTTGCCACCGCCGCCGCGCAGCGCCCAGTACAGCTCCGCGTCGTGGCGCGGGTCGGCGGTGACCCGACGACCGTCGGCGAGGACGACCTCCGCGCCGAGCAGGTTGTCCAGGGCCAGGCCGAACCGCCCGCCGAGCGGGCCGTACCCGCCGGCCAGGGTCAGCCCGGCCATGCCCACGTCGCGGACCACACCCGTGGGCACCACCAGGTCGTACGGGGCGGCGGCGGCGAGCAGGTCGGCGGCGCTGGCACCGCCGGCCACCGTCACCGTGCACCGGTCCGGATCGACCCGGACGGCCCGCAGGCCGGTCAGGTCGAGCACCAGGCCCCCGTCGCGCAGTGCCCGGCCCGCCCAGTCGTGCCCACCGGAGCGGACCGACACCGGCAGGTGGCACCGGGCGGCGACGCGGACCGCCGCGGCCACCTCGTCGGCGTCCAGGCAGTGGGCGACCAGGGCGGGCTGACTGTCGACGGCGGCGTTCCACAGGCGGGTGGCGGTGTCGAACCCGGGTTCGCCCGGCTCGTGGAGGCGGTCACCGAGCAGGGCACGCAGCCGCGCGGCAGCGGATGCGACATCGGCGGTGGCGGCGGAGCTCATGGCGTCTCCTCGACCGGGCCCGGCCGATGACGCCGGGTGCGCCGCGACCGCGGGCCTCGGTGCGCGCGACCGTAGCACCGGCGCAGGCCACACCGCCGTCACCATCACGACACCCGTCGCTGGACCGACCGTCAGCTCTCGGCCTTGACCAGCGGAAACTCCAACGAGCCGGCCGGGCAGAGGAAGGTCAGCACATCCACCCGGTAGAGGCCGGCCTGCACCGCCGGGTCGGCCTCCAGCACGCTGCGTACGTCGTCGACGCTGCCCGTGCGGGCCAGCCCGAAGCCGATCGGCGGCTCCGGCTCGCGGGCCGGGCCGTCCACCGAGCCGGCGACGAGGATGATCCCGCTGCGCTGCAACGCCTGCATGTGCTCGGTGTGCTCGGCCTGCAACCGCTGCACGGTCTCCGGGGGCAGGGCCCGTCCGGCCGCGCCGGGATAGATCACGATGCACTCGTACGTGTCGAGCGCGAAGTCGACCTGCGGCACTCCCGCCATGGTGCTCCCTCCGCCGTCGCGCCGGCACGCACCGGGCCGGCCGCCCGAGCCGGCGTCACCGGCACGCGCCCAGCGTCGCACGCCGACGACTGCGGTACCTGTCGCTCCGCGCAACTACCCCCGGTCAGTCCACGCCTCGACGCCGGCACGGCCACGGTCGGTGGGGGTGGGAACGGCAGGCATTCCGCCGCCTCGCCGGGCCGGGATCCCGGCGCGGAGGCGCCCCGGCGAGGTCGGTCGGCCCGGGTGCCGGCAACGACTACGGTGGACGGTCCGGGTGTCGGTGGTGGGAGGTCGGGATGCGCGACGACGAGCCGGTGTCGAGCCCGCTGCCGTACGCCGAGGTGACCGACGAGGCGTACGCCGCGCAGGCCGCGGCGGGCTTCCGGACGCAGGAATTCGAGTTCGCGGTGGTGATCAGTGGGCGGTGCCCCCGGTGCGGCCACCCGAGCACCACGACGCTCGTCGACGAGGTGTACCGCAAGGACGCCGCCGCCTCCGATCCCGGTTACCGGACGCTGCTGTGCGAGTGCGAGGCCGAGCACCCGGGGCGTCCCGCCGGGCTGCGTGGCTGTGGGGCGTACTGGACGCTGTGGCTGGAGGTCGAGGCGTGATCCGGCTTCGTCCGGGGCCGCCCGCGACCGTCGCCGACCTGCACCGGGCCCAGCAGCTGGCCGGCCTGCTGCGCGGCGAGCTGGAGCGCGTCCGTGCGGCGGCGGTGGCCTGGCGCAACGGGCTGGGCGGCCTGCTGGTGGCGCTGGTCGGGTTCAGCCTGATCCGGGGCCGCACCGACGTGACCACGCTCGCGGCGGGCTGGGGCGCGCTGGTCGGGATCCTGCTGCTCGCCGCGCTGGCGGCGGGCGTTGCCGGAGCGCTCGCGCTGCTCCGCGCGGCGCACGGCCGGTTGCGGGTGACCCCGGTGGCGGCGCTGCCGCCGGCCCCGCTCGGCGACCACCTGGAGGCCCTGGCGGCGGTCCGGTCTCTGCGGATCGGCGTGGGGCTGGTGCTGCTCTGCACCGCGCTGCTGGTCGCGGCCGTCGGCGTGACCTGGTACGCCCCCGCCCGCCAGTCCTCCCCCGCCGTCAGCTCCCCAGCCGTCGGGCGGCCGTCAGGGGCCGAGGTGGGCGTAGCCGGCCCAGGTGTCGGGGCGATCCGGCAGGGCCTCGCGTAGGTGGCGGACCGCCGCGTGCAGGGCCACGGCCGCGCGGTCCGGCGCGATCCCTCCGGGCACGGACAACCCGTCGTACAGGTCCTTGCAGAGCCGCACGGTCAGCGTGTCCGAGATGGACCACAGCGCGCCGATGACCTGCCGGAAGCCGACCAGTTGGAAGGCCGTGCCGAGCGTGAGCGCCTCGTCGGGCAGGGTCGCCCCACCGCGTACCGTCTCGCAGGCCGAGAGCACCGCCAGCGCCGCCGGGTTGCCGGCGGGTCGCCACAGGTCCCGGACGTGCAGCGCGCCGCCGGCCAGCTCCAGCCGACCCCAGGCCGGGGCGCGCAGGTCCTGCGTGCCGTGACAGGACAGGTGGGCGACCGGCTGGTCGGGCAGGGCGGCGAGCACTGTCGCCGGGGTGGCTACCGGGCCGAGCAGCGAGCGGACCCGAGGCACGTGCTGACGCACGATCTCCTCCTCCCGCGCGACACCGGGCAGGTCGGCGAGGCCGGGCGTCCGGGGCATGCCGACGAACACCGCCGAGTCGACAGGTCCGGGTCGGGCCGGTACGCCCCGGCGCGCGTGTGCAAGCGCCCGCAGCGACGCCGTGTACGACGGGACCACCCGGTCCAGCACCCCGTCGCCACAGTCGATCGGGCCGGCCGCGTGCAGCGGCAGCAGCGTGAGCACCCCGGTGGGACACCACCACAACCGGGGCCACTGCCCCACCGCCCCGCCGCCGGACGACGGCACGGGGGCCGCGTCGGCGTCCGGCGACGACGGCACGGGAGCCGGTTCGGCGTCCGACGGCGGCGGGGTGGATGGAGGCCTGTCGAGTACGGGTCGGGCGACGACCCGCCACAGCCAGTCCAGTGTCTGGGCGACCTCGACGCGGGCCGCCGACCGACGACGCTGTACCTGCGGCTGCGGGACGTCCGGCGGCGCCGGCTCGGTGAGCAGCGCGATCGCCGCCACGAAGGTCGCCGTCCGGACGACCAGCTCGTCCAGGGTCAGCTCCTCCAGCGGCACCACGCTGACCCGGCCCTCGGCAACGACCAGCGCGTCGCAACGTCGGGCTGCCACGTTGACCAGCACCACCGGGCCGTCGGCGGCGGCCCGGGCCAGCTCGTCGAAGGGCGGTGGGCGGAGGAAGTCGGCGAAGCCGGGCCGGTCGCGGATCTCGGTCAGCAGCTGGCGACGGCGGGTGGCGAGGTCGTACCGCTGCTCGGGGCTCGGTCCGGCGGTCGCTGTCAGCCCCGCCGCCGATGCTGCCCCCGTCAGCGTGGGGAAGTCGTCGAGGGCTTCCTGGATTTCGGCGAGTCGGGCGGCCAGCCGGGGGGCCTGCGCGCGCAGCGCGGCCAGGTCGGCGCCCGCGTCGTGGGCGCGGGTCAGCAGGACCCCACGGCCGTACTCCAGCAGCTCGACCGCGCGCCGCGGGTTGTCGAGGGCGATGGCTACCGCGGCGGCGTCGCTGGCCAGCCCGGGGAAACGCCCGAGCAGGCGGGTCTGGTCGTCGGGGTCCATGCCGTGCCAGGCCACCAGGTCGATCAACTCGATCGCGGTGGCGTACCCGTCGAGCGCGGCCGCAAGGTCGCCGGCCCGGGCGACGTGGGCCGCGTACCTGCTGGCGGCCACCGCCCGCAGCAGCGACGGGGCGGCCTCGACGTCGGCGGCGGCGCGCAGCGCGACCGCCGCCTCGGCGAGCAGGTCGGACCCGCCCACTCCGGCGGCAGCCGTCGCGGCGGCGATGCCGGGATCGGAGGGGGCGGCCTCGATGACCGCCTCCAGCGCGGTGGCGAGATTGCTCAGACACATCGTGCGGGCCGGGTGCTCGGCGGCCAGCTCGTCGACCGCTCCCCGGTACGCGGCCAGCATCGCTGTGGCGTCGGCGTCGGCGGGACCGGCGCGGAAGCGCAGCAGCAGGGCGTTGGCGAGGTTGGTGAGGATCCGGTAGCGGTCCGCGCCGAGCGACTGCCGCTCGCTGAGTCGCCGCAGCAGTCGAATCGCCGTGTCGAGCGCCGGCAGGTCGTCGTGCAGCCGGTGCCGCAGCAGGTGGGCCAGCGCGTGGGTGCCGAGTGTCTGGACGTACTCCGTGGGGGCGGCCTCCTGTTCGGCCAGCTCGGCGGCCTCGCGCAGGGCGACGACCGCGGCGTCGGAGTCCCGGGCGACGCCGGCCGCGACCTGGTCGGCGGGCCCGCCGCCGGCGGGCAGCGCGCCGTCGAGGAAGAGTTCGACCCGGCGGTTCAGGGCGGCCCCGTAGTTGGTCAGCGCCGGCAACCGGTCCGGGTGCCCGGGTGGCGTCGTGTCGATCACCTGCGCCAGCACCTGGATCGCCTCGGTCAGGGTCGCCAGGTCCTGGGTCGAGGCGAACAGCGCCTGCAGCACGAGGCCCAGGTTCGAGCGGTACCGGGGCAGGGACGCGGCGTCCGGTCCGGCGGCGGCCACTGCCGAGCGCAGCGCGACCACTGCCGGCTCCAGCAGCGCCGGCTCGCCGGCCAGGTCGGAGAGTTCGCGCAGGGTGTTGCCGAGGTTGTTGAGCACGTGGTGACGCAGCGGGTCGGTACGGGGAAGCAGGCGTTCGGCCTCGGTCAGCGCGTCCCGTGCGGCGCGCAGCGCGACCACCCCACCGAGGTCGGCGTGGCCGAGCGCGAGCGCGTAGCCGAGGTCGGCGAGCCGACGCGCCCGTTGGCCGGAGTCCTGGGCGGCGGCCACGCCGGCGCGCAGCACCCGTACCGCCTCGGTGACGTCGTCGGCCCGCTGGCGCACCTCGTACCGTTTCGCCAGGAGACCGGCCAGGGCGTGGCGCAGCTCCTCGCGATCCGTCCCGCCGGGTGTCGCCCCGGAACCGGCGGCGGCCCGGTACGCGTCGATCGCCGCGTCGAGGTCGACCGGATCGGCGGTCACCTGGTGCCGGTCCGCGAGCAGGGTGGCGAGCCCCACCTGGGCGGTGCCGGCCAGCTCCGGGTCGAGCCCACCGAACCCGGTCAGCGCCGACCGGTACGCCTCGATCGCGGAGTCCCGGTCGGCGGGCGTCCGGTCGCGCAGGAACCGCTCGGCGAGCGCCGCGCCGTGCAGCGCGGCGACCCGGGGATCGGCACTGCCCCGCGCTGCGGCGAAGGCGTCGACCGCCTCGTCGAGGTCACCCGGGCGCCGGTGCAGACGCCACCTGTCGCGCAGCCGCTGGCCGAGGTTCATCCGCGCCATCGTGCGCACCGGTGTGCCCGTGGCGGCGGCCCGGGCCGCGTCGCGCAGCACGGTGATCGACTCGTCCAGCGCCGCCGGGTCGCGCTCGACCTCGTACGTGTCGCCCAGGACGTTGCCGAGGTTGAACAGCCGCACGGGGCGTTGTGGGTCGCCGAGGCCGGTGGCCTCCAGGCTCTCCCGGTGCGCGGTCACGGCTGCCGGGAGCGCCAGCCGTCGGCCGAGGTGCTGGAACTGGTCACGGTGGACCTTGCCGAGGGCGGACAGGTAGTGCAGCCGCTCCGGCGCACCGACCGGCGTACCGTCGAGGGCCTGGCGCAGCAGCGATTCGGCCTGGTCGGCCGCCCGGTAATCGCGGCTGGTCTCGGCGGCGGCCATCAGCATGACGGCCTCGACGTAGCGGGCGCCGGCGGCGTCGGAACCCGGCCCGGCGGACCGCGGGCCGGACCGTGCCGGCGGCGTGTCGGCGGGTGGGGCGTCGTCATCGGGCGGTCGGTGTGCGTGCAGCAGCGCCAACATCGCCGGCGACACCCGCTGCGGGGCGAAGCGCAGCAGGAACCGGGTGAGCCCGACGGCCTGAGCGAGGTCGTCGGCGTCCTCGCCCGGGGGCAGCAGTTGGTACCGGTACCAGTGCAGGCGGGCCAGGAGGAACACGCCCTCGGCGACCCGCTCGGGCAGCGGCCCGTCCGTCGGCGTCGCCGTCACCAGGTCGACGACGGCCTCGGCGTCGCGGATCGCTCCGGAGTCGAGGACCGCGCGATGGTCGCGGGTGGCGTCGAAGCGGTCCAGCCGCTCCCGCAGGCGACCGACCGGGTCGGGTCTGAACCGTCGCCACATCGCGCCTCCCCCGGCCGGCCGCGCCGACTCGGATCAGGCGTAGCAGACCGGACAGGACGGGCGCTAGTGGCAGGCCGACAGTGATCGCGTGCTGCCGTGTCGGGGCACACAATCGGGCGGGCGGCGGCATGATGGCCGGCTCCGGGGGGATGATCACGAGGTGGTGGGTTGTCTGTCTCGCCCGCCGCGACGAAGACGATTGGGGATTCGCGTATGGCCACCGACATCAGCAAGCAGCCCGCGAAGGCGTCCGGCACGTACCGGATCGGGGGCGACGTCACGGTCAACCGGCTCGGTTACGGGGCGATGCAGATCACCGGGCCGGGCGTGTGGGGTGATCCGAAGGACCCGGCCGAGGCGCTGCGGGTGCTGCGCCGGGCTGTCGAGATGGGCGTGACGTTCATCGACACCGCCGACTCGTACGGCCCGTTCGTGTCCGAGCTGCTGATCCGCGAGGCTCTGCACCCGTACGCCGACGACCTGGTCATCGCGACCAAGGCCGGGTTGACCCGTTCCGGACCGGGCGACTGGCGGCCGGTGGGCCGGCCGGAGTACCTGCGTCAGCAGTGTGAGCTGAGCCTGCGGCACCTGGGTCTGGACAGCATCCCGCTCTACCAGCTGCACCGGATCGACCCGCAGGTGCCGCTGGCGGACCAGTTGGGTGAGCTGGCCCTGTTGCAGCAGGAGGGCAAGATCCGCCACATCGGGCTGTCCGAGGTGAGCGTCGAGCAGATCGAGCAGGCCCGCGCGATCACCACGATCGCCTCGGTGCAGAACCTCTACAACCTCGCCAACCGCAGCGCCGAGGACGTCCTGGAGTACTGCGAGCGCAACGACCTCGCGTTCATCCCGTGGTTCCCGATCGCCACCGGCGAGCTGGCCCGGCCGGGCGGCCCGCTGGACGCGATCTCCACCGAGCACGGCGCGTCGCCCGCGCAGCTCGCGCTGGCCTGGCTGCTGCGCCGCTCGCCGGTGATGCTGCCGATCCCCGGCACGTCCTCGGTGGCGCACCTGGAGGAGAACGTGGCCGCGGCCGACGTGCGGCTCACCGACGACGAGTTCGAGGCGCTGAGCAAGGCGAGCTGAGCAAGGCGAGCCACGGCCGTGGGGGGGGGGGGGGGCGGCGGCAGCGGGCCCGCGGGCACACGAGCGGGCGCTGCGGGGGGCGCGGGCGGGGGCGGCGCGGCCGGCGGACCGGACGGGGCACAGGAGGCCG
>NZ_JBEZFG010000019.1:12765-18862 GCF_040649315.1 Micromonospora sp. NPDC049004
GGTTCTATACGGGGCCCGCGCCCGCGGCGGCCCACCCCCCCGATTTTTTCGGGGCGCACCCCCCGGGGCGTTTCCCACGCCTCCCCCCGCCCGGGGGGGTGGTCCCGGCCGGGACCACCCGCACGGCGTTCAGACCGCGAGGCAGTTGGGTCGCACCGGGCCGTCGGTCAGGGCGCCGCGCACGATGGTGTACGCGGTCCCGTCGAGCACCAGGCCGAGGTGCCCGACCACCCGCAGCGGGCAGTACGCCTGGATGAGGACGTTCGTCGCCCCGTCGTTGACGGCGGCGTTGCCGGTCGGGCGCACCAGCTCGTCCTGGAGTGTGCGCACTGTCGTGTAGCGCACCGACCCCGGGGTGTCGTCCCCGGCGTTCAGGTCGGCGAGAAACGCCGAACCGATGGTCATCTGTTGGCAGGCCACGACGCCGGCGCAGCTGCCAAGGCCGAGAAACGCCACGATGTTGGCGACGTACGTGCCGTACTGGGGTGTGCCCAGACTGACGTACCGGCCGACGCTGGCGGTGCCGCCCAGGCGCTTGAGGTAGTAACGGCTGACCAGGCCGCCCTCGGAGTGGGCGACGAGGTCGACTGTCGCCGCGCCGGTGCTGGCGCGCACCTGCTCCACGAAGCCGGCGAACGCGCGGGCCGAGGCGGGGATGTCACCGAGGCCCAACCCGGGCAGCTGGTAGATGAAGGTGCGGTAGCCGTCGGCGCGCAGCCGGGCGGCGATGGGCTCGTACGCCACGGCGACGCCGCTGAGGCCGCCGACCACGATGACCGGGTTGGCCGCGGCAGCGGCCGCGAAGGCGGCGGTGGGAGCCGGGGCGGTGGAAGCAGGGGTGGCGGGGGTGGCGGGGGTGGCGGGGGTGGCGGGGGTGGCGGGGGTGGCGGCGGTCGCGGTGCCGGCGGACGCCAGCAACGCGGCGGTGGCCAGGGACACGACGAGGACGGTCTTTCGGAGCAGCATGGCTGCACCTCCGGGGGGAGGCACCCGGCGAAGCGGGCAGGTGGGTGGGGGTGTCCGGTCGACCGTGCGACGATCATGCCCGCAACAATTTAGAAACGTCAATCACTTGTTACGCGCGGGTAACCCGTTGTCCCACCGAAGGCACAAAGCGGCAATTCGTTCTCGCTCCACACCGGACACCCGCCGACCACCCGCAGCGACGGCCAACGACGGCGGCGGTGTTCCACGTGCACGCGCGGATGGCTGACACCGGGCGACGATCCGCGCGAGAACGAGGTCACGCGGACGGCGCGGCGGGTGCTGAACGGGTGCTCAGCGAGCGGTCGCGCGCAACCCGTCGAGGGCCACGCCGAGCACGCGGTCCCGCTGCTCGGGTGCGGGGAACTGGGCCATCGTGAGGCCGCTGATCAGGCGCACCACGTCGTCGAAGCCGATGTCGTCGCGGACCACGCCGGCGGCCTGCGCGCGGCGCATCAACGGCTCGCCGGCGGCGTAGATCTCCGTCCGGCAACTGGCGAAGATCTCCGAGTCGTGCAGCAACTGCTCGGCGAGCGCCCGCTTCGTGGCGACGTACGCGACGAAGCGGTGCAGCCACGCGACCAGGGCGTCCCACGGGGGCAGCTCGGCCAGGTCGGCGGCGGAGTTGCTCAGCGCACGGACCTCCTCGACGTAGACGGCCTCGAACAGGTGCCGGCGGGTCGGGAAGTTGCGGTAGAGGGTGCCGATGCCGACGCCGGCCCGACGGGCCACGTCTTCCAGGGAGGCGGCGGCGCCGTTCTCGGCGAACGCCTCGCGCGCCGCGCTGACCAGGGCGTCGTAGTTGCGTCGCGCGTCGGCCCGCTTGGGCCGCTGCGCGAAGACCTCGGGCGTCTGCCCCGCGCTGGTCATGACGTGCGTCACCTCATCTTGGTTGCATCCGGAGGCACCCCTCCGCTAGCTTAATGGAGGCACTCCTCCGGAAATGCCGGAGGACAGCCTCCGGTTAGCTTACCTCGGGACCCGCCCGATCCGCCTGGCCACCCGATCGCCCGGACCCGACAGACCTGCCCGCCTCCGACGACGGGCGACAAACCTCCTTCCGTACCACATCAGGAGTTTTCTCTCGTGTCAGTGACATCCCGACGCAGCTCGCGTCGGCTCACCTTCACCGTGCTCGCGGCCGGCGCCGGATTCTTCGCGATGCTCCAGTCGTTGATCACCCCGGTGCTGCCGACCATCCAGCAGGACCTGCACACCTCGCAGAACACCGTGACCTGGGTCCTGACCGCCTACCTGCTCTCCGCGTCGATCTTCACGCCGATCCTCGGACGCGTCGGCGACATGGTCGGCAAGGAGCGGATGCTTGTCGTCTCGCTCGCCGCCCTCGCCCTCGGCTGCCTGGTGGCCGCCATCGCGCCGAACATCGGCGTGCTCATCGTCGCCCGGGTCGTGCAGGGCATCGGCGGCGCGGTCTTCCCGCTGTCGTTCGGCATCATCCGCGACGAGTTCCCCGCCGCGCGGGTCGGCGGCGCCGTCGCCGCCATCTCGGCGATCGTCGCCGCTGGCGGTGGCCTCGGCGTCGTGCTCGCCGGCCCGATCGTGGCCGCGCTGGACTACCGCTGGCTGTTTTGGATCCCGATGGTCGTGGTCGGGCTGACCGCCGTCGCCGCGCACCTGTTCGTGCCCGAGTCGCCGGTGCGGACGCCCGGTCGGATCGACTGGCGTGCCACACTGCTGCTGTCCGGCTGGCTGGTCGCGCTGCTGCTGCCGATCAGTCAGGGCGCGGCCTGGGGCTGGACCTCCACCCGCGTGCTCGGCCTGCTGGTGCTCGCCGTGGTGCTGCTGATCGGCTGGCTCGTCGCCGAGGTGCGCTCGTCCAACCCGCTGATCGACATGCGGATGATGCGCCTGCCCGGCGTGTGGACCACCAACCTGGTCGCCCTGCTCTACGGCGCGTCGATGTTCTCCGTGTACGCGTTCCTTCCCCAGTTCGTGCAGACCCCGACCGCCGCCGGCTACGGCTTCGGCGCCAGCATCAGCCAGGCCGGTCTGCTCATGCTGCCGATGCTCGTCGCGATGTTCGTCGCCGGTCTCGTCGCCGGCCGGCTCCAGGCCGTGTTCAGCGCCAAGGCACAGCTCGCCACCGGCGCCGCGTTCAACGTGGCCGCCTCCGCGATGCTGGCCGCCGCGCACGACACCCGCTGGGAGGTCGCCATCGCCGGTGGGCTGGTCGGTCTCGGCATCGGCCTGGCGTTCGCGTCGATGGCCAACCTGATCGTCGGCAGCGTGCCCGCCAGCCAGACCGGCGTGGCGACCGGCATGAACGCCAACATCCGTACCATCGGCGGCGCGATCGGCGCCGCAGTGGTCAGCGGCGTGATCACCGCCCACCCGCAGGCCAGCGGCCTGCCCCGGGAGGCCGGCTTCACGATGGGGTTTCTCGTCCTCACCGCGATCGCCCTGGCCGCCGCGCTCGCGGCCCTGGCCGTCCCGTCCGCCCGGCGGGCGTCGGCCGGTCGCCGGCCGTCCACCGCGACGATCGTCGAGTCCGAGCTAGCCGGCGAGTTCGCCACCATGCCCGCGACCCGCTGAGGTTCGCTGGCACGTCGGAGCCCGGGCGGTTCGCCGCCCGGGCTCCGGCATGCTTCGGGGGTACGCTGGCCGCTCCCTTTGTCGTTTTCAGGATGAGCCGATGCCCGAACTGCTGACCACCGACCGCATCGAGGAGATCGGCGCCCTGGGCGTCAAGAGCCCGGACCCGGCGGCGCTGGTCGCCGAGCTGGTGAGCGCCGTCGACGAGGGACGTCTCGCCGACCCCGACGACATCGGGTACGCGCTGCTCGTCGCCGCCGACATCCTCGATCAGGCAGGTGACCTGGCCGATGCGCTCGCGCTGGCCACCCGCGCCATCGCCGAACAGCCCGACGAGGACGCGTACGCCCGAGCGGTGCGCGGCGGCCTGCTGCTGCGCCTCGGCCGCTCCGACGAGGGCATGGCCGAGCTGACCGAGCTGCGTCCGCTGCTGGAGACCAACCCCAACGCCACGTACCTGGTCGACGAGCTGGCCAAGGCCGGCCACGCCGACCTGGCGCTGCAATGGCTGACCGGGGCACTCGACACGATCCTGGAACGCACCCGGACCCAGCAGCACGAGTCCGAGGACGCGCAGGACGAGGCCGCGGCCATGATCTACGGGCTGGCCCAGCGGCGGCACACCCTCCGCGAGGAGATGGGCCTCCCCCACGACGAGTACGACAACCTCGCCGACCGGCTGCGCGCCGCGAGCACCCACGCCCTCGACGCCCTCGACGACGGCCCCGCGACGCTGCTGTACTGGCCGGAGGCCGAGTTCACCGCGTTGCTGACGCGCTGGCCCGCGCTTGTCGACAGCTACCCGAAGACGTGGGGCGAGCACCGCACCCAGATCGAACGCGCGCTCGCCGACGCCGCCGGGCTGGGCGGCGCGGACCTGGGCGTCGTCGCCGGCACCGTCGAGGGCCTGGCCGCGTTCGTCGGCGAGGAGCCCGTCGACGAGGAAGCCCTCGACGAGTACGCCGACAGCCTCGACGAGGTGGGCCTGACGGCCTGGCCGCCCGGCCGCAACGACGCCTGCTGGTGCGGGTCGGGCGCGAAGTACAAGAAGTGCTGCCTGCCCCGCTCGCGCGACTGACCGCACGTCGGGTCTCGGCCCCACGCGACGGGAGGCCTGGTCCCGTGAAAGCCTGATGCCGGTGAGTCATCTTGATGACTCACCGGCATCACAACGCGGCCCACCCTCACCCCCCGGGGGGCAGGCCCGATGAAGGAGGCGAAGCGATGACCGCGCAGGAGCAGCACGAGACGATCGAGGACAGCCCGGTCGGCTGGGTCGCCAGCCACGTCCGGCGGTACGTCGAGACCGACGGCGCCGACGGCGGCACCTTCCACGGAATTCCCTCATTGCTGCTCACCACGCGCGGGCGCCGGTCGGGCGCCCTGCGCCGCACCGCGCTGATGTACGGGCGCGACGGCGACAACTACCTGCTGGTCGCGTCCAACGGAGGTGCCTCCCGGCACCCCGCCTGGTATCTGAACCTGAGCGCCGACCCGAGGGTCGAGATCCAGGTCGGCGCGGAACGGTTCACCGCCCACGCGCGAACGGCGTCCACCGAGGAACGGGACCGCCTGTGGCCGGTGATGACGAAGGTCTTCCCGACGTACGCCCGCTACCAGCAGGGGACCGACCGCGAGATCCCGGTCATCATCATCGAACGGACGTCCCCGGAAGACTCGACGATCCATTGATCCACGTCAGCGCGGTGTACGTCTAAGGCGGCTTCGCCTTCAACCGGGGCGTGGCACTTGCCACCAGCGGCTTCGAGCTGTGCGGCCAGGACGTGTGCGACTACCCGCGCTTCGAGGGCGAGGTCCGCATCACCCGCTGAACCGCCAACGGTCGGATCCAAGCCTCGCGTTCTTCTCGGTCTCGCGCTTCACCCCGATCACCGCCGGTGGTCGGTGGGCTGTACTACCGCCACCCGCGGTCAATTTCCCAGGGCGCGGACCTTGGCGATCGTCTCCTGGACGTGCTGCTTGGCCGGTTCGCCACCCTGGGACGCCTGCGCCAGAGCCTGACGGTACGCGTCGATCATGCCGACCAACGGCCCGGCGGCGACACCCTCCAGCGCACCGGCGACCAGGGATCGCGCCTCGGCCGCGTCCTGTGCTGCCGCCGCGGTCTTGGCCTTCGCCTCATCAAGCTTCTGCGACGCCGCCGCCAACCTCGCGATGATCTGTGCTGCGCTCACGCGCACCCTCCCCCTGGTCGACCATCGCCTCCACCACCGCACCGGCGGAGACCACAAGGGAGCGTACGAGATCCGCGCACCCAACGCGACCGCTCGATCGCCCCACCATGATGTGCGGGATGTCCGCGCTGCCCTCTGGCGAAGATCACTTGATGCTGCCCAGTCCGGGCCGACCCTCGATAACTGGTACGCATCAAGTAAATGGCCGAGGAACCCGGCCGGAGTCTCCAGATCTTGGACACTTTCCGTTAGCCGGGCGGGCTCAACCGGTGGTTGCAACACCCTTTCGTGATCGTCGTTGGGGTGGTTATGGCGTCGAGGTTGAGTCCGCTGGAGCGGGAGCAGATCGGGTTGGGTCGGGCTGC
>NZ_JBEZFG010000020.1:0-18695 GCF_040649315.1 Micromonospora sp. NPDC049004
CCGATCTCGCGCCGCGGCCTAGGTGGTGTCGTTCTCCCCGCCCACCCGCCGGGCCGCGGGCTCCCCCCCGCCCCCGCCCCCCCCCACGGCGGTGAGACAGCTGTCACCGCTGACGGGACGAAGCGGCACGAAGATCATCGTTACGCTCCGGTCATGGACAATGAGGAGCGGTTGCGGCGTACGCGCCGGTGGCTGTGGATCGTGCTGATCGGCCTCTTCCTGAGCGGTGCCACCGCTTTCCCGCTGGAGATCGAGGTGCGCTGGCTGCTGCGCGCGCTGGATCCGCTCGCGGGTCAGGTGCCGGCGCTTGTCGACTGGATCGAGCGGGTCCACACCGGCCTCGTGACGGCGGGGCAGGACTACCCGTTCCTGCTCTACGGCACCGACTGGCTGGCCTTCGCCCACCTGGTGCTGGCGGTGGCGTTCTGGGGGCCGCTGCGTGACCCGGTGCGCAACGTCTGGGTGGTGCAGGTCGGCATGATCGCCTGCGCGGGGATCGTTCCGCTGGCGCTGATCTGCGGCCCGATCCGGGACATCCCCTGGTTCTGGACGCTCATCGACCTGTCCTTCGCGGTCGGGGCGTTCCCGCCGCTCTGGTTCGCCTACCGGCACATCCGGGCCGTCGAGGCGAGCACGGCCGAGGCGGCGGGGTCCCCGGCGACCGCGGGCCGTCCGGTGGCACCGGCGTCCTGAGCCGCCGCCCCAGATCCGGTCGCTGGCGACGACTCCGGCCCGGAGGCCAGCCTCCCTCGCTCCTCCTCCTCCCCCCGCGTCGCCTACCAGCTGCTGCGCGCTGGTCTCGCCGGCGGCAAGGGCGTCCTTTGCTCTGCTTCACTCCACGCAACACCGCGCGTCCGATAATCGGACAACCGGTGTTGCGTCAGTTGAAGCAGAGCAAAGGACGCGTGCGGGAGGGGCGACGGGGCGCAGCGGTGGCAGGTGAGATCGCTCCGACGGGACCGGTGGGTGGGTACGCGGAAAGGCCCGCCGCACGGGCGACGGGCCTTTCGGGTGACGACTGCCGCTAGTGCGACAGCAGGCGGTGCGCCTCGTGGCCCTCGCGGATCTTGGCCCACGACTTGGGCTCGGCCGGCGGGGCGGCCTTGCGGGCGGCGCTGGCCACGTCGGGCCGGCCCGGAGTGAACAGCCAGGTGGTGAACAGCTCGTCCAGGTCCAGACCGGAGATCCGCTCGGCCAGGGCCTGGAACTCCTCGATGGTGCCGTTGCCGTACCGGTGTTCGGCCGTCCACGCCGGCAGGATCGCGAAGAACGCGTCGTCGCCGACGGCCAGGCGCAGCTGGTGCAGGGTCATCGCGCCCCGGTCGTAGACCGCGTTGTCGAAGACCCGGTCCGCGCCCGGGTCACCGGGCAGCACCTGCCAGAACTCGTCGTCGGCCGGGTAGCTGGCGTAGGTGAAGTCGAAGACCTCCTGCGCGGTGCCCTCGTCCTGCTCCTCGGACCAGAGCCACTCGGCGTACGAGGCGAAACCCTCGTTGAGCCAGATGTTGCGCCACTCGGCCACCGAGACCGAGTCGCCGAACCACTGGTGGGCGTTCTCGTGGGCGACCACGTACGTGTTGGCGCCGCGACGCCAGAAGCCCGGGCCGTACACCGGGCGGGTCTGCGTTTCCAGGGCGAAGCCGATGCCGTCCACCGGCCCGGCCACGCCACCTCGCGCCTCGAACGGGTACGGGCCGAAGATCCCGCTCTCCCAGTCGGTGATCTCGCCGGTGCGTTCGATGCTGGCCCGCGCGGCCGGCCCGAGCGCCCCCAGCGAGGTGCTGTACGCGTTGATCACCGGCTGACCGCCCGGCGTGGTGTCGGTGACGATGTCGTACTGACCGATCGCCATGAAGGCCAGGTAGGTGGCGGTGGGGGAGGTGGTCCGCCAGATCCACCGGGTGCGGTTGCCCGCCTCGGCCGCCGGCGGACGAGGTTGCACGCCGTTGCTGATCACCTCGACGCCGGTGGGCACCGAGACCGAGATGTCGAAGGTGGCCTTGTCCAGCGGGTGGTCGTTGCTCGGGAACCACCACCACGCCGACTCGGGCTCGTTGACCGCGAGCGCCCCGTCGTCGGTGCGCGTCCAACCGGTGTAGCCGCCGACCAGGGTCTCCGACGGGATGCCGTCGTAGCGCACCACGATGGTGAGCTGCTGGCCCCGGGTGATCGTGCGGGTCGGGGTGACGACCAGCTCGTGCGCGCCCGCCTTGGCCGCGCCGGCCTCCCAGCCGTTGACCCGCACGGACTCGACGTCGAGCAGGAAGTCCAGGTTGAACGCCGAGAGGTCCTGCGTCGCGGTGGCGAGGATCGTGGTGGTGCCGGTGAGCCGGTCGGTGGCCGGGTCGTAGCGCAGCCGGACGTCGTAGTGCGAGACGTCGTAGCCACCGTTGCCGTAGTCGGGGAAGTAGGTGTCGCCCAGGCCGGGAGCGCCGGGTTGCGGCGCGACCGAGACGACGGGCCGGCCCCAGCCCGTCGTGGCGGCCTGGGCGGGTGCGCCGGTGAGCATGGTGCCGGCGGTGGTGAGGGTCAGGGCGGCGGTGGCCGCCGTGAGGACTCGTCGCACGAGGTGGACTCCCTCCATCGGGTGTACGCACCGCCAACCTAATCGACAACTGTGAACGTCGCTGGCCCGGCGCGCGGCGGGCGTGTCACGCGTCGGCCGTCGCGAAAGCGCGGGTCGCTACTGTCCCGGTGTCACCGCTGTCCGTTAGGGTTTCGTCCGAACCGGACGGCCGTGGCGTGGGAGGCAGAGCGTGGGCAGGCTCGCGTCGGCGTACGGGCAGGCGGTCACCGCCCACCGGGCGGCCCGCGCACACCTGGATGCCGCCCGGGGCGTGCTCGGTGCGGCGCCGGCTCCGCCGCCGCAGTCGGGCGGGGGTGACCTCGTGGCCCGACTCGCGCGCCTCGGCGGCGCGCTGGCCACCCCCACCCCCGGCGCGACCGCGCTGACCGACGCGCCGGCCGCGGTGCGCATCGGCGAGGCGTCCACTCCGGACGGCGGTTTCCCGGTCCTGCTGCCGCTCGGCGGCGGCCACCACCTGGCACTGGACACCGACGCCCGGGACGGGCGCGTCGCCGCGCTGCTGCGGGCGCTGGTGCTGCGGCTGGTCGCCACCGCTCCGGCCGGTCGGGTCCGGGTCACCGGCATCGACACCGCCGCGCTCGGCGCCACCTTCGGCCCGCTGCGCCCGCTGCTCGACGCGGGTGTGCTCGACCCGCCGGCCACCAGCGAGTCCGAGGTGGCCGCCCTGCTGACCGCCGCCGAACGGCACGCCCGCGCCGCCCAGCACGCCGAGCCCGCCACCCGGCAGTTGCTGGTGGTGGTCGCCACCGCCGCCCCGCCGCCGCGCGAGCTGGCCCGGCTCGCCGCGCTCACCCACGCCGGCCCGGCCGCCGCCGTCTGCGTGCTCCTCGCCGGCCATCCGTCCCGGGTGCCCGGCGAGACCGCACCGTCGCTGGGCGGCACCACCGCCCTGCGGGTCAGCGAGGGGTACGCGCACGTCGGCGACCCGCCGGGCGTCCCGTTCAGCGCCGACGGCAGCGGCCTCGCCGCCCCGGTGCTGCTCGACGGCGATCCGCCGCCGGCCTCGGTCCGGGCGCTCGCCGAGCACCTCGGCGCCGCCGCCCGCCGCGCCGACGCGCTGCCCTTCGCCGAGCTGCTGCCCGAGCGGCGCTGGGCGGAGTCCGCGGCCAACGGGCTGCGTACCGTCGTCGGCCGGGCCGGCCCCGCGCCGCTCACGGTCGCCTTCGACGACGCCACCCCGCACTGGCTGGTCGGCGGCCGCACCGGTGCCGGCAAGACCGTCTTCCTCCTGGACGTCCTCTACGGGCTGGCCGCGCGCTACTCGCCGGCGGAGTTGCAGCTCTACCTGCTCGACTTCAAGGAGGGCGTCAGCTTCACCGAGTTCGTGCCCACCGGGCGTGACCCGTCCTGGCTGCCGCACGCCCGGGCCGTCGGCATCGAATCCGACCGCGAGTACGGTCTGGCCGTGCTGCGCGAGCTGCGCCGGGAGGCACAGCGCCGGGCCACCGCGCTGAAGCGGCACGGCGTCACCAAGCTCGCCGACCTGCCGCGGGACAGTCCACTGCCGCGCATCGTGGCAGTCATCGACGAGTTCCACGTGCTGCTCGCCGGCAACGACGCGCTGGCCCGCGAATCCGTGGACCTGCTGGAGGAGCTGGCCCGCAAGGGCCGCTCGTACGGCATCCACCTGGTGCTGGCCAGTCAGAGCATGACCGGCATCGAGGCGCTCTACGGTCGGGCCGAGGCGATTTTCGGGCAGTTCGCGCTGCGGGTGGCGCTGCCCGGCGGCGGGGGTGTCCTCGACCAGCTCAACGATGCCGCCGCGGCCCTGCCGATCGGCTCCGCAGTGGTAAACACCGCCGCCGGCGCGGTCGGCGCCGACACCGTGCTGCGCTTCCCCGACGCGCACGCCGCCGCGGCCGACCTCGCCGCGCTGCGCCACGAGCTGTGGCAGGCCCGCCCGCCGGGCTCGCGGGCCCCGGCGGTCTTCAAGGGGTACGAGGCGGCGCGCGTCGAGGACGACTCCACCTTCGCGGGGCTGCGCCCCGGTGGCCGACGCCCCATGGCGCTGGTCGGTCGGACTGTCGACGTGCACGGCACCACCGCGCTGTTCCTGATGGACTCCACCCCCGGCCGGCACCTCGCCGTGGTGGGCACCGCACCGGCCGGCGCGGACGTGCTGCGCGCCGCCGCGCTGAGCCTGGCCCGCCAGCACACCCCCGGTGACGCCCGGTTCCAGCTGGCCTCCCTGGTCGCCGCCGCCGACCCGGTGGCGGCCGAGACCGAGGCCGCGCTGCGGGCCGCCGGTCACCCGGTGCACCGCCTCGACGCGGCCGGGCTGCGCGACCGGATCGCCACGCTGGCCGCCGAGCCGGCCGGTCGCGAATACCTGGTGGTGTTCGGGATGGACACCGCAGCCCCGGTCCTCGGCGCGGCCGACCCGGTCACGTTCCGCTCCGGCCTGGACGACCTGCGTACGCTGCTGCGCCACGGCCCCGCCCAGGGCGTGCACCTGCTCGGCTGGTGGCGCGGCCTGCGGCGGCTCTCCGACGACCTCGGCGGCACCCAGAACCGCGACGACGTCGCCTGCCTCGTCGCGCTCAACGTGCCCGGCGCCGAGCTGGCCCTGCACCTCGGGGTGCACGACCTGGCCTACACGCCGCGCGCCGACCGGGCGCTGCTGGTCGACAGGCACGACCAGCGCACCAGGCTGATCGTGCCGTTCGCCCGCGACGGGCACGAACCGCACGGGGAGCGTTGACAGTGTCCTTCGAGGAGTACGCGGCGCTGGCCCGACAGCTCGCCGAGCAGCGCCGCGCCGGCGAGCGGGACGCCGCTGCCGAGTCCGAGCGCCGTCGTGATCTGCACGCCGCCGCCGACTACCTGCACCAGCGGCTGATCGCGCAGGGCCACCGCCTCGACCAGCTCGGCCGCGCGATCGGCATCGACCAGCCACCGGCCGCCCCGACCGCCGCGCCGGGCTCGGCCGCTGACCCCGCCACCTGGCCGGGTCCGCCGCCGTCGACCGGCTCGCCCGTCGTGAGCGGATCGGGGGACGGTGGGTCCGCCGGCGCAGCCGGCGTGCCGGGGCAGCCGGGTGTCGGGGCGTATCCCCACGTGCCGGCGATACCGGCGCGGCTGGCGCTGCCGACGGCGGTGAGCCCGGCGGGCGCCGGGGTGCCGGCGCAGCGGGCGGCGGCGGTCGACCCGGTGGTGGAGCTGGAGCTGGCCCGGCGGATGGCCGACGAGGCCGACCGGCACGGGCAGCAGGCCGAGCTGCTGGCCCAACGGCCGGCGCTGCTGCCGACGTGGTCGCCGCTGGCGCGGGCGGTCGCCGTCTACGCCGCGTGCGGGGCGGCGGCGGGGGTGCTCATGCTGACCCTCGTGCTCGCCTCCGGGGTCGGCTTGGTCGACGGCTTCACCCTCGGCGCGTGGATCTGTGCGGGGCTGCCGGCGCTGGCGTTCTTCGGCGGTTACCTGGTGCTGGGCCGATGGGGGAGACCCGCAATGGTCGCCGGCACCCCGCCGCGCTACCTGCCGCTCGGGTTCCTGATCTGCTTCCTGCTGGTGCCGCTGGGCTACTGCGGCTACCTGCTGCTCTTCCGCGCTCTGCGCTGAACCCCGGACCGCGCGGGGGTTTACGACGCCACTCGTATGTGTCAATGTGGTCAACGACCTGTGGCGGGGTGAGCAGGACACTCACATCCACGTCGGACGACCGCCGCCGGTTCCCTGTGGTAACGGGGGTTCGTGCGCATGTAGGGATGCGAACGGCCCCCGATCCAGTCCTGAATCTGGCGAAGCGATGCCCGCTGCCCTGCGCAGGGGCGCTCGTTTCGTGGCAGACGAGCGGGGAGCCTGCATGTCCTACCCACGTACCAACAAGGTCTTCACTGCCGGAGAACTGCACGACCTGCGCCGGACGGTGGCGATCCGGTCCGAAACGCGCCGTAACCTGGCGGCGGACCCCCTCTACGCCAGCACGTTGCCGCAGGAGGTCAGCATGCAGCTGACGTACCGGTGCAACCTGCGGTGCAACCACTGCTTCCAGTGGAACGAGCAGGGGTTCTTCCACAACTACGACAGCAAGCGCAAGCGCTCCGAGCTCGACCTCGACGTCATCCGGGACGTGCTGGAGACGACCGCGCCCGACGCGGCGAAGGTCTTCCTCTGGGGCGGCGAGCCGCTGATGCACTCCCAGTTCGGCGAGATCGCCAAGCTGCTGGGCGCCGTGCCGCGCGTCGTCAACATGTGCACCAACGGCCTGTTGATGGAGCGCAACGCGGAGCACCTGCTGGCCATCGGGCCACGACTCAACCTGCTGGTCAGCCTGGACGGCTTCGAGCCGGAGCACGAGGCGTTGCGGGGCAAGGGATCGTTCCGGCGCACCATGCGCAACGTCGAGGCGATGCTCGACCTCCAACGGCGCGGCGAGTACCAGGGCGAGTTGTCCGTCGCGTGCATGGTCAGCGAGGACATGGTCGGCCGCATGTACGAGTTCACCGAGTGGGCCGAGCAGACCGGCTTCAACTCGGTCTACTGGCTGCTGCCGTGGTACATCAGCCCGGAGACGGCGTCGGCGATGGACCGGCTCTACGAGGAGTCGTTCTCGTGGCTCAACCCGCCGGAGCCGGGCGACAAGCCGACCTGGCACTCGTACACGTACGCGCTTCCCGAGCAGTACCTGCCGGTGCTGAAGGAGTCGATGGCGCGACTGGCGAGCCGGGTGTGGAATCTGCGGGTGCGCTACCAGCCGCAGGTCGAGCAGGACGAGCTCGACGACTTCATCCGTGGCACCTCCCGCCCGGCCCAGCGGCGCAGCCGCTGCCTGGCGGTGTCCAACCGGATCGAGATCCACGCGGACGGCCGGGTCAGCTCGTGCAAGTTCTTCCCCGAGTTCGTCATCGGCGACCTGGGTGAGCAGTCCATGCAGGAGATCTGGCAGAGCGAGCGGTTCACCAGGGTCCGCGGCATCCTGCGCGACAGCGGCCTCATGCCGGTGTGCTCGAAGTGCATCCTTCTCTACCTGAGCGGGGAGTGAACGCATGGCCGAGGTGGTCACCCGCATGGCGGCCCTGCTCGCGCGGGTTCTGGAGGATCCGGCGCTGGCCCAGGAGGTGACGGCGGACACGAATCTGCTGCTCGACCTCGGGATCGACTCGCTGCACATGATCACGTTCCTGCTCGCGGTGGAGGAGGAGTTCGACGTCGAGATCGACTTCGAGTCGCTGGACAGCATCCACCTGGAGTCGGTGAAGGCGTTCTGCCATTTCGCCCTCGACGGCGATGGCCGGTGAGGTGAGCGGGACCGTTCACTTCGGCTCGTTCGACGCGGAGGCGGCGTGGCGGCCGGACGATCTCGCCGGGCTGCCCGCCGGCCCGGCGGCGGGTGGCAGCCGGGGACGTCGCGGCATGGACGAGCTGCTGGCGGTCGGGTGCGCCCCGGGTGATCTGCTGCTCACCGCCGAGCCGATGGACGAGACCCTGGTCGAAGCGCTGGCGGCCGCCGGCATCGCGCCACGGCTCGCGGCCGTGCCGGGTCACCAGGACGCCACAGTGGAGGAGCGTCTGGCCGTGGCCGGCGGCACGGCCCTGCCGGGGATGTCCGGGTGGGCCGCGGCGTTCTACGCCGTCCGGCCGGACACCGCCGTGGCGGTGCACCGACTCGGCCTGCGTGCCACCGTCCCCGCCGTCGAGGTCGTCGCCCGCGTCAACTCCAAGGTCTGGTCGAACGACCTGGTCCGGGACGCCGGCCTGCCCGGCGGCGCCGTCCTGGCCACCACGCCCGCGCAGGTACGGCGGCTGGTGCAGGACGCGCCGGACGACGTCGTGCTCAAGGACCCGTACGGGGTCGCCGGCCGGGGCGCCCTGCGGGTCGCCAACCCCCGGGTGCTGGACACCGTCGTCCGGCACCTGGAGCGGCAGGTCGCGCGCGGGGCCCGGGTGGAACTGCTGGTGCAACCCCTCTTCGAGGAGGCGTCCAGCTTCTCCACCCACCTGGAGGTCGACCCGGGCGGCGCGGTGCGGTGGCGGGGCCTCCAGCACGTCGACAACGCCGAGTTCGCCTACCGCGGCTCCGGCCCGCTCCCCGCGGATCAGCACGCGAACCTCGACACCACCGCGCATCGCGAGGTGATCGCGCGGGTCGGGACGGCGCTCGCGGCCGAGGGCTACACCGGGCCCGTCTGCGTCGACGGACTGCGGCTGCGCGACGGCACCGTTGTACCGGTGCTGGAGGTCAACGCCCGACGATCGATGGGCCTGCTGAACCTGCACCTCGACCGGCGGGCCCGGGCGGTCGGCCTGCGCTCCTGGCTGCGCTGCCGTACGACGCCGGTGCGCCCCGGCGACACGGTGGCCAGGCTGGTGTCCGCCCTGGACGAGGCGAAGCTGCTGTTTCGCGGCGACGGTCCCGGAGTGCTGCCGCTGGCCTCGGGGACGCTCACCCCGCCGCGTGGACGGCTCTTTCTCGCCGTGTTCGCCCCGGACGACGCGGCCCGGGTGGCCCTCGAAGCGCAGGTGGGTGACCTGCTCGTCGCGACGGCCGGCAACCCGAGTCTCGTCACCTGACTCCCGACGATCGGAGCAACGATGGCGATTGTGCTGCTGACGTCGGGCGCCACGCTCGGCACCCACGTACCGGCCCTCATCCTGGCCGGTCGGTTGCGCGCCCTCGGGATCGAGGTGCGCGTGGAGGTGTTCGAGCGGCTGCTGCGACCCGACGAGCTCGACCGGCTGAGGGCCGCCAAGCTGGCCTTCAGGGAAAACTTCAAGCTGGCGGTGGCCGCCCAGCGCATGGTGCGGGATCAGATGCCGGCGCTCGACGACGCCGCTGTCGATGAGCTGCTGCACCGGTGGCGGGCCGCGGACGTGGACCAGGTGGTGATCTTCTCCGGCTTCTGGGTGCCGGTTGTCGAACGGTACGAGGCGCTCACGTCCCGAACGCCCCGGGTCGACATCTGTCACCTCGACGCCGCGCCGACCGCCTCGTTCAACCTCTTCCGGGCGCGTACGGAGCGTTTCCGGCACGTGTGGATGTTCGACGCCGAGCGGGGCACCGCGCCGACGAGCATCCGCGTCGGCGACGAGGACCCGGTGCCGTGGCAGCGGCGGGAGCGCCGCATGCTGGCGCACGGCGGCGGCTGGGGGTTGGGCACCTACCGGGACCGGGCGGCGGATCTCGCCCGGGCGGGGTTGCTTGTCGACGTGGTGACCCACGATCCGTCCGACGTGTCCGCCCTGCCCTCCGGCTGCCGGGCGTTCATGATCGACCCGAAGTGGGAGGCCTGGCAGGACGGCGGCTTCCCACCGTTCGGCGAGATCCTTCCCGACGGCACGGTGCGGTACCGACGGGGTGCGGCGTACCACGACTCGTTCGATCTCGCCCGACACCGCGTCGCCATGCTCTGCAAGACCGGCGGGGGCACTCTGATCGACTCGCTCTGGTCGGCCACGCCGATCGTGCTGCTGGCGCCCTTCGGCGCGCACGAACAGGTCAACGCCGACCTGTGGCGACGGCTGGGCTACGGCGTCACCGAGCAGGAGTGGCGCGACAGCGGATACTCCCTCGACCTGCTGGAGACCCTGCACCGCAACCTGCTGGCCGCCCGCGAGGGGACCGCCGACTACGCCGCCGACCTGGCGGCGCGAGCCGTGCAGACCGAGGTACCGGGGTGAGCGCCGTCCCCGCCCCGGTCACTGTGGTCGTCGGGTCAGACGGGTTCATCGGTGCCAGTCTGTGTCGTGCGCTCGAACGCCGTCGTCGGCCCCTGCAGCGGTTGACCCGGCCCCGCAACGCTGTTGAGGAACACCGCTACGCCGACACGATCAGGCGGGCGGACCTGATCTTCTGGGCCGCCGGCACGGTCACGCCGAAGAGGGCCGTCAGCCAGCCCGAACTCGTCGAGCTGGACCAGCGTGCCCTCGCCGCCGCACTGGAGGCGTGCAAGCTGGGCGCCCGTCGTCCGACCTTCGTCCTGCTGGGATCCGGCGGGACGGTGTACCGGCCGGATGTGCCGTCGCCGGTGGACGAGACCGGCCCGCTCGGCCCGGACAGCGTCTACGGCCGGGCGAAGCTGGCCCAGGAGCAGGCCCTGCGCGAGGCCGCCGACCATCTCCGGCCAGTCGTGCTGCGGCCGTCCAACGTGTACGGGCCCGGCCAGCGCGCCGAGGGTGGGCTCGGCGTGGTGTCGCACTGGCTGGAGGCCGCGGCCGCGCACCGTCCGTTGCAGGTGTTCGGCGACCCGGTCACCCGCCGCGACTACGTCTACGTCGACGACGTTGTGGCCGCCCTGCTGGCGGTGTGGGACCGTCACCTGGACCGCGACACCCGCGACGCGCTCGACGGCGCCGTCCTCAACGTCGGCGCCGGCCGTCCCACCTCCCTCGCCGAGCTGCTGGAGGTGGTGTCGGCGACCGTCGGCCGGCAGTTGACGATCCGGTACGCGGACCGCCGGGCCTTCGACAGGCGCGACATCTGGCTCGACGTCCGGCGCGCGTCGGCGTTGCTGGACTGGCGTCCCGTCACCGACCTGCGCACCGGGGTGGCGCGTACGTGGGCGGCGCTGGCCGGCCCGAACCGCTGACGCCTCGCCGACGACTCTGAGCCGTCAGGACTGGCTGGCCGGTTCGGGTGTGAAGTCACGCATCTTTCGCAGCGGCGAGAAGTAGACCCACAGCCCGGAGGCCCAGACGCCGAGGGCGGCGATCACCAGGGTCTCGCGGACGCCGAGCCAGGTGCCCAGCACACCACCGAGGACCGCGCCGATCGGCAGGGCGCCCCACACGATCCAGCGGACCCCGGCGGTGAGGCGGCCGAGCAGTTCCGGCGGGCACATCTGCTGCCGGTAGCTGATCTGGGCCGCGTTGTAGATCGCGCAGAGCGCGGCGAAGCCGGTCATGCCGACGGTGTAGAACGCGACCCGCCAGCCCGGCTCGGCCAGCGGCACCAGCAGCATCGTCCAGCCGAGCCCGAGCAGGGAGACCCAGATGACGCGGGCGGTGCCGATCCGGCGAGCCAGCTTGCCGGAGGCGAGGCCGCCGGCGATGCCGCCGGCCGTGCCCAGCGCCAGTTGCACGGCCACCTCGGCCGGCGTCAGCTTGAGGACCCGGACCAGGTAGATGACCGAGAGGGCGTAGATCACCTGGCTGAACACGTTCAGGGTGCCGCTGGCGGCGACGATCTTGCGTAGCACCGCGTGCCGGAAGGCGAAGGCCAGGCCGGCCGAGATCTCCTCCCGCAGCCGCGGCCGGGGCCCCTCGGGTGCTGTCACCTCCGGCTCCGAGCGCCGGATCAGCAGCAGCGAGACGGCGCTCACCGCGAACGAGGCGGCGTCGATGAGGACCGTCCGCGCCGCGCCGAAGACCGCGACGAGTCCTCCGCCGAGCCCGATGCCCGCGACCTGGGCGACCGAGTACGTGGTGCTGAGTTTGCCGTTCGCGTCCAGCAGCTGGTCGGAGCGCACCACCGCCGGCAGGTAGCACTGGTAGGCCACCTCGAAGAAGACTGAGCAGACGCTGCACAGGGCCGCCACCAGCCACAACTGCGCCATGGTGAGCTCACCGGCGAAGAACGCCAGCGGGATGGTGCCCATCGCGAGGGCCCGCAGCAGGTTGCAGAACACCATCAGCCGCCGCTTGCGCATCCGGTCGACGATCACCCCGGCCGGCAGCGCGACGAGCAGGTACGCCGCCATCCCAGCGGCCTGCAGCAGGCTCACCGAGAACGTGGACGCGTTCAGCACGGACACCGCGATGAGCGGGACGGCGAGGGTGGACACCGCCGACCCGGTCTCGCTGAGGGTCTGGCCGGTCCACAGCGTCATGAAGTCGCGGTGACGCCACAGGCTCGGCGTGACCGCCGGGGTGGTGGGCGGCGCGGTAGTGGTCATCCGGCTGCCTCCGCGTGCGCGCCGACCAGCTCCATCAGGTCGTCGCGCATGGCGACGAGCAGAGCCTCCAGCTCCGCGCGTTGGTAGCCCTCGCGGATCACCCGGACGGTCAGCCGGACCGTCGTGTCGGCGTTGGCCATCAGGTAGAAGCCGGGCCCGGTCGAGCGGATCGGCACGTGCCACTCGATCCGCGATTCCTGGATCGTCTCCGGCGGCTGCACCACCATGGGGGGCAGCAGGAAGGTGAAGTGGTACCCCGGGTCGAGCGGGCCGCCCTCCCGTTCGGCGTCCTCGCGGATCCGCGCCACCGCGTCCGGGTCGTAGACCCCGTGCTTGAGGGCCCGCATGTTCCGTACGTACAGGGCGCGCGCGGTGTGCGCGAACACCTCGTCCGGTTCCGGCGTGGCCAGCAGCGGCACCCACTGGTTCATGGACGTGACGAGCGACGTGACCGCCGGGTCGAACCGGTTGGACGACATGGGGTAGAGCAGGACCGGCGTGCCGGTGGTGCCCGTCGCGATGATCGCCCGGCAGTACGCGGTCAGCAGCACCCCAGCGACGGTGACGCCGATGCCGCGGGCCGCCTGGCGGAGGATGGGCTCGGGGATGCCGGTGTGCATCGTCGCCCGGAGCACCGGCCCGGGTGCGGGAGGCGTCCGCCGGGGCGCCGCCGACAGCACCTTGCGCCAGTACGACTCCGCGGCGAGCAGTCTGGCGTCCATGTCGCCGGACCGTTGCCGCGTCGCGAGGTCGGCCGGCTGCGGGGCCGGCGGCAGCGACTCCCCGGCCAGCAGGGCGTAGAAGTCCCGTTCCATGGTGTTGATGCCCGCGCCGTCGGCCGCCATGTGGTGGATGACCACCAACAGTTCACGGGGGCGTCCGTCGTTCTCGGTCAGCCACACCCGCCACGGCAGGTCGGTGGTGAGCGTGAACGCCCGCTGGATCTCCTCGGTCTCGATCCGGGACATCCCCGTCTCGCCGTCGGGCTGTCGTACCGCGGCGACCACGTCGTCGGGGGAATCGACAGCGACGCGCTGGCGCGGATCTGCCCGGTCCTCGACGTCGAACGTCGTGCGCAGCGAGGCGTGCCGCATGCCGAGCGCGCCGACCGCGCGCCAGACGTCCACGGCGGTCACATTTTCCGGCAACGACCAGGAAAAGCAGAGGTTGCCCTCCCACCACTTCTCCGGATGCATTCTTTCGATGTCCCGCCAGACCGATAGTTGGCCGAGGGTCATCGGGTAGGTCGTCTCCGGGGTCACACCTGTCCTTCCCGAGCGGGAACGGTTGCGCTGCCGATGAGCGTGTGCCGCGACGCGACACACGCTCATCGGGACGAAAGATAATTGGTTGCGTCAGCCGGCCGAGTTGTTCTTCATCACGACACCTCCCGAAGAATGCGGTTGTCGGAAGTGAGGCCGTGGCCCTGCGCCGTGCTTAGGGGTGCATGACGCGCCACCGTCGGATGACGGATGGAATCACCATTCAGTAGTCCGACCAGCGATCGACCGAGCTGGTGCGCCAGTTGTCCACGCCCTGATCCGGATGCTCGTCGCGACAGGAACCGCGGCATCCGGCAGCGAAAATGAACGACTGCCGTCCTATTCGGAGCATTCGCTGGCGAAAAAACTATCAGTGATGGCCATGGAGCCGCGCACAGGCGAATGCAGTAAAAGGCCGATTCCCCCGGATACGTGGCCCCGCCTCGGTTAGCAGGACTCCCACAGCATTCCGGCCGTCTATGCCGGTGTCAACCCTCGCATTGATGGATCTTGCTGTCTTGACCACTGTGGCCGCCGTGATTACGGTCGGGGCGGCGGACGTGTCCACAGCGCCCGCCACACGGGGGAGCGCATGGGTGGGACAGGTCCTTCCGGGCCGCCGGTGTCGGCTGGCTCGACATGATCAATCCTGGGCACGCCGTGGTCGTCGGGGCGGGAATCGCCGGCACGGCCGTCGGTCTCTTCCTGCGCCGGATCGGGTGGCGCGTGACCGTCATCGAGGCCCGGCCGCCGCGCGAGCGACAGCTCGGGTCGCACCTGAGCCTGGCCGACAACGGCCGCACCGTGCTGCGCGACCTGGGCCTGCTCGCCACTGTCGACGCCGCCGGCACGCCCACCGACCGCATCTCCTTCCACGACCACCGGGGACGGGAGATCGGCAGCAACAACCAGGTGAGCACGCTGATCCGCCGGGACCGGCTCGGTGAGGTGCTGCGCGAGGCAGCCCGTCGCGCCGGCGTCCGCGTCGTCGAGGGTGAGCGGGTCGTCGGACTGCGCGACGACGGGCACGACCCGGTCGCCGCTACCCTCGCCGACGGATCGAGTCACGGCGGTGACCTGCTGATCGGTGCCGACGGGGTCCACTCGCACACGCGTCGGACGATGTTCCCCGAGCATCCGCCCGCCCGGTTCACCGGAGTGCTCGACGGCGGCGGCTCGGCCCCGCGGGTCGCCGGGATCGCACCGGACGGAGTGCTGCGCCTGACGTTCGGCGCCAACGCGTTCTTCGGCTACCAGGCGTTGCCCGACGGCGAGGTCGTCTGGTTCCAGAGCCTGCTCACCGGGGAGGGGGAGGTGGTGGCGGGGCCACGGGCTGATCCGATGGGCCGGTGGCGGCAGCGCCTCGTCGAGTTGCACGGCTCGGACCATCCGCCGATCCCCGCCATCATCGACGCGAGCACCGGCCCGATCATCCGGTGGCCGGTGCACGACCTCGTCCCGCCCGAGCGGTGGAGCCGCGGCCGGATGTGCCTGGTCGGCGACGCGGCGCACGCGATGCCGCCGCACGACGGGCAGAGCAGTTCCATGGCGCTGGAAGACGCACTGGTGCTGGCCCGGTGTCTCGCCGCGGCGGACGACGTCGGTGACGCCTTCGGGCGCTTCCAACAACTGCGTGAGTCACGGGTGGCGACGGTCGCCGGGCTCGCCCGTCGTACCGGCAGCCTGAAGTTCCCGACCGGCGCCCGCGAGCGGCGGGCGCGCGACGCCGTGCTGGCGATGTTCATGAGGGCCGGCGTGGCCGCCTCCGAGGACGTCAGCCGGTACCGCCTGCAATGGCCGACGGACTCGGCCGACCCAGCTCCGTCAGCTCCTGATCGAGCAGGTCGGCCAGCCGCTCGAACCGGTCCGGGCGATCCTCTCGCGTGATTCCCCGGCTGGGCATCTCGACGGTCATCAACAGGTACAGGTGCAGGCGGTAGAGGCTGAGCCGCCGCAGAGTGGACTCGTCGAAGACCACCGGATCGGCCGAGGCGGCGCGGTAGCCGCGCAGGAACGGGTGGCCGGGGTCGTCCTCCACCCGGCGGTACAACAGGGGTGACACGAGGTCCAGCAGCGGATCGCCGAACAGGAACCGCTCGCCGTCCACGATCCCGCGCAGGCGCAGGGCACCGGCCGGGTCGGGTTCGGCCAGCACGTTGCCGTCCCAGCCGTCGAAGTGCAGCAGCGCCGGCCGGCGTACCTGGTCCAGGACCCCGGCGTACCGTTCGGGCAGCTCCCGGATCCGCGCCGGCGAGGTGGGCAGCCGCACGTCCCAGTCCGCCGCGTCGGCGAGCAGGTCGTCGAGCATGGCGGCGAAGGCCGCACGCCACGTCGGGCCGCTCGCCCGGTCGCCTCCGTACCCGAAGTGGTCGCCGGTCACCCGGTGCAGCGCGGCGATCGCGACGCCGAAGTCGTAGCGGGCCGGGCCGTCGTCGAGCTGCTGCTCGCCCTCGGCCCATTCCCGCAGCGACCGCCCGGGCAACAGGCCGGTGACCAGCCACTCGCCGAGGTCCGGATCGGTGCCGTGGTGCAGCAGCGGCGGTACGGGCACCTGCGGCGCGCGCGCGGCGACGAGGCGGAAGTACCGGGCTTCGGCGGCGGCGAGGCCCTGCTCGTAGCGCAGCAGCGGCGCGTCGGGTGGTGGTGCCACCTTCAACACGACCTCGCGCCCGTCGTCGAGCGCCACCCACCACACCGTCGCGAAACCGCCGCCGAGGATCGGCCCGCAGTCCACGACCCGGCGGTCCGCGCCGAAGGACGCCGCGACGAAACGTTGCACCTGATCGTGGTCCAGTGGCCGCTGGGTGCGGCTGAGCCCTTCCACCCCGTGGTCCCTTCCTCCCCGACCGTGACGCCCGCCAGAGTGCCAGAGTCGTCGGTGAATTGTGGTCCTGGGTGTCCGGTGGCGACGGTTCCTAGCCGCCCGCCTGCTGACCCGCGTGGTCGGCGGCATGCGCCGCCGCCGCGAGGATGTCGTCCCGTTCCTGGTCGGTGCAGCCCTCGTCCTCCAGCAAGCCGAGCAGCAGCACCGTCCGGGCGACGATGGCCGGCGCGTCGTCGGGCACCGGGGGGCGTTCACCGAGCGCCGCCCACACCAACGCCTCGGCCAGCGCCGGCTCCACGTCGCGCCCGGTGACGTCGTAGCGTTCCCGCGCGGACGCCACGAACCGAATCACCGGCGCCCGGTCCTGCCCGGCGACGAACCGCCGCCGCACCGCCACCAGCAATGCCCCGGCGAGCAGGTCCGCGTACCGCCGCCAGTCCGCCTCGGTGAACCGCCGCAGCCGCCGTTCGTGCCCGCGCAGCCGTCCCGCCAGAAGGCCGCGCAGCGCCGCGTGCGGATCGGTCACCATCGTGTCTCCCTGATTCTCCGTCGACGTCTCCTGGTCACCAGGGCGCTCGCCAGGCGGCAGCCGTGTGCGATCTCCCCGGCGGTGGCGGTCCTCCTGGTCACGGTCGGTGCGGCGGCCAGCTCGCCGGTCAACGCCGCCACCGAGCGCTCGATGCGGCAGCCGCCGATCGCCAGCCGGGTGACGACCAGGTCCAACCGGGTGATGGCCGCCGCGAAGTGCCGGGCCGCGACCGCGTCCGCCACGATGTGGGTACGCCGGAGCCGGTCCTCGGCCGCCGCCAACCGCCACCGCGTACGGGCGGCCAGCGCGGCGGCCTGGTCGGCGTCGACCCGAGCGGCACGCAGTCCGGCGAGCACCTCACCCGCCGACGCGGTCACCGCCGATGCACGATCAGCAGCCAAGCCGGCGTACACCAGACCGAGCGCCCGCCAACACTCGGTGACCGCGTCCTGCCAGGGCAACCTTCGGCCGGGTGGCCCCGCGCCGTGCAGGTGCGCACCAGCCCGGTCGGCGGCGGCGATCGTGGCCAACCACGCGTCGCGCAGATCGTCCACCGGGCCGCCGAAGTGCGCCAGCCGGGCCCGCGCGGCCCGCTGCTCGTCGCACGGGCCGGGCCGTCCGCAGCTGCGGCAGATCCCGGTGTAGGCCTCCGTCACGTGCTCGGCGATCCTCGCCCTCGCTTCGACGACCCGCTGGCTGGCGTACGTGTACAGATCATCCCCGTTCACCGGCGGCCTCGGTGGTTCACTGCTCGGCCTCGGCGGTGGCCTTGACAAGGCGGGCGAAGAGCACGTCGGTGCACGGGTAGTCCCTGCCACAGCCGCAGACCCACCTGCGCACCACGCGCGGTGGATGGGCGAAGAGGGTGTCGTCGGCGTCCTCGACGTCCTGCTCGGACACGAGACGCTGGGCTGGAGGGTGTCGGGAGGGCGGGTCGATGGGCTGGTTGTCGGGTCGATCGGGCATCGGGTGCTCCCGTCCGGTCGTCTCCTTGCTGGTCAGGACGTTGCTCGGGCGGTACGTGCTGCCCGGCGGCGGTGCGGTGGGGGCGGCGGTGCGGCGGTGCGTGGGGGCGGCGTGCGGGCACGCCCCGGCACGCCCGGCCGGACGGGGGGACCGGCCGACCGGGCGCTTCCTGCGCGGTGGGGAAGAACCAACTCCGGGTTTGCAGACCTGGGAGCCGGTCGTTTGGAGCTTTACACAACTAGTCACGGATAGCAAGCACGACAACACGTTACTTGTCATGGGTAGTTGGGCGTGATCGAATGGCGGGGCAGACCTGGGAGTCCATATGCCCGTCAAACCGAAGTGGGAACAGCTCGCGGATCACATCCGGGGCCAGATCGAGTCGGGAGAACTCGCGCCGGGGGACCAGTTGCCGTCCACGGTGCAGCTCAAGACTCAGCACGGCGTCTCGACGACCGTGGTTCGGCAGGCCATCTTGGTCCTGCAGACCCAGGGTTGGGTGCAGGGCGTGCACGGTCTCGGCGTGTTCGTCGCTGATCGCTGACCGTTCGACGCCCCCGGCTCGGTGAGCCCGGCGAGATCTTGGACAGTTTCCGTTCTCGGGGCGGGCTCAACCGGTGGTTGCAACACCGAGTAGCTGGGCCATTTTCTCACCGGGGGTGGCCCAGCCGAGGGTCATGCGGGGGCGGTCGTTGAG
>NZ_JBEZFG010000021.1:0-16012 GCF_040649315.1 Micromonospora sp. NPDC049004
CGCGCCCGCGCGCCCGCTCAGCCCCGGCCGCGCGCCCGCTCAGCCCCGGCCGCGCGCCCGCTCAGCCCCGGCCGCGCGCCCGCTCAGCCCGGCCGTGTGCTCAGCCCGGCCGTGTTCTCAGCCCGGCCGTGTTCTCAGCCGGCCGTGTGCGCCGCCCGGCCGTGTGCGCCGCTCGGCTGCGTGCGTTGCTCGCCCCCGTGCGCCGCTCGGCTGCGTGCGTTGCTCGCCCCCGTGCGCTGCTCGGCTGCGTGCGTTGCTCGCCCGCGCACGCCCCGCCTCCACCCGTTGGGCCTCCACGCGCGCACGCCCCGCCCCCGCGTGCCGGGCCCCCACCTCATGATCACGCTCGAACATGGATGTAGTGGCATCCCCGCGTTCGGTGGCCACTACATCCTGGATCGAGCGTGACCTTGATGCCTGCGGGCACCCCCGACCCCGCTCCCGGCCATGGAGCGCGCGCCCGTCACCAAGATCCGCGCAATATCAGGGATGTTGCTGTCTCCCGCGCGCCGGAGGCAGCAACATCCGGGAAGTTGCGTGGATCTTCACGCGGGGCACGAGACACGGGTCGCGCGGCGCGGCGCGGCGGCAGGTCGGGCGCGGGGCGTAGCGGCGCGGGCGCGGGGCGCGGCGGCGCGGCACGTAGGTGCGGGGGCGCGGCACGTGGGGTGCGGGGGCGCGGCACGTGGGGTGCGGGGGCGCGGCACGTGGGGTGCGGGGGCGCGGCACGTGGGGTGCGGGGGCGCGGCACGTGGGGCCGGAGGGAGAAAGACGGGGTGCGCGCGGGGCGCGGGGGTGCGGATGTGAGCGCCGGACACGGTGGAGCCCCCGGTCCCGCACGGGACCGGGGGCTCTCCGACGGTCTCAGGTCAGCCGGCCTGCTCGGCGAGCTGGAGGAACTGCCGCTTGGCGGCGAGTGCCTGCTCGGCGTCCTTGATCCGGCGCGCGTCCCCGGCGCTCTGCGCCCGGGCCAGCCGCTCCTCGGCCTCCGCAACCTGCGCCCGCATCTGGGCGAGCAGCGGGTTGTCCTCCTTGGTGGTGCGGCGCCACGCCGAGTCCATCACGTCGCGGACCTTGTCGTCGATGACACGCAGCCGGCGCTCCAGCCCGGCGGCCGCCTCGCGGGGCACCCGGCCGGCCTCGTGCCACTGGGCCTGGATCTCCCGCAGCTTGGCCTGGGCGCCCTTCGGGTCGGCGTCGATGTCCAGGGCCTCGGCCTCGGCCAGCAGGGCCTGCTTACGCTCCAGGTTGCCGCGCTGCTCGTTGTCCCGCGCGGAGAACACCTCGCTGCGCCGGCTGAAGAAGGCGTCCTGCGCGGCCCGGAACCGCTCCCAGAGCTTCTGCTCGGCCTCCTTGGAGGCACGCGGGGCGGCCTTCCACTGCGTCATCAGCTCCTTGAGCTGGTTGGCAGTGGCCGCCCACTCGGTGGAGTCCTTGATCTTCTCGGCCTCGGCGACCAGCTCTTCCTTGACGGTCTGCGCCTGCTTGCGCGTCGCGTCCAGGGAGGCGAAGTGGGCGCCCCGACGCCGGGTGAAGCCGTCCCGTGCGGCGGCGAACCGCTTCCACAGCTCACCGTCGGCCTTCTTGTCGACCCCGCGAATGGTCTTCCACTCGTCGAGGATCTCCTTGAGCCGGTCACCTGCCGTCTTCCAGCCGGTGGACTCGGCGGCGAGCTTCTCGGCCTCCTCGACCAGCGCGGTCTTGCGGGCCAGGGCCTCGCCGCGGGCGGCGTCCCGGGCGGCGCGCGCCTCGGTGGCCTTCTCCTCGGCAAGTGTCGCCAGCTTGTCCAGCCGGGCGGCCAGGGCGTCGATGTCGCCGACCACGTGGGCCTCGGGCAGCGTGGTGCGGATCCGCCGAATTGTGCTCAACGAGTTCCCGGCGTCCGCCGCGCCCGAGTTGAGTCGTGCTTCGGTCAGGTCCACCTCGGTGACCAGGTCGGCGAAGCGGCGTGCGAAGTGCGCGAGACCCTCCTCCGGTGCTCCCGCCTGCCAGGATCCGACCACCCGCTCGCCCTCGGAGGTCTTGACGTAAACGGTGCCGTCCGCGTCCACCCGTCCGAAGGCAGTCCAGTCGCTCATGTGCCCATCCTCGTTCTCCCGGCGTCGAGGGAGCCATCCCCCGTCGCCGCCACGGCGCAGCCAAGTTACTTCCGGCATTGTCACAGGTCCGACCCGGTCCCCGTCGAGCGCCTATCGCCGACCGTGACCATACGGTGTCCTAGAGCCTGATTGACCGGATCGGCGCGGAGACGCACCGGGCGTTCCCGCTACGGTGAACGGGTGCCACTGGTCGCCGCCGCTGTCTGCCCGCATCCGCCCCTGCTCGTGCCGGAGGTTGCCGGTGCCGCCGCCAGCGAACTGGACGACCTGCGCGCGGCCTGTGACCTCGCCGTACGCCGACTGCTGGCAGCCGACCCGGACGCGGTGGTGCTGCTCGGCGTCGGCCCGTCGACAGGCCCGATCCGGCCCCCGGCCTCCGGGTCCCTCCAACCCTGGGGCGTCGACCTGGACGTGCCCTTGGTCCCCGGTCAGCCGGACCGCGGCGCGGTGCTGCCGTTGAGCCTGACTGTCGGCGCGTGGCTGCTGGCCCGGCACGCCGAACGCCCCGCCGCGCCGGTGACGGCCGCGCCGGTGACCGCCGTGCAGGTGACCGCCGACGCCGGGCCGGTGGAGGTGGCCGCGCTCGCCGAGCAGGTCGCCGCGGCCGGTGACCGGGTGGCGCTGCTGGTGCTCGGTGACGGGTCGGCCTGCCGGGGGGAGAAGGCCCCCGGGTACGACGACCAGCGCTCCCTCCCGTACGACAAGCGGGTCGCCGCGGCCCTGGCCGGGGCGGACCTGGACGTCCTGCGCGACCTGGACGCGGGTCTGTCGGCGCAGTTGAAGGTCGCCGGCCGGGCGTCCTGGCAGGTGCTCGCCGAGGCGGCCCGGTCGAGCGGCGGCGGGTGGCGCGGCGAGTTGCTGCACGACTCGGCCCCCTACGGTGTGGCCTACTTCGTGGCGTCCTGGGAGCGGGCGTGACCGGCGGTGCGGCAGTCCCGGCCGGCACGGTCGTGGCGGTGGTCGGTCCGACGGCGGCGGGCAAGTCGGCGTTGAGCATCGCGCTCGCGCACGCGCTGGACGGGGAGGTGGTCAACGCCGACTCGATGCAGCTCTACCGGGGCATGGACATCGGCACCGCCAAGCTGACCCCGGCGGAGCGGGAGGGGGTGCCGCATCACCTGCTCGACATCTGGGAGGTCACCGAGCCGGCCAGCGTCGCGGAGTATCAGCGGCTGGCCCGCGCGGCGGTGGACGACATCCTGTCCCGAGGTCGGGTGCCGCTGCTGGTGGGTGGCTCGGGGTTGTACGTGCGGGCGGTGCTCGAACGCTTCGAGTTCCCCGGCACCGACGCGGCGCTGCGCGAGCGGCTGGAGCGGGAGTTGGCCGAGGTGGGCCCCGCGCCGCTGTACGCGCGGCTGCGCGCCGCCGACCCGGTGGCCGCCGAGGGCATCCTGCCCGGCAACGGCCGGCGGATCGTGCGGGCCCTGGAGGTGATCGAGTTGACCGGTGCGCCGTTCGCCGCGTCGTTGCCGCAACCGACTCCGTACTACCCGTCGGTGCAGCTGGGCGTCGATCTGGACACCGGGCTGCTGGACGAGCGGATCGCGCTGCGGGTGGACCGGATGTGGGCCGACGGTCTGGTGCCCGAGACCCGCGAGCTGGTGGGTCGGGGGCTGGCCGAGGGACGGACGGCCAGCCGGGCGCTCGGCTACCAGCAGGTGCTGCGCCTGCTCGACGGTGAGCTGACCGAGGCGCAGGCGCACGACGAGACCGTCCGGGCGACGCGGCGTTTCGTGCGCCGGCAGCGGTCCTGGTTCCGGCGCGACCAGCGGATCCACTGGCTGGATTCGGCGACTCCGGACCTGATCGGGGCCGCGCTGCGTCTGGTGCCGGCCGCTGCGCGATGATGGGGGCGTGGAGTTCACCAAGGGCCACGGCACCGGCAACGACTTCGTCCTCCTGCCCGACCCGGACGGTCAGCTCGACCTGACTCCGGAGCTGGTCGCGGCGCTCTGCGACCGGCGGCGGGGCATCGGCGCGGACGGCGTGCTGCGGGTCGTCCGGGCGGCCAAGCATCCGGACGGCGCCGGGCTGGCCGGCGAGGCCGAGTGGTTCATGGACTACTGGAACGCCGACGGTTCGTTCGCCGAGATGTGCGGCAACGGCGCGCGGGTCTTCGTGCGCTACCTGCTGGACAAAGAACTGGCCACGCCGGCCGGCGCGGCGCTGCCGGTGGCCACCCGGGCCGGCGTCGTGCGCGCGCTGGTCGAGGGCGACGCCGTGTCCGTCGAGATGCGCCGCCCCCAGGTGTACGACTCCTCGACCGCCACCCTGGGCGGTCTGACCCTGCCCGGCACGGTTGTGGACATCGGCAACCCGCACCTGGTCTGCGTCCTGCCGGCCGGCGTGGAACTGGCCGCGCTGGATCTCACCGTCGCGCCCGGGTTCGACCCGGAGGTCTTCCCGGCCGGCGTGAACGTGGAGTTCATCGTGGCGGGCGACCCGGTCGACGGCACCGACGGGCACTCCCTGATGCGGGTGTACGAGCGCGGCAGCGCCGAGACCCTGTCCTGCGGCACCGGCGCCTGCGCGGTGGGCGCGGTGGCCCTGCGCGACGCCGGCCGGGACACCGGCGTGGTCGCCGTGGACGTGCCCGGCGGCCGCCTGACGGTGACGGTCACCGAGACCTCGTGCTGGCTGTCCGGCCCGGCCGTCCTGGTCGCAACCGGCGAGGTCGACCTCTCCATCCTGTCCGCTGCGCCCGGGCGCTGAGGCCGGCCGCGCACCCGGCTGCGCGCCGGCGGCCAACTTCTGCTCACCGGCCGCTCACCGGCCGCTGCTGTCGGCCCTTTGCTCTGCTTCAACCCGCGCAACACCCGGTGTCCGATAACCGGACATCAGGTGTTGCGCGGGGTGAAGCAGAGCAAAGGAGGGAAACGACCCGGTCGGGGGCCTCCCTCGCCTAGCGCCCGCAGGCGTCGAGTTGCTCAGGGGGTGGCGCTGGCGTTCGCGGCGATCTCCGGGAGGTCCGACGGGCCGGGGTCGGCTGCCGGCAGGGGGCTGGGGTTGTGCGCGGCGGCGCGGACGGCGGCGGCGACCGCGGGGGCGACCCGGGAGTCGAAGACGCTCGGCACGATCACCGTCGGGTTGATCTTGTCCTCGCCGACGACGTCGGCGATGGCCTGGGCCGCCGCGATCGCCATCTCCTCGGTGAACTCCTCGGCGTGCGCGTCGAGCATGCCGCGGAACACGCCGGGGAAGGCGAGCACGTTGTTGATCTGGTTGGGCTGGTCCGAGCGGCCGGTGGCGACCACCGCGGCGTACTTGCGCGCCTCTCGGGGGTCGACCTCCGGGTCCGGGTTGGCCAGCGCGAAGACGATCGAGTCCTTCGCCATCTGCGCGATGTCGTCCCCGGTGAGCAGGTTCGGGGCGCTCACCCCGATGAACACGTCGGCGCCCCGGATCGCGCCCGGCAGGTCGCCGGAGTAGTTCTCCTTGTTGGTGTTCTCCGCCAGCCACTGCCAGGCCGGGTTGAGGTCAGTCAGCCCGCGGTGCAGGGCGCCCTGGCGGTCGTACGCGATGATGTCGCCGACGCCCTGGCGCAGCAGCAGCTTCATGATCGCGGTGCCCGCCGCGCCGGCGCCGGAGACGACGACCCGGACGTCCGCGAGCTGCTTGCCCACGACGCGCAGCGCGTTGGTCAGCGCGGCCAGCACGCAGATCGCGGTGCCGTGCTGATCGTCGTGGAAGACCGGGATGTCCAGCGCTTCGCGCAGCCGGGCCTCGATCTCGAAGCAGCGCGGCGCGGCGATGTCCTCCAGGTTGATCCCGCCGTACGCGGGCGCGATCGCCTTGACGATCTGCACGATCTCGTCGGTGTCCTGGGTGTCGAGCACGACCGGCCAGGCGTCCACGCCGCCGAAGCGCTTGAACAGCGCGGCCTTGCCCTCCATCACCGGCAGCGACGCGGCCGGGCCCAGGTTGCCCAGCCCGAGCACCGCCGAGCCGTCGCTGACGACCGCCACCGTGTTGCGCTTGATCGTCAGCCGCCGGGCGTCCGCCGGGTTCTCGGCGATCGCCATGCAGACGCGGGCCACCCCCGGGGTGTACGCCCGGGACAGCTCGTCACGGTTGCGCAGCGCGACCTTCGAGGTCACCTCGATCTTGCCGCCGAGGTGCAGGAGGAACGTGCGGTCCGACACCTTGCGCACGTCCACGCCGTCGAGCGCGGTCAGCGCCTCGACCACCTGATCGGCGTGACCGGCGTCGGCGGTGTCGCAGGTCAGGTCGACGATCACGTTCGTCGGGTCCGAGTCCACCACGTCCAGCGCCGTGACGATCGCTCCGGCCTCGCCGACGGAGGTGGTGAGCCGGCCGATCGAGGACGCGTCCGCGGTCACGGCGATCCGGATGGTGATCGAAAATCCGGCGCTCGGCAGTCGGGTGATGGCCACGGGATCCCTCCGTCACGGCTGTGCGGCCGGTCGGCCGCCGCCTGAGCATTTCTACCGGGTTGCCGTGGTCGACCGGTATTCGCCCCCACTTTTGGCGACCTCCAGCACGGGCATATAGCAGGTGCGTTCGGCGTTGTGTCATGTCAGGATTACGTTCTACTCATCATTTCGGACAGGAGAACCGCTTGCGAGACCAGGAGAGCTTCGTCCCCGTCGAGGACGAGTTCGACGACGTCACCACCGGCGAGATGGAGCTGTCGGAGCGACAGTCCCTGCGACGCGTCCCCGGCCTGTCAACCGAGCTCTCCGACGTCACCGAGGTGGAATACCGCCAGCTGCGGCTGGAGCGGGTCGTCCTGGTGGGCGTCTGGACCGAGGGCACGGTGACCGACGCCGAGAATTCCCTGACCGAGCTGGCCGCGCTCGCCGAGACCGCGGGCTCGCAGGTGCTCGAAGGGCTGATCCAGCGTCGTACCCGACCCGACCCGGCCACGTACATCGGCCGCGGCAAGGTCGACGATCTGGGCGCGGTGGTGCTCTCCACCGGCGCCGACACGGTCATCTGCGACGGTGAGCTGTCCCCGTCGCAGCTGCGCAACCTGGAGCAGCGCACCAAGGTCAAGGTCGTCGACCGTACGGCGCTGATCCTCGACATCTTCGCCCAGCACGCCAAGAGCAAGGAAGGCAAGGCGCAGGTCGAGCTGGCGCAGCTCGAATACCTGCTGCCCCGGCTGCGCGGTTGGGGTGAGACGCTCTCCCGGCAGACCGGTGGTTCCGGCCGGGGTGGCGGCGCCGGCGGCGGCGTGGGCGTGCGTGGTCCCGGTGAGACCAAGCTGGAGACCGACCGGCGGCGCATCCGCCACCGCATCTCCCGGCTGCGTCGCGAGATCAAGAGCATGCGCACGGTACGCGTCACCAAGCGCGCCCGTCGCACCCGCAACTCCGTGCCCGCCGTGGCCATCGCCGGCTACACCAACGCTGGCAAGTCCAGCCTGCTCAACCGGCTGACCGGCGCGGGCGTGCTGGTGGAGAACGCGCTCTTCGCGACGCTCGACCCGACCACCCGCAAGGCGACCACCTCGGACGGGCGGCTCTACACGCTCTCCGACACGGTCGGCTTCGTCCGGCACCTGCCGCACCAGATCGTCGAGGCGTTCCGCTCGACGCTGGAGGAGGTCGCCGAGGCGGATCTGGTGGTGCACGTCGTCGACGGCACGCACCCGGATCCGGAGGAGCAGGTCCGGGCCGTGCACGAGGTGCTCGCCGAGGTCGGCGCGGACCGGCTGCCCGAGCTGCTGGTGGTCAACAAGACCGACGCGGCCGACGAGGACGCGCTGCTGCGTCTCAAGCGACTCTGGCCGGAGGCGATCTTCGTCTCGGCGTACTCGGGTCGGGGGATCGACGCCCTGCGGGCGGCGATCGAGGAGCGGCTGCCGCAACCCGCCGTGGAGGTCCGGGCCGTCCTGCCGTACGACCGGGGTGACCTGGTGTCCCGGGTGCACCGCACCGGCGAGGTGCTCAGCACGTCGCACCTGCCGGAGGGCACTCTGCTGCACGTCCGGGTCAGTGCGGCGCTCGCCGCCGAGCTGGCGCCGTTCGACGTGCAGCGGGAGGGCCAGGCGGTCGGCAGCCGGCCCTGAGCGGCCCCGGCGTCATCCACCGGAAACGCGCGGCATGCGACACTGGCCGAATGCGCCGCGTTGTTTCCTCGGTCACGGTTGCCCTCGGCCTGCTCGGGGCAACCGTGGCGCTGGCCGGAGTCGCCGTAGCCGCTCCCGCTCCCGGATCATCCCAGCCGTCCGGCGCCATCCCCGGCAAGAAGCGCTGCTCGGTCACCGACGAGCGGCTGCGGGAGCTGTCCGGGCTGGTGGCGACCAAGACCGGCTACATCGTCATCAACGACGGCACCGATGTTGAGGCGCGCAAACGGATCTTCTTCCTCGACAGCAAGTGCAAGATCGCCAAGGAGCCGGTCCGCTACTCGGGCCAGGGGCCGTTCGACACCGAGGACCTGGCCGTGTCGCCGAAGGGCGACACCCTGTGGATCGGTGACATCGGCGACAACACCAGCAACAAGGAGCGGCGGTCGCGGATCGCGGTCTGGACCATGCCGATCACCGGTACGAAGCAGCCCGTGCTGCACCGGCTCTCCTACCCCGAGAACAAGCCGCACGACGCCGAGGCGCTGCTGGTGGGGGCCGACGGCCTTCCGCTGATCATCACCAAGGTGTCGAGCGGCAACGCGGAGATCTTCACCCCGACGGCGAAGCTGAAGAACGGCGACACCGAGCCGGTGCCGATGAAGAAGGCCGGCGAGATCAAGCTGCCGAAGACCTCCACGGAGAACCCGCTCAGCGTCTACGGCCGGCTCGCGGTCACCGGGGCCGCCCGGTCGCCGGACGGTAGCCGCGTCGTCATCCGGACGTACGCGGACGCCTTCGAGTACGACGTGACCGGCGGCGACGTCCTCGGTGCGCTCACCACCGGCAAGCCCCGGGTGACGCCACTGGCCGACCCGTTCGGTGAGGCGATCTCCTACACGCCGGACGGGAAGACCTTCGTCACGGTCTCCGACGGCGGGCAGCTCACCGCGGACGAGCCCGTCGACATTCTGAGTTACACGCCGTCCACCAGCGTGGCGGCGCCCCTTGCCGCTCCCGGGGGTGGCAAGCCGGCGGCCGAGAAGTCCTGGATCGACGGGCTCAGTTTCGACGACATCACCTACCTCGTGGGCGCTGTCGGCGTGCTCGGTCTGCTGCTCGTCGGCGCCGGCATCTTCGGCATCCTGCGGGCCCGCCGCCGGCCACCCGCGGCCGACGATGCGGATTCGACGGACGGCCGGGACGATCGGCGCGGCGCGCTGCGGGACGAGGACGTCCCGCCCGGCGGTGGCCGTCCCGGCACGGGCGTGTACGGCGGTGCGGCGGCCGGTGGCGGCGTCTACGGCGGTGCTTCGGGCCGGGGCGGTCCCGCTCCTGCCGGCGGTGCCGTGTACGGCGGCGGCGGTGCACGCCCGGCCGGTGGCGGTGGTGCACGCCCAGCCGGTGAGGGCGGCGGCGGTTACGGCCCTGCCCGCCCCGGCGGTGGTGGCGGTGCTCCGGTCGGGGGCGGTGTCTACGGCGGCGGCGGCCGTGCCGGCGGCGGTCCCGGAGGCCGGCCCGGCGGTGCCGGTGGCCGACCGGGAGGCGCGGGCGGCGGGGTGTACGGCGGCGGTGGTGGTCAGCCCGGCGGCGGTCGGGCGGAGCCGCCACGGCGCGGTGGACAGGAGCCGGACTACCGGGGCCAGCGGCCCGGCCGTCGGCGGGACGGCGACGCGCCCGGCGACCCGTACGGGCAGTATCCCGGGGGCGGTCGTGGCCCTCGGGGCGACCGCTACTGACCCGGTCGGCGACATCGGTCTGGCGGCGCGGGTGAGCACGGTGGTCCACCCACCCGCGCGCCGGCCGGTCAGATTCGGCGGAGCACCGCCACGACGCGGCCCATGATGGTGGCGTCGTCGCCGGGGATCGGGTCGAAGGCCGGGTTCTGCGGCATCAGCCAGACGTGCCCGTCGCGTCGCCGGTAGGTCTTGACGGTCGCCTCGCCGTCGAGCATGGCGGCCACGATCTCGCCGGAGTCGGCCGTCGGCTGCTGCCGGACGACCACCCAGTCGCCGTCGCAGATCGCCGCGTCGAGCATCGAGTCGCCCTTGACCTGGAGCATGAACACCTCGCCCTCACCGACCAGCTCGCGGGGCAGGGGGAAGACGTCCTCCACGGCCTGCTCGGCGAGGATCGGCCCACCGGCGGCGATGCGACCGAGCATCGGCACGTACGCCGGGGTGGGTCGTTGGGCGCGGGACAACTCGTCGTCGATGGCCTCGCTGGGGGCGCGGACGTCCACCGCCCGGGGGCGGTTGGGGTCGCGGCGCAGGAACCCCTTCTTCTCCAGCTCCTTGAGCTGGTAGGCGACGCTCGACGGTGACACCAGGCCGACCGCCTCGCCGATCTCCCGGACGCTCGGCGGGTAGCCGTGCCGCTCGACCCAGGTGCGGATGAACTCCAGGATGCGACGCTGGCGGGCGGTCAGGTCGACCGTCGCCGGGTCGGGGAAGGCGCTGACCACCGGGGTGACCGGGCGCACGGCGGGCTGACCCGTCCGGCTGCGCGCGGCGCTGCGGCGTCGGGTGGCCGGCGGGCCCGCCTCGGTGATCTGCTGCGGGCTCTTCGGCCGGCTGGCCCGGTCCTCGGTCACGTCCGTCCTCCCTGGTCGGCGCTGGGTGCCTCGTCGGCTCGTGGTGCGTGCGGTGGTGCCACGGATGGTGCTCGGTTGGTGCGTCGCCGGGTGCGGTGAAGATCCATCGCGCCCGGTTGTTCCTGACCGTATAGGTGAGATCGGTCATTTTCAAACATCTGTACGACCTCTCGCCGGCGTGTCGGGGTGAAAAACCGCCCCGGTCGTACGGATGTTCTGATAAATGGTACGTCGGATAGCACGGATGTTCGATCGGTGGCTGTTTTCCGGGGCGTTCCGGCCGTGCGGCCGGTAACCGGGGCGGGTTCTCGGCGTTGGTTCTGCGGTGGCGCGCGGTGTGCGGATGACCGGATGGTCCGTGACGCGCCGGACACGCCGGCCAACTTGACCGGGCTTCGCCAGCGACATACGGTCAACCCCTAGATGTAGTAGTGACATGGGCGTAAGTTGCCTACAGGTTGGGTTCGACTACCGACCGCACTCCCGTAATGTTGATCACGACAGGCGTCACTCGAGGTGGTGCCGTCGTGGCGGACCGTGTCCGGGGGTGCCGGGTGCGTCCGCGGTTGATCATGATTTTGGAGGTTGGGCGATGCGGTGTCCGTACTGCCGGCACGCCGACTCCCGGGTGGTCGACTCGCGGGAGGCCGACGACGGCCAGCTCATCCGGCGGCGGCGCTCCTGTCCGGAGTGCGGTAAGCGGTTCACCACCGTCGAGGAGGCGGTCCTCGCGGTCGTCAAGCGCAGCGGGGTGACCGAGCCGTTCAGTCGCACGAAGATCATCGGCGGGGTGCGCAAGGCGTGCCAGGGCCGGCCGGTGGACGACGACTCACTCGCGCTGCTCGCACAGCGGGTGGAGGAGACCGTCCGGGCCAAGGGGGCCGCCGAGATCCCCAGTCACGAGGTGGGCCTGGCGATCCTGGGCCCGCTGCGCGACCTGGACGAGATCGCCTACCTGCGGTTCGCCAGCGTCTACCGCTCCTTCGACTCGCTCGCCGACTTCGAGCGCGAGATCGAGACGTTGCGGGCCGTGGCGCGAGCCCGGGAGCAGGGCCGGGCCGACGCGGTCGAGGCCGCCGGCCGTACCAGTTGACTTCACTGTTTTTCGAGAGATCAGGACGCGCGGTGGGTGACCGCGCAGACGAGGGGGGCGACGGCGTGACAACGAGCCGTTCACGGAACAAGGCAGGCGCGGGGCTGAAGATCGAGCGGGTGTGGACGACGGAGGGGGTCCACCCGTACGACGAGGTGTCCTGGGAGCGCCGCGACGTCGTGATGACGAACTGGCGGGACGGCTCGATCAACTTCGAGCAGCGCGGGGTTGAGTTCCCGGAGTCGTGGAGCGTCAACGCGGCGAACATCGTCACCACCAAGTACTTCCGGGGCGCGGTGGGGACCCCGGAGCGGGAGTGGTCGCTCAAGCAGCTGATCGACCGGGTGGTCACCACCTACCGCACCGCCGGCGAGGAGTACGGCTACTTCGCCAGCCCGGCCGACGCGGAGGTCTTCGCCCACGAGCTGACCTGGATGCTGCTGAACCAGGTGTTCAGCTTCAACTCGCCGGTCTGGTTCAACGTCGGCACGCCGTCGCCGCAGCAGGTCAGCGCCTGCTTCATCCTGGCCGTCGACGACTCGATGGACTCCATCCTCGACTGGTACAAGGAGGAGGGGCTGATCTTCAAGGGCGGCTCCGGCTCCGGCGTCAACCTGTCGCGGATCCGCTCGTCCCGCGAGCTGCTCTCCTCCGGCGGCAACGCCTCCGGCCCGGTCAGCTTCATGCGCGGCGCGGACGCCTCGGCCGGCACCATCAAGTCCGGCGGCGCGACCCGCCGGGCGGCCAAGATGGTCATCCTCGACGTCGACCACCCGGACATCCAGGAGTTCGTGGTCACCAAGGCGCGCGAGGAGGACAAGATCCGCGCGCTGCGCGACGCCGGGTTCGACATGGACCTCGGTGGCTCCGACATCGTCAGCGTCCAGTACCAGAACGCCAACAACTCGGTCCGCGTCTCCGACGAGTTCATGTCGGCGGTGGAGAACGGCAAGGGCTTCGACCTGCGTGGCCGGCTGGACGGCGCGACGATCGAGACGGTCGACGCCAAGAACCTCTTCCGTTCCATCGCCCAGGCCGCCTGGGAGTGCGCCGACCCGGGCCTGCAGTACGACGACACGATCAACGACTGGCACACCTGCCCGGAGACCGGGCGGATCACCGCGTCGAACCCGTGCTCGGAGTACCTGCACCTGGACAACTCCTCGTGCAACCTCGCCTCGCTCAACCTCATGAAGTTCCTCCGCGCCGACGGTGGCTTCGAGGTGGAGAAGTTCGTCAAGTCTGTCGAGTTCGTCATCACCGCGATGGACATCTCGATCTGCTTCGCGGACTTCCCGACCGAGAAGATCGGTGAGACGTCCCGCGCCTACCGGCAGCTCGGCATCGGCTACGCCAACCTCGGCGCCCTGCTGATGGCCACCGGCCTGCCGTACGACTCGGACCAGGGCCGTTCGGTCGCCGCGGCGATCACCTCGCTGATGACCGGCACCGCCTACCGCCGCTCGGCCGAGCTGGCCGGTGTCGTCGGCCCGTACGACGGCTACGCCCGTAACGCCGAGCCGCACAAGCGGGTCATGCGCAAGCACGCCGCGGCCAACGACGAGATCAAGCCGACCAGCCCGGTGGCCACCGCGATCGTCCGCGAGGCGACCAAGCAGTGGACCCAGGGCAACAAGATCGGTGACAAGTTCGGCTGGCGTAACGCGCAGGCCAGCGTCCTCGCACCGACCGGCACCATCGGCTTCATGATGGACTGCGACACGACCGGCGTGGAGCCGGACCTGGCGCTGGTCAAGTTCAAGAAGCTGGTCGGCGGCGGTTCGATGCAGATCGTCAACCAGACGGTTCCGCGCGCCCTGCGCAGCCTCGGCTACCCCGAGGAGCAGGTCGAGGCGATCGTCGAGCACATCGCCGACAACGGCCACGTGGTGGACGCCCCCGGCCTCAAGCCGGAGCACTACCCGGTCTTCGACTGCGCGATGGGGGAGCGGTCGATCGCCCCGATGGGCCACGTGCGGATGATGGCGGCGATCCAGCCGTTCGTCTCCGGCGCCATCTCCAAGACGGTCAACATGCCGGAGGCGGCCACCGTCGAGGACGTCGAGAAGATCTACTTCGAGGGCTGGAAGCTCGGCCTCAAGGCGCTGGCGATCTACCGGGACAACTGCAAGGTCGGCCAGCCGCTCTCGGTGGCCAAGTCCAACAAGGCCACCACGCCGGCCGCCGTAGAGACCGCTGCCGCCGCGCCGGCCGCGGTGGAGAAGGTCATCGAGTACCGGCCGGTGCGCAAGCGCCTGCCGAAGAAGCGCCCCTCCGAGACGGTCAGCTTCTCCGTCGGTGGCGCCGAGGGTTACCTCACCGCGTCGTCCTACCCGGACGACGGCCTCGGCGAGGTCTTCCTCAAGATGTCCAAGCAGGGCTCGACCCTGGCCGGTGTGATGGACGCCTTCTCGGTGGCCATCAGCATCGGCCTGCAGTACGGCGTGCCGCTGGAGACGTTCGTCAGCAAGTTCACCAACATGCGCTTCGAGCCGGCCGGCATGACCGACGACCCGGACGTGCGCATGGCGGCCTCGGTGATGGACTACATCTTCCGTCGCCTGGCACTGGACTTCCTGCCCTACGAGCGCCGCGCCGAGCTGGGCATCTTCACCGCCAGCGAGCGCGCCGCCCAGCTGCGGGCCGAGGCCGACGCGGAAGCCGCCGGGGTCACCGGAGCGGAGCTCACCGCGATGGCGTCATCCGCGCCGGTCGAGGCCCCGGCCAAGCCGGAGGCCGTCGCCCAGCCGGCCCAGGAGATGGCCGACGTGGCCGCCGCCAAGCCGGCGCCGAGTGTGGGTTCCAGCACCGAACTGCTGGAGGCCGTGATCGGCAAGGCCGCCGACGCGCCGCTCTGCTTCACCTGCGGTACGAAGATGCGCCCCGCCGGTAGCTGCTACGTCTGCGAGGGCTGCGGCTCCACCAGCGGCTGCAGCTGACGTACGCGAAACGCGGCGGGTTCAAAAGGTCCGTCCGCGAACACATGGGATGACAGTTCATGCTCGGAGGGGTGTCCGTCTAGACGGCGGCGTCCCTCCGGGCTAGAGCCCAACGCGTTGCCTACGAGGTGACAAGAGGGCGGATCAAAGTAAAAAGCGTTGAGGCGGGCATTGGCGTGCCCGCCTCAACTGGAGGGTCGCTACGCAACCCCGTTTGTCGACGCTAGCGTACGGCCCTCACTCCGTGAAATGAACACCGACACGAAGAGTGAGGAAGTGTCATGATCCAGATCGTTGCTATCCGGCTCGAAGGTGGTACGACGCACCAGCATATCTCCCGATTGTGGTGGGTGGAGCCAGCCACTAGTGACACCGGAAACAACTCCCGCGCCGAGATTGTCTCGTGGATTGAATCTCAGGACGGAAAAGCCTATGTCGAGGATGGGCGCGGTCACCGCGTCGATGTCGGCGTGGTGAGGCCCGCCTACGGGCAGAAGTACCTGCGCACGCATGCGAACGGCGTGCAGACAGACAACCTGTTGGCGCTTCCGAAGCGCTAGTCCTTCTGTGAACACAGGTTCGCTCCGCATGCCAAGTCGGGCCGGAGTCGAACATCAACTATGACGCTTTGTAAGCACACCAGCGCCGGCGAGCCGTATAACGCGGCGCGTCGGCGCTGCGTTCGGCGGTGCTCATACCTCCGGCCGCCGCGACGGCCCGCCAACTGCACGGGGCATGCTCTAACTGGATGGCACTTGACGGCATCGATCTAGCTGGTCGCAGGTCCGCCCGAAAGCAGCCTCGTGGTAACCATCGTGTTCGAGCCACCCGTGCGGGCGTTGATGGCGGAAGCGCTGTGTCGGGGTTCGACCCTGAGCGGATCTAACTCTTGATTTGCGGGATCAGCGATCGTCGTCACCCTCGGTTGGGCGTGGTGGGCGGTTGTGCTTTGCCCACTCGTCCACTTCGTCTGCGTCCCAGATGGTCGTCCCGATCAGGCGGGCCACCGGCTCGGGGAAGCCGGGTCGGCGGGTGATCTGTAGTACCCGCTGGCGCGACACGTTGAACAGGGCGGCCAACTCGCCAGGCCCGTACAAGCGCGGTCGCTTCACGACCTGAAAATAAGCGCGACATCTACTTGACTATTGGTACTTGCAGATTGACAAGACATGGCCAAGTGGTGTGTGGTGAGGTGGTCACGCCAGGCGACGGCGCGACAACTCGCGTGGAGGTCGGGTGCCTAAGCACGTGCCG
>NZ_JBEZFG010000022.1:0-15069 GCF_040649315.1 Micromonospora sp. NPDC049004
GCTCGTCGCCGGCCGGGCCGCGCGGGGTGCGCGGCGCGACGGTCCGCACGACACCGCCCCGGCCGGCCGCCGGAGCGTCCCGCCGGCCCGAACGGGCGGCGGCCCGGCCGCCGTCGAGCACCTGCAACGCCGGCCGGAACGGGTCACCGGACCGGGTGCTGCGCGGGGTACGCCGCTGCTCGGCCGCCCCACCGCGCGCCGGCGTGCCCTCGCGGACGGTCCGGCCCCTCGGGGTGTACGCCCGGGCGCCGGAGATGCCCCCGATGCCCGGCTCGCCGGCCCGCGACTCCTCGTCGGCGGGCCCGGCAGCACGCGAAGAGCCGCGCCGGGACCCTGGCGGGTTCCGGCGCGGCTCGTCCGACCTCGGTGACACGTGTCAGCCTCCCGCGCCCTGGCTGGTGACCGACGGCTGGCCGGTCGCCGGCTTCGGCACGCCGATGGTCTTGCCGTCCGGCATCCGGATGTACGCCGGCTCACCGGCGTCCACCAGACCCAGTCGCCGCGCCTCGGCGGTCAGGTTGCCCGGCGCCTCGTACTCGGTGATCTGCTTGTCCAGCTGCTGCTTCTCCAGGTCCAGTCGGGCCTGCTGCTGCTGCAGCTTCTCCAACCGGAAGGCGTTCTCATTGATCTTGGTGTTGACCGCCAGGATGCCGAGCACCCCACCGACCACCAGCACCACGATCAGCGCCGCGAACGGCGCGCGCGGCACCGACACCGGCGGCGGCGGCGCCACCCGCAGCCGAGGCGAGCGAGCGGTCGCGGCGACGCCGGCCTTCTCGGCCGGACGCAGCGCGGCGCTGCCCTGGGTCGGGAACTCGCGCGCCCCCCGGGCGCGAGCCTCCCCCTGCCGGTTGACTCGATCGATGCGTGGCGTACCGTTCCCCACGCGCGGGGCTCGCTCCGCCGCGGTCCGGCCCCCCGACCGCGGTGCGCGCTGCCCGCCGCCGGTGATGTCCCGGCGGTCGCGCTTGTCAATGTTCATGTCCCCTCCCCCTCTACATCCGTCCCTCTGCCGTCCCGGTGCCCCTGATCCCCCACGGATCAGGCTGACCCAGTGCCCGGTTGGTGCATCCCCTTCACCCTGCGGCGGGACCGTTCGCGGTCGGTCCGCCCCTGTTCTGTCGCGTTCGGGTCGAGTCGCTCCGCGGCCCGCAACCGCACCGAAGCGGCGCGCGGGTTCGCGGCGACCTCCGCCTCCCCGGGCAGTTCGGCGCCCCGGCTGAGCAGCCGGAACGTCGGACCCGACCCGGGCAGCTCAACCGGGAGGTCGATCGGGCCCTTACTGCGGACCCGATCCGCGAGCGCCGCCTTGGTGAGCCGGTCCTCCAGCGAGTGGTAGGACAGGACCACCATGCGACCGCCCACGGTCAAAGCGTCGAGCGCGGACGGCAGCGCCGTCTCCAGCGCTGCCAGCTCTCTGTTTACCTCGATCCGTAAAGCCTGAAACGTTCTCTTTGCCGGGTGTCCGCCCGTTCGTCGCGCTGGCGCCGGAATGGAATCCCGGACCAGCTCCGCCAGCCGCGCGGACGAGGTGATCCGGGCGCGTTCCCGCTCCCGGATGATCGCCGAGGCGATCCGGCCGGCGAACTTCTCCTCGCCGTACACCCGCAGCACCCGGGCCAGATCCGGATGGGCGTACGTGTTGACCACCTCTTCGGCGGTCACCCCCCGCGTCTGATCCATCCGCATGTCCAGCGGCGCGTCCTGCGCGTACGCGAACCCGCGGTCGGGCGCGTCCAGTTGCAGCGACGAGACACCCAGGTCGAACAGGATCCCGTCGATTCCCGGATAGCCCAGCCGCTCAAGCACCTCGGGCAGCTCGTCATAGACGGCGTGCTCCAGGTGCACCCGGTCGGCGAACCGCGCCAGCCGGACCCGCGCGTGAGCGAGCGCCTCGGTGTCCCGGTCGAGCCCGATCAGGACCGTCTCCGGGTGCGCCTCCAACACCGCCTCCGCGTGCCCGGCCAGGCCGAGCGTCGCGTCGACGTGCACCGTCCGGCCGCCTCGACCCAGCGCGGGGGCCAGCAGCTCGAGACACCGCTCGAGCAGCACCGGCACGTGCGTGCCGCGCAACTCCCCCATGTCGACCCCCACTGGTTGAAACGTCCGTTCTTCTCGCGCGTCTGCCGTGGCGACGGCGCTGCCGTCGTACCGCCAGATCCCCATCCGCTCCCGCCGGACACCGGACGCGCGCCCGATGACTGGATCGTGCGCCTGGCACCGGGGAAGGGGTGCCAGGAACTCGAAAGCGGCTGGAGATCTCGCAGTACGTCGGGCGCCGTTCCGCCCTACAGACCGCCGGGCAGCACCCCCTCCTCGATGTCGGCGAAGTCGTCTTCGCTCTCGGCGAGGTAGGTCTCCCAGGCGACCTTGTCCCAGATCTCCACCCGCGTGCTCGCGCCGATGACCACCAGGTCACGGTCGAGCGCGGCGTACTGGCGAAGGTGTGCCGGAATGGTCACGCGGCCCTGCTTGTCCGGCACCTCGTCGTGCGCGCTGGCGAAGAAGACCCGGCTGTAGGCCCGGGCCGCCTTGTGCGTCATCGGCTGCGCGCGCAACTGCTCCGCGATCCGCTGGAACTCGGGTGTCGGAAAGACGTAGAGGCAACGATCCTGCCCTTTGGTGACCACGACACCCCCCGCCAGCTCATCCCGGAACCTGGCCGGAAGGATCAACCGGCCTTTGTCGTCCAGGCGCGGAGTATGGGTGCCGAGGAACATCCGGCCCTACCCCCTCGCCCTTGAGCGGCGTTCGCGGCGCCGCTGACCCCCCGGGCCGGTGAGCCCTCCCGGCCTCACCATTGGGCCCCACCTTACTCCACTTCCCTCCACCTGCAACCAGATTCGCCCGCGTGGCGCGGTCGATTCACGCGCAAAACCGCACGTCACACGGGGTGGAGCGGAGTGGAGGGCCGGAGCCCTCCCCCGGCGTGGTCCGCTTTCCGACATAGATCGACTCCGTCCGGTGGAGCGCGAACCGACCACCCGCGCGGACGCCACGGCCGAACGGTTCACCGTCGGCGGCGATCTGGTGAGGCGGGCGGTCCGGTAACCTCGCTCGCGTGACGGACGCGAAAATGCCCCTACGGGCCAAGGTGGCCAGCTCCGTGTCACGGACCGCCGCGGCGCTCTCCCGGGCCGCCGGCCGTGGCGACGGATCGGTGATCGGCGGATGGATCGGGCTGAAGATCGACCCGGACCTGCTGGCGCACCTGTCGGCCGGACGCGCCATCGCGCTCGTCTCCGGCACCAACGGCAAGACGACAACCACCCGGTTGACCGCCGCCGCGGTCGGCGTGCTCGGCCGGGTCGCCACCAACTCCTTCGGCGCCAACATGCCCAGCGGGCACACCTCGGCGCTGGCCAAGGCCGGCAGCACCCCGTACGCGGTGCTGGAGGTCGACGAGCACTACCTCGCCCAGGTGCTGGAGTCGACCGAACCGCACGTGGTGGCGCTGCTGAACCTCTCCCGCGACCAGCTGGACCGGGCCAAGGAGGTCGCCATGATGGCGCAGCTCTGGCGCGCGGCGCTGGTCCGGCACACCGACGTACGGGTGGTGGCCAACGCCGACGACCCGCTTGTCGTCTGGGCCGCCACCCCGCCCGGCGACCCCGCCCGGGGCATCAACCCGCCGCACGTGACCTGGTTCAGCGCCGGCCAGCGCTGGCACGACGACTCCTGGGTCTGCCCGGAGTGCGGCTCCACGATCCAGCGCTCGGGCGAGCAGTGGTGGTGCACCGGCTGTGCGCTGCGCCGACCGGAGCCGAACTGGGTCGTCGAGGACGAGGGCGTGCTCGACCCCACCGGGGCCTGGCACAAGGTCTCCCTCCAGCTGCCCGGCAAGGTCAACCTCGGCAACGCGGCGACCGCGCTGGCCGTGGCGGCCGAGTTCGGCGTACGCCCCGTCGACGCGGTGTCCCGCCTCGGCATCGTCACCTCGGTGGCCGGCCGTTACGCGCAGGTCGACAAGGACGGGCGCAACATCCGGCTGCTGCTGGCCAAGAACCCGGCCAGCTGGCTGGAGGCCTTCGACATGGCCGACGACGCGCCGACACTGCTCTCCATCAACGCGCGCGACCCCGACGGTCTGGACACCTCCTGGCTCTACGACGTCGACTTCGCCCCGCTGCGCGGCCGGCAGGTGTTGATCACCGGAGACCGGGCCTACGACCTGGCGGTCCGGCTGGACGTCAACGACGTACCGTTCCAGCACGTACGCACCTTCGACGACGCGATCCGGTCGGTCCCGCCCGGGCGGCTGGAGGTCATCGCGAACTACACCGCGTTCCAGGACATCCGAGCGGAGTTGGACCGTGTCATCTGAGAGCCTGCGCATCGTCTGGATCTACCCCGACCTGCTGTCCACCTACGGCGACCGGGGCAACGCCCTGATCCTCGCCCGGAGGGCCCGCCAGCGGGGCATGCCGGTCGAGGTGCTGGAGGTCCGCTCCGACCAGCGGCTGCCCGCGACCGCCGACATCTACCTGGTCGGCGGGGGCGAGGACGGCCCGCAGGCGTTGGGTGCCCAGCGGCTGATCGCCGACGGCGGCCTGCACCGGGCGGTCGCCCAGGGCTCGGTGGTCTTCGGCGTCTGTGCCGGCTACCAGCTGCTCGGCACCTCCTTCTTCGCCAAGGGCGTCCAGTGTCGAGGGCTGGAGCTGCTGGACCTGCAGTCCGACCGGGGCGAGAGCCGGGCCGTCGGCGAGCTGGCCGGTGAGATCGACCCCCGGCTGGGCCTGCCCCCGCTGACCGGTTTCGAGAACCACGGCGGTCGCACCCACCTCGGTCCGGAGGTCGCCCCGCTCGCCCGGGTCACCACCGGGATCGGCAACGACGGCGCCACCGAGGGCGCGTGGCGCGGCAAGCTGCTGGGCACCTACTCGCACGGCCCGGCACTGGCCCGCAACCCGGCCCTGGCCGACCTGCTGCTGCGCTGGGCCACCGGGGCACACCAGCTGCCTCCGCTGGACGACACCTGGTCGGACCGGCTGCGCAACGAGCGCCGCGCCGCAGTGGCCCCCGCCCGGGCATGATCCGAGCCGTCCGGCGGCTGCTCCGGCAGCCGTCGGCCGCCCGGTTCGCCCTGCTCGTGCTGCTGATCGGCGGCTGCGGGCTGCTGCTGCTCCTGCTGCCCCGACCGGATCTGGCGCACCTGCCGGACCTGGCCGACCGGTTGGGCGGCCTCGCTCCGGTGGCGGCGATCCTCGGTGGAGCGCTGCTGCTGGTCGCGCTGGTCCCCCGTACCTTCATCACGCTGGCCGCGGGCGCGATCTTCGGCCCCCTGGAGGGCGCGGCGTACGCCCTGGGTGCCGCGCTGGTGGCGGCGGCGATCGGGTTCACGGTGGGCCGGCTGCTCGGCCGGGAGTTCGTCGCCGAGCGGGTCCGGGGCCGACTGGCCCGCCTCGACGGGTGGTTCGCCCGGCAGAGCGTGGTCGGCGTGATCACCGTCCGGCTGCTGCCGATCGCCGGCTTCGGCCTGGTCAGCTACGGCTACGGCACGACCGGCGCCCGGATGCTGCCGTTCCTGGCCGGCAGCGTGATCGCCGCCGCGCCGACCGCGTTCGGCTACGCCGCGATCGGCGCGGCCGTCAGCTCACCCGGGCACATCAACTGGTACGCCGCCGCCCCTTCCAGCCTCGGCCTGATCGCCAGCCTCGTGCTCGTCCACCAGTGGTGGCGCGGTGAACGACGCCGCCGCCGGATCCCGGCCTGACCATGCCCGGGCCGACCGACGGCGCCACCGAGCAGCCGCCCACCAGCGGAAACGCCGACCAACCGCCCACCGGCGGCCACGCCGACCAACCGCCCACCGGCGGCGACGTCGAGGAGGCGCTCACCGGTGGCTACGTCGCCGACGTGGTCCGGATCGGCGACACGGTACGACGTACCCCACCGGCCAACCTGGACTTCGTCGGTGCGCTGCTGCGGCACCTGGCCGAGGTGGGCGCGGACCTCGCGCCCCGGCACCTGGGCGTCGACGACCGCGGCCGGCAGGTGCTCAGCTACGTCGCGGGGCGGGTGCCGTGGCGGGACCGGGAGGATCCGGGGTTCTTCGCCGACGCGGCGCTGGTGCGGCTGGCCGAGCTGATCCGCCGGCTGCACGACGCGTGTGCGGGCACCGACCTGGCCGGCGACGCCGAGACGGTGTGCCACCGCGACCTGTCGCCGAAGAACACCGTGTACCGGGACTCCCCGACCGGGCCGCTGCCCGTGGCCTTCATCGACTGGGACCTGGCCAGGCCGGGGCGCCGGATCGAGGACGTGGCGTTCGCCGGCTGGCACTGGGCGCCGCTGGGCGAGGGCGCCGACCCGGCCGAGCTGGGTCGGCGGTGTCGTGTGCTCTGCGCCGCCTACGACGCGGCCGGCCCGGGGTTGCTGCCCCGGGCGGAACTGGTGGACGTGATGCTCGACCAGATCGGGAGCACCTGGCGGGGCATCGACGCCGACGCCGACCGCGACGTGCCGGCCATGCGCCGCCTGCGCGACGCGGGCGCGGTGGCGGTGATCCGCCGCTGGCAGGACTGGCTGCACACCCATCGCCACACAGTCGCCACCCCCCTGTCCCCCTAACCCCCGCCCCGCCGGTCGCGTCGATCATGGAGTCGTGGTGGGGACGAATCCCCTGGCCCGGGGCGACTCGGGCACCACAACTCCATGATCGACCGGGACGAGAGGCGGGGGCGGGGGCGGGGGGTGGGTGGGTGGGGTGGTTAGGCGACGATCGAGACCAGGCGGCCCGGGACCACGATGACCTTGCGGGGTTCCCTGCCCGCCAGGGTGGCGGCCACCGCGTCCAGGGCCGTCGCGCGGACGGTCTCCTCGGCGGCGTCGGCGGGGACCTCGATGCGGCCACGGACCTTGCCGTTGACCTGCACCGGATAGGTCACCGTCTCGGCCACCAGCAGCGCCGGGTCGGCGGTCGGGAAGTCCGCGTACGTCAGCGAGGTGTCGTGGCCCAGCTTGCGCCACAGCTCCTCGGCCACGTGCGGGGCGAACGGCGCCACCATCAGCACCAGCGGCTCGGCCACCTCCCGTGGCGTGCTCGACAGTCGGGTCAGCCCGTTGGTCAGCTCGATCAGCTTGGCGATGGCGGTGTTGAACCGGATGCCGTCCATGTCGGCCCGGACCCCGTCGATCACCTTGTGCAGCAGCCGGCGGGTCGCCTCGTCGGCCGGGTCGTCGGTGACCCGCACCGCGCCGGTCTGCTCGTCGACGATCGCCCGCCAGACGCGCTGCAGGAACCGGTACGAGCCGACCACGGCCCGGGTCTCCCAGGGGCGGGACACCTCCAGCGGGCCCATCGACATCTCGTACACCCGGAAGGTGTCCGCGCCGTAGGCGGCGCACATGTCGTCGGGGGTCACCACGTTCTTCAGCGACTTGCCCATCTTGCCGTACTCGCGGTTGACCGTCAGGTCGCCCAGGTAGTAGGCGCCGTCGCGCTCGACGACGTCCTCGGCCTGCACGTAGCTGCCGCGCGAGTCGGTGTACGCGTACGCCTGGATCATGCCCTGGTTGAACAGCTTGCGGAACGGCTCGAACGACGACACGTGCCCCAGGTCGAACAGCACCTTGTGCCAGAACCGCGCGTACAGCAGATGCAGCACGGCGTGCTCGGCGCCGCCGACGTACAGGTCGGTGCCGCCGCAGTCGCCCTCGCCGCGCGGGCCCATCCAGTACCGCTCGTTCTCCGCGTCGACGAACCGCTCGGAGTTGGTCGGGTCCAGGTAGCGCATCTCGTACCAGCAGGAGCCGGCCCACTGCGGCATCACGTTGGTCTCGCGGGTGTAGCGCTTCGGCCCGTCGCCCAGGTCCAGCTCCACCTCGACCCAGTCGCGGCGTCGCGACAGCGGGGTCTCCGGGTTGGAGGCCGCGTCGTCCGGGTCGAACGTCTTCGGGGAGAAGTCCTCCACCTCCGGCAGCTCGACCGGCAGCATCTCCTCGGGCAGGGCGATCGCGGCGCCGGTCTCGTCGTAGACGATCGGGAACGGCTCACCCCAGTAACGCTGGCGGGAGAACAGCCAGTCGCGCAGCCGGTAGGTCACCGCGCCGGTGCCGTGGCCGTTGGCCTCCAGCCAGGCGATGATCGCCGCCTTGGCGTCGGCGACCCCCAGGCCGTTCAGGTCCAGGCCGCGCTCGGGCGCGGCGCTGTTGATGGCCGGGCCGTCCCCGGTGTACGCCTTGCCGTCGAAGCCCTCCGCCGGCTGCACGGTGCGCACGATGGGCAGCTCGAACACCTCGGCGAACGCCCAGTCCCGCTCGTCCTGGGCGGACACCGCCATGATCGCGCCGGTGCCGTAGCCGGCCAGTACGTAGTCGGCGATGAAGATCGGGATCTGCCCACCGGTGACCGGGTTGGTGGCGTACGCGCCGATGAAGACGCCGGTCTTCTCCTTGCTGTCGGACTGCCGCTCGACGTCGGTCTTGGCGGCCGCCGCCTTGCGGTACGCCTCGACGGCCTCGGAGGGGCTGGCGTGCCCGCCGGTCCAGGCGTCCCTCGTGCCGTCGGGCCAGGTGGCCGGCGCCAGCGTGTCGACCAGCTCGTGCTCGGGCGCCAGCACCATGTAGGTGGCCCCGAAGACGGTGTCCGGGCGGGTCGTGAACACCCGGATCGGCTCCCGGGTGGTTGGGAAGTCGATGTGCGCGCCGGTGGAGCGACCGATCCAGTTGCGCTGCATCAGCTTGATCGGCTCGGGCCAGTCCAGGCTGTCCAGGTCGTCCAGCAGCCGGTCGGCGTACGCGGTGATCCGCATCTTCCACTGCTTCAGGCTGCGCTTGAAGACCGGGAAGTTGCCCCGGTCGGAGCGACCGTCGGCGGTGACCTCCTCGTTGGCCAGCACGGTGCCCAGCCCGGGGCACCAGTTCACCGGCGCCTCCGAGACGTACGCCAGTCGGTGGTCGTCGACGACTCCGCGGCGCTCGGCGACGCTCAGCTCGGCCCAGGGCCGGCCGTCCGGGGTGGGCCGGTTGCCGCCCTCGAACTCGGCGATCAGCTCGGCGATCGGCCGGGCCTTACCGGCGTCGCGGTCGTACCAGGAGTTGAAGATCTGCAGGAAGATCCACTGGGTCCAGCGGTAGAAGTCGGTGTCGATGGTCGCCACCGAGCGGCGCTCGTCGTGGGCCAGTCCCAGGCGGCGCAGCTGCGCCTTGTACCGCTCGATGTTCGCCACAGTCGTGGTGCGGGGGTGGGTGCCGGTCTGCACGGCGTACTGCTCGGCGGGCAGCCCGAACGCGTCGAAGCCCATCGCGTGCAGCACGTTGCGCCCGGCCATCCGCTGGTAGCGGGCGTAGCAGTCGGTGCCGATGTAGCCCAGCGGGTGGCCGACGTGCAGGCCGGCGCCGGACGGGTACGGGAACATGTCCAGTACGTACAGCTTCTCCGCCCCGGCCCGGGGGTGGCCCGGATCGGCCAGCGGACCGGTCGGGTTCGGTGCGTGGAAGGTGCCCTCGCGCGCCCAGGTGTCCTGCCAACGGGTCTCGATCTCGTCAGCCAGGGCCGCGGTGTACCGGAACGGGGGGATGTCGCCCGCCGGTGCGGCTGCCTCACTCATCGTTTCTCCTCGCTTCGCTTCGCTTCGTCTCGGCACCACCGGGCCGGACCGGCGGCGGGCACAAAAAAGCCCCTCGCGCAGGAGGGGCCGCCGTGCTGTCGCGCGTTCAGCGCATCAGCACGGCCCGGTAAGAAGCAGGAAGACTCCGGCCATGCCCGGCAGTGTACCCCGTCGCCGACGGAGCCGGAGGAACCGCCGGCGCGGTCGGCTCGATCCCCCATCTCGGCGAATATCCGTGCGTAAGCGGCGGACTACCTGCGGGGGTCGGCGATAACGACAAACATGGTTAGCCTGAGAGGCCAGTGAGAATCCTGCGGCAAACGAGGCTCGACGTCGCGAACCCAACGGCGGGTCCAGGTGCTCTCTACAGAGCTGCCGTGACGGCGACGAGGAGGAGGCCCGTGACACAACAGACCTGGGACGAGGTGGGCGGCCTGTTGCCGCACGACGAGTTCCGCGCCGCCAGCGAGGCCATCGTGGCCAACATCGAGCAGGTCATCGAGGGTAAGACCGCCACCGTGCGGCTGGCCCTGGCCGTCCTGCTCGCCGAGGGCCACCTCCTCATCGAAGACGTTCCCGGCGTCGGCAAGACCAAGCTGGCCAAGGCCCTCGCGCGGTCCATCGACTGCACGGTGCGCCGGATCCAGTTCACCCCCGACCTGCTGCCCAGCGATGTCACCGGCGTCAGCGTCTACAACCAGGAGACGCACGACTTCGAGTTCCGCCCGGGCGCGGTCTTCGCCAACCTGGTCGTCGGCGACGAGATCAACCGGGCGTCGCCGAAGACCCAGTCGGCGTTGCTGGAGTGCATGGAGGAACGGCAGGTCACCGTCGACGGTGTGACCTACCAGCTCCAGACCCCGTTCATGGTCATCGCCACCCAGAACCCGATCGAGATGGAGGGGACGTACCCGCTGCCTGAGGCGCAGCGCGACCGGTTCACCGCCCGGATCGCGATGGGTTACCCCGACGCCGGCGCCGAGCTGGCCATGCTGGACGGGCACGGCGGCACCGACCCGCTGAACGAGCTGCGCCCGGTCTCCGACGCGGACATCGTCCGGCAGCTCATCGCCACCGTCCGGCAGGTGCACGTCGCGGACGCCGTCAAGCAGTACGCCATCGACCTGGTCACCGCCACCCGGGAGGCCCCCGACCTGCGCCTCGGCGCGTCCCCCCGGGCGACCCTGCAGCTGCTGCGCACGGCCCGGGCGGTCGCCGCGTTGGAGGGTCGCGACTACGTGCTCCCCGACGACCTGCAGGCCCTGGCGGTGCCGGTGCTCGCGCACCGGATCATCCCGACGGCCGACGCGCAGCTCGCCCGACGCACCACCGACGCGATCGTCTCCGAGCTGGTGCACCGGCTGCCGTTGCCGCACGACCGGCAGCGCAGCCCCTACGACACCCGACCCGCCACCGGCAACGGTCGCGCGCCCTACGAGCCGCGGAGGCCGTGACGTGCGTGCCGGGCTGCGCGGGCTGACCACCCGCGGGCGCTCGTTCCTCGCGGCCGCGATCGCGGCGGCGATCTCGGCCATCATCCTGGGCGAGAAGGACCTGCTCCGGGTGGCCGTGCTGCTGGCCGTCCTGCCGCTGCTGGCCGCCGCCTACGTGGGTCGCAGCCGTTACAAGCTGGCCTGCAACCGGTCGCTGGACCCGCACCGGGTCCCGGTCGGGGCCAACTCGCGGGTCGTGCTGCGCCTGCAGAACCTCTCCCGGCTGCCCACCGGCACCCTGTTGCTGGAGGACCGGCTGCCCTACGCGCTGGGCAGCCGTCCCCGGGTGGTGCTGGAACGGCTCGGCGCGCACCAGGCCAGCTCCGTGGCGTACACGGTGCGCGCCGACGTGCGGGGCCGTTACGACGTGGGCCCGCTGGTGGTCCGGATGACCGACCCGTTCGGCCTCTGCGAGCTCACCCGCTCCTTCCCCAGCACCGACCATCTGACGGTCATCCCGCAGGTCACCCCCCTGCCGTCGGTCCGGCTCCCCGGGGAGTACGCGGGCAGCGGCGACAGCCGGGCCCGCTCGGTGGCGGTGCACGGCGAGGACGACGCGGCGACCCGGGAGTACCGCCGGGGCGACGACCTGCGCCGGGTGCACTGGAAGTCCACGGCACGCACCGGCGAGCTGATGGTGCGCCGGGAGGAACAGCCCTGGGAGAGTCGGGCCACCGTCGTCCTGGACACCCGCGCGTACGGCCACCGGGGCGACGGCCCGACGTCGAGTTTCGAGTGGGCGGTCTCCGCTGCCGCCAGCATCGCCGTGCACCTGCGGCAGTCCGGCTACAAGCTGCGCCTGGTCACCGGCTCGGGGGTCGACGTGGACGCCTCGGAGGGCGGCGGCGACGGTGTGCTGCTCGACCACCTGGCCGAGGTCCGTCTGGACCAGCGCGCCGACGTGACCGGGTTGGTGCAGCGGGTTCGGCAGCGCGCCGACGGTGGCCTGATCATCGGGCTGTTCGGCATGGTCAGCGTCGCCGAGGCCGAGTTGCTGGCCGGGCTGCGCGGCAACGGCGCGACGTGCGCCGGTTTCCTGTTGGACAGCTCCACCTGGCTGAGCCTGCCGGAGAAGGCCCGCGCCGAGGCCGAGCACGCGCACGGCTCGGCGGTGCTGGCCATGGTGCGCAGTGGCTGGCGGGTGGTCGGCGTCGACCACGGCAGCCGACTGCCCGCGCTGTGGCCGCAGGCCGGCCGAGGATCCCAGGGCTTCGCCCTGCGTGCCGCGCTGGCCGAGACGGTCGCCGGCGGCGTGCGATGAACGGAAGGTTCCCCTCATGATCGCCAGCCGGAACACCGGCGCGGTGGCGGCCGCCGCGACGCTGCTCGCCGCCGCGCCGCTGTCGGCCATCTTCCAGACCTGGACGTGGCTGGTCCAGTGCGCGATCGCCGTCGCAGTGGTGGCCGGGGTCGCCGCGCTGACGCGGCTCGTCCGCGCACCGCTCTGGGGTCAGGTGCTCGGCATGCTGGCCGCCCTGTTGCTCGCGCTGACCTGGCTGTTCCCCAGCGGCAGCGAGCTGCTGACCTTCCTGCCCACGCCGGCCACGATCGAGCACTTCACCGATCTGCTCGCCGGCTCGATGCAGGACATGCGCTCGTACGGCGTCGAGGTTCCGGACACGGACCCGCTGCTGTTCATCACCGTGCTCGGCGTCGGCGGGGTGGCCGTGCTCGTGGACGTGCTGGCGGTGGGGCTGCGACGGCCCGCGCTGGCCGGGCTGCCGATGCTCGCGATCTACTCGGTGCCGGTCGCCGTCTACGTGGACAGCGTCCCCCCGACGCCGTTCGTGGTGGGCGCCGCCGGTTACCTGTGGCTGCTGGTCACCGACAACGTCGACCGGGTCCGTCGGTTCGGCCGGCGGTTCACCGGCGACGGTCGTGACGTGGACGTGTGGGAGGCGTCGCCGCTGGCCTCCGCGGGCCGCCGGCTCGCCGTGGTCGGCGTGGTGGTGGCCGTGGCGCTGCCCCTGGCGGTGCCCGGCATGACCGGTGGGCTGCTCGACTCGCTCTCCGGTGGCACGGGCAACGGCAGCGGCACCGGCCGGGGCTCGGGCGGCTCGTCCGGCCGGATCGACCTGTTCGCGTCGCTCGCCGGCCAGCTCAACCAGTCCGAGGTGGCCGACCTGGTCAAGGTGACCACCTCTGAGCCGAACCCGTTCTACCTGCGCTACGCGGTGGCCGACGACCTGCGCCCGAGTGGCTTCCAGGCCCGAGCGGCGAGCGGCCAGCCGGCCAACCGCGATCTGCCCAACCCGAACGAGCAGGCCGGCCCGGGGGTGCAGCAGACCGAGTACCGGGCGACCGTCGAGGTGACCAAGAGCCTGAGCATGTCCCTGATGCCGGTGTACGCCGTACCGGTGCGCACCAAGGACCTGAACGGCAACTGGCTCTACGACTCCAACCAGCAGATCGTCTTCTCCAACCGGGAGAGCTCGCGGGGGCGTAAGTACACGTTCGACTACGTCCGCTCGACGTACACTCCGGCGGCCCTGCGGGCCGCGGAGCCACTGCCGGCCGACCACCCGGTCCGCCGGCAGCAGACCGCCACCCCCGGCCCGGTGCCCGAGGTGGAGGAGCTGGTCAAGGGGCTGACCCAGGGCAAGCGCACCGAGTACGACCGGGTCCTCGCGATCTACCAGCACTTCTCGGCGGACAACGGTTTCAAGTACCGCCTCAGCACCGAGAGCGGCAGCAGCGGCCAGGACATCGTCAACTTCCTGACCAACAAGGTCGGCTACTGCCAGCAGTACGCCGCCGCCATGGCCTGGCTGGTCCGTTCGGCCGGCATCCCGGCCCGGGTCGCGTTCGGGTTCACCAACGGCAGCAAGCGCGACGGCGACACGTACACGCTGACGAACCTCAACCTGCACGCCTGGACCGAGGTCTACTTCAACGGGATCGGCTGGGTGCCGTTCGACGCCACCCCGGCGTACGGCGTGCCCGGCTCCACCCGGTCGGCCTGGGCGCCGGACACTGACGCGCCCGAGCCGTCCAGCCCGGAGACGGGCGCCACGGACAGCCCGACGGATCCGGACTCCTCGGCGGGTCCGGCCGGCCCAGACAACGCGGACCGTGACACCGACTCCGGCCTCTCCCTCGGTGGTACGGAGCCGGCCGAGCAGCCGCCGGTCTGGCCATGGTGGACGGCGGGCGTGCTGGCCCTGTTGGCGCTGCTGGCGGTGCCGGCGCTTCGTCGACTGGCGCTGCGCCGGCGGCGGGCCGGCCGGGCGGAGGCCACGGTGGCCACCGCCATGCCGGACGACACCCCGCCGACCGAGGGCAAACCGGTGATGGTGGTCCAGGCGGACGTCACCCGCGCTCGCGCCGACGCGCACGCCGCCTGGGCCGAGCTGCTGGACACGATGGTCGACTTCAAGGTCCGGGTGGACCAGACCGAGACGCCCCGGGCGACCGCGGACCGGCTGGTCCGCGATGCCCTCGTCGACGACACGGCGGCGGTCGGAGCGGCGCGGCTGCTCGGCCGGGCGGAGGAGCGGGCCCGGTACGCGCGGGACCCGCTGACCGGCGAACCGCTGCCGCCTGCGCTACGCGCGATCCGCGGGGCGCTCGCCGCCCGGGCGGATCGACGGACCCGACTGGTCGCCACCGTGCTGCCGCCCTCGGTGCTGTTGCGCTGGCGGATCGCCCTGGCGGACGCTTCCGGGCGCCTGGTGGCGCTGACCGGACGGCTCCGCTACCGGCTGCTGCGCTGGAATCCCCGGCGGATGCTGGCCGACCGGGCGGCCCGCTGACCGAGGCCCGGACGGGGGCACCGCCCATGGCGCCCCCGTCCAGCCCCAGCCCCAGCCCCAGCCCCAGCCCCAGCCCCAGCCCCAGCCCCAGCGATCTTGCACTTTCGGTCGCCACATAAGGGGCATCCTGCGCATCTGGACGACAGAAACCGCAAGATCGGCGCGGTCTCGGTGGTGACGCGCGGGGTGAGCGCCGCGCGGGGTGAGCGCCGCGCGGGGTGAGCGCCGCGCGGGGTGAGCGCCGCGCGGGGTGAGCGCCGGGCGGGGTGAGCG
>NZ_JBEZFG010000023.1:0-13300 GCF_040649315.1 Micromonospora sp. NPDC049004
CTCAACGACCGCCCCCGCATGACCCTCGGCTGGGCCACCCCCGGTGAGAAAATGGCCCAGCTACTCGGTGTTGCAACCACCGGTTGAGCCCGCCCAGCTGACGGAAACTGTCCAAGATCTAGGGGCGGCCGGCGTCAGGCGTTGTTGTGCCCGGCCAGTGACTGACCGGCGACTGGCATGACGGCCCGTGGGGCGCGTCGGCCCGACCGGCATGCTGGCCCGTCGGGCCGGGCGGCATGTCGGCCTCTGTGGCGCGTCGGGTCGGGCGGCGCGCGTACCCCCGGGGCTTTCAGTCGTGGTTGCCGCGGAAGATGTCGATCAGTGCGGCGACCAGCGCGAGCGCGATGATCCCCGTGGCGAGCAGGAGCGATTTCTCGAAGGCCGACGTCCAGTTGCCGCGACTGTCGGCGAGCGAGGAGAAGAACATCGAGCCGACCGCGGCGATGCCGGCCGCCGCTCCGATCCGCTGGCCGGTCTGGAGCATGCCGGCTCCGCTGCCTGCCTGGTCGACCGGCACCTGGGCGAGGGTGAGCGTCTGGTTGGGGGCGATGACCAGTCCGCTGCCGATGCCGGCGACGAGCAGCGGCGCGGCGGTGACCCAGGGCGCGGGGGCGTCCGGCGCGAGGTGCAGTGCGAGCACTGTGGCGGCCAGACCGATCACCACGGCGAGCAGTCCGATGGCGACCAGGGGACGGCCGAAGCGGTTGACGATGCGTCCCCCGAGTGCGGACGCGGCGGCGGACCCGAGCGCGAACGGGGTGATGGCGAGACCGGCGACGAGCGCGCTGTAGCCGAGCCCGTTCTGCAGGAACAGGGTGAAGATGAAGAAGATCGCGGTGAAGCCGCCGAAGTAGACGAGCGCGATGAGCGCTCCGAGCGTGTACGACTGGAAGCTGAACAGGTGCAGGTCGAACAGGGGTTCGTGGTGCCGCGCGTACCGCCGTTCCCACAGCCCGAAGGCGACGAGCACCGCCAGGCCGGCGGGGATGAGCGCCCACTTCCACGGCGTACGCCACTGCTGTTCCTGGACGAGTGGCAGCAGGATCAGCACCACGCCGACGCCGAGCAGCAGCACACCGATCGGGTCGAGCCGGCGTCGACCGGGCTGGCCGTCGGGTCGACCGGGCAGCAGCCGCCACCCGAGGACCACCGCGACGATGCCGACCGGCACGTTGACGAAGAAGACCCACCGCCAGCCGTGCTCCTCGCCGCCGAGGGCGATGAGCAGCCCGCCGAGCAGCGGCCCGACGGCGGTGGAGATGCCGATGGTGGCGCCGAGGATACCGAACGGGCGGGCTCGTTCCGGCCCTCGGAACAGCTGTTGGATCAACCCGATCACCTGTGGGTTGATGATGCCGGCGGCGGCGCCCTGGAGCAGTCGGGCGGCGACCAGCCAGGTGGGGGAGGTGGCCAGGCCGGCGAGCGCGCTGGTCAGGGTGAACAGCGCGATGCCGAAGACGAACGCGTTGCGCCGTCCGCGGAAGTCACCGAAGCGGCCGGCCGGTACGAGCACCAGCCCGAAGGTCAGCGCGTAACCGGAGAGGACCCACTGCAGGTCGCTCGGGGAGGCGTGCAGCGCCCGGTCGATGGAGGGCACCGCGACGTTGACGATGCTCACGTCGAGCAGCGTCATGAACGCGGCGACCAGCCCGACCCCGACGGCCTGCCAGCGCCGGCGGTTCTCCGCCGCGTCGACCGGCTGCGGCTCGCGCGCCGCGCTCATGGTGCCCCCCGTTGACGGTCGATCATGCATCCCTGACCGCTACCCCGGCAGGCGGGGGCCAATCGTCGGGGGTCACGCCATCTGGCGGGCGCAGAATCGGGGGCCGAAGTCGAGGCCGGCCATCGGCGAGTCCTCGCGGTGCAGCAGGCCCTTCTCGGTGAGTTGGTGCAGTGGAGTGTGCACCTGCTCCTCGGTCAGACCGGATCCCTCGGCGATCAGTTCCGGATAGGGCACCTGGCCACGTGCTTCGAGGGCGGTGACCGCCTGGTACACGCGCTGCTCGACGTCCGACAGCTGCACCCGCTGCATGATCTCCTCCTTTGCCCGCCCGCTCGGCGCGGACGGTCGCGCCAGGCCGGTTACCCCGTGCCTGACCGAAGATGCCCACCCGATCGGGCGGTTGGCAGCGCGCCGTGCCGGGGCCGCCCGGCGGAGGGTGCCCTAGGCTGCAACCGTGATCGTCTGGGATCTCGTCGTCGTCGGCGCCGGCCCCGCCGGGCTCTCCGCGGCACACGCCGCGGCCCGCGCCGGCGTTCGTACGCTGGTTGTCGAGCGGGCCGCGCACCCGCGGTACAAGACGTGCGGCGGTGGGCTGATCGGCACGTCGCTGGCGGCCGTGCGCGGCCGCATCGACGTGCCCGCGCACGACCGGGTGGACCGGGTGACGTTCACCCGCGACGGCCGGCGTGAGTTCACCCGCCGCAACGGCAGTCCGGTGGTGACCATGGTGCGCCGCGAGGAGTTCGACGACCGGCTGCGCGCGGCGGCAGTGGCCGCCGGCGCGCAGATGCGCGAGCAGGTCGCGGTCCGCGCGATCGAGCAGGACCCCGAGGGGGTACGCCTGCGGTTGGCCGACGGTACGACGCTCACGGCCCGCACGGTGATCGGCGCGGACGGTTCCTCGGGGGTGACCGCCCGACATGTGGGTGTGCGCTACCAGCAGGTGGACCTGGGGCTGGAGTTGGAGGTGCCGGTGCCGCCCGCCGAGCAGGAGCGCTGGCGCGGGCGGCTGCTGTTGGACTGGGGTGCGATGCCCGGTTCGTACGCCTGGGTGTTTCCGAAGGGCGACCGCTTGACGGTCGGTGTGATCGCGGGTCGGGGCGCGGGGGAGGGGACGCGGGCCTACCTGCGGCAGTTCGTCGACCGGTTGGGGCTGACCGGGCTGCCGGCGGAGCACGACTCGGGTCACCTGACCCGTTGCCGCGCCGAGGACTCCCCGCTGCGCAACGGCAGTGTGCTGGTGGTGGGGGATGCCGCCGGGCTGCTGGAGCCGTGGAGCCGCGAGGGCATCAGCTTCGCGCTGCGCTCCGGGGAGATGGCCGGCGCGGCGGTCGCCGACGGTGACCTGGCCGGGTACGAGCGGGCGGTCGCCGAGCGCTTGACGCCGGAGATGCGGGCGGGGTTCCGGCTGCTCGACCTGTTCACCCGCCGACCGGAGGTCTTCCACGCCCTGTTGGCGACCCCGCCGGGTTGGCGGATGTTCGTCCGGTTCTGTCAGGGGCGGGCGAGCTTCGACGACATGCTGCGACGTCGACCGGTCCGGGCGGCGCTCGCGGTGCTGGACCGGCTGCCCGCCCCGCGCCGGCCGGCAGCCAGCATCCACCCCTGACCAACGCCTGCCGATGGCGCACCGGCCCACGCCATACACCCAGGATCCTAGGATGCCTTACGCGGTGTGTCGGCTCGCACCGACAGCCGAGGGACCGTCAGCCGACAGACCGGTGCCGCGGGCGACCGGCCGTCAGACAATGGCGGAGTAGGAGGGGGTGCCGATGGCCGAGCAGCCGTTCACCGAGGACGAGTACGCGTTCCTGCGCCACATCCGGTTCGGGGAGTTGCCGCCCGCCGTACGCCCGGACGAGCGGGTCGCGCTGACCGAGACCGATCCGGGGCGGGACCGGCCGGAGAAGGCCGAGGACCCGATCCGCTGGAACGTGCAGGGCTGAGACCGGAACGGGGCGGGCCGGGAGACGAACGGGCGGGCCGGGGTGTCGCCACCCACGGCCCGCCGACGTTCTGCGGTCAGAAGACCGGCACGCCCTCGCGTACCAGTCGCCAGTTGGGCTGGAAGAAGTCGTCCGGGTTGATCGTTCCCTTGGCCTGCGCCCAGTCGATCAGCAGCTGGCGGATCTCCTGCTGCGCGTTGTAGACCTGGGTCTTCACGATGCCGGGGAAGTTGCCGCCGCCGCTGCGCCGGTAGTTGTTCACCGCCACCACGAACTGCGCGTCGTCCGCCACAGGGGTGTCGGTGCCGGGCAGCACCAGCCGGGTGATCCGCTGGCCGACCGGCTTGGAGATGTCGATGTCGTAGTCCAGGCCGGAGATCACGTCGTAGTTGTAGTCCGGCACGGCCGGGTCGCTGATCTGCTCCGGGTCCACGGGGGCTCCCGGGGCGAGGGTGCGGAAGTACTTCGCCGAGTACTCCAGGTACGCCCGGACCTCGGCGCCGCTGAGAACGACCGCCTCGAGGGTGTTGTCGTACACGTACAACCCGGCCACGTCACGGATCTTGACGTCGCCGGCGGGGAAGACAGCGGTACGGCTGAACGGCGCCGCGATCGACAGCACCGGCAGGTCGGCGTACGCGGTGCCGGCCAGCGCCGCGTCGACGACCTCGGTCTGCACGTGGTTGATGAAGTCCAGGATCGGCGTGTCCTTGTACCGCGACTCCGCCGCCGACAACTCCACGGTGGACTGCGCGACCACCTGGTTCACGTACGCCACTGTCTTCTGGTGTTGGGTGCGCACCGCGGCCAGGACCTTCGGGTCCTCGACCACCGAGTTGGTGTTCAGCATGGTGGCGGCCTTCTTGGTGATCGTCCAGCGGCCACGCTCACGGGCGAGGGTGAAGTCCATCCGGGTGAGCCGCTGGCCCCACTTCGACGGCTCGGAGAGCAGCACCTGCGCGCCGGTCCGCTCGTTGGTGACGAACCGCTCGACCACCTCGTTGTGGGCGTGCCCGAAGAGGATCGCGTCGATCCCGGGCACCTGCTGGGCGATCAGGGCCACCGGGTTCTCGTTGGGCAGCTCCGGGCCGTAGCTGGAGGTGCCGCTGTCGCCGCCGTGTGCGGAGATCAGCACGAGGTCCGCGCCGCGCGCCCGCATGATCGGCACCCACTTCGCGGCGGTCGCCACCATGTCGTCGAAGCGCAGCCTGCCCTCGACGTTGCCCTTGTCCCAGATGGCCACGCCGGGGTTGGTCAGGCCGAGGATGCCGACCCGCAGGGTCGGCGCCGCGAAGCCGAGGGAGACCTTCTTGATGACGTACGGCAGGAAGGCGGGCTTGCCGGTCTTCGCGTTGATCGCGTTCGCGGCGAGCGCCGGGAAGCCGAGTTGACGGATCCACAGGTCCAGCAGCGGCAGGCCGTAGTTGAACTCGTGGTTGCCCAGCGTCACGGCGTCGTAGTCGATGACGTTCATGGCGCGGGCCATCGGGTGCTTCTCGCCGGTGGCGGTGATCGGCTCCTGCTTGGCGTAGTACGTGGCGAGGGGAGTGCCCTGGATGGTGTCGCCGGCGTCGAGGACCAGCGTGGCCTTGCCGCGCCGCTCGGCGCGGATCTGGTTGATCAGGGTCGCCAGCTTCGCGACGCCGATGTCGTTGTGCTTGCTGTCGTCGTACTCGGCGTCGCGGTAGTAGTCCCAGTTGTAGACGTTGCCGTGCGTGTCCGACGTGCCCAGGAGGGTGAGGTCCCAGGTGCGCGACCGGGCGGCGCCGGCCGCCTGCGCGGGGGCGGCGGCGATCAGCGGGGCGGTCGCCGCCGCGGCGGCGACCGCGAGCACCTGGCGACGCGACGGGCCGGATCCAGAGGTCATGACGTGCCTTTCCATGGGGGTGGACGCGCCTCGTGAGCGCCTCGCGCACCATAACCAGCGCCTGTCACTTGCGCCACGCCAGCCCCGGTTTCCGCAGGTCGTTGCAGGGTAGGGCGTTCTGGACGAGGTCACGGGGGAGTAGTCCGCACAGTGCGAGGAGATGTCGGTGAGCGAGGACCAGCACACCCAGCAGGACCCGACCAGCCAGTACGGCCAGCAGTCCGGTTCGCCGGGCCAGCAGCAGTCGCCGCCCGGTTCGACGGGGGAGATGACGCCGAAGCCGGACCACGGTGAGGAGTCGTACCGGGGGAGCGGGAGGCTGGACGGCAAGCGGGCACTGATCACCGGAGGTGACTCGGGGATCGGTCGGGCCGTGGCTATCGCGTTCGCCCGTGAGGGCGCCGACGTGCTCATCTCGTACCTCAGTGCCCAGGAGGACGCCGACGCCCGCGAGACCGTCCGGCTCGTCGAGGACGCCGGTCGGCGCGGCATTGCGGTGCGCGGCGACATCACCGACGAGGCGCACTGTCAGGAGCTCGTCGACCGGGCGGTGCGTGACCTGGGCGGGATCGACATCCTGGTGAACAACGCGGCGTACCAGATGTCGCAGGACAAGGGCATCCTCGGGATCAGCACCGAGCAGTTCGACCGGGTGCTCAAGACCAACCTGTACGCCATGTTCTGGCTGTGCAAGGCCGCCATCCCCCACCTGGCGGAGGGCTCGGCGATCATCAACACGGCGTCGATCCAGGCGTTCGACCCGTCGCCGCAGTTGCTGGACTACGCCACCACCAAGGCGGGGATCGCCAACTTCACCAAGGCTCTCGCGGCCGACCTCGCCGAGCAGGGAATCCGGGTCAACGCGGTGGCTCCCGGCCCGGTCTGGACGCCGTTGATCCCGTCGACGATGCCGAAGGAGAAGGTGAAGCAGTTCGGCACCGACACCCCGGAGGGCCGCCCCGGTCAACCGGCGGAGCTGGCGCCGGCGTACGTCTTCTTCGCCTCCCAGGAGTCCAGCTACGTGACCGGCGAGATCCTGGGGGTCACCGGCGGTCGACCGACCAAGTGATCCGGCCGCCGGGTGGTCGCCGTGGCGGCCACCCGGCGGTGCGTGTTCGTGCTCAGCGAGGCCAGGTGGCGAAGCGGTGGCGCACCCGCGCGACGTCGTCGGCGCCCAGGCCGTAGCGGCCGAACCGTTTGTCGGACAGCCGGTCCAGGTAGCGGCCGGCGGCCCGCACGTCGGCCGGGTCCAGGGCGGGGTCGACCTGCCGGGCGAGCACCAGCAGCTGCGTCACGTCGTAGTGCTCCAGCGCCGCCGCCACGTCGATGAAGTCGCGGACCTCCCGCCGGTTGACCAGGGCCGCGATCTTGTTGGCGACCAGGTCGCGCACGTCCATCACCGGGCCGAGGTCCATCACGACCGGGCTCTGCTGCCGGTCCAGCCGGGCCAGGCTGAGCCGGATCTCCCGCCCGTCGCGGCTCACCACGAAGTCCTTCATGTCCTGGCCGTACCCGTCGAACAGATCGGCGAGCTCGCTGTCCGGGTCGGCGTCGGTGACGGTGAACCCGGCCCGCTCCAGCGCCCCGCGCACCCCTGCGGTGGCCGCCGCTGCGGCGCCCTCGACGTCGGCGAAGAGGTCCACGTCCTCGGTCGGCCGGGCGACCAGGCCGTGCGCGGCCCAGGCCACCCCGCCACCGAGCACGAACCGGTACGGCCCGGCGGCGGTCAGCGCCACCCGGGCCACCTCCCGGTAGAACTCGTGCAGATGGGGTGCGATCACGCCGCGCGCAGGCCGCGGTGCCGGCTCTCCCAGGCGAGGCGGACGCCCCGGGGCAGGTTGAGCAGCCGCCACACCCGGCGCAGTGTCCGCCCGTTGATCAGGACGCGCAGGTCGTCGGCGCTGGCGGTCTCACGCAGCACATTCTCGTACATCCAGAGCAGCTGGTCGGGGTCGCCGAGGTCGAAGGTGCGCTCGGCGTTCCACATCAACCGCACCGGCAGCTCGACCACGCCGCGGGTGGGGCCGGTGAGCTCGGTGAGGGTGCGCGCCACGACGGCCGGACGACCCGGGCGGGCCAGGAAGGCCACGCCGGTCGCGGTGGGCGAGACGGCCTGCATGCTGTCAGGGTAACGCCCGCCGGACCCGGTGTCGCTCAAGCGACCTTCCCCGGGCCTCGGCGCCCGCCCGGCGTGGCTCGCGGAAGCTGCCGGACACGTGCCAGCTCGTCCGGTTCCGCAGGGCTAGGGTGGCCGCTTCCCGGCGTCGTCCGAAGTAATCGTCCGACCCGGTGATGAGTTGTCGGGCCCGCACCCGTCATACCTGCGACGGGACACGACGAGACGGGAGCATGACGTGACGAGTGCGCACACGGACGAGCAGGTGGGCGAGGGCGGTCTGGACGGGGTCGACGAGTCGGCCTTCGCCGGACTGGCGGGTCGGCACCGGCGGGAGCTGCACGTGCACTGCTACCGGATGCTCGGGTCGTTCGAGGATGCCGAGGACACCGTTCAGGAGACGTTGCTTCGCGCGTGGCGGCGGCGGGAGACCTTCGCGGGGCGGTCGTCGTTCCGGGCCTGGCTGTACCGGATCGCCACGAACGCCTGCCTGGACCTGCTCGCCCGACGCCGTCCCGAGCCTGCGACAGGTGGCGAGGTGCGGTGGTTGCAGCCGTACCCGGACCGGCTGCTCGACGAACTGCCGGCGGGTGACGCGGACGAGCCGGAGGCCGTTGCCGTCGCGCGGGAGACGATCGAGCTGGCGTACCTGGTGGCGGTCCAGCACCTCGCGCCGCGCCCACGGGCCGTGTTGATCCTGCGGGACGTGCTGGGCTGGCCGGCCAAGGACGTCGCGGAGCTGCTCGGGGATTCCGTCAACTCGGTGAACAGCGCGCTGCAACGGGCCCGCGCCGGCATGCGCGAGCACCTGCCCGCCGAGCGGCAGGACTGGACCGGCGGTGCGGAGGACGTCGGGACGCGCGAGCTGGTACGCCGGTTCACCGACGCGAGCGTGGCCAAGGACATCGACGCGCTCGCCGCGATGCTGCGCGACGACGTGCGCTGCTCGATGCCGCCCACACCCGGCGTCCACGTCGGCCGCGACGCGGTGCTGAACGACTGGCTCCAGGACGGCTTCGCCGACCTGGGACGCCTGCGCGGCGTCCTGACGGCCGTGAACCGGCAGCCCGCCATCGCCTTCTACCTGTGGCGGGAGTCCGAGGGCGCGTACCTGCCGTTGACGATCGACGTTCTGCGGGTCACCGGCGGGGCGGTCGCCGAGATCGTCATCTTCCACGACGACCAGTTCCCGCGGCTCGGGTTGCCGCAGCGCCTGCCGGCGGACGGTGCCCGGTGACCGCCGCGGCCCCGGCGTCGGGCCGGACCAGCCGTGCGCACCGACTGCGCGGGCTCGCCGGTGTGGGGCTCCTCGCCACGCTCGCGGCGATGCTGGCCACCACAGTCGTCGCCGCGCTCGCCCGGGACGCCGGCGTCGACTTCGCGGTCCCCGCCGGTGGCGAGACGATCCCGATACCCGGGTTCGCCGTGGTGACCGGCGTCTTCTCGATCGTGGGCATCGTCATCGCCGCCGCTCTGCTGCGCTGGAGTACGCGTCCCGCCGCGCGGTGGGTGTGGACGGCGGTGTCGCTGACCGCGATCTCGTTGGTCGCGCCCCTGCTCTGCGGGGGCACCGCCGCCACCGTCACCGCCCTCGTTGGACTTCACCTCGTTCCCGCGGCCGTGATGATCCCCGCGCTGAGATGGAGCCTGCGCGCCGAGTGACGATGCCACGACGCCCCCTCCCCGATTAGCGAAGAGTCCTCATCTGACCTATGTTCGTGAGGTCGCTCGCGTGGGAGGGGGTGTCGGAGATGGGTCTGCGGACGTTCATCGAGGGTTGGCCGGTGTATCGGCAGCTCACCGGCACGGACCCGTTGGGCCGGGGCGCCGCCGCCAAGTCCGCGCGCTCGGCCGGCCTGACCGCCCGCACCGACACCGCCGACAGCGTGGCCCGCTCGGTGTGCCCGTACTGTGCGGTGGGTTGTGGCCAGCGGGTGTTCGTCAAGGACGGGCAGGTCACGCAGATCGAGGGCGATCCGGACAGCCCGATCTCGCGGGGTCGGTTGTGTCCGAAGGGTTCGGCGAGCAAGAGCCTGGTGACCAGTCCGCTGCGGCAGACGACGGTCCGCTACCGGCGGCCGTACTCGACGCAGTGGGAGGACCTGGACCTCGACACCGCTCTCGACATGATCGCCGACCGTGTCCTCGCCGCCCGCGAGCAGACCTGGGAGGACGTCGACGAGCAGGGCCGGCCGCTCAACCGGACGCTGGGGATCTCCAGTCTGGGTGGGGCGACGCTGGACAACGAGGAGAACTACCTCATCAAGAAGTTGTTCACCGCGATGGGGGCCTTGCAGATCGAGAACCAGGCCCGTATTTGACACTCCGCCACCGTCCCCGGTCTGGGGGCCAGCTTCGGTCGTGGCGGTGCGACGGATTTCCAGCAGGACATCGCCAACGCTGACGTCATCGTCATCCAGGGCTCGAACATGGCTGAGGCGCACCCGGTGGGTTTCCAGTGGGTGATGGAGGCCAAGCGCCGGGGCGCGAAGGTCTTCCACGTGGACCCGCGGTTCACCCGGACCAGCGCGGTGGCCGACTCGTACCTGCCGATCCGGGCCGGCACCGACATCGCCCTGCTCGGCGGCGTGGTGCGCTACATCCTGGACAACGAGCTGGACTTCCGCGAGTACGTGCTCGCCTACACCAACGCGGCGACGATCGTCAGCGAGCGGTTCAGCGACACCGAGGACGGCGACGGCTTCTTCTCCGGCTTCGACCCCGAGACCGGCAGTTACGTGCAGGACAGCTGGCAGTACGAGGGCCACGAGGACTCCTCCGGCAGCGGGCACACCGCCCAGGAGCGCGACAACGCCGCGGGGTTGGCGCACGAGTCGCACGGCGCGCAGGTCGGCGGGCAGACCCAACGGGACGAGACGTTGCAACACCCCCGCTGCGTCTACCAGATCCTCAAGCGGCACTTCTCCCGCTACACGCCGGAGATGGTGGAGCGGGTGTGCGGTATTCCGCAGGAGAAGTTCCTCGAACTGGCCCAGGCATGGACCGCCAACTCCGGCCGGGACCGCACCGGCATGCTGATCTACTCGGTGGGGTGGACGCAGCACAGCGTGGGCGTGCAGTACATCCGTACCGGGGCGATCATCCAGCTGCTGCTGGGCAACATGGGCCGCCCGGGTGGCGGGGTGATGGCCCTGCGCGGTCACGCCAGCATCCAGGGTTCGACGGACATCCCGACGCTGTTCAATTTGCTGCCCGGCTACCTGCCGATGCCGCACCACGCCGAGCACCCCACGTTCGACGAGTGGGTGGACAGCATCCGGCATCCCGGCCAGAAGGGCTTCTGGGGCAACGCCCGATCGTTCGCGGCCAGCCTGCTCAAGGCGTACTGGGGGGACGCGGCGACACCGGAGAACGACTACTGCTACGGCTACCTGCCCCGACTGACCGGTGACCACGGCACCTACCAGCAGGTGTTGAACATGATCGACGGGAAGATCAAGGGGTACTTCCTGCTCGGGCAGAACCCGGCGGTCGGCTCGGCCCACGGCCGGGCGCAGCGCCTGGGCATGGCCAACCTGGACTGGCTTGTCGTCCGCGACCTGTTCATGATCGAGAGCGCGACCTTCTGGCAGAACGGTCCCGAGGTGGCCACCGGCGAGATCGTGCCCGAGGAATGTCGTACCGAGGTGTTCTTCCTGCCCGCCGCCTCGCACGTGGAGAAGGAGGGCACCTTCACCCAGACGCAGCGGTTGTTGCAGTGGCGCCAGAAGGCGGTCGAGCCGCCCGGCGACGCCCGCTCCGAGCTGTGGTTCTTCTACCACCTCGGCCGCAAGCTGCGCGAGAAGCTGGCCGACTCGACGCTGCCGCGCGACCGGGCGCTGCTCGACCTCACCTGGGACTACCCCACGCACGGTCCGCACGCAGAGCCGAGCGCCGAGGCGGTGCTGCGCGAGATCAACGGGTACGACGTGTCGACCGGCCGTCCGCTGTCCAGTTTCGCCGAGGCCCGCGCGGACGGCTCCACAGCGATCGGCTGCTGGATCTACACCGGCGTGTACGCCGACGGCGTCAACCAGGCCGCCCGCCGCAAGTCCCGACACGAGCAGGACTGGGTGGCCGCCGAGTGGGGTTGGGCCTGGCCGGCGAACCGCCGCATCCTCTACAACCGTGCCTCCGCCGACCCGGACGGCAACCCGTGGAGTGAGCGCAAGCGCTACGTGTGGTGGGACGCGGAGAAGGCCGAGTGGACCGGCTACGACGTGCCGGACTTCGAGAAGACCAAACCACCGTCGTACCGGCCGCCGGCCGGCGCGTCCGGGCCGGAGGGGATCGCCGGCGACGACCCGTTCGTCATGCAGGGCGACGGCAAGGGCTGGCTGTACGCGCCCAGCGGTGTGCTGGACGGGCCGCTGCCGACCCATTACGAGCCGGTGGAGTCGCCGGTGCGTAACCCGCTCTACCGGCAGCAGGCCAACCCGACCCGCAAGTCGTACGCGCACCCGGTGAACTCGGTCAACCCGAGCCCACCCGAGGACCACAGCCAGGTCTTCCCGTACGTGTTCACGGTCAGCCGGCTCACCGAGCACCACACCGCCGGTGGGATGAGCCGCACGGTACGCCCCCTCGCGGAGTTGCAGCCGGAGATGTTCGTCGAGGTGTCACCCGAGTTGGCCGCCGAGACAGGGTTGGCGCACCTGGGGTGGGCGCACCTGATCAGCGGGCGCGCGGTGATCGAGGCGAAGGTGCTGGTGACCGACCGGCTCACGCCGCTGCGGGTGGACGGTCGGATCATCCACCAGGTGTGGCTGCCGTACCACTTCGGTTACGAGGGCCTGGTCACCGGCGACTCGGCCAACGACCTGTTCGGCATCACCCTCGACCCCAACGTCCTCATCCAGGAGAGCAAGATCGGCACCTGTGACGTCCTGTCGGGCCGCCGTCCCACCGGGTCGGCGTTGCTCGACCTGGTCGCCGACTACCAGCGGCGGGCCGGCATCACACCGGGCGGACACGCGCCGGCCGTCACCACCGACCAGGACGTGGAGGGGCGCGATGGCTCCTGACCCGAACAGCCTCTACGGGCCGCTGGACCCGGCGCCGGACGCCGGTTATGTGGATGCGCCGCCGCGGATGGGGTTCTTCACCGACACGAGTGTGTGTATCGGGTGCAAGGCGTGCGAGGTGGCCTGCAAGGAGTGGAACGGTGTTCCGGGCAGCGGCCTGGATCTGTTGGGCATGTCGTACGACAACACGGGGGCGTTGACCGCGAACTCGTGGCGGCACGTCGCGTTCATCGAGCAGCCGCGTCCGGCAGGGCACGGCGGCGCGGCGTTCGCGGGCACGCCGACCGGCGCGACGGTCAGCGCGGCGTCGGCGGCGGTCGCCGCCGGCACCGGCGGCCCGACCGGCACCGACCCCGGCCTGCCGCCCGGCTCCCCGTCGGCCGCCGCACGCATGGTCACCGGCACCCCGACCACCGCAGGGCCGGCCCCCGGCGGCCGGCTCGACGTGCTCGGCGACCCGGCCGCCGCACCCGGCCCGCACCTCACCGTCACGCGCGACGCCCCCGACGACGGCGCGGGCCCGCAGTTCCTGGGGATGCCGGGTGGGCAGCCGCCGGGGCGGGGTACCGGTGTGGAGCAGCGGTCGGATTTTCGGTGGTTGATGATGTCGGATGTGTGTAAGCA
>NZ_JBEZFG010000024.1:0-6097 GCF_040649315.1 Micromonospora sp. NPDC049004
GTTAGGTTAGGCGCATCACAGAGACCGGAGCGCCGGTCAAGTCGCAGCAGCGAAGGAGATCGACATGGCCCTCAGGGGTGGTACTCGGTTCTCGGTTCCGTTCGAGGCGGTCTTTCCGCACGGCTGTGTGTTGGTGCCGGACTCGATCGCGGAGGCGCAGGACTTCGACGAGAAGACCCGGGCGCGGACGCCGAGCAAGGACAAGCTGACGGGTCAGCGGGTGTGGCAGTGCCGGGTGATGGACATGGACCCGGAGTTGGGTTCCCGCTCGCGTGAGGTGTCGATCAAGGTTCTGGCGGATGTGCAGCCGGTGCCGCCGGTGGGTCCGTTCCAGCCGGTGGAGTTCGAGAACCTGATGGTGACGCCGTACGTCGGCAGCAACGGCCGGCTGGCCTACTCCTACCGGGCCACGGCGCTGACGGCGCCGAAGACCTTGGCCGAGTCGCGCGGCAAGGCTGCTTGATCCAACTTCTGGCGCGGGGCGGTCCGCTTCCGACGGCCTGACCGCCCCGCTGCCCTCTCAACCCTCTTGGCCTGGAAGGGCAGGTTCATCATGCCAATTTCCTTGGACTGGACTCGCGGCGGTAGTGCCGGCGAGCCGGTCCCGTGTGTGCTCTGCGGGAAGCCGGCGATCTGCCGCAGCCCTGCGGGCAAGCCGGTGCACAAGACCTGCGCGGAGGCGTGGACCGAGCAGCACAGCAACCGTAAGGCGGTGGCGTGATGCGCGCCCCGCTGGTCAACTTCCGCCGCGTCCAGGTGGCTACCCCGTGGCCCCTGGTCTGGACGGTCACGATCGCATTCCTCCTGGTCCGCCTCGCTGTAGCGGTGGTGCGCCTCGGAATCTGGGCGCTGCGCCATTGGCGGGCCTGGCCGGGCGTCGCCCTGGTCCTGGTCGCCGTCGACGTTCACCAGTCCCACGGATGGTGGCCTCACCTCTCGGTCCTGCTCGTCCTCGCCGCTGCGGGCGGTGTGTGGTTCTGGCGTGGTCGGGACTCGTTCCATCGCCTGGTTGTCCTGCGTGCGGTCACGGTGTGGCGGCGGCTGTGGGTCTACCGGCGTCAGTGGCACGAGGCGATGACGCTGTGCGGGCTGGTGAAGAAGTACGACGGTGGCGAGAAGGTCCCCGATCTGCTCTCGGTGCGCTGCTCTTACGCCACGGATGAAGTGGTGCTGCGGATGCCTCGGGGGCAGAACCCGGAGGCGTATCACAAGGCGGCCCGTGATCTGGCGTACTCGTTCGGCACCCGGCACTGCCGCGTGTTCTCCGGCCGCCGGCAGGCCCCGCCCGTGCGCTCGGGTCGGCTGGCGTGGCTGCTGCGCCGCCTCGACGCAATCCGGTTCCGGGATCGGCCGCGGCATGTGTGGTTGGTGTTCATCCGCCGCGACCCGCTGACCCGCATCGTGGCGCCGCTGCCCGTGCCGGCCCGCCCGGACTTCACCGCCCTACCGCTCGGGCTGCGCGAAGACCTGGCCGTGTACTGCCTGCGACTCCTGGCGACGCATGTCCTGATCGGCGGGGCGACCCGGATGGGCAAGGGCTCGGTCATCTGGTCCCTGCTGCGGGCGCTCGCCGCGGGCATCCGGTCGGGCCTCGTGAGGGTGTGGGCGATCGACCCCAAGGGCGGAATGGAGCTGTCCATCGGTCGGCCGTTGTTCTCCCGTTACGTCGATGACGACTGGACCCGGATGGCGGACATGCTCGATGACGCCGTGACCCGGATGCGCGCCCGGCAACGGCTGCTGCGGGGCAAGGTGCGGGTCCACACGCCGACCGTCGATGAGCCGCTGATCGTCATCGTCATCGACGAGATCGCCGCCTTGCTCGCCTACCTGCCAGACAGCGACATCCGCAATCGGATCGCCCAGTCGCTGGGGCTGCTGCTGTCGCAGGGTGCCGGGCTCGGCGTCCTGGTCGTCGCCGCGACTCAGGACCCCCGCAAGGAAGTCGTCTCGGTCCGGGACCTGTTCCCGACCCGCATCGCCCTCGGACTCACCGAACGCGGCCACGTCGACCTCCTACTTGGCGACGGCGCCCGTGACCGGGGAGCACTCGCGGATCAGATCCCGCTGTCGGCCAAGGGCGTGGCCTACGTCCTGCTTGACGGCCAGCCGGAACCCGCTCGGGTCCGGTTCTCCTTCATCGCTGATGACGTGATCCGGGACATGGCCGCGACGTTCCCCGCCTCGCCCGAGATGGCGCCGGAACCGGTCGAGTCCCCGGCCCCGGTGAAGCCGGCCCGCTCCAACGGCAACGGGCGGCATACCTACCGGCCGACCCCACCCCGGCAGGCTGCGCCGCTGCTGCCGCCGTCGCTGCTCAACGCCCTGGACCTCAACACCACCCCGAACGGCGGTGACCCCCAATGACCACCGAGCTGCCCGCGGACGTCCCGGTGCGGATGCCCTACGCCGACGAACCCGACGAGCAGACCGAGCAGCAGCGTCGCTTCTACCGGCTGCGCGCCCCGCACGTCGACAAGGCCACGGTGCCGGTCACGGTACGGGTCACCCCCGACGCTGACCTGTACATCGCGGTGGGCTCTGGCCGGCGCCGCATGTACCTGACCCCGGCTGAGGCGTGGGCGCTGTGGCGCTGCCTCTCGGAAGCCGTGGCCTCAACCGGTGAGCCGCCGGAGTGGATCCGCGTGCACATCACCCCCACCCACCGCTGACCTTTTGCCCTGCTTGGAGCTTGCGTGATGCGTACCCGTCGACTCAACCGCCGGCCCATCCGCCGGACCTGCCTCGATCTCGCCCACACCGACCCCGACCAGCAGTGCCCCTACTGCGCCCCTGACACCCACGCCGACGCGATCCTCGCCGCCGCGCTCGCCCGGCACGCCGAGATCGCCGCCGACGACGCCGAAGCGTGGGGGTGGGCCGCATGAACCCGCAGCTGTGGTCCTGGCTCCTGATGGCCGTCGGCGTCACCGGCCTCTACCTCGCCGGTAAGCGCTCCTGGACCGGCTGGGCCGTCGGCCTCGCCGCCCAACTCCTCTGGCTGGCCTACTCCATCACCACCGAGCAGTGGGGCTTCCTCGTCTCCTGCTTCGCCTACGGCGCCATCTACATCCGCAACCTGCTCGCCTGGCTCCGCCCCACCCCGCCGATTGCGCCCGAGTCGGAGGTGACCGAATGCGCCGCGTCCTGAACGCCGATCGGCTGGAAGCCATCGCCCTGGTCCTCATCCTCCTGGCCGTGGGCGGAATGGCCGGCGCCGCCTCGTTCACCCACGTCAAGGACTGGACCATGCTCCACGCCCCCGCAGGCACCGGCGAATGGTTCGGCTGGTCCAACGCCGTCATCTCCGAACTGACCCCGGCCGCCGCACTGCTAGTCATCCGCCGACGCCGCCGAGCTGACGCCAACGCCTCCGTGCTCTACCCGCTGGCGATCCTGATCGCCGCCGTGGCGCTGTCCCTGGCCGCGCAGATCGCCGTCGCCAACGACAGCTTCTCGTCGCGGCTGCTGTCCTCGGTCCCAGCGCTGGCGTTCCTCGCCCTGTCCAAGCTCATCCTCAGCGGCAAGCCCACCGACCCGGCTCCGGCTCCGACCCGGTCCACGCCAGTCGCAGCAGAGGAACCGGCCGACATCGCCCCGGTCGACATGCCCGCCGATCCGACTCCGGCCACCGTGGCCCCGACCGCACCGATGCCCGCCCCGACGCCGGTGCTGCGCCCCGCGCTGGTGTCGTCGGTCGTCCAGTCGCCCCGCAACGGCCACGTCTTCACCTCGGAGGTGACCCGATGACCCGCACCCAGCTCGCCCGCGTCCAAACCCGCCGCCCCGCCGTCGTCGCCCGCCGGATCGTCGGCACCCCCGCCGAAGTCGCCGCGACCGTCGCCCTGGTCCGCGACTCCAACCGGCTGCTCTCCATGAGCGAGCCCCAACTGATCCCCGGGGACTCCCGGGTGACGGTCACGGTGCGGTTCCTCGACACCACCCGACCCACGCCCGCCCCGGCCCGCAGGGTCAACCGCGGTCGAGTCGCCGTCGCGGTCGCCGTCCCGACCGTGGGCGCCCTCGCCGCTGTCGGCTACCTCGCCGCGCAGCTCGCCCAGGCGATCCGGGCCGCGTTCCCGGCTATCGCGGGCGGCGTCCTGGTCCTGATCGTCATCGCCCTGCTACTGCGCCGCTCGGGCCGCTGCTGCCCCGGTCTGCACTGCCCCGGCTGCGGCCACTGACCGCCATGGCTAACGGCTGGCCCACCTACTGCGCCCGCTGCGGTGGGCCAGCCACCGCCCTGATCGAAGCCGGCCACCCCGGCACCGGCCGCTACCGCGCCGAAACCACCTGTCCCCGGCACACCGCCGCCGCCCACCGCTGGGCCAGCACCGCCGGCCCGACCCGCACCACCCCGATCGGTGACACCCAACCCGCCCTGTTCGACCTCCCGGAGGTGACCCGTTGACCGCCCCGACCCTGCCCGGCCTCGCCCCCGACGCCACCACCGAACCCACCCCCGCCCCGGCGACCGTTGCGCCGGCGAGCGGGTCCCGTGCTGCCCGACTCGCTCTGCCCATGTCCCGTCAGGTGCTCACCGAGATGGCCGCCGAGTACGGCGTGTGTCTACGTCCGGTCACTCTGCGGCGCACCGACCTGCACACCGGCCAAACCGAAGTCATCGACCTGCCCTGCGGCTCCACACGGGAAGACAAGTGCGAGCCGTGCGCCAAACGCGCTCGCCGGCTACGCCAGACGCAGATCCGGGAAGGTTGGCACCGCACCGACGAACCCGCCCCCGCACCCGACCCGGCCACCGATGCTCAGCGGGAGTTGATCCTGCTGCGCGCGCACCTGGAATTCGCCCGCGATGAGGCCCAACGCGCCGCGCAGTTCGACCAGGTACCCGGCATCGACCACGCCATCGCCGAGGTCGAGGAGGCCATCGCCGCCGAAGGGCTACGCGGGCAAGTCGCCCCACCCCACGACGATGACGACTCCGACGGCGTCCGGCGCAAGCGGTCCACCAAGCGTCGGCAGGACGCCCCGGACCTACCCCGAAAGAAGGTCGAACGCCGCACCGTTGGCCGGCTCTACACCGCTCCGGACGGCACCGAACACCGCCCGTCGATGTGGCTGTCGCTCACCCTCGACAGCTACGGCCGCGTTCGACCCGATGGGACGCCCGTCGACCCGGACACCTACGACTACCGGCGCGCTGCCTGGGATGCGGTGCACTTCGCCCGGCTCCTCGACCGGTTCTGGCAGAACCTGCGCCGCTGCGCTGGCTGGAACGTCCAGTACGCCGGGTGCGTCGAGCCCCAACGCCGCCTGGCGCCGCACGCTCACTTCGCCATCCGAGGAACCATTCCCCGGGCGATGCTGCGGCAGGTCGCCGCCGCCACCTACCACCAGGTGTGGTGGCCACCCGCCGACGAACTCGTTTACTCCCTCGACCGGCTGCCCCTCTGGAACAACGACCGCGGGGAGTGGGTCGACCCCGACACCGCCCAGCCGCTGCCGTCCTGGGCTGACGCCCTGGACCTGATCGACGCCGACCCCGACGCCGAACCCGTCCACGTCGTCCGCTTCGGGCGGCAGGTCCACGCCGAAGGGGTCACCCCCGGCACCGTGCACGCCGACCGCACCATCGGCTACATCACGAAGTACATCACCAAAAGCGCCGCCGACTGCCACAAGACCGACACCGACCGGCAGCGGGACCACCTCGACCGGCTCTGGCACCAACTCCGGGTGACGCCATGCAACGAACGGTGCGCCAATTGGCTGCTCTACGGCATCCAACCGAAGAAGGCACACGGACGGCTGCAAGCGGGACGCTGCAAAGGCAAGGTCCACCAACGTGCCACCCTCGGCATCGGCGGCCGACGCATCCTCGTCTCCCGCGACTGGTCCGGAAAAACCCTCGCCGACCACCGCGCCGACGCCCGCGCCTGGGTCCGCAACCTCCTCGGCATCACCACCGGCGCCGACGACTCCGATCCCGCTGGCTCCGACCAACCCGCCGCCTACGCCTGGGAGATGGCCCGCCCCGACGACCCGGACATCCCACCCCTGCAACACCGGCTCCTGCGCGCCCTGTCCCAACGGGCGCAGTGGAAGGCCGCGCTCCTGGCCGCGAGAGACCGCGCTG
>NZ_JBEZFG010000025.1:0-2966 GCF_040649315.1 Micromonospora sp. NPDC049004
GCCCGCCCCGGGGCCGCGCCCGCCCGCCCCCCGCCCCGCCCCAACACCACCACACGCCCGCCCGCCCCCCCGCGGGCCCGGCCCCGCTTCGGTTCTGCGCAGTGGGCCTAGCGCTGGAGGGTCAGGACACCCGGCCGCCACGGCAGCAGGTTGTAGTCACCTCCCGCACTGGGGTTCTTGCCCTGGTACAGCATCTGCAGGTTGCAGGCGTCGACGGTCTTGGTCTGGTCGGGGTTGTTGCGGACCAGGTCACCGTGGCTGATGTCGTTGGTCCACGTCGCGCCGCTGTTGGCCTTGCCGGCGAAGGGGTTGCTCTCGCTGGCGGCCTGCGGGGTCCACGAGCCGCTCAGGCTGGTGGACGTGAACGACCGGAAGTAGCGTCCCTGGCTCCCGATCGCCTCGACGATCATGAGGTACTGGTTCTGGCCCTGCACCTTGTAGACCTCGACGCCCTCGAACAGGTTGTTCGTCGAGTCGGTCATGACCGTCGTGTAGGTCGAGCCGAAGCTGCCCGGGAAGTTCCCCAGCGGCATGCTCGACCGGTAGATCTTGCCGTTGTCCCCGGCGAAGAACAGGTACATGTTCTGGTCGTCGCCGATGAGGGTCTGGTCGATCACCCCGTACGGGGCGTCCGACAGGGTGGCGGTGGACAGCGTCTGCGCCGAGGACCAGCCGTTGGCGTTCGTCGGGTCGCTCGACGTCTTGTAGCTGAACGAGGTCGGGCCCCACTGGTACGCCAGCACCCAGATGTTCTTCGGGGCGAAGTACAGCAGCGTGGGCGCCACGGTGCCCTGGCTCATTCCGGTCTGGCTGGCCGAGGCCATGTCGGACCAGTTGGTGAACGTGCTGAAGTTCATCGAGCCGTACTGGCCGCTGCTGTTGACGTTGGATGCGTAGACCAGGTGCTTGCCGTTGTAGACGACGTTGGTGAAGTCCTTGACCGAGACCCACCCGTTCTGCGGGTTCGCCAGCGCGCCTGTCGACGACCACCGGTAGGTCGACGGGAGCGCGCAGCCGTTCTGCGGCGGCGTCGACGTCGGCGGGGCAGTGGTCGGCGGGGCCGACGTCGGCGGCGTGGTGCCGCCACCGAAGTCGGTCCGCCACTGCTGGTTGGTCTGCCCGTGGCAGTCGTACAGCTGGACCTGCTGGCCGTTGCCGGTGCCCCAGACGTCCAGGCACCGGCCGGACTGCACGCCGCTGATGGTGCCGTTGGAGTTGATGTTCCACTGCTGGTTGGCCCCGCTGTTGCAGTCCCAGATGATGATTCCGGTGCCGTTGGCGGTGCCCGCGCCGTTCGCGTCGAGGCACTTGCTGCCGTAGACCCGCAACTGCTTGCCGGAGGTGTACGTCCACTGCTGGTTCGACTGACTGTGGCAGTCGTAGAGCTGGACGCGGGTGCCGTTGGTCTGCGTGGAGTTCGGCACGTCGATGCACCGGCCCGACTGCACGCCGACGATCCGGCCCGCGCCGCCGCTCGGCGGCGGGGTCGTGGTCGGGGTCACCGTCGGGCTCACCGTCGGGCTCACCGTCGGAGTCGCGGTCGGGCTCGAGGTCGGGGGTGCCGCGTTGAGCGCGTTGAGGACGGAGTTGTAGGCGGCCTTCTTGTTGCCACCGCCGTCGAAGAGCAGCGGGCTCTCGTTCGAGCGCCACGAGTCGCTGTCGCGTACGCCCCAGACGGTGATGCCGATGCAGCGCGGCACGTTCAGGCACGCCTGGGTCAGCCCGGCGTACTGGGTGGTGGAGGAGTTGGTGACGTCGACCTCGGTCAGCGCCACGTCCACGCCGAGCGCGGCGAAGCTGGACAGCGTGGTCTGGAAGTTGCTCGGCAGCGAGCTGCCGCCGGTGAAGTGGGTCTGCAACCCGACGCAGTCGATGGGCACGCCACGGGACTTGAAGTCCTGGATCATGCGGTAGACGCCCTGCGTCTTGCCGTACGACCAGTTCTCGATGTTGTAGTCGTTGTAGCAGAGCTTGACCGACGGGTCGGCCGCCCGCGCGGTGCGGAACGCCACCTCGATCCAGTCGTTGCCGGTGCCCTGGAGGTTGGACGAGCGGCGGCTGCCGTCCTCGTTGAACGCCTCGTTCACCACGTCCCAGGCGGCGAGCTTGCCCCGGTAGTGGCCCATCACGCCGTTGATGTGGTCGATCATCGCCTGACGCAGGCTGCTGCCGTTCAGGCTCTGCATCCACCCCGGCTGCTGCGCGTGCCAGGCCAGGGTGTGCCCACGGACCTTCAGGCCACGCTGGGTCGCCCAGTTGTAGATCTGGTCACCGGAGTTGAAGTTGAACTGGCCCCGCTGGGGCTCGGTCGCGTCCGGCTTCATCTCGTTCTCGGCGGTGATCATGTTGAACTCGCGCGCCGCGATCGTGCTGTATGTCGAGTCGCCCAGCCGGCCCGCCGCGATGGCGGTGCCGAAGTACCGGCCCGACTGCGCGGCGGCCGCGCCGAGCGTGGACGCGGCGGCATTCGCCGATGGCATCATCACCGCGACGGCGGCCACGGTCACGACGCTGAACGCGCCGGCGAGCAGCGCTCGGACGGCGGGTAATCGCCGTCGCCGGGTCTCGCCGCGATGAACGGATGGGCTTATTGCCATCTCGGCCTCCTTAATGGCCTGCACCCGGGCCGTCGAGGCGGGACGACCGGACGTCTTGGTGGGGGGAATCCAACTCAGTCGATGCTTGCACACGCGCCGGTCTGGACAATGATGTTTCGGAAAAGTTTCGGAACCCCGCTGGGTCGGCCGGCGTACGCCACGGTCATGCCACCACAGCGGCCCGACGCGGGCCGATGGCGTCCGCCCCACGACGTCATCCCGGGAGGCAACCTGCGTACTCCGGCCATAGATCTTGGACAGTTTCCGTTCCGGTGGCGGGCTCAACCGGTGGTTGCAACACCCTTTCGTGATCGTCGTTGGGGTGGTTATGGCGTCGAGGTTGAGTCCGCTGGAGCGGGAGCAGATCGG
>NZ_JBEZFG010000026.1:0-2525 GCF_040649315.1 Micromonospora sp. NPDC049004
CAGCTGCGGCGCAGTCGACCCAGCAGCCGCGACGAGGCCACTCAACGCTCCGGCGCCCGGCCCGCTCACATCGAGTCGAGATCCCGCCCGCTCACCAAGCCCTAGATCACTGCTCCTTCACCCCTTCTTATTGCTGGTGAAGGATGGCCACATGCTTCGTACGCCTCGCGCACTCCTGCTGGACTTCGGTGGCGTCCTGGTTGACGCCCCTCCCCAGCCTTCGGCCCCGCCCGAGCTGGTTCGCCAGTTCGCTCGGATCGTGGAAGGCGCGGTATCCGATGAGCAGATCGCCGCTGATCTGACCCAGGGCGCACGGGCATACGCGCTGTGGCGCGATGGGGTGGGCAAGACCGGCGATCCGATTGAACTTCCGCACGCGCAGGTGTGGGCTAACTTCGTCTCCCCCAGCTGGCCAGAGTCAGCCCAAGACGCGGTCGAGCGGGAAGCCACCGCCCTGGCATACGCCTGGACCTGGCGGGCCGAATGGGAGGTACGTCCCGGCATCCCGGAGGCACTGCGTGCCGCTACCGACGCCGGTCTCCCCCTGGCCGTGGTCAGCAACACCCTGTGCGGCGCCGCCCACCGCGACTACCTCGCCACCACCGGCCTGTCCGACCTATTCACCGCCGAGTTCTACAGCGACGAAGCCGGCCCCCGCAAACCCAACCCCCAGCTGGCCCTTCTGGCAGCTGACGCCGTCGGCGTACCGATCGGAGACTGCTGGTTCATCGGTGACAGCCTGCACAGGGACATCGCCTGCGCCCGCCGCGCTGGTGCTCAAGCCGCCATCCTCATGCGTTCACCCCGCACTGACCGTGAACCACCGGAACCCGCCCTGACCCCCGACGCGACGATCCAGGACGGTCACGGTCTACGCGAACTGCTCCGTCAGGCGTGCGGCACGGTCGATCGGCCATCGGCCAGGACGTGACGGTGAATCCGCTCGGCGGCGGCATGCGGTGACACCTCTGCAGTGTCGATGGTTAGATCCGCATCGGGTAGAGGCTCGGTGTCGTCCCATGCCCGGAGACGCGCGTCCGTGTCGCCAGTGTGCCGTGCCACGATCCTCCGCTCAGCCACGTCACGGGGACACCAGAGGTAGACCACCCACCAGCTGGCATCGGGAACAGCCCTCGTGACAGCCGCGACAGCTGGGCGCTGCCCCAGGTGCACGACAGGCACCGCGGCCGACAGTTGCTGCGCAAGGAACGGCCGGTCGACCACGTACCGCGCGCCGTATCGGGGGTTTTCCCAGATGACATCGCCGCTGCGGCGCAACTGGTCGAGGGTCGTCTCATCGGCCATGCGATAACCCCTCGTGCGGCCTGATCCGACCTTGAGCCGCTCGAACAGGACATACCGGGGGTCGAGGTCGCGCAACGCAGCGGTAACGGTGTCCTTGCCGGCCGCTGGTGGTCCGTAGAGGATCACACCGCGCATCACAAGCCCTCGCCCGCGAGGATCCCCTTTACCAGCTCCTTGGCCTGCTCTTGCAAGGGCCGGCTCGAAGCGCAGTTGTCCACCACCAGGTGAACGCCCGCCGGGCGGAAACCAAGGTTGATGGAGCCAACGTACGCCGGCCAGTCGGCAAGTTTGAACGCATCGCGGGCAGCGCCGCGCCGACGTACGTAAGTCAGCATCGTGTCGGCATCGCAGTACACCCACACCACCGTGACAGCGGCGTTCGCCGCCTCATAGAACGCATGTGTGCGAGCCATCCATGCGGGATCGCCGAACTCTCGAATAAAGGGCGCTGTCACAACGACACTGTTACCGCACTGCACGTTCTCACTAGCCGCGTCTTGCAGGGCCTCGTACTCGCGCGGGCGGATGGTAGTCAAGTACGTCTGCGACTCGCGATCGTTCGGCGATAGTCCCAGCGTATCCAGTGCCGCCTCAACTACTGGCCGAGTCAGAGTGTCCTTGTCGAGCATCGGCCACCCCGTTTCGCGGGCCAGGATGCGGCCCAACTCGGTCTTGCCGCTACCTGCGTAGCCACCAATCAACAAAACGCGGGGACGCTCCGGGCGTACCTCGCTGCGGCGCAGCTGGTCTGGTGCGTGTACCACCCGCTTCGAGCGGGACTCGTTGATGACGAGCCCTTCATCGGCCAGCACCTTCATGGCTTCGTTGATGGTGAAGACGCTGACGCCCCACTCGTCCGCAAGTTTCCTCGTTGACGGCAGGGCGGTGCCATGCACCAGGCGACCCGCCTCAATCTCGTTGCGGATGTTCCGAGCCACCTGCTGATGCCGGGCCTCCGGCCGCTCCGTGCGGCCCTGCGGAGAGGTCATCGCGGTGCTCCCTGTGGTTGGCGTCGCGTACCGCTTGCAGGCTACCAGCGGCCTAACAGATGAGCGGTGTCCTGACTGCTCGCTTGCGTTCGATGAGAACCTGTGAGCTAACAGTTGACTGGCATCCATATCAGTTGTTAGGTTAGGCGCATCACAGAGACCGGAGCGCCGGTCAAGTCGCAGCAGCGAAGGAGATCGACATGGCCCTCAGGGGTGGTACTCGGTTCTCGG
>NZ_JBEZFG010000027.1:0-2503 GCF_040649315.1 Micromonospora sp. NPDC049004
GATAGAGGAACGTACAGCCAGAGAGATATATCGCCGATATAGCCAAGCACGCGCCAAAATAGATGGGCTTGCCCGCCCGTTCTAAAAACGCCCAGTGTAGGTACACCGTTGTACCGGTCGAATATCTCTACCTTCTCAACCGAAGTGACCGGCGCCCATGCCAGGTTGCCTAACATTGGAAGAACGGACTTACTCACGAGTATCACCTCCCGTGCAGTCAGTGAAGCACTTGTCGAAGCTCTCCGCCATACCCTCATCCCACTCGGCAGGTCCGTGTGGTCCAGACGGTGGGAACACTGAGACATGAAGGGGATTGCCTCGGGTGGGTGAGTGGATGACCTCGAAACCGGCCTGACGCAGCGCGCCAACACTGGTGTATCGAGCCGTAGCCCAAGGTGGCGCCGCCTTGGTGACCAGGAGCGCGACCGCCATCTTGGTCTGTCGACCGATGATCAAAGACATCTCCGTCTCACCTCGGCTTACCCGCAGACGGTTGCGAAAATCCTCGCCATCCTCTCCGTACTGAGTCAGCTCTACGTCGTCCCGTAGCTCCTGGACCTCGGCTGCGCTGCCTTTACCGGGCACTCGGGTCCACCTTCGGTAACTTCATCGATCAGGGGTTGCATGAAGTTACCAACGGCACACCAAAGGTAGTGTCAGAAATCTGACAGTCGGCGTGTCCGGATACCTCGATCATCGTTAACAAGATCGAGCGGTAGTCTAGCCCGCGCTTCGGTCACAGCAAGGCAATTCGGACAAAAGCAGTGCGCGTGGGAGCTATGACCGCTAGGCTCTACGCCGCACTGCCCGTCGTCCCGCGCCAAAATCGACTACCTTCACACCGTCGTTGCGAGTCGGATCGGCTTGTGTGCTTATAACAGCAGTGCGTTGAGGGGTCGGTGCGATTGACCTCAGTAGGGTCGGATGAATCGCAAGCTCGTCTGCCCCTTGAATGTAGGGACGAGAACCGTAGCGACGCGACAATAGCGTCCAGAGCAGTTTAGGTGATTCGTGTCCGACCAAAACTGGTTCCTGTCGCCGCCATCCCTTTGCTGACAACTGTACGAATAGCGAATTCTTCCGCGTGTCGCCAATGGCTCCCACAACATGTCCACGCATGATTAGTGCCTGGATGGAGACGCCCCAGGTAGCCTTCAGTCGGGCGTAATCAGTCAGTGACAACCTGTCGGACATGCTGGACTGTGCGCGGTCGAGGGGCACCAGCAGTGCGGTGGCGAAAATGTTGGCCTCATCCTCGGCCTGGCTGTGGGATGTCCTCGACCGGAACGTGTGCAGCACTAAATGTCCGAGCTCATGAGCAAGGGTGAAGCGGTCGCGGTCGCCCTGGTGGCCTGGGAAGAAGCCGATCAGGGCGGAGGCTCCCAGACCACCCCAGTAGGAGACTCCGAAGTGCCCGACAGCCGCCTGCTCGTCTCCATCGAGGTCTGGGAGAACCATGGGGGCGACCGCGATCCCGGCTCGTTCGAGCGCACGCGTCAGGTGTGGGATCGGCTTGTCGGGAGCTAGCTGGAGTGCTTGCCGTGTATCGCTGGCTAGCTGCTCGATCTCAGTGGGGGTGAAGTCCGACTCCCCCGTGGCGAAGGGTAGGGACGGCGTGGGGTAGCCCTCGGCTCCTACCAGGTCTTCGGTGACCCGAAAGCTCTCGCCATAGATCGCGTGTACCCGGCGCGTGGTTGTCTTCCTGGCCGCTGATGACTTCCGGAACCGGAGGGTATCAAGAGGGACGGAGGTCGGGCGGGCAGCGAAGAAGCTAGCGGGTGTGCCCGTCGCGTCCGCGATCTGTTGCAGCTTGTCTCGCGTTGCTTCCTTGCTGGATGTCTCGACGTCCGAGATCCAGGGTTGACTGACGCCGGAAATGTCGGCTAGCTGGCTTTGTGTCAGACCGAGGATGTCACGCAGGGTCTTTAGTCGCTCACCCGGCGCTGCCGCCAGCATTCTCGATCCCGCCTTCCAGCTCGTCTTCATTCGGGATGTCCAGTTCCATGCCCTCATCCGAGGGCTCGAACTCTAGTGCAGCAAGATCCTCGGCTGTCTCGGGCAGGATGAAGTCGATGTCCGTCTCAGCGTGATCACCCCACTTCCAGTTGCCGATCGGTCTGACGACGCGGAAGACGGGCACCCCGGTCTTCGGGTCGATTCGCCATACGAATAGCAGTCGGTCGTCCGGCGGCCCCACAAGCCGCTGCTGCGGCAGCCTGAAGAGGGGCACGTTCCGGTAGTAAGCCTGCCGTGCTGCGTTGCTACCCGCAGGAGGAACGTCTGCATCACGGACTGCGTGCAGGATTCGTGCCCGGTAGTTGCCGTCGGTCAGCCACAGTTCGCCGTTGCGCGCATGCTTGCCGGCGAGGTCCCAGGGGGCGATGGGGAGGCTGCTCAGTCGGAGGTGAGCGAACGCACGGACTGTGTGCGTTGCATGCCACCTATACGCCGGCAATCCATCGAACTCCGGCAAAGCTGCCCGGCGTTGCTGGTCCGCCCATGT